>CAWAMU010000007.1:0-279272 GCA_963783265.1 uncultured Alphaproteobacteria bacterium | reverse complement strand
TTTCTCACTCCTTTACCGATTCCTCGCGCGTTGCGCGTGTTCTGCATTGCGCGGCGGAGCATTTGGCTTGCCCTGTCCACAGGTGGGGCCAATTGCAAAAACACCTTTGGCCCGCCACACTCCCCGCCAAGGGAGAAACCAGCATGACGATACCCACAGCGCGCCTCGCCTTCTTCAAGCTCAACGTCGTCGACGCCGAGGAAGCGCGCGCCTTTTGGGAGGCTGCCTTCGGTTTCACCGTCACCGCGACCTATGACGAGGACAGCTTCGTCGAACATATCATGGCGCTGCCCGGCCAGGCCGAATCCGGCCCCAGCCTGATGCTGGTGCAAAGCCGCCCGGCGCGCGATGTTTCGGTCGGGCCGGGGCACGGCCCGGTGGGGCTGGTGTGTGTCGATATTGCCGAAAGCTTTGCCCATGCGCTGGACACGGGCGCGACGGCATTGATGCGGCCCACAGATGTCGGCGGGGTGATGGTGGCGATGCTGAAGGCGCCGCAGGGGCACGAGATCGAACTGGTGCAGCCGCTGGGCTGAACCTATTCGGCAGGCACGGGATCTGGCGCTGGATCAGGCTCGGGCGCGCGCGAATGGGCGCCGATCTGTCCGCCATTGACCACGCCCAGAAGGAATACCAGCGCCGCGATGACGAGCGCCGGCAAGGCGATCAGGCCCATGACCACATCGAGGCCCAGCGCCATCTCCAGCGCCATCGCGCCTGCCCACGCCGGGATGACGATGCCCGCAATGCGGCCCCAGCCCCCCGCCCAGCCAATCCCGGAAGACCGGATTTCCGGCGGATAGCCCAGTGTCGCCAGCGTGTTGATCCCCGTCTGGCCGCCGATCTGCGTATATTGCCACGCGATCATGGCGATCAGGAAAGCGCCTGTACCAAACGGCAATTGCCCCATCGCATAAAGCGCAGCGGCATCGATCAGGAAAAACAGCGCGATAAGCCAATAAGGGTTGATCCGGTCCAGCAGGAAACCCATCGTCAGCGTACCTGCCGCACCGCCTGCGAATGAAATCATCGCCAGGATGGCAAATTCCTGGATGGGAATTCCGCCCAGTTCCTGGAAAAAGGTGGGCATCCAGTTCGCCAGCAAGGCGATATTGCCCAGCGCAAGGAAGCAGGCACACCACAGGATCAGCGTCTGCAACAAATAGGGCGCGCGCAGCAGTGTGAGCGGACCGGCCTTCGCCTCGCCCGCCAGTCTGGGCTTGATATCGCCCAGGTAGAAGGCCTCTCCGCCGTAGATCGGCTGGCTGGCGTCCATCTTCCGGATGGTTTCGGGGATCTTGGGATCATCGGGATTGCGCGAAACGCGAAACGCCAGGCTTTCCGGCACCAGCCACAGCAGGGGCACGGCGATGAAGCCCAGGATGCCGCCTACCCAGAAGCCGATCTGCCAGCCGTAAAGGTCCAGCAGCCACGCCGCCACGACGCCGCTGGCGGCAGAGCCAGTGGAAAAGAAGATCAGCGCCAGCGCCATGAAGAACGCCCGTTTTCGCCTGGGCGTCATTTCAGAAAGCAGCGAAAGGCCGATGGGCAACATGGCCGAGAAAAAGATGCCTGAAACGCCGCGCAACACCGCCATCTGGGTGACGGTCTGCGCCCAGACTGCGGCGATGGAGAGCACCCCGAAGCCAAAGGCGCACAGGGCAAGCACCGGACGCCTTCCTATGCGATCGGCCAGTGGCGGCATGGCAAAAGCGCCCACTGCCATGCCGACATAGGTCCAGAAAATGACATCGCGCATTTCGGCTGGGGCGACGTTCAGCCCTTCGGCGATGGCGGGCAGGATCTTGCCGAAGAAATACATGTCGAAGCCATCGATGAACAACACCGATGCGCACACCAGGAGCAGCAGGATTTCGCGCCGCCCGATAGAACGCTCGTCGATGAATTCAGCGACATCGAAGCGTGACGGCTGGCTCGGTTCGGCCATGATCTCTCCCTCGAGGAAAAGACTGACCTAAGCCTGCGCCCTCGTCAATTGGCCCGATCGTTCGCAGGCGCCAGCGGCGCTTGCGGGTGGTTGGGCACAAGGATCAGTTCGCCCCGCTCTATGCGCACGCTGGCAAGGCGGGACAGCAGGTTCATGCCGATCACATTGGTCTCCCCCAGCCCCGGCGCGATGATCGCATCCAGCCCGCTGGCAGCGACATTGCCGAAGCGCATGCTGTCGATGTTGGTCATATAGGCGGCGACGGCGCCGTTGGCAGTTTGCAGCCGGATCGGCAGCCCGCCATCGCGCGCCTCCAGCCCCGCGGCGTCCGCCGTTTCCTGAGAGACGGCGGTCAGCGTGGCGCCGGTATCGACGAGGAAGGGAAAGCGCACTCCGTTCACCTCTGCCTCCAGCCAGTAGTGGCCATCGCGCGACATGGGTATCCGGGTCTCTCCACCCTGCACCACCTGTTCCGGCAGGCCGATTTCGGGCACCGCCATGGAAAAGCGCGGATCGAGGCGGGAGAGTTGCAGCACCACCAGCAGCAGCACGCCCATCAGGACGAAAGTACTGGAATAGCGCAAAAGTTTGCCGACAGCCGGAAAATACTTCAGCAAGACAGAGCCGATCACACCCGCCGCCATCGCCCCGATTGCCGCCATCAACAGGCCCGACTGCGGGATCTCGCGTATGGTAAGGGCGAGCTGGTCGAAGATGGCCGCGAAATCCATATTCGCTATATAGGCGATCTTGTCGGGATTTGCGAAGGAGGACTTAGGGCGCAGTCCGCGGGATCGTTGCCTCTGCCAGAATTACCGAGAAACGGCCTTTCGCATCGGTCCAGCGCGCGACCGGCGTCCAGTGTCCGGCCAGCAGCAAGGTGTTGGAACTGCGCGCGTCGAACTTGTGGCTGTTTTCCGTGTGGATCGTCTCGCCCGCCTGCATGGCAAACGCCTTGCCGGCCACGCTGAATTCGACATCGGCATCCGCCACGGCGTGCATTTCGATGCGCGCGAAAGTATCGTTCCAGCGCGCCTCATGATGGAATTTCTCGACCGGGATGGTGCCGTCCAACTCGCGATTTATGCGGCGCAGCAGGTTCAGGTTGAATTCCGCCGTCACGCCGCCTTCATCGTCATAGGCGGCCTCCAGCACTTCGGTATCCTTGATCAGGTCCATTCCGATCAGCAGCTTGGCGTTGTCGCCCAGCGTCTCTCGCATGGAGCGCAGCAAATCCACCGATGTGCGCGGCACCATGTTGCCGATGGTGGAGCCAGGAAAGAAGCCGAGCTTGGGCATCGTCTTGACGGCGCCCGGCAATTCCACGCGCTTCATGAAATCCGCCTCCACCGGGAAAACCGGCAGGCCGGGAAACTTGGCGGAAAGCTCGGCAGCGGCAGCGCGCAGGAAATCGCCCGCAATATCCAGCGGCACATAGGCGCCGGGATTGATCGCCTTGAGCAACAGGGGCGTCTTGACCGAAGAGCCGGAGCCGAATTCCACGACGGCACGGCCCGGTCCGATGCTTTCGGCAAATTCCGCGCCGCGGTTTTCCAGGATCTCGGTTTCACAGCGGGTCGGATAATATTCGGGAACCTGCGTGATATCCTCGAACAATTGCGATCCGACATCGTCGTACAGCCAGCGCGCCGGGAGGGCTTTCTGCGTCTGCGAGAGGCCTGCCAGCACATCCTTGCGAAAGGCGATATCCACGCCGCTCTCGTCGAGGTCGACGAGCTGTATTCCTTCGTTATGCGACATCAAACGTCCTTTGCCAGCCTCAAGCCGGTGAATTGCCAGCGCTGCTGCGGGTAGAAAAAGTTGCGATAGCTTGCCCGCGAATGGCCGCGCACGGTGGCGCAGCTTGCGCCTTTCAGAACCCATTGCCCGGCCATGAACTTGCCATTGTATTCGCCCACCGCGCCTTCGGCAGGCTGGAAGCGCGGATAGGGCAGATAGGCAGAGCGGGTGAATTGCCAGACGTCGCCGAACAGCTCGTTCGTGCCTGTCGGTGCCGGGGGCGCGGCCCTGTCGAGCTGGTTGCCCGCGCCAGCGTCGAACCGCTGCTCGCTATCCTCCTTGTCCTGGCCGCGCGCGACTGCTTCCCACTCGAACTCGGTCGGCAGGCGGCAGCCCGCCCAGCTGGCGAAAGCATCGGCCTCGTAATAGGAGATATGCGCGACCGGCGCAGCGGGATCGCGTTCCTGCCAGCCGCAGTGGGTGAAGTGCTGGTTTTCGCGCCAGTACAGCGGCGCTGAAATGTTGCAGCGATCCAGCCAGGCCCAGGCATCGGACAGCCACAGGCGGTGATCCTTGTAGCCACCATCGGCGATGAACTGCGCCCACTCTCCATTCGTCACCAGCCGCCGCGAAAGCGCGAAGGGTTCCAGCAGCACGCGGTGCACCGGTCCTTCGTTGTCAAAAGAGAAACCTGGCGACTGATGGCCCACGCGGGCGATACCGCCGGGATGCTCTATCCACCCCTCCTGCGACGTCGGCGCAGCGGGCGTGGCGGCATCCCACATGGCGGGGCCCAGCGGATTCTTCGACAGGGCGTGCTTGATATCGGTCAGCAGCAGTTCGATGTGCTGCTGTTCGTGGGCGATGCCAAGTGCGATCAGCTCGGCATGGGAATCGTCTTCCAGCAGCGGTTGCATCGCTTCGTTCACATGCGCGCGCCAATCCAGCACCTCTGCCAGCGTAGGCCGCGTGATCAGGCCGCGCTGGCGGCGCAGCAGGCGATCACCCTCGGCCTCGTAATAGGAATTGAACAGGAACGGGAATTGCTCGTCATGCAGGCGATAGTCGGGCAGAAAATCGCGCAGCAGGAAGGTTTCCCAGAACCACGTCGTGTGCGCCGCGTGCCACTTGGCGGGCGAGGCATCGTCCATCGACTGGATCGTGGCATCGGCCTCGCTCAATGGCTTCAGCAAGGCCTCTGTCAGCTGGCGCGTGGCCGTGAAACGCTGTGCTAGAGATGGCGTGGATTGCGCATCTTCTGGGCGGGTACTGGCATGGGGCAAGGCCCTCTCCCGTCGTCGGTTGTCCTGCATCTTACGCACGAATGGCCGAAAGGGTTTCCGATCGAAAGCCCGAAACACGCCGCCAATACCAAGATACCGCGGTCAGGCGGCGTGTTTTACCCGGTTACGGCCATTGTCTTTCGCCGAATAAAGCGCCGTATCGGCGCGGGCAAGTAGGCTTTGGCCCGTGTCGCCCATCCGGAAATGGGCGATACCGACGCTGATCGTGACCCTGGGCAGCAACGAACCTGGCGTCCCCTCCTCCACACATGTTCGCAGGCGGTCCGCCAACTGGCGAACGGCATTCCCGGGCGTGCCCGCCACCAGCCAGACGAACTGGTCGCCACCGATCCTGCCGACAACATCACCCAGGCGTGCCTGCCTGCGCGACAACTCCGCCACAGTCTGCAACACTGCATCCCCCACCTGGTGGCCATATCCGTCGTTGACCGCTTTGAGTTGATCGATGTCGATCAGGACGACGCTGAGCGGGCTGCCGCAGTCCTCTGCCACCACGGTCATCGATTCCAGCCGGTCGAAGGTGCAGCGGCGATTGGGCAGTTGCGTCAGGGGATCGGTGTTGGCCAGTTTCTGCGCGTCTGCTGCCAGCAGCACGACGCGTTTGCGCGCCAATTCCAACTCTTCCTCGCGGCGGACCTGTTCCGTAACGTCCAGCGCAACGCCGAACACGGCGAAGCGTCTTCCTTCGTCATCGAAGTCGTTGCGCATCGCCATGCGCAAGATACGTTCCAGCTGGTCCGGGGGCCTGATCCGGTAGGTGAAACTGTAGGTATCGGATGTGGTGGGGTTGCAGGCAATCTGCCTGAACAGTTCTTCTCCGCCATCGGGCAACCGGCCTCGGACGTTGCCCGGATCCGGAGCAAGCGCGCGCGACAGGCCGTGCATTTCCAGCATCTGGGGCGACCAGTCCTGCTCTCCGGTCTGCAAATTGAGCCAACATCGCCCCATGCTGGCGGTGCCCTCGGCCAGTTCGAACAGCGCCGGCTGCTGTGCATCTGTGCATTGCGCTTGACGAGTTCGCGCTGCAACTCCCGGCGTTTCAACAGCATGGCGGCGATGGGCAGCACTATGGCCAGCATGGCCAGCAGCGGCTCACGAAGGTGACGCCAGACGCGCACGTTTGACTTCCCCTGTTCACAAAAAAGGAGAAGTAGCCGGGATTGATTAGACGTCTGCACGAGCGGGGCTAGGCGTTAAACCCTAGCCCGATCGTGTTGAATCCGAACTATATTAAGCCGCGTCCTGCCGCGCCTCGCCCAGTTCGAGATTGATCATCTCGGCCAGCAGGAACGATAGCTCCAGCGATTGCGCGGCATTCAAACGCGGATCGCAATGGGTGTGGTAGCGATCGGCCAGGCCAGCATCGGTGATGGCGACCGAGCCGCCGGTGCATTCGGTCACGTCCTGCCCCGTCATCTCCACGTGGATGCCGCCTGCATGCGTGCCTTCGGCGCGGTGCACGGCGAAGAAGCCGCGAACTTCCGAAAGGATACGGTCGAACGGACGCGTCTTGTAACCGCTGTCGGCCTTGATGACGTTGCCGTGCATCGGATCGCAGCTCCACACCACCGGGTGGCCTTCGCGCTGGATCGCGCGCACCAGCGGCGGCAGGCCGTCTTCCACCTTGCCCGCGCCGAACCGGCTGATCAGCGTGATGCGACCCGCCTCGCGAGCCGGGTTGAGCACGTCGAGCATCTCGATCAGGGCATCGGGCTCCAGCGAGGGGCCGCATTTCACGCCGATGGGATTGTTGACCCCGCGCAGGAATTCCACGTGTGCACTGTCGATGAAGCGGGTGCGATCGCCAATCCACAGCATGTGGGCGGAGGTATCGTACCAGTCGCCGGTGAGCGAATCCTGCCGCGTCATGGCCTGCTCGTAGGGCAGCAGCAGGGCTTCGTGGCTGGTGTAGAAATTGGCGGATTTCAGCTGTTGCTGATCCTCGATATCGACGCCGCAGGCCTCGATGAAATCGAGCGCCTCGCCGATCCGGTCGGCAATCTGCTTGAACTCGCTGGCCCAGGCGCTGCGGCCCATGAACTCCAGCGTCCACTGGTGCACCTGCCGCAGATTGGCATAGCCACCGCCGGCAAAGGCGCGCAGCAGGTTCAGCGTGGCCGCCGCCTGCGAATAGGCGCGCAGCATGCGCTGCGGATCGTTGACGCGCGATTCGGGAGAGAATTCGATGCCGTTCACATTGTCACCGAAATAGCTCGGCAGCGTCACGTCACCCTTGGTTTCCGTGTCCGAACTGCGCGGCTTGGCGAACTGTCCGGCCATGCGACCAACCTTGACCACCGGCATCTTGCTGGCGAAGGTCAGCACCGCTGCCATCTGCAGGATCACGCGGAAGGTGTCGCGGATGTTGTTGGCGTGGAATTCGGCAAAGCTCTCGGCACAATCACCGCCTTGCAGCAGGAATGCCTCGCCCGCGGCGACCTGCGCCAGGTCCGCTTTCAGCCTGCGCGCTTCACCGGCAAACACCAGCGGCGGAAATCCGGCCAGCGATTTTTCAGCCTCGGCCAGGGCCGCAGCGTCTTCATACCTGGGCAGGTGCTTCGCGGTGAAACGGTCCTGCTTCCAGCTCTCGGGTGTCCAGTTGTGTGCCACGTCGTATCTCATTCAAGCGCGCCCGTTCCCCTGTGGGCCATACATTTGATAATGTCGGGGAAGCCCGCTCCATACAGAGGCACCCGAAGGCGCGCAAAGGTTACTTGAGAAACAGGTCCGTGCGCGCGCTATCGGGTCGCTGATGACGGTGCGGTGTCCTCCGGCAAGACAGAAATTCGCAAGCCCGGACGCGAGGCGAGGTATCGCTGCGCCAGCGCCTGCACCTCTTCGGGCGTGGCGTTGGCGTAATCGCTGTAGAGCGACTGCAAATAAATGGCCCGATTGCGATCCAGCGCGGCGCCCTCCAACTGGTTGAGCCAGAATGTGTGGCCGGTGGATGCGCGTTCGATACGCAGGCGAACAGGCTCCACCACGCGCGCCAGTTCGTCAGCCGTTGGCCCGTTCTCGGCCAGATCGGCGGCGATGGCTTCCGCCTCGTCGTAAAAGGCTGGCACCAGTGACGGGTCAAGCTGCACCAGCGCAAATATCAGACCGCCGGTTTCGACATCCAGCGGCCAGCTGGAGGTGACGAAGGGCGAATAGGCCGCACCGGCCCGCTCCCGCAATCCGTCCATCAGGCGGATCGAGAAGATCTGCGCCAGCAGGTCCAGCTTGCGGCTCTGCACCAATCCGTCAGACCCGCCCGCGGTGGGCCAGGCGATGACGGCGGCGGACTGATCGGCATCGCCTTCGTGCGTCAGGCGCACAGGGCCACTGCCGATTTCGGGAAATGTCAGCGGGCGATTGGCCACTTCGGGCGTCAGTGGCATGCGCGGATCGATTGCGCCGAACGTGCGCGCCAGCGCTTCTACCGTCGCTTCTCGATCAATATCGCCAAAGACGGACACTTCCACCGGGCCCTGCGACAGCAGCCGCGACCAGGTGCGGCGGAAGCCTTCAGCAGTCGCAGCCTCGATCTGTTCGGGTGCCGGCGTTACAAAACGCGGATCACGGTCGCGCAGCAGCCAGTCGAGATCACGGTTCAGCACGCCATTGGGATCGCGGCTGTAGGCATCGTAGCCCAGCAGCACGCTGGCCTTGGCTCTTTCGAAGGGTGCCGGATCCCAGCCGGGATTCTGCAACTTGGCGGCGAAAAGATACAGTTGCGCGGCAAGATCTTCCTGCCTCGTTCGACCTTCGAACACGAAGGCCCCGTCCTCGATCTCGAAGTCGAAGCCCAGCTTGCTGCCTGCGGCGGCGCGATCGAGGTCGTTCTGGTCGAGCGGGCCGACACCGGAATTGATCAGTGCCATCGGGGCAAGATGGGCATAGGCCGCCTCGTCATCCTCGAAACCGCGCCAGCCCGCGCCAAAGCGGACCCGCACCGTAACCCGGCCCGGCTCGTTATCGCCGCTGTACAGCAGGGCGCGCACGCCATTGTCGAACTCAAGGCGCTCTACGTCCAGTATGCCCAGCGGTTCGCGCAGGCTTGGCAGGGTCGGCTCTCCCACAGGGGGGAGGTCGGCAAAATCGATCGCTTCGGCATCGAGGCGCGCATCGGCGCTGGCGACGGCGGGCCTTTCAAGCGCGGCACGCAGTTGTGCCGTCTCACCGCCCAGGGGATCAGGTGTGAGCATGATCGCGCGGACCACGTCGCCTGTGAACATTTCCTGCGTTGCTTCCAGCACCTGCTCCGGCGTGAAGCGTTCGCTGATCGAGCGGAATACCTGGAGAAAGGTTTCCGGGCTGGCGACGGCTTCGCGAATGTCCACCGCCTGCACGATCTGGTCGGCCAGCTGCGATCCGGCCTGGATGCGCGATTGCTCAACCGAGTCGACGAAGGCGACGTCAAACAGCGACACCGCCTGGTCGATCTCGGCCTGGCTTGGCGGATGGGCCAGCGCATCGGCAATCACGCCGCGCGCATCGCCAAGGGCGGCTTCCCAGTTCTCGCCGATGGGCGTGATGGAAACGAATGTGCCATCCACGGTGCGGCTGATCTTCTGCCTGCCGACATTGGCGGACAGGAAGCTGCCCCCGGCACGCGCGGCATTTTCCAGTCGGCGGTTCACGATGGCGCCAGCGACCTGCACCAGCAAGTTGCGGCGGTTGTATTCAAGGTTGTCGACCACCTGCACCCAAGGGCGCATGATCGCGAAGGTCAGGGCACGGGTCTGGCCGGGTTCGACAATGACGTTTACATCGCCGACCGGATTCGCCGCATCGGCTCCAGCAGGAGCAACGGGATCGCCGAAATCGGGCGCAGGCGCTACCGGCCCCTCGCCTTCCCAATCGGCGAAATGGGTTTCCACGATATCGGCCAGCACACGCACATCGGCATCTCCGACCAGCACCACGGTGGCGTTCTCGGGTCGATACCAGCGTTCATGAAACGCCTGCACCGCCTCTGCCGTGGCGCCTTCCAGCGTCGCCACGGTGCCGATGGGGCTGCGGTTGGCGAGGCGCTGCCCGGCGAAGAAGGTCTGCGTTGTCGCCTCCTGCACGCGGCGGGCCGGGCCGGCCTGCTCGCGCCGTTCGGACAGCACGATGGGCACGTCCGTCGCCACGTTTTCTTCCGAGAGGACAGGCTGCGTCACCATGCCGGTGAACAGGCGAACGCTTTCGTTGATGCTGGTGCGGTTCGCGTTGGGCAGGTCCAGCTTGTAGACCGTCTGCGTCGGGCTGGTGCTGGCATTGGTGTCATACCCCAGGGCCGCCCCCTGGCGCTGGAAATGCGGGATCGCCTCACCGGGGCCGAAATACACCGACTCGCGAAACACCATGTGCTCCAGCAAGTGGGCAAAGCCGCGTTCTTCGTCGCCCTCGTAGATGGAACCTGCATCGATGGCGACGCGCAGGCTCATCTGGCAGGGCGGTACGCCGTTCTGTCGCACCGCGTATTTCACGCCGTTGGGCAATTCGCCAAAGAGCCACTGCGTATCAACGGGAATGTCGGTGCCGCGATAGATCCACGGATCGTCGGGCTGCGCGTATTGCGGCGAATCCTCGGCGGTAGCAGCGATGGTGCAGGCAAGCGGCGACTGCGCCAGGGCAGGGACCGGTGCGAGGAGGAGGAACGGTACGAAAGCGAGAGTGGCGCGAGCGGCGCGCGAAAAAATTGTCATGGTGCCCCTTAGGCCAGCAAGCGATGAAGCAAGCGTGAATAGGCGCGAAGAAAGGCTTGCGCCAACCGCAGTTTCGCCACCTTGCCGCAGGGGTCCGGTGCGCCTACATTCGGATTATGTTTATTGAAACCGAAACCACGCCCAATCCCGCCACGCTGAAATTCCTGCCCGGAAAGCAGGTAATGCCGTCCGGCACGCGCGACTTTGCTTCTCCTGAAGAGGCGGAGGCCAGCCCGCTGGCGCAGGCGCTGTTCGACACCGGCGAGGTAACCGGCGTTTTCTTCGGCAGCAATTTTGTCTCGGTTACCGCCGCACCCGGCGTCGCCTGGCCCGACCTGAAGCCGCAGGTGGTGGCCGTATTGCTCGATCATTTCGTGTCCGAGGCACCGCTGTTCACGGGCGGCGATGCCAGCGGTTTCTCCGTCCCTGCCGAAGATGACGAGGCCGATCTGGGCGATGATGAAGGCACGGAGGACATCGTGGAGCAGATCAAGGAACTGATCGAAACCCGCGTGCGTCCCGCTGTGGCCAATGATGGCGGCGATATCCGTTATCGCGGTTTCCGTTCCGGCGTTGTCTACCTGCAGATGCAGGGTGCCTGTTCCGGCTGCCCCAGCTCCACCGCCACGCTGAAACACGGTATCGAAGGTTTGCTGAAACACTACGTGCCCGAAGTGCAGGAAGTGCGCGCCGCCTGATAGCTCTCTTGTGAACGATTGACCGCCTGCCGCGTTGGCAGGTCGCAACCCATCTTTCGGAGAACAATCCTTCCATGACCGACACGCTATCCGACGCTGACCTTGACCTGATCTTTCGCGATGCCCGCAGCTTCAACGGCTGGCACGACAGGGAAATCTCCGACGACCAGATTCACGCCATCTACGAGCTGCTGAAGATGGGGCCGACCTCGGCCAACCAGCAGCCCGGTCGTTTCGTCTGGTGCAAATCGAAAGAGGCGAAAGAGCGGCTTGCCAGGTGCGCCAGCGAGGGCAACCAGGAAAAGATCCTGACCGCGCCTGTCTGCGTCATCATCGGATACGATCTCGATTTCCACGAGCAACTGCCCTGGCTGTTCCCGCATACCGACGCCAAGAGCTGGTTCGAAGGTAATGAAGAAGGCCGCAAGGAAAGCGCATTCCGCAACTCCGTGTTGCAGGGTGCCTACCTCATGATAGCCGCACGATCGCTGGGCCTGGATTGCGGACCCATGTCGGGCTTCGACCAGGATGCCGCGACCAAGGAATTTTTCGCCGACCAGCCGCGCTACCGCGCCGACTGGCTCTGCGCTGTCGGCTATGGCGACCGCACCACGATATTCGATCGCAGCCCTCGCCCCGATTTCGACCGTTTCAACGAACTGATCTGACGCGACTTGTTTTGACAGGCCCGATTGATCTGACGCACCAAGCCCACTAGGCGAAAAGCCGTGAGGCTATTGGCGATAGATTGTGCGACCGAGGTTTGCTCGGCAGCGCTGTTCGACGGCGCGAAGCTGCTGGATGGCCGCTGCGAGATAATCGGGCGCGGCCATGCCGAACGCCTCGTGCCGATGATCGCCGAGCTGCCGGACAAGGGGCGCGCGGATCGCATCCTCGTGTCGCTTGGCCCCGGCAGCTTCACCGGCGTACGCATCGGACTTGCCGCCGCCCGCGCGCTGGGCCTTGCCTGGGGTGCTCAGGTGCTCGGTTATCCCACGCTGGAACTGGTGCGCGCACGCAGCTGGCAAGCCCGCCCGGACGCTGTGACCGTATGCATGAACGGCGGGCATGGCGAATATTTCGTACAAAACTTCGCTGCTGACGGCGGCGCGCAAGATGCGGTGCGCTCCCTGCCCCCGGCGGAGGCGGCCAGGGCGGCCCGGCACGACGTTATCGCCGGCAACAAGGCGCAGGAATTGGTCGCGCTGCTGGGAGAAGGCAAGCTGGCGCTGGATCTGTTGCCCGATGCCAATTACGCCAGTCTCTTGCACGAAACGCGGCTTACGCGCGATCTCACGCCGATCTACGGGCGCGGGCCCGACGCGAAAATTCCCCAGCCACGGGAGCCGCGCAAATGACCGATGCGCTTGATGCCATCATGGCGGTGATGAAACAGTCGTTCGACTCCCGTTTCGGCGAGGCGTGGACGCGGCGGCAGGTGGCGGATTCGCTCACCTTGCGAAATGTCTACTTCACGCTGATCGGCCCCGATGGTGCCGATGACGTGAGCCCCGAAGACGTCACCGGTTTTGCGCTGACCCGGCAAGCACTCGACGAAGAAGAAATCCTGCTTATTGCCGTACTTCCAGCGGTGCGCGGCACCGGTGTCGGCAAACAGTTGTTGACCGAGGTCATGGATCGGGCCCGCGCCAGGTCGGTGTCACGTATCTTCCTGGAAATGCGCGACGGCAACCCGGCAGAACACCTCTACCGGCGATTCGGTTTTGAGAAAATCGGGCATCGAAAAGGCTATTATCGCGGCGCTGTTGGCGGTCCGCTGGACGCGATTACTTTTGCGAAAGATATTTGATGATATGCGCAACTTCCGCGCAACCTTAATACTCTTAACTATTCGTCGCACAATTTTTCGATGAACCGTTGCCTAAACCCTTGTGAATAGCCATTGATCGCGTAAATGCCGCTGGTCCGCTCCAGTAAGGAGGGCGGTTTATAACGGGTCTTTCAATACAGAGGTACAAATGGATAATACTGAAAACGGCGCTAACGAGATGCTGATTACCCTTACAGCAGACATCGTGACCGCCCATGTCGCCAACGGC
The DNA here is from genome assembly GCA_963783265.1 of uncultured Alphaproteobacteria bacterium. Taxonomy (GTDB): domain Bacteria; phylum Pseudomonadota; class Alphaproteobacteria; order Sphingomonadales; family Sphingomonadaceae; genus Alteraurantiacibacter. The sequence continues at coordinate 265,847 of CAWAMU010000007.1, read as the reverse complement.
AATGTGGATGGCGAGACACTTCCTTCGCTGATCCAGAATGTTTATGGCGCGCTCGCAGGCCTTGGCGTTGAAGAGGCCGTGGAAGACCGGCCCGAGCCCGCCGTTTCCGTTCGCGCGTCGGTGAAGAATGATCATCTCGTCTGCCTGGAAGACGGCAAGAAGATGAAGATGCTCAAGCGGCACCTGATGACCGACCATGGCATGACCCCCGACGAATATCGCGAGCGCTGGAATCTGGGCGCCGATTACCCGATGGTCGCCCCCGATTACGCCGAGAAGCGGCGCGAACTGGCCAAGAAGATCGGCCTTGGCCGCAAGCCCGGCCAGAAGCGCGGTCGCAAGAAAGCCAGCTGACAGGCTGTAGACGGCTTTTTTACCGTGCTTGAGTGAAGCGCCCCGGGCCATTAAGGCTACGGGGCGTTTTCATTTTTATTGGCGGGAAAAGCCTTGCAGCAGCAGATCGACCTTGAAGCCCTTTGTGCCGAGCGCGGCCTGCGCATAACGGACCAGCGCCGCGTCATCGCCAAGGTGTTGTCGGAAAGCACCGACCATCCCGATGTGGAAAAGGTGCATGAGCGCGCGAGTGCGGTCGATCCGAAGATTTCCATCGCCACCGTCTATCGCACCGTGCGCCTGTTCGAGGAGGCGGGCATCCTCGATCGCCATGATTTCGGCGACGGCCGCGCCCGTTACGAGGCCGCGCCCGAGGCGCATCACGACCACCTGATCGATGTCGAGACAGGCAAGGTCGTGGAATTCGTCGACCCCGAACTGGAAGCGCTGCAAAAGCAGATTGCCGAAAAGCTGGGCTATCGCCTGGTGGATCATCGCATGGAACTTTACGCCGTGCGCATCGATCGCGAAGAGAAAGGCTAGGCACCTGTGATGCAGGCGATGGCCACCGGAAATCGGCGCATCACCCCAGCTGCCTATGTCCTGATCGCCTTTCGGGTAGTGCTTATGCTCCTGCTGGTGGTGGTGTGCGTGCCGCTGCATTACCTGTGGCGGCTGCTGGGGCTGGACAGGATGTGGCCGCGCATCTTTCTATCCGGCATCGGCATGATCGCGGGGCTGCATCTGCGCCGCCACGGCAAGAGAGTGCCGGGCGCGCTGCTGTTGTCCAATCACGTAAGCTGGCTGGATATTCCGGCGCTGTCGCATGCCGCGAACTCGGCTTTCATCGCGCATGATGGGCTGACCCGGTTCGGCCTGCTGAAATGGCTGTGCGACATGAACGAGACGGTGTTCATCGCCCGCCACCGCCGCGCAGATGTTTCCAACCAGGCGCAGGCCATCAAGGCCGCGATGGATCATGGCGGCACGCTGACCCTTTTCCCCGAAGGCACGACCAGCGACGGGACGGGCATCACTCCCGTTCAAGTCCAGCCTGCTGGGTGCGCTGGAGCCGCTGCCGGAAGGCGCCGTCGTCCAGCCGGTGGCGCTGGTCTATGGCGATGTGCCCGAAGTGAGTTGGGTGGGTGATGAGCCGGGAATGGACAATTTCAAACGCATCCTCGCCCGCCTGCGTCCCGTTCGCGTGGATGTGCACTTCCTGCCGCCTGTTGCGGGAGACGACCTTGCCAATCGCAAGATGATCACGGCAGCGGCGCACGACGCGGTTGCGCGGGCGCTGAAGGGGCACGCTCCGCCAGCAATTGAACCATCGCCGCGTTTCGACTAAAGGCGGCAGCCTCATGAAACCGACTGACAATCCCCGGACCTACAGGGTCAAGAGCTTCGGCTGCCAGATGAACGTCTATGATGGCGAACGGATGGCCGAATTGCTGGAAGCCAAGGGCATCACCCCCGCGCCCGAGGGCGAGGCGGCTGACCTTGTGGTGCTGAACACCTGCCATATCCGCGAAAAGGCGACCGAGAAGGTCTATTCCGATATCGGACGCCTGCAGAAGGCCGGGCGCAAGGCGGGCAAGGATCCGATCATCGCAATTGCCGGCTGCGTGGCGCAGGCGGAGGGTGAGGAAATCATGAAGCGCGCGCCAGCGGTTGGCATGGTTGTCGGCCCGCAGGCCTATCACCGGCTGGGCGACATGCTGGACCGCGCCGTGAAAGGCGAACGCTCTACCGACACGGATATGCCCGAAGACGCCAAGTTTGCCGCGCTGCCGAAACGTCGCAAGGTCGCGCCCAGCGCATTCCTGACGGTGCAGGAAGGCTGCGACAAATTCTGCACCTATTGCGTGGTGCCCTACACCCGCGGCGCGGAAATATCGCGTCCGTTCAATGATCTGGTGGACGAAGCGGCCAGACTGGTTGATGCAGGTGCCCGCGAAATCACGTTGCTGGGGCAGAATGTCAACGCATGGGGCGGCGAGGATACCAAGGGCCACGCCGTAGGCCTTGAAGGCCTGATCCGCGCGCTGGCAGAACTGCCCGACTTGCAGCGCATCCGCTATACCACCAGCCATCCCAACGACATGACCGACGGCCTGATCGCCGCGCATGGCGAGGTGGAAAAGCTGATGCCTTACCTGCACCTGCCGGTGCAAAGCGGATCGGACCGGGTGCTGAAAGCGATGAACCGCTCGCACACCGCCGAAAGCTATCTCAAGCTGCTCGACCGGTTTCGCGAAGTCCGGCCCGATATCGCGCTGAGCGGCGATTTCATCGTCGGCTTCCCCGGTGAAACCGATGCCGAGTTCGAAGAAACGCTGCAACTGGTCGACGCGGTGGGTTACGCCTCTGCCTTCAGCTTCAAATATTCGCCCCGCCCCGGCACGCCTGCTGCGGCGATGGACGGGCAGGTTGCGCCCGAAGTGATGGACGAGCGCCTCCAACGCCTCCAGGCGCATCTGGGCCGCGATCAATACGCCTTCAACCAGAAGAGCGTCGGGCAAGGCCTGTGACGTCCTGATAGAGCGCAAGGGCCGCAAACCCGGCCAATGGCTGGGCAAGTCTCCGTGGCTGCAATCGGTGTTTTTCGATTCCGAAATGCAGATCGGCGACATGGTTCGCGCCGAGCTGGTTCAGGCCGGGCCAAGCTCGCTTGCCGGGCGGCTGCTGGAAGACGTACCTGCCTGACAAGCGCCTGATATCAGCGCAATCAGTTCATTGCATTTTGGTGACTATCCACCGTGTTATGACCTTGTTGCGCTTGCCTATGAGGCAAGGCGGCTTACATCTGGCAGCCTAGCGCGAAAGGAATCGCCAGAACACACATGGCTCGCAAACCACACCGTGATGGCGGCAACCATGCCGCCACGATCGCCCACCCGGAAGAGCGACGCGATGCCTCAAGGCGCGCCCGGGTAGAGGTTTCCTTCGACGACCAGGCCGTGCTTGGCGCGCTGTTCGGCGAATTCGATGCCAATCTCGTGCAGATAGAGAACCGTCTCGGCGTCTTTATCGCGGCGCGCGGCGACACGATTTCGATCGAGGGTGCGGAAGATCAGGTGGCCCGGGCGCGCGATGTCCTGGTGAAGCTGCACGAAAAGCTGCTGACCGGGGAAGAAATGGATGCCGGCGCTATCGACGCGTTGATCTCCATGTCTGACGAGCCGACGCTGGAAGGGATCATAACCGGCGATGCCAAGGTGCCGCCGATCATGATCCGCACCCGCAAGAAGACGATCAGCCCCCGCAGCGTGACACAAGGCGAATATATGCGCCAGCTGGCCAGCCGCGAGCTGATCTTCGCGCTGGGTCCGGCGGGTACGGGCAAGACCTATCTGGCGGTCGCGCAGGCCGTCAGCCAGCTCATCACCGGCAGCGTGCAGCGCCTGATCCTTTCGCGCCCCGCTGTCGAGGCTGGCGAGCGGCTTGGTTTCCTGCCCGGCGACATGAAGGAGAAGGTCGATCCCTACCTCCGCCCGCTGTATGATGCGCTGTACGATTGCATGCCGCCGGAACAGGTGGACCGCCGCCTGGCCAGCGGAGAGATCGAGATTGCCCCCATCGCCTTCATGCGCGGACGCACGCTGGCCGATGCCTTCGTTATCCTGGACGAAGCGCAGAACACCACGAAGGAGCAGATGAAGATGTTCCTCACCCGCTTTGGCCAGAACAGCCGGATGGTCGTCTGCGGCGATCCCAAGCAGGTGGATATCCCCGGCGGCGACAAGATGAGCGGCCTTGCCGATGCGGTGCGGCGCGTCGAAGGGCTGGAAGGTATCGGCGTTACCCGCTTCACGACCGCGGACGTGGTGCGCCACCCCATCGTGGGACGCATCGTGGAAGCCTATGAGGGCGAAAACGCGATCTGATCGTGCCGGGCGAGATCTAATGAACCTCGAAATCGATAGCGAGGGCTGGCCCGAAGGCGAGTGGGAGACCCTGGCCGAACGGGTTGCCGATGCCGCAGGCCATGTCGCGCCAGAACTGGCCAACGCGCGCCTCGTTACCAGCCTGCTGTTCACCAGCGATGCCCGCATCCACGAACTCAATCGCGAGTGGCGCCAGCGCGACAGGCCGACCAATGTCCTGAGCTTCCCGATGCTGGAGCGCAGCGATCTGGTGCATCTTGACCCGGACGATGGCCCGCCCGAAATGTTGGGCGACATTGCGCTCGCTTACGAAACTTGCGCACGCGAGGCGGAAGAGAAAGCGGTCACGTTGCAAGACCATGCGGCGCATCTGATTCTGCACGGATTCCTGCACCTTGCCGGCCACGACCATGAAGTTTCCGACGAGGATGCCGATAAAATGGAGGCGCTGGAAGTTAAGGCGCTTGCGTTACTGGGTATCGACAACCCATATAGCGACACCAATTCCTGAACGGAGAAAGTAACAGGGCGATGCCCGATACTGACAGATCTGATGATTCCCAAACCGGAGAATCGGAAAGTAGCAACGGCCTCAGCCAAGGCGGGGGCCAAGGCGGTGGCCAAGGCGGTGGATTGTGGAATGCCATCCGCGGCCTTTTCGAAGACCAGGGTGACACCAGCCTGCGCGCGCAGCTGGAAGAAGCCATCGACGAGCATGAGGACGATGCGGCCAACGGCGGCGAAAAGCCATCGAAGGGGGATCTGTCCTCCGTCGAACTGACGATGCTGCGCAATTTGCTGCATTTCAGCGAGCACGATGCCGACGACGTGGCAATCCCGCGCAAGGAAATCATCGCGGTGGAAGCGACGGCCCCGTGGTCCGAGATGGTGGGGCTGTTCGCCGAACACGGCATTTCGCGCATGCCGGTCTTTCGTGATCAGCTGGACGACGTGATTGGCATGATGCACCTCAAGGATGTGTTCGCCTATATCGCCGTGGGCAAGGAACCGCCTGCCGACTGGACCGTGCTGATGCGCCAGCCGCTGTACGTGCCCCAGGCACGCGGCGCGCTGGATGTGCTGGCCGACATGCGCCAGCGGCGCGTCCACCTGGCCATCGTGGTCGATGAATTTTCCGGCACCGACGGCATCATCACCATCGAGGATCTGGTCGAGGAAATCGTCGGCGAGATCGAGGATGAGCACGACGAGGCGCCGATCGAGCAGGTCGTGGCCATCGACGAGGGCGTATGGGACGCCGATGCCAGCGTGGAGCTGGAGGATGTGGCCAAGGTGGTTGGCGATCCTGCGCTGGCGGAAGTGGAAGAAGCGGTCGACACGCTTGGCGGCCTCGCCTTCGTGCTGGCGGAGGAGGTTCCCCAACCCGGCACTATCCTGACCCACCCCAGCGGATGGCGCATCGAGGTGACGGCAGGAGACGAAACCCACGTCACGCGATTGCGCCTGCACAGCCCTACCTCCAAACAGCAGTCCGCCGCGAGCTGAACCCAAGTCTCTCGCATTGCAGCATTTTTTGTGCGGTGCGGCAGAAACTTTCCGGAAACAGCCAATTTGGTCTCGACAGAGACCGGTTTTGAACAGAGACTGCCGCCATGCGCCGACTTCCGCCCCTCCGAGCTCTCGAAGCGTTCATCCGGGTTGTCCGCCTTGGCTCCGCGCGTTCGGCCGCCAGCGAATTGGGTTTGAGCCCGTCTGCCCTGTCCCGGCGGATCAGCAACCTGGAAAGCTTCACGGGCCGCAAGCTGTTCTCCCGCACCGGCCAGACGATGAGACTGACAGACGAGGGACGCACCTTCTACGATGCCGTGGCGCCGCATCTGGAATCGCTGGCAGCGGCGGTGGAATCGCAAAGCGAAAACCTGCAATTGCTGCGCCTGCGGCTGGGCGTGATGCCGTTGTTCGGCACCCAGCGCCTGTTCCCGCGACTTAACGAGCTGCGCTCTGTCCACCCGCGTCTGCATCTCGATATCGATACCGGCCCGCACCTGATCGACCGGGTCGGCGATACGCTGGATGCAGCAATCGGCCTGATGCAGCACCCCGACCCGTCGCTGTATTCGGTGCAGCTCGACCAGAATACGGTCCACGCCATCGCCAGCTCGCAACTGGCGCAGGAGCTAGGCGACGAACCTGATATTGCGCTGCTGGAGAAGCAGACCTTCCTGTTGCACACCGATATGCCCCGCAGTTTCGACGCCTGGAAGGTGGCGCTGGGGCTGGAAAAGCTGCAACCTTCAGCGGTCGATCACTACGATTCGGGCCAGCTTATCCTGGAGGCCGCCGCCCAGGGCATTGGCATTGCGATGATGCATGATGATCACCTGGCGCGAAACAACGATCCCCGCCTGGCGCGTTTGTTCGATGTAAAGGTCGAAAGCCCCTACTCCTATTGGTTCATCTGCCGCCCTGCCGACCTCGATGCGCGGCCGGTGCGCATTTTCCACGATTGGATCGTGCAAGCAGGCCTCTAGCATCGCAGGCCGAAATCGGGCATCGTCGGGCAAAGTCAACAAGACTGGTTCAACGAGGGAGGACCGCCCGATGAAACTTCTCACCGTATTGCTTGCCACCGCCGCCGTATCGCTTGCCACGCCTGCCACTGCGCAGATGCGGGCGTTGAACGATCCCGTCACCCCGCATCCCGATCCCGAAAGCCTGTTCGTCGCCGATGATCCGGTAGAGAACCGCAACGCGCAGGCCGCGCTGCATATCATGCGCGAGCTGTTGCAGTGCAACCAGTGGGACCGGGCGGGCGAGTGGCTGACCGACCGGTATATCCAGCACAATCCGATGGCTGCATCCGGCCTTGACGGAGTGGTGTATTATTTCACCGAGATCGCGAAGGTCCAGCGGATCGATGACTGCGGCACCCTCACCAGCCCCATCGTGGAAGTGGTGGCAGAGGATGACATGGTGGTCGTGCTGATCCAGCGCGAAATGCCCTATGCCGACAATCCGGAAGAAACCTACACCACCACCTGGTTCGATGCCTGGCGGTTCGTGGATGGCAAGGCCGATGTCCATTGGGATCCTGCTACCCTGCCCTCTGCGCCGCGGCAGGCCGCACCACCGGCGGATGAGGCGGCGGATCGCGCGGCGATCGAAAACCTGATGTGGCGCTATGTGCGGGCGGCAGATACGCTGAATGGCGAAGCCTACGCCGCCGTATTCACCGAGGATGGAGCGTTCAACAACGTCACCGGTCGCGAGGCCTTGCGTGGCATGATTGACGGGATGGCAGAAGGCCAGGCGGAACGCCGCGCCAGTGGCGATCTTACAGGCAAGATGTATCACGTGATGGCCAACCAGACGATCGAGTTCGTCTCGCCAGATCATGCCCGTGTGCACTATTACTGGCAGACGATGTTTGCCGGTAACGACCTTGCCAACCCCCCGCGCATTGCCGCGGGCGGACGCGGGGTGGATGATGTCGTGCGGGTGGGCGACGAATGGCTGATCCAGAGCCGCAACGTGGTGCCCACCGAAGGCTGAACGAAAAAGGGGCGCCGCAACGGGCGCCCCTTTTCACATCAGGATACGGTCGCCTTGGCGATCTTGCCCGGATTGGCGGGCGGTTCGCCCTTGGGCAGCGCATCGATATGTTCCATGCCGCTCTCTACCTCGCCCCAGACGGTGTACTGGTTATCGAGGAAGCGGGCATCGTCGAACACCACGAAGAACTGCGAGTTGGCGCTGTTCGGATCCTGCGTGCGGGCCATCGAGCATACGCCGCGCACGTGCGGGACATTGCTGAATTCCTGCTTCAGGTCGGGCTTGTCAGATCCGCTCATGCCGGTGCCGGTGGGATCACCGCCCTGCGCCATGAAGCCGGGGATCACGCGGTGGAACACCACGCCATCGTAGAAGCCTTCCTTGGTCAATTCGGTAATGCGCGCCACGTGATTGGGGGCCACATCGCTGCGCAGCTTGATGACGACATCGCCACCCTTGCCATCGCCGCAATCCACGGTGAGCGTCAGTTTTTCGTCGGCCATATCTAATCTCCTTGAAAAGTTGGGGGCGACCTAGATGATCATGAGCGCAAAGTCACGGACAGCATGACAGCGCGCCTTGCTTTTGCGGCACAGCACAATAGACCGGCGAGCGATGGCCGAAACCGATCTTCACGAACCAGACCTCGAAACGCCCGCGCCGGAGGAGCCGAAGCAGGGCGAAGGCGAGCAATTCGACGAGGAAAACCGCCTGAAGCCCGAGTTCGTGCGGCAGGTTCGCGAGGCGCTGTATGACGAGATAGAGGACAGCGTCTACGACCTGGTAGAACCGCTGCACCCCGCCGACATCGCCGATCTTTTCGAGCTGCTGGAGCGGCGCGAGCGCAACGACCTGGCCGCCGCCATCACCGATCTGATGAGCAGCGAAGTTGTTGCCGAACTGAACGATTACGTCCGCGAGGACATGATCGAGGCCCTGCCGGCGGCAGCCGTGGCCGAGATCGTGGGGCAGCTGGATACCGACGACGCCGTCCAGTTGATCGAGGATCTGGACGATGCCGACCAGCGCGCCATCCTGGCCGAGGTGGAGGCGGGAGACCGCGCGGTAATCGAGACCGCGCTGGCCTACCCCGAGGAATCCGCCGGCCGCCTGATGCAGCGCGAACTGATCGCGGTGCCTGACAGCATGAGTGTTGGCGACCTCATAGATTACCTGCGCGCCGAAGATCACCTGACAACCGAATTCTGGGAAGTGTTCGTGGTGGATCATCGCTTCCACCCCGTCGGCACCATCCAGCTTTCGTGGATATTGCGCACGCCGCGCTCCGTTGCCCTTACCGACGTGATGAAACGCGACCAGACGCTGATCCCGGTGACGATGGACCAGGAAGAGGTTGCCCTGCGCTTTCAGAAATACGCACTGATTTCGGCCGCCGTGGTGGATGAAAGCGGGCGGCTGGTGGGCCAGCTGACCGTGGACGATATCGTTCACATCATCTCCGAAGAGGCGGGCGAGGATGCGCTGCTGATGAGCGGTGCCGGCGAAGGCGATATCAACGAGCCCTTGCGCGATGCCTATTCGGCCCGGGTGCGCTGGCTGGTGGCAAACCTTGGCACCGCCGTCGTTGCGAGCGCGATCATCGCCTTTTTCGGTGCCGCGATCGAGGAACTGGTGGCGCTGGCCATTCTGATGCCGATCGTCGCCAGTATCGGCGGCAATGCGGGCACGCAGACCATGGCCGTTACCGTGCGCGCCATCGCCATGAACCAGCTGACCAAGTCCAACACCAAGCGCATCCTGCTGCGCGAGCTGAAAGTGGCGCTGATGAACGGCGCGACCATTGCCGTGCTGATCGGCATTGCCACCGCGCTGCTTTTCACCCCTCAGCTTGGTGCGGTGATTGCCGCTGCGATGGTCATCAACATCATCGTATCGGGCATGGCAGGCGTGCTTGTGCCCGTGGCTTTCGAGCGGCTGGACCAGGATCCGGCTGTCGCCAGCAGCGTGTTCGTGACGATGATCACGGATTCGATGGGGTTCTTCGCATTCCTCGGTCTTGCAGTGGCAGCCGGGCTGGCGGGCTAGGTCCGCCCCGGTTCTCACCTGATTCACAGGCGTTATCGCCCGCCCTAGAAAAATATCCGGATGGCAAAGCAGGCCGCCACGCCGACCACGATGTTCATCGGCAGCCCGATCTTCACGAAATCGACGAAACGGTAATTCGCGGCGCCATAGACAAGCGTGTTCGTCTGATAGCCAATTGGCGTTGCGAAACTGGCGCTGGCACCGAACATCACCGCCACCACCAGCGCACGCGGATCGACACCCAGCGCGGTGGACAGCGTGATGACCAGCGGGGTCATGATCACCGCCACCGCATTGTTGGTAACGGTTTCGGTAAGGACGCTGGTGAGCGCGTAGACGCCGATCAGCAGCAGCAATGGCGAAGCATCGGCCAGCACCGGCGTAAACCAGCCGACGATCAGTTCCATCGTGCCCGCATTCTGCAGGCCGATACCGAATGCCAGCATGCCGAAAATCAGCACCAGGGTGTTGCCGTCGATGGAGTTCCACGCCTCTTCCGGCTCGATACAGCGGGTTATCAGCACCAGCCCCACCCCGCCAATCGCCAAGGCCGCTATCGGCAGGTCGAACAGGGCCGCGCACAGCACCACGCCTGCCAGCGTCAGCAGCGCCAGGGGTGCTTTCTTGCGCTTGAATGCGCGCGCTGGCGCCTGCGTGACCTGCGCCAGGTGCGAATTGCCTTCCAGCGCCTCTGCCGCATCGGTAAGCGCGGCGATCAGGAGGCGGTCCCCCGCCCTTACACGCACTTCCGCCAGTTCCGGCCCCGGCACATGGCGCGGGCGGGCAAGGCCAAGGACGCGTACCCTGAAGCGCGAAAGCAGGGGGATCTCCGCCAGCCGCCGACCGACAATGGGATGGCTGGAGGAAACCACCGCTTCAACCAGTTGCGCATCGCTGTCGCGGTTCCTGCCGCTCAGCGTGATGCCGCCTCCAAGACCCGTCAGGCCTACGCGGAAATCGACCGCCTCTGCCAGAGATGCCAGTTCCGACGGGGATGCGCTGACGATGAATTCGTCACCCCTTTCGATAAAATGATCGTCGAGGTTCCGGCGAAAGGTCTTTGCGCCGCGCTGGATGGCGATCAGTTCTATGCCCGGTCGGCGAAAAACGGCACAGCGATCCACTCTCTGACCGACCAGCGAGGTATCCGAGCCAAGGGCAAGGTGCGACAGGTAGGTTTCGCTCTCGCCGCTCTGGCCAACTCCGCGCTCCGCCCGCACTGGCAGCAATACCGGCCCCAGGATGACAAGGAAGGCGATACCTGCCAGCGCCACGATCACGCCCACGCCGGTTATTTCGAAAATGCCGAACGGGGCAAGGCCCTGCTCTCGCGCAACGCCATCCACCAGGAGATTGGTGGAAGTGCCGATCATGGTCAGCGTGCCGCCGAGGATCGAAAGGTAGGACAGCGGGATCAGCAATCGCGTGGCCGCCGTTCCCAGTACTCGCGCCAGTCGCTTCATGATCGGGATCATCACGATCACCACGGGCGTGTTGTTCATGAAAGCGGAGGCGAGCAGCGTTCCGCCGCCAATCTCCGCCAGCGCGAGGCGCGGCTTTCGCATGGTCCGACGCAGGACCCAGCCGGAAACCTCCTCCAGCGCGCCGGTGCGCAGCAGCGCGCCCGACAGCACGAACATCGCCCCGATGGTGATGGGTGCAGAGTTGGCGAAGACCGACAGGGCCTGGTCCGGCGGCAGATAGCCCAGCGCCATCATCACGACGCCGCCGGCAACCGCCATGATGACCGGAGGAAACCGCTCCATGGCAAAACCGATGAACAGGATGACCAGGAGGGCAAGCCCGATGATAGCGCCATGTTCGTCCAACATGGCGGAGATCCATTCCATAGATGAAACCCTGTTTTCGGATCGCCCGGAGGCAACATCGATTCCGGCTGCGTTACACTGTGGGCCGATCCTCGATCCAGCGAAATGTGCAGGGCAGGCACCAGATCGGCGCGCTTTTCGGATGGGGCCTCAAAACGCTTCACCGCATCGAGCGCTCATGCCGACCGCAAGGAGGGCATTCCTGTTAACCACGTTCATCTGGGTGAAAGGCTGTCGCGAACAGGCGGTCAGCGACGGGGACATTGCAAGAGTATCTTGGATGCCCGAGTATAATCAGGCCAGGAGGAATTCAGGTAACCGGACAGGCCTTTACAATGGCTGTCGGATAAAAGTGTATGTCCGTCGATCCGGTTGGCTTTAATTGAAGGAGTATTATGATGACTATTATTTCAAAACGGCCCGTGGCGCTCGCCATTGTCGCCATGCTGGCAACATCGGCCACCGCCGGCGTTTCGGCGCAGGAGCTTCGGGCTCAGTCGACCCAGTCGGTCCAGCCGCAGACCGAAGTCCCGGCAGAAGAAGATATCAATGTTTACGGCGCCCTGCCCGCCAGTCTCGAAGGATTGAATGCCGGCCCTGACATCGATGGCTTCATCTCCGCCCGCCGTGGGCGCCAGATGGAAGTGACCACCGAGAGCGGCCAGAGCACCACCGTGCTGATCGCCGATACGACGGATATCAAGGCGAAGGGCGGCTTCCTTGGCCTTGGCCGGGAAGAGCTTGCCGCCAATGCCCTGCTGAACGGCCTGCCCGTAAGCGTGGAAACGGTGGAATGGGAAGGCGGCCTCGTCGCCAGCCAGGTGCGTTTCAGCGACAACGATCTTGAAACCGCCACCATGATCCGCACCGGCACCGGACAGCAATTTGCCGAGCAGGGTGCAGCGATCGAAGAAAACACGGCCGCTGCAGAAGCGCTGCGGGGCCGCGTTGCCAATATCGACCAGTACAACGTGCTGGACGTGGCGAACGTGTATTTCGATACCGGCAAGTGGAACCTGACGCCCGCTGGCCAGCAGGAACTGTGCGCAACGGCGCGCGAAGCCCAGGCAACCGACAACGCCCTGTTGCTGGTCGTCGGCTACACCGATTCGGTGGGCGATCAGGATTACAACCAGACCTTGAGCGAACGCCGCGCGGGTCGTGTGGTCAACTTCCTGCAGCAGGAATGCGATTGGGAACCCTGGCGCATGCTTTCGCCGACCGGCATGGCAGAAGCCGATCCCACGGCGGACAACACCACCGCAGCGGGACGCGCGCAGAACCGCCGCGTCTCGGTCAACATCCTCGTCAGCAAGGCTGTTGCAGGATTGTAATTTCGAGAAGGGGGTGGGCACGGCCCGCCCCCTTTTTGAATTGGCCGGCTAGCGAATCGCTACCGGATTGACGATGGCCTGCACGCTGCCCTTCATGCGAGCGGCCCCCAGCACGAACATGAATTCATGCACGCCATCCGCGGCCAGCTCGCGGGTGTCGATCGTCTCCAGGATATAGATTCCGTTCTGCGCGATCAGCATGGCGTGGACGGGCAGGACGGCGCCATCTTCAGGCGGTGCATTGGTTTCCAGTCCGGAGGTATCCGCGCCCACGGCAACCACGCCCTGTTCCACCAGCCAGGCGGCACCATCGGCATTGATGCCGGGCGCCTGATTTATGAACATCTCGGCATCGTTTATTCTGGCGAGCCAGCCGGTGTGGAACAGCACCACATCGCCCGCGCGCACTTCCACGCCCTGCGCGGCGGCGGCGGCCTGCACCTCTTCGGCCCCGAACTGCGCCATCGGCTCCAGCACTTCCACGCCGCGATGGGCGGCCATGTCGATCAGCACACCGCGCGTGGCGATGGCGGGGATGTTCTCCGCGCCATAGCGGATCAACCCGTCTTCGCGCATGATCTCGCTGGCAGGCACGCCGTTGTAGTGGACCCCGTCGATACCGACGTGGCCCAGCCCGTCGATCTGGGTGCCGATGCCCAGATGCGTGTGCACACGATCGTCATGCGCCGTGACCTTGTTGGGACCAAGTGGACCATCGGGAGCCAGATCGATGATCTGCATTTCATAGGTGCGATCTCCCCACACGGGCGTATCGGGGCCGCTGACAATACCCAGGCGGTAGATCCTGCCTTCGGTCACCAGGTCTGCGGCGTCGCGCACCATGGCGGTGGTGAGACCGGTCAGCGCGCCAGCATCGGGATCGCTGTAGAGGTGCTCTGCCGCGGCGCCGGTATCGCTGTCTTGCGCATACGCGGCGCTTGCTGCCAGACTCAACGAAGCCGAAAAAATTGCGATCACTTTACGCATAGGAACACCCTCCCGATTGTATTTGCGCGCAGCCTGCGACGCGCAGGCCGGCTTGGCAAGGCTTGAGCGCGCCGTCGCAGCGCCTATCTACCATCCATGCCGCTCAACCTGACCAAGATCGCTTTCGGCGCCCAGAGCTTTGCCGATATCGAGGAATGGTATGCCAACCGCTCCAGCTTCAAGGTCAACACCCGCTATCGTCCCACGCGCTGGGAAGAAACGATCGGCGGGTCGCTGTTCTGGATCCACGAACACAACATCGTCGCCCGTTCGCAGATTACTGCATACGAGCAACAGGATAACGGCCGTTGGTGGATCGTGATCGAACCGAAACTGGTCCGCGTGATGCCCCGTCCCAAGCGGGCGCACCAGGGCTGGCGCTATCTCAAGGGCGAGCCGCCGCGCGACCTTGCCGATGGCGAGGATATCGGCGACGTCATTCCCGGCAAGCTGGCAGGAAAGCTGCAACGCCTCGGCCTGATCTAGGGCCGAGCACTTGGTCGCCCGACCTGAAATTCCGCCTTGTGATGGGACAGCCAGCGGGCCGCTTGTTGCACCGCAGCGTGGACAGGCGTATAAATTGCGGGAACTCCGGGAAACGAAACTGGTTGAAGCCTTATGGAAAATCATCAGCACATTCAGCCCGATAGTACCCTCATGGCACGCCTCCACGCTGCATGTGACCCGCGCGGAAGTGCCATCGGCATGGCGGGGAGCGACGCAGGAGAATACCTGCTCGACAGGCCGGAAGGCTCTCCTCGCCGATCTACGCTGGGTGCTTCGCTGAGGAGAAATTCGCGAAAAGCCTGAGGACTGGTAACAGTTCGGAACATCTGGCCCGCCTGTCCCGTTGATCGGGAAAGGAGAATTTAAATGCCAGAACGCCAGAGCCGCCACCCCGACAACGACCTGATCGACAGCATGCAGGATGGTGCCACGCCATCGCAAGGCAGCCGGTCAGGAGGTGAAGTGAATACGCGTGTCGGCACCCGTGACGAAGCCAACCGCGCCACCGATCCCGACAATCGCGAACCCGAAGTGGGCAGCGACAATCCCGCCGAAGATGCGAAGAAGGGGCCCAAGACGCGCGCCGCGATCCAGGACGAGCGCAACGATTCCTGATGCCTAGGCCGCAGCTTCCATATTAGCGATCTGCAAGAGGGCGCGGGCGAAGTTTTCAGGTTCCTGCGCCCCTTGCAGCATATATTTGTGGTTGACCACGAAGGTGGGCACGGCGCTGATTCCGCCTGACACGCCGCGTTCTTCCTCTGCACGCACGGCAAGCTCTAGCGCTTCGTCGTCCAGTGCTTCCCTCGCGGCCGTGCCGTCCAGCCCCGCAGCCTCGCACAATTCCACCAGAACATCGCGATCCGCCATGTTGCGGCGTTGCTGAAAATGCGCCGCGAACATCGTCTCCTTCAGCGTCGATTGTTCTGCCGGGCCGTATTTGGCCAGCGCCCAGCGCAGCAGCTTGTGGCAATCGAAGGTGTTCCACATCATCGCGGGCGGCGCATCGCCGTCGTCACCCTGCCATTCAATGGGAAAGCCCACCCGTTCCGCCGCGCCGGAAAGCTCGGCACGCATTGCCTCGATCTCTTCTGCGCTGCGGTCGTAGGTCTGGGCGAGATGTTCTGCCTGCAACTTGCCCTCGGGCGGCATTTGCGGATTGAGTTCGAACGGCATCCAGCGGATCGTGACTTCGACATCTTCCGACGCCAGCCGCGCGCCTTCCAGGAAACTGCGCCAGCCCACCAGGCACCAGGGGCACATCACGTCGGACCAGATATCCACCACCATCGGCGTGCTCATGCGGTCTTCTCCAGCCAGTGCTGCAACAGGTAATGCGCGATCGCCGTGCGTGGCGGGGGAACGAAGCTGGCCGCGTCCTGCCCGTTGGCCATCGCGTCTGCCACTTGCGCGCGCGTGAACCATTGCGCGTCCTCGATCTCGGTCTCGTCGATGGTGAGTTCGCGGCTGTCGGCAAAGCTGTGGCAGCCAATCATCAATTGCGAGGGGAACGGCCAGGGCTGGCTGGCGATGTAGGAAACATCGCGCACCCGCACGCCGACTTCCTCGAACACCTCGCGCACAACGCCCTCCTCTACGCTCTCGCCCGGTTCCACAAAGCCAGCCAATGCGGAATAGCTGCGTTCGGGCCAGCCGCGTCCCCGCCCTACCAGCAGCGCACCGTCGTGCTCCACCAGCATGATCGCCACGGGATCGACGCGGGGGAAATGCGCTGCCTGGCAAACCTTGCAATTGCGCTGCCAGCCGCCCTTGGCGATGTGCGTTCCACCGCCACACTGGGCGCAGAACCGGTGCCGCGCATGCCAATCGGCAATGCTGCGCGCACCGCCGAACAACGCCAGTTCTGCGGCCGGCAATTGCATCAGCGCCATCATCGTCTCGCGCATGGTGACGGCCTGGCGCATGTCGCCCTCCGGCGGCACCTGCACGAACAGCGGCGCTTGATCGCGCAGGCCCAGATAGACCAGTTCATCATCCGCGCCGACGCCGGACATATCGGTGACGAGCAGGCCATCATCCGCAAATCGCGGCATCACGCCTTCAAGCGCCAGCATGCGCGCATCGCTGCGCTCTCGCATTTCAGCCAGTCGCGCAGGATCGGCGCGGGTGTGATCGTCGCGATCGAGATCGTGGCCGGTGAAGGCGAGCGGCGCAGACATCACGGTTGCATCATGCGCGCCGCGTCCTGCGCCACGACCAGCGGGAATTGCTGCTGCGCCTCGTAAGTTTCGGCAGGCATGTATTGCGTCATCATGTTGTGCCGCAGGCCCCACTTCAAATTGACCAGCCCTGCCGTTCCGGCGGCACCGAACCAGCCGAACAGCCCCTCCGCATCGCCGGTGCCGACAAGTCCTCCCGCGCCAAAGCCAAAGCTCCTGCCGCCGGTTTCGAACCCGCCGTCCGCGGCCAGTGTTTCCGGGAAAAGATTGGAGGTGGCCAGCCGCACGGCTGGCTCGCTGGCGACGCGCGTGCCTTCGATCTCTCCCCAGCCTGCCAGCATCTGCAGGAAGCGATCATAGTCGCGCGCCGTGGAAACAAGCCCCGCTCCGCCAAAGGGAAAAGCGGGCTCGTCAAGGAAGACAGAGCTGCGCGGAAGATCGACAGGAATGGGCACGCCGCCCATGATGAAATAATTGCCGCTGAGGCGGTCCACATCGGCGCGCGCAACGCGGAAGCCGGTGGAGGTCATTCCGCATGGAGTGAAGATACGATCCTGCAGGAAGCTATCGAAACTCTGCCCGCTGACGACTTCGATCACGCGGCCCAGCAGGTCGAGACCGACAGAATAGCTCCACCGTTCGCCCGGCTGGTACACCAGTGGCAATTCCGCCAGTCCATCGGCAAAAGCGGCCAGGCTGGCGGCAGGCGTGCCGCCGAAAATCTCCTGCGCGATGGCCATGTTGCTGATCTGCCCGGGCACGATCCCGCGCTGGCGATAGGCGGCGTTGATCGGGCCTTGCTGGATGATGGAATAACCCAGCCCGGCCGTGTGCGTCAGCAAGTGGCGGATGGTGATGGGCCGCGCGGCGGGCTCCAGATTGTCGCGCGTGATCGGCCCGTCATATTGCTTTTGCACCTGCATGTTTGCGAAAGCGGGAATGATGTCGGCCAGCGGCTGGTCAAGCGACAGCATTCCGTCATCGATCAGCATGACCGTGGCAAGGCCGGTGATCGGCTTGGTCATCGAATAGATGCGGTAGATCGTATCCGGCCCAACGCCGCCCGATCCACCGAACGTGCGCGTGCCTGCCGCCACCGTATCGGCCTGCCCCTGCCCGAAACCCATCGTGGCCACCATTCCGGCAACCTTGCCCTGGTTGACGAAGCCACGCACGAAACTGGAGACCGCCGGCCAGCGCGCCTGCGCCATGTCCTGCGCAAAGGCCGGGCTGGCAAACGGCAGGGTGGAGGCGGCAGCGCCCGCACCCATGATGGCAGAGCCGCGCAATACCGCGCGGCGGGAGAGAAACTCAGCGGAATAATGGAGCATGAGGGGAGCGTCCTTTGCCGGAAAAACTGTGCGCGCAAGCCCTAACCAGCGAAAATGCGTGGGGCAAGCTTGCAGGACGTAGCTGTGTTGCCTATCTATAACACATGCTGAACATAGTCTCTATTCTCATCGGCCTGTTGTCGCTGATCATCGTCATCCCCGCGCAAATCCCGCTGCTTGGCTGGGCCAACTGGATTGCCCTGCCGTTCGTGGTGATGGGTGTGGTGATCGGCCAATTGTCGAGCAGCAATGGCGGCCGCAATTTCTGCCTGATCGTGTTGCTGATCGCGGTGGTTCGCCTGATGCTGGGCGGCGGAATTTTCTAGTCCCGCCCCTGATCCCGCTCTGCCAGCACCAGTCGTGCAGCCTTTGCAAATAGCGTCGGCAAACCGGCATCCTCGATTGTCTCGACCGGCCACCACTGGCCCTCGCCCGCTGGCTGCGTAGCTCCGCCCGCATGGAAGGCCACACCCAGTTCGATATCGAAATGGGTGAAGCCGTGGCGCACCACGCCAGCGCCTCGCCACGCGCCTGGGACAGGTGCCTCGCCGTGGCCATCGCCGCGGGCGGACCAGCCATCATCGGGCAATGCACGCATCCCGCCCAGCATTCCCGTGCCGGGGCGCTTTACCAGCCAGACCTGCGCGCCATCCGGACCGGGGCGCTCTATCCAGAAGGCCGTGCCGGTACGGCTGGGCTTCGGCTTCTTCTTCGCCTTTACCGGCAGTTCCAGCGGGTCGCCCTCTGCCCGCCCCTTGCATTCGCTCGACAGCGGGCACAGCAGGCACCTTGCATCGCGCGCGGTACAGATGGTGGCGCCCAGATCCATCATCGCTTGCGCAAAATCGCCCGCGCGCTTCTCCGGGGTTATCGAATCGGTCGCTTCTCGAATCAGGGCGCGCGACGCAGGCAGCGGTTCACGGATGGCAAACAGGCGGGATACCACCCGCTCCACATTGGCATCCACCACCACGGCGCGCTGGCCAAAGGCGATCGCCGCCACCGCCGCCGCCGTATAGGCGCCCAGTCCCGGCAGTGTGCGCAGCTCCGCCTCGCTCTCGGGGAAGCCGCCCCGCGCCGCCACTTCGGCTGCGCATTTCACCAGGTTGCGGGCGCGCGAGTAATATCCCAGCCCCGCCCAGGCTGCCATTACATCCTCCTCGGACGCTGCCGCCAATGCCTCCACCGTGGGCCATTTCTCGGTGAATTTGGCAAAATAGGGCGCGACTGCCGCCGTGGTCGTCTGTTGCAGCATGACTTCGGACAGCCATACCCTGTACGGGTCGGGCGCCGGGGAAGCATGCGGCGCACCGGGAAGCCTGCGCCAGGGCAAGGCGCGCGCATGGGCATCGTACCAGTCGAGAAGCATGTCTGAAACGGTGGCGGTCACGCCGCGCCTATGGCATGGGTGCAGGCTTCATGGAACGCGAACCACCACCGAAATCGGGGAAGAGTGCCAAAGGCACAGCCAGCAAGCCGAAAGGCAAGGCGGCGAAGCCTTATCAACGCCCGCGTGGCGGCCCCGCAAAGGCGGTGGCAGACCTCGTGCCGCAAATCGGCCGCGCGGCCTTTCGCCGCTATGGTTTCGTGCAATCCAGCGTCGTCACCCGCTGGCCGGAGATCGTCGGCCCGACGCATGCCAGGGTGTGCGCACCCGAAAGCATCCGATTTCCTCCCGGCGAGAAAAGCGGTGGGATTCTGGAGTTGGTCGCCCTGCCGGGGCACGCCACGTTGATCCAGCACGTCACCCCCGAGATCATGGAGCGGGTGAACCGCTTTTTCGGCTATCGCGCCGTGGCGCGGATAAAGATCCGGCAAGGCGCGGTTAAGCCGCCTGCTGTTGAAGAGAAACGCAAGGCACCGCCTTCACTCAAGCCCATTCCGATGGAACTGGGTGACAGCTTGCGCGATATCGGCGATCCCGAGTTGCGCGCGGTGCTGGAATCGCTCGCGCGATCCGTCGCGCAAAAGGAAGAGGACGAGAAGTGATGAAGCGCATACTGTCGGCCATCGCGCTGGCCTGCACGACCTTTGGCATGACCACTGGCATGATCGCGGCAACACCTGCGCTGGCGCAGAACTGGAATGCCGAGATCGAGGATACCGGCAAGGGTTACCGCATCGGCGACCCCGACGCTCCGCTGCAACTGGTGGAATTCGTCAGCTATACCTGTCCCCATTGCGCGCATTTCGAAGCCGATGCCGAGGCGGAACTGCGCTATCACTACGTGCACGAAGGTTTTGCCGCCGTGGAAGTGCGGCACATGATCCGCAATCCGATAGACCTTGCCGCCGCGCTGCTGACCGAATGCGGCGACCCGTCGCGCTTCTTCGACAATCACAAGGCCATGCTGGCAACGCAGGAAGACTGGATGGCGCGCGCGCAGAACCTGACACCGGCGCAGATGGCGCGCTGGCAAAGCGGCACGCTGACCAGCCGGATGCGCGCGATCGCTTCGGACCTGGAACTTGACGAACTGATGGAAAGCCGGGGCTATTCGCCCAGCGAAATTTCTGCCTGCCTCGGCAACGATGCACAGGCGCGTGCGATTGCCGAAAGTTCGGAGACCAACGTGGCGGAATACAGCGTTCCGGGCACGCCCAGCTTCGTCCTCAACGGCACGCTGCTGGACGGAGTGCATGGGTGGGTACCGCTGCGCGAAGCTCTTGTCGCCGCCCGGCAGGAAAGCGAATAGGGGACAAGCCTGTGCAAAAGCGGCGATTCGCAGCTAACGACGCTTTTCAAACACCAACCATCCGGTTCTAAACTCGGTCTTCGTCCGGGTTCAGGCCGCAAAGATCATCACGGAAGACATACCATGACCATCTCGCGCCGTTTCGCTTTTGCCACTTTTGCCGCACCCCTTGCGCTGGCGCTGTCCGCCTGTGGAGGCAGCGAGGCGGGAGAGCTGTCCGGCGAACCGCTGGAAGCCGTTTCCGCTCCCGATGGCCAGGAATGGACCGATGTGGTGGAAGTGACGGAAGCAGACGGCTATCTGCTGGGCAATCCCGATGCACCGCTGAAGCTGGTGGAATACGCCTCGCTCACCTGCGGAGCCTGCGCCAATTTCGCCCAGACCGGGGCAACCCCGCTAAAGGAAGAATATGTCTCCACCGGCATGGTCTCCTACGAATTGCGCAACCAGGTTCACAATGCCTTCGACCTGACGCTGGCCCGGCTGGCGCGCTGCTCCGCACCCGAAAGCTTCCACCCGCTGGCTGACCAGGTGTGGGTCAACTTCAACGATGTGATGGGCGGGATGCAGGCCGCCCAGTCGCAGCTTGCCAACGTCGGCGAACTGCCTGAAGACCAGCGCTTCGTCGCGATTGCCGACGCTGCAGGTTTCCTGGATTTCTTCGCTGCCCGCGGAGTTAGCCGGGATCAGGCCGCATCCTGCCTGGCCGATAGCGAAGCCGTGATGGCGATTGGTGAACGTTCGGACCAGCAATCCGAAGAGCTGGGCATCAACGCGACCCCCACCTTCATCCTCAATGGCCGCGTTCTGGAACAGCGCAGCTGGGATGACCTGGAAGCCGTACTGCAGGACGCGGGCGCGCGGCCTGCCGAAGGCTGAGGCTGACGGCGGGCGCTCATGGAGTTTCGCAAGATACGCCTTAGCGGCTTCAAAAGCTTCGTAGAGCCTGCCGAACTGCGCATAGAACCCGGCCTGACGGGTGTCGTCGGCCCCAATGGCTGCGGCAAATCCAACGTGCTGGAAGCCATCCGCTGGGTGATGGGAGAGAACTCTCCCAAATCCATGCGGGGCGGCGGCATGGAAGATGTCATCTTCGCCGGCACCGCCAACCGCCCGCCGCGCGATTTTGCCGAAGTCGTGCTGCATGCCGTGGACGACAACGGCGAACCGCTGGACGTTACCCGCCGCATCGAACGCGGCGCGGGCAGCGCCTATCGCCTGAACGGCGACGATGTGCGCGCCAAGGACGTTTCGCTGCTGTTCGCCGACGCCGCCACCGGCGCGCACAGCCCCGCGCTGGTGAGCCAGGGCAAGATCGCCCAGGTCATCGCCGCCAAGCCGACAGAACGACGCATGATGCTGGAAGAGGCGGCAGGGATCGCGGGCCTCCACGTGCGGCGCCGCGATGCAGAGAGCAAACTGCGCAGCACCGAGAAGAACCTCGAACGGCTGGAAGACCTGATGGCAGGTCTGGATTCGCAGATCGGATCGCTGCGCAGACAGGCCAAGCAGGCAGAGCGATACAAGGTCTTGTCCGACCAGATCCGCGTGGCAGAGGCGCGGCTGCTGTTCGCCCGATGGCGCGATGCCGCCGCCGCTGCGGAGGCGGCGCGTGGGCAGGCCAGGGGCGCGGATGACAAGGTGGCGCAGGCGCAGGCAGCGGCGAAAGAGGCGCAGAAAGCGCAAGTCTCTCTTGCCGAAAGCCTGCACGAACTGCGTGACGAGCTGGCCGACCGGCGCGACGATGCCAGCGCGCATGGTCATCGCATGGCGGCGCTCTCCAGCCAGCTGGAAGCTGCCGAAGATCGCCTGAAGGACCTCGACCGGCAGAAAACCCGGTTGGAAGAAGACAGGATCGACGCCGACCGGATGACGCGTGACGCGGCCAATGCCCTGAAGGAACTGGAATCCGCGCTGGATGCAGGCGCGAAGGCGCTGGTGGTGGATGAAGCGCAGCGGCCCGACATCGCCAAGACGGTCGAAAAGGCCGAGAGCGAAGGGCGCAAGGCCGAACTCGCGCTGGCCAAGGCCACGGCGGACCATGCCGGCGTGGAGGCCGAATGGCGCGTGGCCGAAGCGGAGATTTCGCAGGCACGATCGCGGCTGGATCGGCTGGAGGCAGAAGCACGCCGTCTGGAAGACCAGCGCGCAGCCCTGCTTGGCGAAACCGATCCGGAAGAGGATGTTGCGGCAGCCCAAACCCGCGTCGAAAATACGCAGGCCGAAACTACCCGCCTGCGCGAGCGCTTTGGAAACCGCCCGCGCCCGCAAGGATGCGCTTGCTTCCGCGCGCGACGAGGCCGCCTCCACCCTTTCCACCGCCAAGGCCGAACTGGCCGGGATAGAGCGTGAATGGCAGGCGCTGAAGCGTGACCGCGAGGCGCGCGAACGACAGAAGAAGGGCGGCCACGGCCTGCCCGCTGCGCTGGACAGGATTTCCGCCGAGCCCGGATATGAACGCGCTCTGGCCGCCGCATTGGGCCGCGATGCGAAGGCCCTGCTGGGCAGTCCCGATGGCAAGGCCGAAGGGCGGTTCTGGACAGGATCGAATGCCCCGTCCCCCGTGGCCGACAGCCTCACTGAACACGTGCGCGAATGTCCGCCGGAACTCGCCGCCCGCCTTGCACTGGTGCATGTCGTGGAGGCCGACGACGGGCGAGA
The DNA here is from genome assembly GCA_963783265.1 of uncultured Alphaproteobacteria bacterium. Classification (GTDB taxonomy): domain Bacteria; phylum Pseudomonadota; class Alphaproteobacteria; order Sphingomonadales; family Sphingomonadaceae; genus Alteraurantiacibacter. The sequence goes on along the minus strand of CAWAMU010000007.1, from coordinate 242,543 downwards.
CCTTGCGCCCGGCGAATGGCTCGTCACCAGGGACGGCTTCCTGCGCCGTTGGGACGGCTTCGTGGCGCGCGGCGAAGGCGCTGCGGAAGCCGCGCGGCTTGAGGCGGACAATCGCCTGGCCGCGCTGGAAAGCCAACTTCCGGAACTACGAAGCGACGTAGAGACCGCCTCCTCCGCGCAAGAGACAGCACAGGCCGAACTTTCGGACTTGCAGCGCGATCTCGTGGCGCAGGAGCGAGAGATCAATGCAAGTGCCGAAGCCGAGCGGCAAGCGTTGCGCTCTCTGGACCAGGCCGAGTCGCGGCGTGAACGATTGGCAGCGCGGCGCGAGGAACTGGCGAACAGCGACAAGGATTTGCAGGAACAGCGCGAGGGCGCTCTCGCCGATCTCGAAACCGCCAAGGCAAAGAAGGCCGAACTGCCCGATCCTGAAAGCGGACGCGTGGCGCTGGAAGCATCGCGCGCCCGGAATGATGCCGCGCGTGAAGCGGCGCAATCTGCCGCCGCCTCGCTTGCCGCGCACGATCAGGCGCTGGCCGTCGCGCGCGAACGGGTGGCCACGCAGCGCAAGGATATGGCCGCATGGCAGTCGCGCGCGGGCGACGCCGCCAATCGCCTTGCCGGGATGGAAGCCCGGTTCGAGGAAATCGACGAGGAACGCGCCGTGATCGCCGCCAAGCCCGCCGGGCTTATCAAGGAAATCGAGGGCGGCGAAGCGGTGCGCACCCGCGTTGACCGACGAATTGGCGAAGGCCGAGACGGCGGTGCGCGAGGCGGAAGCACAGGCCCGCGACGCCGATACGAAACTGACCGAAGTGAACGAGGCGCTCTCCACCGCGCGCGAGGATCGCGCCACGCTGGCCACCCGTGCGGAGAACGAGGAACAGCGCCGCGAGGAAATGGCGCGCCTGTCGGGCGAGCGCTTCCAGTCCCCGCCGCCGCTCCTGCCGGGCAAGTTCGAATTCGACGAGGAAACGGTGAAGGATTCCTCCGCCGAGAGCGAGGAGATGGACCGCCTCACCGCCAGCCGCGAAAGGATTGGCCCCGTCAACCTCGTCGCCGCAGACGAGCTGGAGCGGATCGAGGCCGAACACGGCGCCAGCGCGCAGGAACAGGCCGAACTGGCCGAAGCCGTGGCGCGCCTTCGCGGCAGTATCGGAAATCTTGAACCGCGAGGGCCGCGAACGGCTGCGCAAGGCATTCGAGGAAGTGGACGGCCATTTCCGCAAGCTGTTCAGCCGCCTGTTCGAAGGCGGACAGGCGCATCTGGCGATGGTGGACAGCGACGATCCGCTGGAAGCGGGCCTTGAAATCTACGCCCAGCCGCCGGGCAAGCGGCTGCAGTCCCTCAGCCTGCTATCAGGCGGCGAACAGGCGCTGACCGCCACCGCGCTGATCTTCGCGCTGTTCCTGACGAACCCCGCCCCGATCTGCGTGCTGGACGAGGTGGACGCCCCGCTGGACGACGCCAATATCGAACGCTTCTGCGACCTGCTGGACGCGATGAACCGCGACACCAAGACCCGCTACCTGATCGTCACCCACAACGCCGTCACCATGAGCCGCATGCACCGCCTGTTCGGCGTAACGATGGTGGAACGCGGCATCTCGCGGCTGGTGAGCGTGGATCTGGGCGAGGCCGAGGCGATGGCGGCGGAGTGAGGCCTCAATTGCGCCTTAGCCGGTGGCTCTCTCTATGCCTGGCATTCAAGATCGGGCTTTTGCTTTCCCTCAACTCCTGCGCCATCGAGCCAGCAGCAGATTGGGAATGTGCCGCTCGTTACTATCGAGCAATTGGTTGAAGCGCCGAAGGAGTGGCATAATCGACGTGTGCGCGTGAAAGGGTGGGCAGTACGCGACATCGAAAACTATAACCTTTTTGATAGCAAGGAATGACATATGCCTCTGCACTGCCGGCCACGGCTTGTGATTGGGGCAGACTGGGACGACCGGCATCTGAACTCCGGTGTGATGCGATATGGAATTTTTGAAGGTGTGTTCCGGGATTCGATCGGTCTTGAAAGCCACCACACAATATTGGTCAGTACGGGACATGCTAGTCCGGGACCATTGGAAGATATTGAGGTGATCGAATGGAAATCCTCGCCGAATGCCGGTGTGCTAACTGGTTCGAAGCGCATCTAATCCAGCACCGCCCTCGGCCCCGGCCCCTTCAGTCCCAGCTTGTCGTCCTTGTTATAGAGCTGGCATTTCGTCAGCGACAGGCAGCCGCAGCCGATGCACTGGTCCAGCTGGTTGCGGGTGCGGTTGAGCAGGGTGATGCGCTTGTCGATCTGTTCGCGCATGGCGCGGCTGATTTTTTGCCAGTCCGTCAGCGTGGGATTGCGGCCTTCGGGAAGCTGCGCGAGGTGGGCGACGATCTCCTCCAGCGCCAGCCCCAGTTTCTGCGCGATCAGCACGAAGCTGACGCGGCGGATATCGCTGCGCAGGAAACGGCGCTGGTTGCCGTTCGTGCGCAAGGGATGGAGCAGCCCCTTGTCCTCGTAAAAACGCAGCGCCGACACGGCGACGCCGGTGCGTTTCGACAATTCTCCGATGGTGATGAAATTCGCTCTCGGCACGACGCCCCCCACATTTATTTTCCACAATTGCTTGACCTCAACTTAGCTTGAGGTTGCATCAAGGGCAAGCAGTGATTCGCGGCTTGCTTGTGAGAGCATCCTGCAATCGTTGAATAACAATTGTTTAGCAAGAAGGAATTCACACAATGACGCAAGCGCGAATCGAGCACGTAAACCTGACCGTCAGCGATCTCGATCGCTCGATCGGGTTTTTCGAGAAACTGTGCGGCTGGAAAGTTCGCATCCGCGATCAGCACGGGGTTCGCGGCGAATTTGCCCATGTCGGCGCGGACGATACCTACCTCGCGCTGTGGGCCGATGGCGGCGATTATTCGGGACAGCAAAAGGGCAAGCCGCTGAACCACGTCGGCATCGCGGTGGATGACCTGGACGCGGCAGAGCGCGTGGTGCTGGATGCAGGCCTGGAGACTTTCAGCCACGGCAAGTACGAGCCCGGCCCGCGCACGTTCTACTTCTTCGATTGGGACGGTATCGAGTTCGAGGTGGTCAGCTACAGCTGAACCGGCGCGGGCGGCGCGTCAGAACGCTTCCTCGTAGACGCGCGAAATGTCGCCGTTCCATTCGCCGTGGTATTTATCCAGCAGCAGTTGTGCGGGCACCTTGCCGCTCTCCACGATCTCTTTCAGCGGATTGAGGAACCCGCTTTCATTGTCGCCCATCGAGTTCTGGCGGCCGCGTGCCACCAGCCCGTCATGCGCGATATCGAGTACATGGCGGGCAAGGTCACGCATCGTGCCACCACGCGGCAGCGGCGCGTCCAGTCCTTGCGCGGGCACCGCGTTGCGCAGATGCTCCCGCTCTTCCATGGTCCAGCCCTTTACCAGATCCCATGCAGCGTCCAGCGCGGCATCATCATACAGCAGGCCAACCCACAGCGCGGGCAAGGCGCAGATGCGGTTCCACGGCCCACCGTCGGCGCCGCGCATTTCGAGGAAGCTTTTCAGACGCACTTCGGGGAAGGCGGTGGAGAGGTGATCCCACCAGTCGCTGGCCGTGGGCAATTCAGCGGGGAGCGCGGGAAGTTCGCCCTTCATGAAGTCGCGGAAACTCTGTCCGGCGGCATCGATATATGTCCCGTCGCGATAGACGAAGTACATGGGCACATCGAGCATGTAATCGACATAGCGCTCGTAGCCGAAGTCATCGTCGAATACGAAAGGCAGCATGCCGGTGCGGTGCGGATCGGTATCGGACCAGATGTGGCTGCGATAGGAGAGGAAGCCGTTGGGCTTGCCCTCGGTAAAGGGCGAATTGGCGAACAGCGCGGTGGCCAGCGGTTGCAACGCCAGACCGGTGCGGAACTTCTTCACCATGTCGGCTTCGGATGAATAGTCCAGGTTCACCTGGATGGTGCAGGTGCGCAGCATCATGTCGAGGCCCAGCTTGCCAACGCGCGGCATGTGGTTGCGCATGATCTCGTAGCGCTGCTTTGGCATGATCGGCAGGTCTTCGCGTGCCTTGTCGGGCCACATGCCAAGGCCGAGGAAGCCGACACCGCACGCCTCGCCCACGATCTTGCACTGATCGAGGTGTCGCCCGGTTTCGGCGCAGGTCTGGTGCAGGGTTTCCAGCGGTGCGCCCGACAGTTCCAGCTGGCCAGCAGGTTCCAGGCTGATCGTGCCGTCGGCGCCGCTCATGGCGATGGTATCCACCGTGCCATCCGGCCCGCGCTCCTGCACCGGCTCCCAGCCGAAGCGGCGCATGGACATCAGGATATCGCGAATGCCGCCATCTTCACCGTAGGAGGGTGCGTGGAAATCGTCGGTCTTGAACACGAGCTTCTCGTGCTCTGTACCGATGCGCCACTGCTCGCGCGGTTTCTCGCCCGCCTCCATCGGCGCGACCAGCTGGTCGCGGCTTTCGATCGGCGGTTCTAGCTCTTCGGATGCTTTGCGCGTGCTCATATGCCTCCGCCTCTAGCGCATCGGAATCGATTGGCCACCTGCAAATTGACGAAGTCCGGTGTCAGCCATGACAGTCCCAGTCGCCTGCCAGCCCCATCCACAGGGCGACAGCGGCGATGGCGGCGGTTTCTCCGCGCAGGATGCGGGGACCTAGCGAAATGGGACGGGCCAGCGGATGCGCGCGGATGGCCTCGCGCTCCGCATCGTCAAAGCCACCTTCGGGTCCGGTCAGGATGGCGGCCTTGTGCGCGCCCTCGCCCCGCTCCGGGTATTTGGTGAAGGAGAATGCTTCGGCGGCGGGCCTGCCGCCATCCTCGTCCGCGAAGAACAACAGGCGGTCTTCGGGCCAGTCGCGCAGCAGGGCATCAAGTTTCTGCGGTGCTTCGAGCGAAGGCAGCGCAGTGCGGGCGCATTGTTCGGCAGCCTCTGTCACGATGCTGAGGGCGCGATCCGGGTTCAGCTTGTCCGCCACGCAGCGGCGCGTGATAACCGGATGAATGCCGGCAACGCCCAGTTCGGTGGCCTTTTCCAGCACCATGTCGAAGCGATCCTTTTTGAGCAGCGCGGGGCACAGCCAGAAATCGGGCACCTCTTCCCGCTCGCGCAGCTTCTGCGTGATCGAGAGGGTGACGGCGCGCTTGCCCCCTTCCTCCACGGTGGCCAGCCATTCGCCGGTGATATCGTCGCACAAGATCACCGCATCGCCGGGCGATACGCGCATGACCTTGGCAAGATAGTGGCCCTGCTGACCGTCAATCGGCAGCGACTGCCCTTCGGACAATTCGCCTTCCACGAACAGACGCGGGGCGGATTTGGGCGGCCAGGAGGGCGTAGCAGGCATGGCTTTCCACTAGGGCCTCTCGCCGCTAACAGGCAAGCCATGACCGCACTGATGACACAACGCCTGATCGGCCTGGTCTTCGCCATACTTGGCGGCTGGGCGCTGCTTGCCCCGCAATCGGTGATTGACCTGGCGGTCCGACCCGAATTTCACAGCGATGATTTTCTCGCCACTTTCGCGGTTGCGTGTTTCGGGGCGCAAGCCTGCCTGTTTGCGCTGGTGGCCTTCACCGCCCGCTTTACCCGATTGACCTTTGCCGCCTATGGCATTGCCCTGCTGCCCTTCTTCGTCTTCAACTACTGGTTCTATTTCGAGGTGCCGTTGCTGAACGAAGTCGGACTACTCGACTTCGCTGGCAATATCGTGATGCTGGGCCTGTGCTGGCACGGCTGGAAAGTATCGCAAGTATGAACGCCGAAACCATCACGCCCGATAGCGAGCACAAGAGCCTTGCCGAGAGGCTGCCGCAACCGCTGCGCGATTATGCACTGCTGGCGCGGTTCGACCGGCCGATTGGCTGGTGGCTATTGTTCTGGCCCTGCGCATGGGGCGCATGGCTGGCGGGTGCGGGGCTGCAATGGCAGTTGATCGCTGTGGTTCCTGCTGGGCAGCATCGCGATGCGCTCTGCCGGATGCGTTTATAACGATATTGTCGACCGCGACCTCGACAAGAGCGTGGCGCGCACCGCCAACCGCCCCATTGCCAGCGGACGGGTGAGCCGGAAGGCAGCGTGGGTCTGGCTGCTGGCCCTTTGCGGCGTGGGGCTGGTGGTGCTGCTGCAACTGCGGTGGGAGGCGCAACTGGTGGCCTTGGGCAGCCTGGCGCTGGTAGCGGCCTATCCCTTCATGAAGCGGATCACGTGGTGGCCGCAGGCGTGGCTGGGGCTGGTGTTTACCTGGGGCGCGCTGGTGGGGTGGGCAGCCTTGCGGGGTGACAACCTGGCGGTTCCGCTGGCGCTGTATGGCGGCGCGTTCTTCTGGTGCATGGGGTATGACACGATCTACGCCTTGCAGGATCGGGAGGACGATGCACTGGTGGGCATCAAGTCGTCCGCCCTGCGGCTGGGTGGGAAGGTGAAGCCGGGTGTGGGCGCGTTTTATGCCGCCGCCGATCGGCCTGTGGGCCTTTGCCTTCTGGCAATTGCGCGGAGACTGGATCGCCTTGCTGGCGTTGATCCCGGCGGCGCTGCATCTTGGCTGGCAGGTGGTCACGCTCGATGCAGATGATCCCGATGAACCCCCTCACCCGCTTTCGCAGCAATCGCTACGCAGGGGCGCTGGTGGCGGCGGCCTGCTTCGTGGTCGGCAATTCGGGCGGTTAGCCCTATTCCGCAGGTTGCGGCACCGGGTCGACTTTGCGCGGATTGGCGCGGCGGAAAAAGCGTACGAGGCGCGAGGTGATGATGCCATTTTCCTGCATCCAGTCGTAATATTCGCGGTATTTCGGATCTTCGGCCAGCAGGTGCGCTTCCTCCGTGCGGGCCCGCCAGTAATAGATCGCGCTCACCACGCCCAGGAACACGGTGTTGCGAATGGCGTCCGCCATCGATTCCGAGGTGACGAGGAAGGGCATGTAGCAGAACCACCAGAACGCATTTTTCGACAGATAGGCCGGATGGCGGGTGTAGCGGTAGGGCCCGCCCGTAATCACACCGCGATAGGTTAGGTTGGAAAAGCGGATTCCGAAAGCGACCGTGGCCCAGGCATAGACCCCCGTAAGAAACACCAGCCACGCGGCCCACAGATAGAGGAACGGGCCGGTGTCGGCCAACCAGAACGCCCAGTCGGCGGTGTTGTATTCATACTGGATCACCCCGCCATCGCCCATGATGCCGTAGACGAACGGCGGATAGCACAGCAGCGCGGCCACCCAGCCCGCCAGGAAAGGATTGCCGCTGCGGATATGCGCATCCAGCGGGCGCAGGGTGAGCAGGTAGCCAACCGTGCCGATCTGCACGTCGATCACGAACAACAGCTCGAACAGCAGCACGCCCAACCGCACCGGATCGCCCAGCAAGGCAGAGGCATCGGCTTCCACCACGGCGGCAAATCCCGGTGGCAGGATGCCGATCATGAAGGCGCTGAAAAAGCCCTTTATGATCCATGCGCGCCAGTGCTTCCTGATCTGCTCGCCATCCCAGGCTTCGCGGCCCACCAGCATGGCGCCGAAATGCCAGCAATGGTCTTTCGGGTTCACCATCACCCGGTCGAGCCAGACCACATAGGGCACCGACAGTACGAACATGGGCACGATGGCCCAGCCGATCACCCGCATCGCGAACAGGTAATTGCCGTCCCAGTACCAACGGCACAGCATATACAGCGCGCCGATGATGAACCAGGTCGCCCACAGGCCCGCCAGCTTCGTTATGGAGATATCGAGCACTTCGGAAACCGGACGGCGGCGAGACCAGTCTATCCCGGTTGAGGAATTGCGATGAACCTTTTCCACCAGCACCGACCACGCGGCCATCGCAAGCCCGGTTAAAACCATGGCCGCCAGCGCCGCATTGGGGCCGGAAAGTCTTCCGCGATCACTGGGCCAGCCCAGATATTCGCAGATTTCAGGCCAGCTGCGCGCAAACAGGATGCATGACAACAGCGTGATCAGGCCGACCAGGCCCACCCACGGGGAAACATCGCTAACCGGTGGGCTGGCCGATTGGCTGACTGCTGGCTGCGAGGAATGCTTGGTCACGCTCATCAAGAGCGGGGTAGCGCGGAAGGGTTAAAGGGCAGGTAACAGGTGCCCCCGTCAGGCACCCGTCTTGCTGATAACCACCAGGCTGGATCGTGGCCTCAGCGCCAGGCGTGGATCGTGCCGTTGTCGTCGAGGATATACAGCATGTTGTTCGCCACCACCGGGGGCAGCGACACGCCATCGTCGAGACGGGTGAAGTCGGCAACTTCGCCCGTCATCACGTCCACGCTTTTCACGTAGCCGCGACTGCTGGCGATCCACAAGCGACCGCTGGCCAGCACGGGGCCGGTCCAGAAAATCGGACCTTCGCGGTCCTCCGCATCGCGCCAGCGTTCCAACTGGCTAAGCCAGCGGATGCGGCCGGTGCTGCGCTGGATGGCGAGCAATTGCGCATCGTCGGTAAGGGTGAAGACCCACTCGCCCACCACCGTGGGAGTGGAAATGCCTGCCAGCGTCAGTTCCCAGATGCGTTGCCCGGTCAGCAGTTCGTATGCTGCCATGCGGCCGCCCTGCCCCAGCGCATAGACGCGGCCCTGGTCGATAATCGGATCGGCGTCGACATCGGTAAGGGTGCCAACCTGCGTGCTGATGGAGGTGCGGGCCAGCGCGTCGGACCAAAGCTCGCGGCCATTCTCGTAACGATAGGCCACCAGTTCGCCGGAGGAGAAGCCGGCAACCACCGTGCCTTGCCCGGCGGCAGGTGCGGCCACGCCGAACACCCCGGACTGGCCGGATGCCGCCGCGCGCTGCCACACGATGCTGCCATCGTCTGTATCCAGCGCGAAGACCTGGTTGTCCTGCGTCATCACGAACACTTCGTTGAAGGCCAGCGTGGGCGAACCGCGCAGCGGGCCGGCAGGCTTCACGCGCCAGATTTCCGCCCCGGTCTGCGCATCCAGCGCTACCACATCGCCAACGCCATTGGTGGCGTAGACGCGGCCATTGTCATAGGCGGCACCGCCGCCGAATGTCGCATCCCGAAGATCGCCGGAAACATCGATGTCGTGGCGCCAAAGGCGCGCGCCGGTTTGGGCGTCGAAGGCATAGATCACGGCGGCGGTGTCCACCGCGAACAGCATGCCGCCGCCCACCACGGGCGCAGCGGCCAGTCGGCGGGTCTTGGTCGTGCCCTCGATGTCGACGCTCCAGGCGCGAGTGGGGTTGTTGGACAGGGTGACGTGACCGGCCACCTTTGCAGCATTGCCGCCAGCCTGCGACCACGCTTCGTTGGTGGTGGCAGGGGGCACTACGACGGCCACATCGGCCAGCGCCGGATCGGCGGTGATATCGGTGGCGATGCGCGACAGGATCGGAATGCGATTGCCAACCGTGGGCGTGGCGTCCTCATCATCGCCGCCGCCGCCGAACAGGCCCCCGGAACATCCGGCAAGAGCCAGAGCCAGCAGGCTTGCCATCACCGGGGCCATCATCGGGGTTGCAAATCGTGTCGCCATGGGGCGCAGCTTCGTCATCGTCATCATACTCGCTATTATTCTACCAGCTCGGCGTCAGGCTCTTCCAGAGGCTCGCCAGTCAGTTCGGCGAGGGTGGCGTCGACATTCTCGATCGCATCGACGCCCAGCAGACCCGCCAGCTCTCGCGCACGGGCGCGCAAGCTCGAGGGCACTTCGTCATTGCCCGCGATATCCGCCAGCAATGCGCCAGCTTCTGCCCGCTTGCCCTGGTCGAGATAGGCGTGGGCAACCAGTTCGCCCGCGCTGCCGTAATAGGAATTGTCCGGCACGGCGAGCGGGCCGACACGGTCGATCACCGCCTGGGGCTCCATCTCGTCATACCGCGCAGCAACGCTGCGGATCGTGGCGATATCGCGCATTTCGCTTGAGAGGTCGTCATTGGCGGAAACCTGGTCATACATTGCGGCAGCGGCTTCCGGGTCATCCCTTTCCAGCGCGATCGCGGCGCGCAGCATGGTGGCCATGATGGCCGCCCCACCTTCGCCCTCGGCCAGCATCGCAAGCTCGCCATCGGCAATATCGGTGTTGCCCGCTTCCAGCTCGTCAATCGCCTTCACCAGCTCTTCTGACTGGACTTCCAGTTCACCTTCGCCCCGATCCTGCCAGAACAGCAGCCCGCCGAATGCAGCCATGGCCACCACGAAAGCGATACCCAGCGGCCAGCCGTACTTCTTTGCAAAATTGCCGACCTCGTCCTGGCGAACGGCCTCGTCCACTTCGCGCATGAGCATTTCCTGCTCGGCATCGGCGCGGTCCTTGGACTTCGACTGGGATGAAGTCTTGGCAGGTACGTTTGTGTTTGTCGGTGCTTTGGCCACTTTGTGTCGATCGTGCTGGAATGGATATCAAGCCGCGCTCTTTAACGGATGGCACAGGCATTTCAATCGAAGAGCAAGCAGTGTCCCCGCCCGCGTGAACGGCCCATGAAGGCCCAACGGTGCCCGGCAGGCGACCAAGCTACTGAGAGCGCGGATATTTCTGCATCAAACCCCAGTAAAGCGCGCGGTAGCGTTCGATCATGCGCCGTTCGTCGAATTCGTCGCGCGCCTTCTGGCGGTTGGCCTGCCCCATGCGCTTGCGCGTCGCGGGATCTTCGGCCAGCCGGGCCAGCGACCTGGCCAATGCCGCTTCGCTCTCCGCCGACGTTACGGGATCGACCAGCGCGGGGCCGTTATCGCTGGATACCATGGCGCCGATGTCGCCCACGCGCGGCGCGACCACCGGAAGCCCGGCGGCCATCGCTTCCACGACGGAAATGGGAAACTGCTCCGAATGGCTGGAGAGGGCGAAAATATCGAACAGCCCCATCAGCTTCGCAGGCTGCGCCACGAAACCGGGCAGGTGGACGCGGTCCTCCACGCCCATGCGCTCTGCTTCGGCCAGCAACGCCTCGCGCTCCGGCCCCTCACCCGCGATCACCAGTTGCCATTCTTGCGGCAACCGGTCCATCGCGCGCACCAGCACATCGAGCTGTTTGACCTGCGCGCAGGCCCGCCAGCGTGCCGATCCAGTACTCGTCCTTGTGCTTGATGAGGCCCGGCAGGATGTCGCGCTTTGGCGGCGCTGAATAGGCGCGGGTGTCGATCCCGTTGGGAATGCGCCGCACGCGGGCGCGCGGCTGGTCCCACACGTTCAAAGCGATGTCTTCCAGCGTGGAGGAAGGCACCACCAGCGCTGCGGTGCGCCCCAGCGCGATCTTGCGATACCAGTTGCGCCGCCGCTTGAGCTTCCTGACCTCGTCCTCGTTGAAGCCGTCTTCGTGATGCACCAGCGGCGGCAGCTTGAAAGCGTCGGCAAAGACGGTGTGCGCCATCACCGCGTCGATTGCGCCCCAATTGTAGGTGCAGACCAGGTCATACCCTGCCATCGCCTTGGCCAGCGCCACCAGCCGCCCAGGCATGGGCTTGCCCTGCAAGGAGGGGAACTTCGGCCACGAAACGCGCGCCTTCTTGCCGATCAGCGCCGCCGCACCGCGCTTGTCCAGATCGCCGGAGACGATGGCATGATCGACGTCCTTCCCCCACTCGTTGATCAGGCGGACGTTGCGTAATTCCTTGCCACCTGTGTCGAAGGTAGAATGCAGGTGAAGGATTTTGGGCGTCCTGCTCATGCAACCTTCCCCAGCAACCTTGCGATGGCTTCCAGCGCGATGGGTTCTTCCAGCGTGGGGGCATGGCCTACGCCGGGCACGGTGACGGTTTCCATCCCGGCAATTTCGGCTTCCATGCGCCGGAAAGTCGCATCCGACAGCAAATCGGACAATTCGCCCCGCAGCGCCAGCAACGGGCGTCCTTCCAGTGCCTTGAGCGCCGGCCACAGGTCCAGCCCCATGTCTTCGCCCGGCTGGCTGAAGGGTTCGGCGATCTTCATGTCGTAATCGAAGGTGATGCGGCCATTGCCCGATACGCACATCAGCCGCTTGGTATAGCGCAGCCAGTCCTCGATGCCGTAGCCGGGATAAACGTGGGCGGCGCTGTCCTTCATCGCCCATGCCGCGTGCATCCAGGTGGGATAGCTGCGGCCCTGCCCCACGTAATCGCGAATACGCTCCAGCCCGTCTTTCTCGATAACCGGCCCGATATCGTTGATCACCGCGCCCGCCAGCCTGCTTGCATCCGCCGCCGCCAGCAGCATGGTGACAATCCCGCCAAGCGATGTGCCGATGGCCACCACCTTGCCAAGGTCAGCCTGCTCTATCAGGGCAGAAACATCCTCCACGTAATTGGCAGGCGTGTAGCTGGAAGGATCCTTGGCGTAATCGCTTTCCCCGCGCCCGCGCAGGTCTGCACAGATCACGCGCCATTCACCGGCAAAGGCTTCTGCCACCGGCTCGAAATCGCGGGCATTGCGGGTCAGGCCGGGGATGCACAGGATCGGCGGGCGGTCTTCCCGGCCCGGATAATCGCGGTAATGCAGGGTAAGCCCGTCACCGCTTTTCCATGTACCGACCGAGTAGGCGGCGTCGCTCAATTTCTGCCCCTTTGCTCCACCCGCCTTGCGGCAGGACCTGCGAAGCGCCACTAATGGATGCATGCGACACGAACCGCAACCGGCTGAATACACTCCCGACACACAAATCGAGGAGGTGGCGGATTTCCTCGCTGACCCAGTCGCAGCGGCGGAGTTTCCTCGGCACGTCCTGCGTTTTCGCAATCGGCGGTGGGACAGATCGGTGGGCCTGCACACCCTTTCGGACGATGAATGGGTCCGCCATTTCGGCCAGTTCGACTCCGCTGCCGGATAATTTGCCCCAACCGCTGGCGCTGCGGTATCACGGACACCAGTTTCGCAGTTACAACCCGCAGATCGGCGATGGACGCGGTTTCCTGTTTGCCCAGATGCGCGACGCGCAGGGACGCCTGCTCGATTGCGGCACGAAGGGCAGCGGCACCACGCCCTACAGTCGCACGGCGGATGGACGCCTGACACTGAAAGGCGGCGTGCGCGAGATCATGGCCACCGAGATGCTGGAAGCGTTGGGCGCGAATACGTCCAAGACCTTCTCGATTATCGAAACCGGCGAAGCGCTGGAACGCGGGGATGAACCCTCCCCCACCCGTTCTGCCGTGATGGTACGCCTCAGCCACGGGCATATCCGCATCGGCAGTTTCCAGCGGCTGATGGCATTGGAGGAGAACGACCACCTTGCCCGGCTGGTCGATTATTGCCTCGCCACCTATCCCGGCCCGCAACCGCCCGAGGATGCGCCAGGCCGCGATCATCCCGCGATCGTGATGATGCACCAGGTGACGGAGAGGATGGCCGACCTTGCCGCCAGCTACATGGTGGCCGGCTTCGTCCACGGCGTGCTGAACACCGACAACATGAACATCACCGGTGAAAGCTTCGACTACGGCCCGTGGCGCTGGCTGCCCGCATGGGATCCGGGCTTCACCGCCGCCTATTTCGACCAGACGGGCCTCTACGCTTTTGGCCGCCAACCCGAGGCGATTCGCTGGAACCTTGGCCAGTTCGCCATCGCCCTGCGTCCGCTGGTGGAGGCAGAGCCGCTGGTTGCCGCGCTGGAGCGGTTCGGCCCGCTGTATCACGCCGCCATGGCTCGCCGGTTCTGCTGGCGACTGGGCGTCGTCTCCCGCGGGCTGGAGAAAGACGCCGCCCTGATAAACGTTGCCGAACGCGCGATGCGCGAAGGCGGAATTGGGCCTGACGCATTCTTTTATCGCCATCGCGGCGGCCGTGCAGCCGCCGATGCGCTGGGCGATGCGCTGGAAGGCTTCGAACCGCTCGATTGCTCTCACGAATACTGGAGCGACGGTCAGCCCGAAACCATGCTGATCGACGAGGTGGAAACGCTGTGGTCCGCCATCGACGAGCGAGACGACTGGACCCCGCTGGAAGAGAAAATCTCCCGCATCCGGCGCATGGGAGAGGCGCTTGGCGAAGCACCGGAACCGCGTGGGCACACCGGCTGATTCGCGCAAATTGCCCGGTGGTGATACGCTCTGCCTGTTCGATTCCAGTCGTGAAGGGGAACTACCAATGCGCAAATATGCAATCGCCGGTCTCGCCGCTCTTGCCATCGCCACGTCGGCCTATGCCATAGAGCCGGGCAATTGGGAGGCGACCAGCCGCATGACGGATATCCAGCTTCCATCCGGATTGCCCCCGCAAGCTGCGGACATGATGCGCCAGATCATGGGCGGCGAAGGCATCACCGCGCAAAACTGCGTGACACAGGACGATCTCGACAATTCGCCCCAGCGGGTGTTCGAGGAGACCAACGGGGAATGCCGCTATAGTGAATTCGAGATGGCCGGCGGCAACATCCACGCCGTGGCCCAGTGCGACAATGACCAGGGCGTGATGAACATGACCATGGACGGCACCTACACCGCTTCCACCTACGACATGACGATGTCGATGCAGGGCGACATGGGCATGGGTGCGATGACAATGACCTTCGATGTCACCGGTCGCCGTCTGGGGCCGTGCAACTGATTCGCCCCGGCATTGGTTCTGGTCGGGCCGGTCCTCAGCAAATCCTGCGGCCGCAATCCGTTATTACAACGGGGGTTTAACCACCCGCGTTAACCGCTACTTTGCGCATAACCGTTACTTTCTCTAAGGCTCGCGACATAAACTTTTTAACGAAGGGCGTGATGCCTTGTCCCAGACCCCGGAATTGATCTCTTACGAACCCGCTTCGGGCAGTGAATTGTGGCGCGGAATGCACGGCGATGTCGATGAACTCGTCGGCCGCGCGAGGCGGGCTTGGCCGGCCTGGGCGGCAGAACCGCTGTCAAGACGGATCGAACTTGTCCGCCGTTTTGCCATCCATGTGGAGAAAGATCAGGATGGCTTTGCCGAACTGATCGCGCGCGAGACGGGCAAGCCCATGTGGGAAGCCCGAACAGAGGTCGCGGCGGTAATCGCCAAGGTCGATATCTCGATAAAGGCCTATGCCGAGCGCACCGGCCAGCGAAAGCTGGACAGCGCCTTGCAGGGAACCGCCGCATTGCGCCACAAGCCGCACGGCGTGATGGCGGTGCTGGGGCCGTACAATTTCCCCGCCCATCTTCCCAACGGGCACATCATTCCCGCGCTGATCGCAGGCAACGCGATCGTCTTCAAACCCTCGGAAAAGACACCCGCAGTCGGGCAGAAGCTGGTGAGCTATTTCGCCCAGGCGGGCATTCCCGATGCCCTGGTGCAATGCCTGATCGGCGGACCGGACGAGGGCAAGGCGCTGGTGGCGCATCCGGGGGTCGACGGCGTTCTGTTCACCGGCTCGGCCCAGGTCGGCATTGCCATCAATCGCAAGCTGGCCACCGATCCGGGCAAGATCGTGGCGCTGGAAATGGGCGGGAACAATCCCATCGTGCTGTGGGATACCCCCAAGATTGCGGACGCTGCCGCGCTGATTATCCAGTCGGCCTTCACCACCGCAGGACAGCGCTGCACCGCCGGACGGCGGCTGATCGTGAAGGCTTCCATGTATGACGAGGCCGTGGCCGCGGTAAAGGCGCTGGCTGGCCGCATTATCGTGGGCGCACCGTTTGACGAACCGCAACCGTTCATGGGCACGGTAATCGACAACGATACCGCGGACCAGTTGACGGAGAGCTTCCTCTACCTGCTCTCCAACGGCGGCAAGGCGATCAGCCACATGCGGCGATTGTCCGACGACAGGCCCTTCCTCTCACCCGCCATCATCGACACGACTGCCATGGCAGAGCGCCCCGACGTGGAGCTGTTCGGGCCATTGCTGCAGGTTATCAAGGTGGATGACTTCGACGAGGCGATTGCCGAGGCGAACAACACCCGTTTCGGCCTGTCCGCATCCCTTATCGGCGGAGAGCCCCAGCAGTATAACCGTTTCTGGGCCAATATCCGCGCCGGCATCGTGAACTGGAATCGCCCCACGAACGGCGCATCCAGCGCCGCGCCTTTCGGCGGTATCGGCTTTTCGGGCAACCATCGCCCCGCCGCCTATTACGCGGCCGATTACTGCGCCTATCCCGTTACCAGTACAGAGATGGAGCAACCGCGCGCCAGCGTGGGCGTGGGCTTCAAGGACGCCTGAACGAAGAACCGGCCCAGGCTTCCGCATCCCGGAACGTACAAGGCGCCCGGACCGCTAGATCCGGGCGCCTCGGCGCGATCCCCCTTTTACACGACCCGAAGGATCGCGCTTCGGCGTTGCCCACAGGGGCGAACAACGCCGATCCGGTGACACTTATCCATGTCTCTGATTCGAAATGCGTTTATAGTGGCCAGTACCTGAACAAGACGCAACGTATGAATTGTTCAAAACAAGATAATTACCCGCAAGAACCCGGACGATTCCCTTGGCTCCGCGCGGCATCCCGCATTAGGACATGACAATGGGCGAAAATCAGACCAGTCGACAGCGCGCCTTGATTCTCGCGCTGTGCACACATGCGATCTGGGGATCGATGCCGATCTACCTGCTGCTGGTGATTGACGTGCCGCCGCTGGAATACGTCGCCTGGCGCACCCTTTTTACGCTGCCCGTCTGCCTGTTCTTCGTCGTTCGTTCCGGTATGCTGCGCCAGTTGCAGCAGACGCTTCTGAACAAGCGCACCCTGATGACACTGATGGCCAGCGCCAGCATGATAGCGATCAACTGGTTCGGCTATGTCTGGGCCATCCAGAACGAATATGTCTACGCGGCCAGCCTTGGCTATTACATCCTGCCGCTGAACATGATGCTGCTGGGTTTTGTATTCCTGAAGGAACGGATGAACAGGCTCCAGACCGTAGCGGTCGCCCTCGCAGCAATGGGCGTGGCAGCACTGGCGGCCGGCGCGCTCACCACCATGTGGATCAGCCTCCTGCTGGGGACGACATTCGGCATTTACGGCCTGTTGCGCAAGACGGTGGCAGCAGGTCCGCTGATCGGTCTCACCACGGAAGCAATCATCCTGTTGCCATTTGTAGCGGGCTATCTTGCATGGCATGGCACTGCGGGGAACGGGCTGACATTGGGCCGCGATACCGTGGAAACGCTGGCCATTGTCGCGGGAGGGCCGATAACGGCCATTCCCCTCCTGCTGTTTGCCACCGCAGCGCGCGCACTGCCCTACACTACCAGCGGCTTCCTGCAATTCATCTCGCCCACCATCGTGTTTGTGCTGGGGCTTACCGTGTTCGGCGAGGATCTTAAGCCCGCGCAGCTGGTGTGCTTTGCCCTGATATGGACGGCCATTGCGCTGTTCACCTGGGACTTGCTGCATTCTGCCAACAAGGCGCGCAAGGCCCGCCTGGGGCGGGGCGTAACGCCGCAATAACTGCGGGCGCTAGCCGGCGAAGCGCCAGTGCAGGGTCTCCCCGGCGTGGAACGGCACCAATTGCGTGCCGTCCGCCTCGATATGTGCAGGCACGGTGCAATCGGTCCGTTCCAGCGTAACGCGTGTTTCATTCACCGGCAGACCGTAGAAGCGCGGGCCGTGTTCCGAAGCAAACCCTTCGAACCGGCCTATCGCACCCTCTTCCTCGAACACGGCGAGATAGCTCTCCAGCGCGAAGGGTGCGTTGAAGATACCCGCGCAGCCGCACGCGCTTTCCTTCGCTTCGCGTGCATGAGGCGCACTGTCGGTGCCGAGGAAGAATTTAGCGCTTCCGCTGGTGGCCGCACGGCGTAGCGCGAGTCGGTGCTTCTCACGCTTGGCCACGGGCAGGCAATAGGCGTGCGGTCGCATCCCGCCCACCAGCATGGCATTGCGATTGATATGGAGATGCTGCGGCGTGATGGTGGCGGCGACATTCTCGCCCGCACTCTCGACAAACTGCACGCCCTCTTCGCTGGTGAGGTGTTCGAATACCACTTTCAGCTGTGGCAAGTCTGCCAACAAGGGGGCCAGCACACGCTCTATGAACACTGCCTCTCGGTCGAAAATATCGACATCGGCATTCGTCACTTCGCCATGCACGCACAGCACCATGCCGATCTCTGCCATCACTTCCAGAACGCCGCGGATATTGGCAACGTCCGTCACGCCGCTGTCGGAATTGGTGGTGGCACCGGCGGGATACAGCTTTGCCGCGGTGAAGACGCCTGCCTCGAACCCGCGCCGCACTTCTTCAGGGTCGGTGTTGTTGGTGAGATAGCAGGTCATCAGCGGCGTGAAGTCCACGCCCTTGGGTACCGCTGCGACAATGCGCTGGCGATAGGCCGTGGCCAAGGCGACATTGGTCACCGGTGGCGAGAGATTGGGCATCACGATCGCACGGGCAAACTGGCGCGCGGTGTGGCCTGCTACTGCTTCCAGCATGGCACCATCGCGCAGGTGGACGTGCCAGTCATCGGGGCGGCGGATGGTGAGGGAATCGGTCATGTAGGGGGTCTTTAATCCGCGCGGGCCTGCTTCGCCAGCCATGCCTTGCCATCCCGCACGCCTTGGTCCCAGGTGCGCGTTACCTTGCTGGCATCGGTAAAGTCGATCTTGTCCGCCGCCACTTCGTTGCTGGGCTGGGCATAGGTGCGGCCTGCCACCTCGGGGCAACGGCGATAGCGCGATGTCAGCAGGACCAGCGTCTCTCCGCGACAGTCTTTCGGCAGCGGGGCCTTGTCCAGCATCCCGCCATCCAGCACGCGGCAATCCTGCCATCGGGGCACATCGAACACCGGCGGGATGGTGGCGGCGGCGCAGATCAAATCCACCAGATTGCCGTCGCGCGCCGCCTGCCTTGCATCCACGCGCAATTCGCGCAGGCCTGCATGGCGCGGCACGCGAAGATGGGGTGTGGAGCGAACCGCCTGGTCGAGCTTGTAGAGCACGCCATACAGGAGTGCCGACAGGTGAGGCGCTATCTGTTCGGGCGGAACAGATAGCGCGACTTCGTATTCTGGCCCTTCGGCGACCCGCTCGATCGCCTCCTTGTCCAAGGTGACGTCCACCACGTCGCGGTAGATTTCCTGGTGGGGCGTGAAATTGGATTTGCCAGCGTCGAGATTGGAATCGTTCTGCAGGAATGCCTCGTGCATCACGGCCAGCAGGTCGTCCTCCCGCCCGCCAATCCAGCTGGCGGCACTCAGGGCTCCGCCCGAAACGCAACTGATGCGGTCGGGGCGCAAATCCTCGTAACATCCCACTTCGCTCAGGAATCCGCCGTGCCAGAAGCAGCGAATGCCTCCGCCCGAAAATACCAGCTGTTCGTATTGCGATGCCATTGCATTGCCTATGGCTGCCGCCGCCCTATCTGTCACCCATGAGTTCATCCCACCTTGCCAGCCGCGCCGTGGTGCGCCTTTCATCCTCCGACGCATCAGAAGATCCCGCTGCCTTCCTGCAAGGCCTGCTGACCAATGATGTCACCGGGAACCTGCCGGTCTATGCCGCGCTGCTGACCGCGCAGGGCAAGACCATGTTCGACATGATCGTGTGGCGCGATGATGACGCGGGGGGTGACAACATCCTGCTCGATTGCGAGGCGGATGTAGCCGAAGAACTGGTGAAGCGCCTCTCGCTCTATCGTCTCCGCCGCAAGATCGACATCGCGGTCGACCCATCGCTGGCGGTGCATTGGCAGATCGCCCCGCGCGACGGTGCGTCACCCGATCCGCGCCTGCCTGCTCTCGGCTATCGCTGGCTTGCCAATGTCGATGGCGCGGAACACGCATCGGAGTCCGTGGCGGATGACGCGTGGCGCAGACATCGCCTCTCTCTCGGCGTCCCGGAAGGACGAGACGAGCTGGGCGATATCCTCTGGCTGGAAACCAATGCAGTTGAGCTGAACGGCGTCAGCTTCAACAAGGGTTGCTATATCGGGCAGGAGAACACCGCGCGCATGAACTGGCGACAGAAGGTGAACCGCCGGCTGGTGGTCGTCCCCCTCGATTCGTCTCAGGAGAAACGGCGCAAGGCGTCGCATGACGAGCTGGGATATGCGGTGGATCACCTGCGGGTGGCCGATATTCCGGCAGAGCTTGCCCCGGACTGGCTGGATCTGACCCCGTCCGAATAGCCTATACGGTAATGCCGCTGGCCTTTAATGCCGCGATCATCATCGATTCCGCACGATCGCGCGCGGTCGTGCGCTGAACGCCCAGCGATTCGGCCAGTTGTTCCCCCATGAGCGCATCGCCAAGTGCCAGCAGCACGAGCGAGAAGGTGGTATCATGCATCGAAGGCTCGGTATCGTCGCAGCATTCCCCGGGATTCAGGTCGTCCACCAGCGCATGGATTGTCTCCACAATCGGGTTCAGCGCATCCTCATTTCCCGACGCCAGCATCCAGCTGGCCAGCGCGCCCCCACCCTCGCGCCCGAAAGCATCGAAGGTCAGGTCCACCACTTCGCGCGGGGATCCGATGCCGGCGCGGGTGGCGCGCACGGCCTCTCCGATCGTGTCGCACACGGTTTGCGCCAGATGACCGGCCAGCGCCTTTTGCAACCCGGAGGCGGAGCCGAAATGGTGCAGGAGATTGGCATGGGTGCGCCCGACGCGCGCGGCCACGGCCTTCAGGGTGACGCTTTGCGGACCGGTCTCTATCAACAGCGCACGGGCGGCCTCAAGTGCTGCCGCGCGGCTCTCCTCGGGGCTCAGCCTCTTCCTTATTGACACTGATGTAAGTTTCCCTAAATTGACCCTGCGACAGTTTTCAGATCGGTTCGTGATATGACTGCATATTCCCCGTGGCAAGCAAGCACCCCGCAAGACCACCGGCTAACAGTACGCAACCGCCGCTTCGACCGCGGCCAGAAACGCCGACGCGGTATGGATCCGGTGGCATCGGCATGGTTTGCCGCCCTTTCCTGCAGCTTTCCGCGTGGCGAGGCGATGTTCATCGAGGCGGTGAAGGCCCATCGCGATGGCGTGCCGGAGAAGCTGGCGGGCGAAATCCGCGATTTCATCCGGCAGGAAGTGAACCATACGCGAGAGCACATCGCGTTCAATCGCGCGGTGGAAGAAGCGGGTTACGACCTTTCCAACATCACCTCCAGGGTCAACCGCCTTGTCGACGAGACGTTGTCCGCCCCGCCCATCGTACAGCTGGCGATCACTTGCGCGCTGGAACATTTCACCGCCATGTTCGCGCACCAGTTCCTGAAGCATCCGGGATCGCTGGCCACAGCGGGCATGGGCGATCCCGAGCTATGGTTGTGGCACGCTGTTGAAGAAATCGAGCACAAGGGCGTCGCATACGACACCTGGCTGAATGCCACGCGCGACTGGTCGGCAATCAAGCGATGGCGGATGCGCAGCATCATCATGGTGCTGGTCACCTTCCGCTTCCTGAAGAACCGCACCACCGATGCCGCCGAGTTGCTGGCACAGGATGGCATAACAGGATGGCGGGCGAAGTGGGGCCTCGTCAGCTACCTGTTCGGCAAGCCCGGAATCCTGCGCAAGATCGTGCCGTCATGGCTGGGCTATTTCCGCCCCGGCTTCCATCCATGGGACCATGACGACCGGCACCTGATCGCCAGGTTCGAAAAATCCGATAGCTCCGAAGAAGCGACGACCGTGCCTGCCGAATGACGGCAGACACGGCGCATCCTAGGCTGCCTGTGCGCCGGGCACTGTCGCTTCTTGGGTGAGGTTACAAAGATAGCGCCGGGCAAAAACGACCTCGCCGCCTCGGGCCGCACATGCTGTGGGCCTGATCTCGCCGGTTTCGACAAAACCATTGCGTTTCAGAACCTTGCCGCTGGCCAAGTTGTCCAGGTAGTGGCCGGCATTGACATGCTCCACGCCCAGCGCCGCCGCGATGTCCAGCACACCGCGCACAGCCTCGCTGGCATAGCCACGCCGCTGCCACTGGCGCCCGATCCAGTAGCCCAGTTCGTGCCCTTCTGCATCGGGTTCGATGCCGATTTGCCCGATCACAGGTGCGCCGGAAAGTTCGGGCAAAGTGACAGCAAATGTCATGCTGCCGGCAGGCGCGGGCTTGCGGCAATGCACCATCGCATCTGCCGGGCGGTAGGGCCACGGCGCGCGTGCCAGCATGCTGACGACGCCGAAATCGGCGATGCCGCGATACACATCGCGCCAGTCTTCGGGAAAAACCGGCCGCAGGAACAGCCGTTCGGTACGCATGAACATTGTTATTCTCCCCAATACCGAATGCCCGCCTCCATTGGACCGTCGGTGTTTCAGAACGAAGTCTGCCCGATTGAGCAGGCTGCTATGAAAGGAGAATCAAAAAAGGAGACGGGGCGGCCCCATCTCCTTCCAATTTTCGAGCGTCTGAGGCTCGAAGAGGCCATCCCGGTGGATGGCCCCTTTATCGAGTCATCCGGTTATTCGGCGGCTTGCGCCATCGCGTCGACCGATACGTATTTGCGGCCGAGCTTACCGTCGTGGAAACGGACCTTGCCCGCTTCCAGCGCGAACAGCGTGTGGTCCTTGCCCATGCCGACATTGACACCGGGATAGAACTTCGTGCCGCGCTGACGCACGATAATGTTGCCCGGAATCACATCCTGGCTGCCGAACTTCTTCACACCAAGGCGGCGACCTGCTGAGTCGCGACCGTTACGCGATGAACCGCCTGCTTTTTTATGTGCCATGGTTCGAAATCCTTACTTCTTGTCGGCCGACGTGTCGGCGCTCTTCTTGGTCGCAGCAGCTTTCTTGGGGGCTGCTTTCTTGGCCGCAGGCTTCTTCGCAGCCGCTTCCTTCTTCGCGGCGCCGGCGCCTTCCTTTGCAGGAGCGGCCTTGCGCGCCTTCGGCGCGGCCTTCTCCTCGGAGGTGTCCTTCACCGGCGCGTCTTCAGCCTTCTTGGCCGGTGCCTTCTTCGCGGCAGCCTTGCCTTCGCCGACACCCACGATGCGCAGCAGAGTCATCTGCTGGCGATGGCCGTTCTTGCGGCGATAGTTGTGACGGCGACGCTTCTTGAAAACGGTCACCTTCTCACTCTTGGCCTGGGCGATTACTTCAGCCGAAACCGTAACCTTGGATGCATCGGCCATGTCGGCGCCTTCGCCGG
Source organism: uncultured Alphaproteobacteria bacterium (assembly GCA_963783265.1). Classification (GTDB taxonomy): domain Bacteria; phylum Pseudomonadota; class Alphaproteobacteria; order Sphingomonadales; family Sphingomonadaceae; genus Alteraurantiacibacter. The sequence goes on along the minus strand of CAWAMU010000007.1, from coordinate 219,604 downwards.
CCAGCAATACATCTTCCAGCACGATCGTGTCGCCAGCGTCACCCGCCAGCTTCTCGACTGCGATCTTGTCTCCTTCGGCGACGCGATACTGCTTGCCGCCCGTGCGCACTACTGCGAACATGGTGCTCAAATCCGTTTATCTGGTGTCTTCAGCTGCACACCTGCCCAAGCTTATCCCAGGCCAATCCACAGCAACGACAAAAAAGGCGCCCGCAGGGCACCGGAAAGAGCGCTGCCGTTAGGCGAAGCGCTGATAGCTGTCAACCGTCACATGGCCGAATCAAAGACCAAAATGCACGCTGGAAAGCTTTCGGGGACGAATGTAGAGAAAGGCGCATATGGTGCAAGTCCCCCGCCTCTCTTCGTCGGTCTTTTTCTCTCTCGCCCTTTTTCCGTTGCTTGCCGCCTGTGCCGCAACCGGAGAAGGGTACCCCACGCTGGCCACCCGCGATATCGAGCGGATGGGCGGCGCGATGGAGGTTGAACCTGCCCCTCCTCCGCCTCCTCCTGCACCGGCCACGCTCGCAACTCTCGAAGAGCTGGAAGCCACGGCGCGCGCCGCCCATGCGGAATTTCTGGCCGCCGCGCCAAGGGCACGCACGCTGGCGGCAGCCGCCAGCGGTGCCGCGCGGGGAAGTGAGCGCTGGGCCGTCGCGCAAGTGGCCATCGCCGACCTGGAGAGCACCCGCAGCGAGGCGATGATCGCACTCGCCGATCTGGACCGGATCTTTGTCGAGGCCGCCACCTCTGCGCAATCGACCGATTCGATAACTGCCGTGCGCAGCGATATCGACGCGTTGGTGGCCGAGGAAGATGCCGTGATCGGGTCGCTGCTGGCGACGGTGGCGGGCTAGAACTCCAGCTTGCGGCTGCCGATGGTGTGAAAAGCACCCCCGTTTCCCGCATGTGACTTTTTGACGCTTGTCGATTCGCAGCCTTCCGGCCTGCAGAAGGCCGAGATGCCGCGCGGGGCCGAAATCCTCGACCCCGCACAACTGCAAGATTTTCGCTGGAGCGCCTTCGGAAAGGCGCGAGTCGTCAGACCAGCGCGGCGATCGTCACCATGATGATGCCCCATACGAAGATCAGCGTAGGCAGGATCAGCACTTGCACCGTGGCGTCGCGGGCGGTGGTGCGGCCGTAGGCGGTCATGATGCCTTCGCGCTGGAAACGCGCCCAGGTCTTGGGCTTGCTTCTGGTATCGGGGGCAAGGCGCGTCCAGATTGCCGGAACGCCGAAGAACGCGACAACGAAGAGGCCAAAGATCACGAACGGGATCACCATTGCCGGACTCGAGAAGCCGAGTGCAAGGGTCCCGATAAAGCCCAGGAACAGCGCCACGGTGGCAACGTAGAGCCCAGTGGGCAGTTCGAAGGTTCGATCCGTGGGCGCGGCAACGCGCGGCGCTTCGATCCGGATATCGGCGTTCTGGGCAATTGTCTCGCGGGTAAGTTTCTGGACCATGATTGCATTCCTTCCTGTCTCGAGAAGGTAATGCCCTGTTATTCACCGGCCCGCTTTGACCGGTATCAAATATCCCAGCGATTTGCGTCTGTGTGGTCTTCTTCGCGTGGTTCGATCCAGTGCCAGCCGCCATCCTTGCCGGAGCCGCGCTTCTCGCGTTTCCAGAACCAGCTGCGCGATTTCAGGTGATCCATCGCGAAATCCACCGCATCGAAGGCAGCGCGGCGATGGCGCGCGGCGGCAGCCACCAGCACGATCGGCGCGCCCGGGCGCATGTGGCCGGTGCGGTGATGGATCAGCAGCCCGTCGAGTTGCCAGCGCCCCTCGATGTTCTCCGCCAGCTTTTCCATGCCGGGCAACGTCAGACGATCGTAATGGATAAGTTCGAGGACTTTTACATCCTTGTCGGGCCGCACCTTGCCCACGAAGCTGGCGATACCACCCGCTTCCGGATGCGCTTTCGCAAACAGGCCGAGCGCCTTGCCGGGCGAGAAACCCTTGGCCAGCAATTGCACGTCACGCGCCATGTCAGCCGCCCGATACAGGCGGCAGCAGCGCGATCTCGTCGCCGTCCTGGGCGGAAAGCGCTCCCTTGTCGGCCAGCACTTCGCCATTCAATGCGATCTTCGTGCGCTCGTCCTGGGCGGCTTCGGCCAGATCTGCGCCAAGGGCGCAGACGAGCCCTGCCCAATCGAGCGGCGCGGGTATCTCGCGCTCGGCCTCTCCGGCCAGATCGGCCAGCTTGCCGATGAAGATGACGGCAACGCCCATCAGCCGCCGGTCATCGACATATGGCGCGGCTGCGCGGGAGCAGCGCCTTCCTCGATCCGGAAATGGTGTTTCTCGGGCTTGATCCGCATCGCCTCGTCCAGCGCGGCGGCAAGGTTCTCTTCCGGCGTGTCGGAGCGCAGCGCAGCGCGCAAATCCACCTTCTCCGCCCCGCCCAGGCAGGCATAAAGCTGTCCCGTCGCGGTCACGCGAATACGGTTGCAGGTGGCGCAGAAATTGTTGGTGAGCGGAGTGATGAAGCCCAGCCGACCGCCGGTTTCCTCTACCCGCACATAGCGCGCAGGGCCGCCGGTATTGTCGCCAATGTCGGTAAGGGTGAAACGCTGCTCAAGCTCGTCTCGCACGGCAGGCAGCGGCAGGTAATGGTCCACCCGCTCGCCATCCACTTCGCCCAGCGGCATGACTTCGATCAGCGTCATGTCGTGGCCATGCGTTCCCGCCCATTCCACCAGGAAAGGGATTTCAGACTGGTTGATGCCCTTCAGGGCAACGGTGTTGATCTTCACCTGCAATCCGGCGCGCCTGGCCTCGGCAATCCCGCGCAGCACCTGCACCAGCCTGTCCCTGCGTGAAAGGGTCTGAAACAACTCGCCGTCCATCGTGTCGAGCGAGACATTCACGCGGCGCACTCCCGCCTCGAACAGGGGCTGCGCAAATTCCTCCAGCCGCGTGCCATTGGTGGTGAGCGTAAGCTCGTCCAGCCCATCTCCCAGCTTACGGCCCAGCGCCTGTACCAGTTCAATTACATCGCGCCGCACCAGCGGCTCTCCACCGGTCAGCCTGATCTTGGTTATCCCGCGATCGATGAACGCCAGCCCCAGCTTGTGCAGTTCTTCCAGGCTCAACACTTCCTTCTTGGGCAGGAAGGTCATCCGCTCCGGCATGCAATAGGAACAGCGCAGGTCGCAGCGATCCGTCACCGACAGGCGAAGGTAGGAAATGCGCCGCTGGAAGGCGTCGACAAGGGGTTCGGAACAAGTCATCCAGTGCTCAACCTAGTCATCCTTGCCGGAATTGCCATCCACGGCGAAGACCTGCCCCGTTACGCCGGGCGCGTTGTCGAGGTAATCGCACAGGGATTCTACCCCGTCCGACGATCCGCCAACCGCTCCGTTCACGCGGCACGGCGCGGCCTCGCGCGCCAGTTCCTCCACCGCGGCGCGGCGCCATGTTTCATGGGTATGATCGGCAGGGTCGAACAGCAGCACCATGTCGCTGCCCGCCGCGCGTCGCGCCTCGGGCAGGATGCGGGCATGGAAAGATGCCGCAGCATCCAGCGGGGCAGCGGGCAGTTCGCGCGCCTCGATGCGTACCAGGGCCATTACCTGCGCTCCCGCAGCAGGGTGATGCCGATTTGCTCGTCCGCTTCGGATAATGCCAGTTTCACGATCTTCACGCTGACCTCTTCCACGCGGCTATCCTGCAAGAACAAAGTTTCGCAAACATGGTCTGCCACGGCCTCGATCAGCTTGTAATGCCGGTCGCCCAGCGAATCGGAACAGGCGAACTTCAGGTCCATGTAATTCTTGCTGGCATCCAGCGGCGTATCGGGATCGTAACGCGGTTCCACCTTCAGCTTCACCCGAATGGAAAAGCGCAGCGGCTGCGGCTGGCCGGTCTCCTCCGAATAGATACCGGTGTGCACCATGTGCACGAAATCGACGAGTTCGAGATGAAGGCTGTCTGCCATGATGGCCCGCGTGATTACAGGCTGCGGCGCGATTGGCAAGAAAACAGACACAGTCAACGATTTCAGAGCGGGGCTGGCGGCATGGACCAATGGCCGCAGTTGACCGGGCGCGCGATTTAGGGTCAATCCTGCAGGCAACAGGAAAAGGGACGTGGATCATGGCCGAAGCAGGCGAGACAAGGGCACCGGCAGCAGGAGCGAACCGCAAGGGCCCGGCTGACCCCAAGAGCGTGAAAGCCGTCCGGTGGCTGGGCATTTTCGTGCTGGGCGGTGCGATCATCATCATCGTGATCGTGTTGGGAGCGGCCACGCTGGCCCGGTACGACATTATCGACAAGATTGCCGGGTTCGGTCCGTTTTACATGTCGCTCAACCCGGCACGCGCGCTCACGCTTGATCGGATTGCTGGGGCTGGGCTTCGCCTTCTGGCGCAGCACGGGAGAGGTGGCAAAGCTGTTTGTGGGCACCATACTTTCAGGCGCGCTGCTGGCGGCAATCTACGCCCTGCTTATCATCCCCGGCGGCAGCGTACCGCCGATCCACGATATCACCACCGACCTGGACGATCCGCCGCAATTCGTCACGCTGGATGTGGAAGAGGTGAGCACCGGCCCCTTCACGCAGGAAGAGTGGCGCGCTTTCCACGAGGAATCCTATTCCGATATCGAACCGGTCATCATCGACAAGCCGCCGCGCGAAGTGCTGGCCAATGCCCGCGCCCTGGCAGAAGCACGCGGCTGGGAGATCGTCGATGCAGACCCCGAAGCAGGCATCCTGGAAGCCACGGCTACCGCGGGATACGTGCGCTTCTACGATGATGTGGTGGTGGAGGTCACTGCGGTTGCCGACGGCTCCACCCGCGTGGACATGCGCTCTGTCAGCCGGGTGGGCGTGAGCGACGTGGGCTATAATGCCGCGCGGATCAAAAGCTTCCTGGCGGACCTGCGCGCCGCCTGACCGGCTTCGACAGACCTAGGGGTTGGACCAGCGTGCGAAGATTGCGGTAGGGAGCAGGCGGCCATCGGGGCCGTCCTCCTGCACCGCAAGGTCGCCGTGCTCCACCTTCCCGGGCAGGTCGGCAAAAACGTCTGCCAGAAGGCCCCCGATGGCAAGCGAGCTCATGCGCACGGCATAAACCGTCAGAAACAGGAAGCGGCTTTCGGCATCCAGCAATTGCCGGCAGTCTGCGATCAGGCCGGGCAGCCCTTCCTCGATGCGCCAGGTTTCTCCCTTGGGCCCGCGACCGAATTTCGGCGGATCCAGAATGATTCCGTCGTACCGCCGCTCTCGCCGCACTTCGCGCGCGGTGAATTTCATCGCATCGTCGACCAGCCAGCGGATCGGGCGATCCTCCATGCCGGACAGCGCGGCATTCTCCCGCGCCTGCGCCACGGATTTCTTGCTGGCGTCCACATGCGCCACGGGGCCGCACTGGCTCAGCGCCAGTGAGCCGACACCGGTATAGCCGAACAGGTTGAGGGTCTGCGCATCATCGCGACCTGCCAGTTGCCCGCGCATCCAGTGCCATACCGGCGCCATGTCGGGGAAGAAGCCAAGATGCCGGAATGGCGTACACTGGGCGGTGAAGCTTACGTCTTCCCAGCCAAGCCGCCACCCATCCTGCGGCACGTCTGCGCTGAATTGCCAGCGTCCGCCGCCATCCTCGTCGCTGCCGGGCACGAATTCGCCGTCGGCCTGCCAATCGGCTCCGTCGGCATCCAGGCGCGGTGCCCACATGGCCTGCGGTTCGGGGCGAATGAAGCGGCGCGATCCGTATCGTTCCAGCTTGCGGCCATGCCCGCTGTCGACGAGCCCGTAGTCCGGCCAGCCTTCGCCAACCATGAGGACAGGATCACGGACGAGCTGCGCCATCAGCTGCTGGGCGTGGCGTGTTTCGAGACGAACGCGGCCACGGCATCATATTCACCGGGAAGGTCGACCACCGCCTCCGATCGTTCGAACAGGTCGCCCACGCGCCGCGGCAGATCGGGACGCGCACCCGTGGCGCGTTCCACCGCATCGGGGAATTTGGCCGGATGCGCGGTGGCCAGCGTGACTACGGGCGTGGATGGGTCGAGCCCGGCGTTGCGCGCGGCGTGCAGGCCGATGGCGGTGTGCGGGTCCAGCGTCTGGCCGCAGCATTCCGCAGCCCAGCTCATCGCCTGCGCCATTTCCGCCTGGTCCACGCGCGCGCTGGTGAACAGGCCCGCGCCGCCTTCACGCTGGCTGTTTGTAAGCTGCATCGCTTTGGTGGATTCGAAACCGCGCATCTGTTCTGCCATGGCAGCGCCGTCGCGTCCGCCCAGATCGAACAGCAGCCGCTCGAAATTGGAACTGACCTGGATATCCATGCTGGGCGCAGCGGTGGGCGTGACCGTGCCCGCCGAATAGTCGCCGGTTGTCAGTGCGCGGTGCAGGATGTCGTTCACATTCGTGGCGACGATCAGGCGCTCTATCGGCAGACCCATCTGCGCGGCGACATAACCCGCGAACACGTCGCCGAAATTGCCGGTGGGCACGCTGAAGGCGACCTTGCGTTCGGGTGCACCCAATTGCAGCGCCGCGGCGAAATAATAGACCACCTGAGCCATCAGCCGTGCCCAGTTGATGGAATTGACCGCGCTGATGCGGAAGCGCCCGCCATGCGATGCGGCCATGCCTGCGTCATTGAACATGCGCTTCACCATGGCCTGGGCATCGTCGAAGCTGCCTTCGATGGCCAGATTATGGACGTTGGGCGCACGCACCGTGGTCATCTGGCGGCGCTGCACATCGCTGACCCGCCCCTTGGGGTGGAGCATGAAGATATCGATCCGCTCGCGCCCCGCCACCGCATCGATGGCCGCGCTGCCGGTATCGCCGCTGGTGGCGCCTACGATGGTGAGGTGATCGTCGCTCTTGGCCAGAAAGTGTTCGAACAGGCGGCCCAGCAATTGCAGCGCCACGTCCTTGAAGGCGAGCGTGGGGCCGTGGAACAGCTCCAGCACCCACTGCTGCTGGTCCAGCTGGACAAGCGGTGTAACCGCCTGGTGCGAGAAACGACCATAGGCGCGCGTACACAGGTCGCGTAGTTCCTCTGGCGTCAGCGAACCTTCGACAAACGGCGCCATCACCCGCACGGCCAGTTCAACGTAAGTAAGGCCCGCCATTTCGGCAATCTCGGCTTGCGAGAAACGCGGCCAGTGTTCCGGCACGTACAGCCCGCCGTCGCTGGCAAGCCCTGCCAGCGTGACGCCTTCGAAATCGAGCGCGGGAGCGCTGCCACGGGTGGAAATGTATTTCATGGTGAGGCGCGCGTTAGAATGCTGAGGCCCGCTGGGCAAGCAAGCAGTGGTTGCAGCGGCTTCACCGGCACTATGCCGCTACTTTTCCCGCCAGCGGCCCCGCAGCGCAAGCCAGTAGATCACCAGCGCGGTGAGTGCGAAGAAGAACCATTGCCCGGCATAGGCGAGGTGATTGTTGGGCAAGTCGGCGGGATCTGGCCGGGCCAGTGGCTCCAGCCCGGCTTTGGGTTCGCTGGCGAACACCTCGTAATCATCGCCCGCCGTCGAAAGGATGCCCGAAACAGTGCCGCCGTCCCATGCGGGTTGTTCAGGAGAACGGGACCATCCGATCGTCGCATAAAGCTTTATCACGTCGCCGCTGCTACCCGATGTGCCGGCGGAAGTTTCGTCGCAAACGAACATGTGGACATAGCCCGACTGATCGCCTGCATTACGCCCCGCCACGCCTTTCCAGTCGCGCGGTTCGTCGCAAGAGACTTCGACGGTGCGAAAGAGGTTTTCGTCAAGCCTGGCATAACCGCCGGCGGCAGCAGACGACGGAAAAGCATCGAAGCCGCGCAAGACCGGCAATTGCTGGTTGGCCTCATACTGCGCGATCAGCGCTTCTTTTTCTTCCATGCGACCAAGCTGCCAGATGCCCAGCGCCACCATCACCGCTGCCGCAGCGATGACCAGCACTGTGGGGATTATCGGAATTCGACCAGCGATCACGGGCGGTCGCCCCCATCATGGCGGTGCTCTGCCGCGCTCCGCTGGTATTCGGACACCAGCAGCCATGCTTTCGCTGCACGCAGTCCCGCCATCACGCCAATGATCGTCAGCGGCACCCACAGGATCACATGCACCCACCACGGCGGCTCGAAGCGAAGTTGCAGCCACAACGCCAGCGCCACGATGATCGTGCCCACACCCAGGGTCAGGAATGCAGCAGGGCCATCCCCCACGTTGAAGCGCGAATAGTCCAGCCCGCAGGACTGGCACTTGTCGGAAAACTTGATCCAGCCATCGAACAGCGTGCGCGCGCCGCAGCGCGGGCAGGAACCGAAAAGGGCGGCCTCGCGTATGGCGGGCCGCCCTTTCGTCGTGTCGGTATCGTCAGTCACGCTTGCCGGGTCATGGGGTTTAGTGAACCTCTGCGCCCCAACCGCCCCAGACGTAGACGGCGATGAACAGGAACAGCCACACCACGTCAACGAAGTGCCAGTACCATGCAGCCGCCTCGAAGCCGAAATGCTGGCGCGGGGTGAAGTGGCCAAGATAGGTGCGGCGCAGGCAGACGATCAGGAAGATCGTGCCCACGATCACGTGGAAGCCGTGGAAGCCGGTCGCCATGTAGAAGGCAGAGGAGTAATTGTTGCCGCCAAAGCCGAAGGTTGCATGGTTGTATTCATAGGCCTGGATGCAGCTGAACAGGATACCAAGGCCGATCGTCAGCCACAGGCCCTTCTTCAGCCCGTCGCGATCGCCGTTGATCAGCGAGTGGTGCGCCCAGGTAACCGTGGTGCCCGAACACAGCAGGATCAGCGTGTTGAGCAGCGGCAGGTCGAACGCATCGAGCACGTGGACGCCATCGGGCGGGAAGTTTGCGAGCGCAGCGGCGCCTTCCTGTCCGATGAGGTTGCGCCAGGTGCCCTCACCCATGGCCTCGAGAGGTGCAGGGAACAGGGCGAAATCGAACCAGCTCCAGAACCAGCCGACAAAAAACATCACTTCCGAGGCGATAAACAGGATCATGCCATAGCGCATGTGCAGTTGCACGACGGGAGTATGGTCCCCGCGCTGCGCTTCGTTCACGACCTTGGAAAACCAGCCAAAGAAGGTGGCGATCAGGCCGGCGACGCCAAGGCCCAGGACAACGCGCCAGGCGCCTTCGGGGAAAGCGCCTTCGTCGGCATGCATGAACAACACCATGCCGGTGGTGAAGGTGAGCGCCGAAAACGCGCCGACCAACGGCCAGATGTCGGGAGCGAGAATGTGATAATCGTGGTTCTTGGCGCCGGCCATGATTCTAGTCCTGATCCTTGGGTTTTGTGGGCCTGTAATGCGAGAGAGCGTCCGGGTCCAGAGCCTTAGCCCGGGTTCTTGTCGGCCTTGGCCGCACGATGGAAGGTGTAGGAGAGTGTGATTTGCTCGACACCCTCCATGTTCGGATCGTCCAGCGCTGCCGGATCGACGTAGTAGAGCACCGGCATCCGGATCTCTTCGCCGGGTTGCAGGGTCTGTTCGGTAAAGCAGAAACACTGGATCTTGTTGAAATAGCGCCCGGCCTGCTCCGGCTCCACGTTGAAGGTGGCGGTGCCGGTGATCGGTACGCTGGAATTGTTGCGCGCGGTGTAGAACGCCATGTCTCGCTGGCCGATCGCGACGGTGTCGGTCACCTGCACGGGCTTGAATTCCCACGGCATGTTGCGGGATGTGTTGGCATCGAAGCGAATCGAATAGGTCACCCCGCCAGCGCTTGCAGCGAGGCGTTCGGCCATCGCTGCGTCGGATTCGCTGGCGACCTGTGTCGTCCCGGCAAAGCCGGTGACACGGCAGAACAGATTGTACAGCGGCACGGCTGCAAAACCCATGCCGAGCATTGCCAGCGCCATGCCGAAGGCAATCAGCATCGTGCGCTTGTTGCGGTCTTCAAGGGTGAGTGTGCTCATCAGTCGCCCATCCTCACAATGGTGATAGCGTAGAACAGGATCACAAAACCCGCCAGCATAAGGCCAATCACGATATTGCGCTGCTTGCGGCGGCGGATGAATTCTTTCTCTTCCTCGGGGGTCATGAAAGCACCATGTGATCTGCAACAAGCGCGGTAAACAAGGCAAAAAGGTAGATAACCGAATATCCGAACAGCCGCTTTTCCGGTTGCATGCGATCATCCGGCTGCGATGTGCGCAGGCCGACGGGAACGGCAAGACCCAGGAACACGGCCGAAAGCGCGAATGCAGCGCCGCCATAGATCAGGCCGCTTGCGCCGATGAACCACGGCAGCAGGGCCACCGCCAGCAGCAACACCGAATAGGCGAGCACCTGGCGCCGGGTCGATTTCTCTCCCGCTACGACGGGCATCATCGGAATGCCGGCCTTGGCATAATCGGTCTTCACGAACAGCGCGAGTGCCCAGAAATGTGGCGGGGTCCAGACAAAGATGATCGCAAACAGCAATACCGGCATCGCGGTGATTTCACCGGTCACGGCAATCCAGCCGATCAGCGGTGGAAAGGCCCCTGCCCCGCCGCCGATCACGATATTCTGCGGTGTGCGCGGCTTCAGCCACATGGTGTAGATGACGACGTAGTAGAAAATCGAAAACGCCAGCACTACGGCGGCCAGCCAGTGGATCGCCACCAGCATAACGAACACCGATGCACCGCATAGCAACATGCCGAAGTCGCGCGCATCCTGGCGGCGCAGGCGACCTGACGGAAGCGGGCGCTTTGCGGTACGCTTCATCATCGCGTCGATATCGGCTTCCCACCACTGGTTGAGCGCGGCAGCGCCGCCTGCGCCCATGGCGATGCACAGGATCGCCGTGAAGCCCAGCACCGGATGGATGGCACCCGGCGCGGCGAGCAGACCGCACAGCCCGGTGAACACGACGAGGCTCATCACCCGCGGTTTTGTCAGGGCGAAGAAATCGCGCCATTCGGCGGGTAGGGTTGTCACAGTGGGGGCCAGGGTCGTGGTCAAGTTACGTTTCTCGATATGGAAGGGGCGCCCCGTTTCCGGCGCGCCCCCTCCCGTTGTCAGTCAGGCGAGGGTCGCCGTTCAGGCGGTCGCCGGTTTATCGCTGATGTGATCGTCGTGGCTATGGTGGTCCTCGATCACCGGCAGCGTCTCGAACTGGTGGAACGGCGGCGGGCTGGAAAGGCTCCATTCCAGCGTCGTCGCGCCTTCACCCCAGTAATTGCCCGGAGCGCGCTTACCGGCCAGCAAGGCGTAGCCGATGTTCACGAAGAACACGATCATCGAGACGGCCATGATCATGTAGCCGTAGGTCGCGATCTCGTTCCAGTACGCGTAGGCCGGGGTATAGTCGGGATAGCGGCGCGCCATGCCCTGGAGACCCAGGAAGTGCATCGGGAAGAAGATTACGTTCACGCCGATGAAGAACATCCAGAAGTGGACGTGGCTGAGGAATTCGGAGTGCCAGCGACCCGACATCTTCGGGAACCAGTAGTAGAACCCGGCGAACAGCGAGAACACCGCGCCCATCGAAAGCACGTAGTGGAAGTGCGCCACCACGTAATAGGTATCGTGGAGGTTGTCGTCGATGCCGCCATTGGCCAGCACCACGCCGGTCACGCCGCCCACGGTGAACAGGAAGATAAAGCCCAGCGCCCAGATCATCGGCGATTTGAACTCCATCGAGCCGCCCCACATGGTGGCGATCCAGCTGAAGATCTTGATGCCGGTAGGCACCGCGATGACCATCGTGGCGGCGGTGAAGTACATCTTCGTGTTCACGTCCAGGCCGACCGTATACATGTGGTGCGCCCACACGATGAAGCCGACCACGCCGATCGCGACCATGGCATAGGCCATGCCGAGATAGCCGAACACCGGCTTGCGGCTGAATGTCGCCACGATCTGCGAGACCATGCCGAAGCCCGGCAGGATCATGATGTAAACCTCGGGATGGCCGAAGAACCAGAACAGGTGCTGGTACAGGACGGGGTCGCCGCCACCGGCCGGATCGAAGAAGGTCGTGCCGAAGTTGCGATCGGTCAGCAGCATGGTGATGGCCGCGGCCAGAACCGGCAGCGCCAGCAGCAGCAGGAATGCCGTGACCAGCACCGACCATACGAACAGCGGCATCTTGTGCAGGGTCATGCCCGGCGCACGCATGTTGAAGATGGTGGTGATGAAGTTGGTCGCACCAAGGATCGAACCGGCACCGGCAAGGTGCAGGGAGAAGATCGCGAAATCGACCGCCGGGCCAACGGAGCCGGTGGTGGAGAGCGGCGCATAGACCGTCCAGCCGACGCCGGCACCCATGCCCGTACCGCCTGGCACGAACAGAGAGAACAGCAGCGAGAAGAAGCCCACTGCAGTCAGCCAGAAGGAGATATTGTTCATGCGCGGGAACGCCATGTCCGGCGCACCGATCATCAGCGGCACGAACCAGTTGCCGAAGCCGCCGATCATGGCAGGCATGACCATGAAGAACACCATGATGAGGCCGTGCGCGGTAATCAGCACGTTCCACATATGGCCCTGCTGGTCGAAGCTTGCGCCATCGCCGCCGAGGAAATTCACCACATCGCCCATCACCTGGAGGCCCGGCGCGCCAAGTTCTGCGCGCATGAGCCCGGAAATGGCGCCACCGATGATACCCGCGATGATCGCGAAGATCAGGTAAAGCGTGCCGATGTCCTTGTGGTTGGTCGACATGAACCAGCGCGCGAAGAAGCCGGGCTTGTGATCGGCATCATGCGCGTGCTCTTCGTGGTGAGCGTCGAAACCTTCTGCGGTGGTAGCCATTTTCAGCGAACCTTATCGTATGTCGTCTATAAAAAAATCAGGTGGTCGGCGAAGTGTCTTGCGTAGGCGCTTCACCGGCAATCGGTGCATCTTCCATCGAGCTGACCGGAGGACGAACGCCCTCCACTTCAGCCCCATCGGTCGTGGCAGGAGCTGCTGCGGCAGCGGCCTCTGCTTCGATTTGCGCCGCGGGTCATGCCGCCCGGCTGGCTTTGCACCCAGGCGTTGTATTCGTCCAGCGGACGCGCCTCGATCGCAATCGGCATGTATCCGTGGCGGGCACCGCACAGCTCCATGCACTGACCGTAATAGATGCCCGGCTCTTCGACGATGAGCATCTTTTCGTTGATGCGACCCGGAACGGCATCGAGCTTGAACCACAGTGACGGCACGCCGAAAGAGTGGATCACGTCGGCGCCGAATGTCTGCAGGCGGATCGGCACGCCGACGGGCACGACCATGCGGTTGTCCACGGCCAGCTGCGGAGGGAGGCCAGCATCCAGCGCGTCACTTTCGGGCATCATGTTCGAGATGACCTCGAAGCCGCCATTGTCGAGATACTCAAAACCCCAGTACCACTGGTAGCCATTGGCCTTGATGGTGATCGCATCCTCGGGCGGCGTCTTGTATTGCTCTGCCAGCAACGAGATAGACGGCACGGCGATAGCCACCAGGATCAGGACCGGGATCACCGTCCAGACCACTTCGATCAACGTGTTGTGGCTGGTTTTGGAGGGTACCGTGTTCGAACGCTTGTTATAGCGGAACATCACCCACAGCAGCAGGAAGAGCACGAAGATGCTGATACCGAACACCATCGGAATCAGGATCGCATCGTGCATCCACAGCGCGTACTGACCGGTATCGGTATACTGGTCCTGGAATTTCATGGACGCCCACAGATCCTCGTCAGACGGGGTGGGCTGGCCCTTGATCATCTCGGGGCCATAATAGTCGAAGCCTGCGGCCTCCGCCTCGGTCACGAGGGTTTCCTCGGCTTCGGCCGTGGCGGCCTGAACCACCTCGCCCGATTGCGCCATTGCCACTTGCGGTGCGGCTGCCAGAGAAAAGGCTGCCATCACCATAAGGGCGAGGAGATTGAGCTTCTTGCGGGCAATAGCGCCGAAATTCATTGCGTCGATGCTTTCCATTTTCCGTCCTGGGCAAAAATGCCCCCAGACCCCGGCAGGGGCCGCCAACGCCGCGCCTATACGCGTGCTTGCCCCATGCCTCAAGCGCAACTAGGGACTTTTTTCCACGATGCCCATGCGGGCTTTGGTCCAAGCCGCCTCCGCGGTATTCAAGATAGGCACAAGAAAGGCGCCGCAGCACCATGACACAGGACGAAGTCCTAGAGGAATTCCGCCGGAGCGGTGCGCTGCTCGAAGGGCATTTCAAGCTGTCTTCCGGGCGTCACAGCGGCCATTACCTGCAATGCGCGCGCGTGCTGATGAACCCGGACCGCGCCGCCCGACTGGCAGAGGCGCTGGGCGAAAAACTCCCCGGCGATATTCTCGATTCGCTAGATGCTGTGGTCTCTCCAGCCATGGGCGGCATCATCATCGGGCATGAAATGGGCCGTGCGCTCAATCTGGATGCCATGTTTCTCGAACGGCCCGATGGCGAATTTCACCTGCGGCGCGGTTTCGCGCTGAAGCCGGGTGCCAAGGTGCTGATGGTGGAAGACGTGGTCACCACCGGGCTTTCCAGTCGCGAGGCGATTGCCGCTGTTGGCCGCGAAGGCGGCGAAGTGCTGGCGGAGGTGGCACTGGTCGATCGCTCCAACGGCTCTGCCGACCTTGGCGTGCCGTTCTTCCCGCTGATCGACATCGACTTTCCCACCTATGCCGAGGGTGAGGTGCCCGAAGACCTTGCCGCATTGCCGATCACAAAGCCGGGCAGCCGGGCATGACATCGCGCCGCGCATTGGTTGCAGCAGGGCTGCTTGCCCCGCTTTTGGCGAGTTGCGCCGTGTTGCAAGGTGGTAGCTACGAAGACCAGGGTGCCGCCGTGCGCGCCTATGCCGATTTGACCGACAGCGGCTTTAACGGAGATTTCGCGGTATCGCAGCCGGGCCTTGCCGAGACGATCTATTACGGCGCGACCGATCCCGATGAAGCGGAGATACGAACGCTGGAAGGCTGGCCCTGGGCATCGGTAACAAAGCAGGTGATTGCCGTACTGGTCATGCGCGAAGTGGAGGACGGACGTCTTTCGCTGGAAAGCGATGTCGGCCAGTTCGTGCCCGCCTTGCGCGGCAGGAACCTGTCGGTCGAAGACCTGCTGCGCCATCGCAGCGACTTGCCCAATCCGGATGATACGCCGTCAGATGATACTGGCTTCCCGGCCTTCTACACCAGCAATGCCGACCCCCTCTCGTTTTGCACTGGAAACGGCGCAGCGGAGCAGGGCGGCGGCTGGAGCTACAACAATTGCGACTACATCGTGCTGGGCGCAATGCTGGAGGCAGCTGCCGATTCCAGTCTCGACCTGCTGCTGGCGCAGGGCATCGGGCTGGAGTCCGCATGGTACAACACCAGCTTCCTTGACCCCGACGGCGACCGGCCTTTTGCCTCCCGCGACGAAGATACCGCCCGGCACATCGCCGGATACGGCGCTGCTGGCGCGCTGGTTGGCCCGCTGGACGACATGCTGCTGTTCGATCGCGCCCTGATGGACGGCGTGTTGCTGGGCGATGAGGCGCTGGCGCGACTTTGGAACGGCGATCCTGCAATGGGTTCAATGGCATTGGGGCAATGGGTGTTCGAAGCGCCGCTTTCGGGATGCAGCGCTCCTGTCCGCATTGTGGAGCGACGCGGCGCGATCGGCGACTACCAGCTCCGCAACGTCATGCTGCCGGACCTTGGTATCGCAGTCGCCCTCGCCACCGACCAGCCCGATTTCGATTTTGGTGAAATCTGGAGTGGCGCCGGGCCGATGCACGATTTGCTGGCGACGCTGGCTTGCGGCTAGAATTGCCTCGGCCTTTTGACTAGAGGCGCTGATTGTCATGACCAGTCCCGCCCCATCCCTTGCGCCCAATCCCTTACGCTTAGGCGTGAACATCGATCACGTTGCCACCATTCGCAATGCGCGCGGCGGCGACCATCCCGATCCCGTCCGGGCGGCAGAAATCGTGGCGCGCTGCGGCGGCGATGGCATCACCGCGCATTTGCGCGAGGACCGCCGCCATATCCGCGACGAAGACCTGCGGCGTATTCAGGATGCGACGGACCTGCCGCTGAACCTGGAAATGGCGGCGACCGAGGAGATGCTGGCCATCGCGCTTGCCCACAAGCCGCACGCCGCCTGCATCGTGCCTGAAAAGCGCGAGGAGCGTACGACCGAGGGTGGACTCGATGCCGCGGGCCTGGACAACCAGCTGGCCCCCATCGTCACGCGGCTGAAGGATGCCGGCATCCGCGTCAGCCTGTTTATCGAGGCGAACGAGCGACAGCTGGACGCAGCGCTGCGCCTTGGTGCGCAAGTCGTGGAATTCCATACCGGCGAATATGCCCACGCGGGCCTCGACGGCGACAGCGAGCGGGTGGCGTCGGAATTGAAGCGGATCGCCGATATGTCGGCCCTCGCCGTCAAGAACGGGATCGAACCCCATGCGGGCCACGGCCTTACCTACGAGAACGTGCAGCCCATCGCCGCCATCCCGCAACTGGCCGAACTCAACATCGGCCACTATCTGATTGGCGAGGCGATTTTCTGCGGACTGGAACCTGCCGTGCTGAAAATGCGCGAACTGATGGATGATGCACGGTGAGGCTTTCAGCATGATCATCGGCCTGGGCTCCGACCTGTGCAATATCGAGCGAATCCAGAACTCGCTGGACCGCTTTGGCGAACGGTTCACCAACCGCGTCTTTACCGATGTGGAGAACGCCAAGGCCGCGCGCCGTCCGCATACGCAGGCGGGCACCTATGCCAAGCGGTTCGCCGCGAAGGAAGCATTCTCCAAGGCCGTGGGCACCGGTTTCAAGCGCGGCGTGTTCATGAAGGATATCGGCGTCGTCAACGCACCCAGCGGCGCGCCCACCCTCGCCCTTGCTGGAGGCGCTGCGGCGCGGCTTGAAGAACTGACCCCGGTTGGCCACATGATCGCCATTCATCTCACCCTCACCGACGATCACCCATGGGCGCAGGCCTTCGTGATCATCGAAGCGCATCCGAAAGCCTGATCCGCCCCGCCATGAGCGACACAAAACCGAAGAAACCGATCAACTGGTTCGCGGAAATTCGGGGCCTTGCCCTGATGCTGCTGGCGGTGCTCGCCTTCCACACCTTCCTCGCCAAGCCGTTCTACATTCCCAGTATCTCCATGGTGCCCAACCTGATGGTGGGAGACCGGCTGGTGGTGAGCAAGTATCCTTATGGCTGGAGCTGGGTCTCGGCCAGTTTCCACGTCTTGCCGCGCGATGACTGGCGCGTTGCACCGGGCACGCCGGAATATGGCGACATTGTTATCGCCGTTCCTCCCGGCAAGGCGGAAGATTACATCAAACGCGTGATCGCCTTGCCCGGCGATACCATCGCGCTGGTTGACGGGCAGGTCATCCTGAATGGCGAACCCATCGTCCAGGAAATGGAACCGCCCGTGCGTATTCCCGCCGAAAACGACAATATTTGCGGGTACGGCAACGAATGCCTCTCCGCCTTCCTGCCCTACCTGGTCACGCTGGAAGATGGTACGCAGGTGTTTGAACCCCCGACATTTCGCGAAACCCTTCCCAATGGCGCGAGTTACCTTATCATCGACCACAAGGATCAGAGGCTCGACGATATGGCGCAAATCACCATTCCCGACGGGCACGTCTTCCTGATGGGAGACAATCGTGACCATTCGGCAGATAGCCGCGCCGCTGCCTATGATAGTGGGCTTGGTGGGCCGGTGCCGCTGGAAGATGTTGGCGGAAGGGCTGAAATCATCACCTTCTCACTCGATGGGCGCGCTTCCTGGAATCCGCTCACCTGGTGGCCAGCCTTGCGCGGTGACCGCGCCTGGACCAGTCTGCGCCCCGAGTTGAGGGGAGACCAGCCCGGGTGAGCGATCCAGTCGGACCAAATGACAACGGCACGATGGGCGCCAGCCCGACGCGTATTTCCTCGCCCGAATTGCGTTTCGAGGCATGGCGCGCGCTGACCTGGACGGTGGTGGTCGGCATTGTGGTGCTGGCCGTTTATATTTCACAAAGCCTGCTGGTGATTTTCGGTGCGATGGTGTTTGCCACCTTGGTGGATGGCGGCGCACGCCTGCTGGGCCGGGTGATGAGCATCGGACGCGGCTGGCGGATCGGCATCGTCTTGCTGGCCGCTGTCGCTTTCCTGGTCTGGTTGTCGATGTTTGCCGGGTCGCAGATTTCGCAGCAGGCAGCCGAATTCCCGACCATCGTGGAAGAGCAGGCCCGCGCATTGTTCAGCTGGATGCGCGAACAGGGTTTCCAGATCAGTATGGATACCGTGCAATCCATGGCCACACAGGCCGCGAGCGGTTTCGGTACTGTTACCCGCGCTCTGGGCGGTCTGCTGGGCGGGCTGACCACGCTGTTGCTGATCGTGATCATCGGTGTCTACGTGGTGGTCGAGCCACGCCTTTACGAGCGCGGTGTGGCATGGATGCTGCCCAAGGGGCGCCGCGACGAATTCTACACTACCGCCAGCCACATGGGCTATACCATGCGCCGCCTGATGTTCGGGCGGTTGGTCGGCATGGTTTTCGAAGGCGTGTTCACCTACATCATGCTGCTTGGCTATGGGCTGGTGACGGGCGATACCATTCCCATGGCCGCGCTGCTGGCCATCCTTACCGGCCTGCTGGCGTTCGTGCCCAACATCGGCGCCCTGATTTCAGGCGCGCTGATGGTGCTGGTGGGTTTTTCCGGCGGGGCGCAGATGGGCATCTATACCATCGTCGTTTATCTCGCGGTGCAGAATATCGACGGCTATCTCGTCATCCCCATGATCGCCCGCAAGACGGTGGATCTTGCCCCGGCACTGGTGCTGGCAATGCAGCTTATCATGGGCATATTGTTCGGCATACTTGGCCTGTTTCTGGCCGATCCGTTGCTGGCGATGATAAAGGTTGCGCTGGAAGAGCGCGCGAAGGCCAAGGACGCCGAAGACGCTACCGCCCTTGATGAAACCGCCAGGGCCGCAGGCGAAACGCACACGTTGGAGAACGACCCTGCGTAAATTTCTCTATACCATCGTATTCCTGATCCTGCTGGCGCTGGCGGTGCTGTTCGTGCTGCGCATGTTTGCCGAGGAACTGACCGAGCTGGCGCTTGTGCCCGATGTCGAATTTACCGAGCAGGCGGCGCTGGAGGACAATGCCTACCAGGATCCGGCCATGTGGTTCAGCCGCCCCGGCAAGGGCGTGAACGATCCGGCGCGCTGGCAGCCTGCCGCAGCGGCGGGTTCGGAACCGGCACCCGAAACTGGCGATGCCGAAGCCACACCGCCTTTTGCCGTCTTCTTCATTCACCCCACCAGCTTCCTCGATAACGATGCGTGGAACGCCCCGTTGGGGGACGAGGAATCGCAAACCCGCGCGCGGCTGATGGTGCGCGGCATGGCCAGCGCCTTCAATCGCGCGAGTGAAATCTGGGCCCCCCGATATCGGCAGGCAACTTACGGCGCTTTCCTGACCGATGCTCCCGAAGCGGGCCGGGCGCTGGATGCGGCCTATACCGATATCGAGGCGGCGTTCGATTACTTCATCGATAGCGTTCCCGAAGACATGCCCATCGTCCTCGCCGGGCATAGCCAGGGTGGCTATCACGTCGTGCGGCTGCTTACCGAAAAGCTGAAGGGCACCGATCTGATGGACCGGGTAGCCGTGGCCTATCCGATAGGTATGCCGATCTCCATCCAGACCGACTTGCCGGCCCTTGGCCTGCCCGCCTGCGCAACGGCGCAGCAGGCCGGATGCGTGGCAAGCTGGGCCAGCTTTGCCGAACCTGCCGATCCTGGCCAATACCTGCGATTGTACAATTCCACGCCCGGTATCGACGGACAATCGCGCACTGGCACCCCGATCCTATGCGTAAATCCGCTTACCGGCACATTGAACGGCGAAGCCGATGCAGCGCGTAACCTTGGCACGCTGGTGCCGGAAGATGACCTTGCCAGCGGTGAACTGGTGGCGGCTTCCGTGCCTGCCCGTTGCGATCCGGAAAGTGGTATCCTGTTGGTTGGCGATCCACCCGAGCTTGGCCAGTACGTGCTGCCGGGCAACAATTACCATGTGTACGACATTCCGCTGTTCTGGCGGAACCTGCAGCAGGACGTCGTCAACCGGGTGCGCCAATGGCAGCCGACGCCAGCCTCGTAACAGAAGACGCCGCCGAATTTCGCGATGCGCTGCCCGATGGCGGGGTGTTGCTGGGGCTGGACCTTGGCACCAAGACCATCGGCACCGCGCTGTGCGATGCGGGGTGGAGTTTCGCCACCGCAGGCAAGACCCTGCCAAAGGCCAAGTTCACGCGAGATAAAGAGGCTTTGCAGGAGATCTGCACGGCGCGCCGAGTAGCCGGGTTCGTGATCGGTCTTCCACTTAACATGGATGGCAGCGCCGGACCGCGCGTGCAGGCCAGCCGGGCATTTGCGCGCAATCTTGCGGCAGCGCAGGATGGCCTTGGCCTGCCGGTATTGTTGTGGGACGAACGCTGGTCCACCACCGCAGCGGAACGCGACATGATCGCCACCGACACCAGCCGACGCAAACGCGCCGCACGCATCGATAGCCACGCCGCCGCCGTGATCCTGCAAGGCGCGATCGACCGGCTGGCGGGCGGATTGTTCTAGGCCAGCGCCAGTTCCCGCCGTCGCCGTGTCGCCTCCATCGCGATCAGCCGGCTGCCGGAATTCTCGGCACGGCGCCACAGGTCGTCGCGCTGTACCAGATCAAGCACACCCGCCTGCGCCTCCAGGGCCACTAGCCGCATCCGGTCGCTGGGGTGGGCATTCGCGAAGTTGTGCGCAAGATCGCGCGCCTCTGCACCGCCAAGGCCAACCGCGACGCGGAGGAACACTTCGCTGCCGCCGGGACTGATAACGCCCGAAATCTCGTCCTTCTCCACATCAAAGCGGTACTGGTCCAGCCACCCTTGCGCACCGCCTGCATGCATGATGTTGATGGACACAGACAGGCTTTCCGGCGGCAATTGCGAATGCACATCGCGATGCGCACGGTAGTGCATCAGTCTGCCGGGATCGAGCGTGGAGCGTTCGATAAACCGCAAACCTGCCTTTTCGCCAATTGCACCGGCGACGGCTTTCGTAATCATACTCGTAATAATCGCTGGTGTAGCCGGGGCCGAAATAGCCGACGGTGAGAAAATCGAAATTGTGATCATGCGGCAACTCGTACGAAAATGCGCCAGAGCCGCTTGCGCGGAACATGTGCTCGTCCGCGCTCGGCCAGAAGTTGGCGCGCATGTAATACTCGCGGCCAAGGCCGGACAGCATCACCACCTGCGGGCCATAGCTGCTGGCCTCGTCCACCACATCCGCGCCCTGCTTCAACTCCTCCAGCATCATGTCGCCAAGGAAGTGCCGATTGTTGCCCAGCTTTCGCAGCCAGCTGGCAGCGTGGAGAAGGCTGTCTTCCTCGTAGGCACGGAAACCCTCGCTCTCCAGCGCCTCGATGCATTCGCCCAGTTCGCAAGGTGTCTCGTCGTGGCAATCGATTACACGGGGCATTGGTCGGCCTCCAGCTTCGCAAGTTGGGGATAGGTTTCGAGTAGCTGCGCACGCAGCGCGCCTGCCTGCCCGGCCAGCGGGTCCTGTGATCTTCGAGCGACGGTAACGAGCGCGCGAAAGCCGGTTTCGGTATCGAGCGCCAGCGCCTCTCGCATGGCTTGCCAGCGCAGCGAGATATCGCCGTCATCGATCGCAATCTGCGCAATGGCGGGCGCGGCATCTTCGCGCCCCATCCGGCCCAGCAGGGCGACAATCGCTTCGCGACGACTTGTCGCGATCTTGCCCGAACTCTGGTGCAAGAGACGCCCGTCGGCGGCATCATATTCGCGTGCAGGCTGCGGGTTTTCGGCCGTGCGCAACAGGCGCAGGACGACGGTGCGTTTCTCCACCCTGTCAATCACCAGCGCCTCGCAATTGAGATCTGATGCCAGACGGTTTCCGGGACGCAGCATCAGCCTTTCCTCGCTGAAGTGGGCGCAGTCGCGGCCCGGCCCGAGGTTGCGCACAAGGCGCGCATCTGCCGCGCCTGCCAGCACCGCGTCGAACCGGATTGCATCGCAAAAGTTGTAGCTTGCCATCTCACCATCGCCGGGTTCGCGCGCCTGCAACATCAATTGCGCGCGGCCTGTCTGTGCCAGCAAGATGGAGGTAGCCTTGCCATCAAATCCATTGCGGAACGGGGGGTGGCCAATCGGGTTTGCCGCGATGGCCCGGCAATAGTGGGCGGACAACAAGGCCATCAACCTTTCCGCTTCGCCAGATTGCGTGAAGACAGCCTCAAGAACGGGGCAGGCCTCCAATGGCGCGCCCTTGCCATAGGCTTTCAGCTCCTTCTGCATTTCCGCAGCGCCGGGTTCTGCGGCCCAATTGTCGCGTGCGGCCTGCATGCCGATCTGGGCCTGGCGTTGCGGAGCCCTGTCGCTCCGCAACGCCGCGATGTCGGGATGTACCTGCATCGTGCCCTCGCCTCAGACGATGCCGCCGCAGCCGGGAGGGCAGCTGTCGTAAACGACCGTGGCGATCACGATGATGGTATCGTCGTGGCCGGGCTGCTGGGTCGTTCCGAAGAGACCGGTCAGCTTTTCGAGATCGGGCAGGCTGGCCAGATCGATCTTGGGCAATTTCATTGGAATATCTCCGTGCTTGGGAACGACACTGCGCCGTTCCTGTCAGGAGATGTGCCGCGTGATCGGCGGTGGATTAAGTTAAATGATTGTAATCAGGCGCACTCTTCACAGATCACGCACGTTGCAGGATGACGACCAGGCCGCGCGGCAACGGCCCGGAATGGGGCAGCGACAGACGCTGCGCGTCTGCTCTCGCCCGGTCCAGGATAGCGGGCGGAATCGCCGCGTCGGCAATCACGGCATCCGCACTGCCAAGCAGGCGGGACTGGCGGATGGTCAGGTCTTCCGGATCGTCGCTATTCAGCGTGAAGGTAAAGCTGGCGTTTGCACTCTGGTCCTGAGCGCTATCCAACCAGGCATCGAACCGATCTGCACCGCCCGCGCTCAGTGGATCGAGCGGGCCACCTTCACCCAGCGCGGAATCCAGGGCGCGGCGGCGTTCGCCCATTTCGGGAAAGCGGGTTTTGATCGCCGCTCGCATCGCGGAAAGTTTCTCGGCCAACGCGCCAAGATCGGCGGGCAGCAGTTTCTCCAGCCGCAACCGCAGTTGCTTGGCCAGCCCGGCAGAAGCGCCGCTGGTACCTACCGCGATCAGCACCGGATCGCGTTCAAGCAGGCTGGGCGTGGTGAAATCGCACAGGTCCGGACGATCGACGACATTCACCAGGAGGCCCGCGCAGCGCAGGCGAATGGCGTCGCCCTCGCACATTTTTGCATCGTCATGAGCAACGAACGCCAGCCGCGCGCCTTCGTCCACGCCCTGCTGCATGTCGGTTACCACGCGGGCACCGGCACGCTCCACCAGGCGGCGTTTGGGCTCGGCCATGTCGCCTTCCCCCAGCACGATAACCGGTTGCCCGGCGACGCGGTGGAAGAGCGGGAGCGAGCGCATCAGTCCTTCAGAAAGTCCGGAACGCGCTCTGCATCCATGATGGCATGGGCCGGAATGCGATCTGCCACGACGGCGAACTGATCGCCATCCACCATCACTTCGGGCACGAAGCCGCGCGAGTTGTAGCTGCTGGCCATGGTCGCGCCATAGGCCCCGGCGGTGCGGAACACGGCCAGGTCGCCCGATTTCATGGCATCGCATTCCCGGTCGCTGGCGAAGGTATCGCCAGTTTCGCAGATCGGGCCGACGATGTTGGCCGTCATCCGTTCACCCGTCGGCCGCACCGCATCGAAATCATGCCACGCGCCATACATCGCCGGGCGTGCAAGATCGTTCATCGCCGCATCGACGATCACGAATGGCGGGCCATTGCCGCCCCGCTTGACGCGCACGACACGCGTCAGCAGAACACCGGCGTTGCCGGCGATCACGCGGCCCGGCTCGAACGTGAGGTGGACACCCCACCCCTTCGTCGCGCGCGCCACCATCGCACCATATTCGGCAGGAGACGGCGGCGTTTCGTCCGCCTTGTAGGGCACGCCAAGCCCGCCGCCCAGATCGACATGGGTGATGGTATGCCCGTCCTCGCGCAGTTCTCCCACCAATCTGCCAACCTTGGCAAAGGCGGTTTCCAGCGGTTCCAGATCCAGCAACTGGCTGCCGATATGCACCGCCACGCCGCGCAGGTTCAGCCCGTCCAGCGCGGCAAGCTCGCCGAACACTTCGCGCGCGCGCATCAGCGGGATGCCGAACTTGTTCTCTGCCTTTCCGGTGGAGATTTTCTCGTGGGTTTTCGCATCGACATCGGGATTGATGCGCAAGGTGGCCTGCGCCTGCTGCCCACGGCTCTTCGCCAGTTCGGCAAGCTCCCGGCCTTCCTCGCTCGATTCGATGTTGAACTGGCCTATCCCTGCATCCAGCCCCTGCACCAGTTCGGAATGGGTCTTGCCCACGCCGGAAAACACGATGTCTCTTGCAGGCATGCCCGCGGCCAGCGCACGCGCCAGTTCGCCGCCGGACACCACATCCGCACCGTAGCCTTCTCGGCTCAGCAGGCTGAGGACGGCAATGTTCGGGTTCGATTTGACGGCAAAGGCGATGTGCGGCTTCTGCTCCAGCCCGCTCAGGGCTTCGCGAAACACGCGGGCGTGGCGTTCGAAGGTCGCGCGCGAATAGACGTAGACGGGCGTGCCCACCTCTTGCGCAATGCGCGAAAGCGGCACGTCCTCGGCGTGGAGTTCGCCGTTCTTTACCTGGAAAAAGTCCACTTAACTAAGGTCCAATCAATTTTCGGGCGGGAGATCGAAGGGATCGTCCTCGCGCTCTTCGCTCTCGCGCCGCAATTCCACGCTGCGTTCGGGCGCAGCCTGCGGATCGAGTTCGAGCAATTGTTCTGCATCGAGCGGTTCCTCGGCCCCGTAGGGCGCGGGCGGCAGGGTCTCGCCTGCCGCAGGCTCGAGATCGGCGGTCTGGGCGCAGGCGCCAAGCAGCAGCGGAAGGGCGATAAGCAAGCGTTTCATGCGTTCATCCCCAAGGCGGTGCGGGCCTGCGCCACCCGTTTTCGCACTTCGTCGGGCGCGGTGCCACCATGCGAATTGCGCGCGGCTACCGATGCTTCCACCGACAAGCGCCTTGTACACCCGGTCGTCGATCCGACTGTCGATGCCCGTCAATTCTTCCATCGAAAGCTCGTCCAACGCCACGCCCTTCTTGCTCCGCCAGCTTCACCGCTGCGCCGGTGATATGGTGTGCTTCCCGAAAAGGGATATCCGCCTCGCGCACCAGCCAGTCGGCCAGATCGGTGGCGGTGGCATAGCCCAGTTCTGCGGCCTGCAACATGCGCTGCGTCTTGAAATCGGCACCTTCGATCATTCCCGCCATCGCAGCAAGGCACAGGCGCAACAGGCCCGCCGCCTCGAACACGGGCGGTTTGTCGTCCTGCATATCCTTGGAATAGGCGAGCGGCAGCCCCTTCATCGTCACCATCAGCGCAGTCTGGCAGCCGATGATCCGCCCGGCATGGCCGCGCACCAGTTCTGCTGCATCGGGATTTTTCTTCTGCGGCATGATGGAGGAGCCGGTGGAAAGCGTATCGGGCATCCGCACGAAGCCGAAGGGCTGGCTGGCCCAGATCACGAATTCCTCCGCCAACCGCGAAAGGTGCAGCGCGCACTGGCTGGCGGCAGTCAGGTAATCGAGCGCGAAGTCGCGGTCTGACACGGCATCAAGGCTGTTATCCGTGGGCTGTGCAAAGCCCAACGCCTGCGCGGTCATCTCGCGATCGATCGGAAACCCCGTACCTGCCAGCGCGGCGCTACCCAGCGGGCACTGGTTCAGACGCGCCCGCGCATCCTTGAAGCGGCTGACATCGCGCGCAGCCATCTCGTAATAGGCCATCAGGTGATGGCCCAGCGTAACAGGCTGCGCGGTTTGCAGATG
Organism: uncultured Alphaproteobacteria bacterium; assembly: GCA_963783265.1. Taxonomy (GTDB): domain Bacteria; phylum Pseudomonadota; class Alphaproteobacteria; order Sphingomonadales; family Sphingomonadaceae; genus Alteraurantiacibacter. The sequence continues at coordinate 193,729 of CAWAMU010000007.1, read as the reverse complement.
GGTGAAGCCGGGCATGATCGAATCGGCATGTTCATCCGCGCGGGACACCAGCGCGCGTTGCAGCGCCTCCAGCCCGGCAATCGCTTCGTCCATCGCCTCTCTCGTCCACAGGCGGAAATCTGTCGCCACCTGGTCGTTTCGGCTGCGCGCGGTGTGCAGGCGACCGGCCACGGGGCCAACCAGCTCGGCCAGCCGCGCTTCTGTGGTCATGTGAATGTCTTCAAGGTCCCAGTCTTCGGGCACCCCATCGCGTTCATATTCGCCCGCCACCTGTTCAAGACCGTCGATAATCGTCTCGGCATCGCCGTCTGTCACGATATCGCATGCGGCCAGCATGGCGACATGTGCCTTGCTTGCGGCTATGTCCTGTCGCCACAAAGCCTTATCAAACGGGATCGACGCATTGATCTCGCGCATTATGGCAGAGGGGCCTTCGGCAAACCGCCCGCCCCACATTGCATTGGAGGATGTATCCTTGGCCAAGTCGCGCCTGTTCCTATCTGGTTTCGCCGCCCTTGCGGCCTGTTCCCTTGCCGCGTGCGATAACGGCGAGGAGGATGCGGCGCAAGAAAACGTGGCCCCGGCGCCCGAAAGCGGAACTATCGAACTCAGCGGCACGCTGGACGAAAGCTTTGCCGGAGAGACGATTCCCGAGATCGCCGTCGTAAATCCGGCAGGCGAGGAACTGATGCTGTCCGAAGTGGGAGAACCCGTCCTGCTGAACCTGTGGGCGACATGGTGCGCGCCCTGCGTGGTGGAAATGCCGTTGCTGGATGAACTGGCCGCCGATCTGCAAGGGCAGGTGCGCGTGCTGACGGTGAGCGAGGACATGCGCGGAGCCGAAGTGGTGGAGCCCTTCTTTGCAGAACGAGATTTGCCCAACCTGCCGCAATGGCTCGATCCCGATAACGAATTGGCCTTCACCTTCGGCGGCGGCCCGGTGTTGCCACTCACCGTGCTTTACGATGCCAAGGGCAACGAACTCTGGCGCGTGATCGGTGCCTACGACTGGGGGACGGAGGAAGCGCGGGCCAAGGTGCTGGACGCGCTGGCCGCCAGCGAACCATAGTCGGGCGCAGGAAGGCCAAGCTTTTCCAGCGGCGACCCCGCAAGGCCGGACAACGTGGCGGCTTTCATTCGCGGCCCGGGTGGGATCCGTGATCCGGGGGCCATGAACAGATCGCGAAAGATCGCAGGCCATGCCGCGTCGGACTGGAACGGCGGCGTGAAAGCCCACGTCATCCACTGGTATAGCCGAACGTGACCCTGTCTCAGTTTCAGGAATTGCTCCAGGGCGGTTTGCGGATCTTCCGCGTGTTTCATTGCCAGCGCAAGGGCATAGGCATCGAGCAGCGCCATGTTTGCGCCCTGCCCCAGTTGCGGGCTCGCCGCGTGCCACGCGTCGCCGATATGCACGATCCGCTCTCCCACCGGCGCCCTCGTGGTGCGATGTGCGTATCGGGCAAAGGTGAGTTGGGCAGGATCGTTGAACTGGTCGATCAGGTGTTCGCATTCAGGCCACAGCGCACAGACATCATCGCGCCAGGCCGCCAGCCCGCGATCCAGCCAGCGCCGGTGATCTTCTCCCTTCAGGGACCAGAAAAAGGCCGCGCGGCCCTCGCCCACAGGCAGAAGCCCCACCATCTGCTGCGCGCGGGCATAACGCTGTTCCAACAGGCGCGGCTGGAACGGGCCGCTGGCGGGCCAGTCAATCGTCGCCCAAAGCGCGCCATAGGGCAGCCACTCGGCAGGTTTGGGAACAAGGCGAGAGCCAAGGCCCGCCGCGTCGATCACCAGATCGTGGCGCGGCGATTGCGTGCCGTCGGCAAAGGCGAGGCACCGCTTGTCGCCATCCAGCACCGTGTCCGTCACCTCATGCCCGGTAGTCACCGCGATATCTGCGGCCTGCACTGCGTCGTACAGCACGCCGAACAGATTGCTGCGATGGATGCCAAGGCCGAAGGCGCCGGGCATGGCAAGGTGGCGATATTCTGCCTCAAGCACCGCCTCGCCCTCGGTGTTCAGCCCCAGCAACGCATCCACCGGCGCGCCCTTTGCGACAATCGCCTCGGCCAACCCAAGGGCCGCCAGCACCGCCAGCCCGGTGGGCTGCACCATCAGGCCGGAGCCGACGGCACGCGGCGCTTCAAATCTTTCGTAAAGCGTGACCCGGTGACCCTGTCGATACAGCAGCAGCGCGGCGGCGAGCCCCGAAATCCCGCAGCCGACGATGGCAATATCGCTTTTGCGCATCTTTACCTTCCCATTGGCCGTCATCTTGCGCCAAGGGGCACTCGCTGCAAGCGACACGCTGGTGTAGCTTGTTGGCTTCATCGAGCTCACGCGAATAAGTGAAGCCGTGACCTGTTGCTCCGGCTATCCTCGTTCTGCCAACCGCCCCTCACATAAACGAATGCCGGTAAACCCCGAATGCTGATCAGTTCAAGGCTTGCCTTCAAAGCGAATTATCGGTCCTCCGGCGGATGAATCGGGATCATGGTCTCCTCGCCAGCCACGCTGTCCACGACCTCGACTTTGCCTTGTCCAAGATGGCTCCGGCTGCGTCCGTAAAGGACGTAGATGACAATCCCTATCAACGACCAGACCGGCAATACCATCATTGCTTCCATCGGCAGGTTGAAGAACAGAAACAGGCAGCCAGCGACTGCCGCAGGAGCGACCAGCCACAATGCTCCCACGCGAAAATGACGCTGGACGTCGGGCCGCGTCTTGCGCAGCACCATGACCGCGACTGCCACCATGGCAAAGGCGTAGAGCGTCCCGGCATTGGCAATGTCGGCAAGCTGCCCCACAGGGAAGAAAGCAGCACCGACAGCAACGACGACGCCGGTAATCGCGGTGACGACATAGGGTGTCCCCCATTTCGGGTGGACGCGGCTGAGACCCTCGGGAAGCAATCCGTCGCGGCTCATCACGAAGAAGATACGGGTCTGGGCAAACAGCAGCACCAGGATGACAGATGGCAGCGCAACGAACGCCGCATAGCCAAGGAAATTGCCTACGCCCGACCACCCGATCTGCCGCAGGACATGGGCCAGTGCCTCGTCGGAACAGACCAGCGCCAGCGCATTTGCCGGGAGGGCGCACTGGCGCGCCAGTTCTTCGGAACCCGCCGGGAAAGGAATACCGTTTGGCCCCATGATCGGCTGGCCACCGATTGTGCCAATCGCCCCGGCGGCCACGAGCACATAGAAAATCGTGCACACGAGCAACGAGCCGATCAGGCCAAGCGGAACGTTGCGCTGCGGGTTGCGGGTTTCCTCGGCTGCAGTCGAAACCGCGTCAAAGCCCACGTAGGCAAAGAAGATCGTCGCCGCTGCCCCCACCGCGCCGACCCCTGTGCCCCAGCCCCCGAATATTCCGGCGGGCAGGAACGGGTTGAATTTGTCGGGATCCACTTCGGGAATTGTCAGCGCGATGAAAATTGTCAGCGCAGTTATCTTTATCGCGACCAGGATTGCGTTGACCTTTGCGCTTTCACTGGTCCCGATCATCAGCAGCCATGTCACCAGCAAGGCGATCACAAGTGCGGGAAGATTGATGAAACCGCCCTCGATTCCGCCCAGCGCAAGCGGTCCTGCCGATAGCCATGGAGGCAGGGCGATGCCGAAGGTCTCTTGCAGGATCGTGCCCGCGAAATAGCCCGACCATCCGACGGATACTGCGCTTGCCGCAATCGCATACTCCAGCACCAGCGCCCAACCCACGGTCCAGGCCAGGAATTCTCCCATCGTGGCATAGGTATAGGTGTAGGCAGACCCTGATACAGGAATGGTCGATGCGATCTCGGCGTAGCAGAGTGCCGCAACGATGCAGATCAAACCGGAAATGCCGAAAGCCAGCATGAGGCCGGGCCCGGCCTTCTGGGCCCCTGCGGCCGTCAGCACGAAAATACCCGTCCCGATAATGCAGCCAATGCCGAATAGCATGAGCTGGAAGCCGCCCAGTGTCCGCTTGAGTGACTTCTTCTCCGCCGCAGCCAGAATGGCATCGAGCGGCTTGACCCTGTCAAAAATCATGTTCGGAAAAATACCAATGATCCGCAACCGCACCAGCGCGTCCAGCCAATCACGGGTCACTCATACCAGCACAAAACGAACCGGGGAACTGCAAAAATGTCGGCGGACTCAACGGAATAGTCGAGCGGTGTCGGATCCCTCTCCTGGCAAGAGGCAGGAGGTCAGAGGAGCCCTGCCGTAACGCTAACGTAAGCCGCATAGGCCAGGATCAAAAATCCACCTTCCAGCCTGGTCAACCTGCCGCCGGTATATCCCAGCACCATCACCAGAGCGGAGACGCCAATCAGCACCCAGAGATCGAATTGCAGGATTCCTGCCGGGATCGCGGTTGGCGACACGATACCGGTCATGCCCCCGATGAAAAGGATATTGTAGATATTCGAGCCCAGCACGTTGCCGAGCGCGATTTCGCCCTGGCGCTTGAGCGCGGCGAGAGTTGAAGTCACAAGCTCTGGCAAGGATGTGCCCACGGCCACGACGGTGAGGCCGATGATCTCGTCGGAAACCCCGAGCCGCGTGGAAATCTCGATCGCAGCGTCCACCAGAAGGCTGCCGCCGGCCACTATCAGGACAAGACCCAGGAGAAAGAACGCAATGGGTGCAGCCAGCGATTCCGCCCGGTCCTGTCGAGGGGAAAGACCAGGATCGAGTTCCTCCAAAGCGAGCGCCTTGTCGAAGCCCGCGCTGTGGGAGCTGCCGATTCTCTCCTGCCTGTAGGCGAGATAGATGTAACCGAACATTCCCAGCACCAGCAGCGCGCCGAACAGTCGCGACAGGCCGAATGAGTGGCCAGCCAGCAGCAATAGCGCAACGCAGAGCAATCCGATCCCTCCGTCACGCCACAAGACCTGGCGAGCGACCATGAACGGAGCAAGCAGCGCGGCGCAGCCGAGGATGAGGAGAAGGTTGGCGATGTTCGAGCCGACGATATTGCCGACCGCAATGCCGGGAGACCCGGCAAGTGCCGCCTGAACGCTCGCCGCCAGTTCGGGCATCGAGGTTCCCATACCGACGATCGTCAGTCCAATCAGCATCGGCGACAGGCCGAGATGTTCTGCGATGCGAACAGCGCCGCGCACCAGCAGTTCGCCGCCCCCGATAAGCAGCACGAGACCAACGAGAAGGAGGAGATATGTCACGGGATAAGATCCACAGCCACACGCAATCCGCCCAGAAGCGCAGCGAGCGCTGTTGCGATCGCCGCGCGAGCATTAAGAATGCGTGCGCGATTGAGAGCGGTCACAACGCGGTTGAGATCCGCGTGGTCGAATTCCTCGAACTTGGTTACCCGGCGGATCGGCCGACCACTTGCCTGAAGCCAGAACCAGGCAGAGATGATTGCCGCAAGGATGATGGCCAGATCCAGCGCATAGATCACCCACTCCATCAATGGGCGTCCAGTGTCGCCGCGCAATCGCTGGCCATTTCGAAGCAGGATTTGGTATCTGGGTCCATGTCGGTCCTCGTGAAAGCAAACGATTTGCAAAAATCGATCGTTCCGACATCACGACGCGAAAACCGCAATCGCCAGAGGGGCCCGGTAACGCGTGGGGAAATACGCAAACCCCATGGCGTTTACAAGTGGTTGCCGCACACCAATTGCAAAAATGTGCCAGTCCACTCAAAGCCTCGGCTCTGACCGAAAACTACCGCATAGAGAACCCATGAACCTGCAAATTCCCACGACGCTCTACACCTCCGATTCCATCGCCTCGATCGCGTTGGTCCTGGTCCTGCTGGTAGCCAGGTTAATTGCCGGGCGCGCGCTGCGCGGGCGGGAAAATCTTTCGCAACAGGTGGTGCGGCGCTGGACCGCGAATGTTCGTAACGTTCTCATCCTCATAGCCGTGGTCGGGCTCATCATGATCTGGGCGCCGCAACTGCGAACCTTCGCCCTCTCCCTGACCGCGGTCGCGATTGCCATCGTCGTAGCCACGAAAGAACTTATCCTCTGCCTCTCCGGCGCGGCCCTGCGCACCATCACCAGGGCATTCTCTGTCGGAGATATTGTCGAGATCGGTTCGTCAAAAGGCGAAGTGCTGGACCTCAACCTTCTTGCAGCACGCCTCAACGAATTCGAGGAGCATGACGGATCGATCGTGGCGACGGGCCGAACGATCATAATCCCCTACAGCCTGCTGTTCTCTTCACCGGCCAAAGTCCTGCCGCACACCAACGGCCAGGCACCTCACAGCTTCGACCTGACTTTCGAGCCGGACGTCGACATTTTTGCTCTTCAGGAAGAAATCGAGCTGGTCGCTGCAAGGGCGTTGGGCACAGAGACAAAGCAAGCTGCGAAAGGCGAGAACCTGCGCGATTCGCGTGAAGTCCAAATTCAGTTCAGGACCAGTGAAATCGGCAAGTATCGGATCACCGTCACGGCGAAGACCGGGTCGCAAACGCCGCAGGATGTCCAGAACGCTCTGACTTGCGCAATCGGCTCGTTTGTCCACTCGCGACGAGCGGCTCGCAACGGCGAGAAAAACACCTCCCCTGCCTCAGCATGATACGTCGCTTCGCCATCAGTCGCGTTTCCTTGTCTGCCACGACACGGAAACTTCCTCCGCTGATGCGCGCAGCCACCAGCGAGGCGATCAGATATTGATTGCCGACACGCCGATTATGATCACCGGCACGGCCAGAAGAAGAGAAGGAAATCTATCCTCGAGGAACCGTTCGACTAGCGCTCGGCAAACCTAACGGGGCTGTCGACCAACGATCCGCACCACTATTCCTTGCCAGTCCACTTGGCCACGATTTCGGCCGCGGGCGAACCAGCTTCACCCCCCCGCTCCTCATCGGCCTTTGCTATGGGCCTGTGATGGACACACAGGACGGTGAGGTAGTGAAGCGCGCCATCGTAGTTCGCAGCTATGCGGTCGCCCGGCGAGGGAAGGCCCAGGAAATCGAATTCACCCCAGTCCTGCGAAGGCGCGTCATAGCTGCCTCGTTCAACCAGAAGTTTTCCGCTTACCGACATGCCATCACCTTCCTTTTGCGACGGCTCCTTCTTCAACGAACGCAATCGGTTTCGCAAGCTTCTCATCGAGATAGGGGTTTCGTTTCGGCCTGCACGGTTGATTGGCTCCGCCGATTACCCCTAAGGGGTGTTCGATGAGCCAGAGATTACCATGAAAGTCATCGTCTGCGGAGCCGGACAAGTCGGTACCACCATCGCGCGGCACCTCGCGCGCGAGAACATAGATGTGACGGTGATCGACATCGCCGAGGACCAGGTCCAGCAGATCGATCAGAACTACGAAGTACGCGGTGTTGTGGGCCATGCTTCCCACCCTTCGGTCCTCAGGAAAGCAGGGGCCAAGAACGCCGACATGCTGATCGCCGTGACCCAGTCCGACGAGGTCAACATGGTGGCGTGTCAGGTCGCCTATTCGCTGTTCAACGTAAAGCACCGGATCGCAAGGTTGCGCCATTCCGGTTATCTCGCCCAGCACGAGACAGGACTCTACGCTGCCGAACATCTGCCCATCGACGTGATAATCTCGCCCGAGATCGAGATTGCCGATGGTATCGAGCGGAGGTTGAAGACGCCCGGTGCATTCGACATGCTTCCCCTTGCCGGCGACAAGATCGAATTGCTCGGCATCCACACGCTTTCCAGCGACGCGCGCGTGGTGGGCATGACCATCGAGGAGATCTCTTCCGACAGCGGACTCATGGGGGCGACAGTCCTGGCTGTCTTGAGAAAAGGGAAGTGTTTCACACCCGATGGGGACGATCGGATCGAGCTGGGCGATGACGTTTACGTTCTGACTCATACCCGCGATGTCGACGCTGTCATGGCCGCTTTCAGCCATGACGAGAAGGAGGCTCGGCGGATCGTCATCGTCGGCGGCGGAAACGTGGGATTGCATCTTGCGCGCAAGTTGCAGAAGTCCACCGGCCGCCTCAATCTCAAGGTAATCGAGCGCAGCGCCGCGCAGGCAAAGTTCGCCGCGCGCGAATTGGGTGAGGATATCGTCGTGCTCAATGGAGACGCTCTTGACCGGGCTCTGCTGAACGAGGCCGGCATCGGAACCACGGATACCGTAATAACCGTCACCGACGACGACGAGACCAATATCTTCGCGGCGGTTCTCGCCAAGGAAGCCGGATGTTCGCGCGCGATAACCCTGGTAAACAAGCGATCTTATGAAGCGCTCTTGCCGACCCTGGGAATCGATGCCGTGGTGAACCCCAGCACGCTCACCATTTCCACTGTTCTGCGACACATTCGGCACGATTCGATTTCTGCGCTCTACACCTTGCGGGAAGATTTTGGGGAAGTGATCGAGGCAGAGATCAACAGCTCTTCCAAGCTCATGGGACAACCACTCAAGTCGGTGGAACTCCCCCGCGGAATGAAGATCGGCGCCATTATCAGGGGCGACGAAGTGATCTTTCCGCAGGAAGACATCGAGATCGCGGAGGGCGACAGGGTTGTGGCGCTTGTAGCCTACAGCGCCTTGCGTCTTGCAGAGGCACTTTTGGGCGCCAAGAAGTCGCGCTTCCGTTGATGCAACGGCAGACAATCGCTGCCAGGTTCGGATGGCTGGCGGGCGGCACCCGTCCCGTCCTCTATCTCCTGGGCCTCGTTCTGCTCGCAACAGCAGGGATGATGCTCATCCCAATGACCGTGGACCTTGCCCGAGGCTCGCGCGATTGGCAGGCGTTCGCCTGGTCTTCCCTCGGTGGCGGTGTCCTAGGCGGGGGGCTGATTTACTACCTTCGCGGTGCCATGGAAGAAGGTCTTACTCTTCGGCAGGCGTTTCTGCTGACCCCGCTTAGCTGGTTCTCTGTTGCCGCCCTTAGCGCAGTTCCGCTCTATCTGACGCCGTTCGGGGCGACCAGCGGCGACGTAACAAACGCCTTCTTCGAAGCGATGTCCGGCATCACCACAACCGGCTCTACCGTGATTTCCGATCTGGAAAGTGCGCCGCCGGGATTACTGGCCTGGCGCGCACTTCTGCAATGGATGGGCGGCATCGGAATTATCGCCATCGCCATAGCCGTGCTGCCCGCTCTCGGCATTGGCGGCATGCAATTGTTCCGCACGGAATCCTCGGATCGCTCGGAAAAGGTTTTGCCCAAGGTCCGCCAGATCGCGACAGCCATCGGCAGCGTCTATCTGGGCATCACCATACTTGCTGCCACCATCTACTGGCTGCAGGGAATGACGGTGTTCGATGCGATCCTGCATTCGCTGACGACGATTTCCACAGGAGGCTACTCCACCTCCGACGCTTCCTTCGGCAACTGGGACGCGAATGGGATCCAGTGGACGGGCGCTCTCTTCATGCTGGCGGGAGGGATTCCCTTTGTCCTTTATGTCCGTCTCCTCGCCGGAGATAAGCGCGCCCTGTTCGACTCGCAGGTTCGTCGTTTCGTGATGTTCCTGATGGTCGTCATCGCGCTCTTGGGCACCGGCCTCCTCCTGCTCGGCACTTACGACGTCGAGGCAGCCTATCGTTATGCGGCGTTCAACGTGATTTCCGTGGTCACCACGACTGGCTACGCGACGACTGACTATTCGCTCTGGGGTAACACGGCGGTGGCGCTGTTCTTTGGTCTGACGTTCGTAGGGGGCTGCACAGGGTCCACGGCGGGCGGCATCAAGATTTTCCGCTTCGAGGTCATGTACATCATGCTGAAGGCACATTTCCGCCAGCTGCTCTATCCCAGCGGAGTGGTCGCCAAAAGCTACGACGGTCGCCCGCTTGGTGATGATGTGGTCAGCTCGGTCGTGGTTTTTTTCGCGGTCTTCTTCGCAGCCTATTCCGCCCTCACCATCGCTCTCATGGCGATGGGCCTGGATTTCCTGACCAGCGCCAGCGGCGCCGTCACAGCCCTGGCGAACGTCGGGCCCGGCCTGGGTGATACCATCGGACCAGCAGGCAACTTCTCGACCTTGCCCGACCTTGCGAAATGGCTGCTGTCCTTCGGTATGATCCTCGGCAGGCTCGAGCTATTTACGGTCCTGATCCTCTTTTACCCAAGGTTCTGGCGGAGCTGATTATTCAAGGGGAGTGCGCGCAGCGCCACGCGCTATGACAATCGATCGGTTCACTCCGGTATCGAGTTCCAACACGGCGATTGTCCACTCGAAGTTCCGCTCAGGCGGCAGTTACCTGGCGCGAGCCAGAGAGCGAGAGCGGGCAAGCTCTCGTCCTGTGGGACTATTTAGGGTCTCCAGCCGCAATGCCAGTTCGCGAACCGGTCTTGAACTTGGCGTGGACCTGCTTGACCATTCCTTCAATCGCGCCTAACCGCGCCTTTCCCCGGCTAGGGGGCGATTAGCTCAGTTGGTAGAGCATCTCGTTTACACCGAGAGGGTCGGCGGTTCGAGCCCGTCATCGCCCACCAGTTTCAATCCGCGGAACGCCGCGGTTCCCAGCCTTGAAACGAAAGTCCGCATACACTGCCGAGTGGGCGGTAGCGGCCGTTCAGACGCCGTCTATACGGCGAGACCGACGATTTTCGTGTCTGCGCCACACTTCGCATGAAACACCCACGTTAGGTTCCAGGGATCCGAGAGCAGCATCTTGCCCGAAGAATATTCTCCGGAATCGGTGCCGGCCCCAGTGGAGCTTGACTGCCAGCAGCCGACTTCTTTCACTGCCAGAACAGGCCGCACGTTTGGCGTGACGCTATCGCTTCATCAGTTGCAACGTATCCTTCCGGATCTGGATTTCAGCGCGTGATTCCAGCAGCCGCTTGAGGATCTCGAGTTCATTCAGCAGCACCACTGGATTGCAATCCAGTGCCGCCTCCAGCGATTGCTTCAACCATTCGCTTGTACCCGGATGGGCCAACGCCCAGGCAATCTGTTGGTCTGTCTGCGCTGCCAAGACCTGCAATCGTTCATCGGTCTCCAATGGTGTCTCCATGCATGCGTGTCTTTGGAATGGCGGCCGGGGCACTGGCCCGGATCCGCTCACGCGACTGCCGCCAGTTGCCGCTGGGTTGCAGCGGCTTCGACCGGCTCCCATTCAAGATTGCCTGCGTAGCGGTGGGCAAGCCGTCCATGCTGATCCATCGCAAACAAATGCAGCCAGCGGTGTTCGAACAGGGCGCGGACCTGGTCATGGCGTTCGAGAATCCCGGTCATCGCTTCGCGCGGTGCCTCGATGCATACGGACAGGCGTAACGGATCATGGATGTGGTGCACACCGTCGTGGACCGACTGCCACGGCAGGCCGGTACGCATGTTGCCGCCGTTGCCCTCCAGCACGCCGATACCCCCGACGACGTTGTGCAGAAGCTTGTTGCCCGAACCGAAGGTATCCGGCGCAACGGTTGAGCCATAATATTGCAGGCTGATCCAGCTGGCGACCACGACGGGCGCGGTCATGATCAACTCAAGCACGCCGAAATCGCGCGCGCTGTCCTGATGCCAGTCATAGTCGTGCAGGAAGGCGCGGCCTTCGAGATTTCTGCCGGTTGTGCGGTTGCGCGGTGCCGCAATGAACGCCTTGCAGCCAGCAAGTGCCCATTCGGGCCGCACCTCGGCCCAGTCGCGAGACCGCTTGCCAATATCGCCTTCATCCCCAGCGCGGGGCAAACGCAGCGCGCGCTCACCGCGCGTGACCTTGCCAGCCGCTGCCAGCCATTGCCGGACCTGCTGCAGATCGGCGGCGTGGTCGACAGTTGCCACGTCCTGATCGTAGAGGCTGACCCGATCGGTGGTCGTATCGTGCAGCGCTGCAACGAACAGCGTGTCGCGTGGCACCGTGATGCCGCGTTCGACAAGTGCTTCACGCACCTCGCTCTCGTTCAGGAGATGCGCGAGCAGGCGCGCATTGACCTCGCCCGAATAGCCGCCGCAAGCACCGCAATGCAGCCCGCTCGCCAAGGGGTTGTTGACGACATTGGCACCGTGGCCCGCGATCAGCACGATCCGCGCGAAGTCACGGGTCAGCGACATGGCGCGCAGCACGGTTTCCGCCAGGGCGATGCGCGTGTCGAGATCAAGCGCCGGGTCGAAGCGCGGTGCGGGATCGTCGGGTCTGGGCATACGGCCGAGGCCCAGGCCGTCGTGCAACAGCTTGCCGATATACACTGGCCCCATCGCCTCGACGAAAGCGAAGGAGGATACGGCGGCAAGCTTGAAGCGCCCCCAGGCCCGCTTGGCGCGCGCCTTGTAACGCGCCGCGAGGTCGTCGGGCTTGTCCTCCTCTCCGCCCGAAGACGAGGTTGCCGTTGCATTGAGCAACACCGGCAGGCGCAGTTCCTCGACATCCGAGGCGAAGCGCCGGTGCTTGGCGAAGACGCCGAAGAACCCCGCGAAGCCAAGTGTGCTGATTGCCGGGTCCACCGCTTCGAGAGCACGTCGAAAAACCTCCGAGCGCACATCGATGCAAAAGGCTGCCTGGAGCGCTGGCCGCGCAACGCCAATTTCCGGGGCCGGGGCAGCAAGAGTTTCGGCAAGTTCTCGCTGGGCTGCGCGTTCGGCGGCTTCCTGCAGGATCTCGTCGACGATGCCGTCCGGGGTGGGCACAACGGGCGCCTCGTGCGCGGCCCGCGCCGCCGCCCAATCCATGCTGATATCTGACTTGTGCTGCTCGAGGATCGCTTCCTCCCACAGCAGCCGGATCGCCAGGAGATCGGTGATTGTCGCATCGGTGCTGTCTGCCAGTTCGGCGCGCCACAACTCGTAGCGGGCGAACTGCGCCCATCCACCGAGCGAATGCAGAAGCTGGTGGAAATAGGTGCCCAGAGCAGCCTGGCCGAGGCCAAGTCGTTCGCTCGAGCGCGCGATTGCTTCGGCAGCTCTTTCCGGGGCGTCGGCTACGAGAGCCGCAAAACCCCGGAGCCCCATGATTTCAGGCGTCAGGTCGTGGGTCGCATAGGCGCGCCAGGCGGCCCATGCCGATCGCCCGCGCGGCGCAGCCCAAAGCGCCTGGCCACGGTCGAAATAGCCCCCCGCCCAGACTCCGATTCGATCGGCGACAATTCCCGGCCAGTCGACGGCGCCGTGCCGGGCGGCCAGATCCGCGACCGTCGGCAACGGATCGGGCGCGGCAAGCTCCTCTGCAGCCGCTGCCTTCAGTGCTGCGAGACTGGCTGGCTTGGCTGCATAGGCCGACGCGGCGAGCGCTGAAGAAAGGTCTTCGTCCGTGATCTCGCCGCTCTCGATACGGTTCCGATACCAGTCGCGGGGCATCGTCACCGGGACACCGCCCACGCGCTCCAGCCGTGCCCCGGTTTGTGCGAGCGGCGCGGTGGTTTGACCCAGGAAAGGATTGACCGCGACAGAGGAGGCGAGCGGCCATAGCGGCGGGATCTGCCGCGCGGCCGTATCGGCGGCGGTCATCAGTGCCGAGAGATCAAGGGGCACGCGCTTGGAAGCGATCGTCATGGATTTGGTCTCTTCATTTGTATCAGGACGGGCGGCGGGCGGACCAGTTGCCGATCAGACGATCGAACATGGCGTTGGCGTAGAGTCCGTTAGACAGATGCACGCGCAGGCCCGCCGTGGCCGGGTGGTTTGACCAGAGCGGAAACATTGCCTGCGCACAGGCAACCAGGCCGAAGGTGGACACGGCCAGAACGAGGAGCGCCCATTGCAGCGGACCGGGATCGGGCGTCGCTGGCAGTGTGCCGGCGGTTAGCCATTCGGCACCGGTTTGCAGTGCGAAATAGCTGACCGAGACGGCAACTGCGTAAAGGGCAGTGCGCCGGGTCAGTGCTCGCGGCGCCGCGTCGGCGAGCCCCTGGGCGATGAGATAAGCGACCCCGAAGATCAAGATGGCACCAAGCGCGATTGCCTGCGGGGATTTCGTTTCGAACCCCAGCCCGAACCCGATCGCTGCGTAGATCGCCAGCGCCACCACGAAAGCGCGCGCGACCGCCTGGCCGCTGGCTATTGCGATAGGCCCGGGCCGTCGGATCGATGCAACCAGATCGACTGCCGTGCCAGACGCGAGAAAGGCGTGCGCCTTGTAAAGCGAATGGGCGACGATGTGGAGCAGCGCCAGCGGGAACAGCGCCAGGCCGCATTGCATGATCATGAACCCCATCTGCGCAATGGTTGACCATGCGAGCGAGTTCTTGACCGCCGATTGGGACAGCATGGCGAGCCCCCCGAATAGGGCGGTGAAGCCGCCGACCGCAACCAGCACGGCCAGCACACCGGGACTGAGCAACATCACGTCGGCAAAGCGGATCAAGAGAAAGCCGCCCCCGTTGATCACGCCCGCATGCAGCAGCGCCGAAACGGGCGTCGGCGTCTCCATCACTTCGGTCAGCCAGCCATGGACCGGGAACTGCGCCGACTTGAAAATTGCCGCGAGCGCCAGCAAGCCTGCTGCAAAAGCCACGCCGCCGGGTGCGACCCCGCCGCGCGCCGCAGCCAGGATCGTCGCGATGTCCAGCGTGCCGTATCCGATGTAGAGAAGCACCGCTGCGCCGATCAGCGCGGTATCGCCGATCCGCGCGACGATGAATTTCTTGCGCGCGGCGCGAACGGCCTGAACGCGGTGCCCATAGAAGAGCAGGAGCCGATGCAGGCACAGGCTCGTCGCGATCCAGGCCGCGACGAACAGAAACAGATTTCCTGCCTGAACGAGCAGGAGCACGGCAGCCAGCGTCGCGCTCATCCAGCCGAGGAACGCCCCCTGCCGCGCTTCGCCGTCAAGATAGGTTGCCGAAAAGCGCAGCACGATCCAGCCGACGAATGCGACGAGGACCAGCATGGTGGCGCTCACCACGTCGAGACGGGACGAAATGCCGATCCCAGCGAGGCCGAAAACCGGTCCGGTGTGCGCGCCCTGGATGGCCAGCAGCGCCGCCGATCCGATCGCCGCAGCCAGCGCCACAAGCGCGGCCCACTCGGTCAGCTTTGGAACAAGCTTGGGTCGCCGACCGGGACGCAGAAATGCTACCAATGCGGCCAGCAGGAGAATTGCGGGCGCGACCAGGGGGATAAGATTGAAGGGCATGTGCAGGACGGCTTCCGGGATAATTCAGGACTGCCCTGCTTGTAGGCTGGAGCGAATTCCAAGAAAAATGCATTGTTCCGGGAGTATCGTTCTGTTTAAAAGAACGATATGAACCAGCTGAACTTTCATCATCTGCGCTACTTCCACACGGTAGCACATGAGGGGAACCTGACCCGCGCGGCCGAGCGGCTGAACGTGTCGCAATCCGCGGTGTCGACCCAGATACGGCAGCTCGAGGAGCGCCTCGGCCAGCCCCTGTTCGAACGGCGCGGCCGGACACTCATTCTCACAGAAGCGGGCCGCATCGCGCTGGATCACGCCGATTCCATCTTCGCCACCGGCGAAGAGCTCCTGAACACGCTCGGCGAACGTCCATCGAACCAGCGCCAGGTGCTCCGGGTGGGCTCGCTGGCAACGCTTTCCAGGAATTTCCAGATCGGTTTCCTGCGACCGCTGCTTGGCCGCGACGATGTCGAGGTTGTCATCCGGTCAGGCGCTCTGGGCGACCTGCTGCAGAACCTGGAGGCACACCGGATCGATGTGGTGCTGGCAAATACCTCGCCGCCGCGAGATGCGGCCACCCCCTGGATCTCCCATGCGATTGCGGAACAGCCGGTCAGCCTTATCGGGACGCCCGAACGGATCGGGGTGCAAGCCCCCATCGAGGTCTTGCTCGCAAGCCAGCCGCTGATCCTGCCCACTGTCGAGAGCAGCATCCGGTCCGGTATCGATGCGCTGTTCGACCGCATGGACATCCGCCCGCGCATCGCTGCGGAGGTCGACGACATGGCAATGATCCGCCTCCTCGCGCGCGAGGGTACCGGACTTGCAGTCGTCCCTCCCATCGTGGTGAAGGACGAGCTGGAAAGCGGGCGGCTTGTCGAGGTTGAGCAGTTCCCCAGGTTGAGCGAAACCTTTTATGCAGTCACACTATCGCGCCGGTTTCCCAACCCCCTCCTGCGTCAGCTTTTAAAATGAGGGCGTTGTCAGGCTGAGTCTGTTCCATGTCCGCTAGTGCCAGTTTGCAAAACGCCGGCTTTCCTTGGGTTTCGGTTCGTTAGCAGACTGTCCGCGATCGGATTTGAATGGTTTCGTTCAATCCGATACTGCCACTCGAAAGGGCATAACGAAAATTCGCAAGCCCTCTGAACCCAGGATCGAAGCACCAGTGCTTTGGGCCATGAACCAATATTGAGACGAACATGACAAGTAACCCGTTCTACCCCATCGGCACGCGCGGCAAGCCTTGGGGCGAGGCCGAGCTTGCCCAATGGCGGGCAGGTCTGTCTCGGCAGCGCTGTTACAGGGACGATGTTGTTTCCCGTATCGAAGCGCTGGCCGACCGCTTCGAAACCCTGACCTACGGCCACCTCGACTACGATGGCGAACACTTCGACCTGTTTGCTCTGCGCAACCGAAACCCCGACCCGAGCCTCCCAATGGCTCTCGTCACTGGCGGTGTGCATGGATACGAAACGAGTGGAGTAATGGGGGCCCTCCAGTTCCTTGAGACCCGCGCGGCCGAATATGCCGACAAGTTAAACTTGGTAGTTGCTCCGTGTGTCAGTCCATGGGCCTATGAACGGATCAACCGTTGGAACTACAACGCCATTGATCCCAATCGCAACTTTCGCGCGGACAGCAAGGCTCTTGAGTGCACCGCACTTATGCAGTTGGTGGCCGCGCAACCCGGTCCATTCCTGCTCCATATCGACCTCCACGAGACAACTGATAGCGACGAGAGTGAGTTTCGCCCGGCTTTGGCGGCACGCGACGGCGAAGATTTCGAACCTGGCATCATCCCCGATGGGTTCTATCTGGTTGGCGACAGTGAGAATCCGCAACTCGCCTTCCAACAAGCTATCATTTCGGCGGTTGCGCAAGTTACGCACATTGCTCCGGCGGACGACGAGGGAAAGATCATAGGCTCGCCTGTCGTCGCGCCTGGTGTGATCGAATATCCCCAGGCAAGATACGCTATGTGCAGCTCGGTAACCGGCGCTCGGTTCACGACGACCACGGAGGTCTATCCGGACTCGGCGCGCGTCACATCGCGAAATTGCAACGATGCACAGGTTGCCGCCGTGTCCTCAGGCATGGACTTCGCTCTCGCGCAGGCTTGAGCATGTCTTGGCCAGTGCCGAGGATGCCTGAACGGCTTTCTGATCGCCTGGGTCCGAAAGCCCCCTCCCCGGGTCAAACCGCGCTGGCCTCCCGCCGACACCATCGCTAGGGCATCGGCCATGCACAATGCTTCCATCCTCGTCCTCGCCACCGGCGGCACGATTGCCGGACAGGCCGGCTCTGCCACCCGGCGGGACTACAGGCCCGGGCAGATCGATATCGGCACCTTCCTTGAAGAATTTGCCGCATTGGGAATGCCCGCGAGAATGGAAGGGCGGCAAATCGCGAATATCGATTCGGCCAATATAGGCCCTGCCATCTGGCGCGACCTGCATACCGATATCGTCAAGGCGATGGACGATCCTGCGCGCGACGCCATCATCATCACGCATGGCACGGATACGGCGGAGGAAACCGCATTTCTGCTCGACCTGACCCTGCCAAGCACGAAACCGGTGGTGCTGGTGGGTGCGATGCGGCCTGCCGATGCCGTGGGCAGCGACGGCCTGCGCAACTTCGCCAACGCCGTGCGCGTTGCGGCCGATCCCGAAGCGCCTGGCCGAGGCGTGCTGCTGGTTATGGGCGACCAGGTACTGTCCGCCCGCGATGCCCGCAAGGCGCGCACTACAGGTTCCGGCGCGTTCGAGGGTTTCCCCCGCGGTGCCGTGGCGCTGGCCAATCCCGCCTCTCTCGACTGGTTGCAGCCGCAGTGGCGGCTTGGCGAAGCGGCACGCTGGGATTTTCCGAGCGCGTTCCCGTGTGTTCCCATCCTGCATGCCTATGCCGGACAAACCGCAGATAGCGTCACGCGTCTGGTCGAGGCCGGAGCAAAGGGCATCGTTCTTGCTGGCCTTGGCGATGGCAACGCACCCGACGAGGTGCGTGAAGCGCTGGCCGACGCAGCGAAGCAGGGCGTCGTGGTTGTGCGCGCCACACGGGTGGATGAAGGGCTGGTCGACCGCGAGCCGGAGGACGATGCCAATGGCTTTGTGGCGGCGCGCGCGCTTGGACCTGCCAAGGCCCGCATCCTCTTGCAGGTGCTGATCGCCAACGGGGTGACTGATCCGGCAGCGGTGCAGGCGGCTTTCAGCAAGCGCTGAGCCACAACCTCCGTTTCAAACCAGAACCGTCGCTTCCTTCCCAAGTTCGGCAAAATAGCGCGCCATTCCATCCGCCGCCTTGTCGGACAGGCAAACGAAAGCGCGGCGGCGGTCGGTATCGTCTTCGACCCGGTCGAACAGGCCAGCCTCCGTCATCTGGCCGATCCAGCGCAAGGCAGTGGTAGGCGGCACGCCCGAGGCAATACATAGCGAGGTTACCGAAACGCGGGCGTGCTCGACCCGCGCCGCCGTGAGGTCCAGCAGCATGTCCCACGCAGGGTCTGCAAAAAGTTCATCATCGAAGAAACGAGTGCGCAATCTGCGGGCGGCGATGATCTTTCGCACCAGTGTGGCGCTGGGCAATGGTGCCCTCGTCCGGCGTTGCGGTGCCTCGAGCAGTTGCGCCTGTCGCTCCATCCCCGGCGCGCGATAGGCGTCGACGGGGCTTTCAAAGCGGAAGGCCCTACCATCGTCATCTCGCGCGGCCACGGCATCCTGCCCCCAGCCGGTGTTATCCATCCGGTCGAGCCTCTGGGCAATCTTGCCCACCTGTTCGGTGAGGCGCAGCAGGGCGAGGCGATCCGTCTCGGACAGTTCGCGCACCCGCAGGTTGGGCAGTTCTGCCAGCATCCGGCCCAGCGCAATCACCCGTTCTGCCCGCCTGGGATCGACAAGGATTTGCGCATCGCTTTCCGCGCAGGCACCAAACACATCGTCCAGCCCGCTTACCGAGGTCGAGACAATCAGTTTCGCACCGGCGTGGGCAACCCGGCTATCGAGCCGCGCCAGCGCGGCCATCGACGCCATATCGGGACGTGGACAATCGACCAGCGTCAGTTCACCCAGCGCGCGGACATCATCGGCCAGCAATTCATCCAGCGTGCCGCTTTCGCGAATGGAGAAGCCCGCCGCCTTCGCATCTTCCTGCATCGCGACACGCACATCGCCGCCATCTGCAAAGATGGACACAGCCAGCGGCACCCCTGCCGCATCGGCGGCCATTTCATAGGTGAAATCGACTTGCCCCATATTCCTGCTCCCCACGAATCACTGGAGAACAGGGGTAGAACAAAAGGGGGTTAAGTCAAGAATTTCCGCATAAGATCAATCCACAAAGGGATCACGCACAAGGATCGTGTCTTCACGCTCCGGGCTGGTGGAAACGCTGGCCACCGGGCACTCGATCAATTCCTCGATACGGCGGATATACTTGATGGCCTGCGCAGGCAGGTCCGCCCAGCTGCGCGCACCCACGGTGGTGCCTTCCCAGCCGTCGAACTCTTCGTAAATGGGCTCAACCGCCGCCTGCTCGGCAGCATGTGCGGGGAGGTAATCCAGCACCTGATCACCCAGCCTGTATCCGGTGCAGATGCGGATCGTTTCGAACCCGTCGAGAACGTCGATCTTGGTCAGCGCAATGCCGGTGACGCCGGAAAGCGCGCAGGTCTGGCGCACCAGCACCGCATCGAACCACCCGCAACGACGCTTGCGCGAGGTGACCGTGCCGAATTCATGACCGCGCTCGCCCAGCTTCTGGCCGATCTCGTCTTCCAGCTCCGTCGGGAAAGGGCCGCTGCCAACGCGGGTGGTGTAGGCCTTAACAATGCCCAGCACGAAGCCCGCACTGCCCGGCCCCATGCCCGATCCGCTGGCCACCGTGCCCGATACTGTGTTGGAGCTGGTGACGAAGGGATAGGTGCCGTGGTCCACATCCAGCAGCACGCCCTGCGCGCCTTCGAACAGGATCTTCTTGCCCGCCTTCTTGACGCCATCCAGCCGTTTCCACACCGGCTGCGCAAATTGCTGCACGAACGGGGCGATCTCGCGCAATTCCGACAGCAATTGTTCGCGGTCCACGCCGCTTTGCCCGAACCCGGCGCGCAGCGCATCGTGGTGGGCGCACAGCCGATCAAGCTGCGGCTCGATGGCGTCCAGATGCGCCAGGTCGCACACGCGGATAGCGCGGCGGCCAACCTTGTCCTCATAGGCGGGGCCGATGCCGCGCCCTGTGGTGCCGATCTTGCCCTTGCCCGCAGCGGTTTCGCGCAGGCCATCAAGATCGCGGTGCAGCGGCAGGATCAGCGGGCAATTGTCGGCTATGCCGAAATTGTCGGGCGTTATCGAAACGCCCTGCGACTCCAGCTTGGCAATTTCATCGCGCAAGGCCCAAGGGTCAAGCACCACGCCGTTGCCGATCAGGCTGAGCGTGCCGGTGACTATGCCGCTGGGCAGCAGGGAAAGCTTGTAGGTCTGATCGCCCACAACCAGCGTATGGCCGGCGTTGTGACCGCCCTGGAAACGCACGACGACATCGGCGCGCGACGCCAGCCAGTCGACGATCTTGCCCTTGCCCTCATCGCCCCACTGGGCGCCGATAACGGTGACGTTGGCCAAATGCTCAGTCCTTTTAGAGAAAACCCGCCGCGCCGTAGGCAAAGCTGGCGCAAAGGGCAACTGGCAGCTTGACGAAGTTGACACTGTGTCACCCTGCCTAAACCGGCCTTATCGCGTTGTTATAGAGGATATATTTGTCCATTCGAGCGGTTGACACATTTCGTGTTACAGCGGCGAAAATCGGGAGCGATCGCGACGACTCCGGTGTCATGTTCCTGTCCGGTAGGAAATGACCGTGACGAAGGACAAAGGTCCGTAGGTCATTTCCGGAAAGAATGCGGTGGGCGCCCGTTGGTCAGGCAAAGGAGAACTGCATGACTGACTACCCCACACTGACACTGAACGACGATCGTCGGATTCCACAGCTCGGATTCGGCACCTTCGAGCTGGATGGTGCTGCCGCGACCCAAGCCGTCCATATGGCGGTGGATGTGGGTTACTGGCTGATAGATACGGCTGCCAACTATGGAAACGAGGGAGACGTCGGCAAGGGCGTTGGCGACTGGAGCGATATTTTCCTGCAGACGAAGATCTGGAACGATCGCCAGGGTTACGACGAGACGCTGACTGCGTTTGACGAGAGCCTGGAACGACTGGGTCGCGAACATGTCGACATGCTGCTGATCCATTGGCCATGTCCGGACAAGGGCAGGTTCGTCGATACCTGGAAGGCGTTCATCAAGCTGCGTGACGATGGCAAGGCAAAGTCCATCGGCGTATCAAACTTTCGCGAGGAAGACCTGAAGCGCATCGTGGACGAAACGGGTGTTGTGCCCGCGCTGAACCAGATCGAGCTGCATCCGGCATTCCAGCAGCGCGAAATGCGCAAGGTTCACGATGACATGGGAATCGTGACGCAGTGCTGGTCTCCGCTGGGACGGGGCGATGGGCTGCAACACGATGCCATCCAGAAACTCGCCGGGGAAACGGACAAGCCCGCTTCTGCGGTGATCCTGGCGTGGCATTTGCAGCACGGCCTTGCCCCCATCCCCAAAGCGAGCAGCCGAGATCATATCGAGGCGAATTTTGAGGCGCTGAATTTCACGCTGAGTGACGACCAGATGGCCGCCATCGATGCGCTCGACAGCGAAGACGGACGAATGGGACCACATCCATCCGAATTCTGCTGAACAATGCCCCCCACTGAACGACAAGCGGGCGCGCTTCGGGTCATAACCGATTGCGCGCCCGTTACGGGTTAGACAGCTATCGCCTCTCCGCCATCGAGCACGTGGGTACACCCCAGCGTGCTGGCGTTATCGCTTTCGTCCAGCGCGGCGACAGTGCGCCATCCGCCAGCGCGCAGGGCGTCGGCAGCGGCGCGATCATGGCCCAGCGGAAGGAAAAGCTTGGCCCCCAGAGTCTCATCCGCCTTCACCGCCTCCACCAGTTCTTCCGGGTAGAGCGAGAAGCCGGTGGCGGGTTCATGGCTTCTACCGATACAATAGGTGCCGCCCCTGCCCAGTTCACCGCGCACACCTTCGGCGTAAAGGGTGAAGCCGAACCAGCTCTGGTATTCGAAGCCATGGCGTTCACTGGGGTCCAGCGTGAGGCGCGCCCGTCCATCCACCCGGTTGGCAATCCGGCGCAGGCCCTGGATGCGGGTTTCCAGGACGCCCGATGTATCAAGCGCGGAGAGTTTCTCGGCAGCGGCGGGAAAATCGCCTGTGGCATGGATCAGCGGCAGGTAATCTGCGCCGCCTGCTTCCACCAGTCCGCCGGCATCCTTCGTATCGAGTTCGCGCCGCACGCGCTTGCGGGCTTCGCCGTCCAACGGGAAAGGGCCGTCGGCCAACGTGTCGACAAGATCGGGCAGCGTGAAATCCACAGAGATGCCCGTGGCACCCGCAGCTTCCAGCGCGGCGATGGCCAGTTCCACCATCTCGCCCGCGGCCTCCACCGTGTCGCGCCCGATCAGTTCGGCCCCGACCTGCAGGTTCTCCCGGCGCGGTTCCAGCTTGTCACCGCGAATTCGCGCAACCTGTCCGGCATAGCATAACCGCAAGGGACGCGGCGCGTCGGCAAGGCTGGTAGCGGCAATCCGGCCCACCTGCACCGTCATGTCGCTGCGCAGGGCCAGCGTGCGCAGCGATGCAGGGTCGACAAAGCGGAACATGTGCCGCGTCATCACGCCGTCCATCCGCCCAGCCAATCTTGCGGCCATCGATTGCTCGAACTCGATCAGCGGCGGGCGCACACGGTCGTAGCCGTGCGCGTCCATCGCCTCCAGCATGGCGCGTTCGATACGGGTGGCCGCCGCCGCGCTTTGCGGCAGGCGGTCCTCCAGCCCTTCGGGCAGCAAGTCCTGCGTGGGATCGGTCATGCGATGTCCCCTAGGGGCTGAGTTGTCAGAACGAAAGTGCGCGCACGACCTTCACCCCGTCCAGCTTGCACGCCGAGTTCGATGACTTCCTGCGGAATCTTCTGGTCGACGCTGAGCAGGATGATCGCCTCGCCACCGCTGTCGCGGCGGCCCAGGTGGAAGGTGCCGATGTTGATGTTGTGCTCGCCCATCAGCGCACCCACGCGGCCGATGAAGCCGGGGGCATCCTCGTTCACGATGTAAAGCATCTCGCCCTTCAGGTCCGCTTCGATACCGATGCCGAAGATTTCCACCAGGCGCGGGTCGGAATTGCCGAACAGCGTGCCCGCGACAGAACGATTGCCCTGGCTGGTGGCGACCGTAACGCGCACCAGGGTCTGGAAGGTGCCTTCGCGCTCGTTGCGAATCTCGCGCACTTCGATGCCACGTTCCTTCGCCATGTAGGGTGCGTTGACCATGTTCACGCTCTGCGAATAGCGCTTCATCAGGCCGGCCAGCACGGCGCCCACGATGGGCTTCTGGTTCAGCTCTGCCGCATGGCCCTCTGTCTCGATGCTGATCTTGGGCAAGTCTCCATGCGCCAGCTGGCCCACCAGCGAACCCAGATTTTCGGCCAGCGCCATGTAGGGGCGCAGCTTGGGCGCTTCCTCGGCAGACAGGCTGGGCATGTTGAGCGCATTGGTTACGCCGCCGTTGACGAGATAATCCGCCATCTGCTCGGCCACCTGCAGCGCCACGTTCACCTGCGCTTCGGTGGTGGAGGCACCAAGGTGCGGCGTGCAGATGAAGTTGGGCGCATCGAACAGCGGGTTTTCCTTGGCCGGTTCCTTCAGGAACACATCCAGCGCAGCGCCAGCCACGTGGCCGCTTTCCAGCATGTCCTTCAGCGCTTCCTCGTCAATCAGTCCGCCGCGCGCGCAGTTTACGATGCGCACGCCGGGCTTGGCTTGCTCCAGCCGCTCTCGCGAGAGGATATTGCGCGTCTCATCGGTCAATGGGGTGTGCAGCGTGATGAAGTCGGCGCGCGCCAGCAGCGTGTCGAGATCCACCTTCTCCACGCCAATCTCGATGGCGCGCTCCGGCGTCAGGAAGGGATCGTAGGCGACCACTTTCATGCGCAGGCCGATGGCGCGGCTGGCGACGATCGCGCCGATATTGCCCGCGCCGATCAGGCCCAGCGTCTTGCCCGTCACTTCAACGCCCATGAAAGCGCTTTTCGGCCATTCGCCCGCCTTGGTGCGGGCATTGGCTTCGGGAATCTGGCGAGCCAGCGCCATCATCATGGCAATGGCGTGCTCGGCAGTGGTGATCGAATTGCCGAACGGCGTGTTCATCACCACCACGCCCTGCGAACTGGCAGCAGGAATATCCACGTTGTCCACGCCGATACCGGCGCGGCCAATCACTTTCAGCTTCTTGGCGGCCTCCAGTATTTCGGCCGTCACCGTGGTGGAGGAACGGATGGCCAGACCATCATAGTCGCCGATGCGAGCCTTCAACTCTTCGGGCGTTTCGCCGGTGATGACATCGACATCGCAGCCGCGCTCTTCGAAGATACGGGCGGCGTTGGGGTCCATCTTGTCGGAGATGAGGACTTTAGGCTTGGTCATGGGAAATTCCTGTGAGGATAGACCGGTGCGCGCCTGCATTTCGGGCGTCGGCTGGCCTTGGAAATTGGAAGAAATGGCGGCCCCGGATCAACGCCGGGGCCACGACAAATTCAGAGATTGCCGGCCTTGAGCTCTTCGTAAGCCCACTCGATCCACGGCAGCAGACGGCTGATGTCCTCGGACTCCAGAGAGCCGCCACACCAGATACGCAGGCCCGCAGGGGCATCGCGATAGCCGTTGAAGTCGTAGCCGATATCCATCTCTTCCAATTTGGAAGCGATTTTCTTCGGCACGGCAGCGGCATCTTCTGCCGAAAGGCTGTCGATGTAGTCGCCCTGGAAAACCATGCACACGCCGGTGTTGGTCCGCTTGGCGGGATCGGAAACCATGTTGCGCAGCCACGGGGTGGCCTCGATCCAGTCCTTGACGATCTTGGCATTGGCATCGGCACGGCGGAACATTTCCTCGCGTCCGCCGATGGACTTCACCCATTCCAGTGCGAAGATGTAATCTTCCGTCGCCAGCATGGAGGGTGTGTTGATCGTGGCACCTTCGAAAATGGCGCGGTTGATCTTGTCGCCCTTCTTCAGGCGGAACAGCTTGGGCAGCGGCCAGCTGGGATCGTAGCTTTCGATCCGCTCCACTGCCTTCGGGCTGAGGATCAGCATGCCGTGCTGCGCTTCGCCGCCGAGTACCTTTTGCCAGCTGTAGGTGGTGGCATCCAGCTTTGCCCAGTCCATCTCCATCGCGAAAACGGCGCTGGTCGCGTCGTTGATGGTGATGCCCTTGCGACCCTCGGCGAGCCAGTCGGTGTTCGGAATCCTCGCGCCGGAAGTCGTCCCGTTCCAGGTAAAGACGACATCGTTTTCCTGCGGGATCTGCGACAGGTCGGGGATTTCGCCGTAATCGGCGTCCAGCACCTGCAGGTCCTTCAGTTTCAGCTGCTTGACCGCGTCCTGGATCCACACGTTGCCGAAGCTTTCCCAGGCAGCGACGGTCGCAGGGCGTGCGCCCAGCATGGTCCACATCGCGCATTCCAGCGCGCCGGTGTCGGAACCTGGCATGATGCCGACGAGGTAATCGTCGGGCACGCCCAGCAATTCGCGGGTCAGGTCGATGGCGTATTTCAGCCGGCCCTTGGCATATTTGGAGCGGTGCGAGCGGCCCAGCGATTTCAGGTCGAGCTTGTCGACCGACCAGCCGGGAGGCTTGGCTGTGGGACCGGATGAAAAGAAGGGACGCTCCGGACGGAGGTCAGGTTGCTTGGTCATAATTGTATTCTCTCCTTACAGAGAGCTCGCGCGGCGTTGGGACCGCGTGGCCCGCTGGGCGCACTAGAGACAGGCGCGTTCGAGTCAAACGAAATTGCGGTTTCTTGTGTTACCGAAGCGACGGCTGAGCGTGCCGGGGGTTCCCTGAAAGCAAGGCTTGCGTTAACCATGCGCGGCGCATGGAGATGGCGATGAAGTTGACACTGCTGCCCTTGATCGCCGCGCTTGGCTTGTCCGCCTGTTCCTTTTTGCCGGGCGGGTCCGGTGACAGGTCTGCGGGGGAGGCGAACGCCGCCACCACATCCGCGCCACCCCTGTCGCAACGGCCGGGCGACAACCAGTGCCTTTCTGAACTGGGACAAGCCGGCGCGCGGTTCGACACCTTGCCCGATCGTTATATCGGCCAGGGGTGCAGCAACCTCAACACGGTGCAGATGCACGCCCTGGCCAGTGACAGCGGGCAGTTGGAAGTGCGCAATCTGGGCCCTGTCACCTGCCCCGTTTCCACCGCCTTTGCGGCCTGGGCGCGCTTTGGCGTGGATCGCGCAGCACAGCAGGTGTTCGGATCATCGCTGGCCAGTATCCAGACGATGGGCAGCTTTTCCTGCCGCAACGTGGCGGGAACATCCCGCCGCTCCGCCCATGCCAGCGCCGACGCCATCGACATCGGCGGCTTCGTATTGGCGGACGGTCGCCGCATCAGCGTGGCGGACGGCTGGTCCGGCAGCAGGCAGGAGCGCGAATTCCTGCGCATCGTGCAGCGCAGCGCCTGTCGCCGATTCGCCACGGTGCTAAGCCCCGATTACAACGCAGCCCATCGCGACCACCTGCATCTGGAAGGCGTGATAGAAGGCAATTCCTTTTGCCGCTGACCCGCGATTGCTGAATTGGCGGATCAGCCCCTTGAAGAGGCGGTCATCGCTTCCTCTTGCGAATCGGCGCTCTCGGCGGGTGTCTCAGGCTTTGTCGCGACGGGATCGTCTGCCCCGGTCGTTTCCTGGAAGCTGGCCTCTATCTGCAGCCGCACGGCCTCGGCAGCATGGTTCGCGCCAAGCTTGTCCATCATGTTGGCTCGGTGAATTTCCACGGTGCGGGGGCTGATTTCCAGATTGCGCGCAATAGCTTTGTTCGAACACCCCTCGCTCAGCCAGTCGAGCACTTCGCGTTCGCGCCGCGACAGGGTTTCGATGCGCTTACGTGCATCGATCAGACGGCGACGCGCTTCGGCATGGCGGCCGGCGTCGCTATGGACATGCGCGATCATGCGCCGCAATTCGGTAGCGGTGAGCGGCAATTGCAGGAAATCCAGCGCACCGGCCTGGATCGCCTCCACCACCTCATCCACGCCTGGTTCGGATTTGGCGGCCACCAACGGTATCCAGATGCCTGCACCGGCCAGTTCATCCAGCAGTGCGGCGACGCCGTTCTCCAGCACCCCTTCGCTGGCGATAATGACGCCGGAATGCGGCGGCCTGTCGATCAGTTCAACCAGGTCGGAATAGACTTCCGCATGGTGTCCCCTGGACAGGATAAGGCGGGATTGTTCAGCCCGGGTGCGGCTGTTGCCGCCGACGATGTGAATTGAGATGCGCTGTTCCATGGCGCAGTTTTTGCGCAGAAAACCTTAGCGGAACCAATCCGTATTACCTCGCATTTGAACCTATAAGCTGTTGATCTATAGGTGGGAGTTAGGAATTACTGCGGGATAGAAACGATCCGTTACGGATGTTTCTCGCAGGAATTTCCGAAGATGCAGGATTTTCCCTGCCATCCGTCTCAGCCCGTATCCGTAAGTATTGCTAGGTATTTTCCCTAGGTCATCTCGTCAGGTTGGTAGAAACTGTAATCGGGCAACGAATGGAAGGCACTGCGCAGGGCTTCGCTCCAGCTATCGCTGATTGCCGTGAAGTAGGGATCGGTGCTTTCTATGCGTCGCTCGTGCTTGGGCTCGAAACCGTCGCGTTCGATCACCATCAGGTCCAGCGGCAGACCCACCGAAAGGTTCGCCTTCAACGTGGAATCGAAGCTGACCATCATCAGTTTCACCGCATCCTCGAAACTCATGCTCCGATCATAGCCGCGGATGATGATTGGCCGCCCGTACTTTGTCTCCCCGATCTGGAAGAAGGGCGTGTCGAAGCTGGCCTCGATGAAATTGCCTTCGGGGTAGATCATGAACAGGCGCGGTTCCATGCCCTTGATCTGCCCGGCAAGGATGATCGATGCTGTAAACCGCCCCTTGCCCCGATGACCGTTATCGTCCTGCGTTTCGGCGATCACCTCGCGCAGCAACTTGCCCGTTTCGCTGGCGACCTGGAACATCGTGCTGAGTTCCATCAGCGAGTTCTGCCGCTCCGAAGGGGCCTTGGTACGCTCTTCCAGCCGGCTGATCACGGCCTGTGTGGTGGCAAGGTTGCCCGCCGTCATCAGGGTGATGACGCGCTCTCCCGGCACGGTCCAGTGGAACATCTTGCGAAACACGGAGATATTGTCGACGCCCGAGTTGGTGCGGGTGTCGCTCATGAGGACAAGTCCCTTGTCGAGTACCATTCCTACGCAATACGTCATTGTTGTTGCTGCTCTTCCATTTGCTGTTCCACGGCAAGATTGACCGAAAGGTCTTCCGTCACCGCGCCAAAGCTGATCCCCGTAATGGGCGCCGCATCGCGATAGTCGCGGCCGGTGGCCACGCGCACATAGCGCGGATCGGGGCTGATGCCGTTGGAGATGTCGAAGCCCACCCAGCCCAGGCCCTGCACATAGGCTTCTGCCCAGGCATGGCTGGCTTCCTGTTCTATCCGGTCGTTCATCATCAGATAGCCGCTGACGTAACGTGCCGGAATGTCCAGCGAACGCGCTGCGGCGATGAAGATATGGGCATGATCCTGGCACACGCCCATGCCTTCGGCTGCGGCTTCTTCCCCGGTGGTGCCAACACCGGTGCTGCCGGTACCGTAGGTCACCTTGTCGCGAATAACGTCGGAGAGATTGTGCAGCGTGCCGACCATGCCTTCCTCGCTGCGCTCGACCTGCGCGATCAGCGCCTTGATCTTCGGGCCGGGGCGGGTGAGTTCGGTCTGGCTGAGGAAGGCCCAGAGCGGCAGGTGACCAGAGTGTTGCCCGATGACGCCAGCATGATCCTGCGTATCCACCTTGCCGGAGCACGATACGACCACCTCGGTCACGCCCTCGTCAACCGAGGCAAGCGTCACGTGGTTGAAGTTCTGGTCGTCGTAGGTCAGCTGCTCGTGCGCGCCTTCGAATTCCATGTTCCATTCCACGATCTTCTGGCCCTGCGTTTCCTTCGGGGTCAGGCGCAATCGCTGGATGCCGTACCCCACGGGAGTGGCAAAGCGGTAACGGGTGGTATGGCGGATAGAAAGGCGCATGTTGGTTTCCCGTCAGGAGACGAAGCGATAATCGTCGGCAATGGCGCCGGCCAGCGCCTGGTTGCCGGCTATGAATTCCAGCAGGAACTGGTGCAGCCCCTGATCGAAGATGTCCTCAACCGTCTTCCCGGTTAGGCGCAAGTCGGCTTCGCGCATCGAGGCATGGCAGGTGCCTTCCACGCCGTGCATCTGCGCCAGCTCTGCAAGGTTGTTGCGCATGGCGGAATAGCAGAACACCAGGCTGCGAGGAAAGCGCCCGTCGAGGATCAGGAAGTCGGCAATGGACCGCGCGTCCATCCGTCCGGCGTTGAGCCAGCGATAGGCGCGTTCTGCCGAAAGCGAGCGCAGGACGTTGTCCCACTGTCCCGTATCCAGCGGGGTGCCCACATAGGACAGCGAGGGCAGCAGCAGATAGTATTTCACATCGAGGATACGCGCCGTGTTGTCGGCCCGCTCCAGAAACGTGCCCAGACGCGAGAAGCTGTAGGTCTCGTTGCGAAGCATGGACCCGTGCGAGGCCCCGCGCGCCAGGGTGCTGCCGCGCCGGATCGCGCCCAGCGCCATGTTGAGATTTGAATTGCGCACCGGCCGGGCCAGCAGGTCGCGCATGGTCATCCAGCCTTCGTTGACCGCTTCCCACACCTCTCCGGTAATGGCCGAGCGGCAGGCGCGGGCATTGGTGCGCGCGCCCTCCACCATCGAGAACACGCTTTCGGAATTATCCTTCGACCGCAGCACGAAGTCGCACACATGGGCGCCATCGTAATGATCGTGATGCTCCTCGTAGGCTTTCCGGTGGCCCAGCGTGGTGAGGATGGATTTCCATTCCTGGTCGGCCATGTCCTGCCCGCGGGTCAGCGCCATCCGCTGTCCGGCGGCCAGCAGGCGCGCAGTGTTCTCGGCCCGCTCAAGATAGCGGTACATCCAGAAAATTCCGTGGGCGACGCGTCCCAGCATTACAGTGTTTCTCCGCCCAGCATCAATCTTCCAGCACCCAGCTATCCTTGGTACCGCCGCCCTGGCTGGAATTCACCACCAGCGAACCTTTCTTCAGCGCCACGCGGGTCAGGCCGCCCGGCGTGATATCCACGCCCTCCGGCGAGCACAGCACGAAAGGCCGCAGGTCCACATGACGCGGGGCCAGCCCCTTCTTCGTGAAGATCGGGCAGGTCGACAGCGCCAGCGTGGGCTGCGCGATATAATTCTCGGGCCGGGCTTCCAGCTTGTGGCGAAATTCCTTCAACTCCTTCTTCGAGGAGGTCGGCCCGATCAGCATGCCATAGCCGCCTGAACCGTGGACTTCCTTCACCACCAGCTCCGCCAGATTATCCAGCACGTATTTCAACGAGTCGGGATCGGCGCAGCGGAAGGTTTCCACATTGGGCAGGAGGGGCTTTTCGCCGGTGTAGAACTCGACGATCTCGGGCATGAAGGAGTAGATCGCCTTGTCATCGGCAACACCGGTGCCCGGCGCATTGGCAATGGTGACATTGCCTGCGCGATACACATCCATGACACCGGGAATGCCCAGCACGCTGTCGCGGTTGAAGGTAAGCGGATCGAGGAATTCGTCATCCACGCGGCGGTAGATCACGTCGACCGGGCGGAAACCCACCGTGGTGCGCATGTGCACCTTGCCGTCAACCACGCGAAGATCGCTGCCCTCGACAAGTTCCGCGCCCATCTGGTCTGCCAGAAAGGCGTGTTCGTAATAGGCCGAATTGTAGATGCCCGGCGTCAGCACGGCGATGCTGGGCTTGTCACCCGCACCCTTCGGCGCACAGGCCGCGAGGCTCTTCGCCAGGCGACGGGGGTAGTCGGAAACGTCGCACACCTTCACCTTGCTGAACAGCTCGGGGAACATGGCCATCATCGTCTCGCGGTTTTCCAGCATGTAGGAAACGCCGCTGGGGGTGCGGGCATTGTCTTCCAGCACCATGAAATCATCCGGCCCGGTGCGGACAAGGTCGATCCCCACGATATGGGTGTAGACGCCGCCGGGCGGGGTAAAGCCGACCATTTCGGCCAGCCAGGCTGCATTGTCGCGGAACAGGCGCTCGGGCAGGCGGCCCGAACGGATGATCTCCTGGCGATGATAGAGGTCGTGCATGAAGGCGTTCAAGTGCCCTCACCCGCTGCTCGATACCGCGCGACAACCGCCGCCATTCGCCGCCGGTGATGATGCGCGGCACCATGTCGAAGGGGATCAGCCGTTCCTCGGCATCGTCCTCACCATACACGTTGAAAGTGATGCCGGTCTTGCGAAAGAAGCTTTCAGCCTCGAATGCCTTGCGACGCATCCAGCCATCGTTCTGACCGGACAACCATTCGTCATAGCCGCGATAGGCCTCTCGCACGGAACCGTCGGGGTTGTGCATCTCGTCGAATTTGGCCGGCTCGGTCGCGGTCACTCAAGTCCCCTTGTTCTGCTGGTTGCAGCTTTCTTCGCACATGCAGCATGCGCGAAGCCCGTATATAAAGCAAAGCCTGATTAGCGTTTCAGTTCCTCGACAAGCGCGAGGATCGCCTCGCTGGAGTAGCAAAACCCCATGTGAGTGCAGCGCAGGGCCACGGCGCGATCCCGCTCTTCGGGACGGCCACAGGCGCTGCGGCGGGAGATCGCGCCATCGCGCGGGCTCCAGAATGCCACTGTCTCGACAGGCGGCTTTTCCGCCACGTTTACGTTGACCGGCGGCTCTTCCACATGGTGCCCCACCACCGCCTGGTAGATGCGCCACATATTGTTGGAATAGGGCGTGTGGCTGAAGGGCGTGCCCATCGTAATGACCTTGGCAACGCAGTCGGGCTGCATCTTTGCCACCTCGCGCGCGAAAATACCGCCAAGGCTCCAGCCGATCAGGACGACATCCTGGCCGTAGCGCTCTTTCACGGAACACACGCGCTGCGCCAGCTGCTCGAAATTCTCAGGCGTCGGCCCGTAGTTGGACCCCAGACCCCAGCGCTTGACTGTGTGGCCCGCCCGTTCCAGCTCCCTCGCCATCCGTTTCATGCTCTGCGGGTTGGCAGCAAAGCCGGGCAGAAGGATTATGACGCGGGGATTTTCCGCCTCGTCAATCGGCAGCGGTGGCTTGAACAGACGAAATGCAGGCGCGAACAACTGGCCGAACTCGGCAGCGAAGAGGTGCAGCGGCGGCGCATGGGCATCGGGCGGGGCCTCCCCTCTCAGCAATTCGAGCCGACGACGGATCGCATGGCCGGTGCCGCGCACGGCATCGGCGATAGGGCCGGTGACCGGCGCAAGGATCGATCCAACTGACGTCATGGCACCTGTGTAACAGAACAGACTTGTTACACGGTGAACGCGCCGCGCAGTCAAGGTTTCCTGCGCGTGACCCCGAGCGCTTGCCCGGCTCGGCAAGGCGATGATCAGCCGCAGTCGCCCGTGCGCCGGGTCTGAACCTGCAATACGATGTTGGCATCGCCAACGCCGGGGATCGGCTGGGTAAAGCCCATCTCCATGTCGGACGAAGTGTCGCTTGTCGTGCCGTTCATGGTGATGCGGCCCTGCGGTCCGTCTTCGGCATCGCAGGTCATCGCAAGGTCGATAGCGCCATCGTCGGCGTCGAGGCGCGACACGGTGCAGCTGTTGTCGGTCATGGCCGAGATCCAGGCCTCGCGGTCCATCGCCTCTGTCACGCAAAAGCTGGACTGTTCCTGCGCTCCTTCGGCGAATGCCGCCTCGAGCGCGGCCATATCCTGAACCTGCCCGGCAACCATCTCGAACGAAACCAGTTCATTGTCGATGCTGTATTCACCCGGCTGCGGCATGATGCCGTTGTCCTGCCCTTCGGCCAGCACCTCGTCCATGGATAGCGCCTCGTCGGTCAGGTCCTCGTCTGCATTGTCGCAGGCGACAAGGGCAAGGCCGGCAAGCAGCGGCAGGCAATGGATCAGGCGCATGGTATTTCCCCGGTTTTCGATCGACGTATTCAAGCGACGGACGTCCCGCCTTGTGCAGGCCGGGGAATACCAAGCGCTGCGCGCCGTGCCAATCGCACGGCCCGCAGGTTCGGGCTGCCGTCCCATTTCAGGTCAGGCAGCCCCGAACATGCTTAACCGGCATCTGCGGCGCAATCGCCGACGCGTTCCGACTTGGTGCGCATGACCATGCGCATGCTGCCGTCGCTGGCCGGATTCTGCATGTCCATCGTGACCGTCATGTCTTGCGAGGTTTCGCTGATGGTGCCCCCAAAAGCCATCGTGCCGGTAGAGCCCGAGCCATCGTCACATGCCATCGTGGCATCCAGCGCGTTCCCCGAAACGGAGAAATCGGTGAACTGGCACTCGTCCGAACCCTGCTGAAGGTTCTCGAGGAATTCGCGATACCCTTCGTCAGCCTGTTCCTGCGTCATGCAGAAGGTGCGTTCCTGCGTGGCGCCCTGTTCCATGATGCCCCGCATCATCTGCAATTCTTCATCCGATGCCCCGGGAATTTCCAGCTCCACCAGTTCGCCGCTGGTGCGGTATTCACCGGGCTGTGGCTTGGGCAGGTCCTGGGTGGCTTCCTCGATCTGGGCCGGATCGGAAGGGTCTTCCACCGTTCCTGAATCGCCGCAGGCCGTCAGGGCAAGGGTAGAAGCGGCGAAAAGCATCAGCTTGTATTTCATCGTGGGGAATATCCTTCTTCTATTTCGTTGAGCCCCAAGCTGAAGGTTCACAGGCAGTTGAGCAAGCAGCAATTCGATCCCATATGCAGCGTCATGGCCGAACTCATCATCAGGCGCGGACTGGAAGAACCCGATACTTCGGGCGAATTTACCCCGCACAAACCCGCCCGCCCCGAAAAGGCCGAAGAGCAGAAACCCTTCAAGCTGGTTTCGGAATACGAGCCCGCTGGAGATCAGCCCGCCGCGATTGCGGAGCTGACTAAAGCGGCCAGGGATGACGAGCAGACGCAGGTGCTGCTGGGCGTGACCGGTAGCGGCAAGACCTTCACCATGGCCAAGATGATCGAGGAATTGCAGCGCCCTGCCCTGGTGCTGGCGCCGAACAAGATCCTGGCCGCGCAGCTTTATGGCGAGTTCAAGAGCTTCTTTCCCGAAAACGCTGTCGAGTATTTCGTGTCCTATTACGATTACTACCAGCCCGAGGCCTACGTGCCCCGGTCGGACACCTATATCGAGAAGGAATCATCGGTAAACGAGGCGATCGACAGGATGCGCCACTCTGCCACGCGCGCCCTGCTGGAGCGGGACGATGTGCTGATCGTGGCCTCTGTCTCGTGCCTCTACGGTATCGGCTCTGTTGAAACCTATTCGGCGATGATCTTCGATATCAAGGCGGGCGACACGGTCGACCAGCGAGAGCTGATCCGCAAGCTGGTGGCGCTGCAATACAAGCGCAACGACACCGCCTTTGCGCGGGGCTGCTTTCGCGTGAGGGGCGATAACCTCGAGATTTTTCCCAGCCACCTGGAAGACACCGCCTGGCGCATCAGCTTTTTCGGAGACGAGATAGAGGATATCGCCGAGTTCGACCCGCTTACCGGCAAGAAGGGGGAGAATCTGGGCAAGGTGCGCGTCTACGCCAACAGCCACTACGTCACCCCCGGCCCGACGATGAAACAGGCCAGCGCGGCCATCAAGTTCGAGCTGACGGAGCGCCTGAAGGAACTGCACGAGGAAGGTCGCCTGCTGGAAGCCCAGCGACTGGAGCAGCGCACCAATTTCGACCTTGAGATGATCGCCGCCACCGGCAGCTGCAACGGCATCGAGAATTACAGCCGCTTCCTGACCGGCCGCCTGCCCGGCGAACCGCCGCCCACCCTGTTTGAATACCTCCCCGAAAACGCCCTGCTGTTCGTGGATGAAAGCCACCAGACCGTTCCGCAGATCGGCGCGATGGCGAAGGGGGACCACCGTCGCAAGATCACGCTGGCGGAATACGGTTTCCGCCTGCCCAGCTGCATCGACAACCGTCCCCTGCGCTTCAACGAATGGGACGCGATGCGCCCGCAGACCGTGGCCGTATCCGCCACGCCCGGATCATGGGAGCTGGAACAGACCGGCGGCGTATTTGCCGAACAGGTTATCCGCCCCACCGGCCTGATCGATCCGCCCGTGGAAATCCGCCCGGTAGAAGACCAGGTGCAGGATTGCATCGCAGAGGCCAAGGCCGTGGCGCAGAAGGGCTATCGCACGCTTGTCACCACGCTGACCAAGCGGATGGCCGAAGACCTGACCGAATTCATGCACGAACAGGGCGTGCGCGTGCGCTACATGCACTCCGACGTGGAGACGCTGGAGCGTATCGAACTGATCCGCGACCTGCGCCTTGGGGTGTATGACGTGCTGATCGGCATCAACCTGCTGCGCGAAGGGCTGGACATTCCCGAATGCGGGCTGGTGGCCATTCTGGATGCGGACAAGGAAGGCTTCCTGCGCTCCGAAACCTCGCTGATCCAGACCATCGGCCGCGCCGCGCGTAACGTTGATGGGAAGGTCATCCTCTACGCCGACCGGATCACCGGCAGCATGGAACGCGCGATGGCGGAAACCGAGCGCCGCCGCGAGAAACAGCGCGAATACAACGAAGAACACGGCATCACGCCCACCACCATCAAGCGCGGCATCCAGGATATCGTCGCCCACACCGCATCGCAGGATGGAGTGACTGTCGGCACCGGCGATGACGAGGTGAACAACCTCGTCGGCCACAACTTGCGCGCTTATATCGAAGACCTGGAAAAGCGTATGCGTAACGCTGCTGCCGACCTCGAATTCGAGGAAGCAGGCCGCCTGCGCGACGAAATTCGCAGGCTTGAATCGGACGAGTTGGGCATTCCCGATCCGGACCGGAAAGCACCGATCGTCGGGCGCAGCAACGAAGGCAAGCCGGGCACGCGCAAGCTGCGATACGGCAAGACGCAGCGCAAGTTCGGGAAGTGATCGTCCAGTGCGCACACTTCCCAACCCATGCTTTTGATCCCCAGCCGATAATCATGCCTGGCTTGCCTGCCCCATCCTGCAACGATTAGCGAACAATCCATGCGCGTTTCCTTCATCTTGCTTCTGGGGCTTCTATCCGCGTGCGAGCGGCAGACCCCTTTGCCGCCGCAGGGCCCTGTGCAGCGCGTCGCACTGGAAGAAAGCAACTCGCGGCAGGCGATGGCAGAGGTATCGCCCGACACCAGCGGCGCAGGATGGACCGTCACCGATAACGGACAGGCCATCCGCTTTGGCGATATGGGCGAGCCTCCCCTCCTGACGCTGGGCTGCGACGTGGGTGCCGCGCCGCCCGAATTCATCATCATCCGCCACGCCAAGGCCTATCCGGGCCAGTCCGCGCTGTTCCCGGTGATCGGCAATGGCATCAACAGCCGCTTCCTTGTCGATGCCGTGCTGGACGACACAGGCGATGAGGCCGAATGGCATTGGGAAGCGCACCTGCCTGCCGAAGATCCACAGTTGGAGGTATTCTCGGGCACGCGCGATATTATCGCCACCCTGCCGGGGCGCGGAACGCTGGAAATCGGCGGGGGGCGAATTGCGGGCGAATTCCTGGAATGGTGCCGGGCGGGTGGGAAGCCCGAACCGGTGGAAAGCGAAACGCCGGAGCCTGAGGCCGGAGACCAGGGATAGCTAGTCCGCGCCCTTTGCCAGTTCGACAAGGGTTTCCGGCGTCAGCACTTGCGGCAATTGTTCGCCTTCCCCGCCAGCCGGATACCAGACATACAGCGGCACGCCCGCCACCTGCCATTGCTCCAGATAGCGCGTGATTTCCGGGTCGCGCCGCGTCCAGTCACCGCGCATGGCGACGACGCCAGCATCCTCGAAAGCGGCGCGCGTTGCTTCTCGCTCTATCGCGACCTGCTCGTTCACCTTGCAGGTAAGGCACCAGTCGGCGGTGAACCAGGCGAACACCGGCTGCCCCGATGCGCGCGCCTCTGCCAGTGCTTCCCCGGAATAGGCGACCGGCTCGAGCACGCTATCGTTGCTGGCCACCTGTTCCTCTGCCCGGAATGGCAGGGATGCGGCGAAATACAGCCCGGCAATAACAGCGATCACGGCGACAAGCCTGTTGCCGTTGCGGCGCGCGGTGAGTGCAACCACAGGCAGAATGGCCAATGCCAGCGCGGCGAAGGCGAAGCTGGTGCCGCCAAGCCGCCATGCCAGCCACACCAATGCGAGCGCCGTCAGCCCCATCGGAATGGCGAGAAACTTGCGGAACGTCTCCATCCACGCGCCGGGTTTTGGCAACAGGCGGCGCAGCTGGGGAATGAAGCCGAGGAGCAGGAACGGCAAGGCCAGCCCCAGCCCCAGCGCGGCAAAAAGGAGCAGGGCCGGTGCCGCGGGAAGCAGCAGCGCGGCTCCCAAGGCAGCGGCCATGAAAGGCCCCGTACAGGGCGTGGCGACCACGGCGGCCAGCAGGCCGGTGGCAAAGGCGCCGCCCTCACCACGCGTGCGGATCGGCAGGGAGGGTATCTCGAACAGTCCGGCAAAATTGGCGGTGATCAGCGTCGCCAGCACCAGCAGGGCGGCGACCACGAGCGGCTCCTGCAACTGGAAGGCCCAGCCGATCTGCGCCCCGCCTGCCCGCAGCGCCAGCAGCAGCACACCCAGCGAAACGCAGGCCAGCACCACCCCGGCGGTATAGGCCAGCCCCTCGATCTTCGCCTGCCGCCCATCGCCGCCAGCGCGGGCCAGCGTCAGCGCCTTCAGGCTGAGGATGGGGAAGACGCAGGGCATCAGGTTCAGCAGCAGTCCGCCCAGCAACGCGCCTCCCAGCAACACGGCCAGCGGGGTCTCGACAGAAGGCGGGCCGAGGCGGGTGCCGCCGCTGGGGACTTCGCCTCTGACGGCCTCGAAACGCACCCCCTCGCCCGCGTCGGCAAAGGCCAGGATACCGCGCAGATCGCCCGGCTCTGCCCGCAATCCGCCGCGCGCGATTTCGACCACCAGCATGTCACCATCGCGGGTGAAGGTCTGCACCGCGCCGTAATCGATCACGTCCTTCTGTTCGATAAAGACGTGCGGATCGGCGAGGTCGAGGCTGGCGGGCAGCGGAATGGCGAGGCGAAGGGTGTCGTCAGTAATATCAAATCGCGCGCTGGAATCGATGAGCGGCGGAATGGCCGCGCGATGACCGTCAAACTGGTCCGCCAGATCTGGCGTTGCCTGCGGGAAGCGCAGCGTCAGCGTGGCGCGTTCGGGCACGCACAGCCTGTCGGAACAGGCCAGCCACTGGGCATCGACGGTGATCGGCACAATGTTGGCGACAGCGGCAGATTGCGGCACTTCTATCGGCACGAGGACCGCATAGGGATCCTTGTAGACGTGATTGATGAGGCCCAGCAGTTCCAGTTCCTGCGGCACCGGATATTGCGCCTCTCCTGCCTGCCATCCTTCGGGCAATTGCCAGTCCAGCCGCATCCCCTCTCCCGCATCGCCGGGATTGGCCCAATATCCGTGCCAGCCTTCCTGCGGACGGAAACGCAGCGCCACAGTCAGAGTCTCTCCCGGCACGGGTGCGCTTTCCGCCACCAGATCGGCCGCGATGTAGTTTTCGCGCTGGGCGAAGGCAGGCACGGCAAGCGTCGCGGCCAGCAGGACGCAGAGGCCGAATAGATACCGGAAATAGTTCAGGGTGCTTGCCTGCATATCGCGGGACAACTAGGAGCGGATGTCATGGCGGACAAGTTGAATCAAAGGCGCGATCTCCTCATTCTCGGCGGCGGCCTCGTCGGCATGACGCTGGCGCTTGCAGCAGCGAAGAAGGGCATCTCCAGCCACGTGGTGGACCGGGCAGACCCGGCGGAGCTGACGGCGGAGGGGTTCGACGCCCGCGCCTCCGCCATTTCCACCGCCAGCTGGAACCTGTTCAAGAACATCGGATTGGCAGACGCGCTGGAGCCGCATGGCTGCCCGATTTCTTCCATCGCGGTGACAGACGGGATGAAACCGGGCCGCATCGATTTCCAACCCCAAGCACACGACGGCACTTTGGGTCGCATGTTCGCCAACCGGCAATTGCGCCTTTCCCTGTTCGAGGCGGCGAAGGACCAGCCGCTGATCGCGTGGCATTCCAAGGCCAATGTCGTGGACCGGAAGCGCGGCGAACACGGCGTCTCGGTCACGCTGGAAGATGGCACCGTGCTGGAGGCCAGCCTGATGTGCGCTGCCGAAGGTCGCGGCTCTCCCACGCGCAAGGAAGCGGGTTTCACCATGGCGCAGTGGGATTATCACCACCGCGCCATCATCGCCGGGCTGACGCACGAAAAGCCGCATGATGGCGTCGCGTGGGAAATCTTCTATTCCGATGGCCCGTTTGCCCTGCTGCCACTGCTGGACGACGATCAGGGTCGCCACCGCTCCGCCCTTGTGTGGACGGTGGAAGAGAAGGATGCCGAAGGCGTGCTGGCACTGGGAGACCGCGCATTCAAGCACGAGATCGCCAAGCGCATGCACGGCATTTTCGGGGAGATCACCGTCGAAGGCCAGCGATCGTCATGGCCGCTGGGATTCCAGCATACCGCGAAGATCATCGATCACCGGCTGGCGCTGGTGGGCGATGCGGCGCACGGCATGCACCCGATTGCGGGACAGGGCCTGAACCTTGGCATGCGCGATGTGGGCGCGCTGGTGGATGTGCTGGCCGAAGGGCAGCGCCTCGGCCTCGATCCCGGCGATGCGCAGATGCTGGCGAAATACGAGAAATGGCGCGCGATGGATTCGCTGATGGTGATGGGCGCCACCGACACGCTGACCCGCCTGTTCGGCGTTCCCGGCAAACTGGCCAGCGCCGTGCGCCGCTTCGGCATGGCGGGCGTTCAGCGCACCCCGGTGCTGAAAGACTGGTTCATGGATGAGGCACGCGGGATGAGCGGCGATCTGCCCGAACTGCTGAAGGGCTGAACAGCGCCATTTTCGCGACGACAATTGCACGTCTGCTTTCAAGCGGAAAAGTCGTTTGGCGGAACGTCCGAAATTGGGGTGGGCAGCTGACATTCAACTCTTCACAGGTTATCCCTTGTCGTTAGACTGGCAACAGGTTGAGAATGGGATCTAAGGTGACACCGAGCGAGGAGTTGAAGACCAAGCGGTCAGCCCGGAAACGCGCTGACGAGATCAAGGACTTTCGGTGCAAGAACTTGATTGTGGTTATCGAGGAGCCGGAGAATCCGCGGAACATTGGCACTATTATTCGCAACGTAAATGCTTTGGGTGCCGAGAAGGTCTATGTGGTGGACCCTCGCCATGTTCTGTCCGACGACTGGCAAGACCTGCGCAGCGAGCCGAAGCTATCCAAGCTTTCCGTGTCTGCCGTGAAATGGACGTTTGTGAAAAGGTTCGACAGCACTGAAGCGTGTTTCACTCACCTCGAGAAAAATCGATTCAAATCCATCGCCACATCTCCTCACGTGAAGGGTAAGACCAACAAGTTCATTCATGAGGCGGACTTCGCGGAGCACGCTAAACTTGCCGTCTGGTTCGGCAACGAGGCGAGGGGTTTAAGCGACCTCGCCATTGAGCAAAGCGAGATGTGTATCAGCATACCCATGTTCGGAATGATCGAGAGCCTCAATCTCGCGACCAGTTCGGGCATCGTTTTGTATGAGGTTACGAAGCAAAGGCGCGAGTATGCAAGCAGGTATCGATTGCGCGGCCATGGGGGCGAACGCTCAGAACCTTTGCCAACGGTGATAGCGCCCAATCGGTAAGTTACGCCAACGTCCACAATCGGGTCGTTTTCAGACAGGCGGCTTTTAAACGATCAGGGCGACAAGCTGCCTGTCCATTAGGGGTTCGCCACTGCTGCATGACAAAAGCGACCTGATCTTGATCTCGCTGAAAGTCGCACGATATTTCACGGCACTGACCGATGACACTTTTGCCGATCCTTCTCCTTGGCCTGCTGATTGTCGCGGTCTTCGTTTATCGCCATGTCTCCTTGCGGCGGAAACGTGAACGCCTCCTGGCGACACCTCTTTCTCCAGAACAAAGGCAGGTTGTCGCGGAACTGGTGCCAGTCATACGAAGTATGCCCGCATCCTTGCGTCCCAAACTTGAGGGGAAGATCAACCTGTTCCTCGATCAGATCACATTTCATGGCAATCACGGCCTCGAAGTGACGGAGCAGATGAAGCTTTCCATCGCTGCGCAGGCCTGCCTGCCAATCGTCAACAGTCCGGTCTGGTACGAGACACTGAGAACGATACTGGTCTACCCCTCGGCATTCACCGCGAACCGCAACACGCATGATGGATTTGTCGTGCACGAGACCTCGACCGGCTCACTCGGCGAAAGCTGGCAGAGAGGGCCGGTGGTCCTGTCCTGGGACCATGCCCTTCAAGGTGGGCTTGATGCAACGGATGGTCACAACGTCGTCATCCATGAATTCGCGCACCAGCTGGACGGATTGACCGGTCATACCAATGGCGTACCGATCCTGCGCAAAGGCCAGGGTTTCGCGGGGTGGGAAAAGGCCATGCTGGACGCATTTCACGGCCATGTAGAAAGGGTGGAGAGCGGACGCCCCACGCTGGTCGACGCCTATGGTGCGAAAAACCACCAGGAGTTCTTCGCCGAAGCCATCGTGACCTTCTTCGAAAAGCCCCAGGCCTTGCGACGCGATGAGCCCGCGCTTTATTGTCAATTGTCGGAGCTGCTGGCGCTGGACCCCGAACAATGGGCCGCGCCCGAACCGCCGAAAGCCTAATTCACGCCCTGCGCACCGGGCAGTGCCGGGCTGAGTTGCTGTACCTGCTCGCCTTCTGCATCGCGGATGCCGCGCGGATCCAGGACGGCGGCGGTTTCCAGCGTTTCCAGAGCGCGTTGCGCAGCAGCAAACCTCTCCGCATCGGCAATCCAGCTTTCGGCCTCCACCGCGTTGGGCATGCCGCGAATTTCCTGCACAGCGGGTGCTATGCGCCCGCTCTCGAGGAACAGGCGAGCGCGTTCAAGCCGTCGCTCCGCCACGGGTGACGGCGTGTTGTCGCGGCGGACAATGAACAGCGATGACAATTCGCGGCCCAGCATGGTGAAGACGCCTTCATCGGCAGGTGCATCGTTCAACACCGGCGCAATCCCTTCCAGCCGGGCGACCAGCCGGTCCAGCGTCACGGGGTCCTGCGCCGCATCGATGACCGTCTGCACGGCATTGGGCCGCGCCTCGCCAAAGCGCAGGCGCAACTGGTCTGCCAGATAGCCAAGGGGCGCGCCACGTTCGATGGCGCGGCGACTGGCAAACGC
Source organism: uncultured Alphaproteobacteria bacterium (assembly GCA_963783265.1). Taxonomy (GTDB): domain Bacteria; phylum Pseudomonadota; class Alphaproteobacteria; order Sphingomonadales; family Sphingomonadaceae; genus Alteraurantiacibacter. The sequence continues at coordinate 151,327 of CAWAMU010000007.1, read as the reverse complement.
GATCAGCAGCCCCTCGGCGCGCGCGGCATTGCCGGCGGCGGCCTGCGACTGCATATCCAGCCGTGTCAGGCGCTGTTCCATCGCGGCGACGCGGCTGTCGAGCCCGCCCTGTTGCTCCACCACCTGCTCCACCCGCTCAACAGCTTTTGCTGCCGCGGCGGCGCCGGGGCTGGAAGATGCGGTGGGGGTCGGTTCTGGCGCGGCAATGTCGTTTGCTGCGAGGCTTACCGGATCCTGCCCCTGGGACTGCGCAAGCCCGGCATCGCCTTCACTGCGGACGCTGAAAATGTCGCCGACGCCGAATTCGCCCCCGCGCGCAAAATACAGGGCGATGGAAATTCCCAGAAGGAAGGCAATGGCAAAGGCAATCAGGGCGGTGCGCATGTTGATGCTGCGCAATTGCCACCCGGCGCGTGAGAAATCGTGACTTTGGTCCATAATGTCCTTCGCGCGATCCGTCGCAGGCTTCGCGCGGCCTGCCGTATCGGATCGCGTACCTTAATGACACATGTCGCGCGCCAAGGCCAACAACTCCGCGTCATCGGGTTGTGGAGCGCTTTTGACGCTTGCCCACCCCGGTCCAGCCGCAGCCGCAACACGCTGGCCGATACAGGCAAGATGGATGGCTGCCCGATCAAGCCCGATACGATCGATCTCGGCACCAAAATGCCGCGCCGCGGCCGCGCTGTGCAACAACACGCACGGAGTGCCGGTGCGCAGGCCGATTTGCGAACTGCCACTGATCGGCAAGGCGCGAACGTCGTAAACGTCGCGCGCCGTGATGGTGTGGGGGCCGGGATCGAGCTCCACTTTCTCTACCCCGCCAAGGCGCAGGTAGCGCGTCGGCTTGCCATTCGCGTCCAGCACGTTCTGCAGCCCCCCCTCGCCCACGCGTTCGACCGTAAAACCCGCCTTCATCGCGGCATCGGCGGTGGCCTGGCCCACGGCATGGACCGGCAGGCCCGTAAATTGCTCCAGCTTCTTTCCGCCGTGGCGGATGGCATTTGCACTGCCCAGCAGCAGGGCATCGAATTGCGCCGCATCGGGCGCCTCCCAGCCAAGCGGCATCACCTCGAACAGAGGCAGCCCCACGGCGGCCAGTCCCATGTCACGGGCGCTTTGCAGCGTGGATTGCAGTCCCGGTTCCGGTCGTATGACGAAGATCATCGAAAAAGTGCCCTATAAACCTGCAAACACGGCAGAGATGCCCGGGCTTGCCCTTTGCAACAGGTCGGCGGCGAGGCGCGCGGGCGCCTCTTTGTCATCCGCCGCAAAGCGTGCTTCCCCTTCGACCCGCTCCTGCCCGGCCGGGCTGAACAGGGCCGCGCGCATGAAAAGTTCTCCATCCCTGAAATCGCAGCGCACCGCGATGGGGGAATGGCAATTGCCGCCGAGCGCCAGCAACAGCGCGCGTTCGGCCATGACCTCGGCATGGCTGGGTGCATGGTCCAGCACCGAAAGCAGGTCGCGGGTCCGCTTATCATCGGTGCGACATTCAACGGCGATGGCACCTTGTGCCGGGGCAGGCAGCCAGTCCTCCGGATCGAGCGGTACGCCGACGTTCGTCTGCCCCAGCCGCATCAGGCCGGCAGCGGCGAGGAACGTCGCATCGGCCTCCCCCGCTTCCAGCTTGGCCAGCCGCGTCGCCACATTGCCGCGAAAGGTCACCACCTTGCAGTCGGGCCGCTGGTGAAGCGCCTGGGCCGCCCGGCGCGGCGCGCTGGTGCCGATCACCGCGCCTTCGGGCAGGTCTGCCAGGCTGGCGGCACCGATCAGCCTGTCCCGCTTGTCCGCCCGCGGCAGGATGGCAATCAACGTAAAGGCTTCGGGACGGATCGTTTCCACATCCTTCAACGAGTGGACCGAGGCGTCGATTTCGCCTTCGCCCAGCCACACATCCAGCTCCTTCGTCCACAGCGCCTTGCCGCCGATGTCGGCCAACGGGCGATCCTGGATCTTGTCTCCGCTCGCCTCTACCGGCACCAGCGCCACCGCGTTGCTGTCCCACCCATGCGCCGCGCACAGCCGCGCGCGCGCCTCTTCAGCCTGCGCCAATGCCAGCGGCGAGCGCCGCGTTCCGAGTTTCAAGAGAGGTTGCTGCGTCATGGGTTTGCTTGCCCTAGCGGCGTGAAAGTCTAAGGGGAAGCGGGATGACACTGGTTCTGGGGATCGAAAGCAGCTGCGATGAAACGGCAGCGGCGCTGGTGACGGATGGGCGGGAAATTCTCGCACAGGCCATCGCCAGCCAGGAGGCGGAGCATTCGCCCTATGGCGGCGTGGTGCCCGAAATCGCCGCGCGCGCCCATGCAGAGCGGCTTGCCCCACTGATAGAGCAGGTGTTGGCCGAAGCCGGGAAGACGCTGGACGATTGCGATGCCATCGCCGCCACCGCAGGCCCCGGCCTGATCGGCGGGGTGATGGTGGGCCTGGTCACGGCCAAGGCGCTGGCGATGGCGAGTGACAAGCCACTGATGGCGGTCAACCACCTGGAAGGCCATGCGCTGTCGCCCCGACTGGCCGATGCGAGCTTTGCAGTTTCCCTATGCCCTCCTGCTGGTGAGCGGCGGCCATTGCCAGATTCTGCGCGTGGAGGGTGTCGGCAAATACCAGCGCCTTGCCACCACGATCGACGATGCGCTGGGCGAGGCGTTCGACAAGACCGCGAAGATACTGGGCCTTGGCTATCCCGGCGGGCCGGCGGTGGAGAAGCTGGCGCTGGACGGCGATCCCGCCGCTGTGCCGCTGCCGCGCCCGCTGATGAAGAGCAAGGAACCGCATTTCAGCTTTGCCGGGTTGAAAAGCGCGGTGCTGCGCGCCCACGATTCGGGTGAATTTGACGATGCCGACATCGCTGCCAGTTTCCAGCAGGCTGCGCTCGATTGCATCCTTGATCGCACCCGCCGCGCTCTTGGTGCGATGGAGCCCGTGTCAGCGCTGGTGGTGGCTGGCGGAGTTGCTGCCAACCGGACCATCCGTGGCGGGCTGGAAGGGCTGGCCAGCGAATTCGGCATGCCGTTCACCGCCCCGCCATTGGCACTGTGCACAGACAACGCCGCAATGATCGCATGGGCGGGGTTGGAACGTATGGCTGCTGGTTTCGACCCCGATCCCCTGGATATGAAAGCACGGCCGCGCTGGCCGCTGGACCCGGATGCGCAGCCCGCAAGAGGCGCAGGAGTAAAGGCATGATTGGTGTTGTTGGTGCAGGCGCATGGGGCACGGCGCTGGCGCAGATGCTGGCGTCGGACGGGCGCGACGTGCTGCTGTGGGCACTTGATGACGGGCTTGCCGAAGCGATCAACGAGACCCGATGCAACGGGCTTTACCTGCCGTCTGCCGACCTCGCGCCCTCGATCCGCGCCACGAACAGCCTGTCCGATACGGGAACCTGCGAGATCCTGCTGCTGGTAACCCCGGCGCAGCATCTCGGCACAGTACTGGGAAACATGCCTCGCTTTCCGCGGGATCTGGTGTTGTGTTCCAAGGGTATCGAGCAAAGCACCGGGCGCATGATGAACGATGTCGCGCAGGAAGCTGCGCCCGATGCCGAGATCGCCGTACTTTCCGGCCCGACATTCGCGCATGAAGTGGCAGCGGGCCTTCCTGCTGCCGTGACCCTGGCTTGTGGTGGCGGCGATGCGCAATGGGATCGCCTGGCACCGGCCATCGCACGCCCCAATTTCCGCCCCTACTATTCGGACGATGTAACAGGCGCGGAGATCGGCGGCGCGGTGAAGAACGTGCTCGCCATCGCCTGCGGCGTGGTCGATGGTCTCGGGCTTGGACAGAACGCCCGCAACGCGCTGATCACGCGCGGTTTTGCCGAGATGCTGCGCTTTGGCGTGGCGCTGGGCGGCAAGGCGGAGACGCTGAACGGGTTGTGCGGCCTGGGCGATCTTGTGCTCACCTGCTCCTCCACGTCCAGCCGGAATTTCTCACTGGGCAAGGCGCTTGGCGAAGGGATGAGCGCGGCCGAGGCATTGTCCGACAAACGCACCGTTGCCGAAGGCGCGCATACCGCGCCCGTGCTGCGCGAACTGGCAGCAAGGCACGGTGTATCCATGCCCATTACCGATGCCGTGAACGCTCTGCTGGACGGAGAAGCTGCAAGAGACGTGGTGCAAGGCTTGCTCGCCCGCCCGCTCAAGGCCGAAGGGCACCCGGCTTGAGCAAACTCGACGAACGAGAAGTGGAAGCCAGCAAGCCCGGCGGCGATATCGCCGCGCTGGCCAAGGGTGGGCGCACCAACGTGCTGGGTTTCGGCTTGCGATTGCTGGCGCGGCTGCCGTTCCTGTTTATCGCCGGCCAGCTATACGGGGCAGAGGCACTGGGCGTGTACGCTTACGCGCTGCTGGTGGTGGAACTGACCGCCCTGGTCTGTTCCATCGGCGAAAAGCGCGGCCTTGCGCAGCGCCTGCGCGAGGGGGAGGGAAGCGCCACCAACCTGATCGCCGATTCCATGCTGGTGGCGCTGGGGCTCTCCAGCCTTGCCGCGGCGGGGTTCTTCTTCTTCCCCGCGCCGCTGTTTCCCAATGGGATGAGCAGCGATCTCGACCGCTGGATCGTGCTTGCCATCCCCGGCTACGCGCTGACCGAGATCGTGCTGGCGGCGCAGGCCTACAAATACGATATCGGCACCACCGTGCGCGCCCGCGCCGTCGTGGAACCGTGGACCATCTCCATCCTTGCAGGGGCCTTCTGGTTCGTGCCCGCCATCGGCAATGCGGGCCTTACGCTGGCCTATCTCGCCTCCATCTTTGCAGGGTTGCTGACGGCGCTGGTGCCATTCTTCAGAACCTATGGCCTGCCAAGGGGCTGGGTGCCCCGCCCCTCGCGGATCGGGCCGATGGTCATTCGCGCGCTGCCGCTGGCGGTAACCGACGCCATAGAATGGGGCACGCGCCGGGTGGACCTGCTGATCCTGGGCTGGTTTGCCGGGCCGGTTGCGCTGGGCATCTACTGGATGGCGCAACAGGTCGCCAGCTTGCCGCAGAAACTGAAAACGAGTTTCGAACCGATCCTTGGACCGGTAATTACCGCCAAGCTGAAGGAGAAGGATTACGCCGCGATCGCCCGGCAGGTGTGCCAGGTGGGTTTCTGGATCGTCGCCGCACAAGCGGGCATTGCGCTGGCGCTGGGAATTCCGGGAGAAGCACTGATGGGCCTGATGGGCGATGGAGGCGAGTTCGTGCCCGGCACGGCTGCACTGGTCTTCCTGCTGGCAGCAGAAGTGGTGGCAGCAACCGCAGTCGTTTCGGAAGCCGCGCTGATCTATGTCGCGCGGGTTCGCAACCTGTGGGTTTCCATCGGCACGATCGCGTTGCAGGCGCTGCTGACGGTGGCCGCAATGATGGTGATCGACACGCTGGATTTCGCCGATCCGCAGCGGGCCGATTTCTGGCGCGCGGCAGCGGCGGCAGGCGCCTTGATGCTGACACTGGGCGTGGCGTCCCTGGTCAAGGCCGTGATGCTGAGCAAGATCCTCGGCCATTCGATCAACAACTGGCGCTGGGCGCTGGTGTGGGCGGCGGCAGCGGCGGTGCTGGTCGGGCAGATTGCCATCCTGCTGCCCGAATGGGCGGAACTGGCGCTGGGCATACCGGCGATCATCGGCGTTTATGGCTACATCATCTGGACCCGCGGCTTCGGCCCCGAAGACCGCGTGCTGTTCAGCAAGAAATCCAAGTCGGTTGAGGACGAGCCTTACCCCGTCCGCAACACGCCGCCGCTGTAGGCGCGCCCCAGAGAATATGCAGGCGCGACGGGTATTTTCAGCTCGGCGAGCTTGCAGAATCACTCGACGCGCGTTGAGCAGGCGCGCTAGGGCGATTGCATGGATTTTCTTCGCAAACCGCAATTCGCACTGATCGCCGGGGTGCTGGCCTGCATCGCACTGGCCTATACGATCGGTGGCGCCAGCGGCCCCGGCATCGTCCGAAGCCTTGCCGCCGCTGCCCCCGCTGCCATCCAGCAGGCGGGCGGCGACGGGGTAGAAGCACAATTCCGCACTCCGAACGGCAGCCCCAGCCGCCATCCGGTGCTGACCGGCGCTGAATCGCTGGATGAAACGACCCGCGCCCGTATCGCCAGGGCCGTGGCTGACATTCCGGGTGTCGGCGGTGTTCGCTGGTCCGACGGGGACATGATGGTGGAGCAGCATTTCAGCCCGTTGCATTGCCAGGAGGACGTGCAGGCCCTGCTGCGGGCGCGCACCATCCGTTTCGAGGAAAGCTCCGCTCGCATCGACATTGCCAGCCGGTCGCTGATCGATGAGGTCGCTACTTCACTGAGCCCGTGCCTTGGCGCGGTGATCCAGATCGCCGGGCACACCGATCGTTCCGGTCCTGAAGCAACCAATATCGCGCTATCTTCCGAACGTGCGGAAGCGGTGCGGCAGGCGCTGATCCGGCGCGGTATTCCGGCCGAGGTCTTGCTGGTGAAGGGCGAAGGATCTTCCCATCCGGTTGATGGTCTGGAACCGACAGACCCCGCCAACCGTCGTATTGAATTCTCGGTCATTTCGACCCAGCCGCTGGTGCCGACCCCTGTCGACACCCCTGCACCACGCTAATCGCGCAATCGTGACGAAAGGCGATTTGCCCGAATCGCCTGAACTGCTGCAAAGGGTCCGACATGCCGATCTGGATGGAAGTGCTGGTTTTGATGCTGCTCGCCTATGCGGTGGGGCTTGGCCTTGGCTGGGCCGTCTGGGGCCGCGACATATGATTTTTCGGAGAGTTGGACATGGTTGAATTGTTGCAGGCAAACTGGTTCCTGGTTGTCCTGGCGCTGGTAATCGGACTGCTGGTTGCCTGGTGGATCTTCGTCGCCTCGCGTCGCACGAAGGTGCAGGTCGAAGAGAAGGACGAGACTGGCCCGACAACGGCAAAGCGCAACCAGGCCCTGATCGATTCTCCGCCAGCCGCAGCCACCGGCGATGGTATTCCCCAGCCTGCCGCCACCGATGCGCAGGATATCGAGGCCGCCCGCACCGCCGCCTCGCCCGGAGCGACGTCCGCCGCGGCCAATGCCGACTCCACAGCCGCCGCGCCCCTGGGCACCGACGCCGAAACCGGTGATGGTGTGCCCGCGCGCGCAGCTATCAAGGATGTACCACCGCCTCCGCCCGCGCCGGATACATCGCAAGCCACGTCGCAACCGGCAGCCCAGCCTGCGCCTTCCACGAATGCCGACGATCTGCGGCGTATCAAGGGGGTCGGCCCTAAGCTGGTCACCATCCTCAACGAACATGGTGTGACATCCTTTGCCCAGATCGCCGCATGGAACGATCAGGATATCGATCGCATCGACGCGCAGCTTGGCCGTTTTCAGGGTCGCATCCGGCGCGACAACTGGGTGGAACAGGCCGCTCTGCTGCAAAGCGGCGATACCGCTGCGTATGAGGCAAAGTTCGGACGCACCGCCTGATCGGGAACCCATTGGCGCCCGCGTGCGTAGTTTTGGAACTGCGCAGTGAGTGCAATCAACCGCCGAGGATGTTTTATGGCAAGCGAAGCAGCGACCGGACAGCCCACCGTACTGGTGGTAGAGGACGAGGTGATTATCGCACTCGACCTTACCGAAACCGTGCTGGATATGGGTTACAGGGTTGAAGGACCCTATGCGACACGCGGTCACGCCATGATCGCGATTAACCAGGATATGCCGGATTTTGCCATCCTCGACGTGATGACGGCTGATGGCGAGGTATTTCCCCTCGCCGATGCGCTGACAGAAGCAGGCGTGCCGATCATTTTCCATTCGGGCCATTTTACCAAGCGCGAAATCGCCGAGCGCTATCCGGCTGCGCAGGCGGCTGAGAAACCCTGCCCGCCCGACAGGCTGATGGCGATGATCCAGAAGGCCAAAGCGCAGGCGCATTGATCGCCCATCTCCTTGCCGCGTCAGTGTTGAACAACCAGTGTTGAACAACTAGGGCGGTTGCAAAGGAGACTACTTGCGATGGCCAACATGGTGCCCTTCGACTGGGCCGACCCCTTCAACATCGATGACCAGCTTTCGGAAGACGAACGCATGGTCCGCGATGCCGCGCATTCCTTCGCGCAGGCCACGCTGCAACCGCGCGTGACCGCGGATTTCGCTCAGGAGAACGATGCCAGCGACCTGTTCCCCCTGATGGGGCAGGCAGGCATGCTTGGCGTCACGATCCCGGAAGAGTTCGGTGGCTCCGGCGCCAGCTATGTCGCCTATGGCCTGGTTGCGCGCGAGATCGAGCGGGTGGACAGCGGCTATCGCTCGATGGCCAGCGTGCAATCCAGCCTCGTGATGTATCCTATCCATGCCTATGGCTCGGACGAGCAGCGCAGCAAATATCTCCCCGGCCTCGCCTCCGGTGAATTGATAGGCTGCTTCGGCCTGACGGAACCCGATGCCGGGTCAGACCCTTCCGGCATGCGCACATACGCGAAAAAGGATGGTGACGGCTATTCGCTCTCAGGCGCGAAAACCTGGATTTCCAATTCGCCCTTCGCCGATGTGTTCGTGGTCTGGGCCAAGTCTGAAGCGCATGGCGACAAGGTGCGCGGGTTCGTTCTCGAAAAAGGGATGGCCGGATTGGAGGCACCCAAGATCGGTGGCAAGCTGTCCCTGCGGGCCAGCACCACCGGCATGATCCAGATGGACGAAGTGAAGCTGCCCGCCGACGCGCTGCTACCCAACGTGGAGGGCATCAAGGGGCCATTTGGCTGCCTCAACCGCGCCCGCTACGGCATTTCCTGGGGTAGCATGGGTGCAGCCGAGTTCTGCTACCACGCCGCGCGCCAATACGGTTTGGACCGGCACCAGTTCGGTGTGCCGCTGGCGTCGAAACAGCTCTACCAACTCAAGCTGGCCGATATGGTGACCGAAATCTCGCTGGGCCTGCAGGGCAGTCTGCGGGTGGGGCGATTGATGGACGAAGGTCGCTTTGCCCCGGAGATGGTCTCCATCGTGAAGCGCAACAACGTAGGCAAGGCGCTGGATATCGCCCGCGCCGCACGCGACATGCATGGCGGCAATGGCATTTCCGAGGAATACCAGGTGATGCGGCACATGCTCAACCTGGAAACGGTAAACACTTACGAGGGCACGCACGACGTACATGCGCTGATCCTCGGTCGCGCGATCACCGGTCTGTCTGCATTTTAACACCGTTCGGCGCTAGAATACGCTGACGTCAGCATGAAATGTGGTTTTGGCGCAACAGTGGGGAACGATCTGAATGTTTTGTTCTTCAGACTGGAACATTGGTGTAATAATGCCATTGAGCAAGGGATGCGGGAGGAATCCTCTCGTAGGTCGTAATGAGGACGAATATGAAAAAGCTATTGATCAGTGCTTCGCTGGTAGCGCTTGCCTTCCCGGCAACCGCCCAGGCGCAGGCCTATATTGGTGTCAGCGGTGGCGTTAACACCACTGAAATGCGGAGAACGATGGCCTTTCGCCGAAGATCGTTCCCGCCAACTGCGCTCTGCCCGGCCATTCCCGCAGGGAACGAAATCGCCTTCGAAACCGACGGTGATACTGGGCTGGACTGCCGGCGCGCAGATCGGTTACCGCTTTCGACAACGGTTTCCGTCTGGAACTTGCGGCGACTACAAGTCCACGACGGTTGATGTCCACTTCGGTGCGACCTCGCGTGGTCGGCCTATCCGAATCTTGATGCGTCGGTCTTGACTACGGTCTGCTTCTCTTCGAAGGTACGCGCCGTCGACTCCGTTCTTGGCGAAGTTTTCGTGGCAGCGACATTGAAAGCTACGGCGTGTTCCTGAACGCCCTGTATGATTTCGATCTCGGCGGCATCACGCCTTACCTCGGCGCTGGTGTCGGCATCTATGTCATTGATGTCGACTTCAAGCGCGGGCGACCTGCGGTCATTGCCAATGATGCAGATACCGACGTTCGCCTATCAGGGCATTGCCGGCGTTTCCGGCGATCTGTCCGACAACCTGTCGAGCTGTTTGCCGAGTACAAGTATCGTCGCCTTTTCGAAGATGCGGCGAACATCAACTCCACCGGCGCTTCCGCTTGATCCGTCTGAATGTACACACCGAACAGCATTCGGCTGTACTGGGCCTGCGGTTCCTGATGGGTGGTGAAGAGCCGATGGCTCCTCCTCCGCCGCCTCCTCCGCCCCCGCCGCCGCCTCCTCCCCCGCCTCCGCCGCCCCCGCCGCCGCCTCCTGCGGCTGCAGTGTGCGAGCAGGGCCCCTACATCGTGTTCTTCGATTGGGATGAGTCGACCATCACGCCGGAAGCAGCCACCGTGCTCAACTCGGCCATCACCGCCTATGGCGATTGCGGTTCCGCCGCGATCATGCTGGCCGGTCACACCGATACTTCGGGTACGCAGGCCTACAACATGGGTCTGGCAGAGCGTCGTAACGAATCGGTGCAGTCCTACCTCACCGGTCGCGGCGTCCCGATGGCCCGCATCTCCAGCGAAGCTTTCGGCGAGAACGACCTGCGCGTTCCGACTGCCGATGGTGTTCGCGAGTTGCAGAACCGTCGCGTGGAAATCACTTACGGTCCGGGTTCGGGCATGTAAGCGACTGCGCTTCAAGCAATACGAAAAGGGCCAGGAGCAATCCTGGCCCTTTTTGTTTGCGCGTTTCGCCTGTTGAAATGTCGCCCACTGGGTGACAGTGGGTATTCATCGCCGCCGTCCTATTGCGCGGCTTTCGCTGAATTCGGAAACCCCGCCCATCCATCCGCGCGCCAACACCCCAGCCCAACCGAGTGCATGGCGCGCGCTGACGTCCGCACTGCCCGATGGCGTGTCGCGCCGCGGCGCTGGCTTCGTGCTGGCGATCGCAATCGAGCTGCTGATTATCCTGCTCTTGCTGTCTTTGGGTTTCGGCCAGGAAGAAACACCGCCCAGCGCACCCAGTATCAGCACGTTCGACGTTTCCGATCCGCAAACCGCCACGGTGCCTGATCCGGTAGAAGCGGACGCAGAGGAGAACGTGGATACGCCTCAGCCCGAGCAGGCCTTCGAGCCGCGGCCAAGCCCTCTCGAACCTGCCGCGCCAGCGCTGCTTCCACGGCCCAACACGATTATCCAGCCACCTGCACAGGCCAATCCGCCACCAACGCCGCAGCCCAGTCCGACACCCCGCCCCACTTCCAGCATCGGCGCGGTTGTTAGGTCGGATCGTAATTTTGGCCCTGCCGACACCGGCTCCAGCCGCGGACCCGATAGCGAGCGCGTGGGCACTGCACCTGACGGTTCGCCCCTTTATGCAGCGCGCTGGTTTCGTGAGCCGAGCCCGGACCAGTTGTCGGGATATCTTTCCGCCGCTTCCAGTCCCGGTTGGGGACTGATCGCCTGCAAGACTGCGCCCAATTGGCGGGTCGAGGATTGCGCGATCATCGACGAATATCCGCAAAATTCCGGCATTGCCCGCGCAGTGCAGGCCGCCGCGTGGCAATTCCAGGTGCGCCCTCCGCGCCTGGGCGGGGACTACCAGGTGGGAAGCTGGGTGCGGATCAGGATCGATTACACGCGCACGCTGCGTCGCCAGTCAGGGTATTGACCGGTTAATCTACCAGCATCAGCGCATCGAGCGCGATTACGCCTTCGCCGTCGGGATAAACGATCACCGGATTGAGATCGACTTCGCGGATCGACGGATTGCCCGTCATGATCCGGCCCATGGTTACGATCAATTCGGCCAGCGCATCGACATCGAGTGCGGGCGAGCCGCGCCAGCCGGTGAGCAGGGGTGCCTGCCTGAGCGCAAGCAAACCTTCCTTCACCTGGCTGATGCCAAGGTCGGGCGTGAACAGCTTCACGTCCTTCAGTATCTCTGCCGTCACGCCGCCAAACCCGGCGAGCACCACCGGTCCCCATTGCGGATCATGCTTGGCGCCAACAATCATCTCGACACCCATGCTGCCCATCTTTTCCACCAGCACACCGTCCAGCGAAATGCTGGCATCATAGCTGGCCACATTGCCATACATCCGACCGAATGCGGCGCGCACTTCATCGGCGGATTTCAGGTTGAGGATCACCCCGCCCGCATCGCTCTTGTGCCCAAGGGCAGCGGCCTGCGCCTTCATCACCACCGGATAGCCCAGCGCGTCGGCTGCAGTGGCCGCATCATCGGCGGTCGCGGCAAAGGTGCTTTCCGGGAATGGCATGCCCAATGGACGCAGCAGGTCCTTGGCGCGATATTCGGGAATGACGCCGCTTTCTTCAGCGATTCCGGGGATGGCCAGCGGCTCGCCAGACCGATCCTGAAGGTCGCGCTTGGCAAGGTCGGCCAACCGCGCGATGGCGCGATAAGCGCGTTCCGTTGAGCGGAAGTAGGGGATGCCCACCCTGGCCAGCCCGTCGATATATTTCTGCGGCACATTCGCGCCTTCATCGACACCGGCAAACACCAGCGGCTTGCCCAGATCGCGGCCGTCGAGCACCTTCTGGATCGCGGGGAACTTGATCTCGCTGGTGATCGGGTCCGACTGGATGATCGAGGCGACCACGCTGCCGATACGTTCATCCTCCAGCAGGGCGGTGAGCAGGTTTGTATAGATTTCGGGCTCGGACAGCCCGATCGCGGTAATATCCGTAGGGTTGGAGACCGGCACGAAATCGGGCAGCACGGCGCGGATTTTCGGGCTGTTCTCATCGTTCAAATCCACCAGGTCCAGGCCGACATCCTGCGCCAGGTCGAAAGCGAGACCGCGCAGCGCGCCGCTTTCGCCCAGCACCGCCAGGTTCGCGCCGGGCAGGCTTTCACAGGTGACGGCGATGGTGGCGATATCGGCCAGTTCTTCCAGCGTATCGGCGAAGATAATGCCCTCACGCGTCAGTTTCGCCTTCATGAGCGCATGGTCGCCCGCCATTGCGCCGGTGTGCGTGGCGGCGCTTTCCTGCGCCTTGTCGCTCTTGCCAGGATGCAGCATCACGATGGGCTTGCCCGCTGCCCGCGCGCGGCGGGCGGCAGCGATGAAGGCCTGCGGCCGGCGCAGGTTCTCGACATACATGGCGATTACGTGGGTGGCGGGGTCGTCCACCAGCCATTCGACGTAATCCTCCACGCCTGACGCGGCCTCGTTCCCGGTGGAGACCGAGGTGGAGACATAGCAACCGCGCGGATGCAAAGTTGTGGCCAGCACGGCGGCCAGCGCGCCGGACTGGCTGGCGATGCCCACGGCCTTTGCGCCCTTGGGCGGGGTCATCATGTTCGTTTCGACGAAGGTGAGCGGAATCCGCTCCACATAGTTGGTGCAGCCGAGGCAATTGGGGCCTTCGATGATGATGCCGTGTTCTTCGGAAATGCGCGCCAGTTCCGCCTGGTCTTTCGCGCCTTCCTCTCCCGCTTCGGAGAAGCCGGCGGCATAGATCACCACCGCACCGCAGCCATTGGCGGCCAGATCGCGCACCGTATCCACCACGAAGGGGCGCGGTATAGCCAGCACGGCGCAATCGACGCCCGCAGGCAATTCGCCCACCGATTTATAGACCTTGAGCCCCTGCAATTCATCCCGCTTGGGATTTACCGGATAAACATCGCCGTCGAATTCATACTGCACGAGGTTGTTAAGCAAGGTGCAGCCGAGCGCGCCGTGACGATCCGACGCGCCCACCACGGCCACCGATTTGGGGCGCAGCAGGCGGTCGATCTGGGTGTTGGTGAAGCGGCGTGTTGTCATTGGGAACTCCATCACCCCCTCCCGAGCGGGGGAGGGGAGTTGTGCATCAGTCCTTCTGAACCTTGGTCTTGTCGAAAGCACCAAGGCCCGGCTTGAAGGTCTTATCGTCGAGGAACTGCTTGCTGGCTTCCTGGCGGGTTTCCCAACCGCCGAAACCGTTCAGCGCTTCCTGCGTGCGGATCAGGTAATCCTCGGCGTTGTCATAGGTCATTTCCATGACGCGGCGCATGGCCCACTTGGTGGCGCGAAGTGCCTGGCTGTCCTTCTTCTTCAGCTTGTCAGCCACTTCGGTAACGCGCGCCTTCAACTGGTCGTCGGGCACGCATTCGGTGACGAGGCCTTGCGCTTCGGCCTGCTTGCCGGTGAGGTTCTCGCCCATCATCGCGTGGTACATGGCCTTGCGATACGGCATCAGCTCTGCCGCCACCTTGGACGCGCCGCCGCCGGGCAGGATGGCCCAGTTGATTTCGGAAAGGCCGAACTGCGCGCTTTCGCCTGCAATGGCGATGTCGCAGGCGAACAGCGGTCCGTAAGCGCCGCCGAAGCACCAGCCGTTGATCATGCCGACGGTGGCCTTTTCATACCAGCGCAGGCGTTCCCACCAGGAATAGGCCTCGCGCTGGTGCTGGCGGACCTTGTGCAGGCCTTCCTGTTCGGCGTGGCGGAAGTATTCCAGCAGGTCCATGCCGGCGGACCATGCATCGCCCTCCCCCGTCAGGACAAGAACCTGCACGTCGTCGCGAAATTCCAGCTCGTCCAGCACGACGCCCATCTGGCGGTTCAGCTTGGGGCTCTGGCAATTCTTCTTGTCGGGACGGTTCAGAGACACCCAGGCGACACCGTCGATAACTTCGTATTTGACGGTTTCTTCCTGCGGACGCGGATCGGGTTGCGATGGGCCTTTTGCCATGACTGCTCTCCTCTGGCACCGGGAGGATGCTCGACTCGTCCCGGCAATGGTTTGTGCTGGTGGCGGTTTAGTTTCCGATATTGTTATATGCAACAACAATCGCTATAGGCTGAAACCGATGGATGATCCCCTCGCCAGATACCCCGGCTATTCACTGCGCCGCGCCGCCAATGCGACCGGCGCAGAGCTGGCCGCCCGCCTTGCCGATCTTGGCCTTCGCCAGGCGGATGCATCGGTCCTGCTTGTCCTTGGCGAGAACGCGGATATCACCGCCAGCGCGCTGGGTCGGCAGCTGGATATCCAGCGCGCCAACATGGTGCCGCTGTTGAAAAGGATGGACGAGGCCGGGTTGATCCAGCGCCGCGCCATCGACGGAAAATCGCAGGGACTGGCGCTGACTGCCAATGGCCGCCAGACGCGAGACGCAGCGCAAGGCGTTATCGAGAGTTTCGAAAAGGAATTGCTCGCCCGCGTCCCTGCCGAACATCGCGATCACCTGCTGCCCGCGCTCAATTCCCTGTGGCAGGGCGACAATTCTTCCTAGACCGACGCTTTCTCGCTAGCTTCCTACCAACCCACGCCATTGCTAGGTTTTCAATATGCCCCGCACCCGCCTTTATTCGCTCGACGACCTGGACGACATCCCCGGCACCAAGGTGTTCCGCGCGCGGGAGAGCCGCCAGGCATACCACCTGCACAAGTTCTGCATGAGCCTGATGAAGGCGGAGAACCGGGAGGAATTCAAGGCGGACGAACGCGCCTATCTCGATCGGTACAAGATGACCGAGGAGCAGAAGGAGGCTGTGCTGGAGCGTGACCTGACGCGGTTGATCGATCTGGGCGGCAACATGTATTTCCTCGTCAAGATCGCCAGCACCGACGGGTGGAGCGCACAGAAGGCGGTTTCCTCGATGAGCGGGATGAGCGCCGAAGAATATGCTCAGATGATGCTGGCGGGCGGGCGCTCGCCCGAAGGCCTGCGTTCGATAAGGGACAAGAACTGATGGCGCGCATTACCGCAGGCATTGCCACCAGCCATGTGCCCGCCATCGGCGCGGCATTCGATCTCGGCAAGACCGAGGAGCCATATTGGAAGCCGATTTTCGAGGGCTACGAATTCGTCAGGGAATGGATCAAGGACAACACGCCAGACGTCGTGATCCTGGTCTACAACGATCACGCCAGCGCGTTGATGCTGGATATCGTGCCCACTTTCGCGCTTGGCTTTGCCGAGGAATTCCAGAGCGCCGATGAAGGCTGGGGCCGCCGCCCCGTGCCTATCGTCGAAAACCACCTGGACCTTGCCGCGCATGTCGCAGAACAGCTGGTGATAGACGAATTCGACATCACCCTGATCAACGAGATGGACGTGGACCACGGACTTACCGTGCCGCTTTCGCTGGTATTCGGCGATGTGAAGGAATGGCCGTGCAAGGTCATCCCGCTGGCCGTCAACGTCACGCAATTCCCCACCCCGAGCGGCGAACGCTGCTGGAAGCTGGGCGAGGCGATCCGCAACGCGGTAAAGACCTTCCCCGAAGACCTGGACGTTCAGGTGTGGGGCACCGGCGGCATGAGCCACCAGTTGCAGGGCACCCGCGCAGGCCTGATCAACGAGAAATTCGACAACCGCTTCCTCGACCTGCTCGCACACGAGCCCGAGGAATTGAAATACATCACCCGCCTGGAATACCTGCGCGAAGCCGGGACCGAGGGGATCGAAATGATCATGTGGCTGATCATGCGCGCCGCGCTGGGTTACGGCGTGGAGGAAAAGCACCGCTTCTACCGCGTGCCTGCCAGCAATACCGCAGTGGGCCATGTGGTGTATGAGACGAAGAGTTGATGCGATGCCTCAGCGTCCTTTTCCTCTTGGTCTTATCCGCGTGCTCCATTGCACACGAAGATGAGCGTAATGAGCTTGTGGTCGTTACGGGCAAACTGGAAAACCTCAGCTACGAATTTGCCGGTATTCCTGACGACGTGATCGGCCACGGATACATCACAGCAAACCTGTATGTTTCCGAAGTTCATTCAGGATCGGTCGATGCCCAGGTGCTGAGGATCGAGTACTACGATCACACCTATCTTCAGGAGCAGGAAGGTATGACTTTCCGCCTAAAAAGAGTGGACGATGGAACCTACATAGTCTGCGCTAGCGAAGGCAGTTCCGGCTATAAATGCGAAGGTTTAGAGGACAACCAATGACTGACCAACCCACCGCCACCGATCTTTCCGCCGACATCCAACGCGTTTTCGAGGCGCAGCAGGCGAACCAGTGGAACGCCAAGGCCAGCGACGCCGCTTCCCGCAAGGCCAAGCTGACCAGGCTGAAAAGCGCGGTCGAAAGCCATGCCGATGATATCGTCGCGGCCGTGCTGGCCGATACGCGCAAGCCGGAGGGCGAGATTCGCGTTACCGAGGTGATGAACGTGGTGGGCAATCTCCAGCTCAATATCGACAATCTCGAAGAGTGGATGAAGCCCGAGGAAGTCACCCCCACCAACAACCCCGACGACAAGGCGATGATCATGCCCGAAGCGCGCGGCGTGTGCCTGGTGCTGGGACCGTGGAACTTCCCGCTCGGCCTTACGCTGGGTCCGGTGGCAGCGGCCATTGCGGCGGGCAACACCTGCATGGTGAAGCTGACCGACCTGTGCCCCAATGTCGCAAAGATCGCCAAGACCATCATCGAGGAAGCCTTCGACGAAAACGAATGCGCCGTGTTCGAAGGCGATGTTTCAGTGGCGGAGGCGCTGCTGGAGCTACCCTTCAACCACATCTTCTTCACCGGCAGTCCGCGCGTCGGCAAGATCGTGATGGCGGCTGCGGCAAAGCACCTTTCCACCGTCACGCTGGAGCTGGGCGGCAAGTCGCCCGTCATCATCGACAAGGGCGCCGATATCGCGCCCATCGCTGCCGCACTGGCAGGGGCCAAGCAGTTCAACGGCGGGCAGGCCTGCATCTGCCCCGACTATGTTTTCGTGCCCGAAGGCAAGCAGGCCGAACTGGTCGAAGGCTTCAGGTCAAATGTGCAGAAGAACCTCTATAGCTCTGGCGAACTGGACAAATCCTCCATCGCGCAGATCGTGAACCGGGCCAATTTCGACCGCGTGAAAGGCATGGTCGACGACGCCATCGATAAAGGCGCGACCGTGGCCGTGGGCGGCGAAATGGACGCGGACGATCTTACGATCCATCCCACCATGCTGACCGACGTCACCCCGCAGATGAAAATCCTGCAGGACGAGATATTCGCCCCCGTGCTGCCGGTGATGACTTACGACACGCTGGACCAGGTGATCGATTATATCGAGGCGCGGGCAAAGCCGCTGGCGCTGTACATGTTCTCCCCATCGGAAGAGAACATGAACAAGGTGCTGCAACGCACTTCGTCGGGCGGCACCACGCTGAACGGGGTGTTCTCGCACTACCTTGAAAACCGCCTTCCGTTTGGCGGCGTGAACGGCAGCGGCATGGGCAGCTATCACGGCTATTGGGGCTTCAGGGAATTCAGCCACCACCGCGCGGTGTACAAACACATTGCTGCATAAGTGACGGGCGGGCCTTACACCCCGCCCTCACGCGCTTTATCGGATGAAATAGCCGACGGTTTTCAGCCCGCCGTCTTCTGCGCGCATGATGACGGTTTCCACCGATCCGGGAGATGCCGCAAAAGCAGTGGCAAACTGGATGACCGTATAATCGCCTTCGGGCACGCCGGGCAGGTCGGCAGTCTGCTGAATGGTGAGGACCTCGCGAGAGACAACATCGCCAAGCGGATCGCGCACATCGGTTGCCGCTGCGGCCCATTGCGCGGCGGTCACCTCGCTCTGGAACATGTCGGCAGCCGCTTCCCAGCTTTCTTCCCATTCGCCGGCATCGGTCAGCGCCAGCCATTCCAGCGCGGCGGCCTCGCTGCGCGCATCTTCAGCAGATAGCTGCGTAGCCTCGGCCTGGGCTGTCGGTTCGGCTGGCTGGGCCTCCATAGCGGGGCTCAGCGTCAACATGGCGGCGGTGGCGATAAGGGCAATCATGGCAATTCCTCCTGCTAGCCAGGCCAGCGTTCGCGTGCTGAGCCCGGCTGGGTTCGACAGTCCCGATATTGCCGCGCGATCCGCGCTTTTGCCCATCCCCAATTGTGAGGGTGCAGGAAATTGGGGTGCCCCGCCCTCGGCATCGCCCAAGATTCTTGCGGCTTCCCGGCTGCTGGTAACCCCAAGTTTTCGGCGGGCCGAACGCAACCGATCGTTCACCGTGTGGACGGACAGGCCCAGCTGCGCGGCGCTGGACTTGGTATCGTGGCCCGCCAGCAAAAGGCGCAGAGCCTCCTTTTCCTTATCCGTCAGGTCGCCCACACCATCCCCCCGCCCATCCTGCATCGTCAGCCCTTCATCACCTTCACACGCGCCTTCAGATCGGTGCGACAGAACGCATGAAGGAAGCAAGTCTGTTCGCCCATGTCCAGCGCGGCGCGGGCAAAGGTGCTGTTCTCGTCGGAGTGCAGGTAGACATGCGTTTCCACCGGATCGGCCTTGCCCGCCGTGCCCGTTCCGCCGCTGGCCCCGCCTTTGGAAAAATGGATGTCCTGCACGATGTTGTAGGCATCAAGATGCTTGCTCGCGATCTTGGCGTAGCGGCCAAGCTGGGTCATGAAACAGAAGCCGATGCCTGCGGCCATGTAGCTGATGGCATCGGGCGCGCGGCCATCCTCGTCGCACAGGAAGTGGAAGATATTGCCGTGCGGGTTGAACAATTGCTGCTCCACCTGCTTCACCCCGTCCTCACGCAGCGTGCAGATGCCGCGAATATGCAGGATACGGTCCTGCTCTTCGGCCAGTGAAGAGCCTTGCGACGAGGTGGCCTCGTCAGTCAGCGGGCTGAGTTCGCCGCGCCGGATGATCTGCTCGGCTGCGGCGGGATGCACGCCATCAATCATGTCAGCGGGATCGGGTGGCACATCGCCATATACGCCCTTGGCCTTGTCCGGAATTACCTGCCGACCCTTGTGCGTCAGCGTGAACAGCGAATCTTTTTCGCCGCGCATCAATCCGTTGAGCGGCGATGCTGCCACCGCATCGTAAACCAGCGCCGCGCAATGTTTCTGCATCGGCGTCGCTATCGATGCGCGCTTCCAGCTCGATATCCCTTGCCCCGCCGGTCATCGTGCCTTTCAGCGCGCTGCCCTTCATGGTGTAGAAATTGTCCTGCACCAGTTTGACGTCGCGAATGGCGATACCGCGCTGCTTCGCCAGCGCCAGCAGTTCCGTCATGTAGCTGGAAACCATTCCCACGGTGAGAAAGCTGAGCGGGCAAGGTGCTTCGTTGAACCCGTCAAGATAGGCGCCTTCGTCCGACACCAGGCGCCACACCTTGTCGCTGGTGGAGGACGCAACAAGCCCTTCCTTCTGCATCACCGAAAGCGACCGCGCGGCAAAACGCACGGCCTGCCCCAGTCGATCAGCCGGTGGGCCAATGCGATCCGCACCGCCATCGACGGGGAAGAAGGAGGGGCGATTGTCCGCACCCAGGATGTTTTCGTGCGACGTGTTCACCGGGTCGTTTACTCCTCGTCCTTTGGCAAAGCCGGCGACGGCCTGCCGATCGACAGCTCGGCATCGGAAAAGCGGATCGGCGTGCGCAGGCCTTTCAGCCCCTCCTCGTCCAGATCCACCACCATGCCGCGCGCCGCGATCTGCGGATCGGTCAGCGCCTGCTTCACGGTGTTTATCGGGCCTGCGGGAATGCCCCGATTTTCCATCTTCAGCAGCACGTCTTCGCGCTTCATCTCGGCAATGCGCTTGGCGATGGAGGCCGACAGCGACACGCGGTTTTTCACGCGGCGCGCGTTGGAGGTCCATTCCTCGCGCAGGGGCAGGTCTATCGCCTCGCAAAAACGCTCGAACTGGCGATCATTGCCCACGGCCACGATCAGCCAGCCGTCTTTCGCCTCGAATGCCTCGTAAGGCGCGATGTTGGGATGGGCATTGCCCATGCGCTTCGGGACTGCGGCCGGAAGCGAGGTAGTTCATCGCCTGGTTGCCCAGCGTGCCCACCATGACGTCGAACAAAGCCATATCCACGAACTGCCCACGACCGGTGCTTTCGCGCTGTCGCAGGGCCGCCTGGATGCCGATCACGGAATACAGGCCGGTCATGATGTCGGCATAGGCCACGCCGATCTTGTTGGGCGGGCCATCGGGCGTGCCGGTCAGGTCCATGATCCCGCTCATGGCCTGGATTATGATGTCGTACCCTGCCCGCCCGGCATAGGGGCCATCCTGGCCAAAGCCCGTGATGGAGCAATAGACAAGGCGCGGATTGGCCTCTTTCAGGCTGTCGTAATCCAGCCCGAACCGGGCAAGGGTGCCGGTCTTGAAATTCTCGATGACCACGTCGGCATCGGCGATCAGCGCATGGACCTTCTTCAAATCCGCCGCGCTGTTGAAGTCGGCGACCATCGTGTCCTTGCCGCGATTGGCGGCGTGGAAATAGGCGGCATCCTTGCTGCCATCGTCGCGATCGATAAAGGGTGGCCCCCACTGGCGGGTGTCGTCGCCGCCGGGGCCTTCGATCTTGTGCACCTCCGCGCCCAGGTCGGCCAGGACCTGCCCGGCCCAGGGTCCGGCGAGAATGCGGGCGAGTTCGACGACCTTGATGCCGTTTAGGGGGGATTCGTTCATGGGCGCGGTCTACGCCCCGCGGTGCGGGAGGTAAACGGCTGCCAACGATACGGTAGCGGGGCGGACGCGAGATAACCGAGACGCCCGCGCGTCATTCCGGTGCGATGTGGAAGACCCTTTCGGCATTGCCGTGGCACAGGGCATGGCGTTCTGGCTCGGTGCATTCGAAATTCTCGATGAAGTCCACCGCCGGTTGCATCGGCTGATAGGGATAGTCGATCGCCCATATGACATTGTCGATACCCATGCGGTCTATCGCGTAGCGCAGCGCCAGCGGGTCTTCCACGCCGCTGGTGGTAAACACGAAATTGTCTCGAAAATATTCTTCCATGCTGCGCTGCGTCTTCGGTGCGCGACCGACCTTTTGCGCTCGGCTGTTCATGAAATTTATGCGCCAGATGAAGAAGGGCACCATCTCGCCCATGTGGCCCACGCAGATGCGCAAGTTGGGAAAATGATCGAACACGCCGCCCGCCATCATCCGCAGCATGTTGGTGCCCACTTCAACGCCATAGGCCCACATGGCGGAATCCATCGCGTAATCCATCAACGGGCCTTTCAGCGTGTCGGACGGCCCGCGCGGGTGAATATAGATCGTGGCATCGTGCGCCTGTGCTGCCTCGAAGATCGGCCAGAATTTCGGATCGTCGAAATATTCGCCATTGGTGTGGCTGTTCACCACCAGGCCGTTGAGTTTCAGATCGCTCATGACCCGGTCGATTTCCCTGGCCGCACGTTTGGGGCTATGCGGTGCAAAGCTGGCGAGACCGGCAAAGCGATTTGGATGTTTGCGACAGATTTCGGCCATCCTGTCGTTGCTCAGGGCGGCAAGCTCCGTCGCCGTATCGGCATCGAACATCTGCACGCCGGGCGCGGTGAGTGTGAGCAGGTGCATATCGACGCCAAACTCGTCCATTTGCGACAGCCGCTGGCCTTCGACGTCCTTCAGCCCTTCAAGGAAGTTCATCTTGCCATAGCCGCTGGAATCGTGATCGGCATCGTAGATTCCGCCGACCAGAAGCTTGTCCGCGCTTTGC
Source organism: uncultured Alphaproteobacteria bacterium (assembly GCA_963783265.1). Classification (GTDB taxonomy): domain Bacteria; phylum Pseudomonadota; class Alphaproteobacteria; order Sphingomonadales; family Sphingomonadaceae; genus Alteraurantiacibacter. The sequence goes on along the minus strand of CAWAMU010000007.1, from coordinate 129,039 downwards.
GAAGGGCCACGCGAAACCTTGCGCAATTCCTCGGCGATTTCGGGAATCGTCCAGGCTTCCTCGCAGGCGATCAGGCGGCACTTGTTTCCCATGTTCGTCCCTCTCCCTGACGGGTTTTTGGCAGGTTAGCAGTCCAGTACGATTGCCATAGGAGATTTTTGCGCGTTAAATCGTCCCATGAACGTGCGTGTGCCACCAAATCCGGCGTCGAAAGATGTTGAAAGCTGGTCATCGGCCGGTCTGGCCGGGCCAGAGGCTCTGCGCGAATGGCGTGAGTGGGCCGCCAGCACGATCGCACCTATCGAGGTGGAGGTTTTCGATCCGCATGCCTTTGCCGCGCGCTGGATCAGCCACGGTATCGGCCAGCTGCGATTGCTGCACCTGTACGCCCCCGCCCAGCGGGTCACGCATACCGGCACGGAAGGCAGCGCAGGCCGCGCCGCACCATCCATCCAGCTGGTATATTCCCGCCAGGGGGCGTTGAAGACGCTGATGGGCGGCAAGAGCTTTACAGTCGAACCGGGGCAGTTCGTCCTGCTGGACAACACTCGCTTCTACCAGATGGAAATGCAGACGGAACATGAAGCCCTCGACCTGATGATGCCGCAGGGCTGGCTGGAAAAGCACCTGCCCGATCCCGGCGCGCTGCTGGCAAGGCCCATCGATACAAGGGAGGGTTGGGGCAGGCCACTGGGTGCGCTGCTGGAGACGATGCTGGACCGGCTCGACGATGCGCCCCTGCCCCGCCCGCTGATCGCTGAACAGGTGGGCACCTTGCTGGCCCTGGCCACAGGCGTGCAGGACACCGGCCACGCCACGCGCCATCGCGGCCAGCTGGCGCGGCGTATCCTGCGCAAGATTGAAAGCGATTACGCCGATCCAAACCTTTCGCCGGAAGGGGTGGCGCGCGATTGCGGGATATCGAAGCGCTACCTGCAAACCTTGCTGGCCGGCAGCGGCACCAGCTTCGTGCAGGAGTTGAACGCGATGCGACTGGACCGCGCGAGCGACATGCTGGCCGATCCGCGCGCGGCGGGGCTGGCGGTGGCGGATATCGCCTTTCGCAACGGCTTTCTCGATCCCGGCTATTTCACCCGGTTGTTCCGCAAACGCTTTGGCGTCACCCCCAGCGCCTGGCGCGCAGGTCTTGCGCCGCAAAGCTGAGGGAACGCGATGAAGTTTGCCCTTGCCCTGATCGTGCTGGCGGTGATTGCGCTGGGCATCTCCTACAAGGTTTCACCGCTGCGCACGTTCGATACGCTGGTGCCCAAGGATGGCGATGCGCGCAAAGTGGCAGAGGGGCTGGAATACGGTGACGATGGGCGACAGGCGCTCGATATCTACACCCCCACCGACGCAAGCAAGCACCTGCGACCCGTCGTGGTGTTCTTCTATGGCGGCAGCTGGAACAGCGGCTCACGCGAGGGATATAGTTTCGCCGGACGCGCGCTGGCATCGCGCGGCTTCGTGGTGGCGGTGCCGGATTATCGCCTTGTCCCGGATGTTCACTTTCCCGCTTTTGTCGAGGATGGCGCTGCGGCGGTGCGCTGGGTTCGACAGAACATCGCGGATTTTGGCGGGGATCCGGAACGCGTGGTGCTGATGGGCCATTCCGCCGGGGCGCATATTGCCGCCATGCTGGCAACCGATCCGCAATGGCTGGCCCGGGATCGCGCTGCGGTGCAGGGTTTTGTAGGACTGGCCGGGCCTTATGATTTCGCGCCCCTCGATACGCCTTCCTCTATCGCCGCGTTCGGCGCGTGGCCGCGTGTGGAAGAAACCCAGCCGATCAGTTTTGCCGATGAAAGTTCTCCGCCCGCCCTGCTGCTGACCGGCGCGGACGATACAGTGGTGAAGCCACGCAACAGCAAGGCATTGTCCGCCACGCTCGCGGATGCGGGCGTGAAGGCGGAGATGGTGAGCTATCCCGGCGTCGACCATGTCGACATTCTCATCGCGATGTCCCGCCCCTTGCGCGGCCGTGCGCCTGTGCTGGAGGACGCCAGCCGCTTCATTGCCAGTGTTACCGGGCCAGCACCTGCCGATTAAGACAAAATTGCCTGCGCATTTGTCGCATGGGCCTTGCGCAGAAATCCTTTGCCGCAGCTTGCCTGCCGCGTAATCTTCCAATCCTGTCGCCGCCTGCGGACAAATTCCGAAAGCAAACGGAATGCCGCAGATCGGTCAGCATTTGAGAGGATGCGAAACCCATGCCGGACAAAGCCAAGAGCTTTCCCCTCCCCAGCTCGCTGAAAGTGACGCCAGGCACGGAAGAGGCACAGGCCGCCTTTCCCTATTACTGCCAGTTCCAGCCGGGCGATGACGAACGGTTCTGGTTCTACAACTCGATGCATTTTCCAGAGCCGATGCATCATTTCGACATGATCACGGCAGAGGCCGCCTATTGCGCGCTGGGCGCCTTCAACACCCGCGTCCACGTGCTGCCCACCACCAAGGGGATCGACCACCGCATCATCAATGGCCGCGTCTTCATCGGCGGCGTGCCCGTTACCGACCCTGAGGAGATTCAGGCCCGCGCGGCGGAATTCCAGAAGCGCGGCTTCCATTATTACGAACACTGGGAAGACCTGTACGCCCAGTGGAAAGACAAGATGAAGGCCCTGATTGCGCAGGCGCAGGAACTGCCAAAGCCGCACCTGCCCGATCTTGAGCCGATGGAAACCACCCTGACGGGCAAGGGCATTGCCGCCAACCAGGAGCTGATCGAGACCTACCGCAAGCAACTCAATGGCTATTACACGATGTGGCATCACCACTTCGAATTCCTGCTGCTGGGCTACGGCGCCTACATGACCTTTTTCGACTTCTGCAAAAAGGCTTTCCCGGAAATCTCCGACCAGGCGATCAGCCGCATGGTGGCGGGCATGGAAGCGGAAATCTTCAAGCCCGACGAGGAGGTGAAGCGCCTCGCCCGCCGGGCGGTGGAACTGGGCGTGGACCAGCATTTCACCCCTGACATGGATATCGACACCGTGCTGGCCGATCTCGACAGGCTGGGCAGCGAAGGCAAGGAATGGCTGGACGAGTTGGAGACCAGTCGCAACCCGTGGTTCAACGTGAACGTGGGCGACGGTTTCTACCACTATCACCGCAGCTGGAACGACGACCTCTCGATGCCCTTCGCCGCGCTTCCCGGCTATATCGAGAAGATCAAGGCGGGCACCAATATCGAGCGCCCGATGGACCAGCTCGTCAAGGAGCGGGACGAGCTGGTGCGCGACTATCGCGAGCTGCTGGATACAGAGGAAGACAAGGCCACCTACGACCAGCTGATCGAGCTGGCGCACCGCGTGTTCCCCTATGTGGAGGGGCACAAGTTCTATTGCGAACACTGGTACACCAACCTGTTCTTCAACAAGATCCGCGAATTCGGCGCGCTGCTGGCGGAACATGGCTTCTGGGAGAAGGAGGAGGATGTCTTCCACCTCACCCATTTCGAGCTGGAAAGCGCCATTATTGACCTGATGTTGAGTTGGTCCTCCGGGTCGCCCCCGATAGGACCGTCCCGCTGGCCCGCCATCGTAAAACAAAGGCAAGAAGCCATTGATGTGTGGGCCAGCGAGACAATACCGCCGGCGCTTGGCGCGGTGCCCGACGTGATCGACGATCCGGCCATCGTCATGCTGTGGGGCATCACCCGCGAAAACCTCGATATGTGGCTGTCCGATGGGGAGAGCGACCCGAACGAGATGCGCGGCTTTGCGGCGTGCAACGGCGTGGTGGAAGGCACCGCACGGGTGATCAAGTCGGTGAAGGAAATCGACAAGATCCAGCAGGGCGATATCCTCGTCTGCCAGGTAACGAACCCAACGTGGTCACCGCTGTTCCAGAAGATCAGCGCGGCGGTTTCCGACATCGGCGGCAGCATGAGCCACATGGCCATCGTGGCGCGCGAATATGGCCTGCCCGCCGTGGTGGGCACCGGCAACGCCAGCCAGAAGATAAAGGACGGCGCGCGTATTCGCGTGGACGGCGGAAAGGGAACGGTCACCATCCTCGAACAACCTGCCGAAGCGCAGCCCGAGCTGGAGGACGCCTGAGCCATGGAAGCCGTAGCCTGGTTCAAGGACGTTGGCATCGCCGACCGCCCCACCGTGGGCGGCAAGGGCGGATCACTGGGAGAGCTGACGCAGGCGGGCATCGATGTACCAGCGGGCTTCGTCGTCACGGTCGCGGCGTTCGAGCAATTCCTCGCCGTGCTGGAAGCGCGAGAGCCGATCAGGCCACTGGTCGAGGCGCTTGATCCCGACGATCTGGGCGCGGCGAGGAAGCTGTCAGAAAAGCTGCGCGCCCGCGTGGTCGGGGACGAAATGCCCGCCGAGGTGAAGGATGCGCTCAAGGCAGCCCATGCGCAGCTGTGCGAGGATGGCCAGCCGGTCGCCGTGCGATCCTCCGCCACCACGGAAGATGCCGAGGATGCCAGCTTTGCAGGGCTGCAGGATACCTTCCTGTGGGTGCTGGATGCCGACGACATGATCGCCCGCACCCGCGAATGCTGGGCCTCGCTCTATTCGGTGGAATCCATGACCTATCGCCGCAAGCACGACATTCCCGAAAGCCGCGTGGCGATGGCGGTGGTGGTGCAGCGCATGGTGAATTCCCGCTGTGCCGGCGTGATGTTCACCCGCAGCCCCACCAGCGGCGACAAGTCGGTCATCACCATCGAGGGTGCATGGGGCCTTGGCAGCAGCGTCGTCTCCGGCGAGGTCACGCCCGACAAATGGGTGCTGGGCAAGATTACCGGAGAAATCAGCCAGCGCGATATCTCCGACAAGCACGCGCGGCAGGTGCCCGCCCCCCAAGGTGGCGGTATCGTGGAGGTGGCGAACGAGGACGACAAACGCTCCGCCCCCTGCCTCACCGACGATGAATTGCTGGCCTTGCGCGAAGTGGGCCGCCGGATAGAGCGGCATTACGGCAAGGCGCAGGATATCGAATGGGCGCTGGATCAGGACGGCAAGGTGCTGCTGCTGCAATCTCGCCCGGAAACGGTGTGGGCGATGAAGGATGCCCAGAACGCGCCCGTAAAGAAGCCCGAGGGCAAGGGCTACAACCACGTGATGGCGATCTTCGGGGGCAAGAAGCCGTGAGCCTTTCGGGCAAGGACGTTGCCGAGATTGCGCGGTTGCTGAGCGAATCCCATTTCTCCTCGCTCGATCTGAAAGTCGGCGACTTCAAGCTGCGCATTCGCCGTGATGGTGGCGGTGGTGGTGGTGGCGGTGGCCGCTGGGTCGCTGATGAGAGCGAAGAGGATGATGAACGGACCGAACCGCAAGGTTCGGCTGGCGTTGAGCCTCCGCCCTCCCCTCCGCCATCGGGCAGCGCCCGGGCTACTACTGAAGCTGGTGCAGGCGAAGTGGACGTGGTCGCCCCGTTGCTGGGCAATTACTATGCCGCCCCGCGCCCCGGCGAAGATCCCTTCGTCAAGGTGGGCGACACGGTCACCCCTGACACCATCGTCGCCATTATCGAGGTGATGAAGCTGATGAATTCGGTGCGTGCGGGTGTCTCCGGTACCGTCACCGCCGTGCTGCCAGTGGATGGCAGCGCCATCGAAAAGGGCCAGGCAATCATTCGCGTCAAGACATCCGGGTGAAGGAACGCTGATGGCCAATATCCAAATCGTCGAAACGTCCCTGCGCGATGGTAACCAGTGCCTGTGGGGCGCCACCGGCATCGACACCGCGAAGACCCTCGGCATCGCGCCTGCCATGGAGCGCGCGGGCTTTTCCGCCATCGATTTCACCACCTCCACCCACATGGGCGTGGCCGTGCGCTACAAGCAGGAAAACCCGTGGGAGCGGATCCGCGCGCTGGCGGACATCTGCAAATCCACTCCGCTGCAATTCCTCTCCACCGGCTTCCGCTTCATCGCCTGGGAAACCGCCACGCCCGATTTCATGGAACTGGCCTTTGCCACTCTGGCACGCAACGGCATCCGCCGCTTTGCGCTGGCAGACCCGATGAACGATGCGAAATCCAACGTGGAAGTCGCGCAGATGGTGAAGCGCGCAGGCGGAGAGCAGGTGGTGGGCGCGCTGGTGTTCTCGATCAGCCCGATCCACGACGATGCGCATTATGCCGATGCCGCGCGCACCATGGCCGCGAGCAAGCATATCGACGCACTCTACATCAAGGATCCGGGCGGGCTGCTGACGTCGAACCGCGCTGCGACGCTGGTGCCCGCAATCCTCGCCGAGATCGGTGACATGCCGCTGGAACTGCATTCGCATTCCACCATCGGCCTTGCCGAACAGGCCTATTGCGAGGCCGCGGACATGGGCATCACCGCGCTGCAATGCGCCAGCGGCGGGCTGGCCGGCGGCACCTCGCACCCCAGCGTAAAAGGCACCGTGGCGAACCTGCGCGCGCAGGGCCACACCGTCGACCTCGATGACGAGGCGGTGGACGAGATCGCCGACTGGTTCACAGCCATCGCCGATGCCGAAGACCTGCCCAAGGGCCAGCCGATGCATTTCGATGCCGCCTATTTTCAGCACAACCTGCCCGGCGGCATGGTGGGCACGATGCGCCGCCACCTGGCGGACCAGGGCGTGCCCGAAATGGAAGGCGCGGTGATCGAGGAAATGGGCCGCGTGCGTCGTGAACTGGGCTGGCCCATCGTGATGACGCCCTTTGCCCAGATGTTGCAGACGCAGGCGGTGATGAACGTGACCGCGGATGAGCGATGGTCCGTCATTCCCGACGAGATCATCCGCTTTGCCATCGGCAAGTTCGGCAGGCCCAATGCACCCGTCGATCCCGATGTGATGGATCGCATCATGGCCAACCCGCGGACGAAAGAACTGGAAGCCGAAAAAGGCATGGCCGACGTCGCCGACTTGCGCAAGAAGCTGGGCGCAAACCTTTCCGACGAGGAATTCCTGCTGCGCGCCACCATGCCGCAAAATCTGGTGGACGCGATGGAAAACGCTGGCCCGGCGCAGCGCGATTACGATCCGAAGAAGGTTCCGCTGATGAACCTGCTGCGCGAAGTGTTGGCGCGGACGGATATCGACCAGTTCAGCCTTGAGAAGGATGGTTTCAGCGTGGAAATCGAAAGCTGATGCGCACTCCCAGGGGTTTCATGTTCGATCTGGACGGGACGCTGATCCTGTCGAACCGCAAGCTGGGCAGCTATGATGCCATCCCCGGCGCGGCGGAAGCGTTGCAGGAACTGGATGAACTCGGCATCCCCTGGATCGCGCTGACCAACGGCAGCGCATACGCCGCACGCAGACAGGCGCCGCGCCTGCGCGACGTTGGGCTGCCGGTGCCTGACGACAAGCTGTTCACGCCCAATTCGGTCGCAGCAAGGGTAATCGCGGATGGCGGCTACAATCGCGTGCTGGTGCTGGGCAATGATGGCGTTTCGCAAGCGCTCCAGGAACTCGGCGTGAATTGCGTCTCTCCCGCCGCCGGACAAAAAGGCTGCGATGCAGTCTATATCGCCTGGCACCCCGAATGCTCGATGACCGATATTCATGCCGCCTGCGAAGCCGTGCTGGAAGGCGCGGCTTTCCTTACCGCGTCCGACGTGCCGTTCTTCGCCACGAAGGAAGGCCGCAGCTTTGGCTATAGCTGCGCCATCAACGGCGCGGTGTCGCGGGTGACCGGAGTTGAGCCGCAGACCACGGGCAAGCCATCCGACCACGCCCTTGCCTTCGTTGCCGATCAGCTTGGCATCGCGAAAGAAGACGTGGGAGTGGTAGGCGACGATGCGACAGCCGAAATGCAGATGGCGCGCGAAGGCGGGGCCATCGGCATCGCGGTGACGAGCGGCTCCACCAGCGCGGACGAATGGGCGCAGCAGCCCGAGCAACAAGACGCCCGATATCGTGCTGGCGAGCATCGGGGAGTTGGTAGAGCGGCTGGGCCTGCGCTAGGGCATCGGGCAAAGGAGATTCGCCATGCATCTAGGCCGTTTCAATCACATCGGGGTCGCCGTGCCCGACCTTGCCGAAGCTATCGCCTTCTATCGCGATGTGCTGGGCGCAACCGACATTACAGAGCCTTTCGACCTGCCGGAGCAAGGCGTGAAGGTCTGCTTCGTCAATACGCCGGGCCAGCATGGCACTGACGGCACGCAGGTAGAACTGCTCGCGCCGCTGAACGAGGAATCCCCGGTCACCAACTTCCTCGCCAAGAACCCGCTGGGCGGCCAGCACCACGTCTGTTTCGAAGTGCCCGACATCGAAGCGGCGCGCGCCCGATTCGAAGGTCAAGGCAAGCGTATCCTCGGCCCCACGCGCATCGGCGCGCATGGGACGCCGATCTTCTTCCTCCACCCCAAGGACATGCTGGGCCAGCTTACCGAAATCATGGAAAGCCCGAAAGAAGGCGCCCCACATTGAGCGCAAAGCTCGGCTTCTCGGTCGAGGAATTGCTGCCACGCGCGCGCGGCGGCGGGGCGTTGAAAATGGGGCTGCTGGCGCTGGATGAGAGCGAATGGCTCCAGCCTGAGCCCGACCTTGCCGCCCGCAAGGCCGCCTTCGATGCCCATCCCGATAGCGTGCAGCTGACGCCGCGCGCCGGGCCAGCGGGGGATGAACTCGCGACCATGCTGGGCACCACAGGCGGGCTGGAAGGCGCAGCCCGCTGTGCGCATGAGGATATGTGCCTGCTGGCACCCGATGACGGCAAGGATGTGTACCGGCTTATCGGCGCGGCGGTGGCGTGGCCCACGGACTGGCATCCGGCAGACAAGCTGGGCCTGCCGCTGGTGGCCATGCATGCGCCGATACACGGGTATGAGGAACAGCTTGCGACGGCCGTCGATCACTTCATGGCCAGGCTGAAGCCGGGCCGGATATTCGGGCGGTGCAACTGGTTCGTCGCGCCCACACCCGCCCTGCGCTGGATTGACACCGCGCCGCCAAGTGAAGCCTTCGCCGCGGTCACGCCCCAAAACGCCGGCGATACGCTGTTCGTCCGGTGCGAACGGCAGACCCTGCGCCGCCTGCCCGAAACCGGGGCGATCCTGTTCACCATCGGGGTGTATGTATCATCGCTGGGCTCCCTTTCCCTCAACAACGTCGCCAGGCTGGCGCAATCCCTCGGCAACATTCCCCTTGAAGAGGCCGAGCGGCGCGGGGCGCCCTGGTTCGCCCCGCAACTCAGCGCCTATTCAGCCGCGCGGGCGCAAGCGGGACTTGCGAAAGGATAGATCATGAGCCTCGCCTACCCGTTGCTGTTGCTGCTCGCCCAACAGGGTGACGCCCGAGCCAGTGTTGATTGCGCAGAGCCGATGACGCAGCAGGCCATGAACTATTGCGCCGGTGTCGAACTGGCCGAGGCTGATGATGCCCTCAACGCCCAGTGGCGCGAAACGGCAGCGAAGATGCGGCGGCTGGACGGGGCAACCACCTATGACGATGGCCGGCCCGGCTATTTCGCGCAGTTGCTTGCCGCCCAGCGTGCCTGGCTCAGCTACCGTGACGCACATTGCGCCAGCGAGGGATATCAGGCGCGCGGGGGATCGCTCGAACCGCTGCTGATCGCCACCTGCAAAACGGGGCTGACGCGAACGCGCACCGAGCAATTGCGGGAACTCGCGGACTACCCCAATTAGAACACGCGGATCAGCGCGCCTTCAGAAGCTTTTCTGCGATAGCCAGATCGGCGGGTCGATCCACATCGAGAAGAATCTGCGGATCGGCTTCCACGACATGCAGGGCATCATTCGCGCCCAGCAGCGCCGCAGCGCCACCAGCGCCATCCAGCCGCATCAAAGCGGCGACCTCGCTAGCCGGAATAAACGCCGGAACGCCTACGCGGCCATCGGGATAGCGCGTGGCAGCCGCGCCGCCTGATCGGACAAGACGCTGGATGTGATCGGAAGTGACGAGCGGCATGTCCGCAAGCAGAATCAGAAGACTCCGGTTCCGGCTCCGAGCCTCCTGCGCGGCGATAGCGACAGTGTGGCCCAGTCCTTCTTCAGGCGCGGCATTGACGCACAGCGACCAGTCGCCAGCAGCAGCTGCGAAGTGCGGCGCGTCCGGCCCCACGACGATAACCCCCGGCGGCAAACCCGCAGCCTCCACCGCGTCCAGAGCCCATTGTCCCAGCGGCTTTCCCGCGCAGAGCGCATTCAGCTTGCCGCCACCGAACCGACTGGCAAGACCGGCGGCGAGCACCGCCACCAGCGGCTGGCTGTCAGCGAGAGACATCGTGGTGCGGGTGGCGAAGTTCGTATTCGCCCGCGATCCCGGCGAGGGCCGAAAGCGCGAGGCCCAGCGGTTCGCGGCTGTGTTTTACCGTGCCGATGGGACTGGCGATGCGCGCCACCTGTTCGGGCGCGAAGCCGAGCGACACCAGCTCCGCTTCTCGCGCAGCCCGCGCCGGTGCCCCGCCCTGCGCGCCGATCAGGAACGCGGGAGTCGTCAGCGCCCATTGCAGGATAGCGCGCTCCCATTCGTGATCGTGGAACAGCAGCACAATGGCGGTCCAGCGGTCGGCCGCAAGGTGATCGGGAGCCTGACCCAGCGCCAGCGCGCCACCGTCTCTATCGTTTGCCTCCACGCCGATGCCGCAAGATTGCGCCACCTGCACCATCGCGGCAAGCTCCGGCCCCTCACCAAACAGCACCAGCCGCAGCTCTGGCACGAAGCGCCTATGGGCCAGCGGACTTGGCGCGGGCAAGGCAAGGCGCGCCTCCTCCCGCGCATCCAGCCTCGCGACAACCTGCGCGCAGGCAGAGCGATCGGGATCGGGGTCGATGAGGATATCCAGCCCGCCGCCGCAGGGCAGGCGAAAATCGATCTTGGGAGAGCCTGCGCCGTAGCGGATCACGCGCCGCTCGCCACCTTTGGCAATCTCGCGCGCAAGTTCCTGTTCCAGGCAACCATCGGCAAGGCTGCCGGTAACGCGCCCGTCCGGATGCACGGCCAACTGCGCGCCAAGGCGGCGCGAGAAGCTGCCTTCGATATGGGTTATGGTGCACAGGCCCACGCCCGGCTGGCAGGCCGCGCGCACGGCGGCCTGGTCGCCTGCGAGTGGACCGGGCATTCCCTTATTGGGTGCGCGCGGGGATTTCTGCAGGGTCGATACCCATACGCAGTTGCGCTTCTTCTCCGCGCAATTCCTCGAACGCCACCATCAGGTTGATATAGGCGCGCCCGCGCGGTGTGCCACCATATTCAAGCCCGGGCAGAAGATCATCGCCCATGAAAATGGCGAAGCTGGGCATGGATTCCAGCCTGGCCAGCGCGTCTGCCGGGGTGCCGCCCATCTGCGCGGTTTCCTCGGCGACCTGAACGAGGCCGCGGTTGAACGTCATGAAGCTGCCGAATTCTTCCCAGGTGCTGGTGCCGCCATGCCCCTGGATCACGGTATCGACATCGTCGATGCCGTAGAAGGCTGCGGTCAGCGTGGTGGCGGCAGAAAGGATGGAACCGCCCGACGCAGGATCGATAAGCCCGCTCATATGCCAGGCGTAAGCGTCCCCTGCCATCAACACCCGGTCTTCGGGAAACACGATAAAGGCATCGCCGTCGGTATGGGCCGCACCGAACCAGTGGACTTCCACCCGGTCCTCCCCCTCGCCAAGCTGGCGGTAGGTGGTGAATTCCGTGTCGACCCGGTTTGCCGGGAACGGCCCGCCGCCTTCGCGCATCCGCGCCGCGGTATTGGCCTGCGCCACCACCTGCACGCCGTCATTGTCGGCGAAGAAGGCGTTGGAGCCGACGTGGTCAGGGTGCGAATGGGTGTTGATCAGCGTGGTAACGGGCTTGTCCGTCAGCTTGCGGATTTCGGCCATGATGCTCTCGCCCGAATTGGGCAGCTTGGTATCCACCAGCACCACGTCATCCGATCGGACAAACACAACGCTGTTGCCGCCTGCACCGGGGATGCGCCAGACATTCTCGGAAACCTGCTGGGCCTCCTCTATGCCCGGCAGGCCCTGCGCAACCGCACCGGTTACGGCCACGCCGCCAAGACAAATTGCCGAAAGGACTGCTACGCGCTTCATTATTATCCGCTCCCCAAGACTCAGGCCAGATTCAGGACTCTGTCAACGAACCAATAGGCACCTGCGAGGATCACCGCAAGCGATCCACCGATAACAATCCGCTTTGTGGCCACAGGCGCGCGGGGGCGAAGCCATGCCAGCGCCAGCGCCACGGGGATGACGATGACCAGTTGCCCGATCTCCACGCCGATGTTGAACGCTGCCAGGGACCACGCAAGATTGCCGTCCGGCAGGCCGAATTCGCGCAGGACGAAAGCAAAACCGAAGCCGTGGATCAGTCCGAAAACCAGCGCGAAAACCGGCCGCAGGTCACGCTGGCCTTCCTGGCGCAGGAGGTTGTCTGCACCCACGATCACGATGCTGAGCGCGATCAGCGGTTCGATCAGCCACGCAGGCGGGGCGAAAGTGCCGGTGGCCGCCAGCGCCAGGGTAACCGAATGGCCCAGCGTGAAGGCGGTAACGATGATGGCAAGGCGGCGAAGCGAACCGCCCAGCAGGATCAGCCCGATCAGGAACAGCACGTGGTCCGGCCCGATCAGCACATGATGGGCGCCCGATGGTACGAAGGTGCCGAACACCGCCATGATCCCGGCCGCCGTTCCGGCATAATGCGTTTGCGGCGCGCTGTCCGCGCTGAACAGGAACTGCTGCCGAAGGTCGCCATCCTCATAGATATTGACGAAGGTCTGGTGTGCAGGATCATAGGGAAACAGGCTGACGTCCACGGTCAGCGCGGGCGGGGCCGCGCGCGATGCGCGGAATGGCAGGCGCAAGGCATCCTCTGCCGGGGCCGCTGTTATCTCTCCGAATTCCAGGACGATATCATCACCTCCGTCACCGCGAAAGACGATCCGCCGCGCCATCAGCGCCTTGATCTTACTGTGTTGAGACGCTAACACACTTTCGTCGAACAGGGTCGACGGTTCCTCGATTCCGAGTTCATGCGCGATGTCGATGGTGTGAACGCTCAACGTGCCTTCGATGTGCTGTTCTTGCAATTCCACGTCGATGTAGCTGAACGGAGCCGGGTGGGCAGTTGCAGGTCCGGCAATGACTGCGAAGGCTGCAAAGAACAGGGCAAGACAAAATCGCAGGAGTAGCATCGTTAACCAATTGTTGCGCGAACAACACGCCATTAAGCGAGTTGCGGATAGTTACAAGCATGCGGTTGGAACAAATGAAACCATAGTTTAGGTCGCTTGTGTCGCATAGGGGAGTATCGGTCAGGATGGACGGGATTGCGTGCAAGGCACAGGCACGGCGTATGGCCGTGCTTGCAGTTTCGCTGCTTGCACTTGGTGCCTGCGCCACCCCGCTTGTGGATATCGCCCAGCCCGATGTCGCCGTTCCCGCCGAATGGCAGATTGCCGACCCGGCTCCCGTCAGCACGGATCTTACCCAATACTGGACATTGCTGGGCGATCCCTTGCTCAGCGACTTCGTCGAACAGGCCATCATGGAGAATCGCGATCTTGCCCAAAGCGCAGCGCGGCTGGATCAGGCTCGCGCTTCGCTGGTGCAGGCCCGCGCCGGCTATCTGCCATCGATCACGGGCACGGGCGGCGTCAATCGCGATGTCGGCGATCTTGCGCGCGACGGCGTGCAATTCTCTCTGGGTGCGGATGCCGCGTGGGAGCTGGACCTGTTCGGGCAGATTTCGGGCAATGTCGCCGCCGCGCGCGGAGAACTGGCCGCGCAAGGCTATTCGCTGGCGGACCTGCAGCGGCTGATCGTTGGGCAGGTGGCCATCGCCACGATCAACGCCCGTGCAACCGCAGAACAACTGGCGATTGCCCGCTCCACCCTCGCCTATCAGGACGACAATCTCCAGATCGCGCGCTGGCGCAACCAGGCGGGGCTGGTTTCCAGCCTGGACGTGGAGCAGGCCCGCACGCAGCGGGCGCAGACCGCCGCCACCATCCCGCTGCTGGAAAGCAGCCTGAACGCGACCGCCAATTCCATCTCCTCGCTGATCGGCGAACCTCCGGGCCGCGTGTTGGCGGCTATCGTGGCGACCGAACCGGAGCCGGTTCCCGCCCCGCCCCTGCTGGCAGGTTTCGAAGCCCCGGCAGAGGTGCTGCGCCGCCGCCCGGACGTGCGGTCCGCCGAAGCAAGCCTTTTCGCCAGCACCGCGCGCATTGGCGTGGCCCGCGCGCAATTGCTGCCGCTGGTGCGCCTATCCGGCAGTATCGGCACCGGGTCGGTTACAGCCGGCAACCTGTTCGACATCATCACCGGAGGACTGTTTGCCGGGGTCAGCCAGCTGATCTTCGATGGCGGACGCACCGCTGCGCAGGTCGACAGTGCGGAAGCGGGCGCGGAGGCATCGCTGGCGGCGTGGGAGCAATCTATCCTGAATGCGCTGGAAGATGTCGAGACCGCCGCCGTCGACCTGCGCACTTCGGATGAACGCGTTGTCATTAACGAGGAGGCGCTGGACGCCGCCGACAATTCCGCCCTGCTGGCGCGCAGCCAGTACCAGGCGGGCCTGACCGATTTCCGCACGCTGCTGACGGCAGAGAACCAGTTGCTCTCCGCGCGCAACCAGCTTGTTTCCGCCCAGGCCGACCGGGCCATCGCCTTTGTCCGCCTGACGCAGGCGCTGGGCGGCGGATGGACCATTTCCGATTACGATCTCCCGCCGGTGGCCAGCAGCGCCCCTGCGACTAGCGACAGGACCGCCCAATGAGCCAGACCGACACCGATAAAGAGCAGGACATCGGCGAGTATCTCGACGCCGGCAAGCCGCGCAAATGGTACAAGCGGCGCTGGGTTTGGGTGGTTGCAGCCATCGTGCTGGTGTTGATCCTGATGTCCACGGTGTTCTCGGACGGTGAAGAGGGGCCCAATTACATCACCGCCGAAGTGGAAGAACGCTCACTCGACCTGACGGTAACCGCCACCGGCAACCTGCGTCCCACGAACCAGGTGGAAGTCGGCTCCGAAGTATCGGGCCGGATCGATGCCGTGCTGGTGGATGTGAACGACATTGTTTCGCGCGGGCAGGTGCTGGCGCGGATCAACACCGATGTGATCCAGGACCAGATCACGCAAGGCCGCGCCAACCTCAACGCCGCGCGCGCCGCGGTCTTGCAGGCGCAGGCCACGCTGAACGCAGACACCGCCCAGCTTGAACGCCTGCGCGAAGTGCGCCGACTTTCCGATGGCCGCGTGCCTGCCCAGGCGGAGATGGAGCAGGCCGAGGCCGCCGTGAACCGGGGCCGTGCCGCTGTTGCCAGCGCCCGCGCCAATGTTTCCAGCGCGCAGGCCCAGCTTTCCAGCGCCCAGACCAACAGCGACCGTGCGGTGATCCGCTCGCCCGTGGCAGGCGTGGTGCTGGCGCGGCAGGTGGAGCCGGGGCAGACGGTGGCGGCCAGTTTCAACACGCCGACCCTGTTCGTGCTGGCCGAAGACCTCGCCACGATGCAGCTGCGCGTGGACATTGACGAGGCCGACGTTGGCGAAGTGCAGCCCGGCCAGCAATCCACCTTCACCGTCGATGCTTATCCCGGTCGCCGTTTTCCGGCGGTGGTGGAGAGGGTGGATCTTGCCTCCAACAACATCGCGCTGAACAGCCAACAGCAACAGGGCAACCAGGTGGTAAGCTATGAGGCGCGGCTGATCGTGAGCAATGAAGAGGGGCTGCTGCGTCCCGGCATGACCGCCACGGCCACCATCGCCACCACCAACACCGGCAATGCCATGCTGGTGCCCAACGGCGCGATGCGCTTCGACCCCAACGAGGAAGAAGAGGAAGGCGGCATTTTCGGTCCGCAGCAATTCGGACTCGAGGGCGAGGATGACGCATCCATCGGTGTCGGCAGCCAGCAGACCGTTTACGTGGTTGAGGCGGACGGCACTCTGCGCGCCATCGAGGTCGTGACTGGCCAGAGCGATGGCCGCCAGACCGTGGTCACTTCCGAAGAACTGGAAGTGGGCATGAAAGTCGTCACCGGAATCAGGGCCGCCCAGCAGTGAACTCGCGCAGCCGCCCCCTGACTAAAGACGATCAAGCCCCGAACGGGCGCGCTGCCGAAGCGCTGATCGAGATGGAGGGCATCACCAAGTCCTTCGGCCAGGGTGCAGCGGCGTTCCAGGCGCTGAAGGGCGTCGACCTGTCTATCGATCGCGGCGATTTCGTGGCCGTGATGGGGCCATCGGGTTCCGGCAAGTCCACGACCATGAACATCCTTGGCTGTCTGGACGTGCCCACCAGCGGGCGGTTCCGCTTTCGCGGTATCGAGGTGCAGGATCTTTCGCGAGATCAGCGTTCGCTGCTGCGTCGGCGCTATCTTGGCTTCGTGTTTCAGGGCTTCAACCTGCTGGCCCGCACCACCGCGCTGGAAAACGTGGAACTGCCTCTGCTCTATCGCGGCGAGACCAAGAAGCAGCGCCGCGAAGCTGCGGAACGCTCGCTCGACCTCGTTGGCCTGCTGCCATGGGCGGACCATACACCGGCAGAGCTTTCCGGTGGGCAGCAGCAGCGCGTGGCCATTGCCCGCGCCCTCGTTACCGGTCCCGACGTGCTGTTGGCGGACGAACCGACAGGCAATCTGGATACAGAGCGTTCGCTGGAAATCATGGAACTGCTGACCGATCTCAACAGGACCGGCATCACCATCCTGATGGTGACGCATGAAGAAGAAATGGCGCAATTTGCCAAGACCATCGTGCATTTCCGCGACGGCCTTGTGGAACGCATCGATCGCGGCCTGAAAGCGGGTGCGCCCGCTCCATCGCCGACAATCTCGTCTTCGGGGGAGCACGCATGAGGCTGGGCATGATCGGCGCCACGTTCCTGCTGGCCCTGCGCGAGATCCGCCGCCATCTGCTGCGCAGCTTCCTCACGACGCTGGGCATCATCATCGGCGTTGCCGCGGTCATCACCATGGTGACGCTGGGTCGCGGATTGACCGCCAATGTGCAGGAAGAGGTTTCCGGCCTCGGTTCCGATGTGTTCATCGTATTTCCCACGCAAGTCGATCCCAACACGGCGCCTCCCCCGTTCGATGATGCAGACATACGCGCCGTGGAAAACCAGATCGCCGGTATCGAGAATGCCGCCGGATCGGTGAGCACCAACGCCACCGCATTCCACAACGGACAGGACTGGGCGACCAGCGTGGAAGGCGCGGATACCGAATTCTTCAAGGCGCAATCCATCGAGATCGAGCAGGGGCGCGGCTTCAACGAACAGGACGAAGCACGCGGCGAGAGCGTGTGTATCATCGGGCCCAAGGTCGTGGAGGAAATCTTCGTCGCGGATCAGGTGATCGGCGAGAACATGCGGCTGGGCAATGTTTCCTGCCAGGTGATCGGCGTGATAGAGGAGCGCAGCAATTCCGTGGGCGGCGGCGATGCGAATGACGTGGTCTTCATGCCGCTGAAGACCGTCCAGCGCCGCTTCATCGGCAATGCCGACAATGTGCAGTTCTTCGTGGTGAAGTACGATCCCACCTATTCGACGGCGACCATCCAGCAGCAGTTGATAGACCTGCTGCGCGAACGCCGCGTGATCCAGGAGGGTGAGGAGAACAACTTCAACATCGTCGACACCGCCGAGATCAGCGACACCGTCAACAACATTACCGGCACCATGACCGCAGTCGTCACCATGATCGCCGCGATCAGCCTGCTCGTGGGCGGCATCGGCATCATGAACATCATGCTGGTTTCGGTAACCGAACGCACGCGCGAGATCGGCATCCGGCTTGCCATTGGCGCCCTCGCCCGCGAGGTGCGGCTACAATTCCTTACGGAAGCGGTGGTGCTGTGCTGCTTTGGCGGGCTGATCGGCATCTTGCTGGCGTTGGGCCTGTCGATCCTGCTCGCCGGCGTAGCAGACCTGCCGTTCATCTTCGATCCCGTGGTGAACAGCCTCAGCTTCGTGTTCTCTGCGATCATGGGGATAGTCTTCGGCTATTACCCCGCTCACCGCGCCAGCAAGCTCGACCCGATCGACGCCCTGCGGCACGAATAACCTGGCGGCGATGCGGTCGCGACGCGCTGCTATCCTACGTGGTGAAGACCATGCCAACGCCGTGTCATGGGCTTCACCCTCCTCCACAATCGGCCCGCAATTGCCCCGCTCGGGGCGGACTTCGTGCGGAGGAAGGTTTTTGGCCCCAGGACAGTGTTCCAGGTGTTCCACATTAGCTGGATTTGCAGGAGCGAATTAGGGTCAGGCCGTGTCCACCAGCACCACTTCGCTGTCCTCGAGCGCCTTGACTTGCAAGGTTTCGAGATCGGCAATCGCGACACCGTCGCGCGCCTTGGCAATTTCGCCCTCGATCTCCAGCTTGCCGGTGGCCGGCACGAGGTAGCCCTTGCGCCCGCCAAGGTCGTAGGAGACTGTTTCGCCTGCCGCGATGGTTGCGCCCAGCACGCGGGCGTCGGCTTGTATGCGCAGGGCATCGGCGTCCCCCTCGCGCCCGCTGGCGAGCACGTCGAACCGGCCGGATCGGGCATCCTTGGGGAAGCGTTTGGTGCCCCAGCTTGGCTTGTGCCCCTGTTTGTCGGGCAGTATCCAAAGCTGGAAGGAGTGGGTTTCCTCGTCATCCATGTTGTATTCGGCATGCTGGATACCCGTGCCGGCAGACATCACCTGCACATCGCCTGCCTGGGTGCGGCCTTCATTGCCAAGGCTGTCCTTGTGCGTAAGCACGCCTTTGCGGACGTAGGTGATGATTTCCATGTTTTCATGCCCGTGCGGCGGAAAGCCGGATCGCGGGGCGATGATATCGTCGTTCCACACGCGCAGGGCGCCCCAGTGCATGCGGCGCTGGTCGAAATACTCTGCGAAAGAGAAATGGAAATTGGCATCGAGCCAGCCGTGGTTGGCCTTGCCCAATGTCTCGAACTTGCGGACTTCGATCATGGCGTATCTCCTTTGCAAAGGAGATGGGGCGCGCGGACCCTGGCGCAATGTCGCCGTTTCTTAAGCGCGGCCAAGTTCCACTTTACTGGCACACCTCGCCCGCAAGCCCCCGATCGCCTCGGGGCCTGCAACATCGCTATTGCCCGCAGGACAAAGAAGCGTTGCCGCCGAATGCCAACGCCCCCGACGAAGGTCAGCCCGTGATGACGGCCCGGCACTCGCCAAGACCGATCCGGGCGAAACCGTCCTTTTCGGCGTAGGCCGTCATGATGACCTCGTCGCCATCTTCCAGGAAAGTGCGCGTCTCGCCATTGGCCAGCGTAATGGGATTCTTGCCACCGTTGGTAAGCTCGATCAGGCTGCCTTCGCCGCCTTCTTCGCCGCTGGTAAGCGTGCCGGTGCCCAGCAGATCGCCTGCACACAGATTGCAGCCGCCAACGGAGTGATGCGTAACCAGCTGCGCGGCGGTCCAGTACATGGACGTCATCGGGCCGGTGCTGAGCTGGTGGGGCGCGTCGCCATCCTCGCGCATCTTCCTGGTGCTGATGAACACATCCATCGTCACGCCGAACGCGCCTTCCTTCTGGTCGCCCTCGTCCATGAGGTATTCAAGCGGAGCGGGGTCGCCATCAGGGCGCGGCGGCTGCGCTGTACGGAATGGTGCGAGTGCATCCATGGTCACGATCCACGGGGAGATCGTTGAATGGAAATTCTTCGCCAGGAACGGGCCAAGCGGCTGGTATTCCCACGCCTGGATATCGCGGGCGGACCAGTCGTTCAAAATCGAAATGCCGGCGATATGCTCTTCGGCCCGGTCAATCGGGATGGGCTGACCAAGGCCATTTCCCTTGCCGATCCAGATACCCATTTCCATTTCGTAATCGAGCCGGGCGCTGGGGCCGAATGGCGGCTTTCCGCCATCCTCCGCTGGCTTTTTCTGGCCGCTTGGACGGTGCACATCCTTGCCCGACAGGCGGATGGAGGAGGAGCGGCCGTGATAGCCAATGGGCACGTATTTGTAATTGGGCAGCAATGGATTGTCGGGCCGGAACAGGCTGCCGATATTCTCCGCATGATGGATACCGGTGTAAAAATCGGTGTAGTCGCCCACCGTCACCGGCACGTAGAGATCGCAATCCTCCGCCTTGTGCAGCGCAGGCTCGAGCGTCTTCCGGTCGCTTTCGTCGGTCAACAATTTGAACACGCCATGGCGCAATGCGCGCATCATTTCCGGGCCGCGCTGCAGGAGATCGTTCAGCTTCGGGTTGCTCGCCAGCTGCGCAGCTGTTGCGGCATCGAGTTCCAGCATGTCGGCGATGTCCGCGAGGTCCAGGATCATGTCGCCGATTGCGATACCCCCGCGCGGCTCTCCACCCTTGGGCGGCGAGAAGACACCCAGCGGCAGGTTCTGCACGGGGAAATGCGGGTGGCCGTTGGCGCTTTCCACCCAGCTGGTGGCGTCGGCGTCGTGGGTGAAATCGGTCTCGATGGTCATGGTAGTTTCGCTTTCTCGAAGCCTTCCCAACAGGCGTCGTAATCGGATTGGAGGAGGCCGCCGCTCATGGCGAACTGCGTAGTCTGGATGATCGCGCGGCTTTCGAACATGAAGGCCAGCGTATCGTCGATCTTGGTGGGCTTGAGCTCTGCCGCCATTGCCTTGCGCGTACTCTCGGCATCGGGGCCGTGGCCGTTGAACTGGTTGTGCAGGGACGCGCCGCCGGGCGCAAAGCCGCCGCCTTCCTTCGCATCGTAGACGCCGTGGATCAGGCCCATGAATTCGCTCATCACGTTGCGATGAAACCATGGCGGCCGAAATGTGTCCTCGGCCACCATCCAGCGCGGTGGAAAGATCACGAAGTCGCAATTGGCTGTGCCCGGCGTTTCCGAAGGACTGGTGAGGACGGTGAAGATGGAGGGGTCCGGATGATCGAAGCTGACCGTGCCGATAGTGTTGAAGCGCGCAAGATCATATCGGCAGGGCGCAGAGTTGCCGTGCCAGGCGACGACGTCGAAGGGGGAGTGGCCAATCGTGGTGATCCACAGTGCGCCGTTGAACTTCTGGACGATCTCGAAGTCCTCGTCGCGATCCTCGAACCATGCGACCGGCGTTTCGAAATCGCGCGGATTGGCAAGGCCGTTGGCGCCGATGGGACCAAGGTCGGGCAGTCGGAATGGCGCGCCGAAATTCTCGCAGACATAACCGCGCGAAGGGCCATCCACCTCTACCCGAAAGCGCATCCCGGCGGGTATCAGCGCGATAGAGCCGGGTGCAACTTCCATGCGGCCAAGCTCGGTGACGATAAGCAGCGAGCCCTGCTGCGGAACGATCAGCATTTCGCCATCGCTGTTCTGGAAGGCGCGGGCATCCATGCTGGCAGTGGCGGCATAGAGGTGGATGCCGATGCCGCTGGCGGACGGCTCGCCATTGCCGGCGTAGGTTACGATCCCGTCGACGAAATCCACCGCGCCCTCTGGCATGGACAGCGGATCCCAGCGCAAGCGATTAGGCGTGGTGTGGCTGCCATCGGGTGCGGCAAACCGGCTTGCCCCGGCATACGGCTTGAAGGCCCCGTGCGCCGTGGTGGGACGCATGCGATAGAGCCAGCTGCGACGGTTTTCCGCGCGCGCTGCGGTGAATGCGGTAGTACTGAACTGCTCTGCATAAAGGCCAAACGCAGGGCGCTGAGGACTGTTGCGCCCTTCTGGCAGCGCACCTTCCACCGCTTCGGTGGCGAAATGGTTGAGAAATCCCGTCTGGTATTGCATCACTAGTCTCACCTGAAACTTCTTTTCAGGCTCAATGCCCCGCTTCACGCGTATAATCAATGCTCGTAAGTAGCCAACGACCGAAACCCCAGGAGGTGCCGATGAAGCTGTATGGATATTGGCGGAGCTCGACAAGCTACCGCTTGCGCTGTGCGCTGGAGCTGAAAGGCCTGAGCTATGAGCAGGATCCGGTAAACCTGCTGGAGAGCGCGCAGAAGGGAGAGGCGTTCACATCGCGCAATCCATTCGCCACGGTTCCGATGCTGCACGCCGAGGGCCGCGACCGGGCGCAGAGCATGGCGATCATCGAATGGCTGGATGAACGCTTTCCCGATGCGCCACTGTTGCCGGCGGACGTGGAGAAACGCTTCACCGCCCGCGAACTGGCCTATGCCATCGCCACGGAATTGCATGCACCGCTGAACCTGCCGGTGCTGAAATACCTGAAAAACGAACTCGGCCATTCCCAGGACCAGATCGACACCTGGTATCGCCACTGGCTTGCCAAGACGCTGGTGCCGGTGGAGCAGCGGCTTGAGCAATTGGAAACGGGCGCTTTCCTGTTCGATGCGCCGGGCCTGTTCGAGGCCGTCCTCGTGCCGCAGCTCTACAACGCGCGGCGCTTCGACTACGATCTGTCCGCCTCGCCCCGCATGGTGACGATAGAGGAGGCATGCCTCGCCCTTCCCGCTTTCCAGCGCGCCCATCCGGACAACCAGCCCGACGCAGCCTGATTTGCGAACTTGCCCCCTTTGCGATGCCCATTAAATAGGCAAGCAAAGGAGAGGCAATTCATGAGCGATATCGTCCGCAACCCGGCCAATTCCCCCGACCCGCATTGCACGCCGGAGGAGTACGAGACGCTGTACAAGCGCTCTGTAGAGGATGCTGATACGTTCTGGCTGGAAGAGGCGCACAGGCGGCTCGACTGGCATGAAAAGCCGACAAAGGCTGGCGAATGGTCGTTCGAACCGGTCGATATCAAGTGGTTTGCCGATGGTTCGCTGAACCTGTGCCACAATTGCGTGGATCGCCACCTGCCCGAACATGGCGATCGCACCGCACTGATCTTCGAGCCGGACGATCCCGCCACCCCGTACGCGCAGCCTCACCTATGCGCAGCTTCACGGCGAAGTGGTGCAGATGGCCAATGCGTTGAAGGCGATGGGCGTGGCCAGGGGCGACCGCGTCACGCTTTACATGCCGATGGTGATCGAGGGCATACTGGCAATGCTGGCCTGCGCCCGGATCGGGGCGATCCATTCGGTGGTGTTCGGCGGCTTCTCGCCAGAGGCGCTGGCGGGCCGGATCGAGGCTTGCGAAAGCCGCTTTGTGATCACCGCCGATGAAGGGCTGCGCGGCACCAAGACGATTCCGCTCAAAGCCAATGTCGATGCCGCGCTGGATCACGAAGGCGTCGCCGTCGATGGCGTGCTGGTGGTGCGCCACACTGGCGGCGAAATCGCGATGAAGGACGGACGTGATCACTGGTATCACGAGGTTTCCAGCGACGATGATTGCCCGTGCGAGGAAATGAATGCGGAAGACCCGCTGTTCATCCTCTACACTTCCGGCTCCACCGGAAAGCCCAAGGGCGTGGTGCATACCACCGGCGGTTATGCGCTGTGGTGCGCCTCCACCTTTCACTACACCTTCGATTACCAGCCGGGAGAGGTATTCTGGTGCAGCGCCGATATCGGCTGGGTCACAGGCCACAGCTACGTCACATACGGCCCGCTGCTGAACGCTGGCACCAGCCTGGTATTCGAGGGCGTGCCCAATTACCCCGATCATGGCCGTTTCTGGGATGTGATCGACAAGCACAAGGTCAACATCTTCTACACCGCGCCCACCGCCATCCGCGCGCTGATGCGCGAGGGCGATAGCTGGGTGACGAAGCACGACCGCTCGTCCCTGCGCATCCTTGGCACCGTGGGCGAGCCGATCAATCCCGAGGCATGGCGCTGGTATTACGAGGTGGTCGGCGAGAAGCCGCTGCCCCATCGTCGACACCTGGTGGCAGACCGAGACCGGCGGACACATGATAACCACCCTGCCCTATGCCCACGACATGAAGCCGGGCAGCGCGGGAAAACCCTTCTTCGGGGTGCAGCCGCTGCTGGTCGACAATGAAGGCCACCACTCGACGGCGCGACCGAAGGGAACCTGTGCATCGCCGCCAGCTGGCCGGGCAGGCGCGCACTGTCTACGGCGATCACGACCGCTTTATCGAGGCCTATTTCTCCACCTTCCCCGGGCGATATTTCACCGGCGACGGCTGCAAGCGCGATGCCGATGACTATTACTGGATCACGGGCCGAGTGGACGACGTGATCAATGTTTCGGGCCACCGCATGGGCACGGCCGAAGTGGAAAGCGCGCTGGTGCTGCACCCCAAGGTGGCAGAGGCTGCCGTGGTGGGTTACCCGCACGATGTGAAGGGCCAGGGCATCTACTGCTACGTCACGACGATGGAAGGCGTGGAAGCCGTCGGATGAGCTTTATGCGGAGCTGAAACAGCAGGTGCGCAAGGAAATCGGCCCGGTTGCCACGCCCGATCACCTGCACTTTCACCGATGGCCTGCCGAAGACCCGCAGCGGCAAGATCATGCGGCGCATCCTGCGCAAGATTGCCGAGAATGACTACGGCGCGCTGGGCGATACCTCGACGCTGGCGGACCCTTCACTGGTGGAACGACTGATCGAGGGGCGCCAGAACCGGTAATGCCTAGTGCATGTGGGGCTTTTCTGCCCCACGCGGCACGCGGATATTCTCGACCAGATTGCGAATATCGGCGGGCGGTGCCCTGGTAAGAGCCGCCACGGCAATGGCGACGGCAAAGTTGATGACCATGCCTACCACGCCGATACCCTCTGGCGAGATGCCCAGCAGCCAGTTCGCCTCCACATTGGCCGCAGGCTCCCATAGCTTGAACCAGGCGATGTAGAGAAAGGTGAAGACAAGCCCGCTCACCATGCCCGCAATCGCGCCCTCGCGGTTCATGCGCATGGAGAAAATGCCCATGAATATCGCCGGGAACAGGCTGGCGGCGGCAAGGCCAAAGGCAAACGCCACCACCTGCGCCACCCAGCCGGGCGGGTAGATGCCAAGATATCCCGCCACCACGATGGCCGCCGTCGCCGCGATGCGCGCGGCCAGCAACTCGCCCTTCTCGGTAATATCGGGTCGGAAGGTTTTCTTCAGCAAATCGTGGCTGACGCTGGAGGATATCACCAGCAACAAGCCGGCCGCTGTCGATAGCGCCGCCGCAAGTCCGCCCGCCGCGACCAGCGCGATCACCCAGCCGGGCAAGCTGCGCGATTTCCGGATTGGCCAGCACCATGATGTCTCGATCGACATAAACCTCGTTGGCGTTGTCGGTGGCGGCATTTTCCAGCACTCGCTCTCCCGAGGCCCCCTGCCCGCTCTCACTGAACACCGGCGCGCCTTCGAAAGCCTCTCCCGGCCTGTATTGCATGCGGCCGTCGGCATTCTTGTCGCGCCAGGCGATCAGGTCGTTCGCCTCCCAATTGGTGAACCACTCCGGCGCATCAGAATAGCTTTGCTCGTTCACCGTATCGATGAAGTTGAGGCGGGCAAAAGCGCCCACCGGGCCAGCGGTGACATAGAGCAAGGCGATAAACAGCAGCGCCCAGCCTGCCGATTTGCGCGCGTCCGATGCCTTGGGCACCGTGAAGAAGCGCACGATCACATGCGGCAGGCCCGCCGTGCCCACCATCAGCGCCATCGTGATGCAGAATATGTCGATCGTGGATTTGGAGCCGTCGGTATAGGCGGCAAAGCCCAGATCGGTCAGAACCAGGTCCAGCTTTTGCAATACGAAAAGCCCGCTGCCGTCGTTCACCTCGCTGCCCAGCCCAAGCGCAGGAATTGGATTGCCGGTGATCAGGAAGCTGATGAAGAAGGCCGGCACCAGATAGGCGAAGATCAGCACGCAATATTGCGCTACTTGCGTGTAGGTTATGCCCTTCATCCCGCCAAGCACGGCGTAGATGAAGACGATGCCCATGCCGATCACCACGCCCCACAGGATCGGCACATCGAGGAAGCGGCTGAACACGATGCCGACCCCCCGCATCTGACCGGCGATATAGGTGAAGCTGATGAAGATCAGGCACACCACCGCCACCACCCGCGCGGTCTTGGAATAATACCGCGTGCCAATGAAATCGGGCACGGTAAACTCGCCGAACTTGCGCAGATATGGGGCCAGCAGCAGCGCCAGCAGCACATAGCCGCCGGTCCAGCCCATCAGGTAGACGCTGCCGTCATAGCCCAGGAAGGCAATCAGGCCGGCCATGGAGATGAAGCTGGCCGCGCTCATCCAGTCGGCAGCGGTGGCCATGCCGTTCACCACCGGGTTCACCCCGCCGCCCGCGACGTAGAATTCACTGGTTGAGCCCGCACGGCTCCAGATAGCAATGGCAATGTAGAGCGCGAAGCTTACGCCCACGAAGATGTAGATCAGCGTCTGCGTGTCCATGCCGCCCGCCTCAGCTATCGTCATCGTCGAGATCGAACTTGCGCTCGATCCGGTGCATGGCGACCACGTAAATCACGATCAACACGAGGAAGACGTAGATCGCGCCTTGCTGCGCAAACCAGAATCCCAGCGGGTATCCCCCGATACTGAACTGGTCGAGAAAATCGCGAAACAGGATACCAGCGCCGAAGGACACGGCGAACCAGATGCTCATCAAGACGGCAAGCAGGCGAATGTTGGCGCGCCAATAGGACTTGCGAACGATGTCCTGTTCATCGGCCATGCCTTCGGAGCCGCTTTCGTCCGGCTTGTCCATTCGATCCTCCCTATCGCGCCGCTTATCGGGCGCTGCACAAAAGCTATCTCATCCCACGGACGCCCGCCAGCAGTTAGATCGCCGGGAATTTGATTTCGCACAATGCGTTCTGTCCGCCGCGGGGACAAACAGGCTTTGCAAACCAAGGAGACCTGAAATGCTTCCGTATTCGAAGATCGTCGGAGAGGGGAAGCGCGCCATCGAGGGCACGCTCGTATTCGACGGAGACGCGGCGCAGGCTGGCTATGCGCTCAACGCCATGTGCTATTCGTTCAATCATGCTGAAAACAGGGAGGCATTCGCACGCGACGAAGATGCCTATATGGACCGTTTCGATCTTGCCGAAGAGCAACGCACCGCCATCCGCAACCGCGATGTGCTGGCTATGCTGGCTGCCGGGGGCAACGTCTATTACCTCGCGAAGCTGGCGGGAATCCTTGGCCTTAATGTCCAGCAGCTCGGCGCATTGCAGACCGGCCTTTCGCTGGACGAATTCAAGGCTGCCCTGATGAGCCACGCGATGACCGAAACCCGCATCGATCGACAAATGGGCCGATGATGAAAGGATAGTGGCATGAGCGATATCGTCGGAGGTATCTTCACCAGCCATGTGCCCGGCATTGGCGGTGCGATCGCCAAGGGTCTACAGCAGGATCCCTATTGGAAGCCGTTCTTCGACGGGTTCGATCCGGTTCACAAATGGCTTGCGGCGGAACGACCCGATGTCGCCGTCGTGTTCTACAACGATCACGGACTGAATTTCTTCCTCGACACCATGCCCACCTTCGCCATCGGCGCAGCCGCGCAGTACCGGCATGAAGACGAAGGATGGGGCATAGCTTTCGAGCGTCCATACCCTGGCCATCAGGATCTTTCCTGGCACATCATAGAGCAGGTTGTGGAGAGTGAATTCGATCCTGCGATGTGCCAGTCCATGCTGGTGGATCATGCAGTGGCCGTGCCGTTCGAGTTGTGCTGGCCGGGCGACGCACCCTTTGCCACGAAGCTGGTGCCAATCGCGATCAACACCGTGCAGCACCCCCTGCCCAGTCCCAAGCGCTGTTATGATCTGGGAAAGGCCGTGGGCCGCGCCATCGAGAGTTTCGACAGCGATGAAAAAGTGGTGGTATTCGGCACTGGCGGGCTGTCGCACCAGCTGGAAGGCGAGCGTGCGGGCCATATCAACGTGGATTACGACAAGTTCTGCCTGCGCAACCTTGCCCCCGATCCCGAAGCCCTGCTGCAGCATGACACGCTCGACATAGTGGAACTGGCGGGCAGCCAGGGCGTGGAAATCCTCAACTGGATTGCCGCCCGAGGTGCCCTGCGCGGCAGCGTGCGCGAGCTTGCCAGCAATTACCACGTGCCGATTTCAAACACGGCAGCGGCCACGGTTTTATTGGAAAATCGGGCGACGGTTGGCGCCTGACGCTTTTACCCACCGTTTCTCCCTGATTGGCGGGCCTCGCGATCCAGACGCGAGGCCCGCTTTTTGTTCAGATGGCAGAACTGAATTTGCGCGCGCTTTGCTGGCGATAGGGATCGAACGCGGCGGCGATGCTGCGGGCATAGGGCACGGCATGATCGGCTATCGTCACCTGGCCATTGTCCACGGAACATAGCCCGGCTTCGAGGTAGGGGGTCAGGCGCAAGCGCGCTGCATCCAGCGCGGCGGCATCGATCCGTGCGCGGCCTCGGCACAGCAACTCCTCTATTATCGCGCCGTTGCGGCGATCTTCAATGCTGCGGCGCTTGCCGCGCGACGCGGGCAATTCATCCTGCGACAGCAGCATTCGATAACGTCCAGAATTCTTCTCGTTCTGAGCCAGCAGGCCCGGGAAGGAACTGATGGCGGATGCCCCGAGCCCAACAAGCGCAGTGGCCTGGTCATCGGTAAAACCCTGGAAATTGCGGCGCAGCCTGCTTGCGCGCGCGGCGATGGAAAGCGGATCTTCCGGGACGGCGAAATGATCGAAACCGATGGCATCATAGCCCTGGCTTACAAGAAACGCGTGCCCTTGCGCCGCCATGCCAAAGCGCGCTTCCGCACCTGGCAGAGCACTGTCGTCGATCTGCCGCTGGCGAGGAAACATTGCCGGCACATGGGCATAGCCGAACAAGGCGATGCGATCCGCCTCGAACTGCACCGCCTGCTCCAGGGACTCGGCAAGATCATCCATCTCGCTGGCCCGGAAGTCCGTACATCAGGTCGAAATTCATCGAGGTGATGCCGGATTTGCGCAGGATTTCCACGCCGCGCTCTATCATTCGCATCGGCTGCACCCGTCCGATGGCTTCCTGCAGATGCGGCGAGAAAGTTTGCACGCCCATGCTGGCGTGGGACGCGCCGACCCCTGCCAGTACACCCTCCCACTCATCGGTCAGGGTGCGCGGATCCAGTTCTACCGAGACGATTGGCGCGTCGAGGGGGAACTTGATCACCAACTGATCGAACAGGCGGACAAAATCGATTGGCGCCAGCGCATTGGGACTGCCGCCGCCAAAGGCGATCCGCGTTACCCGCGCATTGGCGGGAAGCAAGGCTGCCACCAGCGCAATTTCGCGGTGCAGTGACTCAAGATAGCTGTCCAGCCGCTGCTTGCGATTGGCGGCTGCCGTGTTGCACCCGCAATACCAGCAAATCTTCTCGCAGAAGGGGATATGAATGTAGAGCGAGACGTCGCCCGTCGCTGAAGCGATCGCATCTTCGAGGTCGAGCGCACCGATCTCGTCAGTGAACTCCGCCGCGGTGGGATAGCTTGTGTAGCGCGGAACAGGTGTTTCGAGCAGTTTGGGATGATAGGGCCACATGCCTGTTTCTCTATGCCGAGGTCCGGCGGTATTCATTGTTCTGGATCAACAATTTTGCGCCCGTCCCGCCGTTGGCAACCTTTGGCGCAGCACATCGTGGCGGGCGCAGCAGGCCCGTCGCCATGCTCCAGAGGAATGACAACGGCACCGCCCTGGCAAAGCGCCAGCACCAGTTCCGCCGCCCTGCCGCTTTCCGGCAAAGCGATGGAGCCAGCCATAGCGGGTAAGAGCGCGGCAATGCCGATGGCCTGCGCAACCATGCTCACGACGCATCGTCCTCTTCGTCATCGATCAATATACGCGCCGCGGCGCCATCGGGATCGTCGAACTGGTTGCTACGCAGCGCCCAGAAGAACGCCGCAAGTCCGGCAAGACCCAGCAGCAGCGCAATAGGGAGGAGGATGAGCACGCCATTCATCTGGCGGCTCTCGCCAGGCGCAGCGAATTGGCGACCACCAGCAGCGAACTGGCCGACATGGCAATGGCGGCAACCAACGGGGTTACCAATCCGGCAATCGCCAGCGGCACGGCGAACAAGTTATAGATGATGGCAAGACCGAAGTTCTGCTTCACCACCCGCATCGTACGCCGCGCGGCCCGCACGCAAGCCGGCAAGGCGGAGAGCGAATCCTGCACGAACACGAAATCCGCCGCTTGCAGTCCCACATCGCTGGCGGAACCCGGCGCGATGGAGGCGTCTGCTGCTGCCAGAGCGGGGCCATCGTTCAGACCATCGCCCACCATCAGCACTCTTCGTCCCGCCTCGCGCAACCTTGAAACCAGCATCTGCTTGTCTTCCGGACGGGCGTTGGCCTCAGCGGCCAGGCCGATTTCTCGCGTCATCCTCGCCACGGCGCGGGTCGTATCGCCGGAGAGGATGGAGCATTCGATGCCCTGATCCTCGAGGTCCGCGATAGCCGAACGTGCATCGGGGCGCATGGTATCGGCAATCGGGATCAGGCGGTCGGGGCGATTTCCCGTGGAAAGCAAGACCGCCGTCGTACCCGATGTGACCGGACGCTTGAGCGCAACCGGCCGCCCTTCGTAGGTGGCGAACACACCCTCTCCCGCCTGCTCCCCCACAGATGCGATCGGAAGGGGGACCACACCCCTTGCCGCCAGCGCCTTCTCCAGCGCGCGCGACAACGGGTGGCGGCTGTGGGAGGCGAGCGCCAATGCGATCCCGGCCTCTTCGGACGTGAGGCTGGCCAAGGCTTCGGCCTCAGGAACCGGCCTGCCCAGCGTGAGCGTGCCGGTCTTGTCCAGAAGCGCCCGATCCACCGATGCAAGACGTTCGAAAGCAGAGCCATCCTTCACCATGATCCCGGCTCGCATCAGCGCGCCGCTGGCCACCACCTGCGCCACGGGCACCGCCAGGCCCAGGGCACAGGGGCAGGTGATGATCAGCACGGCAACGCCGATCACCAGCGCCTCGTAAACACTTGCACCGGCCACCAGCCAGCCGACTACCGTCAGCAGCGCGAGCGAATGCACAGCGGGCGCGTAAAGCCTTGCAGCACGATCGGCGATACGGACATAGCGGCTGCGATCCTGCGTACTGGCTTCCATCAGCCGCGCGATTTCGGCCAGCGTGGTGTCACGCCCGGCGCTGCTGACCCGCACGTCTACCGGGCCTGCAAGATTGAGCGTGCCGGCCAGCGCCTGTTCGCCCTGCGCCAATGCAACGGGGTTGCTTTCACCTGTCAGCAGAGACTGGTCGAACGTGCTGCGACCCGAAATGATTTCGCCATCGGCGGCAAGGCGTTCGCCTGCGGCAACGCGCATCACCGCGCCGGGCTCCAGATCTTCGGCGGCGACATACGAAAGTGTGCCATCGGGGCCTACCACCTGCGCACCCTTGGCCGCCTGGCTCACCAGTGCCTCAACCCCGCTGCGCGCACGATCGCGCATCATCGCGTCCAGCACGCGGCCCGCCAGCAGGAAGGTAAGCAGCATCAGCGCGCCATCGAACCATGCATGCGCGCCGCCGACCCAGGTTTCGTAAAGGCTGAGCGCGCTGGCGATCAGTACGCCCAGCGAGATCGGTACATCCATGTTGGTGCGGCCGCGCTTCAGCGCGCTCCAGGCGGATCTGAAGAAAGGTCGTCCGGCAAAGCCAATGGCTGGCAGCGCGATCAGAGCGGAAATCCAGTGGAACAGTTCCCGCGTCGAACCTTCCGCGCCCGACCATACGCTCACCGACAGGAGCATGACATTCATCGCGGCAAACCCCGCCACGGCAAGGGGGGCGAGCAGCGGCTTTACCGCACTATACGGCTTTTCCGCCGGATTGTGGCGAGCCTGTGCCTCGAAACCGACGTCTGCAAGCAAGCGTGTCAGGCTGCCCTCGTCGACGCGCTCGTCATGGGTGACGGTGACCATGCGCGATGAAAGGTTTACGCGCGCCGCAATCACGCCGTCTTGCCCAAGCAGCCCGCGCTCCACCTTGCTCATGCAACCGGCACAATGCATTGCCGGCACGGCAAGAACGCTGGTGCGCATCTCGAATGAGCTCGCCAGCGCGGTCAAGAGATGTCGTCCTCGCGCCGCCAGGTGGCAATACCGTCGGTCAATTCCAGTCGCAGGGTCCAGCGTCCTGCTGGCAAGCTCTCGTCCGAAAGATAGGTGTCCTGGCCAATCCGGGTGAAGGTCAAGGCCCGGTCAGGCTTGCGCCCCAGCGGGTGGCGTGCCGTGGCCTGCGCGGTCAGGTAGTCGGGCGCATCGTGGACGGACATGACCAGACGGCCATCGGGCCTCCAGGTTGTCACCACGGCCCAGCCCAGCCCCTCGCTTTCGCGCGCTTCTTCCAGCCAGCCGTTGAATTCCTGGCTGGCGACGTAGGAATTTTCCACCACGATGCCGCCAAAGGTGGAACTGGCATAACGTGCCATGGTGAAATTCACCGCTGCAACCGTGCCGAAGAAAGCGACGAGGATTGCCGTCATGTGCCAGCCGGTAAAACGCTTCACCATCACTCTTCTCCGGGAGTTACGAAGCGGGTTTCCACCGCGTCCATTTCGGCCTGCTCATCCAGCGAGACCACCGAAAAGCTGAAATCCTGCGCCACCGTGCCGTCGGGCGCGCGAACATAGAGACGAAGCTGCTGGGTAGCATCGGCGGGCACGTCCACCGCGAGGGTCCGGGCCGCGTCGGCATTGTTCATCGTGTCGGACCACATCACGGCGCCAGGCAGCCCTTCGATACCCACCCGCATGGAGCGCGGACGCCCTTCCATGTTGCGCAGCTTCACCGTGTAATTGTTGCGCACGGAGCCGTCGCTCATCAGCATGTAAGGCGGATTGCGGTCTGGGGCGGCGCTGATTTCGGTGTGAGTGCGCGCGCCAAGGGCAAACAGCAGGCCAAGGCCGATACCGGCCCAGACGAAGAAATAGACCACCGTGCGCGGCCTCAGCATCTTTTTCCAGGTCGGGCGCTTGTCTTCCTTCACGCCAGCGCCTTCGGAATCCTCCAACGTGAGATAATCGATCAATCCGCGCGGGCGGCCGATATCGTCCATCACCCTGTCGCAGGCATCGATGCAGAGCGCGCAGGTAATACACGAAATGTCCGGCCCCTTGCGGATATCCCATCCGGTCGGGCACACGGCCACGCACTGGTTGCAATCGATGCAGTCGCCAAATTCGCCCGGATTCTTCTGCGCTTTCTTCAGGCTGCCGCGCGGTTCGCCGCGCCAGTCCTTATAGGTCACGGTCAGCGATTTTTCGTCCATCATCGCAGTCTGGATGCGCGGCCACGGGCACATGTAGATGCACACCTGTTCGCGCATGAAACCGCCAAGGATGAAGGTTGTCATGGTGAGAATGAACACCGTCGCATAGGCCACAAAAGCTGCCTCGCCTGCGAAGAACTCGGCGAACAGAGTGGGCGCATCGGCAAAATAGAGAATCCACGCCCCGCCGGTGGCAAAGGCAATGGCAAGGTAGATCCCCCATTTGAACAGACGCCGCGCAATCTTGGAAGCAGTCCACGGCGCGGCATCCAGCCGCATGCGCTTGTTACGGTCGCCATCCACGAAGCGGTCGACATGCTGGAACAGGTCGGTCCACACCGTTTGCGGGCAGGCATAGCCACACCACGCCCGACCGACCACGCTGGTGACGAGGAACAGGCCGACGCCCGCCATGATCAGCAATCCGGCGACGAAATAGAATTCGTGCGGCCAGATCTCGATGTTGAACATGTAGAACCGACGATGCGCCATATCCACCAGCACCGCCTGGTCGGGCGCGTAAGGGCCACGATCCCAGCGAATCCACGGGGTGAAATAGTAAATCCCCAGCGTAACGAGCATAATCAGCCACTTGAACCGGCGGAACCAGCCGTCGATCCGCTGGGGATGGACTTTCTTACGCAACTCATAGGTGCCCAGCGGGCTGTGGTGGAGACCGGGCTCAGGGTTGTTCATCGACTTGCACCTCGGGATCCTCCGCGACCTCAATGAAGTCTTCACCTCCCCCGAGCGAATGCACATAGGCGGCCAGCATGGAAATGGTGACCGGATCAAGCCGACCCTCCCACTTGGGCATCATGCCCATTTTCGGGTTCAGTATTTGCGCCGCGATTGCTTCGCGACTTCCGCCCCGCAGCCAGATGGCGTCGGACAGGTTCGGGGCACCCACGGCCCGATCGCCTCCGCCCGCCGGGCCATGACACAAGGCGCAGTTCTGGCCGAAGATCTCGGCACCGACCGGATTGCTTTCGCCCTCGCCGCTTAGCGACCGGACGTGATCGACCAGCGCATCAAGCTGCGCGCGATCGAAAACGCCGGCGAACGCTGGCATCAGGCTGGTGCGGGTTTCCTCGTCTCCGGGCTGGCGGATGCCGTGGATCAGCGTGGTTTCGATCGCGCGGATATCGCCGCCCCACAGCCAGTCATCATCGTTGAGATTGGGGTAGCCCAGTTCCTGGCTACCTGCCGCACCCGAACCGTGACACTGGACGCAATGGATCTGGAACGCTGCACGGCCACCTGCGACGGCTTGCTGCATCAGCGGGGCATTGTCGGACAAGCGCTCGAGCGGGACCCGGGCGATTTGCTCGCGCACGGTGGCGCGGGCCTGGTCGGCGACGCTGATCTCTTCGGCCAGTTGTCCACGACTGGTCCAGCCCAGCACGCCCTCGGTGCCTTTCTCGATCAGCGGCCATGCCGGGTACAGGATCACATAGACCAGTGCCCACACGATAGTGGCGTAAAAGGTCCACAGCCACCAGCGCGGCATGGGTGTGTCGAGCTCTTCGATCCCATCCCATTCGTGGCCGACAAATTCGGTGCCGGTTGGTTCGTCGACCCGCTTGCTACCCATCGTTCTCGTCCTTGAAAATCGCATTTGCCGCATCGTCGTGGTGGATTTTCGCGCCCGGCCTGAACGCCCACAGGCCCAAGCCCAGCCACAACAGCACCATCGCCAGCAAACCCCAGCTGTCGGCCAGGTGGCGCAGGAATTCATATGTCGAATGGCCGGTCATCGTCCGGTCTCCGAGGCAAGTTCTTCCTGCGCAGCGGCACTGTTCACATCGACCAGCGTGCCCAGCATCTGGAGATAGGCGACGAGCGCATCCATTTCGGTGACACGGGCGGGATCGCCGTCGAAATCACGGACCTGCGCGCCGGGATAGCGTTCTTCCAGATCGTTGGCCGGAACATCGGGATCGGCCTGGGCCACCAGATCGTACCCGGCCTGGGCCAGGTCTTCTTCCGAATAGGGCACACCCACGATTTGCAACGCCGCCAGCATCGCTTCGGGATCGGGCACTCTCAGGCTGCGCTGCGAGAGGAAGCTGTATTGCGGCATGATGCTTTGCGGCACCACGCTCTGCGGGTTTTCAAGGTGCTGCACATGCCATTCGTCAGAGTAGCGGCCACCAACGCGCGCCAGGTCCGGGCCGGTACGCTTCGATCCCCACTGGAACGGATGATCGTACATGCTTTCCGCTGCCAGACTGTAATGGCCATAGCGTTCCACCTCGTCGCGGAAGGGACGGATCATCTGGCTGTGGCAGTTGTAGCAACCCTCGCGCACGTAGATGTCTCGTCCGGCCTGCTCCAGCGGAGTGTAGGGGCGCATGCCCTCCACTTCCTCGATCGTGTTGTCGATCCAGAACAGCGGGGCGATTTCCACGATCCCGCCAATCGCCACCGCCACCAGCGAGAAGGCTGCCAGCAAGGTAACGTTGCGTTCCAGCCGCTGGTGGCCCTTAACCGTCGCCGCGACATCGGGCGGCACTTGGGAAAGGGGCGGTGCAGACTTTGGTTTGTCGTTCTCGGTCATGTCCGTCTCTTTCATTCAGCAGGAGTGGCAAGGGCCGGACGGTCCGCCGCTTCATCATATTTGGCGTCGCTCATCGGAGCCTCGCTGCGCAGCTTTCCGGCAATCGTCATCCAGACGTTGACGACCATGACAATCGCACCGGCGAGATACATGAGGCCGCCAAGCGCACGCATCAGGAACATCGGATGCAGCGCGGCCACGGTATCGACGAAGCTGTTCACGAGGTATCCGTCCACGCCGTATTCGCGCCACATCAGGCCCTGGGTGATGCCTGCCACCCACATGCTGGCGGCGTAGAAAACGATGCCCACGGTCGCGAGCCAGAAATGCCAGTTGACCATACGCAGGCTGTAAAGCCGCTCGCGCTTCCACAGGCGCGGCACCAGGAAATAGACCGCGGCGAAGGTAATCATCCCGTTCCAGCCCAGCGCGCCGGAATGGACATGACCGATGGTCCAGTCGGTATAGTGCGACAGGCTGTTCACGCTCTTGATCGACAGCATCGGCCCTTCGAACGTGCTCATGCCGTAGAAGGCCAGCGCCATCACCATCATGCGGATGATCGGATCGGTTCGGATCTTGTCCCACGCACCGTTCAGCGTCATCAGGCCGTTGATCATACCACCCCAGCTGGGCATCCACAGCATGATGGAGAACACCATGCCCAGCGTCTGCGCCCAGTCGGGCAGCGCCGTATAGTGGAGGTGGTGCGGCCCTGCCCAGATGTAGAGGAAGATCAGCGACCAGAAGTGGATGATCGACAGGCGGTAGCTGTAGACCGGACGCTCGGCCTGCTTCGGCACGAAGTAGTACATCATGGCGAGGAAGCCGGCAGTCAGGAAAAAGCCCACCGCGTTGTGGCCGTACCACCACTGCACCAGTGCGCCCTGGACGCCGCCGAACACCGGATAGCTTCGCGACCCGAAGAAGCTTATCGGAATGTCGAGATTGTTCACGACATGCAGCATCGCCACGGTCAGGATGAAGGCGAGGTAGAACCAGTTGGCCACATAGATATGCGGCTCTTTCCGCTTCAGGATCGTGCCGACGAAAACCGCGAGATAGGCGAGCCACACGATGGTCAGCCACCAGTCGATATACCATTCGGGCTCGGCGTATTCCTTGCTCTGCGATACGCCCAGCAGATAGCCGCTCGCCGCCAGCACGATGAACAGCTGGTAGCCCCAGAACACGAAGCGAGCCATTCCGGGAAAGGCCAGCCGCGCGCGGCAGGTGCGCTGCACGACATAAAAGCTGGTGGCAATCAGCGCATTGCCGCCAAAGGCGAAGATTACCGCGCTGGTGTGCAGCGGACGAACGCGCCCGAAATTGAAGTAAGGTTCGAAATTGAGTTCCGGCCAGACCAGCTGGAGAGCGATGAAGAGGCCCGCCATAAAGCCGGCAATGCCCCAGAACACCGTGGCGATGACGCCCCAGCGCACGGGATCATCATCATACAGCGTGTCGTTTGTCGGCAAGCGCAGCACGTCGCGCGTCTTCGCGTCGAATTCAGTTTTCCAGACGGTTGCAATCAGGGCCACGAACGCAGCCATCGAAACAATCAGCATGTGTACGGAAAAAGCCGCGTCCTGCGCGTTTGCCAGCGCGCCCAGGCATAATAGCAGTATGCCGAACCAGATGCCTGTGCGGGTGAGTGTAGCGTCCATGTCTTGACCCCTTGAGAACAGGGGCTCTTTGGGCCAGCTCGCCACCGTATTCGTTGATCCTCGTCAAAAAGATCATTTCCCTGCGAAGAAATTTTCGTGCGCAAAAATTGCGCTTGGTCAAAGCAGTTCGCAGCCGCACGCCGCACATATCCGACGCCGGGTGAAGGGGTCTCGATTCGGACTGCCAAGGCGGCGATGATGGAGAATTGACCATGAAGACTGCTATGGTTTCGAAGCTGTGGGGGATCGCGCTCGCCACCGCCGCCGGATCGATTGCACTGCCCGCCACGGCTCAGGAAGCCGGAGATTTCCAGGTCAAGGTGCTGGGCACCGCTGTCCTGCCGGATGGCGAAATCGATGAGCTTAACCTAGATCTGGTTGGCCTGCCCGCCGGCACGCAGACCAAGGCCAACGATAATTATGTTCCGACCCTGGCAGTCGAATATTTCGTTGCCGATTATCTCTCGATCGAGACGATCTGCTGCCTGACGCAGCACGATGTCGATGCGGTATCGGGCGTGCCGGGCGCGGAGCTTGTTTCCAACGGGCTGCTGCTGCCGGCCACGGTTACGGGCAAGCTCCACTTCAATACCGGCGGGGTGAAGCCGTATGTTGGCGCAGGCATTGCCTATTTCATCTGGCTTGACGACGAGCCCGGTGAGACCGCCCTGGCGCTGGGGGCCGACGATTTTTCGCTCAGCGACGAGTTCGGCTTTGTCCTGCAAGCGGGCATCGACGTTCCGGTTGGCGAAAGCGTCTTCGTGTCGGCAGATGCGAAACGCTATTTCATCGGAACGACAGCCACTTGGTTTGCGAACGGAACGCCGGTTATCCAGACCGAACACAATCTTGATCCCTGGGTAATCAGCGCGGGTGTCGGTTTCCGGTTCTGAACCCTCATCGCCAGGCTTAGCCGGCAATGTCCTCCAGCGCCGTTCTGTCGCTGATCTCGACCGAGCGGCGCGTTGGCAATCCGATCACGCCATTGCGCTTCAGCATGGTCATCTGGCGGCTGACGGTCTCTATCGTCA
This sequence comes from uncultured Alphaproteobacteria bacterium, assembly GCA_963783265.1. Classification (GTDB taxonomy): domain Bacteria; phylum Pseudomonadota; class Alphaproteobacteria; order Sphingomonadales; family Sphingomonadaceae; genus Alteraurantiacibacter. The sequence continues at coordinate 90,784 of CAWAMU010000007.1, read as the reverse complement.
GGCCCAGAACATCGGCCACCTGCTGCCGCGAGAAGGGCAAATCGAACCGTTGTAGAGGGGTTTCGGAAGGCTCGTCACACCCGGTTTCCACCAACCTGTCCGACATTTCGAGCAGGAAGGTCGCAACCTTTTCCTGCGCTGACTTGCGCGACAGCAGCAGCATCCATTTGCGCGTCCGATCCAGTTCGCCCAGCGTGCGCTCCAGCAGCTTGTGTTCAAGCTTGGGGTGTTCGCTGGCGAAGCGATCGAAATCGCCGCGCGCAAATACGCAGACCTTGCGCCTCGGTCAGCGCCGTTACCGAATGGCCTGCCGTTCCCGCGAAGGGCCTGCCGATGAAGTCGGACGGATAAACGACGCCCACGATCTGCTCGCGCCCGTCCTCGGTAGAAGACGAAAGCTTCAGCACGCCCTCGATCACATTGGCAACCAGAACGGATTCGTCGCCTTCCCAGATCAGTGGTTCGCCCGGTTCCAGCATACGGCGGCGACCGATCGTGTTGAGCGCGGATACTTCGTTATCGTCGAGCCCGGCACAAATCGCGCGATTGCGAACAAGACAGGTATCACATGCAGTCATGGGTTTAGCGCTACCATCTGCCGCTGCTTACCTCAATCATTGAAAATGCCTCGCACGCCGAAAGGGCGTGAACGCAGCTACGACGACGCAAGCGCCGGTTCGCCATCGCTTTCATCTTCACCCCGCCCCATCCAGCCCTTGAACCGGTCGGCAGCCCGCATTTGCAGGATCGCCAGAGCAGGCACGAGCAGTTGCTGGATGATCGTGCCGAAGAGGATGCCAAAGCCCAGGCTGGCCGACATGGGTATGAGAACCTGGGCCTGCAAATCCGTTTCGAAGGTGATCGGTGCGACGCCAAGAAAGGTTGTGATCGCGGTCAGGATGATCGGGCGGAAGCGCGATTTGGCGGCATCGATGATGGCTTCCTTGCGCTCCATTCCGGAAGCCAGGTTCTCGTTCAGAAAATCGATCATCACCAGCCCACCGTTGATGACCACACCCGACAGGGCAATCACGCCGAACAGCGAAATCAGGCCCACCTGGATACCCAGCAGCACGTGCGCAATCAACGCGCCGATCATGCCGAACGGGATGGCCGCCATGATGATGAAGGGCTGGATGTAGGAACGAAACGGGATCGCCAGCAGCGCATAGATCCCTGCCAGCGCCAGCAGGAATGCGCCACCGATATCGCCGAAACTTTCCTGTTGCTGTTCCTGCTCGCCACCGAATTCGAATTGCAGCCCCGGATAGTCTGCGGAAATGCGTGGGAGAAGCTCTCCTTCCAGCAAATTCGCGACTTCCTGACTGGTCACCACATCGGCATCGAGATCGGCTGTCACCGTGTGAATGCGGAACCCGTCCTCGCGCTGGATCGAGGTGGGCGCGTTGGTGATCGAGATATCGGCAAGGCTGGACAGCGGCACCTGGCCGCCAGGAACACGGACCCGGTAATTGCCGATATCGGGCACGGAATTACGCTGGCTTTCGGGCAGGCGAACATACACGCGCACGTCTTCGCGCCCGCGTTGTACGCGCACCGCCTCCGCACCGAAGAACGCCGCCCGCACCTGTGCCGCCAGGTCTTGCAGGGTGATACCCAGCGTGCGCGCCGATGGCTTCAGTGTCAGGTCCACCTGGCGCACGCCGTCGTCCTGGTCGCTCTCGACATCGAACACGCCGGCGACGCGGTTAAGATCGGTCATCAGGCGCGTCGTGGCTTCTTCCAGCACTTCCCGGTCGGGATGGGACACACGAACATTCACGGGCGCACCGGCGGAAATCAGGCTGGAATTGATCGAGATGGAACGCGCCTCGGGAACCTGTCCGATTTCCTCGCGCCATGCCTGCTCGAAATCCATTGCCGAAAAGTCGCGATTTGCAGCGGCTGTCAGGCTGAGCTGCACATTGGCGACATTGGGTTGCAGCGTACTGCTGCTCTCCAGCGGATTGGCGCCCGAGGCGATCAGGCCGATCGTGGTATAGGAAGCATCGAAAATATCATCATAACCTCCCGCTTCGTCGGAGAAGCGCTCTAGAGCCCGCTCCCCCGCCTGTTCGACACGGGCCGTGACAGCAGCGGTGCGCTCTACCGCAGTGCCGGCGGGCATTTCGATGGACGCGGAAACGACATCGGCCTCGATCTGGGGGAAGAAAGCCACCTTGATGATGCCGCCGGGGATCAGCGCGACGATCACGATCAGCAGCGCCATCGCCGCAGCAAGAACGAGATAGGGCATGTTGACCGCGAAGTTCAGACCGCGATCAAGCGGACCGTCGATAAATTTCTGCAAGCGCCGGTCGAACCCGCGCTGCACACTTTCGAAGCGAGCGAGAAAACGGTTCTTCGTCTGCTTGCCCACTGCTGGAAGATGAGAGAGGTGACATGGCAGGATCAGCAGCGCCTCGATCAGCGAAAGGATGAGGACGGCGATCACCACCAGCGGGATATCGGCAAGCACCTTGCCGATGGTGCCGCCCACGGCCAGCAGCGGAGAGAAGGCGACGATGGTGGTGGCAACCGCGAAAAACACCGGCACCTTTACCCGCTGCGCGCCGGCAATGGCCGCCCCTACACCGGATCGACCGCGCTCGCGCTCGGAATAGATGTTTTCGCCCACTACCACGGCATCATCGACCACAAGGCCCAGGGCGATGATGAAGCCGAACAGCGAGAACATGTTGATGCTCGTGCCCATCAACTCGATCACGTAGATCGCGCCGATGAAGGTTGCGCCAATGCCCAGGGCGGTCCACGCCGCCAGCCGCACGTCCAGGAACAGGGTCAGCGCGGCAAGCACCAGCACAAGGCCGATGCCGGCGTTCTTCAGCAACAGTGACAATCGGTCGTTAAACAACTCCGAACTGTCATCCCAGATGGTGTAGCTGATACCCTGCGGCAGGATGCGAACAGACTCGTTTTCGAGATAGTCCTTGGTAGCCCCGGCCACATCCAGCACGCGCTCATCCGATGTGCGGTAAACGTCCACGAAGGCCACCGGCTCCCCGTTGAAACGGGTGATCAGGTCCGCATCCTCGAAACCGTCCGAAATCGTGGCGATGTCGCCAAGCCGCAGGATCGCACCATCGGGCGTGGTGCGCAGGATGATGTTCTCGAAATCCTGCTGGTCGTAATTCTGCCCCACGGTGCGCACCCGCACCTGCTCCTGATCGGTTTCGACGGAGCCTGCGGGGCTATCGAGACTGCTTTGGGACACGATGCGCGAAACGTCGGTAAGCGACAGCCCCAGCGCCTGAAGCCGTTCCTGTGGCACATCGATATGGACCTGGTATTCGCGCACCGCGCTGGTCTCGACGTAGCTGATTTCGGGCAAGGCGGCGAGTGCGTCTTCCAGTTGGTAGGCGGCCTCCTTCAGCGTGCGCTCCGGAACCTGTCCGTAGAGGGCGACGCGCAACACGCTCTGGCGCGTGGTATTCTCGCGGACATCGGGTTCTTCGGCATCGAGCGGAAAGGTCTGGATCTGGTCGATCTCGCTCTTCACATCGTCCAGGGCACGGTCGATATCGACGCCGTTCTCCAGTTCGACGCGCACCCTGCCGACACCCTCCGATGCGGTGCCGACAACCTTCTTCACATCGTCGATGGCCTGAACGGCCTCTTCCACCTTCTGGACGATCGATTCCTCGACCTCCTGCGGCGTGGCACCGGGATAGGCTACGGTGACGGTGATCGCATCCTGGCTGATCTCGGGAAATACTTCCTGCGCGATGCGGGTGTAGGCCGCATATCCGGCCACCAGCATGAAGATCATCAGCAGGTTCGCAGCCACGCCGTTGCGCGCCATGAAGGCGATGATGCCCGTCCGGTCGCGCGCGCGATCAACCGCCGGCTTGCCGAACCGGTCCAGCGGCGCATCGCCGCCCGTCCCCTCGATGGGCTGGTCGGTATCATCACTCACTGCGAAGCACTCTCGCTCTCGGTGCGAAGCGGCATACCGTCGACCGGCGTGCGTAGCGGACTGGTGATCACGACCCCGCGCTCGCCAAGCCCGTCGCCGGTGACATAGGCGAATTCATCGGTGCGCTGGAGAACTTCGACGGGGACTATCTTCAGCTCGCCGCCGCGCAACACCCAGATCTGATCGTCCGGTCGCAATGCGCCAAGCGGTATGCGAGCAAAAGCCTGCTCGCTCCCTCCGCTGATGGCCGCGCTCACGAAACTGCCCAGCAGCAGGGGCGGCGAAGGCCCGATGTCGGCCTGCTCTTCACCCACCACCGGCACGCCGCCGCGCATCGGGTCCGGAACGCGCAGGAATACATCGATGGTTCGCGTCTCGGGATCGAGAATGGGATCGACCCTGTCGACATAGGCATTCCACCGCCAGGTCGTGTCGCCAAAATCCAGCATCACAGTCGCGGGAACGCGCACGCTTCCGGCAGCGAACAGCGCGGGCACCAGATTGGCCTCCGCCTCAGTCAGGGAAATGCGCACCTCGTAGGAACCGCTGGCCACCATCGATCCCAGCGCCTGCCCCGGTTGCACCAGCGTTCCGACCGCCGCATCCTCGCTGCGCACGATCCCGGCGAACGGCGCGCGCACCACGGTGCGCGACAGGGCCAGCCGCGCATCGGCAAGCTGCGCCTGCGCCCTCTCGCGCGCAGCACGGGCAGAGCGCAATTGCGGTTCGCGCGTGGCGAGGATGTTGGGTTCGGCAGTCTGGCTGCTGGTGCGTTCCGGCGCTGTCGTCCGCAATCCTTCGGGGGGAAGGATACGAGCGGCATAATCATTCTCGTCGATGGAGCGGCTCAGGGCCTCGCGGGTCGATTGCCGCTGGGCAAAGCGTTGCAGCTCCGCCCCGGCAATCGCCATTTCTTCCTGCGCCTGAAGGACGGCGACATCCTGCGCGGCAATATCGGCCTGCGCGCTGCGCACACGGTTGTTGTAATCGGAAGCGTCGATCCGGAACAGCACCGCGCCGCCGGGCACCCTGCTGCCTTCCTGGAAGGCCGGATTGACGTATACCAGCCTGCCGGCAACTTCGGCCCCCAGCGTCACTTCCTCGCGCGGTTGTACCGTGCCGGAACCGTAAATCTCGATCGGGCCCGTGGAGACTTCATAGCCCACCGTCTGAACCAGCGGCACGGGCGCGGGCTCATCCTGCTCCTCGGGTTCGGGCCGCAGCACGATCAGCAGCGCGGCAATGGCCACCGCGCCAACCAGGAGCAGGATTGCCCATCTAGCCTGCTTGCTCATTCGCCCCTATCCTCTTCGAAATCAGGTCCAACGTCTTCGGCTGCGTTTTCGGTCGTGTCGGCAAACCAGTCTCCGCCCAGCGCGCGGTGAACGCCAAGCCGCGCCAGGGCGACATCGCGGCCCGCGGAGGAAAGGCTGCTCTCAACCTGTTGATAGCTGCGCAGCGCATCGAGATAGCCGACATAATCGCCCACGCCCGACTGGAAGCGCCGCGCCTGCAAATCCAGCGCAGAGCGCGCCTCCTGCATCTGCGCGGTGATCAGGCGGTAGCGCTGGCGCTGTTCTTCATAGGCCTCGATGGCGCTCGTCACTTCCTGATAGGCACCGAGCACGGCATTGCCATAGGTAGCCGCTGCCTCGTCATAGGTGGCGCGCGCGGCGGCGACATTGGCGGACACACGGCCTCCGTTGAAGATCGGCGCGACGAGGTTCGATCCCAGTTGCAGCAGCCAGTTCTGCCCGATGTCGAAAACGCCTTCGGGCGATGCGCCCTGCGTGCCGGTCGATGCCGAGAGGCGCAGCGCCGGATAGCGTTCGGCACGGCGTGCCCCTATGCGCAGCCGCGCCGCCTCCAGCCGTTCCCAACCGGCGGCCACATCGGGACGCTGCGCCAGCAATCCGGCGGGAAGGCCCGCAGGCACCGGGTCGAAAACCAGTTGCGGCAGCAGCGGCTGCTCCAGCGTTGTGGCGAGCGTTTCGGGATATTCGGCCAGCAGCACCGCCAGCCGCCCTTCTGCATTGGTGAGCGCGATTTCGCGCACAGGCAGGCTGGCCTCGAGGCTGCGGAGTTGTTCGCGGACCTGGTACAGTTCGAAACTCTGCGAAAGTCCCCGAAGGTAGCGATCTTCGGTGCGGTCCGTCCGCTCTGCCAGGACATCGATATTCTGAAGCGTCATGGCAATCTGGAAGCGGGCATCGACGATATCGAAATAGGCCGAGATAACCTCTGCCGCCGTCGCCAGTCGAACGGCCCGCAGATCGTATTCCGCCGCAATCGCATCGGCTCGCGCGGCGCCAAAATCATTGCGAACGCGGCCAAACAGGTCGAGCTCGTAGGCGGCAGCAAGGCCGAGCGTGTAGGTTTCGTTGGTGATGCGCGACGGCGCGCCGGGGAAGTTGGCAAAAGCGCCGCCAGCCACCGGCGTATCGGAGTAGCTGGTGCCTGCACTTCCCTCCAGCGAGGGAAGCAAGGCCGCACGCGCTATGCGGGCCTGCGCGCTTGCCCTTTGCGCGCGTGCAGCGGCCTGCACGATATCCAGATTGTTGCCCAGCGCCTTGTCGACAAGGCTATCCAGCACGGGATCTTCGAACCCGTGCCACCATGCCGCAGGGCGATAATCGCCGGAAATCTCGTCCGGCGCATAGGCAGCGGGGATTTGCGCTACCACCTCCGGGGTCCGTGTTTCCGGAGCCAGGGAAACGCAGGCCCCCAGCGCCATCAGGGGCATCAGGGGCATTGCGACGAGGATACGCCGCGCCATCATGCGCCCCCTCCGGCAAGAACAGCCCGCGCGCAGCTTTCCAACTGGTCCAGCAACATCGCGCTGGTTGCCGCGTCGAAACTCTCGCAATCCAGCAGCAGGCCCAGCGAAGCCCGCGAATGGCGCAAGGTGATCGCCATGCCGAACAGGAAGACCGTTACCGCCTTTGCCTCTGCCTCGGTCAGTTCAGGCCGTAGAATCGCAATCTGTCCCGCGAGCTGTTCGATCATGGGCATGATCTTGATCTGCATGAGCTGGCGTACCTGCGGCGAGGGATCCTGCTGTTCGCGCCCGATGAACAGGGCAAACGGCGCGCTCTGCTCGCTCAACATGAATTCGCCGACGGACCGGATTATCGCGCATACCGCACTAATGCGCTGTTCGGGCGTCGCCTCCCCACCGGGCAATTCCGGTCTGCGGGAGCCCACCGTCTCCTTCAGGTAGTCGAAGATGTGCTCAGCTGCGGCATGATACAGGCCTTCCTTGCCGCCAAAATGATAAGTGATGGAAGACATTGGCGTATCCACCGCTGCGGCAATCTCTCGCGTGCCCACGGCATCGAAGCCGCGCTTGCCGAATCGCTCGATTGCCGCGTGGATGAGTTTTTCGCGCATGCCGAGGTATTATTCGTTCGACTGAACAAGCGCAAGCGCGAGCTAAGGCAAGGACTGTTGTGCCGCCTGCCAATCGCTAACAGATAGCGGAACTGCGGGTGCTGCAATCGACGCGCACCAGACGCCCTTCTCTCGCGTTGCCTTTCGCCCGGTCGATCCAGGCGCGATAATAGCCGACGTCGACGAAGATCTTGGCGGTGTCGGCGAGGCCGCAACCCGCCCCGTACGAGACCAGGCCAACGAGCTCCCGCCGGCTTCCGGTGCGGTAGACCAGCGGCCCCCCGCTGTCGCCGCGGCACGCATCGACGCCCTCGTCATTGCCTGCGCACAGCTGGCCCGGCCAGATGCGGACGTTGTCCAGTTGCCCCAGGTTGCCGCACACCGAAGGGTCTCGAAGATACAGGTCGCCCACCTGCAATTCGCGCTGGTATCGCTGCAGTTGCCCCCTGACATCGCGGATGTTCGAGGTGTCATAGGTTACCCCGGTCAGGCCCCATCCGGTCAGCATCAGCGGCGAACTCAAGGCGCGGTCACGGTAGGGGCGCGCGGGAACGGCGGCGCGTTGCACACGGCTTGTCTGGATATCAGCGTCCAGTTGCAGCAGGGCGATGTCATGCTGGAAATCGTTGGACCGACCGCGATATCCCGAATGGACGACCGCCGCGACGATACGAAATTCCTCGCCGCCGTCCTGCGCGTCGTTTGCGCCCAGTCGCACCCGCATCAATCGGGACAGGTCATCCGAAGTCCAGCCCTCGACACAATGCGCTGCCGTCAGCACCCACCGCTCGCCGATATAGACCCCGCCGCAAAGGTGCCGGCCTTCCCAATCCGGGCGGTATTCACCGAATTGCTCCACTTCCTCGCGCCGCAGCCTCGGGCTCTGGAACAGCGACAGCCCCTCGCGGGAACGGATCAACTGGGCCTGCCACGGCGCTTCACCGGGGCGGACGGCGCGCCCATTGAGGACGTATGCGGTGGTGGGGTTCCAGACGCGCATGAAGTTGATGGTGGCAGGTAAACAGTCGGCGCGCCCGTCATACCCGCCCGGATCATCCACGAAGACATCGTAATTCCCTGGGTCGATCGAGACACCCGGATATGGCGGATTGGGGCAATGGGGGCTCCAGTCAGAGACGAAGAGCACCCATGCAACCTCACCGAAGGATGCCCGGTGCGTATATTCGATCAACGCGTCCCACGCCCTTGGATTGCGCTCAACTGCGCGCTCGGCCAGTAGCTCTTCGGGATCCAATCCAAGGTAGTCCAGGAAGCGTAAAAAGCTGCCGACCTCGGCAAGTTCGGCGTCGCCCAGCGCAATTGCGAGAATGCCTCGCTCTCCCACTGGCAGCTTTTCGGTAAATGCCAGGAGGGTGCGGCGTTCTTCAGCGTAAAGGGCCGCAAATCTATCGCGGAAGCGCGCCTGCTCGTCCGGATAGAGTTCTGCCATGACATGGCCATATGCTGCGGCCTCAATGTCTTCAGCCTCGGCATCTGCAAGGGCTGCAAGATATCGATCCCTGGCAGCATATCCGTCGGCGTCGGGATCTCCGGAAGCAGCATCTGCAAGGGCTTCAAGATATTGTTCCCTGGCGGCACGGGCGGCTTCATGATCTTCAGTCGCAGCATTCTGCTGCCTGGACAGTTCCCTCGCCCGAAGGCGAGACTTCCTGCGCATGCAGGACGGCGGGAAACAGCACGGGCAGGCAGAAACCGAGCGCACCCAGCACCCCAAGGATTGGACCGCGACGGCGCCCAGCCCCGCTCAGGAGATGAAAAGCGCCGACCTGATCAAACCGTCTCACTCTTCATTCGGACGGGGGCCACTGGCATCGCCGTTGGGATTGACCTCGGCGACAGGTTCCATGGGCTCGTCCGCCTCGACCGTATCAACCGTCTCTTCGGCTGTTGGCAGATCGGTCAGGTCTGTATCAGGCAGATCGACTTCGACATCGTCTTGTTCAACCGTCGTAGTGTCCTCCGCAGGTTCGGCACAAGCCGACAGGCCAAGGGAAGCAGCGGCGATGAAACTGGCAAAAACGAACTTTTTCATACGATATTCTCCCGACCATGTTCAAACGCTCCCGCCCTTACGCAAGGCCGAGACGGCCTTGGATTGCCGCAAATCGCGGGTCTTGTCGAATCCCTGCCAAAAGCGGGTCCACGCCCGACATGGGCAAACCGGCGTCGCCTTGTGCAAGCCCTGCCTCCAGCGCATCGAGCGCCGCTTCTTTTTCACCCCACATCGCAAACACTTGCGCCTGCTGATACAGGCTGTTGTCGCCATATTCCGCCACCAGTTCGGCAATTCTTGCATCGCCAGCCGCTCGGCCGGAAAGCCGTTCGTCGACGATGGCAAGGCCGCGCAACCGCGCCAGGGTGACTGATTCTTTCTCGAAATAATTCGCGCGCCGCTGCAAAATCGCCGGACAGCAGGGCGATGTCTCCAAGGATCCATTGCAAGCTGCTCGCATCGGGATTGAGCGAGAGCGCGGTTTGCGCGTGATCCTGCGCGCCTTCGAAATTGCCTGCGAGGAATTCGATCAGGGCCGCGGTCCTGAACACCTGTGCATTGAGCGGATCGATGCGCAAGGCTCGCGCAATCGCGTCGCTCGCGGTGTCGAATTCACCGGCATAGGCGGAAAATTGCGCGAAGGCCGCGATGATCTGCGCATTGCCAAATCCCAGTTCAAAGCTGGTCTGGTAGGGCTCGCGCGCGCCGCGCAAATCGAGGTTATACTGGCGGATGATCCCCAGTGCCGCATGGCCTTCCGCCGCATTGGGTTCCAGCTTGATGGCGCGCTTGGCCAGTGCCTCGGCACGGCGCATGGCGTCCGCCAGATCCTCCCCGCTGCTATGCGCGGCAGCGACCACCGCCATGCCCCAGCCATAGGTCGCGTGGCCGACGGCATATTCGGGATCGATAGCGATGGCGCGCTCGAGTTCGGCCAGCGCCTCCCGATCGGTTTCCTCGCTCGCGGCACTGCGCAACAGGGCCAGGCCGTGCAGGTAATGGTCCAGTGCTTCGCTGTTTTGCGTGCCGCCGGGACGCTGCGTGATGATCACCCCGTCCTCGTTGGCGGCGAACAACTCGTCCACGACGCTGGTGGCAAGGTCGCTGTGCAGGTCCAGCGCGTCCTCGGTGTCACGCTCGAACAGCTGCGACCAGACTTCGAAGCCGGATGCAACGTCCACCAGCCGCGCGGTGATCCGCAACAACTCGGCAGAGCGGCGGACCGAACCCTCCAGCACGTAAGCCACGCCCAACCGCTGCGCCGCTTCGGCGACATTGTCGGTCGCCTCCTCGAAGATGCGCGAAGAGGTTTCGGCCGCGACCAGCAAGCGGCGATTGAGGCTGAGGGTTATGCGCAGTTCTTCGGCGAGGCCGGCGGAGAAATAGTCCTGCTCCGGATCGCCACTGAGGTTGCGGAAGGGCAGCACCGCGATGCTGTTTGTTTCGGTCTCGCTGCCAAAAAGCTCCGGCTTCAGGACTGCGACGCCCGCCAATCCCACCGCGATTGCAACCGCCCCGCCCGCCAGCACGACGCGCCGCGAGAGTTTCGGCGGGGCGGTGCCAGGCAAGCGCGCAGGCATCTCGCGCCCATGCATTCCGGCAACGGCTGCCACCAGTTTGCGGGCTTCGGGATCGGTCGCTCGCCCTCCCCAGCCGGAAAAATCGAGCGCCTGGAACTGCCGAAAACCGAGCGGCGCCGTGCTGCCATCCAGCGAAACGGGCACCAGGCAACCCCGTTCGCGCCCGCTCATCGCCTCGTCGCGCACCCAGTTGGAGCCGGTCGAGGTCTTCGTCCATAACACGACGACCGCCTCGGCACTTTCCAGTGCCTGTTCGGTGGTCTCGACGTAGGTCGTGCCCGCCTCCAGCGCTTCGTCCCACCACACCTGGAAACCGGCACCTTCCAGCAGGTCGATTATCTGCTGCGCCCGGCTCTTGTCGGCGCGCGAGTAGCTGACAAAGACGCTGGCTCCGTCGCCATCGCGCGCAAGCTGCCCCCTCTCGTCCATCGCCAGAGCCCCTTCATCAGCAAACAGGTGCGCATCTTACCGCATCTCAGGCGGGAAGCGAAATGTGCTTTCCGCTGAACACCGCCTGCCAGTTCTCGAGTTCCTCCACCACGACCGCGTCAACGCCATGGGCAAGGTCGCTCACCGTGCCGAACGTGATGGCCGCGTCGGGCGATTGCAGCAGCATGTCGATCCGCAGCGCGATATTGTCCAGCTTGCCGGCCGTCACTTGCGAGATCGCTGCAAACCTCTCGAAATCGGCGAAGAACCGTATGCCCGCGATACTCGCGCCCAGGGTCGGGAAGGCAATGCCGAGGAATGTGAGGAGCATCGAAACCGAGGTGGGCCAACTGTACGGCACCACTCCGAACGCCGATCCGAGCTTGAGCACAAGGTAGATCGACACCGAGATGATCGCGAGAACGAACAGCGTTTCTGCAATCCTGTCCAGCCGATGATCCACCGTGCGAAGCCGCTTCGCCTTGGCCCGGTGATAGTCACGCTGGCCGGTGACATGCGGCAACAGGATACTGTCTACCACCGCGCGCAGGTACTGGCGGGTGAGCGCGACGTTGGGCAATCCGGCGGAACGAAGGCAGTGACGGCTGTACTGCTCAGGCCATTCGCGCCCCTCTGCCTTGGGCCATTTGCCGGTGGGCCGGAAGACGCCGAGCAACAGCATGATCGGGCCATGCCGCAGATACTCCGCCACGCGGCGCGTCTCGAACCAGTTGGCGTGCCACGCATATCGCTTGCCGATCAGCGTGATCGCCACGATCAGCATGAGCAGCAGCAACTCTATCGTGGCGAAGATCCATTTCTGCTCCGCCAGGCCCAGCGGAAGGTAAGCCGCACCGATAATGACCGCGAAGGCTGCGAGCATGAAGTTGAGGCACATGCCGCTGCGATAGGCGTCGGACAGCCAGCTTGAAATGCCATCCGACCAGGCGAATTGCGGCAGGATTGTCGAGACGATGGAATCGAGCTGCTTGGTGTCGACTCCTTCCATGCCTCGCGCTGCGCCGATCATTGCCCTTGCGCTGCCTTCGGCAATCTCGTCCGGCCGCTCGTATTTCGCCACAAGCCGGGCTTTCGATTGCTTCTCGCCACCGAACGTCTTTTCCAGCCAGCGATAAAAAAGCCACATGGGATGGCTGCCCCGGTGCCAGCGCTCGGTTTCCAAAGGGGTGGGCGCGCTTTCCGATGACTTTCCGATAACCGCGTCGATCAGCGCATCGAGGGTTCGGGAGCCGTTTTCGCCAGCAACCCCGATCTCCTCGGGAAGGGTGTGGATCGTCCACTCGGCAGGGCGTGAAGGATCGATCAGCACAACCGGTGTGCCACTGCACAGCGCCGCCATGATGGTATGGCCCGTGCCGCCGGGAAAATTGGATGCCTTGCCATCCCATACTGCAATCAGCAGGTCCGCCTGCTCGATCATCACCCGCCCCGCCAGCGTGACACGGTCGTTGATCTGCATTTCCAGCGTCCGCCGCCTGGCAAAATCATCCGGCGCGGCAAGCGCATCCCGATACATGGCGGCGATCTCCTCGTCGCGCTCTGCCAGGGCAAAGCACTGCGCTGCATCCGTCAGCGCGCGCAACCGTGCTACCCTGCCAGCGAGCTGGGCGTCGGACACGTCGCGGCCCTCCAACAGGGCCTGTGCATCGGCCGGCGTGGCAGGCTGCAGGTTTATCGCGGCATTCAGCGCCGTTCCGAACGGCAGCGGCGCGACCACCTGCCAGTCCCGGTCAAGCGCCAGCTGCGCCGTGATCTGGTCGACCCCCTCGGCCAGCAGGTTGTGCAATCGTACCGGCCCAAGTTCGTCTGCCGATTTATCCAGCAAACCGGAGATCTGGTCGAAGATGCTGTCCAGCACGGCCTCGACTTCACCGAGATTAGCCTCGAGTGCGGGGTTGTTGTGACGGTGTCCGGTCACGGCCAGCGAAAGATGGCGGAGGGCGCGCGGGGGGCTTGTAACGCTCACTTCTCCGCCTCGTTGCCAGACCACAGTCTCTCCATCATCAGATAGCTGAAGGACGCGCTCCAGGCGATCAGCATCAGTCCCATCAGCGCCTCGATCCCGGCCACGATGCGAACGACCCCGGTGGGTATGATGTCCCCCACGCCAAGCGTGGTGAAGGTGGTGATGGAAAAGTAGAAGTAGTTCACGAAATGGTCTGCCCCGCCCTCTCCCAGACCTTCCAGCGCGCCCAGCCAGCTTGACCAGTGCATTACGTAGAACGCCACGGCGAACAGCAGCACCTCGACGAGATGCGCGGCGAACACGCCTGCCAGAACAAGCAGCATCGGGCGGCGGACTTCGCTTTGCAGCGTCGGTATCGTGACTGCAAACAGCCGGAGCGCAATGTAATGGACGTAGAAGCAGGCCGACACCAACAGGGCGGAAATCAGGCTGGCAACCACGATCTGCTGCAACGCGCTGTCCCTCCGAAATCGCCCGCCGAAAGATCGGCCCCTTGCCAACAAGGCTTAGTTGGTCGGCAAGCGAAGGTCCATAGGGCGAGCAACACCGCTATTTCCCCTGTCCTCGGAGAAACCGCCAAACGCGGCGGGCCGGGATGTCGGATTGCGGCAGGCGGTGAATAGCAACACCTGTTATCCCGGCGATCCAATCACGGGCGATTGTCGCGCAACAGGCGAAGGCGATCCTGTATTTGCGGTGCCTGCAGCAGATCGGCCAGGGGCGCTGCAAGGCGCCTGCGCCAGTTGGGATGTTCGGCAATGGTGCCGGGAATGTTGGGTTGGTCGATCAGCCCGAGCAGGTCTTCCAGGGTGACAATCGCAAGCGCGCCAGGGGTGCGTGCGATGTGCGCGACGGCGGCATCCAGCAGGGGTCGCGGGTCGGAAGCGGCAGGACGCGGCGCATCCCCTGCCACCGTCGACCACAGCAGGCCCCGATCCCACTCGCGTATGTCCTCCGCCTCGGCAAGGGTGATCTCGGGCGGCAATCGACCCAACCGGTCTGCCCATTCAAGATCGCTGCCCGTCCACCATCCCGCCAGGGTCTGGGTGTCGTGCGTACCGCTCATCGCTGCTGCCAGAGGGTCATAATCCCCCGCGCCAATAAAGCCGTGATCCTCCGCCCGTTCGAACCACAACACCTGCATGCCGAGCACGTGGCGGTGCCTTATGGCCTCCGAAAAGCCGTGGGGCGCCGTGCCAAGATCCTCGGCAATCACGAAGGCGCCGGCGAGGTGCGCCTCCAGCGTCAGCAGGCGCAGCAGATCGTTGAACGGATAGGTGAGATAGGCTCCGTCCGCCGGTCCGCCGCCTTCCGGGATGACCCACAGCCGCGCCAGTCCGAAAGCATGATCGATCCGCAGCCCTCCGCCATGGGCCAGCGCGGCGCGGATCATGGCGATCCAAGGGGCATAGCCGCTGCGCCGCAACCCTTGCGGCGAGAAGCTGGTGATTTCCCAGTTCTGACCTTGCGGACCAAGCGGATCGGGCGGTGCGCCGATGGTAAGGCCGCGCAGCATGGCATCGCCCAGCGCCCAGCAATCGCTGCCGCCCGGATCGACCCCAACGGCCAGGTCGCCCACCAGCCCGATCGACATGCCAGCAGATCTTGCTCGGCTCTGCACGGCAGCAAGGCTCTGACGGGTCAGCGCCTGCACGAAGAGATGGAACTCCACCTCTTCTGCATGTCTGGCGGCAAAGCTGGCAACCGACCTGTTCTTCGGGCTTTGGTAGCGCGAAGGCCATTCGCGCCACCCCTTCGCTCCGCTGGCGCGGAAATGGCAGTCCAGCGCATCGAATATCGCGTGCAGGCGTTGGCCCTCGTCCGGCTGGCCGATAATTTCTGCCCGCCGCGCTTCGGAAAGACCGTTGAAAAAGTCGCGCAGGCGGGAAAGCCGCTCTGGCATGGCGCTTTCCCAATCGATCAGCGGATCGTCTGCCGTTCTATCGTTCAAGGGTGGTTGCCCCAGCAGCGCCGGGGCGGCCATCGCACCGTTGAGAAAAATACGGCTGGAAGGCGAATAGGGACTGAAGCCCTTGCCATTGCCCGGAAACAAGGCGTGTACGGGGTTGATCGCCACGGCATCGGCTCCCCCTTGCGCCAGAGCCTCCACCGCATCGGCCAGATCGCCAAAGTCACCAAAGGGCGACGGGCGCGCTGCGCGCAGCGAAGGTATTTGCAACGATACGCCCCACGGCTTGCGCTCACCCACGGGCGGCAATGGGCATTGCAAGGGTGCAATCGCCAGTCTGGTTTGCACGCCATCGAAACGGCAATCGTAATAGCCAGGAGCGTCCGGTGCGACAGGTGCGCCATCGCGCAATTCAAGCGACACGGCCTTCCCGTCCATCCCGACGATTTCGGCGCTCTGGCAGGAACGGGGCAACTCTATCGGATTGCCCGCATCGGCCACTATCAGCGCCGGAATACCCTCCTGTTCGCGCTGCAACACCTTCATGCTGTTGGCGATCTGGCGGGCCGTGCCTGCCTGGAAGCCGAGAGCTGCGAGAATTGCCTTCAGCGTGGCATCGGGCACCCAATGTTCGCGTCCATCGACATCGCGCCACTGGCGTTGCAACCCGGCAGCTTCGGCCAGCGCGTGCAGCGGCGCGGTTCGATTACTCATCGCGGTTCCTTGGTGTGTAAAGCGCGGAGCATTGCCCAGACCCGCAAAAACCGCAACCAGATTGCTGCGCTGCACAAAATTTATCCTGCTGGTCCGGCTTTGCCGATTGCGCAGCGCACAAAAACCTGCCTAGTAGCCAGCAGGAGAGGCGCAATCGCGCCCAGTCAGGCCCGCGCCGCGCGGCTGCCACGGGCCGGATAAGGATTTGTATTTACGTGACCCCCACTTCGCGCCCCGACAATGACGAAATCGACGCCCTGATCATCGATGCCCTGCGCCACCGCGTCGGCAAGGATGAACGCGCGGCCAAGCCGCACGACTGGTATACCGCCACTGTCTATGCCCTGCGCGACAAGGTTATCGATCGCTGGATGGAAAGCACGCGGCGCACCTATGCAGACGGAGCGAAGCGGGTCTATTATCTCAGCCTGGAATTTCTCATCGGGCGACTGCTGCGCGATGCTGTAAACAATCTTGACCTGACGGGCGCGCTGGAACGGGCGCTGCGCACGCATGGGTTCGATCTGGCAGAACTTGAAGAGCAGGAACCCGACGCGGCACTCGGCAATGGCGGGCTGGGCCGGTTGGCGGCGTGCTTCATGGAAAGCCTCGCCAGCCTCGATATCCCTGCCTACGGTTATGGCATCCGCTATGTGAACGGCATGTTCCGCCAGCGGATCGACGACGGCTGGCAGGTCGAATTGCCCGAAACCTGGCTGAGCCACGGCAATCCGTGGGAATTCGATCGCCGCGAAAGCGCTTACCGTATCGGGTTTGGCGGAGAAGTGGTCAGCGAAGGTGACAGCGTGGAATGGCAACCGGCCGAGATGGTCGAAGCGTCTGCGGTGGATACGCCGGTGGTGGGCTGGCGCGGCAAGCGGGTGAACACACTGCGGCTGTGGACCGCCAATGCGCTGGACCCGATCAAGCTCGATGCCTTCAACGCGGGCGATCACGTGGGCGCGCTGGAAGGCGAGGCGCGCGCGGCCAGCCTCGTGCGTGTCCTGTATCCCGCAGACTCCCACCGGGCCGGACAGGAATTGCGGCTGCGGCAGGAGTATTTCTTCTCCGCCGCTTCGATCCAGGACATCCTGCGCCGCCACATCCAGTTCCACGAGGATATCCGCACCCTGCCGGACAAGGCAGCGATCCAGCTCAACGATACCCATCCGGCGGTGGCCGTGGCCGAACTGATCCGCCTGCTGGTGGACGAGCATGGCCTGGAATTCGACGAAGCGCTGGACATCACCCGCCGGACGGTCGCCTACACCAATCACACGTTGCTGCCCGAAGCGCTGGAAAGCTGGCCGCTTCCCCTGTTCGAGCGTCTGCTGCCGCGCCACATGCAGATTATCTACGCGCTCAACACCCGCGTGATGCGCGATGCCCGCAAGGCCAAGATGGACGACCCTGCCATAGCCGCCATCAGCCTGATCGACGAAGGCGGCGACCGCCGCGTGCGCATGGCGAACCTCGCCTTCGCGGGGGCGCATAGCGTCAACGGCGTGGCCGCGCTGCATACCGAACTGATGAAGCAAACCGTGTTTCAGAATCTGCACGCGCTCTATCCGGAAAAAATCAACAACAAGACCAACGGCGTGACGCCGCGACGCTGGCTGATGCAGTGCAATCCCGGCCTGACCCGCGTCATCCGCGATGCCATCGGCGATGGCTTCCTCGACGATACCGAGCAACTGGAGCAATTGAACAAACTTGCGGGCGATGCGGCACTGGGTGAGCGCATTGCCGAGGTAAAGCGCAACAACAAGGTGGCGCTGGCAGGGCACATCAAGGACCTGACCGGAATTCGCGTTGATCCCGATGCGCTGTTCGATGTGCAGATCAAGCGTATCCACGAATACAAGCGCCAGTTGCTGAACCTGATCGAGACGGTGGCCCTGTACGACCAGATCCGCAGTCATCCGGAAAAGGACTGGGTACCGCGCGTCAAGATTTTCGGCGGCAAGGCCGCGCCCAGCTATCACAACGCCAAGCTGATCATCAAACTGGCCAATGATATCGCCCGGCGGGTCAACGGCGATCCATCTGTATCGGGCCTGCTGAAAGTGGTGTTCGTGCCCAATTACAACGTGACGCTGGCCGAACGCATCATTCCCGCTGCCGATTTGTCCGAACAGATCAGCACCGCCGGCATGGAGGCAAGCGGCACGGGCAACATGAAATTCGCCCTCAACGGCGCGCTGACCATCGGCACGCTCGATGGCGCGAATATCGAGATCAAGGATCACGTGGGAGACGAGAACATCGTCATCTTCGGCATGACCGCCGATGAAGTCGCGGAAAAGCGCGCCAATGGTTACAACCCGCGCGAAGTGATCGAGGGATCGGCTGAACTGCGCCACGCGGTAGAAGCGATTGCGGGCGGCGTATTCTCGCCCGATGACAAGGACCGGTACAAGGACTTGATGGGCGGGCTTTACGACAGCGACTGGTTCATGGTGGCCGCCGATTTCGATGCCTATGCAGCGGCCCAGCGCGACGTGGATGCCCGCTGGCGCGATGCCGCCGGGTGGCGCAAGGCGGCCATTCACAACATCGCCAATGTCGGCTGGTTCTCTTCGGACAGGACGATCAGCGAATATGCCCGCGATATCTGGGGCGTCCTGTAACCTGGGGTAAGCCATTTTGCGAAAATGGCGAGGCAAGCGATTTGGTGTTTCTTAACGGCGCGCGGTGCTGCACAGTGGTTTGTGCAAGGGGAACCTGGTGAAACCGCCAACCGACGCAATCGACGCGCTTTTTGACGGCACCCATGCCGATCCCTTTTCCCTGCTTGGGCCGCATGATGGCCCCGAAGGAACCTTTGCCCGCGCCATGCTGCCGGGCGCGGAAGCCGCCGAGGCTTTCTCGCTGCGCGGCGGCAGACTGGGCAAACTCGGGCAGGTCGATGATCGCGGCCTGTTCGAAGGCAAGCTGCGCGGCAAGCCAAAGCCGCTGAAGTACCGCTGCACATCAGGATCGCACGAGTGGTGGGTTACCGATCCCTACAGCTTTGGCCCTGTGCTTGGCCCGCTGGACGATCTGCTGATCGCGCAGGGCACGCATTTCCGCCTGTTCGACAAGCTGGGTGCCCATCTTATCGAGCATGAAGGATGCCAGGGCGTGCACTTCGCCGTCTGGGCCCCCAATGCCCGTAATGTCAGCCTGGTGGGTGACTTCAACGATTGGAATGCCACCCGCCACCCGATGCGCTGCCGCCTCGATATCGGCGTGTGGGAATTGTTCGTTCCCGACATCGGCGAAGGACGGGCCTACAAGTACCGGATCGTTGGACCGGATGGCGTGGAACAGCCGCTGAAGGCCGATCCCTTCGCCTTTGCCAGCGAACTGCGCCCCAGGACCGCATCCATTACCGCGCGCCCGGCAAAGCCTGACTGGGGCGATGAAGCGCACCGCGCGCACTGGTCCAGCGTGGACCCCCGGCGAGAGGCGATCTCGATCTACGAGGTGCACCCCGGATCGTGGCAGCGCGACGATAACGACTGGTTCCTCGACTGGGACACGATGGCCGAGCGGCTGATCCCCTATGTGGCCGACATGGGCTTCACCCACATCGAATTCCTGCCGGTTTCGGAGTACCCCTACGATCCCAGCTGGGGCTACCAGACCACCGGGCTCTATGCCCCCAGCGCGCGATTTGGCGGCCCAGATGGTTTTGCCCGTTTCGTGGATGGCGCGCACCGGGCCGGTATCTCGGTGTTGCTGGACTGGGTGCCAGCGCACTTCCCCACCGACGATCACGGGCTGGCCAATTTCGATGGCACCGCGCTGTATGAACATGCCGATCCCAAGCTTGGCTTCCACCCGGACTGGAACACCGCGATCTATAATTTCGGGCGGCGAGAGGTGGCCAGCTTCCTCGTCAACAACGCGCTGTTCTGGGCAGAGCGGTATCACGTCGACGGCCTGCGCGTCGATGCCGTCGCCTCGATGCTGTACCGGGACTATTCGCGTGAGGATGGCGAGTGGATCCCCAATGCCGAAGGGGGCCGGGAAAACTGGGAAGCGGTGGATTTCCTGCGCGGCATGAACCGCGCCGTACACGCCAGCCATCCCGGCATCCTGACGATTGCAGAGGAATCGACCAGCTGGCCCGGCGTATCGCAACCGGCCTGGGACGAAGGCCCGCGCACGAGCCTGGGCTTCGGCTTCAAATGGAACATGGGCTTCATGCACGATACGCTGCAATACATGGCGCGTGATCCTGTTCACCGAAAGCACCACCATGACGATATAACCTTCGGCCTCGTCTATGCCTTCAGCGAGAATTTCGTCTTGCCGCTGAGCCATGACGAGGTTGTCCACGGCAAGGGCAGCCTGCTGACCAAGATGAGCGGCGACGACTGGCAGCAATTTGCCAATTTGCGCGCCTATTACGGCCTGATGTGGGGGTATCCGGGCAAGAAGCTTCTGTTCATGGGACAGGAATTTGCCCAGCGCCGCGAATGGAGCGAGGCACGCAGCCTCGATTGGCACCTGCTCGATGCCCCCGCGCACAGAGGCGTGCAGCAGCTCGTTCGCGATCTCAACAACCTCTACAAGGCGAAACCGGCGCTGCACGCCCGCGATTGCGAGGGCGAAGGCTTTGAATGGCTGGTTGCCGATGACGCGAATGCATCCGTCTTTGCGTGGCTGCGCAAATGTCCGGGAGAGCCGCCCGTGGCCGTCCTCTGCAACATGACGCCGATGCTGCACGATGCCTACGGCCTTGGCCTGCCCATGGATGGCAAGTGGGCAGAGATACTGAACACCGATGCGAGCGATTACGGCGGCAGCGGCGAGGGCAACATGGGCGAAATCACGGTCAGCGCCGGAAGAACGACGGTGCGTTTGCCGCCGCTGTCCACTATCATGCTGGAATACAAGGGTTAAAAGATCCGGAGGAGAGGCCGATGAAGGAAAGACATTCGCAACCGCTGGCACGTGATGCCATGGCCTATGTGCTGGCCGGGGGGCGGGGAAGCCGATTGCTGGAGCTGACCGATCGGCGCGCCAAGCCAGCGGTCTATTTCGGCGGCGTGTCCCGGATTATCGACTTTGCCCTCTCCAACGCCATCAATTCAGGGATTCGCCGCATCGGCGTGGCCACGCAGTACAAGGCGCATTCGCTGATCCGCCACATGCAGCGCGCGTGGAACTTCATGCGGCCCGAACGCAACGAAAGCTTCGATATCCTGCCCGCCAGCCAGCGCGTTTCCGCAAGCCAGTGGTACGAAGGCACGGCCGATGCGGTATTTCAGAACATCGATATCATCCAGGCGCACGCGCCAAAATACATGATCATCCTTGCGGGCGATCATGTTTACAAGATGGATTACGAGCTGATGCTGCGCCAGCACGTGGAAAGCGGAGCGGATGTGACAGTGGGCTGCCTGGTGGTGCCGCGCATGGAAGCGACGGGCTTTGGCGTGATGCATGTCGACAAGACGGATCGCATTACCGACTTCATCGAAAAGCCCGCCGATCCTCCCGGCATCCCGGGAGAGCCGGACATGGCACTGGCCAGCATGGGCATTTATGTGTTCGAAACAGAATTCCTGTTCGACCAGTTGCGGCGTGACGCCGATGACCCGGAATCGAAGCGCGATTTTGGCGGCGATATCATCCCCTGGCTCGTGCAGAACGGGAAAGCACAGGCCCATCGCTTTACCCATTCGTGCATCCGCGCAGCGGACGAGATCGAGGAATACTGGCGCGATGTCGGCACGCTGGATGCCTATTTCGAGGCCAATCTCGACCTCACCGATACGGTGCCAAAGCTCAATCTCTACGATCGCGAATGGCCGATCTGGACCGACCAGATCGTGGCAGCGCCTGCCAAGTTCGTGCATGACGAGGACGGGCGGCGCGGCATGGCGATCAGTTCGCTCATCAGCCAGGACTGCATCGTTTCGGGCGCCATGGCGAAACAGAGCCTGCTGTTCACCGGCGTCAAGATGGGCAGCTATTCCAGTGTCGAACGGGGCGTGATCCTTCCCTATTGCAACATTGGCAGGAATGCGCGGCTGAAGAACGTCATCCTCGATTCCGGCGTGCGCATCCCCGAGGGGCTGGTGGTTGGCGAGGATCCGGAACTGGATGACAGGCGCTTTCGGCGCAGCGAGAAGGGCGTATGCCTGATAACGAAACCGATGATCGACAAGCTGGAGGGCTGATGCCTCTCAAGGTCCTGTCGGTGGCGTCCGAAGCGGTGCCGCTGGTAAAGACAGGTGGGTTGGCAGACGTGGCAGGCGCCCTGCCCGCTGCGCTTGCGCCGCATAACGTCGAAATGACCACGCTGCTGCCCGGCTATCCGGCCGTGATGAAGGCGCTGGGCAAAGGCAGGCTGGTGCACAAGTGGGCTTCGCTGCTGGGCAAGCCCGCGCGTCTGCTTTCCGGCAAGATCGGCAGGCACAAGCTCCTGGTGCTGGACTGCCCGGCATTCTTCGCCCGCGAAGGTGGGCCGTACGGCGATACCGCGGGACACGACTGGGCCGACAACTGGCAACGCTTCGCTGCATTCGGCCGGGCCGCCGCCGATATCGCTTCGGGCGCGGTGAAGGGGCAAGGCTTCGACCTGGTCCATGCGCATGACTGGCAGGCCGCGATGACGCTCGCCTACCTGAAGCTTGCCAGCGACACGCCAACCCTTCCAAGCATCATGACCATTCACAACATGGCGTTCCAGGGGCATTTCGATGCCAAGATTTTCCCGCGCCTTGGCCTGCCATCCTCGGCATGGTCGATGGACGGAGTGGAGAATCACGGCGGCGTGGGTTTCCTGAAGGCAGGCATGCAGATGGCCGACATCATCACCACCGTCAGCCCCAGCTACGCCGCCGAGATCCGCCAGCCGGAATTCGGCATGGGTCTGGAAGGGCTTGTGGCAACGCGAGGCAACAGGGTGCGCGGCATCCTCAATGGCATCGATCCGCAGGTGTGGAACCCTGCCGAGGATGGCGACATCCCCGCCAGATATTCGCACCGCACGCTGGCGAGGCGCAAGACCAACAAACGCGCGGTGGAGCAAGCATTCGGGCTGGATGAAGGTGACGGTCCGGTGTTCACCGTGATCAGTCGCCTGACCTGGCAAAAGGGCATGGACGTCCTGCTGGAGGTGCTCGACCACCTTGTGGGCATAGGTGGGCGGCTCGCCCTGCTCGGCTCGGGCGACAAGGCTATCGAGGCAGGCTTGCACGAAGCCGCCGCGCGCCATCCCGGCAAGATCGGTTTGCACATCGGCTATGACGAGGCACTTTCCCATCGCTTGCAAGCGGGCGCCGATGCCATCCTTGTTCCCAGCCGGTTCGAGCCGTGCGGCCTGACCCAGCTTTATGGCCTCGCCTATGGCTGTGTGCCCGTGGTGGCGCGAACCGGCGGGCTGTCAGACACCGTGATCGATGCCAATCCCGCCGCGCTTGCCGCCGGGGTGGCCACGGGCGTGCAGTTCGACGGGGTGCATTATCACAGCCTGCGCGCCGCCATCGATCGCGCCATGGCGCTCTACAACCAGCCAGAACAATGGCGACGGCTCCAGCAAAACGGGATGAAAGCGGACTTCTCCTGGGATGCGAGCGGGCGCGCCTACGCCAATCTCTATCGTGAATTGACCGGAACCACCGCATGATCCAGAAACACGCCACCACGCCCTTTGATGATCAGAAGCCGGGCACATCGGGCCTGCGCAAGAAGGTGCGGGTCTTCGCCCAGCCCAATTATGCCGAGAACTTCATCCAGTCGGTGTTCGACGTGGTTGAACGGGAAGCCGGGGCCACTCTGGTGATCGGCGGCGACGGGCGGTATCATAACCGCAGTGTTATCCAGCAGGCGATCCGCATGGCAGCGGCAAACGGCTATGGCCGGGTTCTCGTGGGACAAGGCGGCATCCTCTCCACACCCGCAGCCAGCCACGTGATCCGCAAATTCGGCGCAAGCGGCGGGCTGGTGCTGTCCGCCAGCCACAACCCCGGCGGGCCGGACGAGGATTTCGGCATCAAGTACAACATCGCCAACGGCGGCCCCGCGCCCGAAAGCGTAACCGGCGCGATCCACGCGCGCACGCTGGAGATCGACCGTTGGCTGGATGTCGATACGCCCGACATTGATCTCGACACGGTGGGCGAAGTTACTGTTGGCGACATGCGCGTTCAGGTAATCGATCCGGTGGCCGATTACGCCGCGCTGATGGAAGACCTGTTCGATTTCGACGCGATACGCGCGGCCGTGGGTGACGGGCTGACGATGGCTTTTGACGCGATGCACGCCGTGACCGGGCCGTATGCGCACGAGATACTGGAAAACCGCCTCGGTTTTGCGAAGGGCACGGTGCGCAACGGCACCCCGCTGGAGGATTTCGGCGGCCACCACCCTGATCCCAACCTCGTCCATGCCAGGGTATTGTACGATTTGATGATGTCGCCGAACGCGCCCGCTTTGGGCGCGGCATCCGATGGCGATGGCGATCGCAACCTCATCATCGGCAAGGCACGCTTCATCAACCCGTCGGATTCGCTCGCGATGCTGGCCGCCAATGCCCACCTCGCCCCCGGCTATACCGCTGGCCTTAAAGGCATTGCCCGCTCCATGCCCACCAGCGCCGCGGCAGATCGGGTGGCAGAGGCGCTTGGCATTCCAGCCTTTGAAACGCCCACGGGATGGAAGTTCTTCGGCAATCTGCTGGATGCCGGAATGGCCACCATCTGCGGGGAGGAGAGCGCGGGCACCGGCAGCGATCATGTACGCGAGAAGGACGGGCTGTGGGCGGTGTTGCTATGGCTCAATATTTTGGCCGTGACAGGCAAGAGCGTGGATGAACTCGCCCGCGATCACTGGGCGCGCTTCGGGCGCAATTATTATGCCCGCCACGATTACGAAGCCATTGCCAGCGACAAGGCGGATGCGCTGATGGCGGAATTGACCAACCGCCTTCCGCACCTGCCGGGACGCAGCTTCGGCCCGCTCACCGTGGCAGAGGCGGACAGCTTCTCCTACACCGATCCGGTCGATGGTTCGGTAAGCGAAAACCAGGGCCTTCGCGTGTTGTTCGAAGGCGGTAGCCGCGTGGTGTTCCGCCTTTCCGGCACCGGCACGCAGGGCGCGACCTTGCGGGTCTACCTGGAACGCTATGAGCCTGTCGGCGGCAATCTGGATGCCGAAACGCCAGACATGCTGGCCGAGATCACCGCCGCTGCCGAGGAGATCGCTGGCATTGCTCGCCACACAGGCCGCACCGCGCCAGACGTGGTGACATGAGCCGATATGGCGCCACCGTCGATGGTGGCAAAACGCACTTCCGTGTTCGCTCTCCCCTCGCCTCCGCAATGCAGTTGTGCCTGTGGGCCAAGGGCAAGGAACGGCGCATCGCGATGGAGCGTGACGGGGATGACTGGGTGACGCAGGCACCGCGCGATCTGGCGGGTGCTACCTATGGCTACAGGGCGGATGGCGATTGGCAGCCCGATCAGGGCAAGTGGTTCGATCCTGCAAAACTGTTGGTCGATCCCTATGCGGTGGAGCTTGATCGGCGGTTCGTCCAGCATCCTTCGCTGGGCCAGTTTGGCGCGGATACCGCTGAGATCGTGCCGCGCGCAATCATTCCGGCGCCATTGCCCGAAGTCCCGCTCTCTCCGCCCCTTTTTGCGCGTGGCGGACTGATCTACGAACTCAACGTCGATGGCTTCACCCGCCTGCATCCCGATGTGCCCGAAGGCGCAGCGCGGCACCGTGGCGGCCCTCGCCCATCCTGCCGTCATTGCGCATCTCAGGAAACTGCACGTCAGCGCGGTGGAGTTGATGCCGATCACCGCGTGGATTGACGAGCGTCACCTGCCACCGCTCGGCCTTGCCAACCACTGGGGATATAATCCGGTCGCGCCGATGGCGCTGGACCCGGGCCTGTGCCCCGGCGGGGTGGCAGAATTGCGCGAAACCGTTGCCGCGCTGCACGATGCGGGTATCGGAGTGATCCTCGATCTCGTGCTGAACCACACCGGCGAAAGCGATATCCACGGCGGCATCCTGAGCCTGCGCGGGCTCGACAATTCCGCTTACGCCCATGCGCCGGATGGCACGCTGATCAACGACACCGGCTGCGGGAATACCCTCGATTTCGCACAGCCGCATGTGCGCAAGATGGCCCTGGCAACGCTGCGCCACTTCGTCCGCCAATGCGGAGTGGACGGCTTCCGCTTCGATCTGGCCCCCGTCCTCGCGCGCGTCCCCGGATTTGACGAAGCCGCACCAATTTTCGCCGAGATAGCCGCCGATCCGTGGCTCGCCGACAGGGTCATGATCGCCGAGCCCTGGGATATCGGTCCCGGCGGCTACCAGCTCGGCAATTTTCCTGCGGACTGGCTGGAATGGAACGACCGTTACCGCGACGATGTGCGCCGGTTCTGGCGCGGCGATGGTCCCGCGAACGTGCTGGCAACGCGCATGGCGGGCTCTGCCGACATTTTCGGCGACAACTGCCGCAGCGTGAATTTCCTCGCCGCGCATGACGGGTTCACCCTTGCCGATACGGTCGCCTACGAACACCGGCACAATCTGGCCAACGGCGAAGACAATCGTGACGGGCATGGCGAGAACTTCAGCTGCAACAACGGCGTTGAAGGACCGACCGACGACACTGCAATTCTCGCCCGCCGCTCTGCCGGCCTGCGGGCAATGCTGGGCACGTTGTTCGCTTCCACTGGCACCATCATGCTCACCGCGGGCGACGAATTCGGTCGTAGTCAGAACGGTAACAACAATGCCTATTGCCAGTCGATGCCTGTAGATTGGGACGCACGCGATCTGGCGCTTGAGGATCACGTTGCCAGCCTGTCAGCCATCCGCGCAGCGCATCTTGGCGCGATGACGCGATTCCCCGATGATGGCCGCTGGACCGATCTTGCCGGTGAAGCCATGACCGGCAGCGGATGGGAGGATCACGGCCTGTCCGCCTTCGCCTTTCACCCGCCAGCAGACAGTTGCAGGCCTGGCTTCGCAATCGACAGAATTGCACGAACGGCGGTTCTGATCCCGGCTGGTTGAAGCTATCGTGGTTCTGGCACCTAGCCGACGCCCTCCAGCGCTTCGCCTGCACTGAGCCATTTCGCTTCGGCCTCTTCCAGCCTGGTGGAAAGCTTCGCCCGCTGGGCCAGAAGATCCTCCATCTCGCTGGCATCGGCCCCGGCCTGACGAGCGGCGAGTGCGGCGATGCCCTCATCCATCTTCTCCGCCTGATCCGTCAGCTTCGCCAGTGCCTTTTCCGCCTTGGCCAGTTCGGAACGCATGTATTTCTCTTTCGCCCGGTCGATCGCGGCGGGCGCTTGCTTTGGTTTTGCCGCAGCAGGCTTTTTCGCAGGCTTGGGCTGGTTTCGGCCCAGCACGAAGTCGATGTAATCCTCCATGCTGCCGGAATATTCGCGCGCCGTACCGCTATCCACCAGCATCAGCCTGTCGGCCGTCAGTTCCACCATGTGCCGATCATGGCTGATCAGTATCACCGCGCCCGAATAATCATTCAGCGCCTGGATCAACGCTTCTCGGGCATCCACGTCGAGGTGGTTGGTCGGCTCGTCCAATATCAGGAGATGCGGTGCGTCGCGTGTGATCAGGGCCAGCGCCAGCCTGGCCCTCTCCCCGCCTGACAATCTTTCCACCTGTGTCTCGGCGCGCGAGCCGGAAAAGCCGAAGCGGCCCAACTGCCCGCGCACCGCGCCCTGGGGTTTACCGTCCATCGCGCGCGTCATCAGTCCCAGCGGTGTTTCCTCGGCAGACAGTTCCTCCACCTGGTACTGGGTGAAATATCCCACCTTCATCTTGCCCGGCGCGTTCATGTCGCCCTCTTCCGGGGAAAGCTGCGCGGCCAGCAGGCGGGCCAGCGTGGTCTTGCCATTGCCGTTGCGGCCCAGCAGGGCGATCCGGTCATCGGCATCGATCCGCATGTTGAGCCGCTGCAACACCGGCGGCGCACCGCCATAGCCAACCGCCGCACCATCCAGCGTGATCATCGGAGAACGCATCTCTGCGGGATCGGGAAAATCGAACGTCAGCGAGGGATCTTCCAACAGCGCGGCGATGGGCTGCATCCTCGCCAGCATCTTGGCGCGCGACTGCGCCTGTTTGGCGGTGGAGGCGCGGGCGCTGTTGCGCGCCACGTAATCCTGCAGCTTTGCCCGCTGCGCGTCCTGCGCGGCCTTCGCCGCTGCCAGTTGCGCGGCGCGTTCGGCGCGCTGCTTCTCGAAAGAATCGTACCCGCCGGGATACAGTGTCAGTTGCCCGCCTTGCAGGTGCAGGATGTGATCGACCACGTTGTTGAGCAGGTCGCGTTCGTGGCTGATCACCACCAGCGTGGCGGGATAGGACTTGAGAAAGTTCTCCAGCCACAGCGTGGCTTCCAGGTCCAGGTGGTTGGATGGCTCGTCCAGCAGCAGGATATCGGGTTCGGAAAACAGCAGCGCGCCCAGGGCAATGCGCATTTTCCAGCCGCCCGAGAAACTGTCTACCGGGCGGCGCTGCATGTCCTCGTCAAATCCCAGCCCGTTCAGAATCTTCGCCGCCCGCGAAGGCGCGCTGTAGGCGTCGATCGCCAGCAGCCGCTCATGCACTTCGCCCAGCCGGTGAGGTTCGGTGCAGGTTTCTGCCTCTTCCAGCAGCCGCGCACGCTCGGTATCGGCAGCCAGCACGATCTCCTCGGGCGTGTTCGTGCCGCTTGGTGCCTGCTGCGCGATATAGCCGATGCGGGCGCGGGACGGCTTGGAGATTTCGCCGTCATCGGGTTCGATCTCGCCGATCAGCGCCTTCATCAAGGTGGATTTGCCCGCGCCGTTGCGCCCGATCAGGCCGACGCGCGCTCCTACCGGAACGGTGGCGCTGGCGCGTTCGAGGATTGGCCGGCCGCCAAGCCGGACGGTGAGGCCGTCAATAGTAAGCATGCGCGGCCCCTTAGCAGCGCGCCGTCACTATCCCAACCAAATCTGCGCGTCGGCATGAAGGGGGGTGCGCAAATCAGGACACTTCAGGTATCAGCGCAAGACCTTCGGTTTGCAAGACAGGGGCTAAAGCATGGCTTTCAATGCGTATCGAGTTGTCTAGAACCCGCCAGAATGCCCATCCGACCGATTTGCCTTTGCATCGCGCTATCCCTGCTTGCCGCCTGTTCGGGAGACGAACAGGCACGCCCTGACGAAGCGGTGACCGTGGTGGCCGACAACCCGGTGATGCTGTCGGAGCAACTGCAGGTGGAGGCCGTCGGTTCGGCCCGGGCCGTGACATCGGCAGATATCTATCCCGAAACCGCCGGGCGCGTCGTGTCCGTGCGGTTTTCGGCAGGCGATTACGTCAGGCAGGGGCAGCCGCTGGTGGTTCTCGATTCCCGGCAGGAGCGGCTCGCCGTGGATCTGGCGCAGGTGCAGGTTCAGGAGGCATCGCAACTGCTCGCCCGCTATCGCCGGATCGAGGATACCGGCGCCATTTCCGACAGCCAGATCGAAGCCGGCGAAACCGCGCTGGCATCGGCCCGCGTCGGCTTGCAGCAGGCGCAGGAAGCACTGGCCAACAGGACAGTCCGGGCGCCCTTCAGCGGCCACATAGGCCTGACGGATATCGATCCCGGCGACAGGGTCAGCACCGATACGCTTATCGCCCAACTCGACCAGCGGGGCACGCTGTATGTCGATTTCCCCGCTCCTGAAGCGGCCTTCTCGCGGCTTACCCCCGGCACCAGCGTTGAAGTCACGCCCTTTTCCGATCCCGATCGCACCATCCAGGCCCGCGTGGTGACGGTGGACAGCAGTATCGCCAGCGACCAGCGAACCTACACCGTGCGCACCGCCATCGACAATTCGGGTGATCGCCTGCGTCCCGGAATGAGTTTTCGCGTGCGTTTTGCAGGGGCCGGCGTGGTCCGCCCTGCTGTTCCCGAAGAGGCCATAGTCTGGGGCGGGGAAGGCTCTTTCCTGTGGACCGTGGTGGATGGCGAGGCGCAGCAGGTGCCCGTCACGATCGCCTCGCGGCGCGATGGCCGTGCACTGGTAGATGCGGACATCGGCGCGAACGACATCGTGATCGTGGAAGGGGTGCAGAAAGTGCGCCAGGGCCAGTCGGTCGAGATTGTCCAGCCGCTGACCGAAGACACGCAAGCTGTCGAGATGCGTGAAGGTTCGCGGCCTGCAGGAAACGGCGAGTGAAGGCCGATATCAACGACCTGCCGCTGCTGGCGGTCAAGCGCCCGCTGCTGATCGGCGTTCTCAACCTGCTGATCGTGCTGGCCGGCCTCGCCGCTTTCTTCGGCGTTGAAGTGCGTGAACTGCCCGATGTCGACAGGCCGATCATCACCGTCAGCGCCACCCTTCCCGGTGCCGCGCCCGAAACAATGGATGCCGAAGTCACCAGCATCCTGGAAAACGCCGTTGCCCGCGTCAGCGGCGTGCGCGAAATCCGGTCTTCCAGCGAGGAAAACAACACGCGCATTCGCGTGGAATTCAACCCTGGCACGGATCTGGACAGCGTGGCATCCGACGTACGCGAAGCCGTATCCCGTGTAGCGCGCGACCTGCCCGACAGGGTGGAACAGGTGCAGGTGGTGAAGGCGGATGCCGATGCGCAGTCCATCCTGACGCTGGCCGTTTCCAGCCAATCCTACGATACCGCGACACTGACCCAGATCGTGCAGAATGACATCATTCCCGAACTGCTGACGGCAGAGGGCGTGGCCAGCATCGACGAGTTTGGATCGCGCCCGCAGCAATTGCGCGTGGCCATCGATCCCCAGCGTCTCAACAGGTTCGGCCTCACCATTTCCGACGTCGCAGAGGCGCTGGAGCGCGCGCCTTTCGATGTGCCGGTGGGCAGTTTCCGCAGCGACGCGCAGGAACTGATCGTGCGGGCAGAGGCAAACGCCAGCAACCCCGAGCTGATCAAGGACGTCGTGATTTCCGGCAACACCCGCGTCGGTGACGTGTCGGAAGCCTATTTCGCACCTGCAGATGCCACCAATTTCGTGCGTCTCAACGGCGAACCCATCGTCGGCCTGGGCGTGATCCGGCAGGCGGGCTCGAACACCATCGAGATATCCGATTCCGTGAACGAAGCCGTTGAGACCGTGAACGCGCGATTCGACGATCTCGACGTGCGCGTGATTTCGGACGATGCCGATTTCATTCGCACCTCAGTGACGGAAGTCCTCATCACCCTCGCCTTCACCATATTGGTGGTGGTGGTGACGATGCTGCTGTTCTTCGGCTCGCTGGGGCCGACGATTATTCCCAGCACCACCATCCCGGTCGCCCTGATGGGCGTGATTGCGGGCGTTTGGCTGATGGGTTTCTCCATCAACCTGCTGACGCTGCTGGCGCTGGTGCTGGCCACCGGGCTGATCGTGGATGATGCCATCGTCGTTCTGGAAAACGCGCAGCGCCTGCAGAACAAGGGCTTATGGCAAGCGCGCCGCCGCCGTGCTGGGAACGCGGCAGGTGTTCTTTGCCGTGGTGGCGACAACCGCGGTGCTGGTCTCCGTGTTCCTGCCCATCTCCTTCCTGCCCTCGCAAGCCGGAAGGCTGTTCCGCGAATTCGGCTTCGTGCTGGCGGTGGCGGTGATCCTGTCATCCTTCGTCGCGCTTTCGCTGGTGCCAGCACTGGCGGCGCGCATCGATCTGACCAGCGGCAGGGACGATGCTAAACAGGGGTTCTGGCACGATATCGGGCGCAAGCTGAATGCTTTTGGCGGGCGTTTGCGTGGCTATTATTCGCGTGGCCTGCACCGTTGCCTTGGCCGCCCCTGGCTGACGCTCGGCACTTCGGTGATCGTCGCGGTGGCGGCAGGTTTGCTGTTCACAACGCTGGAAAACGAACTGGTGCCCGATGAGGATCGCGGCTCTGTAGGGGTTCGCGCGCAGGGACCGGATGGCGTGGGGCTGGATTTCATGGATCGGGAACTGGACGAGGTGGAAGCCGTGCTCCAGCCGCTGGTGGATGAGGGGCTGATTACCTCCACGCTCTCCATTGTCGGTCGCTACGACCCCAACCGGGTGCAAGTGGAGGCTGAACTGGTGCCGTGGGAAGATCGCGACGTCAGCCAGACCGAAGTGGTGCAGCAATTGCGCGAACCCCTGTCACGCATCCCCGGATCGCGTGCTTCGGCCAGCGGCCGCGGAACGCTCAGCTTCGGAGGCAGCGGCAATGACAGTGTCGAGGTGGCGCTGACCGGCGCTGAATACGAAGGCATCTATCAGTCCGCCCGCGCCCTGGCCGAGGCGATTGATCGCGACTCCGATATTCTTTCCAATCCCGATATCTCCTACCAGCCCACCCAGCCGCAAATCTCCATCCAGATAGACCGCCGCAGCGCCGCCGATGTGGGCGTGGACTTCGCCGACCTCTCGCTCACACTGCGCGCGATGGTGGGCGGTTTTGAAGTGGTGGACCTGAATGTGGGCGACCAGTCGATCCCGATATTTCTGACTTCGGAAACGGTCTCGATCACCAATCCCGAAGACCTGCGCAATCTCTACGTTCGCGGGCGCGATGGACAGCTGGTTCCCCTCTCCAGCGTCACCACGATCGTGGAACAGGGCATCGCCGCCGAACTGGATCGAACCGAGCAGCGCCGGGCCATCGAGGTAGAAGCCGCGATTGCCCCCGGCGTAACGCTGGCCGAGGCGGTGGCCGAGATGGAGCGGCTGGCAGAAGACACGATTGCCGACGATATCGACTTGATCCTGCAGGGAGAAGCGCAATCGCTGGAGGAAACCGGCAATGACCTGCTGATGACCTACCTGTTTGCCATCGTCATCGTGCTGTTGGTGCTGGTGGCGCAGTTCGAAAGCATTACCAGCGCGCTGGTGGTGATGCTGACTGTGCCTTTCGCGCTGGCGGCCGCTGTCTTTGCGCTCTTCATCTCGGGCACTTCGCTGAACATCTATTCGCAGATCGGGCTGGTGATGCTGATCGGCCTGATGGCCAAGAACGGCATCCTGATCGTGGAGTTTGCCGACCAGTTGCGACAGGAAGGCCGCGACCTGCGCGAGGCCGTGGAAGAAGCCGCGACCATTCGCCTGCGCCCCATCGCGATGACGCTGATCTCCACCGTCGTCGGTGCCCTGCCGCTGATCCTTGCCAGCGGGGCTGGTGCAGAAGCGCGCCAGTCGATCGGCTGGGTCATTTTCGGCGGCCTGGGGATCGCGGCCGTATTCACCCTGTTCCTGACGCCGGTTCTATACATGGGTATCGCTCGCTTCGGCAAACCGCGCAGCGTCGATCTGCAACGCGTGCGGGAGGAGATTGAAGGGGCCGATGAAGCAGCGGCGCTTTCCGCCGCATGAAACGTGCCCCGCTATCCCTGCTGGTTGCGACGCTGTCGCTTTCGGCCTGCGCCACAACCGTGCCGGAAGCGCCGGGCCCTTCGGATATCGAACTCCCGCCCGCCTTCGCCGCGCAATACCGCCCGCCGCTGGAGCAGGATCGCGAGTGGTGGAAGGGTTTTGACGATCCCCGCCTGAATGAACTGGTGGAGCAGGCACTTGCCGCCAATCTGGATATCGCGGCGACCCGCGAACGCCTCTTCGCATCACAAGCTCTGCTTCGGGCCGCGCGAGGCGATCGCCTGCCCACGGTGGATGGGGTGGCGGATGTCGGGATCGATGTGACATCGGATGATGTCGGTGATGGGCTGTCTGCTGGCGGCGTGGCGCTGTTCGACCCCGATATCAACGGTCGCTTGTCCGCGCAGATAGAGGCTGCCGCCGCCCGCGTGGCTGCTGCCGATTACCTCGTGGCCGATCTTGAACGCATCGTCGCGGGCGAGGTTGCGCGCCAGTATATCGAATTGCGCCGCACGGGCGAGAGGCTCGTCCTGCTGGACGAATCGACCCAGTTGCAGGAACAGACGCTGCGGATCGTTACCTTGCGCTTCGAAGCCGGGCTTTCGGCCAATCTGGATGTGCGCCGCGCGGCGGCAGATCTGGCGCAGACGCGGGCGCAGCGTGGCCTTCTGGAACTGCAACGCGCGCAGGCTGCCCATGCGCTGGCCGTGCTGACAGGCGACGTACCACGCGCCGCGCCGCCTGTTCCCGGCGAAACCATCGGCGTTCCAGCTTTCGCTGGTGGACCGGCGCTCGGCGTCCCGGCAGACCTGCTGCGCCGTCGGCCGGACCTGCTGGTTGCCGAAGCGGACCTTGTCGAAGCTGCGGCCAATGTCGGTATCGAACGCGCGGACCTGCTGCCCTCGCTCACGCTTTCGGGCCAGGTGCTGGTGGGCGACGGGACATTCACGGGTATCCTGTCCGATTTCCTGGGCAGCCTTGGTGCATCGCTCGATCTGCCTTTCTTCGATGGCGGCAGGCGGCGCGCAGAAGTGGACGCCGCGCAGTTCGAATTGCAGGCGCGCTTCATGGAATACCGGCAGGCCGTGCTGGAGGTGATGGGCGAAGTCGAGAACTCGCTTGTCGCCATCCAGGCATTCTCGGACCGCAACGACGACCTGGCGCAGGCCATTTCGGAGAGCGAACGGGCCTTCGAACAGTCCAACGCGCTCTATCGCGAAGGGCTGGCCAGCCTGTTCGATGTGCTGGATTCGCAACGCCAGCTCATCAGCAGCCGCCAGTCCCTGATCGATAGCGAGGCGGCTCTCGCGACATCGCTTGTCGACCTGTATTCGGCCATCGGCGCGACCGAGCCCGTTTGAAGCCACATTGCCGGGGTGGCGTTCTGCAAGGCGCAGTGGTCAACCGCAACAGCGTCCATTCCGATTGCCCTTGTCAGTCAAGGGCGAACACGCCTAGTCTCGGCTGATGACGACCGCAGAAGCGTGGGGTTCCACCACGGTTCGGCGAGCATCACGGGGTCGCAGCCATTTGGGTTTCCCGGAGGTGCCAATTGCCCGATGCTGACGTTTTCCTTTCCTACAACCGCGAGGACCAGGCGGTTGCCAGGCTCTATGCCGAGGGCTTTGCCCAGGAGGGGCTGGATGTCTGGTGGGATGTCACGCTTCGTTCCGGAGAAGCCTATGACGAGGTTACCGAGAACGCCCTGAGAAGCGCCAAGGCTGTGGTGGTGCTTTGGTCCGCACGGTCCGTCGCCTCGCGCTGGGTGCGTGCCGAGGCGACACTGGCAGAAAAGAACGGCACGCTCGTTCCCGCACGCATCGAGCCGTGCGATCTTCCGATCATGTTCGAGCTGACGCAAACCGCAGACCTCTCCCACTGGAAAGGTCACACGGCGGATACGGCCTGGCGACAATTCGTTGCCGATGTGGCGCGGCACCTCAGGGGCGAGGCGAAAACCGAGTACGAGGCATTGCCGTCTGTAAAAATGGTGCGCGGCGCGCCTTTTGCGTTACCCGACAAGCCATCCATCGCAGTGCTGCCGCTGACAGATCTGTCCGGCCATGACGAAGACCATTTTGCCGACGGGATCGTGGAGGAGATCAGCACGGCGCTTGCCCGCTTCCAGACCCTTTTCGTGATCGCCGGATCATCCAGCCTGACCTATCGCGATCCGCATCGCGATACGGCGAAGATCTGCCGCGAGCTGGGCGTTCGCTACCTTCTCGATGGCAACGTCCGGCGTTCCGGCAATCGCGTGCGGATTACCGTGAAGCTGATCGACGGCATCCAGGGATCGCAAGTCTGGGCCGACAAGTTCGACGATAACCTGGATGACATATTCGAGTTGCAGGACCGGGTGGCAAGCGCTGTCGCCGCGCGAATTGATTCCTCCATCGATACTGCCGAACTGGAACGGTCGCGCAACCATCCGGCCGTGTCTTCCGACGTCTATGATCTTTACTGGCGTGCCAATGCCGTGTTCCGCAAGATGGATGGCGCCTCCCTGAAAGAGGCCATCGGGCTGACGGGACAGGTGCTGGAAAAGGACGCTGGCAATGCCTGGGCCGCGTCGCTTGCCTCCTTCTGCTATGCCACTCTTTTCGCCAACGGCGCCAGCGACGATCCGATGGCGATGCGAGAGAAGGCGCTCGACCTTTATAGGCAAGCGCTGGAAAATGGGGGCGGCGATGCGCGGGTGCTGGGCTATTGCAGCGCCGCGCTGATAAGCGCCGCAGGCGATCCTCAAGAGGCGAAACGGCTCACGCAGCGGGCGCTGGAGA
Organism: uncultured Alphaproteobacteria bacterium; assembly: GCA_963783265.1. Classification (GTDB taxonomy): domain Bacteria; phylum Pseudomonadota; class Alphaproteobacteria; order Sphingomonadales; family Sphingomonadaceae; genus Alteraurantiacibacter. The sequence goes on along the minus strand of CAWAMU010000007.1, from coordinate 54,735 downwards.
TCAATCCCGGCTCTGCCACCAATATGTTCTGGGGTGCCTGGAACGACGTGATGCTGGGCAATCCGGATCGCGGTTACGAGCGGTTCGAGAATGCCCTGCGGCTCAATCCGATGTCCATCGTCCGCCCCATGACCGTCACCGGGATGGGGCTGTGCCGCCTGTTCCAGCGAAAGTACGACGAAGCCTCGGACATCCTGCTTGAAGCGGCACCGCAACTGCCACATTTCCCCGCCACCTGGGCGGGACTTACGGCCTCGCTTGGCCATGCCGGACGGCGTGCAGAAGCCAGGCACGCGCGCGAGTCCTTGCGCAACCTGGGCGATAGCTGGGGGGCGCTGGGCCTGATGCATGCCCCCGAACAAACCGAAATCATCCGTGAAGGTGTTCAACTTGCCGAAGGATAATCTGCTGGCGAGTTCTTACTAGGGAGTAGTGCAATGTCCGATGAAACCCTGCCCGCCAATTATTACGGCGAAGGCGCCACCATCACCGACTGGTCGCATTATGTCGATTGCACGCCCTGACTATTACTTTCGCCCGCAATCACTGGCAGAGTTGCAGTCCATTCTCACCATGATTGCGCAAGGCAATTTCGGTGACCGCCAGTTGCGGATATTGGGCGGCCAGCACAGCTGCTCCGATATTTTCGCCTCGCAAGTCATCGTCGATCCCACCGCCCTGCCGCTGGAGTTTGAAGTCTCTCCCAATTCCGGCGGCGGGCAGGTGACGGCCAGCGCTTTCATGCATGCGCATGAATTCCTCAAGAGAGCCGCCGATCACAATTTGTCTCTCACGGCATTGGGCGGCACCGATGCGCAGACCATGGCTGGACTGATCGCGACGAATACCGCCGGTGCCACGATCCACACCAGCGTTTATGAAGGCCTGCAATGGGTCGAATTTCTGGCACCGGGAGCCGACGGCACGACATTCGAAACGAAGAGAGTCAGCGTCGGAGATGCCAATTTCCCCGGCATCGTCGCTTCGCTCGGCGTGGTCGGCTTCATGACGCGGGTTTGCTTCAACCTCGTGCCAGAGCTGTATTTTACCGGCGAATTCAAGATGGTCGACCTCGACACCATTCTCGACGACATTCCTGGCACATGCGAGAAGTACCAGTTCTGGCGCTTCGAGTGGTTGCCACAGGATGACAAGCGCTGTCTGCGCTGGACCGCGGTTCCCTTCACGCCGACTGATCCCGCCAATCCGCCAACGGGCGATTATCCCGCCGATACGACAGAAGCGCTGGTTCGCGAGCTCATGGAAGGCAACGAGATGCTGTTCAACAGCGGCCCGTTTACCGATACGTTGCTTGCGCTGGCGTACAAGGCGATTGGCTGGGTCACGAAGCCCATGGGGGCGACCGGGCCGATGCGCAACATCATCCCCTGCGATCGCAAGGCGCACCTCCAGGTTACGATGGCGGAGTGGAGTTTCGACCCCAGGCAACTGCCGCAGGTCATGGATGTCTGCCGCAGCTACTTCAAGGCCAACAAATGGCCCAACCTGCCGGTGGAAATCGAATGCACGCGAACCGACGATTTCTGGATGTCACCATGGAACTGGCCGGGCCTGCCCTATATCGTGAAACTCAATTTCCAGTATCTGACCGACTTCCTGAATGACGCCGAGAAGGCCAGGATCGCACCCCATCTCGACGGTTTGTGGAAAGCGCTGGAAGCGGCGAACATTCCGTTCAAGGCGCACTGGGGCAAGCTCAACTCCCTCGACGCGGATTATGTCTCGAAATATTATGACGCCGCCAGTTTCATGCCAATGGTGACGCCGATGTTCATGAATCCCTATCTGCAAGCGCGCTTGCCCCGGTCGAGCTGAGTTCGACCCCAATGGATGACCATCCGCTGCAACTCGCCGAGAGCGACGATTACCAACGCATTTCCCCGCTATTGGCGCGCGCATTTTTCGATGATCCGGTGTTTGCCTGGTTATTCCCCGATCACACCACGCGGCTTGCCCGGATGAAGCGACTGTTCGCCCTGCTGCTGCGCCTGCACGGGCCGACGGCGCGGATCGTGCGGGGGAGGAATTTCGACGCGGCTTCGATCTGGCAGCCGCCAGGCACAGCCGTCTTGCCGTTTTCCACCATAGCCCGCAATGCGCCGCAGTTGCTGGGCATATTCGGGCGCCATGTCCTGCGCTCCCTCGCACTATCGAAGGCGATTGAAAGTCACTTTCCGGGGGGACGCTTCTGGTACGTCCATTTCGTGGGCGTCGAGCCGGAAATGCAGGGTTCCGGATGGGGCCATGCGATGATGCGTCAGGGCCTGATGATCGCCGGGCAAGACGGCTTGCCGACCTATCTCGAAACTGCACGGGCCAGCAATGCTTCGTTCTACGAGAGCATGGGCTTTCGGGTCATCGAAGAGTGGGACGTGGAAAACGGGCCGCATTTCTGGTCGCTGCTCTATCAGCAGTGACAAATGGACGGCCCCGCCGTTCACTGCCAGGACCCGGCGCAAGAATTCACGCGGACATCTTCGCCAGACAGTCTTCCAGTTCGGCGGCGCGGAACGGTTTCGAGAGCCGGGGGACGCTGGATGATATGCCCTCGACCTCGCTGTATCCCGACAGGAGAGCCATCGGCAATTCCGGTAGGCTCTCACGCACTGTCCGGATCAGTTCAGCACCATTCATTCCCGGCATTCGATGATCGGTCAGCATCATGTCCGGCATCAATCCTTCGTCGAGAAGCCGCAGCGCTTCCTCGCCTGAATTGGCTTCCACGACCTTGTAGCCAAGGTCCTCCAGCATATCGGCAGTGCCCATTCTCACCAGTATTTCGTCATCCACCAGGAGTACGGTTCCGGCATGGCCGGAGTTCGGTTGCGTATCATCCACCTTGATTTCCTTCTCGACCAGGTGATGGCTGGCAGGCAATCGCAATTCGATCGTGGTACCGTGGTCGACTTCGCTGCTGATCGACAAATTGCCGCCAAGCTGGGCCGCCAGCCCGTGTACCATCGATAGGCCAAGTCCCGTACCGCGGCCGATACCCTTCGTCGAAAAGAACGGCTCGATAGCGCGTCGTATGGTTTCTTCGCTCATGCCGCTGCCAGTGTCCGCAACCCGCAGCAGGACGTAAGTCCCCTCGGCCAGGCCCGCGCCGCTCGTCCTCGGAGACTGTCTCGCAGTCGATGCCAATCGTCAGCCGGCCGCCCTCGGGCATGGCGTCGCGGGCGTTAACCGTCAGATTGAGCAGCGCCATCTCCAGCTGGTTGGCGTCGGCATAGGCCGGAGGGCAGCTTTTCCCGACTTCGACGAGCACTTCGATGGAGGGTCCGACAGTGGAGGTGATCAGGTCCGTCATGCCACCCACCAGTTCCGCGACATCGACAGCCTTGGGATGCAACGGCTGCTGCCGCGCAAACGCCAGCAGGCGCTGAACCAGGGTCTTGGCCCGCTCGGCAGATTGCAATGCTCCGTCGATCTGGCGCTTTACCCGCTCGTCACCCACATCCTTGCGCTGCAACATGTCCAGGCTGGCGATGATCGGGGTGAGGAGATTGTTGAAGTCATGAGCCACCCCTCCGGTCAGTTGGCCCATCGCCTCGAGCTTCTGGCTTTGCCGCAACGCCTCTTCCGCCTGTGTCAGGGCGGCAGCCTGCTGCTTCTGGTCTGTCACATCCCGGGCGCTGCAATAGACCTTGTCCTCGTCGGGAACCGCCACCCACGATAGCCAGCGCCAATCGCCACTTTTCGTGCGGTAGCGATTTTCGAAACGCAGGGCTGGAATGCCTCGTTCTTTCAGACCGCGCCAGGCGGCCTCGGTCTTTTCATGATCGTCAGGATGAACAAGTTCGAAGAACGGCGTGGACGACACTTCGGCTTCGGTCCAGCCCAGCACTTCCATCCATGCAGGGTTGGATTGTTCAAAGAAGCCTTGCGTGTTCGCAACGCCAATGATTTCCGGGCTCAGTTGCCAGGTGCGGCTCCGCCCCATGGCGCGCTCCGTCACCTTGCGTTCAAGGTCGGCATTGAGCGCACGCAGTTCAGCTTCCCTTTCGCGCAACCGAAGCTCCCCTGCCTTGCGTGCGGTGATGTCGATTGCCGTGCCAATCACGCGGTGGCAGACCCCCTCGGGAGTGAACAGCCCACGGCCTTTTGCTGCGACCCAGCGGATTACGCCGTCTTCCTTCCCGACTGTCCGGTACTCGACATCGTACAGCGCGCGCAGATCGGGATCGCTGGCTGCCTCGTAAGCGGCGCGCGTTTTGGCGCGATCCTCGGGGTGAAGACCTTCGTAGAAGTCATTCAGCGTAACCGGCACCTCGGGCGATATGCCGAACATTGTCTTCACGCTGGGCGGCCAGAACATGTCACCGGTGGCCGGGTCCACATCCCATTGGCCGATCTCTGCAACTTCCAGCGCGAGCCGCAACTGTTCCTCGCTCAGGGCAAGGCGGTTCTCATGCTCGCGACGCTCGTCGATATCGATGACCGAACCGACATAGCCGAGGTACGTGCCATCTTCGCCAAACCGCGGGGATGGCGGCATCGATCACCCAACGGTAGTTGCCATCGGCCCGGCGCACCCGGTATTCGAGGCGGAACGGGCGCTGGGCGGCGTTCGCCTCGAGAAAAATCTTCTTCGCATCGGCAACATCATCGGGATGCGTGGCGTCAAGCCAGCCGAGCCCCTCGGCCTCCTCCCTTGTCTGACCCGTGTACACATACCAGCCCTTGTTGAGGTAAGTGCAATATCCGGTCGCATCGGTTACCCACATCATGACCGGAGCATTGTCAGCCATGTTGCGAAAGCGCGCTTCACTCTCCCGCAATGCGGCTTCCGAACGCCGCAGTTCAAGCTGTGCCATGGTCTGCTGGGCGAGCGCCCGCAACGCCCGCTCCTGTCGTTCGCTGATACCAGCAGGCCGCGCCTGGGTGTCGAACACGAACACCGCTCCCACTGGAATCGCGTCGGGTGTTTCGAGGACGGCGCCCGCATAGAACCGCAGACCGTCCTGCGTATCGACCATGGGGTTGGTTTCGAACCGTTCATCGCTGGTAAGATCGGGCACCACGAACACACCCGATTGCCGCATCGCGTGGCGGCAGATCGAAAGATCGAGGGGCAGTTCGTCCTGCCCCAGGCCCGTCTCTGCCTTTAACCATTGCCGGTCCGAAGCGAAAAAGCCGACCCCCGCGATCGGCGCATCGAGAAGGTCGGCAGCGAGACGGGCGACATCGTCGAAGGCTGCTTCGCGTTCGGTATCGAGAATGGAATAGCGTTCCAGCGCCGCCAGCCGATCAGCTTCGTTCCATCCAATTTCGTCGCAACCTTGCGAGGCAGTCGACTGCGTATTTTCGGTCATCGGCACAATCTCTTAGTCGCTTGGGTGCGCGTCAATTCGATCTCTCTAGCATGAGTTTCCTGAATTGCACTTGGAACACGACAACACCGCCGTCCGAAATAGGGACGAAAAATCAAGGGCCGATCTGGGTCTATCCGTCCCCTGCCTTTACGCTAATGCGAATTATTATCATTGACGCTGGACTTGCCCGGCCCTAGGCGACCGGAAGATCGAGATTCGACACCTATTTTTCCTGCATGACGGAGTTTCAGTGAAGCGTTCGACCATCAAAGTCTGGTTCCTCGTGCACAAGTGGAGCAGCCTTGTCTCGACGTTGTTCCTGCTGCTGCTGTGCGTCACCGGCCTTCCGCTGATCTTCCATGACGAGATCGACACGGTCACGGGCGAAGATTACGAAACGACACTGGCGGGGCCGCCCTCTGCCGAAAACGGCGTGGCGCTGGACGAAATGCTGGACCTGGCGCTGGCAGAGCGTTCCGGTGAAGTGCCGCTGTTCATGGCTTTCAGCCAGGACAGCCCCCTGCTGACGGTGACCACCGGCCCCGCCCCCGATGCGCCTGGCAATGAAATGACTCTCCTGTTCCTCGATCGCAGCAACGGCGAGATAATCGGCCCGGCACCAACCGGCGGGTTCATGGATTTCGTCCTGCAATTGCACACGGACCTGTTCCTCGGCCTGCCCGGCATGCTGTTCCTGGGAGTGATGGGTGCGCTCTTCGTCACGGCCCTCGTTTCCGGCGTGGTGCTCTATGCGCCGTTCATGCGCCGCCTCTCGTTCGGCACCTTGCGCACCAATCGCAGCCGCCGGGTGAAGACCCTCGACCGGCACAACCTGCTCGGCATCGTCGCGCTGGGGTGGATGCTGGTGGTGGGCGTGACCGGCGTCATCAATGCTTTTGCCGATCCACTGGTGGACAATTGGCGCAATGGCGAACTGGCGGAAATGACCGCGCAATATGCAGGGGACGCGCCGCTCGATCCCGCCCGCTATGGCTCGCTGGACGCGGCAATGGCCTCTGCCCAGTCTGCCCTGCCCGGCCGATCGCCGCAATTCATCGGCTTTCCCGGCGGCGACTGGAGCACGGGCCATCACTACGCAGTATTCTTCCAGGGAGACCGCCCCCTTACCCAGCACCTGCTGACGCCTGCGCTGGTCGATGCGCGCAGCGCCGAACTGACAGACGCGCGCGCCATGCCGGCAATCAACCAGGCGCTGATGATGTCCAAGCCACTGCATTTCGGCGATTACGGCGGGCTTCCGCTCAAGCTGATCTGGGCAGTGCTGACGCTGGCCACGATCTGGGTGCTGTGGACCGGGCTGGTGCTGTGGTTCCGCCGCTCGCCCGCCAGGATCGAGAGACGTATCGACGAGATCGACACCGGCGCTGCGCGGGGCATGCCGGCATGAGCGCGCAGAAGACCGCCACCCGCCGCCAGCGCGCCAGCCTTGCGCGGGTCTTTGCCATTCCTGCGCTGCTGTTGCTTGCCAGCGTCATTGGTCTTGTTCTGGGGCTGACCGGTGATGGCCTGCCCGATGCCCTTTCATGGGCCCTGCTTCTCTTGCCCATCCTCGCAGCCGTGTTCGCTTTCGCGAAACGCAGCTGAGCTTCTCATCTCAATCCAAGGACCAATCATGAGCTACCGCCGATCCTGCCTGCCTGCCTTCGTCATTGCCGCCGCACTGGCATCTCCCGCCTCCGCCCAGGATCAGGATGCGGGCTCGATCATCGTCACCGCGCAGCGCGACAATGCGACCGAGATCGTCAATGGCGGCGAGGCCGGTGTGCTGGGCAACCAGCGCGCTGAAGACCTGCCCTTCTCGATCCGCAGCTTCGACGAGACGCTGATCTACAACCAGCAGCCGCTGACGATTGGCGAGGTGCTGGAGAACGATCCCACCGTCCGCACCACCTACGGCTTCGGCAACGCGTCCGAACAGTTCGTGATCCGCGGCTTTTCGCTGTTCAGTGACGATCTGGGCGTAAACGGCCTTTATGGCATCGCCCCGCGCCAGTTGATTGCGCCAGAGTTATTCGAGCAGGTACAGGTCCTGAATGGATCGAGTGCCTTTCTGAACGGTGCGGCACCCGGTGGCACCGGGCCTTGGCGGCAGTGTGAACCTGCAACTGAAACGCGCAGACGAGAACCGCTCCCGCGCCACCGCAACTTTCGTTGGCAAGGGCCACATCGGCGGCAGCTTCGACGTTTCCCGCCGCTTTGGCGAGGGCCGCGAGTGGGGCGTTCGCGTTAACGGTGCCTACCGCGATGGCGAGGTGTCGATCGATCGCGAGGATCGCCGCACGCAGGTGCTGGGCGGCGCGCTGGATTACGATGGCGGAGCCTTCCGCGCCGCGCTCGACCTTGCCTATCAGGACGTGCGCGTCGACAGCCTGCGGCCCAAGGTGACGCTGCTGGCCAATGCCATTCCCGCCGTGCCCGATGCCGATGCGAATTACGCGCAGGATTACACCTACACCGATCTTGTCGATGTCTTCGGCACGCTGAGCCTCGAATACGATCTCGCGCCCGATGTTCTCGTCTATGCCAAGGCAGGCGCGCGGCGCGGGGACGAGGAAGGTATCTACGGTGGCATCCAGGTGAGCGATGCAGCAACCGGCGATGGCGCCAGCGGCTTCCATTCCTTCATCCCCTACGAGCAGGATAACGAGGCGGTGGAAGCGGGCCTGCGCGGAAAGTTCGCAACCGGGCCGGTGACGCACACGATCAATTTCGGCGGCAACGCGATCTGGCAGCAGGATCGCACCGCCTATGATTTCTTCAACCCATTCCCGACGAACCTGTATGATCCCGTGCAGGTCGCCCCGCAGGATACCGCTTTCGTTGGCGGCGACCTGGACAATCCCTTCCCGATCACCGAACGCAAGCTGCAAAGCGTCTTCGCTTCCGACACGGTCGGGCTGTGGGACGAGCGCGTGTTGCTGACCGGCGGAGCCAGGCTCCAACGCATCAATGTGAAGGTGTTCAGCTACTTCGGTGGCGACCTTGCTACCGAATACAACGACGATGCGGTAACGCCGGTAGCGGGCCTTGTCATCAAGCCGATGGAGGGCCTTTCCCTTTACGCAAATTACATCGAAGCCCTTCAGGAAGGTCCGCGCGTTTCCGACGTGCTGTTCTCGAACTTCGGCACGACGCTCGCCCCGCGCCGCTCCACCCAGTACGAAGTGGGCGGGAAGCTGTATTTCGATCCGGCGATCTTCGGCACGATAGCGCTTTACAGAATTGAACGGCCGGGCGCTGGCGCCGAGGACGACGGGGCGGGCGGCACGCGCTTCGCCTACATCGGAGAACAGACGAACGAGGGGGTGGAAGCGACGCTGAACGGCGAGCTGGCGCCGGGCCTTCGCGTGATCGCCGGGCTCGCCTTTACCAATTCGGAGTTCGACAGCGGGCTCGACGCGGCGGGCGTGCCTGAATTTACGGCAAATGCGAATGTCGAATGGGATCTGCCTTTCGTCCCCGGCCTCACTCTGAACGGCCGCGTCACGCACACCGGCGAGCAGGAAGCCAATGCGGCGAACACCTTGCAACTCGATAGCTGGACGGTGCTGGACCTTGGCGCGCGATACGTTTTCGCGGCTGGTGATGCGCCGGTTACACTGCGGCTGACTGTCGATAACGTGACGGACAAAGCCTATTGGGCCAGCGCCTTCGACGCATTCAACCCTGCCCTGCTGCAGGGTACACCGCGCACGATAAAGGCTTCGGCTTCCATCGCCTTCTGAGATCAGGATGGACCGGCAGCGCAAACACGCTGTCGGTCCGCTTCGGACAGAGCACAATTTGATCCCTTCGATCCGCAATCGGGGCGCACAGCCACCGTTGTTCGAAAGCCACTTCTTTTGTGGCACCGCATCGGAGACCGCGACCGCGAGGGGATCCGCCTGCCAGCGGCAGGAATCTCGGCACGATCCGCGGCGCTCCTCGTTGAGATCAGTGAGAGAATTCGCAAGGGTGCAGCAGTCGCTGAACCGCTGCATCCGGGAAGGACGGCAGATGGAGAACTCAGAAAACCAGCGGAACAAGATGGTGGAGCGCCAGATCGCTGCGCGCGGTATCACCGATCCCGCGATACTCGACGCGTTTCGCAAGGTACCGCGCGAGAACTTCGTGCCCGAGGAACTGGCCGAATTTGCCTACGAGGACGGCCCTTTGCCGATCGCCGAGGACCAGACGATTTCCCAGCCTTTCATTGTGGCTTCCATGATCGATACCGCGGAAATCGAACCTGCGGACCGCGTTCTGGAGGTAGGCGCAGGCTCTGGCTATGCCGCCGCCGTGATGTCGCGTATCGCGAAGCAGGTTTTTGCCATCGAACGTTTCGAAGTGCTTGCGCGGACGGCTGCCGAACGCGTGGAATCGCTTGGTTATGACAACTGCCGGATCATCGCGGGAGACGGAATGTCGGGCCTGCCGCAGGAAGCTCCTTTCGATGCCATCCTCGTCGCGGCGCGGATCGACGAAGTTCCGCCGGCGCTGAAACAGCAACTTGCGATCGGCGGGCGGCTGGTCATCCCCGTGGGCGCAGAAAGCGTGCAGCAATTGACCTGCATCACCCGGACGGACGAGAACACCTGGGAAAGTCGCGAAATTGCCCCGGTACGCTTTGTCCCCCTGCTGCCGGGAGCCATTGCGGAAAACGGTACCCGCTCGGCCCACAATCACGAGGTTTCGCGCAACCAGACGACGCCGCAGCTTATTGCTCAAGCAGGGCAGGAGTTGCCGGATCTCGACGATCCCGATTTTGCCGCCGCATTCGATCGCTATGCAGACAAGCGCATCGTCATGCTGGGCGAGGCAAGCCACGGCACGCATGAATTCTACCGCGCTCGAGCCGCCATCACGCGCCGCTTTGTCGAGCGCCATGGCTTCACCATCGTTGCTGTGGAAGGGGACTGGCCCGATGCCTCCGCCTACGACCGGCTGATCCGCGAGAGACCGTCAGGTCAAAGCAGCCGCCAGCCTTTCCAGCGCTTCCCCACCTGGATGTGGCGGAACACGGTCATGCCGGACCTGCTGCAAGCGTTGAAGGAGATCAATTCCGGCAAAGCGGCGGAAGACCAGGCCGGCTTCTACGGGCTGGACATTTACAACATGAGTGCCTCGATCGCGGCCATCCTTGGCTATCTCGACGAGAACCATCCGCAGGCAGCCAAGGTAGCGCGCGAGCGCTATGGATGCCTTACGCCCTGGCAGGCAGATCCTGCCACCTATGGCAGGGCGGCCATGCAATCGGGGTTTGCCGAATGCGAGCAGCCCGTCGTGGACCAGTGCCAGGACTTGCTTGAAAGGGCTCTCGAACACGATGGCGACAGCTTCGACGCAGCCATGAATGCGCGCCTGGTGGCCTCGGCAGAGCGATACTACCGGATCATGTACTACGGCGGCGCGGAAAGCTGGAACCTGCGTGATAGCCATATGGCCGAGACGCTGGAATATTTGCTGGATCAACGCGGCCCCGACTCCAAGGCCCTGGTATGGGCGCACAACAGCCATATCGGCGATGCCCGCGCCACCGAGATGGGACAGGTGCGCGGGGAGCACAATATCGGCCAGCTTGCGCGCGAAAAGTGGGGCGATGATGTCGCCCTGATCGGCTTCGGCACGCATGGCGGCACGGTCACTGCGGCCAGTGACTGGGATGGCGAACACGAGAGGATGGCGATCAATCCGTCGCGCCGCGACAGCTATGAAAGGCTCTGTCACGATAGCGGCAAGTCGCCGATGCTGCTCGACTTCGCATCATCCCCGGCGCTTGCCAAGCGGTTGTCGCAACCGCGGCTGGAACGCTTTATCGGCGTCATCTACAGGCCCGAAACCGAACGTTGGAGCCACTACACAGAGGCCGTGCTGCCCAGGCAGTTCGATGCCTATTGCTGGTTCGATGAGACAAGTGCCCTGCAACCGCTTGCCGGGACAGAACCACACGGCGGCAGTGCCGACGACCTTTATCCGTTCGGCCTGTGATGCCCCGCCAGCAGGCCGGATGGCTTCTGTCATCCGGCAGTCTGTCTGCCAGACCCGGCGTGCTCGCCAGTTGACTTTGATTACGGCAGGGTCGATCCAAATTCGCATATGGAGGACAAGTCATTGACGAAGTTGGGGGAAGATAGCGCCGGGAAGTCTTTCACTCCGGTCTGCGGGATCGGCGCATCGGCGGGCGGAGTAAAAGCCTTACAGGCCCTGTTCCGCGATCTGCCGACCGATCTCGGCCTCGCGTATGTGGTTATCGTCCACCTCGCCCCGGAACACCGCAGCGTCCTTAACGAAATCCTGGGCGACGTCACGAAAATGCCGGTCCTGCAGGTGGAGGATTCTCCACAACTCCAACCCAATTGCGTCTACGTGATCGCCCCCGACAGGGAGCTGGTCATCCAGGACGGGGCCTTGCACGCTCGCCCTTTCAGTCAGAAGCGCGGCAATCGCGCGCCGATCGACATGTTCTTTCGCTCCATCGCATCCGGTCCGGGAGACGGTTCGCAGTCATCCTGACCGGCGCGGGCAGCGATGGCGCGGTAGGCGTGGGGGCCGTGAAGGAGGCCGGAGGCGTGATCATCGTGCAGGATCCGCGCGATGCAGAGTTTCCCTCGATGCCGCAAAGCGCGATTGCCACCGGCCTCGTGGATTTTATCGCGCCGCTCGCCGGCCTGGCAGAGAGGATCGCCGAAACGGCACGCAGCAAGGAGGCCGTGCGGTCACTAGACGGAGACAAAGCGGCCAACCAGGTGCGGCGGATCGTGAACTTCCTCCATGCCCGCACGGGTCACGACTTTTCCGCCTACAAACGCGCAACCGTCATGCGCCGGATCGCGCGGCGGATGCAGGTGAAAGGCGTAAAGGATCTGGAATCCTACAGGAAATTGTTGCAGGAAGAGCCCGAAGAAGCGAGCGAACTGTTCGAGGATATGCTCATCTCGGTCACGCAATTCTTCCGTGACCGGGAATCGTTCGAAGCGCTGGCCAGGGATGCGATCGCTCCACTGTTCGACGATCTCGAACCCGACGGGGTTCGTGCCTGGGTAGCAGGCTGCGCAACCGGAGAGGAGGCGTACAGTCTGGCCATCCTCATGCGCGAAGAAATGGAGCGCAGGAAGATCCATGTTCCGGTGCAGATCTTTGCGACCGATCTCGACCAGGGTGCGCTCGCCACGGCGCGCGAGGGGCTCTATCCAGAAGCAATCGAGGCCGATGTCTCCGAGGAGCGCCTGAAATCATCGTTCGTTCGGGAAGGCTCGCATTACCGTATCCGCAAGAACTTGCGCGAAATGGTACTGTTCGCTTCGCACAGCGTCCTCAAGGATCCCCCGTTCCTCAAGCTCGACCTGGTGTGTTGCCGGAACCTGCTGATCTATCTCGATCGCTCGCTCCAGCAGAAGCTGTGCGCCTTGTTCTCCTACTCCTTGCGACCCAATCGTTATCTGTTTCTTGGATCCGCCGAAAACGCCGACGTTGCTGACCAACTGTTCGCACCGATCAATCGCGATGCGAAGATTTACCGATCGAGCGGGAGGGCAGCGAATGTCTTTCCGCTACTGGTCCAGTCGCAAAACCATGAGGAAGTGGATGCACTAGGTGTAAGGGCGCGCAATCAAACGAAGCAGAAAGCGCGCGATCCGTCTGCCAGCCACGAGGCAGCGCTTGAGAACGCGGCTCCTCCCAGCGCGCTTGTAGGGGAAGGCCATCAGATCGTTAACCTGTCGCCGCATGCCGGGCGGTACCTGCTGCATTCCGGGGGCGAGTTCAGCGGGCGTATTTCGTCTGTCGTGCGGCCCGAACTCCGGCTCGATCTTGCCAATGCTCTCGATCGTGCTCTCGACAGGCAGTTGCCGACGCTCACCCCGGCAATAGCTGTCGCGTTCGATGGCGAAAAACGATTGGTCGCGCTCAACGTGCTGCCGACCAAATCGGCTGCCGGAACGACACCACGTGCCCTGATCCTTTTCCTGGACGGCGGGGTGGTCGAACCGCCCGTCGATGGAATCGATACAGAAGACGTGAAGCCCGACGAATTCAGACGGCTTCATGCGCAACTCAAGGCGGCGAAGGAAGCGCTGGCGCAAAGCCGCAGCGAGCACGATTTCTCGGTGCAGGAACTGCGCGCGGCCAACGAAGAACTTCAGTCGATCAACGAGGAATATCGTTCGACCGCAGAGGAACTCGAAACCTCGAAAGAAGAACTCCAGTCCATGAACGAGGAGCTTCAGACGGTAAATGCGGAACTGAAAGACAAGCTCGCCAGCATTTCGAGCGCCCATAGCGACCTGCGCAACCTTACGGCCGCGACGGAAATCGGCACGCTTTTCCTCGACCGGGACTTGTGCATCCGAATGTTCACTCCCCCGGTGGCGAACCTGTTCAACGTGAAGGAATTGGATGTCGGACGACCCCTGACCGATTTTACGCACCGGCTTGAAACACGACGATATCGAAGCCGAGCTCCGCGCGGTACTGAAGGAACTGTCACCGCGCGAAACCGAACTGGCCAGCACCGACGGGCGCTGGTTCATGATGAGCATCAGACCCTATCGGACGATGGAAGACCACATCGAAGGTGTCGTCGTGAGCTTCGTGGACATCAGCGGTCGTCGCGAAGCTGAAAAGCGCCTGATCGATAGTGAGCAGCGGTACAGGACCCTGTTTAACTCGATCGACCAGGGCTATTGCGTAATCGAAGTCATTTTCGACGATAATGACAAGCCGAGCGATTTCCGTTTTCTCGAAGTGAACAACGCATTCGCCGCGCAGACCGACCTGCGCAACGTTGTCGGCAAGACGATGCGCGAAATCGAACCGGAACACGAAGATCACTGGTTCGAAATCTATGGCGAGGTTGCCCAGAGCCGCGAGCAGAAGCATTTTGAAGCCCCTGCCGAAGTGCTGGGGCACTATTACGAAGTCTTCGCCTTCCCCTTTGGCGAACCCGATGCAAACCAGGTGGGGGTGCTGTTCCAGGATGTGAGCGAGCGCAAGGAAGCGGAGCGCGAGCGCGAACTTCTGACGCAGGAACTCAGTCACAGGGTCAAGAACACCCTTGCGGTCGTTCAGGGGCTCGCCGCCCAGACCAGCCGAGATATTTCATCGGTCGAGGAGTTTCGCGACACCTTCACCGCAAGGCTTCAGGCGCTGGGGCGCGCGCACGGGCTGCTGCTGGAAACCCAGTGGCAGTCTGCCGACCTGGAGAAGCTCGTCAAAGCTTCGCTCGAGCCGTACGACAATGCCATGGGAAAGGCTGTTTCGTTCGGCGGACCGCCGGTTCGGCTCTTGCCCAAACAGGGGCTCGGCCTCTCGCTGATCCTCCACGAGCTTTCGACCAATGCGGCCAAGTACGGCGCGCTGTCTACTCCGGAAGGACGCCTGGATTTGAAATGGTCGCTCGCGAAGGAGGACGGTGAGCAATGGGTCAGCATTTGCTGGCGTGAGACGGGCGGGCCACCTGTCAGCCCTCCCCGGAAGGAGGGTTTCGGAACCAAGCTGGTGGAGCGATCATGCAGGTTCGAATTGCACGGCAAGGCGGAACTAAAGTTCGATCCGGACGGTTTCACCGCCGAGATCGAATTTCCTGTCGGTGAGGAGTCAGCATAGAACAAGATAAGAGTGTGCTGGCCGGGCGGCAGATCCTCATCGTGGAAGATGAGGTGTTGGTCGCTATGGAAGTCGAACAACTCCTCCTCGACGAGGGGTGTGACGTGCTGGAATTCGCGCCGACAGTGAAAGCGGCCCTCGAAGCGATTGCTTCATTCAACCCTGACGCCGTGTTGCTGGACCTCAACCTTGATGGTGTTCCCACCATCGAGGTGGCCGAGGCGATGAACCAGGCTGGAATACCATACGTGGTCGTCACCGGTTACGTCGGATCGGATCGTCTCGAACCTCCCGTTGCATCGGCGCCGGTGGTTCGGAAGCCCTGGAGGAAAGCGGATTTGCTCGGCAGGCTGACAGAGGTGCTGGTTCAGCACTCGGGCGCGAACGCAAAATAGACTTCGCCGTAATTGCATGCCAGGTGACCAAGTTCCTCCACCCTGAGATCAGGCTCGAATTGGAGCTTTTGGTCGAGCCTCCTTTCGTAAATGCAAATATCGCAGGGGGTTGCCCGCCTTGCTCATTCACGGCGGCCAGCATTGCCGAGGGCTCGATCTTGCTCTGGCTGTATCGTTTTGCACGACAGAATTTCGGAACGGCGACCCGGGTTGGGCATTGAAAAAATGCGCTCTCCGGAAAACTGGCCGGAAAACTGGGGCGACGGCATGACGAGCGCGCTTGATTACGGAGAAGTCCATTTGGATGAGGTTCGCATACCAAAAGTCAGTGGCATTCTGGCCATTCTGATCTTGGCATGTAGCGCTTGCAATCAAACCGATGCGGACGAGATCGAACGACCAGTCCAGTCCGACAGGATCGGCGGCACACTCGGCACCTTCGATCCGGCTCCGCGCAGTGATGTGGGCGACTGGACGAGCCAGGCCGGAGACTATGCAAACTCCCGCTTCTCTACTCTTCACCAGATCGATCGCACCAATGTGAGTGATCTCAAGGTCGCCTGGTCCTTTTCCGACGGTGCATTCTATGGGCATGAAGGCGCACCGCTGGTCGAAGACGACACCATGTACCTCGTATCACCCTTCCCCAATCGTGCTTTCGCGCTCGACCTGACCAAGCCGGGGCCAGCGGTAAAATGGGTCTTCGAACCCAAGCCTTCGGCCATGGCCATCGGCAAGGCATGCTGCGACGCGGTGCTGCGCGGCTGGGCTTTGGGCGATGGCCTGCTGATCTATAATTTGCTCGATGCCCACGTGGTGGCGGTGGATACCGAAACAGGCGAGGAAGTTTGGCGCACCAAGATGGCCGACGTGGACAAGGGCATCACGATGACGATGAGCGCCTTTGTCGCCGATGGGAAAGTCTTCGTCGGCAATTCGGGCGGCGAAATGGGCGTTGCAGGCTGGATCGCCGCGCTTGACCTGCACAGCGGCGAGGAATTGTGGCGCGCCTATTCGGTCGGCAGTGACGAGGACGTCAAGATCGGCGAGCGCTATGATCCGTTCTATCCGCAGCTCGAGGGCGAGGATCTCGGCCTGACCACCTGGCCTGCGGGAATGGCACAGAACGGCGCCGGAGCGGTCTGGGGGTTCGTCAGCTACGATCCCGAAACTAACCTGATCTTCTACGGCACGTCCAATCCCGGCCCGCGTGTCCCGGCGCAGCGTCCCGGCGACAATCTGTTCTCCAGTTCGGTTTTCGCGCGGGATGCCGATACCGGCGAGGCGGTGTGGTCCTACCAGTTCACCCCGCACGACGAGTGGGATTACGACGGCGTAAACGAAATGATGCTGCTCGACCTGCCAATCGACGGCGAGATGCGCAAGACCATCGTCCATTTCGATCGCAACACCTACGCCTATGTCCTCGACCGCGAGACCGGCGAAGTTCTCAACGCCACCACTTTCGCCACGCAGAACTGGACCACCGGGTTCGACTACGAGACCGGGCGTCCGATCAAGGACCCGGCCCGCCACCCGTTGCCCGGCAAGACGCTCGACCGGGTGTGCCCACCCGACATCGGACAAAAGGACTGGGAGCCACCGGCGTTCAGTCCGCGTACCGGGCTGGTCTATCTGGGGGCATTCAACATCTGCATGAAGCTGACCAATCACAAGGTCAGCTATATCGCGGGCACCCCCTATGACGGCATGGAGATGGAGCGCTTTTCGGCCGACGGGCCGGACGGCGACTGGGGTCAGTTCATTGCCTGGGACCCGGTGCGCCACAAAGCGGCGTGGCGCATTTCCGAAGAATTCATGGTCATGTCGGGCGCATTGGCGACTGCCGGAGATCTCGTGTTCTACGGCACTACCGATGGCTGGTTTCGCGCAGTCGACGCAGTATCGGGCGAGGTGCTGTGGCAACAGAAGCTGTCGAGCGGCATCATCGGTCAGCCCATGACCTATCTCGGTCCGGACGGTGCGCAATATGTGGCGATCGCCGCCGGCGTAGGGGGCGCGGCTGGCGTACAGGCCGGGCGCGCGGGCTATCCCGCCCGCGGATCGACCACTTACGTCTTTTCGCTGGGCGGTATGAACCGCGCGATTGACGACGCTGCGCCGCCCAACCCCAGCGCGACGCCTACCTCCACCACCATCGCCCGCCGCCCCCATGCGGGAGCTGAAGGATGAAGACCGCCGGCATCGTCGCCATTGCCCTGTCTTCCGCCCTGTTCGGCGCGGCGATCACCGGCTGGCTGGGGCATACCGGCGAGGCCCATGCACTTCAGTCGGACGTGCTGACCAATGCCGGTTACACCGGCCCCGCCTCGGTCCCGCTGGGCGACGTCGCGGGAGGCGCTGTAGCGCAGGGTGCATTGGACATGCACAATCCCTTGGGCGACGATCCGGCGACCATCCAGGCCGGAAAGACGCTGTATGTCGCGATGAACTGCGCGGGGTGCCATGGCTATACGGGCGGTGGCGGCATGGGACCGCCACTCAATGATGACTATTGGCGCTATGGCGGCGCGCCTGCAGAGATCTACAAATCGCTTTACGAGGGCCGTCCCAAGGGCATGCCTGCCTGGGGACATGCGCTTCCCCCTGACGAATTATGGCAATTGAGCGCCTATATCCATTCGCTAGGGGGCGGGATCGATCCCGCGAACGCCAGGGCCGCGCGACTGGGTGACGAGACTTCCAGCCAGTCGTCCCGGCGCGGTGCTGGGGACACGGGCAAGTGAGCACGACGCCGCTCAGCTATCTGACTGGTGCGGGGAGCGACAGTGCCTCGCTTTTGCAGACGATGGCCTGGGGTTTTTCTGCAGTCATGCTGGTAGTCGTGGTCGCGATCATTGTGCTGATCGGCATTGCGATCGCTCGGTCCCGTGCCCGCGCACAACGGGAACCGATGGAGAGCGTCGGCCCGGAAACTGGCGGACTGTCGCTGATCTGGTGGGGTGTGGGTCTCTCGTTGCCGGTCCTGCTGGCTCTTGCCGGATGGACCTTCGTTTCCGCACGCGCCCTTGCAAACGTCCCTGATGCTGCCGGGATCGAGGTGACGGTCACCGGGCACCGCTGGTGGTGGGAAGTGCGATACGAAGGCGTCGCCGGTCATACCGTGACGACTGCCAACGAACTGGTAATTCCGACCGGGGTGCCGGTGCACCTCAACCTTGCAAGCAGCGACGTGATCCATGATTTCTGGGTGCCCAAGCTCGGACCCAAGATGGACATGGTGCCGGGCCGCACCAATCGCACCTGGATCGAGGCGCGCGATCCCGGGACTTACCGCGGCCAATGTGCTGAATATTGCGGATTGGAACACGCCCGCATGGCGTTCACGGTGCGGGCGGTGACCCCCGCTGACTTCACCGCGGTGGTTCGCGGCGGAGCTGCAACCGGCGGCGGTGATTGACCCTGCGCGTGAGCTGTTCGTGACGCGTTGCGGTGCCTGCCATACGATGCGTGGCACCAGTGCGGGCGGGATCCTGGGTCCGGACCTGACCCACTTTGCCAACCGCACCACGATTGCCGCTGGCGCGCTCCCCAACACGCCTGCAAACCTGGATCGCTGGCTGGACAATCCGCAGGCAATCAAGCCGGGCGTTGCCATGCCGCGCGTACCGCTGACTTCGGTGGAGCGGCACCAACTTGTCGCGATGCTGGAGCAGCCGCGATGAGCCGCGCGATGGAACAGGACGCAGTTGATCCGCGTCCACCAGTCTCTCCGGTACCGGACGAGATCGATGCCCGGCTGCGCAAGGTGTGGGAGGATACGCCGGGCCTCAAGGGCTGGTTCGGGACGGTCGATCACAAGGTCATCGGCATCCGCTATATCATCACCGCGTTCGTCTTCCTGGTAATCGGCGGACTGGAAGCACTGACCATGCGTATCCAACTGGCCCAACCCGATGCCGCAGTGCTTTCGCCCGACCAGTACAATCAGCTGTTCTCGATGCACGGCGTGACGATGATTTTTCTATACGCCCTGCCGATCCTTTCGGGTTTTTCCAATTATTTGTGGCCGCTCATGTTGGGCAGCCGCGACATGGCCTTTCCCCGGCTCAATGCGCTCAGTTACTGGCTGTTTCTGGCCTCCGGAGCCTTCATCTACATCAGCTTCCCGCTGGGCGCCGCGCCCGACGGGGGATGGTTCGCCTATGTTCCCAACACGGCGCAGGAGTTCTCACCCGGACCTAATATCGACGTCTATTGCCTGGGGCTGATCTTCCTCGGCCTCTCGACCACCGTGGGCTCGGCCAACTTCATCGTCACGCTGCTGCGGATGCGCGCTCCGGGGATGAGCATCAACCGGCTGCCCATCATCGTTTGGGGCACGCTGACCGCATCGGTGGCCAATCTGTTCGCGGTGCCGGCGGTCAGCCTCGCCTGTCTGATGCTCTGGCTCGATCGCAATTACGGTACCCATTTCTTCGAAGTCTCGGGTGGCGGGCAGCCGCTCCTGTGGCAGCACCTGTTCTGGATTTTCGGTCACCCGTGGGTCTACGCCGTCGTGCTGCCGGCGATGGGCATCGTCTCCGACGCGCTGCCGGTCCACTGCCGTAGACCACTGGTCGGGTACACACTTGTGGCAATGGCCACGGTGGCGACGATGGTGGTCGGCTTCGGGGTGTGGGTGCATCACATGTTCGCCACGGGCCTGCCGTCACTGGCAATGAGTTTCTTTTCCGCCGCCAGCTTCGTCATCGCTATTCCGAGTGCGATTTCGGTGTTCGCCTGGATCGCCACGATCGGAACGGGCCGCGCGCGGATCAACACCCCGTTCCTGTTCTTTACCGCCGTCATCCTGCTGTTCGTGATCGGCGGCGTATCGGGTGTCATGACCGCCAGCCTCGCGCTGGACTGGCAATTGACCGACACCTACTTCATCGTCGCGCATCTGCATTACGTGCTGATCGGCATCAACCTGTTCGCGGTGGTCGGCGCGATCTATCACTGGTTTCCCAAGATGAGTGGCCGAATGATGAGCGAGCGGGTCGGTCGCTGGGTGTTCGGCCTGATGTTCGGCGGCTTCAACCTGGCCTTCCTGCCGATGCACTGGCTGGGCCTGATCGGCATGCCACGCCGGGTGTACACTTATGCCCAGGGCATGGGCTTTTCCGAAACCAACCTCGTCATCACCATCGGCGCATTCATCCTTGCATCGGGCATTGCCCTGTTTTTCATCGAGATCTGGCGCGGCCGTGTGGCAGGCCGGGTTGCCGGACCCAATCCCTGGGACGGTCCGACGCTCGAATGGTCGGTGCCCTCGCCCCCGCCGGCCTATAATTTCGCCGTCATCCCGCTTGTCGCGAGCCGCCATCCCTTGTGGGAAGCACGATTGGGCATGGAGGGCGAAAATCGAAGCCTGTTTGCCGAAGGCTTCCTGCTGGACGAAGGCAAGGAAACGCTCGCGGTCACACCGCTCGACGGCGAGCCCGACGTGATCCTGAAAATGCCTGGCGATTCCTGGCTTCCGGTGCTGCTGAGCGCGGCGCTGTTCGTGCTCTTCGCAGGCCTGCTGGTCCACTCCGCAGTGACCGATGCGGTTGCCGGAATGGCCCTGCTGGCGGTCATGGTCGCATGGTTCTGGCCGCACCCGGCCACCAAGGAAGAAGAGAAGGTCAGGGTTTATGGCTGAAACGCAAACCCTGGCTGAGACACTGCCGGTGCACGGCATGGGGCGGGTGGGCACGCCGTGGTGGGGCATGCTTTGCCTCTATGCGACCGAGGGCGTGCTGTTTGCCTATCTGATATTTTCCTATGCCTATCTGGGAACGCAAGGCGGCAATGGCTGGCCCCCCGGTGGGCCGCCCAACCTGCTGCTCGGGTCAATCGCCACCATCGCGCTGCTGGCGTCGAGCGTTACCGCCGAATGGGGCAAGCGGCTGGCCCGGCGGCGTGCAGTAAGCCGGGCGCGGGGCGCCTACGGGGTAACCATTGCGCTTGGGATTTTGTTCGTGATGCTCAGCCTGAAGGAATGGTCGGACAAGCCTTTCGCATTTTCCGACAACGCCTACAGCTCGATCTACTTCACGCTGACCGGGTTGCACCTGGCGCATGTCGTGGTGGGCCTTACCGCCCTGGCCGTTGCCCTGGTCTGGAGCCTTGCGGGCAGGATCCATGACGGGCACGACCAGCACCGCACACTGGTTACCTATTACTGGCATTTCGTCGACGCGGTATGGCTGTTCGTTTTCGCGACCATCTATATCTCCCCCCACCTTACCGGTGGCGGTTGATGGCCGATCTGCATCCTCTCGTCCGCTCGGTCGAACATCCCGATACGGGGCGTCAAAGGGTTGCCTCCTGGCGACTGATCGCCGGGGCTCTGCTCGCGCCCACGGGGTATTCGGCGCAGGTGCTGGTCAGTTACATCGTTGCCGCCAATGGCTGCAAGAGCGGCTCGGCTCCCCATTTCTGGCTGGTCGCGGTAAATCTGCTGGCGCTTGCCGCGATCGTGGCGGGCCTGGTGATATCGGTCGGCAATTATCGTCGGACGCGCGGGAAACGCGACGGCGGCCATCGACAGGTGCAAAGCACCGGCGACGGGCGCACGCCGTTCCTCGCCTATTGCGGCTTGTGTTCCAGCGCCATCTTCGCACTTGCGGTTATCGTTCAGCTTACCTCGGTCATCCTGCTCGGCTCATGCATCGGTCTCTCCGCGCAACCTTGATCCTTGCGCTGCTGTGCGCGCCGGTCGCCGCATTGGCGCATAGCGAAACCGCGCATGGGGCCACGGCGCACGGCGAGGCGCCGGGCTGGTCGTTCGAATGGCTTGCGGCATTTCTGCTGGCAACCAGCGCGGCGTTCTATGTCACCGGCCTTGCCCGGATGAAGCAGCGCCAGCGCCTTGCCATGGCACCGCGGTGGCGGATCGGATGTTACCTTGCGGCGGTCATCATAGTCGTTATCGCTGTCTTTTCTCCGCTCGGTGCGCTCGCCGATGGCAGCTTTGCCTGGCATATGGCGCAGCACCTGTTGCTGATGCTGGTGGCGGCGCCGCTCCTCTCGCTTGCCAACACGCATCTCGTGGCCCTTATGGCGCTGCCGCAGCGGTGGCGCGGTCCGGTGGGCAGAGGTGTCAGCCGCGCGCCCGGCGTCCAGGCAGGGGCATCTAGCAGGGCCGCGCCGTTCGTTGCGGCGCTGGCCTTTGCCGGGGGATTGTGGCTGTGGCACGCGCCCGCCGCCTATGATGCCGCCCTGACGGACGACGCCTTGCACACGGTCGAGCACCTTACCTTCATCGTTACCGCGGCCGTATTCTGGCGCATGGTTTCCACCACCGGGAACCGCCGGATGAGCGGGATGAGCGCGCTCGTTCTCGTCACGCTCGTCTGCCTGCAGGGGAACCTGCTTGCCGCGCTGCTAACTCTGGCACCGCAGCCGCTATATGCGCCTTACGCGGGTAATCCGCTGGCGGACCAGCAGATCGCGGGATTGATCATGTGGGTTCCTGCCGGACTGATCTATCTCGGCAGCAGTTGCTGGGCCTTGCGCAGTCTGTTTTCCACCCCCGTGAAAAAGGAGGGTTGAGTTGCGCGGCTTCACCTACATCAAACAGAACATTGTCCTTTTCGGGGCACTCATTGCGAACCTGGGCATCGCCATTGCCAAGTTTTTCGCGGCGTCGATTACCGGGTCATCTTCGATGCTATCCGAAGGATTCCACTCTGTTGTCGATTCGCTGAACCAGGTCTTGTTGCTTTACGGAGAGCACAAGTCGAACCGCAAACCCGACGAGCAACACCCCTTCGGCTATGGGCGAGAACTGTATTTCTGGGCCTTCGTGGTGGCGATTCTGGTGTTCGCGGTCGGCGCAGGCGTTTCGTTCTATGAAGGCTTCGTCCATTTTCGCGAGCCCGAGCCCCTGCGCGATCCGACCATCAATTACATTGTGCTCGCGGTCGCCTTTCTGCTCGAGGGAACCAGTTGGACTATTGCCGTGCGCGAATTTGTCCAATCCAAGGGTGAGCGCAGCGTCTGGAGCGAATTGCGCCGGTCGAAGGATCCCTCCTTGTTCATCGTCCTGTTCGAGGATTCCGCAGCATTGGCCGGACTTCTTGTCGCGGCTGTCGGCGTGTGGGCCAGTCATTTTTTCGATGCTCCCCAAATCGATGGGGTGGCCTCGATGGTGATTGGTCTCATCCTCGCCATCGTCGCCTCGCTCTTGGCACGCGAGGCCAAGGGTCTGCTGATCGGCGAAAGCGCCGACGCCGATGTGGTGGCCAAGGTTTACGAAATCCTCGAGGCAAAGGGTTGGGTAACCTGCGTCAACCATGTCCGCACCATCCACACCTCTCCCAGGCAGATTTTCGTTGCGATCAGTGCCGACCTCGAAGACAGCATCTCGATGGGCAAGGGCGAGCGCCTGATCGAAGATCTCGAGACCGAACTGCGCCAGGCCATTCCCGCGATCTCGTCAATCTACATCCGGCCAGAAAAGCGCGAGGATGCAGCAAGTGTCGAAAATCTCGAAACGGGTACTGGGTAAATTCGAGCTCCCCAAAAGAAATCGATTTCGCTTCCAAGTCCGGCCTTCGCGACAGCAATCGTCCAACAGGACCGTGCATCTTGCTTCCTCGCCGAGCCAATGTCAGGAGGCTGCATGTCACCACACACTCGAGCAATGATTGCCGCGTCTGCCCACGCGTTCATGTTCCGCAAGAAGATTGCTGGCGTGCACGACCACGAGTCCGGGCGGGACCTCCGTATCGCTGCGGAAACTCGGGGTGACCGCCTGCAAGGGTTCGATGGCGACAGGTCCGCGAAGTTCAACGGTACCCGGTTCGAAATCTACGATGCTGGCGACGACGCTTTCGTGTCGCTCGAGATAGATGGCCTGGAGGCGCAGGGATATGACCGTCGTACCTCCAGCCATTATTCTCTCTCGGTTACGGATAAGGTCGTGCAACTGTACGATCACGCCGCGGGAGCATGGTTCGCCTTCACCATTCAAGTCGCCTGACGCAGACTGAGAACGATTAACTCGCACGCACCATGTCGTGGGAATTGGCGGTGTTGGAAAAGCGGGAACCCCGCCGAGCAGCACGCCGCGCCCGCCTTGCGCTTTTGCGAGCGCAGTGGCCCCGGCCTGCACGCTCATCCGGATGGCGGTTACTTGATCTTCAACACCATCTCGCATTCGGCAATGATCGGCTCCGCCGTGGCATCCGATGCGCGTGGGTTGGGCTTTCTCAGAATCGATGCATCGAATGGAGTGGTGGCGATCGTTGCTTCATCCCACCGGCCCCGCCGACAGCGCCACGGCTGCCACCGGCTCGAACACGGCCGTGGCGGGATTGGCGGCAAAGTGGCGCGCAAACGGTCGGGCGTCGTCGGCGACCTGCTCGACGCTGGCGACCAGCCTTTCGGCTTCTGCATCGGTCATGAGCGGCGAAAAATTGACCCGCACGAAGCCGGGCTTGTCGAGTTCCGCACCCAGCCGGATCGACTGATGGATCGCCTGCGATTGCGCTTCGTCGATATCGAGCAGCCGGTGGACATAAGGCCCCGCGCAGGCGCAGCCGCCGCGCGCCTGGATGCCGAAGCAATCGCTGAGGATGCGGGTGACGAGTTGGTGATGGACGAGCTTTCCGTCGCGGTCGCGTATCCGGAACGAGACGATTGGCAGGTGCGCGTCCATTGGCCGTCCGAGCACCTCGATCCGCGGATTCGCACGCCACCGCGCCAGCGCCTCGCTGCACATCGCCTCGGCGCGCTGGTCCAGCCCTGCGTCGGTCATGCACGAACGTACGATGGCGGCGAGCGCGGCGCGGATGTCGCCGATGACATTCGGCGTGCCGGCTTCTTCGCGCGCGGTTAGATCGGCAAGGTAATCCTGCCCTCCTGGCGACACGAAGCTGACCGTGCCGCCGCCGGGCGCGGAGGGCTTGTCGAGTACCACCGCATCGCGCCGCACCACCAAGACGCCCGAGGCCGCCGGGCCGCCCACAAACTTGTGCGGCGAGAAAACCAGCGCATCCGCATGGACATCGTGCGCTGGTTGCATCTTTACCGCGATATAGGACGCTGCGCCTGCAAAATCCCAGATCACCTTGCCGGCTGCCGCCTTCACCATGCGCGACACAGCGGCGATGTCAGTCAACGCTCCGGTGACGTTCGATCCAGCGGAAAAGGCAGCGATGATCCGCCGACCCGCTGCGGATTCAAGATGGCCGCTCAGCGTCTGAATATCGGGACCACCCGCGGCGTCTTCGGGCAGTTCGATGACTTCGGCGCCGCTTTCGCGCCACGGCAGCAAATTGGAATGGTGCTCGTACGGGCCAAGCAGCACCAGTGCCCGCTCACCTGCGGCGTCACGCTGATCGGCTCCGAATAGCCGTACCAGTTTCTGCAAGCCCGCGGTCGCGCCTGATCCGGCGAAAATCACCGCATCGCCCTCGCCCGCACCGCAGAAACGTGCGATCTCTGTTCGCGCCGCGCGGCGCAGCGCATTGATCGACCGGCCACAATGCGAGGCTTGCGTGTGGGGGTTGGCATAGACCGGCAAGACTTCTTCCAGCACGAAATTCTCGATTTCGCGCAGGGCCCGGCCCGAAGCCGCGTAATCGGCATACAGCATCGGCTGCGGGCCCTGCGGGCCTTCGACCATCGCGCCCTTGCCGATGATCGATGTGGCAAGGGTACCGCCAGCGAGTTTCGCGCGGACTTCGCTTCGAAAGGCATCGAACAGGTCGCGGGCCTGGGCAACGGCATGATCAGAGCAGGAAAGCGCATTGGTCATGCACCCCTTTTCCCGCACTCCAGCCGGGATTTCATTACCTGTTTTGCTCGACATCCGCTATGATAGCGATCAAATGACAACCGAAACCTTCGAAATCGACAAAATTGATCGCAAGATCCTGATGGCGCTTCAGAATGACGCCTCGCTCAGCCAGCGCGCGCTCGCCGAAACGGTCGGTCTGTCGCAGAATGCCTGCTGGCGCAGGCTCCAGCGGCTTCAGAACGGAGGCGTGCTGCGCGGGCAGCGAGCGGACGTCGACCTCGCCCGGCTCGGGCTCGATCTGGTGGTGATCGTGATGATCAAGACCCCGCACCACTCCACGGACTGGGCGGTGGCCTTCAAGGCCCATGTCGAACAAATCCCCGGCGTGGTCGACCTCTACCGCATCGGCGGCGAGTGGGATTACCTCGTCAAGGTCGTCACGCCAGGCATCCGCGGGTATGACCGGTTTTACCAGCAACTGGTCGACGGGTTCGATCTGTCCGTGGTGACGGGACATTTCGTCATGGAGGAAATGATCGCCGCAAGGCCCGTCCAACTGGTATGAGATTGACGATCCCTGTATTTCCTCATGCCTGCTCGGCTTCTTTTCGCAGCACGACCTGAGTGCGCCTGACGTAATGGGGGCGCGAGAGGACGAAGAGATGATCGTGCGCGTAAAGAGCCGGGAATTAGGCGCGCAGGAAGCCCGCGTCGTCTCAGGGAAGATGGGGTCACTGGTGGGGGCACGACAAGTCGATCCGACCTTGCCCGAAACCATCACTGATCATGCAGCGGAACTTGCATATTAGACCTTTCCGGAACATCGATGTGGCCAGTAAATGTGGGATTAGCCTCGCATAAACGGAGCTTTGGCCAATGCATGTCGTTTTCGATCCCCGCCAACTGGAGCACGCGCCCGAGCGGGAGATGCACAACGGGAACTGGACCGCGTACGCAGAGGTGCCGGGGCGCGCGGAATCCATTGCGGCGCTGATGGATTACCACCCGGCGCGCGATTTCGGGATGGGGCCGATAAAAGCGGTCCACGCTCCAGAATACCTGCAATTCGTGCAGCAGGCATGGACCGAGTGGCATCAGGCCGGCCGCGAGGGCGACGCGATGCCATACGCTTTTCCAGTCAGGCACCGACGCCCGCTTTCGCTTGAGAGGATCGACGCCAAGCTGGGTCGATATGCGTTCGATACAGCAACGCCCATCTCCCGGCATACATGGAAATCCGCCTATTGGTCCGCGCAGACGGCGCTGACCGCGGTTGACGACCTGATCTCTGCACAGCGACGGACAAGCTTCGCTCTCTGTCGACCGCCCGGTCATCATGCGGGGCGAGATTACATGGGTGGCTATTGCTATCTCAACAATGTGGCCATCGCGGCGAAAAGCGCGCAATCGGCAGGTATCGATCGCGTCGCCATTCTCGATGTCGACTATCATCATGGCAACGGCACGCAGGATATTTTCTACCAAAGCGGGGACGTCTTCTTTGCGTCGATCCACGCCGATCCTGCCACCGACTTCCCTTTCTATTGGGGGCATGCCGACGAATGCGGTGCCGGCAACGGACTTGGAACAACGCTCAACGTCCCGCTGCCTCGCGGCACGCAATGGGACGCGTATCGCGAAGCCTTGTCAGGCGTGATCGGAAAGCTGATCGATTGGCAGCCCCAACTCGTCATCGTGTCCTTCGGAGCCGATACATTCGCGGGCGATCCTATCTCTCATTTCAGTCTGCAGACCGAAGATTACGGCAAGCTGGCGCAGCTTGTCTCGACAATCGACGTTCCGATGCTCGTGGTGATGGAAGGCGGCTACAATCTCGCCGAACTCGGCGCGAACACGGCCAGTTTTCTTTCCGGGATGGGTGCGCCTGTTTCGATGTAATTCTCTGAATCAACTGCGCCAGACCTGCGATTGACTGATCGTTCAGCTTTCCAAACAGCGGTTGTCGAACTGACGTTCCTGGGGGATGGGCAATCGCCTCAATTGACCGATTACGCGCTCTTCCCTGTAACAATTGTGTAGCGCGGAAGATACATTCCGGAACAATAGTTCACTTACCTCCTTTGGGATGCATTGTGCCTACTGACGTTGGGGAATAGACAGCGTCACGAATTGCAAACATTGCAACCGGAGAGGTTCAAATGAAGTCGAAGATTGCTGTAATCGCATCAGCCCTGCTGGCTGGCACGTCGTTCCCGGCGCTCGCCCAGAATGCCCCCGGGACAAACGAAACGGACGTGCCCGCGCCCCAGGATTCCGAACTGGATCCGAGCGAAACGCCGCAGCAGCCGCGGAGTGATTTTGCCCAGGAAGGTGCGACCGATCCCACTGCCACCCCTGTCGATGGCAATGCCATCGTCGTGACCGCTCAACGGCGCGAGCAGACGCTTCAGGACGTCAGCGCCTCGGTCGTCGCCATTGGTGCGGATCGCCTGCAGACATCGCAGGTGAACAGCCTGCAGGATTTGCAGACGATCGTTCCCAGCGTCAGTTTCGGTAACGACTTCAACCAGGCGAAGATCTTTATCCGCGGCGTTGGTGCCAACACGTCGACCACCGGTAACGCCACCGGCGTCGCGCTGCATGTCGACGGGGCGGTGGTTTCGCGCGCGGAGGCGCAGCTCACCAGCCTCTTCGACCTGGAGCGGGTCGAGGTGCTGCGCGGACCGCAAGGTACGCTCTACGGTCGCAACGCCACCGGCGGCTCCATCAACCTGATTACCGCCAAGCCCACCAGCTACCTGTCCGGCTACGGTCGCCTTAGTTATGGCAATTATAACTCCATCGTCGCCGAGGGCGCCATCAGCGGCCCGATCACGGATTCGATCCTCTTCCGCGTGGCCAGCAAGCTCGAAAACCGCGATGGATACGGCGAGAACCCCGTAACCGGTTCGGAAGTCGACGACCTGGGGCGGCGGATGATCCGCGGCATGCTCCAGTTCAACATCTCCGACACTACCGACCTGCTTCTGTCGGGCGAATATTTCCGCCAGAACGACAACTCGGGTGCAATCCACTATCTGCGCGCATCCTTCCCCGATGTGCCCCGCCTCGCGCCGTTGGGCATCGGTGGCTATGCCAACGACCCGCGTGACCTTGCGTCGGAGACGGACGTTGGCACCGATACAGAGACCTATGCGTTCACCGGCACGTTCCGCAGCGAATTGAGCGATGCCATCGCGATCACCAACATCGCGAATTATCGCAGCTTTGAATCCTCGCTGTTCCAGGATCTGGATCTGTCCGCCGTCGTCAGCAGCCTTGCTACCAACGGCCAGTCAACCACCGTGCAGGAGCGGCGGATCGACAGCGAACAATATTCGAACGAATTGCAGTTCAACGTCTCGCTGGACAACTTTGACCTCGTGGTGGGTGGTTTCTACTTCCACGAAAGGCAGCGCCCGATCGACAACGTGGGCCTTGCGCGCCGGAACGGCCAGGCCCAGAACATCGGCGTGTTGCAGGCTGCCGGCGTTGATCTGGCCGATGCCTACGCTCTATGCGGCTACTCGCCGGACACGGTGACCGGCGGCACATCGCAGATCGCGCCCAAGCGCGTGTGTATCCGTTCCAACCTCGGCACCGATGCCTGGGCGGTGTTCGGTCAGGCGAATATCGGCCTCGGCATGCTGACGCCTGCGCTCGACGCGTTCACGCTGAAGCTTGGCGGTCGCTACAGCCAGGAAGACGTTGACTCCGCCAACCCTGCGATCATTATTGCCCGCGGCGGTCTTGGTCCTGTGATCCGCTTCACGACCGATGGGACATTCACGGAGCGCAGCTTCAGCGATTTCACTCCCGAAATCGGCCTGGAATGGCAGCCCAACCCCGATCTGCTGCTCTATTACACCTACGCCGAAGGCTTCAAGGCAGGCTCTGGCGAGAACTCGGCGGGCAGCACCACGATCGTGGACCCCGAGCAGATCCAGAACCACGAAGCCGGCATCAAGGCGACGTTGCTGGATGATGTCTCGGTCAACCTCGCGGTCTTCACCTACGATCTTGAAGGGGCGCAGCTCAACAAGACGATCGCTGGCGGGCCGAGCGGCTTCCAGACGATCTTCGAGAACGCGGCGGCGATCGAGGCAAAGGGCCTCGAGCTCGACATCTTCGGGCGTCTCTCGCGCGATTTCCGCGTCAGCGGGTCGCTGTCCTACACCGATGCGGAATATGCGGATTTCGAAACTCTGGATCCGCTCGATCCGCGTAACGTCGCTACTCCTGGTGCCCCGGCGTACGACCCCGTCACCAATCCGGATCCGACCGCATTCGGCGCGCCATGTGACGGCGATCTCGATACTGCCACCCCCACCTGCGAGATCCAGCTTGCCGGCAATTCCGTGCGCAACACGCCGGAGTGGGCCTTTAACGTGCATGCCGAATACGACGTTCCTCTGTTCACCAGCGGAGAACTGACCGTTCAGGGCGACGTTACCTACAGGAGCCGGATCTACTTCACCGAATACGAGCGGGAGATTGAAAGCTCGGCGGGCTACACCCTTGTAGACGCGAGCGCGATCTACCGCACCGAAGACGATCGCTTCAGCGTCCAGCTATGGGCGAAGAACCTGTTCGACGTGGATCGCAAGTCGAGCACCTTCGCTCTCGCCACGGGCCGCCTGATCGGCAACACCTGGCTGCCGCCGCGCACTTTCGGCGCGACGGTCGCGTTCAACTACTGATTGCCGACACCACGAAGGGGGGGCGCTGTCAGTCCAGCCGGAACTCGTTTCCGATTGGCAAGCCCCTCTTCGTGGCATCGTTCAAGGCAATGAAGTTTTTGCCACTAGGCCAGTGCGGCCAAGTGGCACGTCTTGTCTGTCTGTCTGCCGACTGGTGACGGTCGAGGTGATTAGCGATGGCCGCCTGAAAATCCAGACGCTGCTGGAGCACTCACGACATTTACGGGAACCTGTTTCCCGCCCCGGCCCCAATTCCCACGAATGTGTCCCGACAACAGCCCAATTGATGGCACTGGGATCCAGTACCGCGACGCCTCAAAACCCGTAGTGCGCTCTCGCGCGCCGGGTGCAAGCCGGTTGCGCGGGGCGGGAAATCGTCTAGCTCTTTCTTCTTTAGCCTAATTTTGGGGAAAGGGTTCACCATGCTCCACCGGTTTCTTGTCGCCTCCACTGCCGCCATCGCTTTGTGCGCCGCCATGCCGCTGTCCGCTCAGGACGAGGCCGACGCCACCATCACCGCGCCGGAAATCGACTATACGACCTGGACGCTCGACAACGGCTTGCGCGTGATCGCGATCGAGGACGATACCACCGCCAGCGTCACCACCTCGATGTGGTACGATGTCGGCTCGAAACTCGATCCCGAAGGACGAAGCGGCTTCGCGCACCTGTTCGAGCATATCCTCAGCCGCAAGACGGTAAACATGCCCTACAACCAGATTTACGGCCTCACCGCCGATGTCGGAGGCACGCGCAACGCCTCGAACGGGCCCGACCGGACCAATTATTTCGAAACCGTACCGGCAGAATATCTCGAGCGGATGCTTTGGACCCATCGGGAGCGGATGGCTTTTCCGGTAGTCGATGATGAAGTGTTCAATCGCGAACGCGACGTGGTGAAGGAGGAATTGCGCCAACGCGTGCTCGCCCCGCCCTATGGCCGCCTCCAGCGCTTCGTATTGCCCGAGAACGCTTACGACACCACGGCCTATCGTCGTCCGGGCATCGGCTCGATCGAGGAGCTCGACGCGGCAACGCTCGAAGATGCGCTGGCGTTTCACGAAGCCTATTACGGGCCGGACACCGCCACGCTGATCGTCGCCGGCAATTTCGACATGGCCAATTTGCGCACGTTGGTGGACGAATATTTCGCCGATATTCCGCGCCGCGAGAACCCTCTACCGCTCGAACTGGAGGCACAAGAGCCGGAGCGCACCAGTCCGCGCACAATCGTGGCCCGCGCTCCCAACGTGCCCTTGCCGGTGCGCGGGACATTGTGGAAAGGCCCGCGAACCGCGACCGAAGATACCGCGGCGCTGGAAGTGCTGTCGGCGATCATGGCGCGCGGCGACAATAGTCGCTTGAACGAAGCACTGATACGCAGCGGCAAGGCGGTCGACGCCAGCTTCTACTACAGTGACGGCGAGGAGGCCGGC
The DNA here is from genome assembly GCA_963783265.1 of uncultured Alphaproteobacteria bacterium. GTDB lineage: Bacteria > Pseudomonadota > Alphaproteobacteria > Sphingomonadales > Sphingomonadaceae > Alteraurantiacibacter. Next base: position 22,533 of record CAWAMU010000007.1, on the reverse strand, counting down.
ATGATCGCAGGCTTCGCGATCATCAATCCCACAGCCGATGCCGAAGAGGTAAAGGCGATCCTCGACGCCGAGTTCGAGCGGGTGCGCACCACGCCGGTCAGCGCTGCCGAACTGGCGGAGGCCAAGAACGAAATCCTGTCGAGTGCGCTACGCCAGCGCGAGACCGCGCGTGGCCGGGCGTTTGAACTGGGCGAGGCGCTGGTCTCCACCGGAGATCCCGATGCCGCGGACATGCGGCTCTCCGCCATCTCCGCCGTGACCGTCGCGGACGTCCAGCGTGCGGCGGCGAAATGGCTCGATCCGCAGGGACGGGTGGATATGACTTACGAGGAAGGCGAGGAGAATCCCGGCGAGTGGGCCAACCCCGTCCCGTTCCCCACCTTCCGCACCCTGCCCGAGCCGACCCGCACCCCGCTGGCCGTCCGCCCGGAAGCGGAACGCGATCCCTTGCCCGCACCGGGCCTGAAACCGACCGTCGAGACGCCCGAGATCGTCGAGCGAACCCTGGCCAACGGGATCGAGGTGGTCGCCGCGCAGACGGGCGATGTGCCGTTCGCGACCATGACGGTGCTTGTACCGGGCGGTGCGAAATCGGATGAGCGGGCCAAGGCCGGCGTCGCCAACTTTGCCGCCTCCCTCGCCAATAAGGGTGCGGGCGGGATGAGCGCGCAGGAGATCGCCGCCAGGCTCGAAAGTCTCGGCGCGACCGTGGGTGCGACCGCTGGCACCGACGGCAGCTTTTTCAGCCTGACCGCTCCGGTAGCGAATATGGAAGCGGCGGGCGAAATCCTGGCAACCATGATCCGCAGTGCCGATTATCCGGCGGCGGAATTCGAACGCGAGCGTCAACGTGCGATCGACGGTCTGCAGATCAGCCTCAACGATCCCGGCGAGCTGGCCGGAATGGTGGCACGCCCCGTGCTCTACGGCGATGCGCCCTACGGCTCGCAGCCTGGCGGCACGCTGGAAAGCCTCGCCGCGATCACGCGCGAAGACCTGCTCGAGCATCGCAGGTCATGGTGGCACCCCGCACAGACAAAGGTGATCGTGAGCGGCGGGATCGCGCCCGAAGACGCGGTTGGGTTGGCGGATACCCTGCTGGGCGACTGGACCTCTGCCGCCCCGGTGCCGCCCGCCATCGACAATGCGGCGGGTGATCCTTCGCCCGTGCGCACGGTCGTGATCGATCTGCCCGAGGCCGGGCAGGCCGCGGTCTATGCCGGGATGCGTGCGCCATCGCGCTCGGGCGAGGACTATGTCGCGCTCGAGCTCGCCAATGCGGTGCTCGGCGGCGGCTCCAGCGGTAGGTTGTTCGAGGAAGTGCGGACCAAGCGCTCGATCAGCTATGGCGCCTATAGCGGCTTTCCGGCCCGAGCGGACGACGCCTATCTTGTTGCCAGCTCGCAGACCCAGAACGCGACCGCCGACGAAGTGGTGCAGGTGTTTCTCGATGAGTTCGACCGGCTGGGCAGCGAAGACTTCGCAGCCGAGCTTATCGATGCGCGCAGGCTCTATCTGTCGGGCGGCTATGGCCGCAGTCTCGAAACCTCGCAGGGCTTCAACAATATCGTCGCCGAACTGCTGATGTACGGTCTCGAACCGGGCGAAGCGGCACGATATGCCGCCGAGCTCGAAGGCGTGACTCCCGAAGCGGCCAGCGCGGCAGCAACCAAATACGTGTCGGCCGACAAGGCAACGATCGTGGTGGTCGGCAATGCCGCAGAATTCATAGACGATCTGCGTGCGATCCGCCCGGATGTCGAAGTGATCCAGGCCGACCAGCTCGACCTGTCGCGCAGCGATCTGGGCGCCGGAGGTTAAATTCTCCGGGGGTCGAAGAGGATGCTTTAGAAGGGTGCTCTCAGTCTAATCGCAACCTGTCTCCGATCGACGCAGCCCTCCCCTTCCCGGGCGTGGCTCAGGCCACGAGATTCCGCCACTCGGCCAGTGTAGCCGAGCGGCGGGTCTTGTAAGTTTCTCTGTCGATCAGGTGGCGCTTGAGGTTGAAGTGGTTGTGGACGTTGGCGTGGACCGAGGCGAACTTTCTGTAAGCTCTTCATCTGCCGGAACCTGGTGTTCAATACTCTTCAGTCCGGTATTGCAGACATGATCGACGCAGGGTGGGGCCGCATCGTGACTATCTTGTCGCAAGCGGCACAGTCGGGAGCGCAGGATCGTGCGCACTATGCCGCGCCCAAAGCCGGCGTCATCGGCCTGGCCCGATCCCTCGAAGCCGAATTTGCATCCCATGGTATAACCGTGAACACGATCCCGCCCTCGCTGTTCGATTGCGCAGATGCTGCCGATCGCGCGACCCGGCACCCCGGAAGACATTGCCAGCGCGTGCGAATACCATTGTTCCGACAAGGCTAGCTACGTCACCGGACAGGAGATTAACGTGAATGGCGATAGCTGGATGTGAAGGCGCGCACGCTGCACCGGATGGAGAACACGACGAAAATCGTCTGGAGTAAAAACTCCGTGAAATCGCGAATAATTCGTCCATCTCGACTTCTGTCAGGTCGGGCAAAATCGCCTGAAGTCCGCATAACTACGCGCTTTAGGCGGGAATTTTTATGGTTCTTTATTCGGGGTTTGTAGGTGGCGGAGCTTTCAGTCTAACGGCAATAAATCTCCGATCCCGGTCGAAGCATTTGCGCCCCCTCAGCAAACTTCCGCTGATCCTACACGGTTTTAGGCATCCGAGGGAAGACTTCGAGCGCCGGAAAGTCGGGATCTCGAATGGTGCAAGCGATCAAGAACTGCTCCACGATATCACGACGGTAGTCCTCCGGCCCAGGCTTGCGGAACAAAAGCATTCGCCAGTTTAACATGGGAGCCAACTGGATCACGCTCGCACGCATATCCGGCCTTATCAGCGTTTCAGGAAAGGACGCGACAGCAACGCCGCGTTCCAACATCGCTCCCAGCACATCGTAATACTGCGAGTGCCCCACTACCTTACGCGGCCGGATGTCTGCCCGCTCCAGAGCAGCCATTACCTCGCGTCCCATCTTGCTATTTAGTCCTGGCATAACGAAAGGTAGTAGGCTGACCTCATCTGGCGAAAGCGGCAGATCTCGCCCTTCCGCAAATTTCCGATGGCCGTAGACACCCCCGCGCACGCTGGCGAGCGGGATCAATTCAGGTGGAACGTCGAGATCTTCGCGAAGGTTGATGAGGGCAAAATCGAACCTCCCCATTCTTAGCAGCTCCGGCAGGTTCGAAGTCGGTAGTTGGGTGTCGAATTCCAGCTCGATCTGCGGATTCTCGGTGAAAAACCCGTCGAGCTTCTGGCGAATGTAAGTGTCGAACATACCTTGCCCCACAAGCAGCCGGAACTGAATGGCGGATCGAGGCCGGTCGCCCGCCACCTTATGTGCAGCCAGAGCATGTGCGGCGGCATAGAAGCTGCGCAGGTCACTCTCGAATGCGCGGCCTTCTGCGGTCAGCAGCGGAGTACGACCGGGCATGCGATCAAACAGGATTGCGCCCAACTGCTCTTCCAGCGCTTTGATCTGATTGCTGACCGAGGCCTGGGAGATGCCCAGTTCCTCGGCACAGCGACGGAAGCTTCCCGCTTCGATCAGAACGGAAAAGACCTCAAGCTGACGCAAGGTGAAAGGCAAACCTGCTTTTATCACTTACCACCAAAAACATAACCTCAAGGATATCGCAAGCATAACATTGCGGTGCGTTGCTTGTGACCCGTCGATTGCTGCAAATGACTTCGGAGAGATTGCGAAAAAGCAACGATCCTTGGGAGGACTTCAGTGACAGAGACCAATTCGACTTTTGCAAAGCGGGCGTTTGCCCTGTCATGCAGTGCAAGCTTGATGGCGATCATCGCTACCCCAGCGATGGCACAGGACGCGTCCACGCCAATCACGGACGAGGAACCTGTTGTAGTTGGGCAGCAAATGGCGCAGAGCAATGAAGCTGCGGCGATCGTCGTTACAGGTTCGCGACTTCGCACCGACGGTACGCAGGCGCCGGTTCCAGTCACCGTAATCAGCGGCGACACGCTCGATGCAATGGGCACAAGCGGACTCGTGGAAGCGGTCGGTTCGCTCCCCCAGTTGCTGAACAACCAATCGGTCGCGGCCGTACAGGTCTCGGGGGCTACTGGCACCGGATGGTTCACCAGGGGCGGCTACGGCAACCTAAATCTGCGTGGTCTAGGCATCAACCGCACTCTCACGCTTCTGAACGGCCACAGGGTCGTGTCTTCCAGCCCCTTCGGCGGCGTCGACATCAACACATTTCCCGAAGCGGCAATGCAGAGCGTCGAAACTGTGACCGGCGGCGCTTCGGCGGCCTACGGATCGGACGCGGTCGCGGGCGTTGTAAACTTCATCCTCGATCGCAGTTTCACTGGGCTCGAGCTATCTGCCCAAGCCGGCATCACAGACCGAGGTGACAACGAAAGCTATGAATTCTCGGGTATCTTTGGCACCGATTTAGGTGATCGCGGCCACCTCATCATATCGGGAGAGTACTCCGATCAGAACGGTGTCCACAATTTCGATGATCGGGATTGGCACGAGGCTTGGGGCACCGTCAACGGGGTGGCCTATCCAGATGTCGTATCGGCTAATTCATCGTATGACGGGGTAATATTTGCTCCCGGTACACCACTTCAAGGCATGCAGTTCCTGCCTAACGGAAGCGGCATCGTACCGTTTGTGCGAAGCTCTATTTCCACGGGCCTCACGGGCACCCCACCTGCACGCCATTCGATCACAGATGGCGGCAGTGGCGAAGATCTTGGCAGTGATCCCTTCACAATTTTTCCGGATGCCGAGCGCAACAGCATTTTCGTTTACGGCGACTATGAATTGACGGACAATCTGCTGGTTTATGCCCAGTATATGCGTGGCCAGAACAAGACCTTTCGTTACAACGACCCCACGGGCTCGTTCAACGGCACGCCGACCACGGCCACCATCTTTGCCGACAACGCCTTCCTTCCCGACAGCGTGCGCGACGTGATGGAGACGAACTCGATCAATTCCTTCGTGCTGCGGCGCATGGGGCATACCACCGACCTCGCGCCCTTCGTCTATCTGCGCGACAACAACATCATGAACAGCTTTGCTGGCGGCTTGACCTACGACTTCACGGACGGCTTCCTCGATGGCTGGCGCGCGGACCTTTATTATCAGTACGGGGAGAACACCCGCAAAGGCTATCAGAACGGCCTGCGAGTAGATCGAATTTTCGCCGCGCTCGATGCCGTCGATGAGGGTTTGGAAACGAACGGCGTGGCCAACGGTAACATCGTGTGCCGCGTGGCCGTGTACAGTGACGCTTTCCCGGGCTGTGAGCCGATTAACCTGTTCGGCCGCGGAAATGCGAGCGATGCCGCCATCGATTATGTCACGGGTTACGAAGCGGGCACGACCATTACGACGCCCATTTTCTATGCGGATACCGGCTTCGACCGCGGCGACTCGATGACTTTCACGACAGGGACGGAAAAGCTCAACAGCACGGAGATCAGCCAGCACAATGTCGAGTTCGACATGAATGGCGACCTTTTCGAAGGCTGGGCCGGTCCGATCAGCGCAGCCTTCGGCGGCTCGTTCCGACGCGAGCAGATTCTCCAGTTGGTGGAGGACGAAACAAACCCCTCATCGGATCACGTCAACGGTCATCCCGTTGCATGCAACGGTGAAATTCCTGGCCTTCGGGGCGTGAGTGTGCCCGATTGCCTCAACACGGTCGGGCTGCAATATTCCAAGGTTTCGAACATCATTGGTACGATTGACGTCTACGAGACTTTCGCTGAAGCACTCGTACCACTGATCGAGGATGCGGGACCCATCGATGCGGCCAACCTGCACCTGGCTGGCCGCTGGGCGAACTACACCGGGTCAGGCACCGTGTGGGCCTACAAGGCCGGCATGGACGTTGATCTCTTCGATTTCCTCAAGCTGCGCGGGACCTACTCGCGCGACGTAAGGGCCGCCAACCTCTCGGAGCGCTTCGATAAGACTGGTGGTACTGCCGTTGTCGACGATCCGCGAACCCCCGCCCAGGAAGCGCTCAATGTTACAATCTTTTCGGGGGGCAATCCCGAGGTTGATCCTGAAAAAGCGGATACCTGGACTGTGGGAGCCGTGCTGCAGCCTGCCGCGCTACCGGGCCTGTCACTCAGCGTGGACTATTACGACATCAGGGTAAAGGGCGCCATCGGCCAACTTGGCTCGCAAGCAGTACTTAACGGTTGCCTGATCGACGCCGCGCCGGAACTTTGCGAGCTTGTGACATTGGTCAATGACGCTCCCGTGTTGATTGGTGACATCTTCATCAACGTGAACGAAAATCGAGTGCGCGGGCTCGATCTCGAGGCAAACTATCAGACACCAGTCAGTCTATTTGGCGGTGAAGAAGATATCAGCGCGCGGTTGTTTGGCAGCTGGTTGTTCGAAAACTCGCAAACTCTCGGCAATGGTTCCTATATCGACCGCGCCGGCCAGACAGGCATCCAGCAATCCGACGGCGTTGCCTATGGCCTCCCCGATTTCCGCGGGACCGGGATTCTGAACTATTCGAATGGCGGGTTCTCGACTTTCCTCCAAGGTCGCTACATCTCTTCGGGCACTAACGAGAATGCCTTGGGAGACGTTGAGCTCAACCACGTTGATAGCGCATTCTACCTGGACCTGAGACTGACCTATGGCTTCGAAGTGAGCGGCGGCAATGAAGTCCAAGTGTTCGGAGCCGTGACAAACCTGACCGATCAGGCTCCCCCCGTCACGCCATACTACTATGTCTTTGGGGGACACTCGATCCAGCAGAACAGCGTTTTGTTCGATCTTCTCGGTCGGCGCTATACGGTCGGCATCAAGTTCCGCATGTAGACGTGGACTGTGGGACCGGGTCCCTCCTTGGCCCGGTCCCGGACATCACACTCGGGACCAATTCAGACAGAGGTGACGCATCCGTGACCCAAAAGACAAAGAGCTTTCATTTCACCCGCCGCGGTGCCATCGGCGTGGCGGGTGCGGCCACGCTGGCGGTCACCGTGCCGGGGCTGGCGCACACACCGGGGCGCAGGCCCAACTTCCTGTTCATCATGGCAGACGACATGGGCTGGGCGGACCTGTCCTGCTACGGCCGGCGCGAATATCAGACACCGGTGCTGGACGGGTTGGCCGCGCAGGGGCTGAAGTTCAACCATGGCTACGCCAATTCCGCGGTCTGTTCCGCCACCCGCGTCGGCCTGATTACCGGGCGTTACCAGTATCGCGTGCGTGTGGGGCTTGATGAACCCTTGCAAACCGCGGGCATCGGCTTGCCGCCAGAGCACCCCACGCTGCCCTCCCTGTTGAAGGAGCAGGGCTATCACACCGCATTGGTGGGCAAGTGGCACCTTGGCCTGCTGCCCGATTATGGTCCGCTGAAAAGCGGTTATGACGAGTTCTGGGGCAATCGCGGCGGCGGGGTCGATTACTTCACCCACCGCGTGGCCGGGCAGGAAGACCTGTGGGACGGCGATGTGCGGATCGAGGAGGTTGGCTACTACACCGATCTGTTGGCCGATCGCTCCATCGAATTCCTCGATGCGCGCGCGACAGAGCCGGACAAGCCGTGGCTGCTATCGCTTCATTTCACCGCGCCGCACTGGCCGTGGGAGGGCAACAATGCGCAAGGCCGCGCCGAGAGCGAGAGGATCGCCCGCGAAGGCAGCACGCTGCAGGAAGGCCACCTCGATATCACCCATTTCGACGGCGGTAGCCTGGAAACCTATGGCGAGATGGTGACCAGCCTCGACGCCAATATCGGCCGGGTGCTGGCGCGCGTGGCGCAGCTCGGCATGGAACACGATACTGTGGTCGTCTTCACCTCCGACAACGGGGGGGAGCGGTTCAGCTTCAACTGGCCCTTCACCGGCATCAAGACAGAGCTGCTGGAAGGCGGGCTGCGCGTGCCATTTATCGTGAAATGGCCGGGGCTGACCAACCCGGGAACGGAAACGGATGTTCCCGCCCTGTCGATGGATTTCCTGCCCACCTTCCTGTCTGCGGCGGGCGGCGCGCCGCATCGCGATTATCCCACCGACGGCGTGGACCTGCGACCGGTGCTGGCGGGCGGCACCCTGCCGGAGCGAACACTTTACTGGCGGTTTGTTGCCAAGGACCAGAAGGCCGCGCGGCGCGGTGCGTACAAATATCTCTCCATCGCCGGAGAGGAATATCTCTTCAACGTGATCAACGACCCGCGCGAACGCGCCAATCTGCGCGGTCGGATGCCGGAAAAATTCGCGGAGTTGAAGACCGCATACAATGAATGGAATGCCGGAATGTTGAGCGTGCCCGACGCGGCGACCTATCGCTTTACCCCGCAAGAATTGGCCGATCACTTTGGCTGGGATAGCTGAAATGAACCTGTCAGTCTAATCGCAACTTGTCTCCGATCGACGGAGCTGACCCCCTCTCCGGCAAATCTCAGGCCATGAGGTTCTGCCACTCGGCCAAGGCTTCGGCACCGCCGGGATAACCTCGTCATCGGGTCCGTCCGCCTCGGCCAGCACAACGTCGATCTCACCGGGACTAAACCCTGTAAGGCCGAGGTCGATGTCGATCTCGGGAAGCGAGAGTTCGGCAAGCTCGAGCTTGAGGATCTCGGTATCCCAGCCGGCGTTGAGCGCGATCTTGTCGTCGGCAAGCCGCCGCGCCTTCTTCTGGACTTCGGAGAGACCGGACAGGTTGATGACCGGAACCTCCTCGAGTTGCATCTCCTTGGCCGCCCGCAGCCGGCCGTGACCTGCGATCAGGTTGCCGTCAGGATCGGCAAGGATTGGATTGGTGAACCCGAACGCACGGATCGACTGAGCGATCTGATCGACCTGCAGCTTCTAGTGCGTACGCGCGTTGCGAGGATCGGGGGTCAAGCTGGAAGGCGCCGTGTACGTCACCTGTAGCGGGTGGTCGGCAGTTCGAGATGTCGGTTCTGGGATCGTGTTCATGGCAGGAACAATAGAGGAACGCAGCCTTGTGGCCAAGCGACCGGCAGATTTATCCCCCCCATCTGTTCTAACCTTGTCCTTTCGACTGTACTGCACGCCGAGTTCGAGCATTGCTTTCCCTGCGCCCGGCGAGCCGGGCTCGTCCCGGCAGCGGCGGCCATTCCGGCGCCGCTGTAACCGGAGACTGGCCGGGGACGCAGTAGCCTGCTATGCCTAATAGCAGGCCCTGTCATGGCGAATAACAGGGAAACCCCCTTTTCGTGCGCCAAACCTCCCGTAATCATGCCATATTTTCTGGAGAAAAGCGGCCTTTCAGGCCCAAAGCAGTCTGATATTTGGCCAAAATGCATGTTCTTTCCTGTTATTGCCTGTTAAGCAGGGAAACCGAACCGATGTCGATTGGCGCACTTGCGTCCACCATCTCGGTCGTGGAGGCCGTGGACTCCGCCGTCGGGAGCGCCACCGGTCGGTTCAGCTTTGCAACCTCTACTCGGCACTCGGCGGTCATCGGCGCGCTGCAGCCCCCATCTCTTCGCTAGCTGTCCGGCGCGCGGAGATGGTCGATGGCACGCTGCGCCTCGATGAAGGCCCGGCGTATTTCGGGATGGCGCGCCTTGATCTCGCGTTCGATGCCGGTGACGGTCTGTTCCACTTCGTGCGCGCTCAACCGTCCGTCGAAATCCAGGCTCATCGCGACGAGCACCTCCTGCGGACCGAAATGCATGGTGAGGGCTTCGTTCACCCTGCGCACTCCGGGCATTGCCGCGGCGATCTCCCGGATGCTGCGCCGAACCGCCGGCGAAGCGGATTTGCCGGTGAGCAGGCTCTGGCACTCATACGCAAGAAACGCAGCCGTCGCGGCGAGAATGAACGCGATTACCAGCGAGGCGACGCCGTCGAAGACCGGCATGTCGAGCCATTGGCTCAGGGCTATTCCGGCCAGAGCCGCCATGAGCCCGAGCATCGCCGCGGAGTTCTCGAACAGCACCGTGAAAACCATCGGATCCTTGCTCTGCCGCACCGCCCGGATCAGGTTGCATCTGCCGGCACCAGCGCGGAACTTGCGAAAGGCGTAAAGCCAGACTGCACCTTCAATGAGAATCGCCACGCCGAGCACCAGATAATTGATCCAGGCGTCTGTTATGGGGTGAGGATCGGAAAGCTTGTGGATACCCTCGTAGGCGGAGAAGCCCGCTCCGAGGCCGAATATCAGGATGGCGACCACGAAGGCCCAGAAGTAGAGCTGCAGCCCGTGGCCGAAGGGATGCTCCTCGTTGGCGGCCGCCGGGATCGTGAGATGCCCAGGAGGGTGCTGTCAGTCCGACGCTAACTCGTCTCCGGTCGGCGCACCGGTGTCTTTGAAGTGTGAAACTCAGGCGACAACGTTTTGCCACTCAGCAATTGCAACTGAGCGGCGAGCCTTGAAAGTCTCTCTGTCTACAAGGTGGCGTTCTGCGTTGAAGTGGTTGGATATCGCGGCGTGGACAGAGGCGAATTTCTGTAATGTTTTCATTCGCCGGAATCGCTGCATCGCTCGCTCTCTTCTTCGGAACGGCAAGTGTGAATTCTCGGCTCGATTGTTGAGCCACCTGCCCATCTCTCGACGGTCTTCGTTGCTAAGGTCTTTCATTGCAGCTGGGTAGGATTTCAGGCCGTCGGTCACGATCGTCTCGACCTTGCCATGGCGCTTCAGAGCTTTCTTCATGAATATCAAAGCCGCGGATTTGTCACGTTTCTTGGTGACATAGCTCTCCAGGACTTCGCCTTCGTGATCTACCGCGCGCCACAAGTAGACCATCTCGCCGTTGAGCTTCACGTACATTTCGTCGAGGTGCCATTTCCAATGGCGAAAGCCCCTCATCCGGCTTACCCGCTGGCGTCGGATATCAGCCGCAAACATCGGACCGAACCTGTTCCACCATAGCCGCACCGTCTCGTGACACAGGTCGTATCCGCGCTCGAAGAGCAGATCTTCGACGTTCCTCAGCGAGAGCGGATATCGCACGTAAAGCATCACGACCATGCGGATGACTTCAGGCGAGGAATGAAAATATCTGAACGGGTTTTGGGCCTTGCTCATCTGTTTGAGCTAGCAGTCAGTCCTTAAAGCCGCCATCCCTTTGACACCACCCATCGGAGCGAACACGAAGCTGCGCAAAGGTGCGATGCTTTTCTCCAGCGCCGGTCCGCGAATGATGTTCGCAGCCGCTTGCGGGCCCAGACGGTTGGAAAGTTCATCCCATAGCCGGTCGTCCGGCCAGTCCTCCACCTTGTCGCTCAGCGGCACGTCTACGTAATATCGGCTGCGTGTCTCGCTGCGCATGGATGCCAGCGCAAAGCCGCGTTCATGGTTGGCATAGATCAGTTCGTGATTGCACGGGGGCACGTCTGCCAGGATGCCCAGCCAGCCGAACGGGTATTCGCGCAGGTATTCTTTGCCCGCGCTTGCCGGAATCGCCTTGCGACTGGGCCCGTGGAAGCCATCGCAGCCGACAATAAAGCGGCAGTCGACCCGATGCTCGGCGCCGTCCCTGGCAAAAGTGGCCCAGGGCGAGTTGGTTTCGACGTCGTGCAGAGCGGCATCCTCTGCCTCGTAGATTACCTCAAGCCCGCGATCCTCGCGCGCATCCATCAGGTCGCGGGTCAGTTCGGTCTGCCCATAGACCACGACATGCTGTCCGGTCAGTTCCGCGATGTCGATGTGGATCAGCCGTTCGCCATCGGCCAGGTTGAAACCGTCATGTGGCAGGCCTTCGGCTTTCATGCGTCCGGCCAGCCCTAGCCGCTGCATCAGCGAGACGGTGATATTCTCGAGCACGCCTGCGCGGATGCGGCTGAGCACGTAGTCTGGCGATTTCCGCTCCAGAACCAAGCATTCTATGCCCTCGGACCGCAACAGGTGGCCAAGTAGCAGCCCTGCTGGCCCCGCACCGATTATACAAACCTGTGTCTTCATGCATCTTCCCCGGTCAATTTGGAATATATGCCGAATTTGACGCCGAGATGTCTCGTGACGCTTCTGCCCAATTCTCCATTGCTACCCGCATGCTTGGCCAATTTGGACCCGCAGATAAGCAGCGTACACCATCTGAAGATACCACGACGAGTTCGCCGTCCGGGCTGCCGTTGCGCCTCGTGGCGAGTCTCACGCCAGCTCCTCCGCGAAAGTGCCGTCGATTAGGATAAAGGCGATGCGGCAGTTCTTGTCCGTGCGATTGGCCCAGCCATGATTGGTGCCGCGCTGGATGATGATGTCGCCCGCGCGGCAGACGGTTTCGCCTTCGTCCATTATTAGCACAAGCTCGCCTTCCAGCACGATGCCGTAGTCGATCGTTTCAGTGCGGTGCATAAGAGCGTGCTTCGCCCCTGCCTTCGCTGCATTCGAGGCATGGCCTGCGCCAATCTCTGCAAAGTGCGCGGCGGCCTCCTCCGGTGTCATGTTCTTGATGCCGTCGCCCTCGGGGGGGATGTCGAGCACGCGGATGCGTGTGCCGTTCTTCGGTGGGGCAAGCACGATGCCGTCCTCCGCCGGTTCGCCGCTGGCTGCATCTATAGGGGCAGGTATTGCTCTCGTGTTCCACACCTCGTGGAACATTGGGCCGATGTGGCCGCCGACCCTCTGCATGCGCGACACCTGGCCATCCTCCTGAATGATCGCGCGGCCTTCCGCATTATGGCCGGTCACGATCCGGCGAATAGGTGTAAAACTCATTCGGTCTCTCCCGCAGGTACATTCTGCCATTTGTATTGCAACGGCGTCTCGCGAAAGGCGAACCGATCGATGTGGCGTTCGAGCGCACTTTTCATGCCGTCGCGCTGAGCTTCTTCGCTCGCCTCGATGCGGACAACCAGGATGTTTTCTCGCGGGTCGAGAGTGACCAACGCGTCGCCTTTCCAGTCCGCACCGCGCGCATCTCTGGGGAAGGTTATCATTCGCGCGTTGCCTTCTTCCCTGACATCGAGGTTGTGCGCCCAGTGTTTGCCAAGTTGAACAGCATATTTTTCGGCATTGGCGGTTGGTACTCTAGCTTCAGCAATCGCAATCATTGCGTTATCCCGCCCAGCGTTTCGGCGAACCAGTCCGCAATCAGGTCACGCCCATAGCTCATGTTATCGGCGCCCACATGCTCGACCCCGCCCTCACGCTCGGTGAAGATCACCTTCTCCCGGCGCGGCGAATTGACGAGTTGATCGTAGAGATCGTCGGCATACCCGACGCTGATCTGTCGATCGTGCGCGCCATGCGTGACGAGAAACGGCACCTTGATCCGGTCCATGTGCCCGTTGAGGTTCATGTCGGTCGATTTTTCGAGGAAATCGTCCTGCCCCTCCGCGCCGAAAGCCCAGTGCACGTGAGCCCAGTAATGCGGCACGGGGTTCTCGCCTTCGCGTTCCATCCGCTTGTCCTGCACTTCGCGCCAGTTGTGGTTGGCACCCCACACTGCGCCGCTGGCGAAGCGCGGTTCGTAGGCGACGGCGCGCGGGGCGAAATGTCCGCCCAGCGAGATGCCGGTCATGCCGAGGCGTGCACTGTCGACGTTGTCCTGCGTCTCCAGCCAATCGACGGCCTTGCTGGCCCAGCTTTCGGAATGGGGGTCCACCGGCAGGTTCTGCAGGCGTAGCGCCTCTCCCGTGCCGGGCTGGTCGACGCACAGGGTAGAGATGCCGCGGCGCGCGAGGGCCGCGGGCATACCGGTCCAGTAAAGCATTTCCTTGCAGCTATCGAGGCCGTTGCAGAACACCACGCAAGGCTTTGCGCCGTCGCCCGGCGCGCGGGTGAAGATGGCCGACATCGTGCCTTCGGCCAGCGGAATTTCCACCCGCTCGCGGTTGATCTGGCCAAGCTTTGTCGAGCGATCGAAGGTTTCGCGGGCAAGGGCGTAGGTTTCCTCGCGCCCCTGCGTTCCGTGGCCCTGCATCCGCTCGGCTACCAGCAGGTACAGCGATGCGCGCTCCAGCTTGTCCGATGCAGAAAAGGCCCGGCCCTTTTCCTCGTCTTCTGCCGCCAGTTCCAGCAGCTTGTGGCCCATGGCCGCCCATGCCCGCATGAATTGCGGTGTTCCTGCATCCGCCCCGTTGTCGGCAGCGTCGAGGATCGGCTGGCACATGTCGACGATCTCGCCGATGCGCCCGCCGCTCTCCATCGCGATGGCGACGCTGAGGTTCCAGATGTAGTTCTTGAAAGGTGAATAAAGTGCCACGGCCTTAAACCTCTGCCGGCTTGAACAGGCAGGGATCGGGCGCCGCTTTCGGCATGGTCTGCGGACCGCCAACGCCGATGCCCCACTGGTCCATGATCCGCGGTGCGGGGTCGTAGACGGTCGGCTCGAACGTTTCGAAATCCACTTCCTCCAGCTCGGCCGTATATTCCACCGCGAAGCCGTTCGGCGTGCAGAAATAGCTGAAGGTGTTGTCGCCAGCCGTATGGCGTCCAGGGCCCCACTTGATGTCGATGTCGCGCTGCTTGAGGCGCGATACGCCGCGCAGCATGTCGTCCGCCCCCAGCATGTCGTAGGCAACGTGGTTCAGGCACGGCGGCCCCGGCAGCAGGGCGATGCGGTGATGGGCGCTGTTGCAGCGCAGGAAGCACATGAAATCGCCCAGCCAGTCCGACACCTTGAAGCCCAGCACATCGGTGAAGAATTTCACCGCCGCCTGGTGGTCGGGAGAATGCAGCACGATGTGGCTGATCTTCACCGGCAGCCCTTCCCAGCGCTCCATCGCCCGCTTGTCGAGCGTCTCGACATCGGCGGAAATCTCGAACGGCAGGCCATCGGGCGAGAAGAAGCGGAACCCGTAGCCGCCACCCGGCCCGTCGATCGTGCGCGGTTCATGGATGATCTTGCAGCCCGCTTCGGCAACCTTGCCATGCAGCGCGTCGACATCCTCGCGGCTGTCTGCTGCCAGCGCGATCACCTCGATGCAGTTGGTGCCGGTATCGTGCAGCCTGACGACGTGGTGCTCGTCATGCCCGTGGGTCTTGAACCATGCCATCCCCTCGGCATCGGCAACCTCGACGAGGCCCCAGTCCTCGCCATAGAACTTACGCTCGGCATCGAAGTCCTCGACGCCATATCCGACATAACGGATTTCTGTAACTCGGTTCATCTTCAAACTCCTAAAAACTAAATCAAATTGGTCGAGCACCGATGGCAAGCATCTCTGATCTGCCTTGCCATTGTCTCCCGCAGCGCCCGGGAAGAATTATTTCATGCAGAAGGCAGACGGCTTCGCGGGGACATGTTTGCGGCCCTCTTGGCAGCGGTCCCTGTGATGCCCTGAGGTGCGTTTGGCAGGCTCATTCATTTTCCTTCGAGAAGATTTCATGCGGTAAGCAGGCAACGAATAATACCGCTAGCGCCAGCAGCGCCGCTACCGCGGTCGCCGCAGGAAGCAGTCCAGCAATGCCCGCTGGCATTTCGCCATCTTTGCTAGCGAAATATGCACCACCCACCAAGGCGATGCCCAGAGATCCACCGAGCTGCTGGGCCGTGCGAAAAGCCGCGCTGGCAGCACCAGCATCTTGGCTGCCGACGTGCGCCACCACGATGGGACTAAGCGGACCTGACAGAGTCCCCATGCCCAAGCCCGCGCAGGCCAGGAGCAAGAGCAGAGCTACGCTTCCGCCATCACCGCCTGCCATGGCGTGGAGCGCTCCTACAATCGCGACGATCATTACGAGTCCGCCGCAAATGGGCAGCCATTTGCCAAAGCGCGGCAGCAGACGTGGTACAAGCAGGCCGATGCCCAGCATCACCCCGGCACCAAATGGAATATGAACCAAGGCGACTTCCAGCGGGGTTTGCCCCAAGCCCTGTTGCAAAGCCACCGCGAACACCAGCAGGAAGCCAATGGAAGCAGCTGAAAATGCAAAGGCCGCGAAGGTTCCCCAACGAAATGTGGCAATCCTAAAGAGCGCCGGTTCAATTATGCTGGGCAGGGCAAGTGTTTTCCGCCGTCGTGCGCGCCGCCATCCCCATAGTAAAAAGGTAAAGGCGACAATACCGATCAGCAGACGCCCTACAACCGGAAGGCGCTCGTCTTCGGTTATAAGCGCGTACAGCAGTCCGCCAAAGCCTGCGGCAAACACCACTGCACCTACCGGATCGATCCGCAAACTGGTGCGCTCGCCGGCAGGCGGAAGAACTTTCCTGCCAACCGCGAGCGCGAGAAGACCAATCGGCAAATTTATCAAAAAGATGAGGCGCCAGCCTAGTCCGAACAAGTCCATCTGAATGAGCAGGCCGCCCACAATCGGGCCCAGAATGGCCGCCAGCCCGACGATTACTCCAAACCAGGCCAGGCGCGATACCCGTTCGAGCGGCGTGTAGAGCAATTGCACGATGGCCATGCTTTGCGGGGCCATTACGGCCGCAGCGGCCCCCTGAACCAGCCTTGCCAAAACGAGTTGCGTGGGATCCTGCGCCAGGCCGCACAGGGCCGATGCCGCGATAAAAATGCCAACACCCCAGAGAAACACTCGAGCATGCCCGAGAGCATCACCCAGTCGACCGCCCAGCAGCAACAGTGAGCCTAGGGTCAACAGATAACCAGCCACGATCCACTGCATAGCCCCCGACGATGCATCGAGGTCTGCACGGATCGCAGGCAATGCTGTATTGACGATTGTCGTGTCGGCCACTTCCAGCACGACCGCAGAGAGGACGACGGCAAACGCCGCGGTACGCTCCTTTTCAGTTAGACCATCCGACTTCGGCCCGGCATTGCTACCCATAAGCAGATCCATGGATTCCCCATTATTCCGAAGGACGCTCCGGCCAAAATTAAAATGCTCCTTCTATTATTAGGAAAATTCGCCTAGCGTCAATCCAAGTCAGGACTGCAGGCGCAAAAAAGAGACGCCTGTGCATAGCCTGTGTCAACGGAGAGCATGTATGAACGCAGCGAAGGCTTCCGAGCGGAAAGCAGGAATTCCGCAGGGCATAACCGTCATTTTGACCGGCTTCCTCCCGATCTTGGCGATCGTGTCGATGTTCCCGGCAGTCGGTGCCATGATCAGTCATTTCGCACCAACCGACCCCTCCGCCGCGACAAAGGTGCCCTCAATGGTCACCGCTCCCGGTCTGGGTATCGCGATCATGGCGCTGTTCGCCGGGGTCCTGGTGGACAAGTACGGGCGTCGCAAACTGCTACTAGTCTCCACCTTCACCTATGGCATCATCGGCGCGACCCCGTTCTTCCTAGAAGACCTGGACCTGATCTACGCATCACGCCTGGCGCTGGGAATCAGCGAGGCAGCAATCCTGACCACGGTCAACACCCTGATTGCCGACTATTGGGCGGAGGACGGACGCCGCCGCTGGCTTACACTGCAGGGAATGGTTGGCCCCGCGCTTTCCTCGGTGATGATCTTCTTTGCCGGCACCCTGACGGCGTGGCGCTGGAATGGCATTTTCCTGCTGTATCTCGTCGCCATGCCGATCTTCTTCGCGATGCTGAAATATATGTATGAGCCACAATCCGATGCCACGGTCCGCCGCAATTTGGGAATGGACGAAGATGGCGAAGCAGCCGGTGGGTTCCCCTGGGCGCTAATGCTGGGCATTGGTGGGCTCACACTGTTCACCTCGCTGATTTATTATGTGTTCATCGTCAACGGCAGCATCGTATGGCAGGAACTGGGG
This sequence comes from uncultured Alphaproteobacteria bacterium, assembly GCA_963783265.1. GTDB lineage: Bacteria > Pseudomonadota > Alphaproteobacteria > Sphingomonadales > Sphingomonadaceae > Alteraurantiacibacter. The sequence continues at coordinate 4,914 of CAWAMU010000007.1, read as the reverse complement.
ATCGAAGACCCGGAAAGCATCGGCCAGATTACTGCCCTGCCAAGCCTGTTCATCCTTGCCGGTGCTGGCATTTTCTGGTGGCAGAGCAAGCGCGAGTTCAGCACGCGATTCAAAATGGCGACCATGCTCGGCCTGCTCGGTAGCGGCCTCGCGCTGATGGGCCTAACCAGCAACTGGCAAGGCATGGTGGCGGGTATGATGCTGCAGCAGACCGGCGCAGGCATGGCAATCCCGACGCTGATAGCCTGGGCACAGAACAAGCTGCCTTACCAGCATCGCGGACGCGGTATGGGTGTGTGGACTTCAACTTTCTTCTTCGGTCAATTCGCATCACCGCTAGTCCTCAGCGTGGTACGCGGACAGGTCGGAACCATGCAGGCAGCATTCCTGACAGCAGGCATTGCCGCAGTGCTGGGCGGATTACTGCTGGTACTGCTGATGGGTAGTAATTCTGCAAAAGCCGAGCAGACGTGATCCGCGCCGCGCTCGGCGCCAAGACAATGGCTGAGGCTGGCATCATGAGGCACTTCGAGCCAGCAATTCCTCTTTCGCTGAGGAAGATGACCGAACCCTCCTCAGCGAGTTGCGCCGGCTGTTCTACTCCGAATGTGACTTTTCAAAAGCCATCGAAACCATATCGCGAAAGGTTACATCCATACAGCGGAGGATGCCAACCAACGCCGGGCTGCCATTTCTGCACTCGCACCAATCAATGTTTTCCGAAAATCAATACGAGCACAACATGCGGTAGGCGTTGGCGGCAGTTTCGTAACTCAGGTCCACGCCTTTCCAGAACCGGCGCCCGTGGGGCATCGGGGTTCGGCATGTACAGGCTTGAAGGTGGCAAGCGTGTCGAACACTGGAATGCCACCCGCAACCTCCGTCGAACCGAAACCGGTATCGTCATACGGCGGCTACCAGCATGCCTGCTAATGGCTAATTCTATCTCTTCCAGAAAGGACAAACATGCGTCGTAATTTACTTCTCACGTTCGCGGTTCTGATACTCGCTCCTGCAATTCCAGCTAACGCACAACAAGCTTTCGACTATACGGAGATCGCAGCTCCTCGTCAGCCCGGTGCAATCCCGCTGGACACGGTGCCGTCCGGCACGCCGGATCGGGAGCAGTGGATGGTGCAAAATGGAATTATCGGTGTGCGCAACGTCACCGTCCCCACGCTTACTCCCATCCTTCCGGTCGGCCCTTCAACCGGAGCAGCAATGATCGTCGCGCCAGGCGGCGCTTTTCTCGGCTTAGCTATCGAGCATGAAGGCTGGCAGGTTGCTCGATGGCTAGCCAATCATGGCGTTGCAGCTTTCGTTCTCAAGTACCGCGTCCAGCCTACGCCTGCCAGCAATGAGCAGTTTCGAATCGAGAACAACGCGATGCGCAATGGCGGCCAAGCCAGCTTTGCGCCGCCCGAAGACACCCCCGCCGAAGCGCTGGCCGACGGTCTCGCCGCCTTGCGGTATGTCCGTGAACATGCGGAGGAACTCGGCATCGATCCGGCACGGGTTGGCTTCATGGGATTTTCCGCAGGCGGCTTCCTCAGCCGAAGCGTTGTTGAGCATGGTGGAAGCGACGCGCCAGACTTTGTAGCGCCAATTTATCCGAACATGGCAGAAATGGACGTGCCTGAAGACGCTCCGCCGATGTTTGTGACCATCGCGGCGGACGACTTCCTGCTAACTCCGCACACGGGGTTCCCGCTGATCAACAGCTACCGCGCAGCGGGAGCGCCGATTGAATTCCACCTGCTTGCAAGCGGTGGCCATGGCTTCGGTCTGGGTCAGGTTGGCGAGCCTACCGAGGGGTGGACCGATACTATGTTGCGCTGGATGGGTGATATCGGCGTTCTGGCGGCGGAGAGCGATGAGTAGATTTCCCAATCTCGATCGCCGACACGTCCTAACCGCAATCGGCTGCGGTGCTGTCGGCCTGACCGTTCCGGATTGGCTGGGTTCTGATGCCTATGCACAATCCTCCCGTTGGCGACTGCTGTTTGATGGGCAATCGCTTGATGGCTGGCAGTTCTATCAAGACGGTGTGGGCTTCGAAGATAATCAAGGCGTGGTCGCGATCACCGACGGCAATCTGCATTTCCTCGGCCCATCGCACACGGGCGATGTGGCTCAGCCGGGCTATGTTGCCACCACGCAGGCTTTTGGTGATTACCACCTGCGTCTGGATTATCGCTATGGCCTCAACCGCTGGGTGCCGCGACGCTGGCAGGCGGCCAACAGTGGGTTGCTCTACCATATGACCCCGCACGTCGAAGGACGCCTGTTTCCGCCAGCGGTCGAGTTCCAGACGCAGGAAGGTAATTGCGGTGACGCGGTCATGGTCGACACGTTGGCATTGCAGGGACCCGCCCTTGGGGGCACGCCGCTCTGGCCCAACTGGATTCCGGCTCTTCCTGCAGAGTATCAGAAGCCGGTTTCTGCCGGCGGCTATGCTCGCCAGATCCATTCCCGGCATCTGAACTTTGAGCGCGCGAATGGCTGGAACACTATCGACTTGATCGCTTTTGGTGATCAGGCCGCCCATCTTGTCAACGGGCGGATCGTCAACACACTTTTTCGAATGCGTGACCCCGAAGCCGACGCCCCGCTTGTTGCCGGGCGAATCGGACTCGAGTTCGAATGGGCGGAAGTCCAGTTTCGCAACGTGATGATCCGCGACCTCTCCACCGAGGCGATCACCAAAATCCGTAGCACAGGATCCGATTAAGGAGCTTCCGCATCGGTCTTCAGGGCTGCGGAGTCCGCCTCCGAGAGAGTCTGTTTTTCCAAGCTTGCGGGGCTGCCCCGATCATCGGGTCGCCTTCCTGCGCAAGGGCCAGCATAGATTTGGCTCGCACTGCCTCAGTCGGTTCTGGATCGTAGAAATCGGGCGAGCTAGTGTGCGCTTAGAGCGGAAGGGCATCAATCGTGTTCTCCAGCAGCGCGCGCCAGCATGGCTTGATCGGAAGCCTCGGGATTCGATGCAGCCATCTACGAGAGGTGCAGAAGTAGGCTCAAACAAGGCCTTCGCGCAGTAGGCTGACAGCATGGTCGCAGGCGCGTGCGGTCAGCGCCATATAGGTCAGCGATGGGTTCTGGCAGGCAGAGCTGCTCATTTGCGCACCATCAGTGACGAACAGATTGGCGATGTCGTGCGCTTGGCTCCACTTGTTGAGCACCGAGGTTGCCGGGTCATGCCCCATTCGCGCGCCGCCCATTTCGTGGATTGCCCCGCCGCCCGGGCCGGGCTGGTCAAAGCCCATCAGGACCTGGCCACCGGCATGCGTCAGCATGTCTGCTGCATCTGCCTTGGCTTGCGCCAGCGCGGCTTGTTCTTCGGCGCCGAATGCGAAATCGATTTTCACTTGAGGAATGCCGTCGGCATCCACGTTTGTACGGTCGAGCGTCAGCCTGTTCGAAACGCGGGGAACGCAATCGGCAAACGCTACCAGCACCATCCGCCACGGCCCCGGCGGGCGCAGGGAATCCTTGAATTGCGCGCCGATCCCGGCTTCCCGCCTGCCGCGCACCCAGGCCGATTGCAGCGCCCCGCCCTGGAAGGAAAAGCCCCTTGTGTGGCCGACCCCGTCCATCTCATCGAGATTGCGATAGCGCGCAACGACGACACCGGTCGGTCGATTGCCAAAGGTGGTCACATTCTCGAACCCCGGCATCAGTGCAGCGGCGGACAGCGTGCTGGCGTGGTCCATTATATGCGTGCCGAGCACACCGCTGCTGTTCGCGAGGCCATTGGGCATGGACTTGTTGGCCGAATTGAGAAGCAGGTGGACCGAGTTGAAGCTACCTGCATTGAGGAACACCATCCGCGCAGTGGCGCTGTTCTGGCGACCTTCCTTGCGGTCGATCCAGCGGACGCCGGTGACTTTCTTGCTCACCGGGTCATAATCGAGCCTTTCCACGACAGCGTCTGTCACAAGCGTCAGATTGCCTGTTGCCTGCGCCGCTGGCAGGGTGCTCGACTGCGTAGAAAAATACGCACCGAAGGAACAGCCGCGGGCACAAATAGACCGGTACTGACAAGGTGCGCGTCCATCCTTGGCCTGCGTCAGATTAGTGGTGCGACCGATCATCAGCCGACGCTCAGGCCAACGTGATGAGATGCGTTCGCGTGCGGCTTGTTCGACCGCATTCAGAGCCATCGGTGGCTGGAAGTTGCCATCAGGCAGTTGTGGTAGACCCTCGGCCGAACCAGAGACTCCGATAAAGTCTTCGACCAGATCATACCAAGGTGCGATATCAGCATAGCGGATCGGCCAGTCAGTCCCGTGCCCATCACGGCGATTGGCGTCAAAATCATACTCCGACCAGCGATAGGTCTGCCGGCCCCAAGTCAGCGAGCGACCGCCAAGATTATAACTGCGGAACCACGTGAAATCGGTATCCGCACCGGTCTGATAGGGATTTTCCGCGTCGTTTACGAAATGGTTCTGAGTGAATTCAGTGAAATGGCGATTGAGCCGCTGGACCGGGTACTGGCTATCATAGAGTTCGGCATCCCCTTGCCCCCGGAACGGCATTTCCCATGGAGCTTTGGTCTCGGTGGCATAGCCTGTCTGGTGCGGAATCTCCTGTCCGCGTTCCAGCATCAGGACTTTTAGTCCCGCCTCGGTCAGTTGCTTGGCTGACCACCCGCCAGTAATTCCAGAGCCAACGACGATGGCGTCGAAATCATAATTTTGCGCCATCAGCCGAAATCTACCCCAGTCCAATCGTTCGAATAGGCCCGGTATTCGGGTGTGATGGGTACTGCCGGGTCAAAGCGACCGGGAACCGGAGCATAACGCAATTCCTGCGCGCCGCCGATCTCGGATGTATAATACCCCGTCACGATCAACCCCTTGATCATGCGCCAGGGATGACCGTCGCCGCCCTCGCCGAAAGCTTCGGCGT
>CAWAMU010000006.1:0-218190 GCA_963783265.1 uncultured Alphaproteobacteria bacterium | reverse complement strand
GGTTCATGCCCATCTCGAACACGCCAAAGCGGCTGCGCGGGGCCATACGCGCCATGCTGAGCGGAACGCCGACGTGGTTGTTATAGCTGCGCACGCTGCGGTGGGCGGCACCGCGGCTGGTGCGTTCCAGTGCGGCGAAAATGGCTTCCTTGACGCCGGTCTTGCCGACCGAGCCTGTCACGCCAACGATCCTTGCAACAGCCCTGTTACGGGCCACCACTGCGAGGTCTTCCAAGGCTTTCGTCGTATCGGCAACGCGCACGTGCGGGTAAGCGACCTCGCGGTCCACCAGCGCGGCAGCAGCGCCGTTTGCAAAGGCAGCATCCAGGAAACGATGGCCGTCCATCGCTTCGCCTTTCAGGGCGACGAACAAGTCTCCGCCCCGCACATCGCGGCTGTCCATTTCCACGCCGCTAACCTGAAATTCACCATAAGTGGTCCCGCCTGTCGCGGCGGCAATTTCGTCAGCCGTCCACAGCGCCAGTCGCGCTGTGTCGGACTTGCGGCGCGGCCAACGCAGCGGGTCGAGCGCCGCGCTCATTGCGCAGACCCCGATGCGATCTGCGCGGCACACTCGCGTGCGACCTCCACATCGTCGAACGGCAATACCCTCATTTTGTCTCCCGATCCCACGATCTGTCCCTGCTCATGTCCCTTGCCCGCGATCAGCACGATGTCGTTGCTGTTCGCTTCGGTGATGGCGGCGATGATGGCATCGCGCCTGCCGCCGATATTCTGCGCCTTGTTACCCGCGCCGCGCATCACTTCGGCACGAATGCTGGCAGCATCCTCGCCGCGCGGATTATCGTCTGTAACAATGACAAGGTCGCTACCCGCCGCAGCCGCTTCGCCCATGGGCACGCGCTTGCCGGTGTCGCGGTCTCCGCCCGCGCCGAATACTGTGATGAGGCGACCATTCACGTGAGGCCGCAATGCAGCAATCGCGGCGCTAAGGGCATCGGGGGTATGGGCGTAATCCACATATACCGGCGCTCCGCCTGCAGAAATAACCGCTCGCTCCAGCCTTCCACGCACCGGCTGCAATCGCGAAACCGCATCGAAGACCCGCTCCGGATCGGTGCCGGTTGCCAGCGCAAGCCCGGCAGATGTCAGCGCGTTTGCGACCTGGTAAGCCCCGATCAGGGGCAGGCGGATGGCGTAGGCCTTGCCGCCGTGAACAAACTTCAATTCCTGCCCCAGCGGGCTGGGCTTGCGGGCGATGAGGTTAATCCCCTTGCCCTGCTCTCCCACGGTAAAAACGGTCAGGCCGCGCCCCTTGGCGATCTCGATCACCTTGCCAGACCATTCATCATCGGCCCAGATTACGGCCGTGCCGCCATCGTCCACGACTTCGGTAAAAAGCCGCATCTTGGCCGCGAAATAATCCTCCATGTCCTTGTGATAATCGAGGTGATCGCGGCTGAGATTGGTGAACGCCCCGGCATGCACCGGCAAACCCTCGTTGCGATATTGGGATAGGCCGTGGCTCGACGCCTCGTAAGCGACATGCGTCACGCCTTCGCGCGAAAGACCCGTCATGTTCGACAGGAAGGTAACGATATCGGGCGTTGTCAGGCCGGTAGACACGCTTTCATCCGGCGTGGTGACGCCAAGCGTGCCGATGCTGGCCGCACGTTCGCCGCACATGCGCCAGATCTGGCGCGTCATCTCCACACAACTGGTCTTGCCATTGGTGCCCGTTACGGCGACCACCGTTTCCGGGGTCGGGCGGAAGAAGCCCGACGCTGCACGGGCAAAGGCACGGCGCGGCGTCGCGTCCGCCAGGTGCAACGCGCCCTCGACCTTGGCCTCCGGGCGCGCCACCACGGCAATGGCACCGCTGGCGATGGCGGCGGAAATGTAATCCTCGCCATTCACGGCAGTGCCCTGGAACGCGCCGAAGACGTTTCCCGGCGCCACCTTGCGATGATCGATGGCGAACCCGGTCACGCGAGTATCGCCAGCCTCGCCGACATCGACCCCAAACTGCTCGGCAAGATCGTCGATACGCATGGCTCAGTCCCCTACCAACGGGCGAAGGTCCGTCAGATCGATATCGCGGTTGGCATCGGGCAAAACGCCCAGTTGCGGGCCGATACGTGGCACCAGGCGGCCCACGATGGGCGCAGCATTCCAGGCCGCCGTACGCTGGAAAGAGCTTGCGACCGTGCCTTGTGGCTCATCCAGCATGGCAATCACCACGAACCGAGGATTGTCCATCGGGAAGGCGGCGGCAAAGGTCGATACCAGCGTTGAATGGCGATAGCCGCCATTGCCCGGCTTTTCCGCGCTGCCGGTCTTTCCGCCCACGCGGAAGCCCGGCGCATTGGCGTTGCGTCCCGTACCGTACACCGCGATCATGCGCAGCAACTGGTTCATGCGTGCGCTGGTGCTGGCCTTGAACACCCGCCTGCCGCGCGGGGCACGGCCCGGTTCCAGTCGCTGCAAGGTTGCCGGACGCCAGATGCCACCATTCACCATTGCCGCATAGGCGCTGGCAAGATGCAGCGGGGTAACGGAAACACCATGGCCGTAGCCCACGGTAATCCCCCTGATGCGCGACCAATCGCCAGATTCCCAGATCGGGAAACCGCGTGCCGGCAGCTCGATATAGGGCCGCTCGTTCATGCCCAGGTCCACCATATACTTGCGCAGCGTGGCCGCTCCCATCTCATCGACGATGTGGCCGGTGACCACGTTGGAGGAATGGATCAGCATTTCAGGTGTATTGAGCGAAGCGCCCAGCGGGTGGGAATCGCGGACGGTATGGCCCTGCACCTTGTACGGTTCAGCGCCATAACGGCGTGCGAGGCTGGTGATGGATCCACTGTCGATGGCGGCTGCAACCGTCAGCGGCTTGAACGTGCTGCCAAGCTCGTAAACCTGGTTGGTCACCCGATTGAAGGCCGGTGCCAGGATACCGCGCTCATACTGTTCCTGCGACACGCGCACGTCGGACGATTTTACTTCGTTCGGATCGAATTCAGGCAGCGAGGCAAGCGCCATGACTTCGCCGGTATCCACGTCCAGTACGATGCCCGCCGCCCCAACGGCATTCACCGCCTTCATCCCGCTGCGCAGTTCATCCTCAAGCGCGCCCTGCACCCGCATATCTATCGACAGCGCCACCGGATCTGCACGACGAACGGGATCGAGCAGTTGGTCGTTCAGCACCGATTCCATGCCGACACGGCCATTCCCATCGGCAGCGACATAGCCCAGGACATGCGCGGCCAGAGAGCCTTGCGGATAATGGCGATCGGTCTCGCGCGGGAGTTCCAGCGCCAGTTCGCCAAGGGCGATCACGCGATTGGCGTCCTCGGGCAGGATGCGGCGACGCAGGTAGCCGGGCCTGCCGGAGCGCAGTTTCTCGGTGATCTCGTGCTTGTCCAGATCGGGGAAGATCGAAATCAGTTCGTTCGCCACCTCCTCCGGCGATTTCACCAGCGGCGGGCCGCCATCGCCGCCCTCTGTCATCGCCGCCGGGTTGAACCACAGTGCATAGGCCGGAAAGGCCCGTGCGAGCGGCACGCCGTTACGATCCGTAATCTCGCCGCGCGGGGGCAGCAGCGCATCGGCCATTGATTGTTCGGTGGGGCCGGGCTCGACCGTGCCGATCCATGCGATACGGATAAGCGCCGCCAGCGCGATCAGCACGAAGGCCAGCGCGATCAGCAGCAGTCGCAGCCGCGCCACCAGCAAGGCGCGGCGTCGGTGATCGACACGCCCCGCTGGCCCTGTAATAATCGTGTGCGGGGCGGCGTAGGTGGTCACCGTTTGCCAGCCCCTGCGATGGCGACCGAAACAACGGGCAAGCCGCCCGATGCCGCGATAGGCACGCGCAATGGACCGGGCGCCAGTGAAACCGCGAGGTGCCCCTCGCTGGGTGCATCGCCAGCCAGCACGCGCTCATCCACGGGCTTTCCGGTGAGCGGTGAAACTAGTTGCGGGAACTCGGGCATGTCTTCGCCCGAGGTCATGCCTGCCAGCAAAATCGGTCGTGGCGCGTTTGCTGCGCGGGGGCTGCCGAAGCTGGCCAACTGGAGTGGGCTTTCGATAAACTGCTCTGCGCGCGGTGCCTCGAAGCCGAAGTCCACGCGGTTCCAAGCTGCCAGCTGGACCTGACTGGAACGGGTGAGGAACTCGGTTTCGAGCAGCATGTTCTGGTTTTCCAGCCGAACGATTTCGCGTTCGGCACGCACGACATCGGAATGGACCGCGTTCACCTTCACGTGCAGCAGAATATACAGCACGATGCAGGTGCCAAGCGCGGCGATCCAGCCGATGCGACGGATGCGGCTTTGCGGTGTCATGCGACATCCTTTCTGGCAGGAGCACTGGTGCGGATGGCGGCGCGCAGGGTGGAAGAGCGCGCGCGCGGGTTACGGTCGATCTCGGCCTGCGAGGGACGGATCGCCTTGGAAAGCTGGCCAAATCGGGCCGTGGGCTGGCTGTTCGTTTCGGGCAGATGGCGCGAGACACGGGGGTTCGCGTTCGCGGCATCGCGCAGGAATTTCTTCACGATCCGGTCTTCCAGCGAATGGAAGCTGACGACGGCCAGCCGGCCACCTTCGCGCAGCAATTGCTCGGCAGCGAGCAATCCCTGCTCAAGCTCGTCCAGTTCGCCGTTCACATGGATGCGAATGGCCTGGAATGAACGGGTGGCGGGATCCTTCTTGTCGCCCGGACGATGGCCCAGCGCCTTGCGCACGACCGCAGCCAGTTCTCCGGTAGTGGTAAGCGGGCGTGCCGCGACAATGGCACGCGCCACGCGGCGCGACTGGCGCTCTTCCCCGTATTGGTAGAGAACGTCGGCGATATCTTTCTCATCCGCCTCGTTGACGAAATCGGCAGCGTTCGGTCCGGATTGGCTCATCGTCATGTCGAGCGGGCCATTGCTGGAAAAGGCGAAGCCGCGCTCCGCCTGGTCAAGTTGCATCGAGGACACGCCGATATCCATCGCGATGCCGTCCACCTGGGCGATGCCGACCTCCGCCATCGACTCCGCCATTTCGGAGAAGCGACGCTGATGCAGAACAAGGCGCGGCGGGCTGTCTTTCGTTTCGGCCCATGCGCCGCCCGCTGCAATCGCATCGGGATCGCGATCGAATGCGTGCACCGTTGCGCCGCGATCGAGGATGGCGCGCGTGTAGCCACCCGCGCCGAAGGTGGCGTCGATAATAACGTCACCGGGTTGCGGATCGAGTGCGTCGATCACTTCATCCAGCAAGACAGGGATATGGGGAGCGGTGGCGGTCACTTCCTGCGCCCTTCCGCCTTGGCGCGGGCATCTTCGGCCTCTGCCATGCACAGTTCGTGCTGGTCCTGCCAGCCGCCACCCATCTGCCCCAACTGGTCCAGGTCCCACATGGTGAGAAACTGGCCACCGCCCAGGAAGCAGATATTGTCGCCGATTCCGCCAACCTTGCAGAACCTGGCGGGCAGGATGAAGCGGCCACTCTTGTCGAATGGCACCTCGGTGAAGGTCCACATCTGGGTGGACCGCAGATCGCGATCGAAATCGAGGTCGCGGCGCACCGCGTTTTCCTCTTCCTTGTCGAGAATGTCTTCAAACGTGTCGGTGCGGGAGGGTCCGAATGCGGTCAGGCAAGGGTACGAGTGGTGCTTGGCAACGCACAGCACGCCTTCGTCGCCCAGTTCGGCAAAAACCTTGCGGAACAGGGGCGGCAGGACGAAGCGATCCTTTTCGCCGCGAAGCGAAAAGCCCTGCCCCCTGTATCCTGCTGGCCGCTGCGCCAAGAGCGCCTACCCCTAAACTACTATCCCCACACGCAGACACATCTCCTCCGCCGCAGGCCGCGCGTCAGCACGACCCGGTCGCCCCAACTAAGGGACGCAGCACGGGCTTTATGTCCGATGGAATCACCGAATAACGCGGGAGCGCGCGGGATGGAAGGGGAAATTGCGGGAAATTGTGGGAGAACCCGCTAAATCGTTGTTTTTATTAGATCGATTTCCCACCGTTCATTTCATGGTGAGACATGATCGAATCTCGAGAACCCGCCGAATCCCGGCGATTCTCGGCGGGTGGGGACGCATTTGCCCGGTCATTTCCCGCGTCGTCCCCGAATTCTTCGAAAATGTGCGAAACCAGCCAGCGGAACGCGCTTTCGTCTGCATCCGAACGGTCCGCAATATCCAGCATCGCAGCATCGGCCACGATCATCGCCTGCCCCGCCCCTATCACGCAGTGCGCCAGCAGTCCGTCACCCGGAATGGCGCAATACCGGGCATCGCCAACGGGCCGCAGTTCGCCGCGCAGGTTCACGGGCAGCGCATCACCGAAATGATCGACCGTCTGCGGCCCCTCCGGCTGCGCGGGATCGAATACCAGTTCAAGCCCCCAGTGGGAGAGAATCGGAGACAGCAGCGCCACATCCTGCGGGCGGCGACGATCTCCGATATGAAAGCGACTTTCGCCGGTCATCCGGGGATCGGCAAACAACAGCAGCGATCCGCCATCACGAACCCAGGCATCCAGCGCGACATTTTCTTCTGCCGACAGGCCACGCGGCTGCGCCATGAGAAGGTAGCGCTGACCCGCCAGTGCTTCTGCCGAAAGGTAATCGAGTGGCGCGAGGGAGAAACGTTCCTCCAGCACATCACGCGCCCAGTGTTGCGGGGCATCGCCCGACAGCAGCTCGTCGAAACCGGCGGCCTCGCCCCAGTAAATGGGGACCGTGCCCATCACGGCAATGTCCGGCCGGACCTCCTCCGCATGGACGCAGGGCGCGCACAGGCCCAGCGCGAGCGCTGCGAAAAGCCTACTCGTTCGGGGCATTGACTTGGGGCGCAGGAGGCGGAACATCCTGCGTTGGTTGTGCCGCGCTTTGTGTGGGCGTCGGAGTAGTCTCCGGCGGCAATTCGGGCACCACGCCGGCATCGGCCAGCGGATCGCGAGGTGCGGCGGTTTCCGTAGGCTCCACCGTGGGTACCGCCTCCGGTACGGCTTCCGCCTCGGTCATCTGCGCGCGGCTGATCACCACGTCCGCCAGTCCCACCAGCAGCACCATCGCGCCGATCCCGAACAGACCGATCTGCAAGCGCTGGAGACGTTCGGAACGCGTACCGGCGAGCGGGCCCGGTTCATGCACCGGGCCACGGGGCCGCAACAGGTCTCTGGGATCGAGTGCCATGCCTCTGCCCTACTCCTCCGAAGCTGAACCTAGCCAGTCGAAAACAGGGAGGCCCTTCTCGCGCAGCCACGCAGCGTTGTAGAGCGTGGAGAGATAGCGAAAGCCCGTATCGCACAGGATCGTGACGACGCGTGGATTGTCTACCCCATCGGCTACCAGTTGCTTGCCCAGCGCAATGGCACCGGCCACGTTGATACCGCTGGAAAGGCCGAGGCACAGCCCCTCGTCGCGCAACAGCCGTGCGACCCAGGTCAGCCCTTCCTCATCAGAGATGCGGAATTGCGTATCGACCGGCGCGCCTTCCAGATTGGCGGTTATGCGCCCCTGCCCGATACCCTCTGCAACGGAGGAGCCTTCGGACGAAAGCTCTCCATTTTTGTAATAGTTATACAAGGCCGCGCCATGCGGATCGGTCAGGGCGATGCGGACATTTTCGTCCTTTTCCTTCAACCCCATGCCGACACCTGCCAGCGTGCCGCCCGTGCCAACAGCACAGGTGAACCCGTGCACACGGCCCTCCATCTGCTCCCAGATTTCAGGCGCGGTCCCTTCGATATGGGCGCGCCGGTTGGCGATATTGTCGAACTGGTTGGCCCACAGCGCGTTTGGCGTCTCCTCCGCAATGCGGCGGCTGGTGTGGACGAAGTGGTTGGGGTCGGAGAACTTCGTGGGCGGAACGGTGACAAGCTCCGCCCCCAGTGCACGCAGGGTGTCCATCTTTTCCTTGGACTGGTTATCCGGCATGACGATCACGGTCTTGTAGCCCAGCGCATTGGCCACCAGCGCCATGCCGATGCCGGTGTTGCCCGCTGTGCCCTCCACCACGGTGCCGCCCGGTTTCAATTCGCCGCGCGCTTCCGCATCGCGCACGATCCACAAGGCGGCGCGATCCTTCACGCTGGCGCCGGGATTGGCGAATTCGCACTTGCCCCAGATCTCGCATCCCGCAGCCTTGCTGGGACCATCGAGCAGTACGAGCGGCGTGTTACCGATAAGATCGAGCGTCGAGTTACGAACGAGCGGGTTTTTCATGCCTACAGAGTTAGGACGCGGCGAGCCTCAGCGCAACGCGAGAAGCCCCGCGACCGCGCAAATGATCGCGCAAAACTCAATCTTCCTCGGCGATCTGCACTTTCAATCCGTCGAGTTCGGCGGTGAAGGGGATCTGGCACGACAGGCGCGAATTCTCGTTGCGGTGATCGCTGGAATCGAGCAGGTCGTCCTCGTCCTCGCTCATTTGCGGCAGCTTGTCCTTGAAGGCAGGGTCCACATGCACGTGGCAGGTGGCGCAGGAACAGCAACCCCCGCACAGCGCCAGCAATTCGTCGAAGCCATTGTCGCGGATGGCTTCCATCACGGTCAGGCCTTCGCCGACTTCGACTGTGGTTTCCTCGCCGGAGCGGTTGGTGACATTGAGCGTGGGCATGCGTGCATTTCCTCTGGTGATCGAACGCGGCGCTGCTAGGCAATCCGCGCGCAATTGGCAAGGAAGTGGAGTTGGGAACAGGCAATGGGACTGACGGCAGATCAGATCAAGACAGGGCTGAACGAAGTCGCCAGCCGCGAATCCAAAATCGCCCGTGCGCTGGAAATTGCCGGTTATCCCGAACCGCGCATTCGTGCGACCGGCTACAAGACAATGCTGCGCACGATCGTGGGCCAGCAAGTCTCGGTCGCGGCGGCCAGTTCGATGTGGAACAAGCTGGAGGCGGAACTGGGCGCGAATTTCACCCCCGCCGACCTGCTGGAACGCGATTTCGATACTTTGCGCGCCTGCGGCCTGTCGCGCCAGAAGCAAGGCTATGCCCGAAGCCTGTGTGAACTGGTGGTGGCGGGCGAGGTGGATTTCGAAAGCTTGCCTGCCGATGACGAGGAAGCGATTGCCGAACTGACCAGGGTCAAGGGCATTGGCCGCTGGTCAGCCGAGATTTACCTGCTGTTCGCAGAAGGCCGCCCGGATATCTGGCCCGCCGGAGACCTGGCCGTGATGGCGGGCATCGGCAAGATCCTGGGACTGGAAGAACGACCCGACGAAAAGGCCACGCGCACTCTGGCCGAACCTTGGCGCCCGCACCGCGGGGCAACGGCGATCTTTACGTGGCATTGCTACGATAATCCGGCGCTGTAGGATGGCCCGGACGATTGCCACGATGGCTCGTCGTATCTGTGATCGCCCCGCGGGCTAATGGTGCAATGTCCTTTGATCCCGCGATGGACTTTCGCGACCGCGCGATTGCAATTTTCGCGAGATGCGCGCACCGGTTTTCCTGAAACGAAACGGAGAGATACATGAAGACCTTTGCCGCAGCCATCGCGATGGCCACTGCGTCCGCCATCGCATTGTCCGCAGCACCTGCGGCCTACGCGCAGGACGTCCCCCCAGCGCCGTCCACCCCCGCTTGGGTGGAAACCAGCAATGCCTACACGCAACGAGTCATTGAAACGCAGGCCGAGTTTTTTCCGACCAACGCGTCTTCATTGGGCTACGATCAATACGACGGACTGGTCGATGACATGTCGCTTGACCGTGATGCACGCTATATCGCTGCAGCGCGCGCACTGATCGCCGACTTCGAAGCTGCCAAGGCGAACGAAACCAATCCCTTCGTGCGGCAGGACCTGCAAATCCTGATCGACTCGCTTCAGCGCGATATCGAAGGGATCGAACTGGGCAATCGTCTCACGCTTGAATTCGCGCAGGTACCGCAGAGCATGTTCGGCTCCATCGGCCAGCTTCTTTCCGACCAGACCGCCGAAAGCCGTCGCCCCAAGGCGCTCGAACTGCTGCAACGCTACACGGGCATGTGGCCCGAGACCGAGCCGATGACCGAACTGGCGAAGAAGCGGTTCGAAGCTAGTCGCGGGGACGGCAAGATCGGTCCGTACCGGGTCGAGGTTGCGGAGTCTGTCAGGAATATACCGACCTTCGTTGCCGGCATTCGCGACCTGTTTGACAAGTACGAGATCGAGGGCGCGGACGAAGCGCTGGACGCGATGGAAGCGCAGCTGACCGAATATGGCGAATGGACGCAGGAAACAGTCCTGCCTGCCAGCAGGGAAACGGCACGCCTTCCCGAGGAGCTCTATGCCCTCAATCTCGAACAGGTCGGAATCGACCAGGATCCGCGCACGTTGATGAGCGAAGCCCGGCGCGGCTTCTACGAACTGCGCGCGCAGATGGAAGCGCTGGCCCCGCAGATCGCCGAGAAGTACGGCTGGGAAGAAACCGACATGGCTTCGGTCATGGCTGGGCTCAAGCAGATGACCGTGCCCAATGACGAGATCGAGGATTTCTACCGCGACGTGAACCGCCAGCTGGAGGCGGAAATCCGGCGCAACGATATCGTGTCACTGCCAGATACCGAATTGCAGATGCGCGTTGCTTCCCAGGCGGAAAGCGCCGCCCAGCCTGCCCCGCACATGCGCCCGCCGCGCCTGGTCGGAAATACCGGCGAACAGGGTACCTTCGTGCTGACGGTCGGCAACCCCACGGCCGGGCCGGAGGATCGTTACGACGATTTCAATTTCCCCGCTGCCAGCTGGACCTTGAGCGCGCACGAGGCGCGTCCCGGCCATGAAATGCAGTTCGCGGCTCTGGTCGAACAGGGCGTCAGCCTTGCCCGCATGCTCTACGCCTTCAACAGCGTGAACGTGGAAGGCTGGGCGCTGTATGCGGAGGCCGAAATGCTGCCGCATGAGCCAATCGAAGGCCAGTTCATCGCGCTGCAGTTCCGACTTTTGCGCACGGCCCGCGCCTTCCTTGATCCGAGCCTCAACCTCGGCCTGATGAGCCGCGACGAGGCCGAGCGCGTGCTTCGCGAGGACGCGCTTTTCTCGCCCGGAATGACGAAGCAGGAACTTGACCGTTACGAGTTCCGGATGCCTGGGCAGGCCGGGTCATATTATTACGGGTATCGCAAATTGATCGATCTGCGGATCGAGACCGAGCTGGCGCTGGGGGAGCGGTTCGACGAAATGGCGTTCAACGATTTCCTGCTCAGCCAGGGCATAATCCCGCTCGACCTGATTGCCGAAGCCGTTCGGGAAGAGTTCGTCCCCTCGCAACTGGAACAGGAGTGAGATGGCAGGATTCTTCCCGACCAAACCCCCGTTGCTCCGGTCGGTATCAGTCGAAGCCAGCTAAACGCGTTCATGCGGGCGGGTGCTTTCGGGTGGGCGCTTAGGTTCAAATAGCCTGCTCTGGTGCGCGTAGCGGTCATTGCGCCAAGCGCCCACTGTGTGGCCGTTGGCAGGTGCCCGCAGCCCCGGGCTCATTGCATTTGGTCCCCGCGTCCCTAGCTGTCATCCCACACCAAGGGAGACACCATGACCGCCGCCACCAATGCCGCCACTCGCGTCGCCGATACACCGCTGATCCCGCGCGATCACCTGTTCGGCAATCCCACCCGCTCGCAGGGGAAGATCAGCCCGGATGGCAAGTGGGTCAGCTGGATGGCGCCGTGGGACGGCGTGATGAACGTGTTCATGGCCCCGGCAGGCGATCCCGACAATCCGCGCCGCATGACCAGTGCAACCGATCGCCCCATCCCCTCCTATTCGTGGTCGCCCGACAGCCAGAGCCTGCTGTATGTGCGCGACAAGGAAGGCGACGAGAACTACCTGCTCTACCAGATCGGCATCGCCGATGGCGCGAAGGAGAAGTGCCTCACGCCCTTCGAGGATACCCGCGCGCAGGTTGTCGGCTCCTCCAACATCATCAAGGACCGCTTGCTGGTGGGCATCAACAATCGCGATGCCCGGTTCCACGATGTGCATATGCTCGATCTGAAGACGGGCGATCTGGAGCTGGTTTTCGAAAACAATGAATGGGCCGGATTCGAGGCGGATGACAGCCTGACATTGCGCTGGGCCGTGCGGCAGAATGCCGAGGGTGGCACGGACATGCACCTGATTACCGATGGCGAGGTTGAAGAGGCTCCGCGCGAACGCACCGGGCTGGACGATGCCCTTACCACCGGCATGGCGGGCTACACCACGGACGGAAAGACGCTCTACTGGCTCGACAGCCGTGGCCGCGACACCACCGCACTGTTCGCAGAGAATACCGAGACCGGCGAACGCACGCTGATTGCAGAACACGACAAGGCCGACATCGGCGGCACCATGCGTCACAAGCAGACGGGCGTGGTGCAGGCTTGGAGCGCCACCTACCTGCGCACCGAGCATCATCCCATCGACCCCGATATCGGCGAGGCTTTCGCGTGGCTGCGCGACCAGCTGGATGGCGATTTCGGCGTGCAGTCGCGCACCGACGATGATCGCCGCTGGCTGGTTTGGAACGACCCGCTGATCGCGCCCATCACCAGCTACCTGTTCGACCGTGATGCGATGACGCTGACGAAGTTCTACACCTCCTATCCCGAGATGGAGGGCGCCCCGTTGCAGCCGATGCATCCGCGAGAGATAAAGGCCCGCGATGGCCTCACCCTGCCCAGCTATCTTACCCTGCCCCCGCAGTGTGATGCCGATGCCGACGGCGTGCCCGATAGCCCCGTGCCGATGGTGCTGGTGGTGCACGGCGGGCCGTGGGCGCGCGATGGCTATGGCTACAATCGCACGCACCAATGGCTGGCCAACCGCGGCTACGCAGTCCTGTCGGTCAACTTCCGCGGCTCCACCGGGTTCGGCAAGAACTTCATCAGCGCGGGCGACAAGGAATGGTCGGGCAAGATGCATGACGACCTGCTGGATGCGGTCGACTGGGCCGTGGCCGAAGGCATTGCCGAGAAGGACAAGGTGGCCATCATGGGCGGCAGCTATGGCGGATATGCCACGTTGGTTGGCCTCGCCTTCACGCCGGAGGTATTCGCCTGCGGGGTCGATATCGTCGGCCCCTCCAACCTGGAAACCCTGCTGGAAACCATCCCGCCCTATTGGGAGCCGATGGTGAAGCAGTTCCATGAACGCATGGGCGACCCCACCACGCCCGAGGGACTGGAATTCCTCAAATCCATCAGCCCGCTGTACAAGGCGAACGAGATCACCAAGCCGCTGCTGATCGGACAGGGCGCAAACGATCCGCGCGTGAAGCAGGCCGAAAGCGACCAGATCGTGGAGGCGATGGAACGCGACGGCGTACCCGTTACCTACGTACTGTTCCCGGACGAAGGCCACGGCTTCCACCGTCCGGAAAACAACATCGCCTTCAACGCCATTGCCGAGAACTTCCTCGCCGAGTGCATCGGTGGCCGGGCGGAACCTGTGGGCGATGTGCTGGAAGCCTCGACCGCGCAGATTCCCAACGGTAAGGCCCATGTAAAAGGTCTGTAAGGAGAGGTCGCTTGGTCGCGCAGAAAAGCATTTTCATCACCGGTGGCGGGTCGGGTATCGGCCGCGCCATCGCGCAGAAATTCGCTGCCGAAGGCTGGCGCGTCGGAATTTCCGACCGCAATTCAGTCGGCCTGGAGGAGACCAAGGCCCTGCTTCCGGAGGGGCAATGCCACACCTATACCTTTGATGTGACCAGCCGCACCGGCTGGGATGTGGCGCTGTCCGATTTCGCGAAGAATTCAGGCGGCAGCATCAATGTCATCGCCAATAATGCGGGCCTGCCCTCAGGCGGCCCGCTGACGGAGGTCTCGCATGAAGAGCTGGACCTGCTGCTGGATGTAAACCTGCGCGCGGTTTTCTACGGCGCGAAAGCCGGTTTCGAATACCTCAAGGCAGCGGCCCCCGATGCCTGCCTTCTCAACACCGCCAGCGCGGCGGCGATCTACGGCATGGCCAACCAGAGCGTTTATGGCGCGACGAAGGCGGGCGTAAAGTCGATGACTGAAAGCCTCGATGCGGAATGGAGCGTGCATGGCGTGAAAGTGCGCTCGCTGATGCCCAGCTTCATCGATACGCCGCTGCTGCAACAGCCGCCCAACCGCAGCCGCAACACCCCCATTCGCGAAGCGGTGGTGAAGGCTGGCCTGGAATTCACCCCGGTGGAAGTGGTGGCGCAAGAGGCCTGGAATGCGGTCCACGGCAAGAAGGTGCATATCCTTGTCGGCAAAACGGCGCGGAAGCTGGCGCGGGTCGCCAAGTGGTTTCCCGGAAAGCTGCGCAGCCGCGCCCGCACGCTGGCAGATGCTCACCAACGCAGCGAAGGGCGCCCCGCCAAAGGCTGAAGCCGATCCTCTAGAGCGCCTCGATCGCCTTGGCCATTTCAACGTCGCGCTGCGAAAGGCCGCCCGCGTCATGCGTCGTCAGTGTGATGTCCACCTTGTTGTAGACATTGAACCACTCGGGATGGTGATCGGATTTCTCCGCGATCAGGGCTACGCGGTTCATGAAGCCCCATGCCTCGCTGAAATCGGAGAATTTGAAGACCTTGCGCATGGCATCGCCATCCCGGTCAAAATCCCAGCCGTCCAGTCCTTCCAGCGCGGCTTCTGCTTCGCTACGTTCCAGTTTCTCGACGCTCATCTGCAACTCCCTTGCTTGCGTGTAGTGGCTTCCCTGCCCTAACGCGTCTGCCGATGAAAGTGCCCCGCCTTGTTGCTGACGATCTGGCCTGCCGTCGCGGAGAGCGACTGCTGTTTCGCGGGCTGTCGCTGGAATTGGGCGGAGGGGAAGCCTGTCATGTCACCGGCTCGAACGGGACGGGCAAATCCAGCCTGATCCGCATCCTTGCCGGATTGCTGCGCCCCTATGCGGGCGAGGTGAAGCGCGCAGGCAGCATGGCGCTGCTCGATCAGACGCTGGCACTGGACGAACATTTGCCACTGGGCCGTGCACTGGCCTTCTGGGCCGGACTGGATGGCGCAGTGAATGACGCAGATCTGGCGCGGCTTGGCCTTGTAGACCTGCTGGATGTTCCGGTTCGCTACCTCTCCACCGGCCAGCGCAAGCGCGCCGCCCTTGCCCGGCTGCTGGGACAGGACGCGCAGATCTGGCTGCTGGATGAGCCGCTGAACGGGCTGGATCGCGATGCCGTAGCGATGGTGGAGGCACTGGTGGCAGACCATATCGCAGACGACGGTATTGCCGTTGTCGCCAGCCACCAGCCGATTGCCGTTCCCGGCCTGTCCGTATTGCACCTGCCGGATTTCGCGCCGGAGCACGTTGGATGAAAGCAATCCGAACCCTGCTGCTGCGCGATCTGGCGCAGTTTCTGCCGGGCGCGCGCAAGGGCAATACCCTGCTGCCGCTACTCTTCTTTCTCGCGGTGGCCATGCTCTATCCCTTTGCCGTGGGGCCGAACCCCAATGTGCTGGCGGCAACCGGCGGCGGAGTGATCTGGGTCGCCGCGCTGCTGGCCGCGATCCTGCCGCTGGACCGGCTGCTGGCACCCGACCTGGAAGCTGGTTTCTTCGACCAGTGGGCACTGCGCGGTGTGGCGGAAGAAGTTGTGGTAGCGGTGCGACTGCTGGCCCACTGGCTCAGCTTCGGGCCGTTCCTGATGCTGGCCGCCCTGCCCGCCAGTGCTCTGCTGGGCATAGACGGGGAAACCTTGCGCACGGTAGAGCTGGGCTTGCTGGCCGGTACACCCGGACTGGCCGCCATCGGCATCATCATCGCCGCCGTCACCGTGGGCCTGCGCGGTGGCGGGGCGGCTCTTTCGGGCTTGCTGGTTATTCCGCTGGCGGTGCCGCTGCTGATTTTCGGGGCAGGCTCGCTTTCCACTGGCGGTGAAGGCGGGATCGCGCTGACCGCTGCGATCAGCCTGGTGCTGGTGGCGATTGCGCCCTTTGCAGGCGGCGCTGCGATCCGCGCCGTGCGGGAGGACTAGGCTTTCGCCTCTTCCTCGCCGCTTTCCTCTCCGGTGGCGCGGCTGACGGCGACGCCTGCGCTGAGGCCATGCACTGTCGCAGAGACCACGATGGTGAAAGCAACCGTAGCCCACAGCGCGCCCTCGTCCACCAGTTCGACATGATGCCCTGCATAGGCAAGATAATAGATCGAGCCGATGCCCCTGATGCCGTAGAATGCCACGGTCGCCCGCTCGCGGGTCTCGAGGCCCGCCCTGGCCAAGGTGAACCAGCCGATCACGGGACGGATGATGAAGATAAGCGCCAATCCGATGATCGCGTGGGACCAGTCGAGATAAGGCAGCAGTGCCGGGATCGCGGCACCCAGCGCCACCAGCAGGATTGCGGTAAGCGTGTGCTCCAGCGCTTCGGAAAAACTGTGCAGCTTTTCGTGAAACCGATCCTCCGATTCTTCGCGCCGCAGCACCAGCCCGGAAACGAAAGCGGCGATGAAGCCATAGCCTTCCAGCAACTCGGTAGCGCCATAGGCAAAGATGACACCGGCAAAGGCGATGACCCCCGATTGCGTCTGCGAAAGCGAGTTATGGCGCGGCCAGTCGAACAGGATCTGTCCCAGCAACCAGCCCGCTCCCGCGCCCGCCGCAGCGCCCATCGCCACGCGATACAACAAGTCCCGCAGCGCCCATTCGGCCAGCATGCCGGTGGTCAGGAAGCCCGCCGTGGCCACCATGATACCCAGGTGAACGAACGGAAATGCGAGGCCATCGTTCAGTCCTGCTTCGGTCGTCAGGGCATAGCGCACCGGATGCTCCCCGCCTTCAAGCGGAGGGCCGACCTGCACATCGCCGGCCAGCACGGGATCGGTTGGGGAGAGGATGGAGCCCAGAAGCAACGCGCCTGCCAGCGTCATCCCGGCAGCCAGCCATCCGAACAGTGCCAGCGCGAGAATGGTGATCGGCATGCCCAGCAGCAGCAGGCGCAGCGTCGGCGTCCACAGGCCATGCCCGAACAGCTTGTCGATCCGCAGCCCGGTGCCGAAGAGGCCGATGATCACGGCGAGTTCGGCGGTTATTTCCCAGATGCGCGGATGCTCTACCGGATCGATTGCCACCGGCATTCCCGGCAAGAACGAAAATGCAAGAAGCCCGGTAAGTATCAGCAACGGCGCGGCCGCGGGCTCGCGTCCGGAAAAGAACCGCGGCACCCAGTATGAGGCGATAATGATTGCACCCGCCCCCGCCATCAGGACGTGATAGGAATCGAATTCGAACATTATGCCGGGTTCCCGTGCAAAGTCTTACCTCAATGCACGGACGAAGCCTAAGTGCCGAAAATCAATATGGCGGGTGATATTCCTCGCTGCGCAGGGTGAGCATGTAGTCCACCAGCTGCTGAACCTCGTCATCCTCGAGATAGAAATCCATATCGGCGGGATAGTTATGCGCGTCGATCAGCCAGGTGCTGAGCGATTCTCTGGTCAGCCCGCGCGTGTTGGCGATTGCCGGCCATTCCGGCGCGTCTGGATTGGGGGAAAGGCCGTATGCCTCCACCGAATGACAACCCCCGCAGGCGGCTTGCGCCAAGGCGTGGTCTTCCGGGTTCGCCTCCCTCGCTGCAAGCTCTGGCTGAGCGGTCTGGCAGCCAGCCAGAAGGAAGGGCAACAGTATCAGCGGCATCAATCTCGGCATGGCAATTTCGTCTCCTGGATAATCCCTGGTCTGTTCCTCACTGCCGATCATTGCGCTGGATCAATAAGGCGGCTTGTCCAGACCCTTGGGCGACTTGGTGAATATCTCGCAGCCGTCGTCCGTGATGCCGATGGAATGTTCGAACTGCGCGCTCAGGCTCTTGTCGCGGGTGACGGCAGTCCACCCGTCGTTGAGCATTTTTACATGCGGGCGACCAAGGTTGATCATGGGCTCGATCGTCATGAACATGCCCGCCTTCAGCTCCGGCCCCGTGCCGCGCCTGGCTGCATGCACCACTTCGGGCGCGTCGTGGAAAAGGCGGCCAAGGCCGTGGCCGCAAAATTCGCGCACCACGCCGTAGCGGTTGCTTTCGGCATATTCCTGGATGGCTGCACCGATATCACCCAGCCGCGCGCCGGGGCGCACCTGCGCAATGCCGATCATCAGGCACTCGTGGGTCACTTCCACCAGCTTTTTCGCCTTAAGCGGCACGTCGCCCACCAGGTACATGCGGCTGGTGTCGCCATGCCAGCCGTCCAGCAGCGGGGTGACGTCGATATTCACGATATCGCCATCCTTAAGGCGTTTGTCCGCCGGAATTCCGTGACACACGACATGGTTGATCGATGTGCAGCAGGAATGGGTAAAGCCGCGATAGCCCATCGTGGCCGGAACCGCGCCGCCATCCAGCGTCATTTCACGCACCACCCGGTCAAGCTCCGCCGTGGTGACGCCCGGCTCGACGCGGGTGGTAAGCTCATCGAGGATCTCGGCGGCAAGGCGGCCTGCCTTGCGCATGCCTTCATAGCCTTCCGGCCCATGCAACTTGATGGTGCCGTCGCGATAAACGGTCGTGTCGCCTGTAACGTGCTGGTATTCTGTCATCCGCCCCATTTAGGGGTAATGCCGGCAAATTGCGAGGGCGCTGATCAGTTCGCGGTGAACACGGCCCGATACTCCTCGCGCACCACTTCCAGCAGGTCCGGCGTTATCGGGAAGGTGAACTCGTAGCTGCCCTCTGCATAGGGCCCTGCGATATAGGGCGCGATCTGGATGCCGATACGGTTGAACGTCTTGCCATTGGTGGAGCCGAGAAGCACGTTGGTTTCGTCCGGCTTCACACAGGCTTCGAAGGCGTTTTCGGAATCTTCCTCCACCGCATCCCCCCGCCGCTGTTCGCGCTCCGCGTTCAGCGCCTCGCACAGTTGCGGGCCAAGCGCCCCATCCAGCGCTTGCCGCGAAGCGAAGAAAGCAATCGGTTCCATCGCTGTTTCTTCCTGCTTGTTCCATACGATTGCGTCGAAGCCGTAATTCGGATGCGCGCCGCCTGAATAGCTGGACAGATCGGCAGACAGGCTGAGCCAGTCGGGCAGGTCGGCCACCACTTCCCACGCGGTTTCGCTGGAATAGCTGTTGAACGGGAAACCATTGTCGCGCGCTTCGCTGCGCCCTTCCTCCGCCCGCGTGGCCAGCGTGTTGCGTTCCCGGTCGAGCCGCCTGTCCAGCC
Source organism: uncultured Alphaproteobacteria bacterium (assembly GCA_963783265.1). Lineage (GTDB taxonomy): Bacteria > Pseudomonadota > Alphaproteobacteria > Sphingomonadales > Sphingomonadaceae > Alteraurantiacibacter. Next base: position 199,121 of record CAWAMU010000006.1, on the reverse strand, counting down.
AGCGCGCCAGCCCCGCTGTCTCGCCTGCTGCCTGTGGATAGGAATATTCGAACAGGAACAGGTCGGTGCTCTCGGCCACCTGCCGCGCGCCCCCAGCAGAAGCGGGCGTTTCCTCACCGCCCGGTACAACGGGAGGCGCGGGCGTTTCGGGAGCGGCGCTGGCCTGCGGGTCGTCCACATCGTCGGCAGGTGTGCACGCGACCAGCAGGGCCGGAACCGTCAGGAAAGTGAATCGTCGGAACATCACGGGGTAAGCCTTCCCAAACGGCAACGAAAACGGCAAGCGGAATTCCATGACTATTGCAACAGACCTGATCCAGCCGGATCGCGGGCAGGATGCCATTGCGATCCATCTCGTAAACAAAGACAGCTTCGAAAGCTTTGCCAAGGGCTTGAGCGGTCCTCAACGCGCGACATTGGCGGCACAGAAATTCAAGGGCAGCAGCTATCAGGTGGGAATCGTGCCCGACGCAGAAGGCTGGTTTGCCGTTGGCGGCGTAGCCAATCCGGAGGAATTGTCCAGTTGGTGCCTCGCCAAACTGGCTGAAAAGCTGCCTGCCGGAACCTATCGCCTTGCAGACGTCAAGGCAGGCCCGGCCATGTTCGGCTGGCAGACCGCGCAATACCGCTTCACCCGATACCGCGACGATAGCGACGCCGAAGGCCCGCGCGTGCTGCTGACAGAGGATGTCGCCAAGATCGAACTGGTCAGCGCCGAAGCGCAGGCCGCAGGCCTCGTGCGCGACCTCGTCAACACGCCCGCCGAGGACATGGGTCCCGCCGCGCTGGAAGCGGAAGCAGAGCGCATTGCCAAGGCGCAGGATGCCACGATCACCGTCACGCGCGGCGATGCCCTGGAGAAAGGCTTTCCCATGGTGCACGCCGTGGGTCGGGCGGCAGAGCGCAAGCATGCGCCCCGGCTGATAGAGCTGGAATGGGGCGATGAAAGCCACCCGCGCGTGGCCATCGTGGGCAAAGGCGTGTGCTTCGATTCGGGCGGTCTGGATATCAAACCCTCGCGCGGCATGCTGTTGATGAAAAAGGACATGGGCGGCGCGGCTCATGCCCTCGCCCTGGCCGAACTCATCATGAAGGCCGGACTGAAGCTGCGTCTTCATTGCATCGTCCCCGCCGTTGAAAACGCCATCGCGGGCAACGCCTTCCGCCCGGGTGATGTGCTGGACAGTCGCAAGGGTCTGACGGTGGAGATCGGCAACACCGATGCCGAAGGACGGCTGATCCTTGGCGATGCGCTGACCCTTGCCAGCGAACACGATCCCGACCTGATTATAGATTTCGCCACCCTCACGGGCGCGGCGCGGGTCGCCCTGGGGCCGGACCTGCCCGCGCTGATGACGCGGCGCGACCAGACGGCGGAGCAGTTGATCGCCGCGGGCAAGGCGCATGATGATGCGCCCTGGCGCCTGCCGCTGCCCGACGGCTATCGCGAATGGCTGAAATCCGACATCGCCGACACCAACAACACCCATACCAACGGCTATGCCGGGGCCAGCGTGGCCGGGCTGTTCCTCGACAAGTTCGTGGGCGAGGACATCGACTGGGCGCATTTCGACACCTTCGCCTGGCGTCCCACTGCCAAGCCCGGGCGTTCCAAGGGCGGCGCGGCTCTGGGCCTGCGGGCGGCATTCCACGCCCTGCGCGGACGTTATGGGTAGGCCATGAGGTTGCAGCCATCGCCTTGCGCGTCTAAGCGCCCTTTTTCCGCATGGGCCATACCTGCGGCCACATTCAGCGAGTGAGCGGCGGTTGAGCCAGGACGACAACTCAGTATCGGCACATGCAGCGCAGGGACCATTCGTGCTGGCAGGCCCCGTCGCGCGCCCGGATTCGCGGTCAGAACCGATCCGCGGCGACCTTGCCCATATCGGCCTGGCGGGGAAACATTTCGTGCCGCATTACGCTGTGCCCCAGCCTCGCGCCGTGCTGCCCGGCGGTGCGCCATTGTATGCCGATTCCGACGACACGTCCGAAGAGCTTTGCGTATTGCTGGAAGGCGACAGTTTCGAAGTGCTGGACGTTACCCGCGAATGGGCGTGGGGCTGTCTCTCGCTTGAAGGTCCGGTGGGCTATATCCGGCTTGATCGGCTGGAGGTACTGGGAGGCTGAGCATGGCGCATACCCTCTTCATCGATGGCGCGGCCGGCACGACCGGCCTGGAGATCGCCGACCGGCTCGAAAACCGCGATGAGTTCGAACTCGTCCGGCTCAACGATGCCGAGCGCAAGGATAACGAGTGCCGCCGTGCGGCCCTGAACTTTGCCGATTTCGCCATTCTCTGCCTGCCCGATGATGCCGCACGCGACGCTGTTGCCATGATCGACGAAGACAGTGGCACGCGGGTGATCGATGCCTCCACCGCGCATCGCACGGCGCGGGGCTGGATTTACGGATTTCCCGAACTGGTCGGCCCCAATGTGGTGGCAGGCGCAGACCGGGTGTCCAACCCCGGTTGCTATCCGACCGGCTTTCTCGCCCTGATGGCGCCACTGGTTCGCGCCAAGTTACTGCCGCGCGACTGGCCCTATACGGTCCATGCCGTGTCCGGATATTCGGGCGGCGGCAAGGGCCTGATCCAGCGATTCGAGGATACTGGCGAAGGCGGCGGCAGCGATATCGCCTACTGCGCCTATGGCCTGTCGCTCGATCACAAGCATCTCGATGAAATGCAAAGCAAGGCCGGGCTGGAGAACGCGCCGGTCTTCTCCCCCGCCGTGGTGCCGGGTTTTCGCGGCATGGTGGTGGAGGTTCCGCTGCCGATCCTCGCCATGCGCAATGCCTCTCCTGCGGCAGACCTGCGCGAAGAACTGGCCCGTTATTACGAAAACGCCCCGCTCGTCACCGTGCATGGCGAACAGGAGAATTGAGCGAGATCCTGTTGCACAAGCAGGCACCTCCCTCCGACCGGCTGGACCTGTATATCTTTGCCGACGCCAAGGGCGACACCGCCCGCATGGTGGCGGTGCTCGACAATCTTGGCAAAGGCGCCAGCGGCGCAGCGGTGCAATCGCTCAACCTGATGGCCGGATGCGATCCGCTGGCGGGTCTCTACCTGTAAATCCCCTGCCCGTTTTTTGGGCACGACTGCCTTTAAAAGCGTCAAATCCTTGTCCCCGCGAGCGGGTAATTTGATTACCCCTGTCGGTGCGGGATTCGCGCGTTTGTTGCGAATCCGCCCTTTCGCTGCGGCCTGTGATTGTCTACCTCTCGTGACGCGCAGTCTGGCATGATTCTTGAAGCATGTTTGTTCGGGAATTGCCCAAGGGAGAAAGGCCCGGCTGCAGCCGGGTAGAGACAGGGACACAAGTGAAAAAAATCGAAGCGATCATCAAACCCTTCAAGCTCGACGAGGTGAAGGATGCGCTGCACGAAGTCGGCGTCTCCGGCATCACCGTGACAGAGGCGAAGGGCTTCGGACGCCAGAAAGGCCATACCGAGCTGTATCGCGGCGCTGAATATGTCGTCGATTTCCTGCCCAAGGTGAAGCTTGAGATCATCGTGCCGGATTCGCTCGCCGAACAGGTGACAGAAGCCATCGCCAACGCTGCCAAGACTGGCCGCATCGGCGACGGCAAGATATTCGTTTCCGATATCGGTACGGCTATCCGCATCCGTACCGGAGAGCAGGACGACGCCGCACTCTAGGGCGCTTTCGAACAACCAGGCGATCTCGCCGGAAAAACACCCGTACATTCAAATCAAGGAAGGATTACCATGGCTGACGCAAAGGATATCGTGAAGCGCATCAAGGACGAGGAGATCGAATGGGTCGACGTCCGCTTCACCGACCCCAAGGGCAAGTGGCAGCACCTCTCGATGTGCGCCGGCGTTGTCGATGAAGACATGCTGGAAGAAGGCATGATGTTCGACGGTTCCTCGATCGAGGGCTGGAAGGTCATCAACGAATCCGACATGATCCTGAAGCCGGATCTCAGCGCGGTTTACATCGATCCGTTCAGCGCCACGCCGATGATGGTGCTGTTCTGTGATATCGTGGAGCCTTCCGATGGCTCGCTTTACGCGCGTGACCCCCGCTCCACGGCCAAACGCGCGCAGGAATATGTGAAGTCGGCCGGTCTGGGTGACACCGTATATGTCGGTGTGGAACCCGAATTCTTCATGTTCGACGATGTGCGCTGGGAAGACGGCTATGCCGGTTCAGGCTTCCAGATCGACGATATCGAACTGCCGACCAACACCGGCACCGAAATGGAAATGGGCAACATGGGCCACCGCCCGCGTGCCAAGGGCGGCTATTTCCCCGTCGCTCCGGTCGACAGCGCCATGGATATCCGCGCCGAAATGGTCAGCACCATGCTGGAAATGGGCCTGCCGATGGACAAGCAGCACCACGAAGTGGCCGCAGCGCAGCACGAACTGGGCATGACCTTCGGCCAGCTGGTGGAAACCGCCGACCGGACGCAGATCTACAAGTATGTGACGCAGCAGGTTGCGCATGCCTATGGCAAGACCGCCACGTTCATGCCCAAGCCCATCAAGATGGACAACGGTTCGGGCATGCACACGCATATGTCGATCTGGAAAGACGGCAAGAACACCTTTGCCGGTGATGGCTATGCCGGCCTTTCCGACACCTGCCTTTACTACATCGGTGGCGTCATCAAGCACGCCAAGGCCTGCAACGCCTTCACCAACCCCACCACCAACAGCTACAAGCGTCTGGTGCCCGGCTTCGAGGCGCCCGTGCTGCTGGCCTACTCGGCGCGTAACCGCTCTGCTTCGTGCCGCATTCCTTACGGTGCGGGTGAAAAGTCCAAGCGCGTGGAATTCCGTTTTCCCGATCCGCTGGCCAATCCCTACCTTTCGTCTGCTGCCCTGCTGATGGCGGGTATCGACGGCATCCAGAACAAGATCCATCCCGGCGATGCGATGGACAAGAACCTGTACGACCTGCCGCCGCAGGAGCTTGCCACTGTGCCGACAGTCTGCGCGTCGCTGGACGAGGCGCTTGACGCACTGGAGGCGGATATGGACTTCCTGCTGGCCGGTGATGTGTTCAGCAAGGAACAGATCGATGCCTATATCGAGCTGAAGCGCGAGGATTGCGTCCGCTTCAATACGACGCCGAGCCCGGTCGAATACGACATGTATTATTCGAGCTGATCGTAGCCGATCACATGCAAAGAAAAAGGGCCGCTCGGGAAACCGGGCGGCCCTTTTTCGTGGTTGTGTGTAGAGTTAGCCTTGCTCAGCATCCCACGCTTTCCCACGACGATAAGCAGGCGATCAACATCATGCGACCAGAACATCGTCAGCCAGTCCAACGGCTGCGGTGCCCCGGCAAATCCCAAATGCGCCAGCAGTGCCCATGCCCCACCGATGCCAACGTCAAGTAAAAGGGAAGCGACCTCGTCTCGCGGCTAGACGCTCGCATCAATTCGTCCTGCATTTTCCGACGATTGCACAGAGAGCCAGACTGACAGCACTGTAAGCGCGACATAAATGCCCAAGGCCCATGCAGGGTCGACAATCGCCGGTCTCGGCCCGGCCAGCGCCACAGCGCCGCGATGACCAGCGCCAGCCCGCGCCCCATGCCGATGCGCTCCAGCAGGCAAGCATCGATCGCTGTTCACGCAGTTCCTCTGCATCTTCCACATTGAGGAACCGGGCGCCAATCTTCGGACTGACGCACCCCGACACCGACGGCAACGCCCGCCGACACGTAGAGCATGGCCGACCAGACACGGCGATCTCGACGCGATGCGCCGACATTCGGCATAGAGTGCCGCATCGAGAAGTCCGCATGAACGAAGTCGCGCCAGAAAGCCGGCCACTCCACCAAGCGCGAGTGCGACCGCGTTTTCTTAAGTCGGCGGCTTGCTTTGCGCCTTTTCGGTCGATACCATGTCCATTATTCGTTCCGGCTTCCAATCGTCGATGAAAAGGTCAGGCACGCTGACGGCAAACAACTTCGCCATGCGCAGTGCCAGCGGCAGCGAGGGATCATACTTGTCGGTCTCCACCGCGTTGATGGTCTGCCGCGAAACGCCCAGGCGCCGGGCAAGTTCGCCCTGGCTCCAGCCCTTTGCTTCGCGATAATCCTTCAAACGGTTCTTCACCAATTCATCCCGCTGCCTGTAAAGAGCTCTTTACTGTAAAGACCTCTTGTCAGTCAAGAGCTCTTTACAGGTCTGTCCTACACTCTGCTGACATACCTAGCGCCAAGGCCCATTTTCAGAGCAAGAGGCCCCAGTGATGACCCGCAAACCTATTTTTGACACGATCCGCCATATCCTTGGTCGCGGCCTGCGGCAGGGCGAAGTGACGGCGATCGACAGCGCGCTGGATGATTTCCCCCTGGACTGTGTTCCAGGTGTTCCACATTACCGCGGCCCGCAGCAGGTCGGCCCGGAGGGCATTTCGCTGATAAAGCGCTTCGAGGGCTGCGCGAAGAAACGGTGCGACGGGCGGATCGAGGCTTATCCGGACCCCGGCACGGGCGATGCACCGTGGACCATCGGTTGGGGCGCCACCGGCCCCGGCATCGGGCCTGGTACGGTTTGGACGCAGGACGCGTGCGATGCCCGGCTGGAGGCGGACCTTGCCCGTTATGCAAAGGAGGTCGTCTCCGTGCTTGGCGATGCGCCGACCAGCCAGCAGCAGTTCGATGCGCTCGTCAGTTTTCACTACAACACCGGGGCAATTGCCAGCGCCACGCTGACGCGCAAGCACAAGGCGGGCGATTACGATGGCGCGGCGCGAGAATTCGACCGGTGGTGTTACGCCGGCGGCCGCGTGATGAAGGGCCTTGCCCGCCGCCGCGCTGCCGAATCCGCGCTTTATCGGCAGGGAATACGTTGACGAATAACAGGAACAAGCCGGCCCTTTCTATCGTTTATCCGGCTCACGAGGAACTGAACATGAAACTATGGATCGCTTCGATCTCGGCCATTGCGTTGACCGCATCCCTGGCCCTGGCCCAGGGCAACAGCCAGGGGAACGGCAACGGCGACAATCGCGGGAACAACGGCAACAGCGGCGGTCCGCCGGCAGCGGCATCCAATCCCGGCAATGGAAACGCAAATGGCAATGCCAATCGCGGCAATGCCAATCGCGGCAATGCCAATCGCGACAATGGTGGCGGCCAAGCTCAGGATCGTGGCAATCGCAATGCTTCGCCGCAAGTGCGCGAGAACGGGAATGGCAACGGAAATGCACGCAATGCCAACCGTGTCAGCCCGCCGGTAAACCGAGGAAATGCCAACAATGGCAATTCCGGAAACGCCAATCGCGGCAATGCCCCTGCCGTCCGTTCCATGGCAATGGCAATGGCAATGGCAATAGGAACGCAAACGGTGGCTATCGCGGCAACAACTCCATTTCCATCGGCTATGACGATGGGCCGAATTTCGATTTCAGGCGCGCATCCAGCGGGATTGCCAATGGGTGCCCGCCCGGCCTTGCGCGCAAGTATAATGGCTGCCGCCCGCCGGGTCAGGCACGCAAGCAGGACAGTATTCGCTACGCGCGGTACAGCCCGGACTGGTGGGGCCTCGGCGGCCTCTTCGGAGACCGGCGCGGAAGCTACTACTACGACGATGGCTTCCTGATGCGGCTTGGCCGGGGCGGCGAAATTTCCGGCTATATCCCGCTGCTGGGCGGTGCCTTGTCAATCGGCAATCCGTGGCCGGATGATTACCGATATTCGCGCATGCCACCATATTACGAGAATTATTACGGCCTCGGCCAGCGGGACCATTATCGCTACGCCGACAATGTGGTTTACCGGATGGACCCGGAAACCAGCGCCATCACCTCCATCGCAGCCCTGCTGACAGGAGACGAATTCACGGTCGGCCAGCGCATGCCGCAGGGCTATGATGTCTACAACGTGCCCTACAGCTATCGTGATCGATATTACGACAGTCCCCAGGCCATGTATCGGTACAACGATGGCTACGTGTACGAGATCGACCCCGAAACGATGCTGGTCGCCTCGGCGATCGAATTGCTGATCTAGGAACGAGCGCGAACCATGAAGAACACTCTTGCCTTCGTAGCGCTCGCCGCTGGCCTGATGACGCTTTCCGCCTGCAATTCCGATGCCGATGTGGCTGGCGAAGGCGAGGCCGATGTTGGAACCGAGACGCTGGCCGCGTTGCTGGAAGATGCCGACGATCTTTCGGTTGTCTCCGAAATCCTCGGTAATGCCGGCCTGCAGGGCGTATTCGATGGCAATGCGCCCTACACCATCCTTGCGCCCACCGATGCGGCATTTTCGGCGCTGGATATCCCCTTGGATGGGGAAGAGGCGCGCGCTGCCCGCGTGGCCATCGTGCGCGAGCATATCGTGCCAGGGTTCCTGTCCCGAGCCGACATCGAAGCCGCCATCGGCAGATCCGGTGGATCGGTGGAAATGCAAACGATGGGATCGAACACGCTCACCTTCAGCAGCGATGGAGACCAGCTGGTTGTCGCCTCGTCCGATGGAACGCAAGGCATGGTGACGGGCGATGTGATGAGCGGCGCGAACGGTTCGATCATCCCGATCGACACGGTTCTGAAGTCAATGGAACCGCAGTAAATCCCGCTCAACCGATGACCCGAAAAGGGGGCGGACCAAGCGGTTCGCCCCCTTTTTCCTGCTCCGCCTAGTAGTCCCGCCGATATTCGGCTGCCGCCTGGTGCCTGCCGATCGTGCTGACGGTAGCGAGCAGGTTGAGCCAGCTTGTCACGCGGAATTCCAGCTCGCTGGCATTGTAACCGGCGCCATCGGTAATGATCTCGACATAGAAGCGGCGTCCGAAGTTCTTGCCCAGCGCCACGGCCGTACCGCGATCCAGCGCCGGATCGGAAGGAATGATCCGCAGCCTGTCCAGTCCCACGGCATTGCGCAGCTGGTTGATCGGGCCAACGCCGCCCCCGCCGCGCAAGGATGCAACGGCTGCGCCCAGTTGCAAGGCGTCCGTGGCAGAAAGATCGGTGATCGAGCCACCGAACAGCAGCCGCGCAAGCAATTCCTCCTCGGGCAATGCCGGGGTCGAGGAGAAGGTGATCTCCGGCTGGCTGGCGCTGCCTGACACATCGACTTCGACCGAAATGCCGTTCACATCGGTAACCGCGGTAAGATCGATACGCGGATCGATGGGAACGTTGCGATCGAAGTCGATCTCGCCACGGGTGATTTCGAAACGCGTGCCGGCGAAGGAATAGAAGCCTTGCCTCGGCACGATGGAAACAGAGCCACCCACGCGCGGATCGTCTGTCGTTCCGCGGAGAAGCAGGTTCTCCGTGCGCCATTCGCTTTCAAGACCCATGCCATCCACTTCGATACCGCCTGGCGCGCGAACATCGATCAGGAAGCTCCACGGTGCCACGTTGGCGGCAGCGGGACGCTGGTCGGCGGGAAGGTTGATTTCGGTAACTTCGACGCTGGGCAGCTCGGTCATCACCTCGGACGCGCCCAGTTGCCAGCGTGCGCCAGTGGCTTCCAGTCGCCCTGCAATCGTGCCGCCTACGCCGCTGGAGACGATACGGATCGGACCGGTCACGGTCGCGCCCATGTTCTCCAGGTCGAGGATTTCGGCATTGCGCGCTGCCATCCGCAGGTCGATCTGGGGGCCGCGCGTGGCGGAAATGGCCGACAGGTCGATAAAGCCGCTGCCCGAAATGCGTCCGCCATTTGGCGCGGTTCCGGCAAAGCGGGTGAGCGCCAGCCGCGAACCGGTAAAGGTACCACGGGCCTGCAAGCCGCTTATATCCGTGCCGGTCAGCGCGCTGCGAAGACGCAGGTCGTCTCCCTCAAGTGAGCCGCGAATCTGCGGATCACCCAGCGAGCCCCGCATGTTTGCCGCCACGGAAATTTCGCCGGTCATATCGAGCAGGTCGATTGCAGCCAGCCTCCACAGCGCGGCAGCAGAGCCCTTGAAACGGAACTGGCCGAACAGGTCGCCATTATAAAGTCGGTCGGTCAAGGCGCCCGATTGCGGAAGGTTGGCAATGCGCGCCTGAAGTCGGCCATCCGCCCCCGTCCCATCGGACATGACAGCACGAGCTTGCAGGAGGTTTTCCGAAAGGTTTGCAACCAGGGCGATGTCGAGCGGCTGGGACGTAAGCAACAGGCTGGAGCGGGTGAGATCGTTCACCATCAGACGTGCCTCGCCCACGGGGAGGCCGTTTGCGCCTTGCTCGATATCGATCACGCCGGAAATAGCGCCGCCAATCGCAACTTCACCCGACAATGCGCCGATGATATCCAGCGGCATATCAGACAAGGCGACGCGGCCCTGCATTGGCCCTTCCCCGCCGAACCTGCCACTGGCGATAACATAGCCGTCGCCATAGCTGAGCTGCGAGCGCTGGAGTTCCCATCCGCCGCCTTGCGTGCTGGTCAGCACCGCGCGACGGGGCATTGAAATCTCGCGGCTGCCATAGGAGCCCTCCACCGCAAAGGCGATCCGCTCAGGCGCGATCTGGCCGTTTACCAGCAGCTCGAACTGGCTTCCGCGCTGGCCGGTAAGCGCGGCGTCGAAAGTGCCGCTGCCATTTTCGATCTCTGCCTGCGCGGCGAGGCGGCCGATGAACAGGTTTCCGTAGGACAGGCCCCGCAGACGGGCGTTACCCATCACCGTGGTGTTGCCCTCGGCAATCAGGCCGCTTGCATCGATCGTGCCGCTGGCGATGGAAATAGGGGTTGCCCCGCCAAAGCGCGCGCCATCGGCGACGAGATTTATGTCGAAGCCCTGTCCGCCATCGCGAACGGCGAGGTCTATCGTGCCGTCCAGACCGCCGCGCCCGACGTCCAGCTGTCCGGCAACGCCGCCTTCGACGAGGTTGAGTGTGCCGCTGACACGCGTATCGGCCACGTCGAGGCGGTCTATCCGAATGGCAGTATCGCCATTCTCGGCGATCTGAAGGCCCAGCGATCCATCGAAGTCGCCCAGCATTGATCCGCCGCTTGTCTCGATCGCAAAGCCATCTTCAGTCGGCGCAAGGCTGACGCGAACGTCGGTCAAGCCCGCAGCTGGAAGGGGATCGGCGAACACGAGTTCCGCGCGCGGGCCATCGTCGGCCAGCGTCGCCTCCACGGTGAACGGCCCATAGTCGACGTGACGGCCAAAGCCCGCAATGCTGGTGCCATTGTCATCAACCCGCCCATCCAGTGTGGCGGTCAACATGCTGGCGTTGATGTCCATGTTCTGGAACACCAGCGGCTGTTCTCCGCCCAACACGATACCGCCATCGAAGCGGATATTCTCGCCCGCGATATTGGCGACGGTGGAGTTGGTCACTTCATTCACGCGGCCCTGCAATTCGGCGCGCAGCATCCACGGCGCATCGCCGCCGATGCGGAAGCGTATTTGCGCGCCTGCATCGATGATGCCGATGTTGTCGAATTGGAGGTCGGCGATGTTCACCGGCCCGTTCACCCGCGTCAGTCCGGTCTCGAGGTTGCTGTTGAGGCCCAATTGCGCCCGCAGGCCCTGGAACTGCACGGCCAGATCGTCCGAGAGGATTTCTCCGCCTGCGTAAATGATGGTGCCGGCAAGGCTGCCATTGACGAGGCGCGGATCGAACAATTCATTGCCGCTGACGATACGGCCAACCTGGGCGTCGACGGGCACGGTCACGCGCGTGCCATCGAAGGCGATCGTTCCCGTCTGTCGCACATCGGTAACGATGATGTCGCCCGCATCGATCTCGTCCACCGTCAGCGTGTGCGGCAGCGTCAGATCGCGAAATGCACCATCAAGTGTGCCTTCCAGCGCAAGCCCATTCAGCGCAACGTCCTCGGAGAACAGCGCCGGATCCAGCAATTGCACAGCGATATTGAAGTCCTCGAAAGCGTTGTCGGCCAGATCCACCGCGCCTTCGCCATCGGCATTCACCCCGCGGCCGCGCAGCACGAAATCGCCTTCCAGCACCGAATCCACCAGCGTGCCCGAAGCCGTCAGTGTTACAAGGTCACCCAGCGCCCGTTGCGGCAAGCCTTCCAGATAGGCAGAAGGCCGCGCCTGGCCAACAAGACGGTACTGCCCGCTCTCGTTGTAGATATCGAAGTCCAGCAGCTCGTTGCCGCCCTGCAATGCCAGCAAGTCGCCCTGCCAGGATGTCCAGCTGCCATCGCCTTCAAGGCTGATCGAAAGGTCTTCCTCTGCCCCCACCATCGCGGCCAGGAACCCGCCGGCCGGTGCCTGCCAGCTGAAATCCAGATCGAAGCGATCCCCGTCAGGCTCGGCGTTGATCAAGGCTGAAAATTCATCGCCGCCACCGAAATTCGCCGTCGGCATCGAGATAGACCAGGCCATCGCGGATATCGGCCTCGGCAGCGAAATCGATGACGCGCGCCTCGCCCAGCAAGCCTTCCGCGACTGTGAGGTCGTCGATGACGAAGCGATCCACCCGAATATCGAAATCGGGCAGGATCGGCGCGTCCGGATCGCCCGGCTCCAGCTCGGGCGCGGCGTAAAGCGTACCGTTGGTCAACACGAGGTGGCGTACATCAAGCCCGCTGGTAAACCAGCGATAGGGGCGCCAGTTCAGGTCTATCGTCGGCACTTCCAGGAAAAGCGTGTCGTTCGCGTCGTAAAACTTCACATCGTAGAGCGTGCTGCTCCACAAGACCGAACCGTCGATCTCGCCCACTTCGACGCGAAGCCCGGAAGCGGGCGCGAATTTGCTGATCTGGTCGACGATGAACTGTCGGCCGGGCGGCGTGTGCAGGAAGGCGATGGCGAGCACGATGATCGCCAGCAGGCCCGCCAGGAGCCAGCCCACACCCTTCAGGATGCGGATCGGAATGCGCCGCTTGCTGTGGGACCGCGCCTCACCCTCGGTGTGGTGGTCTTCCATGGTTGCGCCATCCGCCATCAGAAGGCCTGACCCAGCGCAACATAAACGGCGACCCAGTTGTCATTCGGCCCCGGATTCAGCGGGAAGGCAACATCGAGGCGCAAGGGGCCAAAGCCGGTGTCGTAACGCACACCCAGGCCCGCGCCGAACTTGACGGTGTCGAAATCCGGGGTCGGATCAAGGCCAACAGAGCCCGCATCCACAAAGGGCACGATGCTGATCGCGCCGTCCATGAAACCCGTGCCAATGCGCGCCTCTGCCGAAACTTCCACAAGACTGCGTCCGCCAAGGGGATCGCCCGAATTGTTCAGCGGCCCGATCTCGCGATAGCCATAACCGCGCACCGATCCGCCGCCACCCGCGTAAAGCCGGCGCGACGGGGCAATCGCTTCCAGCGGCGCGCCGGGGATAGTGGCAACCCGCACGCGGCCCGCAAGGACGGTATTCTCGCCCACCGACTGGTAATAGGAAGCATCAACCTGGCTGCGCATGTAGAAGCTTTGCACGCCCTCGTTTTCCGAAATTTCCGGCGAGATGCGGCCTGAGAGTCGCCAGCCCTCGGTCGGATCGAGCAGATCGTCCGAATTGTCGAGCTGCGCATAAAGCGGCAGCGCGGCGATGAAATAGGTCTCGCGGTCCAGCGTGCTGCCATCGGATGTGCGCTCGCTTTCCTGCGTTGCCACCAGCTCCACGCCGACAGACCAGCTGAAAGCCTTCTGGAACAACAGCGTGCTCACCCGCTCATAAGTGCCGATCAGCGCTGCAGAGCGCGCGTCATAGGCGTCGTAATCGATGGTCGAGGCGAAGGCGTCGACAGTAAGGATACGGTCCCGAGCCCTGAAATTGTTCTTGCGGAAGGTGATGCCTGCCAGCTGTTCCTGCGTGCCTGCAATACCGCGAACCCGGAGCATGCCTTCGGGCGGGAAGAGATTGCGGTGTTCCCAGCTTCCCTCCAGCCGGATGCCTTCCTCCGTGCCGAAGCCGATGCTTCCTGCAATCGTGCGCAGCGGGGCTTGCGACAGTTCGGCCTCGATATCGACGATGCCGGGCTCGCCATCGCTGGGCTCTTTAACCACCACGGGTGTCAGTTCAACGGATCCCAGAAGTCCCGTTGCCAGCATCGCGCGGCGCAGGTCCATCTCGTCGCTGCGGCGATAGATGTCGCCTTCGTCCCACCGCGCGATGCGGGTGAGGTGGCGGCTGGAAAGGAATTCAGGGTCGGAGCTGATGACGCTGCCGAGACGATAGCGTCCGTTCGGCTCCACCGGCATGGTGATGTCGCCCTCTTCGCGGGCATGGTCCACCAGCAGCGAAGGCGCGTCGATCGTGGCAAAAGGGAATCCGCTTTCGCCAAGCGCCGTGTCGAGATCGAATTGCTCTTTCTCGATCTCATCCAGTGAAATGGGATCGCCGACTTCGATATCGTAGGTGCGTCGCAGCGCCTCATACTGGTCGCCCGCTGACCGAAGGTTGCCCAGATCGATGGCACCGACGCTGAATCGCGTTCCGGGCACGATATCGAAACGCACTGCTGGCCTGTCCAGTTCGACATCGGTCGCAGGATCGATCTCACCGACCGTGCGGATCACCTGTGCATCGAAGTAACCATAGACGTTCAGCAACTGCTCCAGCAGCGCCTCGTCCTCGCGCGCCTGTGCAGCAAGGCGCGCGATGTTCTGATCATCTTCCAGTTGCTCGATCGTGGAAAGTGATTGAAACCGTTCAAGGAATTCTTCGCGCTGCGGGAAAAGTGAACGTTCGTTGGGGAAGACCAGCACCAGTTCGTCCGAAATGCGTTCTTCGCTGCCGGTTATGACGCGAGGAATCTCATCCTCGAACTGCACGAATTCGATCGGATCCTCGGCCTGTTCCAGCGGGGCAAGCTGCGGCAGTTCGATCTCTTCTGGCCACGGGATGGTAACCATCGGCATTTCTGCCAACGGTGCAGCGGCCTCGAGCGGTGCTTGTGCCTCCGCATCGGCCTGATCGCTTTGGGGCACGCCTTGCGCCGCCCAATCCTCGGGATTTTCAACGGCGGCATCGGGGATCAGGTCTTCGAGTCGCGGCGTATCGCGTTGCTCCTGCGCAACCGCCGTCTGGACGAGCGGATTTGCCAACAGCGCAAGCGCCGCAGCCAGCGCGGTTGATGTGCGGGCAAGCATGGATTTGCGCTCAGGTGAGCTTGTATTCCTGTTGTAAGCCGGGCGTATTGTCTTTCGATCCGCCATCCGTAGCAGGAGCCCGCGCAGCAGCCTCCATTGGCGACACCGTCGATAAGGCTGCGCTGTTCGTCTTCCGACATGCGCCGCCAGCCATCGGGGCCAAGGGCTTCGAGAGGGCGGAAGCGAACCTTGTATTGCATCCGCTCCGAACCCTCGACCCAGTAGCCGAGATAGACATAAGGCAACGCCGCTTCCGCAGCCCGCCTGATGTGTTCGAGAATGACGTAGTTCCCAAGCCCGCTACGATGCTCCAATTCGGGGTCGTAGAAGCTGTAGATCATCGACAACCCGTCTGCCTGCCTGTCTGTTAGGCAAGCTGCGACCAATCGTCCAACGGAACCGTCGATAGAAGGTTCCCTGTATTCAATGACAAAGCTGGAGACACTGGTGTGCTCCACCATGTCCGCATAATCCACCTCGTCCATGGCGGCCATGCCGCCGCCGGGGTGTCGATGCTCGAGATAGCGTTGCAGGAGAGCGAACTGCTCCTCCGTGGCCCAGGGGCGACATTCGGTAACCACCAGGTCGTCATTGCTCTTCATCGCGCGCTTTTGCGAACTGGATGGCCTGAAGTCTTCCGCGCAAACCCGCACCGAAACGCAGGCTTTGCAGCCTTCGCAGCTGGGTCGATAAGCCACTGTCTGGCTGCGGCGAAATCCGATGCGGCCCAGTGCATCGTTCAACTGTTCCGCGTGCGGGCCTTTCAGCTCGGTAAAGACCTTCCGTTCCGTCCGGCCCGACAGGTACGGACACGGCGCAGGGCTGGTCACGAAAAAGCGGGGGAAGCGAACGGGTGCCGTCACGGGGCTGGACGATCCTCTTTCTGGCGTCAAAAATACAACGCGGTTCAATTTGCGCGGCTCCGGGTCGTTATGACCGCAGGGAATCGCGAGTTGAACCATGTTAACCATTTAAATCGCCATTCGCAGGATTAATTTCCACAAATAGCTCACCTCACTCGGTTAACGGCCCGTAATGGGTCAATGTGGAGCTCAGTTGAAATCCACCTGGCTGACCGAATACCCCTTGTCCGACAACGACTTCACCAGGGCGTCCAGCTGTTCCTTGTCACGCGCTTCGCATTCGATATCCGTTACCAGCCCCTTGGCCGGAAGATTGGTAAAGATACGCTGGTGGTAGATTTCGAGGATGTTGACATTATGCGCATCGAATTCGCGCATCACCTTGAACAATGCTCCGGGCCGGTCCTGCAAGGTGATCTGCAACCGCGCAAGGCGGCCCGAACGGGCAAGATCGCGCAGTAGCACGTTGGCCAGCAGGCGGGTGTCGATATTGCCGCCACACAGGACAAGGCCGATCTTCTTGCCCGCAAAGCGCTCCCTGTGCGCCAGCACTGCGGCAAGTCCGGCTGCACCGGCGCCTTCCACCACCGTCTTCTCGATCTGCAAAAGCAGGGAAACGGCCTCTTCCAGGTGCCGCTCCTCAACCAGCAGGATATCGTCCACGACCTTGTCGATTACCTTCTGGGTGAACTTGCCCGGTTCTTTCACGGCTATACCTTCAGCCAGCGTATCGCCGCCCGATGGCAGGTCTGCGCCTGCCCAGGCGTTGTAGCTGCTGGGGTAGAGACGCGCCTCGGCACCGATCACCTCGATTGGCTTGTCCTGTGCCTTGGCCACGGTACCCATGCCGCTGATAAGCCCGCCGCCGCCGATGGGCACGACGATCGTCTCGATCTCCGGTGCGTCGGCCAGCATTTCCAGCGCCACGGTGCCCTGCCCCGCCGCCACATTGGGATCGTCGAACGGATGCACGAAAGTAAGGCCCAACTCGGCCTCCAGCTTGCGTGCATGAGCATAGGCCTCGTCGAATGTCTCGCCTTCCAGCACCACATTGCCGCCCACGCTCTCGGTCTGCATCACCTTCACGGTAGGCGTCGTGCGCGGCATCACGATGGTGACCGGCACGCCAAGCCGGGTGCCGTGATAGGACAGCCCCTGCGAATGATTGCCAGCCGAGGCCGCGATCACGCCGCGCTGGCGCTGCTCGTCGGTCAGCAGCAGCAGGGCATTGAGGGCGCCGCGTTCCTTGTAGGCGGCGGTGAACTGGTGGTTCTCGAACTTCAGCCAGATATCCGCACCGATCATCTTGCTGAGCGTTTGCGAATGCATGGTGGGCGTGTGCACCACCGCGCCTTCAATCCGCTTTGCCGCGGCGCGCACATCGTCAAGGGTGAGGCTGTTATCTGTTCCCGTCATGGTTGCCCGCGCTAGCGGACTGGTGGCTGCGTGCAAATAGGCCGTCGGCTTTTGCGCAACAAAGATTGCCTTGGCGCGTCATTTTCGCCATCGCTCCCAGCCTATGAGCAAACTTGCATTTCTGGGCCTGGGCGTAATGGGCGCGCCGATGGCAGGACACCTCGCCAAAGCCGGTCACACAGTCACCGGCTACAATCGCACCACTTCGAAATCTGCCGATTGGCAAAAGCGGATGCAGGAGGACGGGCAGGTCGTGTCCACCGCCCCAACCCCAGCCGATGCGGTGGCAGATTGCGATGTCGTCCTGGCATGTCTTGGCAATGACGATGACGTGCGCAGCGTATTGCTGGGCGAGGCCGGTGCGCTGGCAGCGATGAAAAAAGGCGCGACGCTGGTCGATCACACCACCGTTTCGCCAGCGCTGGCGAAGGAACTGGCAGAAACTGCGGCAGACCACGGGCTTCTCTGCGTCGATGCGCCCGTTTCTGGCGGACAGGCCGGTGCCGAAAACGGCAAACTGGCGATCATGTGCGGTGGCTCGGACGAAGCGATGGCTGCCGCCACGCCTGTCATGGAAGCCTACGCGCTGCGCATCGTGCACATCGGCGAGGCAGGAGCCGGACAGACTTGCAAGGCCATCAACCAGATCTGCATCGCGGGAGTCCTTGCAGGCCTTTCGGAAGGTGTGCGCATGGCACAGGCCACCGGCGTCGATTCTGCCAAGGTGCTGGAAGCGATTTCCGGCGGGGCCGCGCAAAGCTGGCAGATGGAAAATCGCTGGGAGACCATGGTGGCGGGCGAATTCGACTTCGGCTTCGCCATCGACTGGATGCGCAAGGACCTGGCCATTGCGCTGGGCGAGGCGAAGGCATCCGGGATCTCGCTGCCAATCACTGCCCTGGTCGACCAGCTTTACGCACAGGTGCAGCAACAGGGCGGCGCACGGCAGGATACCAGCGCCCTGATCCGTCATCTGCCGGAGGTGTCCCGATGATCGCTCGCGCCGCGCTGGTCGTAGCCCTGCTTTGCACGGCCGCCCCCGCCCTCGCCGACACCCATATCGACAACATCGACGGCGTCTCCGTCATGCGTGATGGCTCGATCGACCGTTTCGGTGGCATGGTGATAGACGAAGACGGGCGCATCTCCGAACTGCTCGACTTCGGCGATCGCCCCACTCGGGAAATCGACTACCGCGTCGATGGCGAAGGACGCGTCGTGGTACCCGGCTTTGTGGACGGTCACCTGCATGTGATGCAGCTTGGCCTCGGCACGCTGGTTCTGGATCTTTCCACCACCACTTCGCTGGACGAGGCACTGTCGCGCATTGCGGCCTATGCTGCCGCCTATCCGGATCGCCCGTGGATCATCGGACGCGGATGGAACCAGGAGATGTGGGGGCTGGATCGCTTTCCTACCGCGGCAGAGCTTGATGCCGTCGTGTCCGACAGGCCGGTGTGGCTCGAGCGGGTGGACGGCCATGCCGGATGGGCCAACTCGCTTGCGCTGGCAGCAGGCAATGTCACCGACAGCAGCACGGACCCTGCCGGTGGCCGGATCGAACGCATCGCAGGATCGCGTGCACCATCGGGCGTGCTGGTGGACGAAGCCATGCCCATGGTGGCTGCCCAGATTCCGCCGCCGCTGCCCGAAGATCGCGACCTAGCGCTGCACAATGCCCAGCGCCTTTTGTTGAGCCACGGCGTTACGGCTGCGGCCGACATGGGCACCAGCGTTGAAGACTGGATGACCTTCCGCCGCGCGGGCGATGCCGGGCGCTTGCAATTGCGCATCATGTCCTATGCCGACAGCCTGGACGCCATGCTGCTGATCGGCGGCCCTGCCCCGACCCAGTGGCTGTATGACGATCGATTGCGACTGAACGGGGTTAAGCTCTACCTCGACGGCGCATTGGGTTCCCGCGGGGCACTGCTCAACGACGATTATTCGGACGACCACGGCAATCGCGGCCTGCCGATGCTTTCGGGCACGCAATTGCGCAATCTGATGAGCCGCGCTGCCTTGGACAATTTCCAGGTCGCCGTACACGCCATCGGCGATGCCGCCAATGCAGAGGCCTTGACCGCAATCGAGGAACTGTCGCGCGATTATTCCGGCGACCGACGCTGGCGTATCGAACATGCGCAGATCGTCGACCCGGCAGACCTTTCACGCTTTGGCGAGCACGGCATCATCGCCTCGATGCAGCCCGTGCACCAGACCAGCGACATGATGATGGCAGAGGCGCGGCTGGGTGAAAGCCGGTTGGGCGGCGCCTATGCCTGGCGCTCCATCCTGGAGGCGGGCGGCGCGCTGGCCTTCGGCACCGATGCACCGGTGGAACCCGTCGATCCGCTGGCCGGCCTTGCTGTCGCGATCAGCCGCACAAATGCCGCTGGCGATCCCTTCGGCGGCTGGCGTCCGCAAGAAACGATCAACCACGAACAGGCGCTGGCGGCCTACACTGCGGGCGCTGCCTATGCCGGATTTGCGGAAGGTCGTTTCGGGTCACTCGCAGAAGGCGAACGCGCTGATTTCGTAATGCTCAGCGCCGATCCGCTGATGGCGAATGCGGCAGAATTGCGCGATATCGAGGTGCTTGAAACATGGATCGCCGGCCAGCGTGTCTATGATTTCGAGCTTGAGGGACGGTAGGCTAGTATCGCCGCCCTCAGGCTGAGGGTTCGTTATCGCCCTTGTCGGCGCCTTCCTCAGCCTCCTCGTCCTTGCGCTTCGCATCGCGGCGTTCGGTGATCTTCATCAGGATCAAGGATCCCTCGAAGAGCAGCAGCAGCGGAATGGCCAGCACGAGTTGCGAAATCACGTCGGGCGGGGTGATGATCGCCGCGAGCGCCACCACCAGTACGATCACATACTTGCGCGCCGACACAAGCTGGTCGCGTGAGACCAGTCCTGCTCGATTCAGCAGCATCAGCAGGACTGGCAACAGGAAGCTGATCCCGAACGCGAGGATAAATCGCATGACGAGGTCAAGATACTCACCCATCTCCGGCAAGGCCTCGGCATCAATCCCGCCGACATTGCCCTGAAAGCCCAGGAACCAAGGGAAAGCCAGCGGCATCACCACGAAATAGGCCAGGCACGCGCCCATGGTGAACAGCACCGGCGTTGCGATCAGGAACGGCAGGAATGCCCTCTTTTCGCGCGCGTAGAGCCCCGGCGCGATGAAGGCCCACAGCTGGTTGGCGATAATCGGGAAACTGACAAAAAAGGCCGCGAAGATCGCCACCTTGATCTCAACGAAAAACGCACCGTAAAGCTGGGTATAGACCAGCCGCCCCTGCCCCTCAGCGAAGCTGGCCGTGAGCGGGCGCACCAGGATGCCGAAAATATCGTCCGCGAAATAAAGGCAAACTGCAAAGGCAACGGCAAACGCCGCAACGGCCCGCACCAGCCGGCCACGCAGTTCCACCAGATGCTCCATCAAAGGAGCCTGCGTGTCATCGAGATCGGAGATCTTGAACGCCATTACTCGACGTCCTTTGCGGGTTTTTCGGCAGGCTTTGCCGGTACTTTCTTCGATTCCGCCTTGCTTGCTGCACCTTCTGCTGCCTCTGCTTCGGCGGCAGCGGCTTCATTAGCGGCGGTCTTTTCCTTTGCCAGCCGCTTCAGTTCAGCGGCCTTTTCAGGAGGGTAGGCGCCGGTTGGCTCCATCTCGCCCGAAATCTGCGAGGGCGCGCCATCGGGATGCTCTCGCATCACCTTTTCGTTCTGCGCCTTCCACTTCTTCTCCATGTCATCCAGCTCTGCCTCGCGAACCATCGCGTCGAGGCCGGTGCGGAAATGGCCGGATAGCTTGCGGATCTTGCCGATCCAGCGGCCAGCCGTTCGCATGGCAAGCGGCATATCCTTCGGGCCGATGACGAGAATCGCCACGACCACGATAAGCAACAGTTCGGTTGCGCCGATATCGAACATGGCTCAGCGGCGCTCGCTTGCAAAAGGTTAGGAGGCGGTCTTGTCGCCGGTGGCTGCCGGAGCAGGATCGACGGCTTCCGCAGCCGGCTTCGCCTCATGCGCCGGGCCTTCGATCCGCGTGGAAGGCTTCTGGTCCGAGGGAGGATTATCCTCCTCGGTCATACCCGAGCGGAAGCTTTTCACGCCCTTGCCGAAATCGCCCATCATCTCGCTGATACGGCCTCGGCCGAACAGCACCAGGATAACCAGTGCGATGATCAGGATCTGGAATGGTCCAATGCTACCCACGAATATTCTCCGAAATCTTTGAAATTGGAGTCTAGGCGCTTTCGTCGGGCTTTTCCAGCGTCTCGACGTCCGGTCCGTCGCGATGCAATGCCGCCCCGTCCTCGAGCCTGTCTTCAGAATCGGCTTCGGCGGGATTTTCCCCATCTGTGGGAGCGCTGTCGTGCTTCTGCTCCATCAGGTCTTCATAGGCATCGTCGACCGGGTCCAGCAGGCCCGAAGCCTTCAATTCGGCAAGGCCGGGCAAATCCTTTCGGCTTTCAAGCCCGAAGTGGGTGAGGAAGTCGGGCGTCGTGGCGTATATCACCGGACGGCCCGGCACCTCGCGCCGCCCTGCCACGCGCACCCATCCAGCCTCCATCAGCACATCCAGCGTGCCGCCGCTGGTCTGCACCCCGCGTATCGCCTCTATCTCGGCGCGGCTGACGGGCTCGTGGTAGGCGATGATCGCCAGCACCTCGGTGGCCGCGCGGCTGAGGCGGCGCAGCTGGTCTTTCTCGCGTCGCAGGATATGCGCAAGATCGGGCGCAGTCTGGAATTGCCAGCGCTTTGCCCGCTCCACCAGATTGATGCCGCGCTGCGAATATTGGCCCTGCAAAACCTCCAGCGCATCCTTCACATCGGCATCGCCAAGATGCGCCGATATCTGTTCACGCGTCAGCGGTTCTTCGGCCGCGAACAGGCAGGCTTCCACCGCGCGCGCCAGCTCGTCGGGATTGTCTGGCGAGCTATCAGGCATCGGCTTTCAGCCGTCGCAGGTGCAAGGGGCCGAAAATCTCCTCCTGCCGGATTTCCGCCCGGCCTCGCTTCGCCAGTTCCAGCGCGGCCACGAAACTGCTGGCGAGTGCGGATTTTCTCAGGCGCGGCTCTGCATTGGCGGGCAGAAACGTGCGCAACTCCATCCAGTCGAGCGAAACACCCAGCATCGCGGAGACGCGGTGGATCGCCGAATCCAGCGTCATCACCGGCCGTTCTGCCACCATGTGGACCACCGGCTCGGTCCGCAGTTTCACCTGGCCATAGGCGTGCACCAGTTGATACCAGTTGCACTGCCAGTGATTTTTCTTGAGCGTTCTCAGACCCTCTGGCGCGCCGCGCGCAAAGACATCGCGCCCCAGCCTGTCGCGCCCCATCAGCCGCGCACCCGCTTCTCGCATCGCGCCCAGCCGGGCGATGCGCAATTGCAGCTTCAACGCCAGTTCTTCCGGCGACGGGTCTTCCTGCTCCTCCTTGGGTAGCAGCAGGGAGGATTTCAGGTAAGCAAGCCAGGCCGCCATCACCAGATAATCGGCGGCGATCTCCAGCTTCAGCGCCTCGGCCCGTTCGATAAAATCGATATACTGGTCCACCAGCGCGAGGATGGAGATGGACTTGAGGTCCACCTTCTGCCGACGGGCCAGGTCCAGCAACAGGTCCAGCGGGCCTTCCCAATTCTCCAGCTCGATATAGAGCCCGCTGGAGTCGGTCGTGCCGGGCGCGGCGATCCCGCGCCATTCGTCGTTGGCATTATCGGTCGCGTCGACATCGTCGAACAGGGTGCCATCGTCCATCGCGGTCATGCCCGTTCTCCCATCAGGTCGAGGAAGGCGTTGCGCGCGGCCAGCAGGTCTGCGCGCGGTGTATCGTCGGCCACCTTGCCCGCATCTGTCATCGCGCGATCCAGGCGCTTGCGGCTCTCATCAGAGATTGCGGGCAGTGCTTTCGCGGTACCCACCATGTCATCCATCTTGCCCCAGCAATTCAGCACCAGATCGCAGCCTGCCGCGATGGCGCGCTCCGACCGCTGGGGGATGGTGCCTTCCAGCGCCTGCATGTCGATATCGTCGGACAGCAAGAGGCCGTCGAAACCGATGCGTTTGCGGATGATCTGCGAAATCACGAACTCGGACTGGGTTGCAGGATTGTCCGCGTCCCAGGCGGTGTAACGGATGTGCGCCGTCATCGCGATGGGGGCATCGGCCAGCTTGGCGAAGGGCGCCATGTCGGTTTCCAGCTCGGCCTCGCTTGCATCCACCACGGGCAAATCCTTGTGACTGTCCACCATGGCGCGCCCGTGGCCCGGCATGTGCTTGATGCAACCGATCACGCCCCCGCGGGCAAGGCCATCCAGCGTCGCCCGGCCCAGCGCCGCCACCTGCATCGGATCGCGGCCAAGGGCGCGGTCTCCGATAACATCATGCGCGCCTTCTGCGGGGATATCGAGCACCGGGTGGTAATCCACCGTTATGCCCACTTCGGCCAGATCCTGCGCCAGCAATTGCGAATTGGCGCGAATGGCCTGAATGGCGCTTGCTGGCGCGATGTCGTAGAGATCGGCAAAGGCACCGGGCGCAGGATAGACGTCCCATTCGGGCGGCTTCATCCGCACGACCCGCCCACCTTCCTGGTCGATCGAAATCAGCAAGTCCTCGCGGCCATGCAATTCGCGCAAGCTATCGGTCAGCGCACGCAATTGCTCGCGATTTTCGACGTTGCGCCCGAACAGGATATATCCCGCCGGCAGCGCATCGTTGAAAAAAGCGCGCTCATCCCCGGTGAGGGTGAGGCCGGAAAGGCTGAAAATGGCAGGCGTCATAGACCGTAGATTAGGCCCAAATCCTTGCCAAGGTGCAAGCTTTTCAGGCAGCAGTGCGGGGGAAAACACCCCTGCGACGCGTCCAATCAGCGAAGATAGCAGTCTCCGCCCGCATTCCGGATCGCCCGGCACGTGGCATCGCCAGCCTCGCGATTGGATGCGATAGCCTGCAGGCGATAGACTTTCGCGCCGTTCACTTCCGCCTCGACGATCCGGTTGTTCAAGCCCGACAGGACGGAATAACGTCCGCGCGCATCGACCCATGCCTGGCTTGCGTCGGAGCGGCTGGTGTACGCGCCAATCTGCACGAAGACAGACCCGGCGGGCGGCGCATCGTCTTCGCCGCTGTCGTCGCCTTCACCCTGGGCGATGTCGATACTGGGCCGGGGCGCTTCGGTGTCATCGGCGAGGCGACCGCGCTGGGATTCGCCTTCCGCAACCTGGTATGCCGTATCGCCGGTGCCTTCCACCTGACGACCACCGGGATTTTCGGGACGTTCCTTGTAAGGGCCGTCGGGTGCCTCCAGAACCGTACCGTCGGCCACCAGTTCGGGATCGGGCCTGTCTTGCAGCAGCCACCACGCTGCCAACAGGATCGCGCCGAGAACCAACAGGCCGGCAAGCGCAAACCAGATCAATCGCGCGTCAAAACCGCCCTCTTCCTCGTATTCGCCATCGTCTTCCAGCCAGGGCAGCGAATCATCTTCGTCGGCGAGAGCAAGCTGTTCCTCGGCCTCGTAGGTCTCCTCGAATTCGGCATCCTCGATGCCGTTTCCGTCCTTTCCCCCTACCGGAAGATTCATGTTTTAGAGCTCCTCAACCGCCTCAACCCCAAGAATTCCAAGGCCATTGCGAATTACCTGCCCGATTTGCGCGGCCAGGAAAAGCCTTGCGCCGGACAGTTCGGGCGACTGTGCCACGATGATGCGTTTCGCCGCGTCGTCATTGCCCAGGTTCCAGAAGGCATGGAATGCGGCGGCAAGGTCGTAAAGGTAGAAAGCGATGCGATGCGGTTCCCGCGCGCGCGCCGCTGCCTCCACTTCGCGCGGGAATTGCGCGGCCTGCTTTATCAGGGTGAGTTCGTCCTCGCCCAGCAGATCGAGATTGGCATCCGAAGGCTCCAGGTTCTCCGCCCCGGCCTTGCGCAGGATGGAGCGGACCCGGGCATGGGCATATTGCACATAGAAAACGGGGTTGTCCTTGCTCGCCTCGATAACCTTGGCGAAGTCGAAATCCATCTGCGCTTCGGGTTTGCGGGTCAGCATGGTGAAGCGCACCACGTCCTTGCCCACTTCCTCCACCATATCGGCGATAGTCACGAAATTGCCCGAACGCTTGGACATTTTCACCGGTTCACCGCCGCGCAGCAATTGCACCATCTGCACCAGCTTGACATCGAACGGGATGGGCTTGCCTTCACCCTCGGACAGCGCGGCAACGGCGGCCTTGATCCGCTTGACCGTGCCCGCATGGTCTGCGCCCCAGATGTCGATCAGCGCATCGGCGCTTTCCGCCTTTTGCATGTGATAGGCGAGATCGGCACCGAAATAGGTCCACTTGCCATCGGACTTCCTGATCGGACGATCCTGGTCATCACCGAATTTGGTGGAGCGGAACAGCGGCAGTTCTACCGCTTCCCAATCTTCAATCGTCTTGCCCTTGGGCTTCTCCAGCACGCCGTCGTAGACAAGATCGTGCTCGCGCAGCCACGCCTCCGCAGCCTCTGGCTTCTTTGCTGCCTGAAGTGCTGCTTCGGATGAGAAGATATCGTGCTCGATACCCAGCATCGCGAGGTCTGACTTGATCACGGCCATCATCCGTTCAACGGCAAAGGCACGGAAGAGCGGCAGCCATTCCGCTTCGGGCGCGGACACGAAACGGTCACCAAATTCATCCGCCGCGGCCTTACCTACAGGCACAAGGTAATCGCCGGGATACATGCCTTCGGGAATGTCGCCGATCTCTTCGCCCAGCGCTTCGCGATAACGCAGGTGGGCGCTGCGGGCGAGCGTATCCACCTGCCCGCCCGCATCGTTGACGTAATATTCGCGCGTTACCTGGTGTCCGGCATGTTCCAGCAGGCTGGCCAGCGCATCGCCCACCACCGCACCCCGGCAGTGGCCCATGTGCATGGGCCCCGTGGGGTTGGCCGAGACATATTCGATATTTACCGTCGTACCCGCACCCATGGCCGATTTGCCATAGCCTTCACCCTTCGCAGCGATGGCGGAAAGCTCCTCGATCCAGCTTTGCGGAGCAAGGCGCAGATTGATGAAACCTGGCCCGGCAATCTCGGCAGAGGTGATGGCGGGATCGCGCTGCAAATGCTCGACGATCTGTTCTGCCAGGCTGCGCGGATTGCTTTTCGCCTGCTTGGCCAGCACCATTGCGGCATTGGTGGCAAGGTCGCCATGCGAGGGATCGCGCGGCGGCTCCACGCTCACATTCGCGCGGTTCGTTTCGGGCGGCAGCGCGCCCTCCATTTCCAGCGCGGAAAGCACGGCATCGAGTTTTTCCGCGAAAGCGGCGTAGACTGTATGGTTCTCGGACATGGCGCGCCGTTAGCCTGTTTGAACGGCTGCGCAAAGCGCCGGATTTACCGCGTGGCGTTGTAAGCCAGTTGATCCTCGGTCAGCTGGAAGCCGACCAGCAACTCGAACGTGGCGCGCGCGATTGCGGCGCGCACGTCGGGTTCGGTCAGCGGATCGATCGCGGCGGACTGGTCTCCGGCGCGGCGACGGCGCGTGATCCGTTCACGAATATCCTCGGGTAGCGTAGCCTCGGCGCGGTTTACATACTGCGCCGGCGGTGCCGCTGGCCTGCGCGCGCGACTGGCCCTCGGCAAAATTGAGCTCAACCTGGCCGATCCGCTTCGCCACCACGGAAGACCCGCCGCGCATGACAGTGGAATAATATGGCAGCGTGACCGTGCGCGCGACCGGCGGTGTCCCGGCGCGTCGCAACGACATCGAAGGTTGCGCTGGAGTACACCTGGTCGCCGGTTTCGTCGCAAGTGGAACGCACGTTGGTGATGGCTGCCGTCACGTCCAGCGCATCGAGCGTGCGCGCATCGGCGGGGGAAAACAGCGTGATATCGCCCGTATAGTCGGGAACGCCCACTGCCGGGCAGACAGACCGAAGCGCCGTGATGCCGACGCCGGTATCCACCACGATATCGCCTTCGCTGCGGCAGCCGCCCAAAACCGTGAGGCCTGCGACAGCGGCAAGTATTGCGATCCGAGCTTTCATTCCCATTCCTTGTATCATGCGCATCAGCAAATTTGATCCGCGACGCCCTAGCCCTTTCCCGACTGGGCGACAACAGCTAGAGACACCTGCATGAACGCCCCATTTCAGGAAGACCGCCCCTCGGGCGAGAAATTGCCGCTCAGCGTAAAGATCGCCGCCCCGCGCGGCTTTTGCGCCGGTGTGGATCGCGCAATCGAGATCGTCGAGAAGGCGATCGAGAAATATGGCGCGCCGGTCTATGTCCGACACGAGATCGTCCACAATCGGTACGTGGTCGATGGCCTGAAGGAAAAGGGCGCGATCTTCGTGGAAGAGCTGGACGAGGTGCCGGATGACATGCCGGTGGTGTTCAGCGCGCATGGCGTGCCCAAGTCTGTCCCGGCAGAGGCCGAGCGGCGCGAAATGATCTATGTCGATGCCACGTGCCCGCTGGTATCCAAGGTGCACCGCCAGGCCGAACGCCAGATCGAAAAAGGCCAGCACATCATCTTCATCGGCCACGAAGGCCATCCGGAGGTTATCGGGACGATGGGCCAGGTGCCCGCCGGCCAGATGACGCTGGTCGAAACCATCGATGATGTGGACAAACTTTCCTTCACGCAGGATGAGAGCCTGTCTTTCCTGACGCAGACAACGCTTTCGGTGGACGATACCGCGGAAATCGTGGAGGCCCTGAAGGCGCGCTATCCGCAGATCGTCGCGCCCAAGGCGGAAGATATCTGCTACGCCACCTCCAACCGGCAGGAAGCGGTAAAGGCAATGGCACCGGGTTGTGATCTGGTGCTGGTGATCGGCGCGCCCAATTCATCCAATTCGCTGCGACTGGTAGAAGTGGCAGAGCGGCTGGGCACGAGATCGCGCCTGATACAGCGCGCATCGGAAATCGACCCCGCGTGGCTGGATGGCGTGGGAACGGTGGGCGTCACCGCAGGGGCCAGCGCGCCTGAAGTCCTGGTGCGCGAAGTCGTGTCCCGTCTGTCGGAGTGGCGCAGTGTGCGCGAAGAGAAAGATCCGCACGGCGGAGGAAAAGATGGTCTTCAAGCTGCCTCGCCAGCTGATGGACTAGGCCTGCAAGCATGGCGGTTTACACGCAGCTCTCGGCTGAAACGCTGGCCGATCTGATCGCGGAATATGACGTTGGCGAACTGGTCTCGGCAAAAGGAATTGCCGAGGGGGTCTCGAATTCGAACTGGCTGATCGAAACCAGCGGCAGTGTGGCCAATGGCAAGCGTTTCATCCTGACCATGTACGAACGGCGAATCGAACTGGAGGACCTGCCCTTCTTCCTCGACCTGCTGGATCACCTGGCGGCGCACGACTGCCCCGTGCCGCGCACCATCCATGATCGTTCCGGCGCTTCGTCGCGCATGCTGCATGGCAAGGCCGTGGCCCTGATCGAATTCCTGCCCGGCGTATCGGTGGGCGCGCCCACCCCTTCGCAAGCGCGCAATGTGGGCAGGGTGCTTGCCGAAATGCATCGGACGGCGATGGATTTTCACGGTGAACGCCGCAACAGCCTTGGCCCGGAAGTGTCTGCAAAGGTGCTGGCCGACTGTCCTGCGCAAAGCCTTGCGCAAATCGATCCCGGCCTTCCCGCCATGGCTGATGTCGCGCGGGACGTTGCACAGCGCTGGCCGACGGGCCTCCCCCGCTCCATCATTCATTCGGACCTTTTCCCCGACAACGTGCTGATGCGAGGCGATAATGTCAGCGCCCTGATCGACTTCTACTTCGCCTGCAACGACGCGATGGCATATGATCTCGCCGTCACGCATGCGGCCTGGAGTTTCAGCGGCGATGGCCGGGACTATCGGCCCGAAGTGGGACAGGCGCTTGTAGAAGGCTATGAAAGCGAGCGGCCCCTGGAGGATACCGAGCGCCAGGCGTTGCCATTGCTGGCGCAGGGTGCGGCGCTGCGGTTTATTTCCAGCCGCGCGCAGGACTGGATAGAAACGCCGGCAGATGCGCTGGTAACGAAGAAGGATCCGATGGATTTCGTGCGCAGGCTGGAATTCTATCGCCGGGAAGGGAAGGTTGTTTTCGGATCGTGAAACAGGTCGATATTTTCACCGATGGTGCCTGCAAGGGCAACCCCGGCCCTGGTGGCTGGGGCGCGTTGCTGCGCATGGGAAGCCACGAAAAGGAGCTTTCCGGCTCCGATCCCGAAACCACCAATAACCGCATGGAAATGACCGCCGCGATCCGCGCGCTCAAGGCCCTGATCGAACCTTGCGACGTAACGCTGCATACCGACAGCCGCTATGTCATCGATGGCATTACCAAATGGGTCGATGGCTGGAAAAAGCGTGGCTGGATCAACGCCAGCAAGAAGCCGGTCCGCAATGAAGACCTCTGGCACGACCTGATCGAGGCCGCCGCGCCGCACACGATCCATTGGCAATGGGTAAAAGGCCATTCGGGCCATGAGGAAAACGAGCGTGTCGACCGCCTCGCCAGCGATGCGGCCGACAGCGCCCGCTAACCGGCTCAGCTTTCGTCGACCACCTTGGCATTCGGACCATTTTTCTGGATGGATTCGATGGCATTCTTGGCGCTTGTTTTCGAGGCATATCCCTCGGTCGAGAACATGATCTCGTCATTGTACTTGAAGCGCACGCGGAATTCGCCGGCCTTGTCTTTATAAATCTGGAAATGATGTGCCATTTTATGGTCTCCCGTTAGTGTGATACGCGGGCACCATAACAAACATCAATAACTTGGCTAGGCCGGACTTTCGCACGTGAAACGCTCAGGCGAATAGAGCCGCCGATCGAGGTTCCGCGTCATCGCATCGCGCGGGTGGTCCAGCAACAACTGCGCGCCAAGACGGGCGGCGGCAGGCGCAGTCTGGATGCCATACCCGCCCTGTCCGGCGAACCAGAAGAAACCGCCAACCTGCGGATCGAACCCGTAGACCGGCAGGCGGTCGGGCGAGAAACTGCGCAGGCCCGCCCATTTGCGCTCCACCGCTTCGATCCGCCAGTCGACCACCTCTTCGAAGCGATCGATAGCCAGCGCCACGTCATATTCCTCCGGGGCGGCATCGCACGGCACGCTCGGGGTTTCGTCATGCGGGCTCAGCCAGATGCGGCCATGATCGGGGCGAAAATAGAAGTCGCCCGAGATATCCAGCGTCAAGGGCAGGTCCGCAGGCGGCGACGGATCGACGCGCAATTGCGCCACCGTGCGGCGCAGCGGCTGGATACCCAGCGGCCGCGCGCCGCACAATCCGGCAATACTATCGGCCCAGGCACCTGCCGCATCGACGACAACTGCCGCCTTCATCTCGCCAGCAGAGCCAAAATCCAGCCGCCACTGCTCGCCTTCGCGCGAGGCATTCTGCAGGCGATGCCGCACAAGCAGCGTGACGCCTGCGGCCTTTGCCCGGGCAAGGTAATGCTGGTGCAACGCCGCCACGTCGATATCCGCGCAATTGGGCTGGCTGAGAGCCTGCGTCCATTGCGGGCGGGCACCGGGCAATTTCGCCTCCAGCCCGGCACGGTCCAGCCGGTCAATGGTAACGCCCGAATCGGAAAAGCGTTCGAGGAAGGCATCGACTTCGGCATCCTGCCAGTCCCGGGCGATGTACAAACCGCCACGCAGCGTCAGGAAGCCGCCTTCGCGCAGGTAATCTCCGGAGGCCAATGTCAGCGGGACAACATGCGGCCCGCCATAACATTCCTCCCGAAAGGCGGCGGATCGGCCTGTGGTGTGATAGCCGGGATAATCTTCCGCCTCGCACATTGCGATGCGCACATCGGGCCCGGCAGCAACAGCCAGTTCGGCTGCGATACTCGCGCCTGCCATCCCGGCGCCAATGATGGCGATGTCGAAGGTTTCGGTCATGCCTGCAATCAGTCGGTCACCCGGCGTTCAAGAAAATCGTCGATCCTGGCCAGCGCCGTGTTACGCACCGGGTCGACCTCGCGCAGGATCTCGTGACGCGATTCCTTGCCGAACACCAGCGCCTCCACATCGGGCAGGCGATCAATAACGCGGCGGATTGCCGCCGGGCTCACCAGCCTGTCGGCACTTGTCGCCACCACCAGCACGGGCAAGTCCACGCTCTCGGGCGCGCCGCGTGCGTGGATAGCGCGAATCGAATCCATCGCGCCGCGCACCCAGCCCCAGCTTCCCGGCCCCAGTTTCAGCTCGGGCCGCGTCCTGCGCCAGAATTTTTCGTCTTCGTAGCGGTCGGTATCATGGGTCAACAGGGTCTGGCGAAAGGTGTTCATGGCGATCGGCTTCTCACCCTTCCCCCATGCCGGTCGCCGCGGATCGCCCAATCGCGCCATGAAATGCGCAAAGCCGCGCCTGATGAACAGCGGAAGATGCTCCGGAAACACGTCCAGCATCGGCGCGGTCAGCACCAGCGCATCGGGCTGGGGCATCAGCACTTTCTCGATCGCCGCGCGCAGCACGAGGTGGCCGCCCATCGAATGGCCCATCAGTACCAGCGGACCTTCGCGACCTTCCGCAAACTCGCTCCACAATTGTGCAAGATCGCCGACCCACAGCAGGAAATCGTCGATGTGGCCGGTAGCATCGTCATTGCCCAGGCGACCCGATCCCCCCTGTCCGCGCCAGTCCGCAGCGCACACATTCCAGCCCCTCAGTCGCCAGTGTTCGAAGCTCTCGAGATATTTTTCATAGGCATCGCCGCGCCCCGCCATGAACAGGATCGAGCCGCGCTGCCGAACATCGGCGGGCGGCTTGCTCCAGTCGATTATACGGATTTCGTGCCCGTCTTCGGCGATCCATTTGCGCTCGCTCGCGTCGTTGGGAATGGCCCTGCGGTCGAAACTCGCGGGAACGTGACTGATAGCGTGGCTAATTCCAACCTCCTGCCTTTGGTTACTTTTTGGTAAGCCATGCACGCTAGCACAAGGCTCAAGGGACATTTGGGGGCCTCATGCTAGACGATCCAATCAAGTACGGTTTGCTTGCCGCGTTGGCAATTGCACTGGTCGTGGCAGCCGCCACCGACCTCAAGAGCCGCCGTATCGCCAATTGGCTGAACGCCGCCATCGCCATCGGTGCGCCGATGTTCTGGATTGCGAGCGGACTGTCGTTCTGGCCGGAAATCGCAGCGCAGATCGGTGTGGCGGTTGCCACCTTCGCCGTGCTGTCGGTGCTTTTCGCCTTGAAGGCGATGGGTGGCGGCGATGTGAAACTGCTCACCGCGCTGGCGCTGTGGATCGAGCCCTCGCTGTTCCTGAAACTGATTATCATGATGGCCCTGCTGGGCGGCGTCCTGACGCTGATCTTCGGTGGCTGGAATGTAATGCGCCGCCAGAAGAACCGCATCTCGATACCCTACGGCGTTGCCATTTCGGCAGCGGGGCTCTGGGTCATCGGTACCTTCTACCTGCCTGCTTCTGCCGCTGCAAATGCTGCGGTCGTGGCTGGGCAGTGAACCTGATTTTAACCATTCGCGCCGTAGTAGGCACAAAGCATTTTGCAAGAACCATCTGAGGGGGCTTGACGCACCATGGACAAGAAGAAACTTTTACTGCTGGCAGGGGCGCTGATCATCGCGATCGGTACCGCTCTCCTCGCTCGCAGCATGTTCGCTGGTGCTGCGGCACCCGAAGCTTCGGCTGCCGCCGAGGTTGAGCCGACCGGCCCGAAAGTGCTTGTCGCCAAGCGCGGCCTGCCCGTTGGCACGATCGTTACTGCCGATGCCGTGGCTTACCAGCTGTGGCCGCAGGAACTGGTGCAGGACGCCTATTTCATCGACGGCGAGGCCGACATGGAAGCGTTGCTTGGCACAGTGGTCCGCCACCCGATGACTGCCGGTGAACCCGTGACCCAGGGCTCGCTCGTCGCGCCTGGTGACCGTGGCTTCCTCGCCGCAGCGCTTGGCCCGGGCATGCGCGCCGTAACGGTGCCGGTTTCTGCCCGCACAGGTGTGGCCGGCTTTGTCTTCCCGGGTGACCGTGTGGACATGGTGCTTACCCAGACCGTGAATGGCGACGAGGGCACAGCCCTGCGCACGTCGGAAACAATCCTGACGAACCTGCGCGTGCTGGCCACCGACCAGTCGACCGAAACAACCGTCAACGAAGCGGGCCGCACCGTGGTTCGCGCCTTCCGCACGGTAACGATGGAAGTGACACCGCGCATCGCTGAAAAGATTGCCGTGGCTCAGACCATCGGCACGCTCAGCCTTTCGCTCCGCTCCATTGCCGACAACCAGTCCGAGCTCGAACGCGCGATTGCCTCGGGCGACGTCGACCTGCCCAACGATGCTTCTCCGGAAGAGGAAGAACGCCTGCTGCGTGCCGCCATGTCGCGTCCCGGCGAAGGTGCCACCACCTTCCAGACCGGTGGCGACGTGTCGCGCTTCCAGCGTCGTTCGATCCCGCCTCAGGGCTTCGCCGACGGCGGCAACAACAACCGCCAGCAGGCCGCTGGTGCCCCGCCGATGACGCCGGGTGTCACCGCCAACGCTGCACCCACCGGCCCCACTGTCCGGGTAACCCGTGGCAAGGCCACCGTCGTCACTCCCGTCGGTCGCGGCGCGGGTGCTCTTCTCGACCGCCAGGCCGACGCAATGGGCGAAGGCGCCCAGGTCGGCTCGGTCGGCATGTCGACCCTGCGGTGAAGGCCATGACAATGAACTCTATCAAACCCACGATTTCCAACGGAAACGTTCCGAAAGGCAAGACGATGAAAAGCCGCCTTTTAAAGACTGTGCTGAGCGCCGCATGCGCCCTTGCACCGCTGGCCATAGTAATGCCGGCAGGCACCGCAACTGCCCAGACCTCGGTCAGGCCCGCCCAGGACATCGTATTGTCCATCGGTCGCGGCGAGCTGATCACGGTTCCGGGCAACATGGCCGACATCTTCGTGTCGAACGAGCAGGTCGCCGACGTTCAGGTGAAGTCGCAACGCCAGCTGTATGTCTTCGGCATTTCCGGCGGAGAGACCACGGTCTACGCCAGCAACTCTGCTGGTGACATCATCTGGTCTGCCAATATCCGCGTCGGATCGAACCTCGACAGTGTCGACCAGATGCTGTCGCTGGCGATGCCGGAAGCAGACGTTCGCGTTGCCACCATGGGCACCAACACCGTGCTGCTCACCGGCACCGTTGCCGCTCCCGAAGACGCTGCCGAGGCTGAACGCCTGGTGCAGGCCTTCGTCGGCGCGGAAGCCAATGTCATCTCCCGCCTGCGCATGGCAACGCCGCTGCAGGTCAACCTGCGCGTGCGCTTTGCCGAAGTCAGCCGCTCGCTGGTGCGCAATATCGGCGCCAACCTGACCACGATCGACGGCACGGGCGGCTTCCTGTTCGGCCTCAATCGCGGGCGCGCCGCGGTCGACACCTTCATCCCCGGTTCCGGTGCCCTTGGCATCGGCACCGAAACCACCGTCTTGCTGCCCGATGGCACGCAGGTCAGCGGCACCAACATCACACCCAACAGCCCACAGACGACTCTGGGTGCTGTGGGCGAGTTCCTCGGCCTTGATATCGCCGGTGCGCTTGACCTTGGCGAACAGCGCGGTCTTGTCACCACGCTGTCCCAGCCGAACCTCACCGCGCTCTCGGGCGAAACCG
Source organism: uncultured Alphaproteobacteria bacterium (assembly GCA_963783265.1). GTDB lineage: Bacteria > Pseudomonadota > Alphaproteobacteria > Sphingomonadales > Sphingomonadaceae > Alteraurantiacibacter. The sequence continues at coordinate 164,237 of CAWAMU010000006.1, read as the reverse complement.
CTGAATTCCTGGCGGGTGGCGAATTCCCCATCCCGCTGTCGCAGGGCCTGGGCACCACTACCGTCGAGTACAAGAAGTTCGGTGTCAGCCTGTCTTACACGCCAACCGTGCTGGCCAATGGCCGGATCTCGATCCGCGTTCGCCCGGAAGTCTCCGAGCTTTCAAGCCAGGGTGCCGTGACTCTGAACGGCTTCCAGATCCCCGCCCTCACCATCCGCCGTGCGGAAACATCGGTGGAGCTGGGTTCGGGCGAAAGCTTCATGATTGCCGGCCTGATGTCGAACAACGCACAGCACACGATCGACCAGGCACCGGGTGTCGGTGACATTCCGATCCTTGGCACCCTGTTCCGCTCCACCGACTTCCGTCGCGGAGAGACCGAACTGGTGATCATCGTGACGCCTTACCTGGTGGAGCCGGTCAGCGATCGTGAAATTCGCCTGCCGACCGATGGCTTCGCAGTTCCAGACGGCATGTCGCAGTTCCTGATGGGACAAGAGACCGATGGCACCAGCGGTGCCGAACGTCCCATGCCGCGCGCCGCGAACCCGACTCCGGGTGGACCCGAAGTCAGCCTGAACGGACAAGACGGTGCAGCGCTTGCCGCTGGCCAGCGCCCAGAAGGTGCAGCCACCCAGACCGCCGCGGCCGCAACGCCCGGCTTCAGCATCGCAAACGGAGAGTGATCGCCATGAACATTAGCTTTAAACGCGCTGCCAGTTCAGCCTTGGCGCTCTCGCTCGGCCTTGGCCTTGCCGCCTGCGGTGGCATGGATGCAACCAACAACTTCTCGCTCAACAGCGTGAACCAGCCGGTTGTCGAACGCAGCAATTACGTGCTCGACCTTCGCACCAGCGTTGCCGGCCTGGATCCCACCGAGCAAAGCCGCCTTGGCGACTGGTTCGACATGCTCGACCTTGGATATGGTGATCGTGTCGCCATCGATACCCCGGTCGAAAGCCCGGCGGTGCGCGAAGATATCGCCACGGTTGCCGGCCGGTACGGCATCCTTCTTGCCGATAGCGCACCTGTCACGCAGGGCTACGTCGATCCCGGCAACGTCCGCGTGGTGGTAACCCGTTCCACGGCCTACGTGCCTGGCTGTAATGACTGGTCCGACAAGTACGGTATCTCGCAGGGCAACCATACATCCGACGGGTTCGGTTGCTCGATCAACGGCAACCTTGCCGCAATGATCGCCGATCCGGAACACCTGCTCGAAGGTGCCAAGGGCACTGGAGAGACGGTCATCATGACGTCCAACCGCGCCATCGAAACCTATCGCGCGCAGGAGCCCACCGGTGCAGGTGGCCTGCCGGCAATCTCGTCATCCGAAGGAGGAGGTAACTGATGAATTCGCCTTTCAAAACTGGTTCGATGAGCAATCGAGAGCCGTTCTCCGCCTTTATCTGTGACGAAAGCGCGCTCGACGTTCTGCGTCCGGTGGTCATCGAAATGGGCTGGCAGCCCGAGAAGTGCAACAAGGGTGGCCTGCGTAACGCCATCCAGTCGCTCTCCATCGCTGCAAGCCCGGCCATCCTGATGGTCGATCTGTCCGAAAGCGGCGATCCGCTGAACGATATCAACGCGCTTGCCGAGGTTTGCGAACCGGGCACCGTGGTGATCGCGGTCGGCCAGGTGAACGACGTTCGCCTCTATCGCGACCTCGTGGCCAGCGGCATTCATGATTACCTGCTGAAGCCGCTTTCCGCGGGCCAGCTGCGCGATGCCCTGACCCAGGCGCAGTCCGTATTCTCCTCGCCCCGCAATGCCGAGGGCGACGGTGAGCGCGAACATGTTGCCACGGCCGTGGTCGGAACGCGCGGCGGTGTTGGTGCATCCACGCTGGCAACCTCGCTTGCCTGGCTGTTTTCCACCGAACACCAGCGCTCCACCGCGCTGCTGGACCTGGATGTCCACTTCGGAACCGGCGCGCTGGCGCTGGACCTGGAGCCGGGCCGTGGCCTGACCGACGCAATCGAGAACCCCAGCCGTATCGACGGCCTGTTCATCGAACGCGCCATGATCCGTGCCAACGACAACCTGGCCATCATGTCTGCCGAGGCTCCGATCAATTCGCCGATGATGACCGATGGCACGGCATTCCTGCAACTGGAGGAAGAATTCCGCCAGGCTTTCGACATGACCGTGGTGGATATGCCGCGCAACATGCTGATCAACTTCCCGCACCTGCTGACAGATGTGAACGTGGTGACGCTGGTCACCGAGCTTACCCTGGCATCGGCGCGCGACACGATCCGCATCCTGTCATGGTTGAAAAGCAATGCACCATCCTGCCATCCGCTGATCGTCTGCAACAAGCTGCAGCCGGGCACCGCGGAAATCAGCAAGGCCGATTTCGAGTCCTCTATCGAACGCAAGATCAATTTCCAGATCGCGTTCGACCAGAAGGCAGCCGCCAATGCCGCAAAGCTTGGTCAGACCTTCATCGAAGCCAACAAGTCCTCGAAGACGGTCAATCCGATCCGCGAGATCGCCAAGATGATCGTCGGCGTGTCCGAAGATGACGGGGCGAGCATCGAAGAGGCCGGTCAGAAGAGTTCCGTACTCGGCAAGTTCGACCTGAAGTCTCTCCTTGGCTCTTCGCCGAAGAAGGCAAAGGCGACTGCCGAACCTGCCGAATAAGCTAGTGATCCGTGGGCGGGATCCGTTCCCGCTCGCAATCGAAACCGCAACTGACTTACGTTTGAAAGAAGGTTTTCCATGAGCATCATCCAGCTTCTGCTTCTAGCCGGTGGCCTCATGGGCCTGATGATCCTGGGCTATATGGCGATGTCGGGCATTTCCCCGGCAAAGGAAGGGCAGCGGCGCCTGGAAGCCGTGCGTTTCCGCCATTCGGAAAGCACCACCGACAAGGTCGAAAGCCAACTGAAGAAGGCTATCGCCGCCCGAAAACCCAAGCAGTTTTCACGTGCCGGTGCCGGATCCCGGATGCAGGCGCTGGAATTGCGGCTCAACCGGACCGGGATGGACTGGACGCTGTCGCAGTACCTTTATACTTCGCTGGGCTTGGCCATCGTGGTAACCGCGCTGCTGTATCTGAACACCGGCGCTGCGCTGATGTCGCTCGGTATCGGTGTGCTGTTTGGCGCAGGCCTGCCGCACATGGTGGTGAATTCCTTCATCAAGCGCCGCACCAACAAATTCACCGCGAAGTTTCCTGACGGTATCGAATTGCTTGTGCGCGGCTTGCGCTCGGGCCTTCCGGTGACGGAGACCCTGGGTGTCGTTGCCAGCGAAGTCCCCGGCCCTGTCGGCCAGGAATTTCGCGCCGTGACAGAGCGTATCAGGATCGGCCGCACGATGGAGGAATCGCTCCAGGTCACGGCCGACAAGCTCGGCACGCCGGAATTCCAGTTCTTCGTCATCACGCTGGCCATTCAGCGCGAGACAGGCGGCAACCTCGCCGAAACGCTGTCCAACCTGGCGGATGTCTTGCGCAAGCGCTCCCAGATGAAGCTGAAGATCAAGGCGATGAGCTCTGAATCCAAAGCGTCGGCCTACATCGTTGGCGCCCTGCCCTTCATCGTCTTTGGCATGATCTTCTGGATCAATCCGAACTATCTCGCGACCTTCTTCACGGATGACCGCCTGATCGTGACTGGCCTTGGCGGCCTCGTCTGGATGAGCATCGGCGCCTTTATCATGGCCAAGATGGTCAGCTTCGAAATCTGATTGCGGAGGAAACGGAAACCATGTTGATGATTGCCCCCGCATCCAGCCCCACGCTGCTCGGCGTCGATGTTATCCTTGTCGGGACGATCCTGGCAGGCATCGCCGCGCTGGCGATGGTGTTTGCGATATACGCCGCAGTGACGGTGAAAGACCCGATGGCCAAGCGCGTCAAGGCGCTCAACGATCGGCGCGCCGAACTGAAGTCAGGCATGCTGACCCAGACATCCAAGAAGCGTCAGAGCCTGACGCGTCGTACCGATACGACCGACAAGATGAAAGACACCCTGCAGGGCATGAAAGTGCTGCAGGAAAGCCAGGTCAAGATGATCCAGCAGAAGCTGGCACAGGCCGGTTACCGCAACAAGGAGTGGGCGATCTTCATCATTTTCGCCCGCATGGTGCTGCCGGTGGTGCTTGGCCTCATCGGTGTCGTGATCTTTTACTGGACCGATACTTTCCCCGATTGGGGCAGCCTGAAGCGTTTCTTCGGTTTCGCTGCACTGGTCGTGCTGGGCTACAAGGGTCCGGAGCTCTACCTCGCCAACGTCACGTCCAAACGAACCCTGGCTATCCAGAAGGGCCTTCCCGACGCGCTGGACCTGCTGGTGATTTGTGCCGAAGCCGGTCTGACCGTGGACGCCGCCTTCAACCGCGTCGCCCGCGAACTGGGTCGCGCCTATCCCGAACTGGGTGACGAATTCGCCCTCACCGCCATCGAACTGGCGTTCCTTACCGAGCGTCGCCAGGCTTTCGAAAACCTCGCTTACCGCGTGAACCTGGAGGCGGTGCGCGGCGTGGTGACCACGATGGTGCAGACAGAACGCTATGGCACGCCGCTGGCATCGGCCTTGCGTGTTCTATCGGCTGAATTCCGTAACGAGCGCATGATGCGCGCCGAAGAAAAGGCCGCGCGTCTGCCTGCCATCATGACGGTGCCGCTGATCCTGTTCATCCTGCCGGTTCTGTTCATCGTGATCCTTGGCCCGGCAGCTTGCTCGATCTCCGACGCCTTCTCCTGATCGACAGGAGACCAGAACAGAAAAAGGCCCCGCCGGGACAAACTCGGCGGGGCCTTTTTCCTTGCTCTGTTGCCAATGTCAGCTGATGCCGAAACTTCCGCCAAGCTCTACCGGATCCAGATCCTCTGCCTGCTTGCGAGCGCGTCCGAGAAGCGTCCGAAACAGGTCGAGTTCTTCCTTTGAGAAGCCGGCGAACATGCGCCGTTCGATCTCCCGGGCAAGCGGCATGATCTCCGAATGCATTGCCCGCCCCTCGTCCGTCAGGTCGAGGAGGTGCGATCGGCCATCGGATTCATTGGGAGTTCGCGCCGCGAGAGCGCGCTCCTCCAGCCCTTTGCAGGCGCGGTTGACGGCAACCTTGTCCATCAAGGTTCGCTTCGTCAGGTCGCGTTGGGTCAACGCACCGACATCGCCAAGGATCGCCATGACGCGCCATTCGGGAATGCTGAGTCCCCACCGTTGCCGATACTCGACGGCAATGCGGCCGCTAACCGCGTTGGATGCCAGTGAGAGCTGGTATGGCAGGAATTGCGATAATGAGTTTGACGGTTGCATAAGCAACTACTCTGCGCAACTTTCCAGAAGTTTGCAAGTTTCCAGCATCACCCTTTAGGTGCAGGAAACAATTCTATCAGCCGGCCCGCCACAGCGTCCAGCCGGGCCCTTGCGGAAACAGACCATTTCTCCTGAGGCGTGACGATCGCTGTATCAAGGATTGTATCGATCGGACTTGCGCTTCGGCTCTTGGGCAATACCTGCGCCAGTGCGGCCAACATGGCCCGCGCAGTGTCGGCATTGTCCTTCATTACCCTGAGGATATCGGCCACATCCACATCATCCTGCGCGTCGCGCCAGCAATCGTAATCGGTCACCATACCGATCAGGGCATATGGCAGTTCGGCTTCGCGGGCCAGGCGGGCCTCCGGCATGGCCGTCATGCCGATAACGTCCGCTCCCCAGGCGCGATACATGTGGCTTTCCGCCCGGGTGGAGAACTGTGGCCCTTCGATAGCGACGTAGGTGCCGCCCTTGTGGATTTTTGCGCCCGCCTTTCCCGCCGCCTTGGCTGCGTGGCCGGACAAGCGCGGACATACCGGATCGGCCAGCGGGACATGGGCAACGATGCCATCGCCGAAGAAACTGCGCTCCCGTCCGGCGGTGCGATCAATCAGCTGGTCCACGGCAACGAAGGTGCCTGGCGCCAGCTCTTCTTGCAGACTGCCGATGGCGGAGATGGCCAACAGGTCCGTGACCCCGGCGCGCTTCAGCACATCGACATTCGCGCGGTAATTGACATGGCTGGGTGAAAGCGTGTGCCCATCACCGTGCCGGGCGATGAAGGTGAAGCGCACCCCGCCAATACGCCCCGTGGTGACAGGACCGGAAGGTTCACCAAAGGCGCTGCTGATGGCGATTTCCTGCGCGTCTTCCAGCGCCCCCGGCTCATACAAGCCCGATCCGCCGATAACGCCGATGTGCCAGCCGCTCATATCTGTCTGTTCCCCTCGCGCCGGCTACTTGGGCGGCATGCGGATGCCGCCGTCAAGTCGGACGGTTTCCGCATTCATGTATTCGGCTTCCACCATGAAGCAGGCAAGGTCTGCATACTCCTCTGGCTGACCGAGCCGCTTTGGAAACGGCACCGATGCCGCAAGGGATTGCTGCGCTTTTTCGGGCAGGCCCGCCATCATCGGCGTCATGAAAATGCCCGGCAGGATGGTGTTCACGCGAATTCCCTCGTTCATCAGGTCGCGCGCCACGGGCAAGGTCATGCCCTTTACACCTGCTTTCGAGGCGGCATAGGCGACCTGCCCGATCTGACCGTCTTCGGCGGCGACAGAGGCGGTGGAGATCATGACGCCCCGCTCACCGTAATCGCCGACCGGGTCCAGCGTCATCATGCCGGCGGCAGACTTGGCCATGCAGCCGAAGGTGCCGAGCAGGTTTACCCGCAGGGTCTTCTCGAACAGTTCGAAAGGCAAATGGCTGATATCACCGGTTTCCCGATCGCGGCGGGTGAGCTTTCCGATGGTGCCGATCCCTGCGCAGTTCACCAGCACGCGTTCCTGGCCATGCGCCTCGCGCGCCTTCGCAAAGCCTGCGGCAATCGATTCTTCACTGGATACATCGACCTTGCAGAAGATTCCTCCAATCTCGCTGGCCACGGCTTCGCCGCGCTCTTCGTTGAGGTCGAACAGGGCCACCTTGGCACCCCTGGCTGCCAGGGCACGCGCCGTTGCCTCACCCAAGCCGGAGGCACCGCCGGTGATGACTGCGGAAATACTCGAATCGATCTTCATGCTTTCACCCGTTTGCTGCGTTCAGAACGGTCCTACGGAGCGAGGCGAACGGGTCAAGCGCGCCACATGCAAAGCGGCCCCGCAACCGAAGTTGCGAGGCCGCCCTGTTTTGCAATCTTACTTGCGGAACGGGATCAGAAGCGAACCCGGACCGAGCCGAAGAATTCACGGCCATCGAGGTCGTAACCGTTACCAATCGGGGTGTTCGAGATGCCGAACACTTCGTTGGTGTCGATCAGCGGCGGAGCATCGTCGAACAGGTTCGAGATACCGGCACGCAGACGGATGTTCTCGTTGATGTCGTAACGCAGCGAGATCGTGTGAACGAAGTAATCTTCAGCGAAGCCTACGTCGCGGCAGAACGTGCCGTCACCCTCAACGATGCCATCGGGCGTGAACACGCCGGTGGCGGCGTTATACGAACCCGAACCATTGCCGAGGCAGGTATCGCTGGTGAAGCCAGCCGGAGCCCCGTCGGGGCCGCGACCGAAGACATCGGCGAATTCGTCAACACCGTCGGCCTGCTGTTCGGTCTTGCCGATCCAGCGGGTTTCCCAGGTCAGGACCAGGTCCGACCAGCCAATCGTGCCGATTGCGCGGCCCGTCCAGCGAGGGAAGCCGAATTCACCGGTATCGTCCTCGAAATCCTCTTCGTCTTCGTTGATGAACAGCGTGCTACGCTCGATCAGGTGGTTTGCCCGAAGGTTCAGGCCCAGATCGAGAATGTCACCGGCGAACGGCGTTTCGTAACCGAAGTTCGCGTTCAGATCGATGCCCTTCACCGTTTCCTTGTCCTGGTTCAGGAAGGTCGGGAAGGCCTGGTTGATCAGGCGACGATCTGCGGGCGAATACCGCAGCTGGTCGCAGTACACGCTACGCGAATCATCGGTGTCGAGATAGCACTCGTTGATCGCGAACTGAGCGGTCAGCTCGGCAATCGAGTCCTCGACGATGATCGAGTAGTAGTTGAAGTTGAACGAGAAATCGAAGTCGCCCCAATTTTCCGTAACGGCAACGCCAGCGGTAAAGGACTTCGAGGTTTCCGGATCAAGGTCGAGCGAACCCTGGTTGGCAACTTCGATGCTGGACTCGTGCCGATCGTGTTGGAACCGGCAGCGTTGATACCAACGCTGGTCGGATCACGACCTTCGCGACGGCAAATTGCCAGCACATCAGGATCGCGGGTATCATCGGCCGCCTGATAGCCACCACCCAGTGCGTTCGAACGCTGCGTCGGGAACGGCGCAGGGATCCGAGATCGTGGTAAATCCGGTGATACCGCCGAGGAAGTTCTCACGCAGGTTCGGTGCACGGAACGACGTACCGTAGGTGGTCTTGAACAGGACCTGGGGCACGGGGCTCCAGCTTGCCTTGGCCGAATACGTGCCAGCGGTACCGTAGAACTCTTCTTCGGTAACACGGCCCGAAAGGTTCATGTCGAACCGGCCGATATTCTCGTTGTCGAACACCGGAATATCAACTTCGGCAAAGCCTTCGATCAGGTACTTGGAACCGTTGGTACCAAGGTCACGATAGAAGCCGAAGAACAGACCATTGACCGCCGCCGCATTCGGCGTCGTGTCGATGCTGTCCTTGCGGTATTCGGCACCAACCACCAGCGCGAGCGGCCCGGCGGGCAGTTCGAACAGATCGCCGGTGGCGAAGCCGCCAATGACAACCTGTTCGTAGGTGGTGTCAACCACGCGCTCACCGAACAGATAGTCACGCTCGGCCTGCGAGGAGAGGTCGCCGATAGCACCCGTCAGCACGCTGGGTGCGAACAGGTTCACCGGAACACAACCAGCGGTCAGGTCAGGTGCAGCAAGGCCGGGGTTGGCAAGGCCGCCCGTGTTACAGACACCGATCAACTGCGGATCGCCCTGGAAGAAATCGATGTTGTTGTCGTAATCGTCGGCAATACCGTCGCCGTTGTTGTCGACAACGCCATCTGCGTTGAAATCAGCGGTCGGATCGATACCCAGGGAGAGAGCCAGACGGTCTTCGCGGATACCGCGAATGATCGAACGGCCTTCCGAACGCGAGTACACGCCGGAAAGTTCGAAGGTCCAGGTGTCACCGATGAATGGCAGGTCACCACGAAGGCCGAGCACGCCGCGGTACTGCTCCTGAACAACGTCCGAGTTGTTGCGATCGCCGCGGATCGCGACAATCGGCGAAACAGGCAGGCTGAAGCCATAGTTGCCGCGTGGGAACGGAACACCCGGAGGGGCATAAACGGGGAAACCATCGGCCTGCGCGTTATCGATCAGGCGGCAATCGGTGCCGTTCGGGTTCGTGTCGATGTTACACGGGTTGAACGGGTTGATGTCCGGAACCGACGGGAACAGCTGCGCCGCGCCGGTGTTGGGAGCGGAAATTTCCGCGCGGCTGTAAAGCGCTTCGAAGAACGGCGTCAGGTTCATGTCGCCGCCGAACGAATACTCACCATAGGCCATCACGTTGTAGAGCTTCTGCTCCGAGATGAAGGTCTGGTCGAGGTTCTGCGCGTTGGTGTTGACGTCCTGGAAATCGACATCGCGGATGCCGTCGCCATCGCGGTCCAGCTGGTCGCCGAATGCGTTGGTAGAATCAGCGTAGGGGAAATCCGGGAAGCCGGGGAAGTTGCCGTTGCCATCGGGCTGGAAGTAGATCGATCCGCCGAAGTTGTACGGGTTGAAGATACGACCGGAGATACCGGTGACCTTGCAGGGGCTTTCCGAAACAGAAATTGTGCCGCCCGAATCGCGCTGCACAACCGCGTTGTCGACGAGGCCAACGGTATAGATGTTACCGTCCTGATCGACTTCGTAGTTGGTGTCGCAACCAGCCAGGAACGGACGGTCGCGCAGCTTTACTTCGTCGCGCAGCGAGTACTCGGCACCGATGCCGATGAAGCCGCGATCGAAGGTGGAGCCCCACGCGCCGCTGACGGTGTAGTCGTCGCCGCCGCCATCGGGGTTGTAGCTGCCCGAAGCGAAGGCTTCGAAACCGTCGATGTCGTTGCGCAGCACGATGTTACCCACACCGGCAACAGCATCCGAACCGTAGATCGAGGATGCGCCGTCAAGCAGCAGGTCGTAGCGGGCGATCAGCGAAGCGGGGAGCAGGTTGATCGAGGGGCTCGTCGGAGCGCCTTCCACACCGGCTGGCGCCAGGCGACGACCGTTGATCAGCAGCAGCGTACGGTCGGCACCAAGGCCACGCAGGTTCAGCGTTTGCGAACCGGGACCGTTATCGAGCACGAAGCCCTGGAAGGTGGCGTCGATCTGCTGGCCGGAAGCCGCTTCGGAGCGCTGCAGGATCTGCGCGGCATCGAAGTTACCGGTATCGCGAGCGACCTCGGTATCGAGAATCTGCAAGGGTGAAGTGCTGTTGTAGGTATCGCGACGAACGCGCGAACCGGTCACCACGATGGTATCGCCGGAAGTGTTGGCACCCAGGGCACCTGTATCGTCGTCCGTGACAACGGTAACGTCGCCGGGCTGGTTGCTGGTTACGCCATCGGCGGCGGCGACACATTCGCCATCTTCGTTAACTTCGCAGTCATCTGCGTCCTGCGCATATGCAGGTGCCCCTGCGAGCAATGCGGCGAAGGAAACCGACGCCACAAGACCCGCTACGGTGGTCTTACCAAATTTTTTCATTACGACTCCAACCCAAGCTGCGGGCGGGAATTTCCGATACTGCAATGCACAAACGCGACGCCTTCAGCCGCGATCAGATAACATCAAGATGAAAGTTCCAGCCCAGTGATGAGGCCCTAACGGTTGCAATAGCGAACGGGCATTGTCAAAGCGCCCATCCGCATTTCATCGCATCTGTAACCAAAATCACACAGTTGCCGTTGTAACCAACTAAGACACTCTATTGGCTGAACATTTGATTAAACGTGCGCGCCTAAGTCACCGTGAGTTCGAGCTGACCTTCACCTTCTTCAACGTGAACCGTGCTGCCGTCGGGCACGTTTCCCTGCAGCAGCATGTCGGCGAGCGGATCCTGCAAATGGCGCTGCACGGCGCGCTTCAGCGGCCTTGCGCCATAGACCGGATCGTAGCCCACCCGGCCCAGCCAGCGACGCGCGCCTTCGGTCAGGTCCAGCGTGATCTTGCGATCCTTCAGCAGCTTCTGGACGCGAGCCACCTGGATATCGACGATCGGTGCCATGTGTTCCATCGCCAGGCGGTGGAACAGGATGATCTCGTCCAGCCGGTTGAGGAATTCGGGGCGGAAGTGGCCACGCACCACGTCCATCACCTTGTCTTCCACATCCTCCACCTTCTGGTCATCGTCCAGGTTCGAAAGGAACTGGCTGCCCAGGTTCGACGTGAGGATGATCAGCGTGTTTGAAAAGTCGACCTTGCGGCCCTGCCCGTCCGTCAGGTGCCCGTCATCCAGCACCTGCAGCAGCACGTTGAACACATCGTTGTGCGCCTTCTCCACCTCGTCGAAAAGCACGACCTGGTATGGCCTGCGCCGCACGGCTTCGGTCAGCACGCCGCCTTCCTCGTAACCGACATAGCCCGGAGGCGCGCCGATCAGCCTGGCGACCGCGTGCTTCTCCATGAATTCGCTCATGTCGATGCGCACCATGGCTTGATCGTCATCGAACAGGAATGCCGCCAGCGCCTTGGTCAGTTCGGTCTTGCCGACGCCGGTGGGGCCAAGGAACAGGAAGCTCCCGAGCGGCCTGTTCGGATCCTGGAGACCGGCACGCGCGCGGCGCACGGCCCTGGATACGGCCACCACGGCCTTCTCCTGCCCGATCACCCGCTTGCCGAGCGCATCTTCCATCTGGAGCAGCTTTTCGCGTTCGCCCTCCAGCATCTTTTCCATCGGCACACCGGTCCAGCGGCTGACGACAGAAGCGATATCGTCTTCGGTCACTTCTTCTTTCAGCAGCGCGTTCTCGGTCGTGCCTTCGGCCTCCGCCAGCTGCTTTTCCAGCTGCGGTATCCTGCCGTAGGAAAGCTCGCCCGCCTTGGCGAGGTCGCCCGCGCGCTGCGCCTGCTCGAGCTCGATCCGCGCCGCGTCGAGATCTTCCTTGATCCGCGCCTCGGCATGGATCTTGTCGCGCTCGTTCTGCCAGCGGGTGGTGAGTTCCGTCGATTGCTGTTCGAGCTCGGCAAGCTCCTTGCGCAGGGACTCCAGCCGATCCTTGGAAGCGCTGTCCGTTTCCTTGGCCAGCGCCGATTCCTCGATCTTGAGCTGGATGATCCGCCGGTCGAGCACCTCGATCTCCTCGGGCTTGCTCTCCACTTCCATGCGGATACGACTGGCAGCCTCGTCCATCAGGTCGATTGCCTTGTCCGGCAGGAACCGGTCCGCGATGTAGCGTTCGGAAAGCTGCGCCGCGGCCACGATGGCATTGTCGGTGATGCGCACGCCGTGATGCAGTTCGTATTTTTCCTTGATGCCCCGCAGGATCGAGATCGTGTCTTCGACCGAGGGCTCATCCACGTAAACCGGCTGAAAGCGCCGTTGCAGCGCGGCGTCCTTCTCGACGTATTTCTGGTATTCATCCAGTGTCGTGGCACCGATGCAGTGCAATTCGCCGCGGGCCAGGGCGGGTTTCAGCAGGTTGGAGGCATCCATCGAACCCTCCGACGCGCCTGCGCCGATCAGCGTGTGCATCTCGTCGATGAACAGGATGATCTGTCCGCCTGCGCCCTTCACCTCGTCGAGCACGGCCTTGAGCCGTTCCTCGAATTCGCCGCGATATTTCGCGCCGGCAATCAGCGAGCCCATGTCGAGCGACATCAAGGACCTGTCCCGCAGCGAATCGGGCACATCCCCATTGGCGATCCGCAGGGCCAACCCTTCCGCGATGGCGGTCTTGCCGGTGCCGGGTTCACCGATCAGGACGGGGTTGTTCTTGGTCCGGCGCGCTAGGATCTGCACAGTCCGGCGGATTTCCTCGTCGCGACCGATGACAGGATCCAGCTTCCCCTCTCTCGCGGCTTCCGTCAGGTCCTGGGCATATTTCTTCATCGCGTCATAGGCGGCCTCTGCGTTGGCAGAATCAGCTGACTTGCCTTTGCGCAGTTCGTTGATCGCGGTGTTCAGCGCCTCTGGCGTCAGGCCCGCATCGGCAAGCGCCTTGCCCGCCTTGCTTTGCTTGGCCAGCGCCACGGCCAGCAGCAGCCGTTCCACGGTGACAAAGCTGTCGCCCGCTTTTTCGGCGATCTGTTCGGCCTGATCCAGCACACGCACGGCATCATTGTCGAGGCCGGGCGTCTGCTGCGCCCCGCTCCCGCTGACGGCGGGAACCTTGGCCAGCAGGGCATCCACCTCTTCCACTGCACGGCCGGGATTGCCGCCTGCGCGCTGGATCAAGCCCGCGGCCATGCCCTCCTCGTCTTCCAGCAGGGCCTTCAGGATATGCTCCGGACTGATGCGCTGGTGGCTGTTGCGGATGGCGACGGTTTGCGCACTTTGCAGGAAGCCACGCGCGCGATCTGTAAATTTTTCCAGGTTCATTTCGAGCCCCTCATTCGGTTCCCATGTCACATAGTGTTGCAATATCGCAACACAAGGCCTGTTGGACGACAAAAATCAGGCGATCGTCGAATAGCATCCGCCACTCGATCACACCGTTCCTTATCGCCAAAGTATCGATAGCCCCTATTTTGCATCCTTTCAGCGACAAAATGGGTTTCCCTCCCGACGCGAGGTGCTATCTCGTTTCACATGAAAAGGTCTTTCGCGCTCCGCACGCTCGCCCCATTCGCTGCCGCCCTTCTGCTGGCGGGCTGTTCCACCACCGCGATTGCGCCGGTCGAAACCGCCACTGCTGCCGCCCCGAGCTCCGGCCGACACGCAAACCGCCTCGCTGGACGACATAATTGCTGCGGTCGACATTCCTTACGAGACCTTCACGCTGGAAAATGGCCTCACCACCATCGTCCACACCGATCGCAAATCGCCGCTGGTGGGCGTCACGGTTTACTACCGCGTCGGCTCCAAGTCCGAACCGCGCGGGCGCACCGGCTTTGCCCACCTTTTCGAACACATCATGTTCACCGGCAGCGAGAATGTGGAGAATTTCGACATTCCGCTGGAAGCCGCCGGCTCCACCGGCACCAATGGGTCCACCAGTTACGACCGCACCAATTACGTGGAAACGGTTCCCACCGGCGCGCTGGACCTGGCGCTGATGATGGAAGCGGATCGCATGGGTTATCTGCTGGGCGCGGTCACGCAGGAACGGCTCGATAACCAGCGCGCCGTGGTGCAGAACGAAAAACGGCAGGGCGATAACCAGCCCTATGGCCTGATCGATTACCAGGTGGCCGAGGGTCTGCTGCCGGTTGGCCATCCCTATCGCCATTCCGTGATCGGTTCGATGGCTGACCTCTCCGCCGCCAGCCTGCTGGACGTGCGCGAATGGTTCACCGACAATTACGGGCCGAACAACGTGGTCCTTTCCCTCACCGGCGATATCGACGCCGCCACCGCCCGCCCGATGGTGGAACGCTGGTTCGGCGCCATAGAGCGCGGGCCGGAGGTTGCGCAGTTCGACGGCGGCCCCGTTACACTGGCCCAGCCAGCCTACGACACGATGACCGACCAGGTGCCGCAGGTTCTCCTGCTGCGCGCATGGACCGGACCGGACATGCAGCATCCCGACGCCGTTCCGTTGCAGGTTGGCATGTACATCCTTGGCGGGCTGAATTCCTCGCGCCTCGACAATGCAATGGTTCGTGGGGAGGAACTCGCCACCAGCGTTTCTGCCTATTACCAGGCTTACGAGCAAATCGGCATGGCGCAGGCCACGGTGCAGGTGCGCCCCGATGCCACGCAGGAAGAGGCGCAGGCATTGCTGGAGGCCGAGATCGCTCGGCTGATTGCCGATGGCCCGACACAGGACGAACTGGACCGCGCCACCACGCAGATCGCCTCCAGCCTCGTAGGTTCGCTGGAACGCATCGGGGGATTTGGCGGCAAGGGTTCGATCCTCGCCGAAGGACTGCTCTACACGGGCGATGCCGATTTCTACCGCACCGATCTGGAACGGATGGCTGCCCTCACGCCAGCCGATGTTCAGGCCGCGATGGAACGCTGGCTGACACGCCCGGCCTACAATCTTGCCGTGGTTCCGGGCGAACGCACGCTGGATGGCGGCGCAATGGGCGGCTGGGGCGACGAACACATGTCCCCTGCGCCGCAGCCCGACAGCGGTGTTGAAGTCGAAGTCACCCGCACCGGCCCGGAAATTGCCCTGCCGACGCCAGAACCTGTTGGTGAGCTGACCTTCCCGCAAGTGGAGCGCGCGACCCTTTCCAACGGCATCGATGTCGTGCTGGCGCGCCGCGCATCGGTGCCCAAGGTGTCGCTGGCGCTGACATTCGACGCAGGCTCCGTGGTCGATCCCGCTGGCGAATACGGCACGCACGCCACGATGGTGGACCTGTTGACGGAAGGCACCACCAGCCGCAGCGCGCTGGATATCGCCATCGAGGAGGAATCGCTCGGCGCCTCGCTCAGCGTGAACGCCGGACCGGAAAGCACGACTGCATTCCTCTCCGCGCTCAGTCCCAATCTCGTGCCCTCGCTCGATCTGATGGCGGACGTTGTGCGCAACCCCGCCTTCGCGCCCGATGCGCTGGAACGGGTGCGTAGCCAGCGCATGGCCGCCGTGGCGCAGGAATTGTCCTCGCCTGCGGGCCTTGCCAATCGTGCCTTCATGCCGCTGGTGTATGGCGAACGTCACCCTTACGCCCATGCCTCCGCTTCGGGCGATGCCGAGGTGATCGAGGGGCTGACGCGAGCAGACATGATCGCCGAACACGCCGAGTGGATCCGGCCTGAAACCGCCACCATCACCGCCGTTGGCGATGTGTCGATGGAGGCGCTGGTCGCCGCGCTGGAAGCAACGCTGGGCGACTGGCAGGGATCGGCAACGCCCGTTCCCGCCAAGAACGTGGACCTGGCCCCTGCCGCCAGCGATGCCCCGCGCATCGTGGTGGTGGACCGCCCCAATTCGCCATCCAGCTATCTGGTGCTGGGCCGCCCCACCCCGCTATCGGGCTGGCAGCCCGGTATGGAGGCGCTGGACCTTGCCAATGAAGTGATCGGCAGCGGCTTCCTCTCGCGCCTCAACAACGACCTGCGCGAAACGAAAGGCTGGACCTATGGCATCGGCTCCGGCCTGCCCAATGCCCAAGGCCCGCGCATCTTCCGCATCGCCACGCAGGTGCAGGCAGACCGGACGGCGGATTCGATCCGCGTGATCCTTGACCAGCTGGAAGCCTTTCCGGGCTCGCGCCCGGTTGACGATGTGGAACTCCAGCGCGTGACGGATGGCAATGTGCGCAACCTGCCCAACCGCTATGAAACCAACGGCCAGGTTTTGGGCGCTCTGCTGGCCAACCAGAACGCGGGCCGCGATGATCGCTACCAGGTGATGCTGCCGCAATTGTATTCGGCAGTGGATGCCGCCGACATCAACGCCGCCGCGCGCGACTACCTGCAGCCGGAAAACATCACCATCGTGGTGGTAGGCGACCGCGAGACGGTGGAGCCGCAACTCGAAGGGCTCGACATCGAAGTCGAATATATCGACGCCAGCAGCCTGTAAGACATTCCCTAGAGGAGAGAATTCAATGACCGCAGTGGGTGGAACCTACGATTTCGTCGCCAAGTCCCCGATGGGGGAGCAGACCGGCACCTTCACAGTCGTGCCCGGCGATGATGGCGAGACCTTCACCGGCCAGCTTTCCGGCGGCATGGGCGACATGGACGTGAAGAACGGCCAGATCGAAGGCGACACGCTGACCTGGCAGATGAAGATGGGCCTGCCCATGCCGATGACGCTGGATTGCGAGGCCACGGTGGATGGCGACGCGGTGAGCGGCACGATCAAGGCCGGCATGATGGGCACCATGCCCTTTACTGCGCAGCGTCAGGGTTAGGCGGCAGGCTAGGCTAGAACTTGCCCCGCAACGCCTGATACGCCGCTGCCGTTACTGTGTTCGCGAGATTGAGCGAGCGGATGTGGCTTGATCGCATCGGCAGACTGACCTCGCATTCCCTGTGCGCATCGCGGATCGCGCGCGGCAGGCCCTTGGTCTCGCTGCCGAACACGAGGATGGCATCGTCCGGATAATCCGGCTCGTAAAAGCTGCGCGGCGCGTCCTCCTCGAACAGGAACATCTGGCCTTCGCGCGGGCTGCGGCCGGAAAGAAACGCGTCCCAACCGGCATATTCGGAAAGGCGAACATGCTGCCAGTAATCCAGCCCCGCCCGCTTCAGCTGCTTGTCTGACAGCGTGAAACCGTAAGGCCTGATCAGCACCAGATCCATATCCAACGCCACGCAGGTGCGCCCGATGGCCCCGGTGTTATGCGGGATTTCCGGGTGGACGAGGACGATGGCTGGTCACTGCGCGGTCGTTCGATCGACTTGGCCCGACAGCAGCCGATCAGCCGACTGCCCGCTGCGCCGAGAACGTCGTGCGTGCAGCGGCTGATTCAGCGGTCCAGCGATTCACAAAGTCGTGCGCCTGCCCATCGCAGGCGTTCGACAATCCATCGCGTCACCGTATGCCATGTCCGCGCACA
Organism: uncultured Alphaproteobacteria bacterium; assembly: GCA_963783265.1. Lineage (GTDB taxonomy): Bacteria > Pseudomonadota > Alphaproteobacteria > Sphingomonadales > Sphingomonadaceae > Alteraurantiacibacter. The sequence goes on along the minus strand of CAWAMU010000006.1, from coordinate 146,663 downwards.
CCTTGGGCGACCTGGCGAAATGCCCTGATCGTGTTTCGTGGATCGAGGTCCGCAAGTTGTGCCGCGTCCGCGCATGAGAACAGGAAACCTCGTGCTGCGATTTGCTCCGATCGTGCTCTCCCAGTCGCGAGGAGCAATCCGCGCGCATGGCTTCGGTCAGCGGCCCATTCTCAGGCCCCGTGCCATCTGTCGAGAGACTGTACCAGGCGACAGTTCCTCGTCCTGATCGAAGATCCTGTCAGCAAATTCATGAACCGTGCCGAATTTCATGCATCAGACCTCGTTGTCGAATGTCGGCCATAAGGGGCGCGCGAAGGTCGATGCCAGCGTGTCATGCATCATCTGTTCGGGGCACATCGAGCCCGGTCGAACTCGGCAGATCGTTCGCGGGGCGGCAATCACGTCGCGCACCCGCTCGATGGCGTCCTTGACGCACAGGGCCATGCGAGGCCGAATAGGTGGCCAGTTCGGCAGCAGTTGTGGAAGCGCGTCGCCTATTCCGGCGAGTTGGCCTCCTGCCGCGCGCCGTTCAGCACGATCGGCGAACCAGTCTCGCAGGATCTGGGCCACGAGGACGCGCGATGAGGACCACTGCAAATCAGCAAAAGCAGCCGGGGGTCCGGGACGGCGCACCTCGCCAGCAGCTTTTTCACTGCCAACAACGCATGACGCAGCCCTCTTCGGGCACTACCCCAGCTTGTCCTTCAAGATCTGGTTCACCACCGCCGGGTTGGCCTTGCCCTGCATCGCCTTCATCGTCTGGCCCACGAAGAAGCCGAACAGCTTGTCCTTGCCGCCCTTGTACTGCTCCACCTTGTCGCCGTTGGCGGCGATGATCGCGTCGATGGCTTCCTCGATGGCGCCGGTGTCGCTCACCTGTTTCAGGCCCTCGGTTTCGGCGATCTCGTCAGGCTCGCGGCCCTCCTTCAGCACGATTTCGTAGATTTCCTTGGCCTGTCCGCCGGAAATCTCGCCCTTGTCCTGCATGGCGAGAATGGCGGCCTGCCGCTGGGCGGTGGCGTTGGCCATGTTGGCCTCCTCACCCAGCGATTTCACCACGCCTGGCGCGACGGAAAGCGACCAGTTGGCAACCTGCGTTGCCACATCCGCCTCCGGCTTGCCGATGGTTGTCGCAGCCACCGCCAGCAGGGTTTCGAACCGGCCAAAGGTTTCGACCTCTGCCGTCAGTTCGCGGGCGTTGTAGGGCGTGAGGCCCAGTTCGCTTTCGTACCGCGCGCGCTTGGCATCGGGCAGTTCGGGCAGCGAGGATCGGCATTCGTCGAGGAACGCCTCGTCCAGGATCACCGGCAGCAGGTCCGGATCGGGGAAATAGCGATAGTCATGCGCGTCTTCCTTGCTGCGCATGCTCCGCGTGGTGCCGGTGCCGGGATCGAACAGGCGGGTTTCCTGCACGATCTTTCCGCCATCCTCGATCACGTCGATCTGGCGCTGCACCTCGTGCTCGATCGCCTGCATCACGAAACGCACCGAATTGACGTTCTTCGTTTCCGTCCGCGTGCCAAGCTGGGTATCGCCCACCTTGCGCACGGATACGTTAACGTCCGCGCGCATGGAGCCTTCTTCCATGTTGCCGTCACACGATCCGACATATCGCAGGATGGCGCGCAGCTTGCGGATGTATGCCCCGGCCTCTGCGGGCGAAGTCATGTCCGGGCGGCTGACGATCTCCATCAGCGCCACACCGGTGCGGTTGAGATCGACGTAGCTCATGGTGGGATGCTGGTCATGCATCAGCTTGCCCGCATCCTGCTCCACGTGGATACGCTCGATCCCGATCACCTTGTCTGCGGGAATACCGGCCTTCTCGTCCGCCTCGATCAGCAGCTGCCCCTCGCCCACGATGGGGTGGTAGAGCTGGCTGATCTGGTAGCCCTGCGGCAAATCGGCGTAGAAGTAGTTCTTCCGGTCAAACCGGCTCCACTTGTTGATCTGCGCCTCTATCGCCATGCCGGTGCGCACCGCCTGGCGGATGCATTCGCGATTGGGCACGGGCAACATGCCCGGCATCGCCGCATCGATCAACGACACCTGCGTGTTCGGCTCTGCACCAAAGGCGGTGGATGCGCCGCTGAACAGCTTTGCATGGGAAGTGACCTGCGCATGGACCTCAAGGCCGATCACGACCTCCCATTCGCCCGTTGCGCCGTGAATCCGATAATTGCTCATGTGTTTGCCTCGAGGAGGAAGGCCTCTGTCTTCTGCAGTTCGTTGCGCAGCATCTGATCGTAGGGCGTGCTGCCGTGTACGTTGATATCGTTGATCATCGTCACCGAAATATCGCGATACTCAGGGAAGGTCTGCAATTCGCGAATGCAGGCGAGGACGATGGGCGCACGTTTTTGGTCGGCGCGAAGCTCGTTCGTCAGCCGGTCCATCAGCGCGGTGAAGGCCATGCAACGCTGCGCCGATTGCAGCTGGCTGCGCTGCTTGCGATTGGCGAAATGCACGGTGGCCACCAGCGCCCAGATCGGCACGATCAGCCCGCCGATCAGCAGGACGATGACGAGAGCCTCGAAACCGCTCACCACCACTTCTCCGGCTGCGCAGTGAAGCCTGCGCGTTGCTCTATGGCGAGGCCTGCATTCAACACGCCCTGCTCGTCCATCGGCTTGCCCACGATTTGCAGGCCCAGCGGCAGGCCGTCCGCGGTCAGCGTGGCGGGCACGCTCATGGCAGGAAGGCCCGCAAGGCTGGCAGGCACGGCGAAGACATCGTTCAGATACATCGCCAGCGGATCGTCCTGCATCTCTCCCAATGCGAAGGCCGCAGTTGGCGTTGTGGGTGCGAGGATCGCGTCTACCTTGGCAAAAGCCTCGGTAAAGTCGCGCTGCACCAGCGTGCGCACCTTTTGCGCCTGCGTGTAGTATGCGTCGTAGAAGCCCGCGCTCAGCACATAGGTGCCGATCAGGATGCGGCGCTTCACCTCGTCGCCAAACCCTTCGGCGCGGGTGGCGGCGTACATATCCTGCAAGCCGCTGCCTTCGGGCAGGTCGCGCAGGCCGTAGCGCACGCCGTCGTAACGGGCGAGGTTGGAGGAGGCTTCGGCAGGGGCGATGATGTAATAGGCGGGCAGCGCGTATTTGGTGTGCGGCAACGATACGTCCACCACCTTGGCTCCGGCATCGCGCAGCCATTCCTTGCCCTGTTCCCAGCTTGCGGCGATTTGCGGATCGATGCCGTCCATCTGGTATTCGCGCGGGATGCCGATGGTCTTGCCGGACAGGTCTGCATCCAGCGCCGCCGCCCAATCGGGCACCGGCGCATCGATGCTGGTGGAATCCTTGGGGTCAAAGCCCGCCATCGCGCCCAGCATGATCGCGCAATCTTCAACGCTGCGCGCCATCGGTCCGGCCTGGTCCAGGCTGCTGGCGAAGGCGACTACGCCCCAGCGGCTGCACCGGCCATAGGTCGGCTTGATGCCGGTGATGCCGGTGACGGCGGCGGGCTGGCGGATGGAGCCGCCGGTGTCGGTGCCGGTGGCCGCCGGACACAAACGCGCGGCAACGGCGGCGGATGATCCGCCCGAAGAACCGCCCGGCGTCATAGCGGCATTGCTGCCCTGCTTGCGCCACGGGCTTTTCACATTGCCGAAATAGCTGGTCTCGTTGGAGGAGCCCATGGCGAACTGGTCCATGTTCAGCTTGCCCAGCATGCCTGCGCCCGCATCCCACAGGTTTTGCGAGACGGTGCTTTCGTACGGCGGCACGAAGCCTTCGAGGATGTGGCTGGCGGCGGTGGATTGCACGCCCTTGGTGGCGAACAGGTCTTTCATGCCAATCGGCACACCCGCCATTGCGCCAAGCTTCTCTCCGGCAGCGCGCGCAGTATCCACCGCATCGGCAGCGGCCAGCGCATGGTCGGGCGTGGTCACGATGAAGGCGTTGAGTTCGGCGGCAGCGGCTACGGCGGCATTGTGCGCCTCTGCCACTTCGCGCGCGGTGAAATCGCCTGCGGCCACGCCGTCGCGGATGGCCTTCAGGCCCATTGCTGTGAAATCGGTCATTATTCGATCACCTTGGGCACGCCGAAGAAGCCGTGTTCGGCCACCGGCGCATTGGCGAGGATATCGTCGCGGCGTCCGCCGCCGGTGAGGGGATCGGCATCCACCACATCGTCACGCAGGCGCAGTTCCTGCGGGATGACAGCCGTCATCGGCTCGACCGCACTGGTGTCGACTTCGCCGAGCTGTTCCACCCAGGCGAGGATATTGTTGAGTTCGGGCACCATATGGTCGATCGCGTCGTCGTCCATGCTGATGCGCGCCAGACTGGCGATCTTGGCGACTTCTTCTCGGGTTACTGACATGGCAATCGCGTTAGCCGCGCGGGGGCCACGCTTCAAGCTATTCGGTGACGGTCACGTTATCCGGGAGACCTTCAAGATCATCTTCGCCCAGAAGGTCCTCGATAGGCAGTCGCTGAGGCACCCCATCGATGTAGATATAATGCCGCGCCGCTTCCCTGATCTCGACTTCGGAATCCTCTGTCAGTTCGGGCAAATCCCTCGCCTCACTGTTAAGCTGGGCGATCGCGCTCTGGTTGCCATTGGCAAACGGCACAACATGCAGCAGTTCGAGGCTGTTCGACTGAACAAGCAGCGCCTTGCGGTTTCCACTTGGGGGTTGGCCCAGATCGAGGATGATGCAGTATGAGGGGCATGACCACGGCGATTCTTGCAAGAAATCGTCGACCAGAGCCTCGAAATCCGGATCATCCGATATCGTTCGGAAAGCCAGCTCCTGCTGGTACTGTTCTCGCTGCCAATAGTTGGGTCGGGTTTCGGCATCGCGTGCAGAGGCGGCGAGTTCGCCAATCTCGCCTTCACGCTCCACCAACTGCGCCAGCACTTCGCGCCCCGCGTCGCCGAAATCCCAGCGCAGGGCGGCAAAATCGAACTCCTCTACCGACACCTCGCCCGCATCCAGCCGCGCAACCTGCTGGCGGGCTGAAATACCGCCGAAATCCAGCAGCGGCAGCGCCAGCAGCAGTGCGATTACACAACTGGCCGCGGCGAGGTGCAAATTGGCGCGACGCAGGTAATGGCTCCAGCCTGCCAATCGCCCGCGCGCCAGCCCTACCCAGTAGGCAAGGCCATAGGCAGTCGCGATCGCGATGGCGACCAGCGCCCACAGCCGTTCGGGCGAGAGGCCGTGCTGGTCTATCCGGATGCCCATGCTGATCGCGGCGAATACCGTCAGCGGGAAGATGCTGGCCGACAGAGCGAGCGCGGCGTAATTCATCACCACATTGTCGCTGCGCGCATCGTCATCGTCGCGCACCACTGCATTGGCGAGCACGAAACAGCCCAGCGCACAGGCCAGCAGAACCGGCGTGGCGCTGTCGGTTGCCTCCCACAGCGCATTGCCGCCGGTGGCGATCAGCACGAACAGGAAGAAGGCAATGGCCAGCGCGAAGGGCACTGCCAGCAGCGAAAACACCAGCATCACCACCCGTTGCAGGGTGCCGATAATGCCCAACTGGTTACGCAGCACGCCCATCGCCGCACCAAAGGCCACGCCGCAGAAAAACCCCGCAAAGCCATCGGTGTCGATCAGCGTTTGGATAAATTCGAAACCGACAAGGCTGAAAAGCGCATGGAGCAACCACAAGAGCAGCCACGACAGCAGCACGAAGGCCAGCGCTCCGCCCGCGCTGACGGCATCGCTCCAGACGTGGAAATGCGTTTCCGCATAGGGCGTTGCCCAGCGCTTGCGATGGAAGTCGGCCTGGAACAGCGGCACGGCCAGCAGGGAGAAGAATACTCCGGCAGCGAAGGCAAACTGCCCGCCCGCCACGCTGTCCCCCGAATCCACCGCCAGCCACGCGATCCCGCCCATCACCAGGCCAAGGCCAGCCGAGAAAATCGCGGCCTCTTTCCAGCGGTGCGGGGTCAGCACGAAGCTGGAGGCGGCGGCGGCGAAAAAGACGGTGGCCGCCAGCGCAGCACCAAGCGGGTTTTCGCCTTCGCTCTCAAGAACCAGATGAACGATCAGCCCGGCCAACCCGCCGATCCCGGCCAGCAGCCAGGGGCGCAGCGGCCAATCGTCCAGCTTTGCGGTATCTCCTGCGGCGGCGGTTTCCGCAGTCATCGCCTTACTCGGCCGGGGGAGCCACGCCTTCGCCTTGCGCTTGCATCTGCTGTTGCTGCTGCATCATCATCTGCTGGAAGGCGGAGACACGGCTCTGGAATTCTTCCCGGCTCATGAAATCGATCACCTGGATATCGAAGTACAGATCGCTGTTCGGCGGGATCGGGCCACCTTCGGGCACATCCTCACCATAGGCCTGCTCGGCGGGAATGAATATCTCGTACTGCCCGCCTACCTGCGTTTGCAGCAGCGCATCGCGGAAACCGGGGATCATGTCGCCCAGGGGCAGCGGCGTGCCATCGGGGAAGATACCCTCGATCGGCAAGGGCATGGACTGTGACTGATCGAACACCGTGCCATCGGCAAGCTTGCCGGTATAATTCACGAAAACAACGTCTTCTTCTGTCGGGCTCGGTCCGTCGCCCGCACGCACCGTATCGACAGAGAGGCCCTGCGGCATGGCGGCCCAGGCGATCCCGGCGGCAACCAGCACGGCAATCACCACGCCCAGCCAGAGTTTCGTGAGCGATCCCTTGGCAATCGGCTGCAGCGGTACGCGAGTGACTTCGGTCATCGTAATCTGATCCCGTCAAAAATTTGGCGCGCCAAACGAAAAGGGCGCGGAAAATACTTCCACGCCCCTTTGGCTTAGCTGCGATATGCTTTCAAGCTTCCAGCGCCTGAAAGCCGGTAGTCCTGTTACCGGCCGCCGTCACGCTCAACACGCTTGCGCTCCAGCTTGCGGGCGCGGCGTACCGCTGCGGCCTTTTCACGGGCACGCTTTTCCGACGGCTTTTCATAATGGCGGCGCAGCTTCATCTCGCGATACACCCCCTCACGCTGCAGCTTCTTCTTGAGCGCGCGCAGGGCCTGCTCGACATTGTTATCGCGAACGATGATCTGCATAAATCTAAGCCACCTTCTCTAATCTCAAAACAGTCAGAGCCCGCTGCGATCAGGCGCGGGATGCACCGAATAACCAAAACGAAAATTGCGCCGAATCCCTCTCGGGTCGGCTTCACAGGGCTGCAGATATGCGAATCGCGGGCGAAATGCAAGGCAGACAGTGCCTTTTGGGTTCCGCATGAGGCCGCACACGGCTAAGGGAGCGCGCATGTCGAATGCTACCCCGCAACTTTATGCCTCGCTCTCGGTCGCGCTGGGAGGGGGGATCGGTGCGCTTGCCCGCTACCAGTTGGGCCGGTTGATGACCGGCTGGATGGGTGCGCCTGCGGTAACCGCCTTCCCCTTCGCCACCCTCGCCGTGAATACGATCGGCAGCCTCCTGATGGGCCTGCTGGCCGGGTGGCTGGTGCGCGGCGCACCTGAAAATGCGGATCACCTGCGCCTGCTGCTGGGCGTGGGCCTGCTGGGCGGCTTCACCACCTTCAGCGCTTTCAGTCTTGAACTCGCCTATCTTGTCCAGCGCGGGCAGATCGGGCTGGCGGCAATCTATCTCATGCTATCCATCGGTCTGGGCGTTTCCGGATTTCTCTTCGGACTGACCGTTACAAGGCTGTTTTCATGACCAATAGTCCCAATACCGGGCCATCGGACGAAGTTCGCCAGTTCACCGTCGGAGAGGATGACGAGGGCGTCAGGCTCGATCGCTGGTTCAAGCGCCATCTGCCGCAGGTTGGCTTTGGCACCGTCAGCCGCTGGGCGCGCACCGGCCAGCTGCGCGTGGACGGCAAGCGCGCCAAGGTTGATGATCGGCTGGCGAAAGGCCAGGTGCTGCGCGTTCCCCCCGGCGGCGAAGACGCCGCGCGTACGAAGCGGGAGCGTCGGCCATTGTCGGCAGAGGACGAATCGCTGGCGCAGGACATGCTCATCACCCGCACCAAGGCGGCGCTGGTGCTGAACAAGCCACCCGGCCTCGCCACGCAGGGCGGGACGAAAACCACCAGGCACGTCGATGGATTGCTGGATGCCTATGCCGGGGAAGACGAGCCGCGCCCGCGCCTCGTTCACCGGCTGGACAAGGATACCAGCGGCATCCTGCTGGTGGCCCGCACCGCTGGCAGCGCGGCATTCTTTTCCAAGCGGTTCTCCGGCCGCAGCGCCAAGAAGATCTACTGGGCGCTGGTGGTGGGTGTACCCGAGATCTACGAAGGCGAGATCGAGGCGCCGCTGGCCAAGCAGCCCGGCACCGGCGGCGAGAAGATGCACGTCGACCTCGAGAACGGCCAGCCCGCAAAGACGGTCTACCGCGTGGTGGAGCGTGCCGGAAATGCCGCTGCCTGGGTGGAATTGCAGCCGATGACAGGACGCACACACCAGTTGCGCGTGCACATGGCGGCAATGGGGCATCCCATTGTCGGCGATGGCAAGTATGGCGGGCAGGATGCTTTCCTGACAGGGAGCGTCAGCCGCAAGATGCACCTTCACGCACGCCGTCTGATTATCGACGCACCCGGAGACGGGAAGCTGGATGTTACCGCCGACCTGCCGGAACATTTCGCGCAGAGCATGGAACAGCTGGGTTTCGACCTGAGCCTGAGCGAGGCGGAGCCGGTGGCAACGCCTCCGCCCGAACGCAGCAAGGCGGAGAAGAAACAGGCCGCGAAGGCGCACGCCAAGCAGTATCGCAAGGCCCGTCGCGGAGAGCGTAAAGGGCGCGGCGAACCGGGCGGAAAGAAGCGCGGCAAGCCGCCGCCTCGCAAGCCATGACCGTGAAGCTGGCCATTTTCGATTGCGACGGCACGCTGAGCGACGGACAGGCCGGCGTGGTAAATGCGATGGAACATGCCTTTGGCCAGGTGGGCGTGGCCGCCCCGCCCCGCGTGGCTGTGCGCCGCATTGTCGGCCTCAGCCTGCCGCAGGCCATCCGGCAACTCGCGCCCGACCTGCCCGACAGTCAGCAATCCGCCGTGGTGCAGGCCTACAAGGACGCGTTTCGCCTCTCGCGCGAGAACGGCAGCCTGCGAGAACCGCTGTTCGATGGCATGGCCGACCTGCTGCGCCGCCTGCATTCGAGTGGCTGGACGCTGGGAGTCGCCACGGGCAAATCCGACCGCGGGCTCGCCAGCACGCTGGCAGTGCATGGCCTCACCGATCTTTTCCAAACCCTCCACACCGCAGATCGTCATCCGTCCAAACCGCATCCCTCCATGCTGGAAGCAGCGATGGAGGATGTGCTGGCCCGCCCTGAAACAAGCTGCATGATCGGCGACACGGTGTTCGACATACAAATGGCAAAATCGGCAGGTGTTCGCGCCATCGGTGTATCATGGGGCTATCATGAACCGGACGAACTGCTGGAAGCAGGTGCCGAGGCGGTGGCCAACGATACCGAAGAACTGGAAAGGCTGATCGATGGATGATCGGGGCCAGATTGATCGCGAAGAAGCGGAAGCCCGCGCGAAAGGGCGTTTCATGGCTATCAATGCCGCGCGGATCGCTGGCGTGGTGATGGTGCTGGCGGCGATTGCCGTGTTCAACGGTGCGCTGCCGCTGCCGGAATGGGCGGGATATGCATTCGTGATTGCCGGCATGTTCGCAACCTTCGTCGCCCCCACCCTGCTTTCGCGCAAATGGAGCACGAACGAAAAACGATGAAGCGGTTCTGGAAAGAGGTCTCCGTCCGGGAAGCGGAAGGCGGATGGCAGGTGTTGCTGGATGGCCGGCCGATCAAGACGCAGAGCGGATCGCCGCAAGTGCTGCCCACGCAGGAAAGCGCCGACCTGGTGGCAGGTGAATTCGCCGCGCAGGGCGAGGAAATCGACCCCCGCAGCTTTGTCTATCGGGACATCGCCGATTTTGCCATCGACATGGTTCGCAAGGATTCCGGCTCCCATATCGCCAAGCTGCTGGCTTATGCCGAAACAGACACGCTGTGCTATCGCGCCGATCCGGACGATGCACTGTTCAAGCGCCAGGAAGAGGTGTGGGAACCGCTTGTCGAAGCCTGCGATGCAGCGCACGGCGTGAAGCTGGAACGCGCCAGCGGCATCGTGCATCGCCGGCAAAGCGATGCCACCGTCCAGGCGCTTCGCAAGCGGTTGGAGAGCGAAGACGATTTCACCCTCGCCGCGCTGGCCATGCTGGCATCGCTGGCCACATCGCTGGTGGTGGCACTGGCCGTGCTGGAGGATGGCGCCGATGTAGAAGCGCTGTTTGCCGCCGCCAATCTGGAAGAAGACTGGCAGGCCGAACTGTGGGGCTGGGATTTCGACGCCGAGAACGCGCGCAGGACCAGGCTCGAGGCGTTCAGCCAGGCGGCGCGTTTCGCGCAGGCCGTGCGTGGTTAGTCCAGACTAAATTAACTTAGCCGACCCACTCCGCCACCTGGTCAGCCACGGTGTTGGCCGCGTCGTTCAGCGCGGCACCCACCGCCACCGCTTCTGGCAGGACGCCCGGAATGCTCTCCTCGAAACGGCGCGTGCGGATCGTGCCATCATCACCCCGCAATACGGCATCGTATCGCACCACCACGCTGCCGGTGGTGGCATCGTACCCCATGTCCACCAATTGCCCGGCCAGCTGTGTACGGGCGACATATTCCAGCTCGCCCGCGCCCACGACTATGCGGTTGCCCTTGGCGCGGATGGTTTCGGCCAGCACGTTGCGGAAGAGCTGCGCTGGCTTTTCCACCCAGAATGCCTCTTCCAGATAGGCAAGGGAGCTGTCGCTGGTGGTGACGGGCACGCGGGTGACATTCAGCCGCTGGGTGACATTGGGCACCTGCACCGCCAGCGCGGCGGCGACCTCGCCCTCCGCAGCGGCGCCCGCCGGGATCGAAACCGATGGGGTCAGCGTCAGCAATTGCTCGGGCGGTTCCGAACCAAGGCTGATGCAGCCTGAAAGCACGGTCAGCGACGCAATGGCGGCGAGGATCTTGTGTGTGTTCATGGTCATGTTCGTGGTCATGGTCCTCGGCCTCAAGGCTCGTAATCCGGCAATTCCTGCCCGCCCAGCAAGGCGCCCGCGCCTTCGGTTTCCAGGCGTTCGGTCACCATGCGCAGGTTCTGGCTGGTCTGCCGCAGATCGCGCAGCGTGGCGGTGGCGGCAGGCAGCGTGTCTTCGTTCAATTGCCGTGTCAGCGGCTCAACGTTTTCCAGCGAACCCTGCAGGGAAGCGGCAGCCTGCCGGGCAGATGCCAGCGTCGCGCGAAGGTCGTTTGCCAGCGCCGGGCCCTCGGCTTCGAGCAAGCCGTCGGTGGTTTCCAGCGTGCCTTCGAAAGCGGCCAGCGTCTCTGTCGATTGAGCCAGCGTCGACTGCAGTTCGCGCAGGGTGGCCTGCACTTCGGGAGAGCTGGCGGCGAGTTCCTGGCTGATCGCATCGGTGTTGCGCAGGATACCCGCAATCGAATCCTGGTTCTCGTCATCCAGCACCCGCGTCAGTCGATCGGTCAAGGTGGCCAGCCGCTCCAGCAACAGCGGCGCACTGGCGAGGATTTCACCCACGGCGCCCTGTGCGGGCGGGATCACCGGCACGCCTTCGGGGCAGCCGGTGGTATCGCAGGTGATGGGCGGCTGGTTGGAACGCCCGCCAGAAAGGCTGATGTTGGAAACGCCGGTAAAGCTGGCGGATATGCTGGCGGTGGTGCCGATAAGGATCGGCGTATCGCTGTTCACCCGGATGCGCACCTTCACGAATTCGGGATCGCGCTCCCAGATCGAGATAGCGGACACCTGCCCCACGGGAACGCCTGAATAGGTAACGACAGAGCCCGTGGCGACACCGCCGACGGATTGCTCGTAGAAAATATCGTATTCCTTGTTGTCGCGATCCCCAAGCCGCGCGAGCCAGACGAAGAACACCGCCGCCGCTGCCAGCAGCAGCAGGGTGATCGCGCCGACCCAGATGTGGTTTGCCCGTGTTTCCATCTGTTTCGCCTATGCCTTCTCGCTGCCTTGGTTGTCCAACGCTTTCCCGCGTTCATGCGTTGCCGTGGCCGCCCTTGCGCGCGGCCCGTTGAAATATTCCTGAATCCACGGATGCTCGTTTTCAAGCAGTTCGGGGATGGTGCCGACGGCGATAACCTTCTTGTCCGCCAGCACCGCCACACGGTCGCAAATGGCGTAAAGCGTGTCGAGATCGTGGGTGATCAGGAACACCGTCAACCCCAGCGTATCGGTCAATTCGCGCGTCAACTCGTCGAATTTCGCCCCACCGATCGGGTCCAGCCCGGCTGTCGGTTCGTCGAGGAACAACAGTTCCGGGTCCAGCGCCAGCGCGCGGGCCAGACCGGCGCGCTTCTTCATGCCGCCGGAAAGTTCGGACGGGAACTTGCTGGCCGCTTCTGCCGGCAGCCCGGTCAGCACCACCTTGTAACGGGCGATCTCGTCGAGCAGTTCCTGGTCCAGCTCGGGGTAGAACTGCTTGAGCGGAACCTGCACGTTTTCGCCTACTGACAGGGTGGAAAACAGCGCCCCGCCCTGAAACAGCACGCCCCAGCGGTTACGCACGCCAATCACTTCGTCCGGCTCGGCGTCGGTGATATTGTGGCCGAATACCTCGACCTCGCCTTCTGTCGGGATCTGCAGGCCGATGATGGAGCGCATCAGCACGCTCTTGCCCGAGCCCGAACCGCCCACGACGCCCAGGATTTCGCCGCGCTTCACATCGAGGTCGAGATCCTCGTGAACCTTGAAATCGCCAAAGGCATTGGTCAGTCCGCGGATGCGGATCGGATATTTGCCGTCGAACCTTTCGGGCGCATCGCCAAGGGCTTCGCTTTCAACGGCGTCATGGGTGTCGTCCTGCTCGTTCATGCCCAGCCGATCTCCGTGAAGAAGACGGCGAAGAAGGCATCCAGCACGATGACCATGAAGATCGCCTGCACCACGGCGGCGGTGGTGCGCAGGCCAACTTCCTCCGCATTTCCGCGCACCTGCATGCCCTGGTAACAACCGGCCATGGCAATAATCAGGCCGAACATCGGCGCTTTCACCATGCCGACCCAGAAATCATAGATCGGCACAACTTCCTGCACGCGGGCAAGGAAGGTCCAGAACGGGATGCCGAGCATCACCTCGCCAATCACCGCGCCGCCGATGATGGCGACAACCGATGCGTAGAAGCCCAGCAGCGGCATCATCAGTACAGAGGCAAGAATGCGCGGGATAATCAGCGCCTCCATCGGAGAAACGCCGATGGTGCGCATGGCGTCGATCTCTTCGGTCAGTTTCATCGTGCCGATCTGCGCGGCAAAGGCAGAGCCGCTGCGGCCCGCCACCATGATCGCCGTCATCAGCACGCCGAGTTCGCGCAGGGTGATACGTCCGACCAGGTTGACCGTCAGCGTCTCCGCCCCGAATTGCTGCAATTGCACCGCGCCCTGCTGGGCGATGACGATGCCGATCAGGAAACTCATCAAGCCGATGATGGGCAGCGAGGTGACCCCCACCAGTTCCATCTGCCGTACCAGCGCCTTCATGCGGAAGCGGCGCGGATGGAGGATCAGGCCGCCGAAACCGGCCAGCACCGCGCCGAGGAAGCCGATCGCGGATTTCACCCCACCGAAGAATTCGATCACCTTGATGCCGACATGTTCGGATATATCGCCGATCGAATGCGGGCGCGGCGGGGCGATGGCGGCATCGCTTGATGCCCTCTCCACCGCCTCGATCAGCGATTCGGCCTGTTCGTTGGCGCCGATGATGTCGGCACCGGTACGATCTGCAAAGCGATAGATGATCCATGCGCCGACCGTGTCGATAGGTCCTGCATCGGAGATATCGATGGCCTGCACCGATTCGTTGTAGTCGCGCAGTTCCGGGTCCAGCTTGCCGATGCTGGATACCAGCAACGGACCGGTAACGATCACTGTCGCCCGGCCACCTGCCTCTTCGACGCTGTATTGAGCCCATTCGCGCATTGCGGCCCGCTATGCGCACAAATCCGCTGCGCAGCAAGGTTTTGGTGTGTTGCCCTTGGGGTAAAGCGGTGGCAGTGGCCTCATCCATGACCAGCGAATTGAGCAAGACCTTCGATCCCGCCGCCATAGAGGCAAAGTGGTATGCCCATTGGGAAGAGACCGGCGCCTTCCGCCCGGATCGCCCGGATGCGGAACCCTTCACCATCGTCAATCCGCCGCCCAACGTGACCGGCAGCCTGCATATCGGCCATGCGCTGGACAACACCTTGCAGGATATCGTGATCCGTTACGAACGCCTGCGCGGCAAGGATGCGTTGTGGGTGGTGGGCACCGATCACGCAGGGATTGCCACGCAGATGCTGGTGGAACGCCAGTTGGAGCAGAGCCAGGACAAGCGCACCAATTATTCGCGCGAGGATTTTGTCGACAAGGTCTGGGATTGGAAAGAGGAAAGCGGCGGCACCATCACCCGCCAGCTTCGCCGCCTGGGCTGTTCGATGGACTGGTCCAGAGAGCAGTTCACCATGGACGAGCATTTCACCAAGGCCGTGCTCAAGACCTTCGTCGACCTCTATAACGATGGCCTGATCTACCGCGACAAGCGACTGGTGAACTGGGACCCGAAGCTGCGCACTGCGATTTCGGACCTTGAAGTCGAAACGCAGGACGTACAGGGCCATTTCTGGACCTTCATCTACCCTCTGGCCGACGGCAGCGGCGAAGTCCGCGTCTCCACCACGCGCCCCGAAACCATGCTGGCCGATATGGCCGTGGCGGTGCACCCGGACGATGACCGCTACAAGGACCTGGTGGCGCGCGGCGCAAAGGTGAAGCTGCCCATTACGGGCCGCGAAATTCCCATCGTGGCGGACGAACACGCCGACCCTGAACTGGGTAGCGGCGCAGTGAAAATCACGCCGGGACACGATTTCAACGATTTCGAAGTGGGCAAGCGCGCCGGGATTGCGGCGGGCGACATGCTCAACATGCTGGATGCCGATGCTGCCGTTTGCCAGACTGCCGACGGGCTGATCCCCGAAGACCTCATCGGCCTCGACCGCTTCGAAGCGCGCGCCCGCGTGGTCGAGATGCTGAAAGAGAGCGGCCATCTCGTCACGCACAAGACGAAGACCAAGAAAGGCGAGGAGATCGAACTCGACGCCGAACCGCGCACCATCGCGACGCCGTTCGGTGATCGTGGCGGCGTGGTGATCGAACCGTGGCTGACCGACCAGTGGTATGTCGATGCCGAAAAGCTCGCGAAGCGCCCTATCGAGGCGGTGAAGTCGGGCGAAATCGAGATCGTCCCAAAGACGTGGGAAAAGACCTTCTTCAACTGGATGGAGAACATCCAGCCGTGGTGTGTGTCTCGCCAGCTATGGTGGGGGCACCGGATTCCGGCGTGGTATTGCGAGAACGGCGAAGTGTTCGTGGCCGAGACGGAAGAAGAGGCGCAGGTCAAGGCTGGCGGCGGCGTCAACCTCATCCGCGACGAGGACGTTCTCGACACGTGGTTCTCCTCCGCCCTGTGGCCTTTCGCCACGCTGGGTTGGCCGGATGACGATGCGCTGGTGGCCAAGCACTACCCCAACAGCCTGCTCATCTCCGGCTTCGACATCCTGTTCTTCTGGGATGCCCGCATGATGATGATGGGCTATTACAACATGGACGCGCGTCCGTGGGAAAAGCTGTACCTGCACGGGCTGGTGCGCGCCGCGGACGGCTCCAAGATGAGCAAGTCCAAGGGCAATGTCGTCGATCCCCTCGGCCTGATTGACCAGTACGGCGCCGATGCGTTGCGCTTCTTCATGGCGGCGATGGAAAGCCAGGGCCGCGACATCAAGATGGATGAAAAGCGCGTCGAAGGGTATCGCAACTTCGCCACCAAGCTCTGGAATGCCACGCGCTTCTGTCAGGGCTACGGAATCGGTGCGTCGGACACGATCAAGGCGCCCCCTGCCCGCCTCGCCGCCAACCAGTGGATCATTGGCGAAGTGCAGCAGACGGTGGAAGCGCTGGACAAGGCCATGGCCGAACTGCGCTTCGATGCCGCCGCCAACCTCGTCTACCATTTCACCTGGGACCGGTTCTGCGACTGGTACCTGGAGCTTATCAAGCCGGTTCTCCAATCCGAAGATGACGGCCCCATCCAGCACGAAACGAAAGCCGTCGCCGGTTGGGCGCTCGACCAGATCATGGTGATGCTGCACCCGTTCATGCCCTTCGTGACCGAGGAGCTCTGGCACGCCCAATCTGATCCCGCCCACCCACGCAAATACGACCTGATCCACGCCAAGTGGCCGAACCCTCGCGCCGAAGTCAGCAAGGATGCCACCGACGCCATCGACTGGGTCATCGCCCTCACCACCGCCACCCGCGGCGCGCGTAACGAGCTGGGCATTTCGCCGGGTGAGAAGCTGCCCGCATTCATCGCGCAGCCCTCCGCATTGGCGCAAAGCGTGATCGACCGCAGCAGCGCGGCCATCGAACGCCTCGCCCGCCTTGCCCCGATTACCATTGGCGAAGCGCCCGGTGGAGCCGCCATGCAGGTGGGCACGGGCAGCGACGTCTTTGTCGTGCCGCTGGAAGGCGTGATCGACATCGAAGCCGAACGGACGCGGTTGGAAAAGGCGCTCGCCGTTTCGCAAAAAGAGGCCCAATCGCTGGAGGGCCGCCTGGGCAACGCCAATTTCGTAGAGCGCGCCAAGCCCGAAGCGGTGGAGAAGGCCAAGGCCGATCTCGCATATCACTCGGCGGAAGCCGAGCGGCTGCAGTCAGCGTTGGAGCGGCTGGGGTGAGCTTTCCTACAGACCGTGCTTCGGCCAGGCATCGGCCATGATCATGTCGCGCGCCTCGCTGTTTCATTCTGTCGAAGTGTCAACTTCTCGACATGCCGTTAAAGGTCTGGAAAATAACAGGAAGATGGCAATTTTCGGCATCGTTACGATGTCAACTTCGTCAACTTCCGGGGCACCGGCATGGCCCTGACCCTCGCCACGCAGGCACCGGGGGAGCCCGAAATTTTCGCCTCCGTGCAGGGCGAAGGACCAAGCGCGGGCGCGCCGGTCGCTTTCCTGCGCCTGTCGCGCTGCAACCTTGCCTGCGTGTGGTGCGATACCGCCTATACCTGGCATTTCGAGGGTGACAATCGCCCGCACCGATCCGGCGAGCACTACGCGCGCAAGGCCAACCAGCTGGAACTGGACGAGGCCGATGTCGCCACGCGGATAGAGGCGCTGGGCCAGAACCGCGTCGTCATAACCGGAGGCGAGCCGCTGATGCAGGCGGGCAAGCTGGCCGAGATGCTGGACCATCTGCCCGACATCCAGGTGGAGATTGAAACAAACGGCACCGTCGATCCGCCCGCCCGGCTGGATGTTCGGGTAGACCAGTACAACGTCAGCCCCAAGCTGGCGCACAGCGGCAATCCGGCGGAACTGGCGTTGAAGCCCGAAATGCTGGACCGCTGGGCCACCGATGAGCGCGCGTTCTTCAAATTCGTGCTGGCCGCGCCGGGCGATGTGGACGAGGTTCTGCAACTGGCGAAAACCCACATGATCCCTGCCCGCCGCATCTTCCTGATGCCGGAAGGCACCGACAGCGAAACCCTGCGCGCCCGGATGGAATGGCTGGTGCCGCTGTGCCTGCTACATGGTTTTCGCCTGTCCGATCGCTTGCACATCCATTTGTTTGGCGACACACGCGGCACATGAATGAGCCAGCATCACCCAAGTCCACCGCCATGCGCGGAGACCTGACGCAAGGCCCCATCCCGCGCACTTTGATGATGTTCGCGTTGCCAGCGCTGCTCACGAACATGCTCCAATCGCTATCGGGCACGGTGAATGCGATCTGGGTCGGGCGGCTGATCGGGGAGGAGGCGCTGGCGGCAACCGCCAACGCCAATATCGTGATGTTCCTGGTGGCCAGCATGGCCTTCGGCTTCGGCATGGCCGCCACGGTGCTGATCGGTCAGCGCTGGGGCGCGCGCAATATCGACGGTGCACGGCGCACTTTCGGCTCCGCCGTGGGGTTTTGCGCGGTACTGATGGCGCTGATTGCCGGTATCGGTTTCGCGCTGGCGCCGGGCCTGCTGCGCCTGCTGGCGACGCCCGAAGGCGCCTATCCGCTGGCGCTGATCTACCTGCGGCTGATTTTCCTCTCGATGCCGTTCGGGATGATCTCCATCATCCTCAGCATGGGCCTGCGCGGTACGGGCGACGCCAAGACGCCGCTGATCTTCATGGGTGTGACGGTTCTCATCGACGCGGTGCTGAACCCTGTCTTCATCGCCGGGCTTGGCCCACTGCCCGCCATGGGCATTGCCGGGTCTGCCACCGCCACCATCGTCGCCAGCATGGCCTCTTTCGTGGGCATGGTGATCTACGTCTATCGGCGCGACCTGCCACTGCGGCTACGGGGCAAGGAACTGCGCTATCTGGTGCCCGCCCGCGCGGAATTGGGCTACATTGTCAGCAAGGGCCTGCCGATGGGCGCACAGATGGTGGTGATGTCGGCTGCGGGGATCATCCTTGTCGGCCTGGTCAATCGCGAGGGGCTGATGACCACGGCTGCCTATGGCGCGACCATGCAGTTGTTCACCTATATCCAGATGCCCGCAATGGCCATCGGCGGCGCTGTCAGCGCGATGGCGGCGCAATATATCGGCGCGCGCAAGTGGGACGATCTTCATTCCGTGACGCGCGCGGGCCTGCTGATGAATTTGGTGTTCACCGGCGTGGTGACGGTGCTGCTGCTGCTGTTCGATCGGCCCGTGCTGGTGCTGTTCCTGGGGCCGGACAGCCCTGCGGTGGAGATCGCCCGGCATATCCAGTTCCTGGCCAGCTGGAACTTCATCATCTTCGGTGTCACCATGATCTACACCGCCACCATGCGCGCGGCTGGCGCGGTGTGGATACCGCTGCTGGTGGTGGCCGTTGCGCTGTTCCCGGTAAGGCTTGGCTTTTACTACGCCACTTACGATTGGCTGGGCGCAGATGCCCTGTGGCTGTCCTACCCGGTGTCGGCACTGTCCGCGTTAATTGCGGGCTGGCTGTTCTACTACCGCTGGAACTGGCGCGAGCGAACTGCCCATCACCCCGCAAGAGGCCGAGGAAGGCAGCCACGCCGACGGATGCCAGCCGGGCGAATGACGCCGGATTTGTAGGGTTGGCACCGAAGCGGAAGCGCCAGGATTTCGGGAATTGCTTGTTTTTCGATTGCGCCTCCGCGCAATCGTCCTCGCTAGACGCGCAGCAAGCTGCGCCCGCTGCGGTCGGCCATTCGGCCTTGCGGTCCGCCAGGCGCAGACCCACCCAGCCCCGAATTTCAAGGAGCGCGCGGGACACGGTCGCGCCAGCGACTGCAAGCGCGACGCGCGCCCGGCTTATGCGAGGAAAGCCAAGCAGCGCGGACGCGCTGCGCCCGGCGCCGGAGGGCCTAACAGATCAAGTCCCCTGTGCGCGCCAGCGTTGCACGGTGCGGTAAACCGCATCTTCTTCGCCACCGCCCTCGTTCCACAGTTCGACAAAGCTCGGGTCTTCGGAAGCAGGTCGCTTGGATTCTTCAAGATTGTCGAAGGAGACGCGGATCGGGATCGACACACCCTCGCCGCAAATGATGCACTCGCGATTGCGCAATGCCGGGATGGAATCGAGGAAACCGCGCGCGCCTTCGGGCATGGCGGACTTCACGAAAGCCTGGTCGCGATCGTTGTTGAGGCGCATCGAGATGATCGTGCCGCACTGCGACAACACGCCCTCCGCAAGGTCGGACGGACGCTGGGTGATGAGGCCCAGCGAGATGCCGTATTTACGGCCTTCCTTGGCGATACGCGACAGCACACGGCCTACGGAGTTGCCGTCGGCGTTCCTCTCGTTGGGTACGTAACGGTGCGCCTCTTCGCAAACCAGCAGGATCGGGTGAGTCTTTTCGTTGCGGCCCCAGATGGCAAAGTCGAACACCAGCCGGCTGAGAACCGCAACCACGGTGCTGGTAATATCGGACGGCACGCCCGACACGTCGATGATGGAAATCGGCTTGCCCCCGCCGGGCATGCGGAAGATCTTCGAGAGGAAGTCCCCCATCGTATCGCCCACCAGCATGCCGGAGAACATGAACTGGTAGCGCGGATCGGCCTTCAGCTCCTCGATCTTGGTCTTGATCCGCATGAAGGGCGCGGTGTTGGTGGCCTTGTCCAGTTTGCCCATCTCGTCCTGCACGAAATTCGTGAGGTCGGAAAGGAGATAGGGAATGGGCGAATCGACGGTGATCTTGCCCATGCTCTGGGCCAGCCGGTTCTTGCTGCGGGCGGCCAGCAGACACTTGGCCAGGATGTCCTTGTCGTTCTGCAGATCGTTGCCGCTGGATTTCAGCAGCACTTCGCAATGCTCCTCGAAATTCATCAGCCAGTAGGGCATCTGAAGGTTGGATACGTCGAAGATCATGCCGTAATTCTTGAACGCAGCGGAATATTCGCCGTGCGGATCGATCATCAGCACATGGCCCTGGGGCGCGGCCTCGCAAATGCGGTGCAGGATCAGCGCGGCGCTGGTGGATTTACCCGTACCGGTGGAGCCGAGCAGCGCAAAATGCTTGCCCAGCATGGCGTCGATATACATGCCTGCACGAATATCGGTGGTGGGATAGACAGTGCCGATCTGGATGGAACTGCGTCCGTCAGACGCGTATATCTGGCGCAAATCCTCGGTTGTAGCGGGATATACCAGGGCGCCGGGAATGGGATAGCGGGTCACACCGCGGCGGAAGCTGTGGATCTTGCCGGTAAGCTTTTCCTCCATCCCCTCGCCCATGAAATCGATGTTTGCGGCAACCGAATTGCCTCCACCGCGACGGTCCTGTTTCTGATTTCGTACGGAGGCCAGCAACCAGCCGTCGCGGGTGCGGATCTTGATCTGGCTACCAACCTGACCGGCCAGCGCGATCGAGGGATCGTCATGATCCATGCACTCGTTCAACCGCTCAAGGTCCAGTGCGACCTGAGAGCCCGAACCCGCGACATCCAGCACCACGCCGATTGGCTGGCGGGCGGTGTCCTGCGAAATGTCTTCGGCCGACAGGATGCTGTCTTCCTGCGATTGAGCGGCGGCTGGAGCCGGAGCCGGGCAGTTGCCGCCTGCTGCGGTTCTTGCCGAGCGCCCATGTCGGCGGCAGGCACGGAATTGAAGCTCGACAGTCGTCCGGGCATTTCGGTCATGATAACGGTTTCTCGCAGCCAAGGGGATACCGGCTTGCGATAGGCCCGGACGGGGTTAAGATCGCATAAACTGCGTGTCTGGTCGGCATCGCCAACCCCGTCAGATCATGGCGAAAAGCCTGCCTGCGGCCCAGCCCATGAATACCGATAGGCCCACGGCAAACAGCCCGTAGAAGAAGGAATAGTCATTCGCCGCTTCCTCAACCCCCAGTTCGAACCCCTCCTTGAACACCTGTACTTCCGATGTGGCGGAGGAAATTACCCGCCCATCGGTGATGGCAAAGGTTTCGGCAACATAGCGACCGGAGATCACGTTGGAGGGGATGGGAATATCCGCGCGATAAAGGACGCCCTCGGAAATATGCACGCCTTCGTCATACTGCGCGTAAAGACCCTGCCGCTGGCGCAGATCGACCAGCCCTTCAGAGAAACGCTGTTGTTCCTCGGGGTTGATGGAACCCGAGGGGGAAAGCTGGAGATAGCTCAGGCCGAGTTCGTAAATGGCGGCTGTGCGTTCATCCACGATGTCGAGCACCGGGCGCGAACTGGCCATCGCATAGAACGACGGAACAGAGCGATAGGAGGTGGTTTCGGAGTTGACCCAGATCCCGAAAATTCGCTCTTTCTCCCGCACCTGGATCGGCTCCGTCGGGCCTTTCAGCACCACCACGATATCGTATTCGATATTGCGGTCGTCGGGGTTGAGAACCGCGCCGTAGAGCAACAGGTTTGCGCCTGTGAATCCTTGCCGCAGGACGATATCGTGCTGCGAGATTTCAGGCACCAGGATCGGATCGCGATCCTGCGCCAGGGCAGCCGGAGCACCAGCCAGAGCCAGGACCAGGGCCAGAAGCCACTTCATAGCGGCACCACCGTGTAGACCTCGTCGGGCCGCACACCCAGGTTGAAAGCCATGCGCAGGGCAATGGCCAGCACGATCATCGCCAGCACCAGCCGCAGATGTTCGGGCTTGGCAAAGCTGGCAATCTTGGTGCCCAGCTGCGCGCCCGTGACGGAGCCGACAAGCAGCAGGCCCGCCAGCACGATATCCACCGCACGGGTAGTGAAGGCATGCACCATCGTCACCAGCATGGTGATGAAGAGAATGTTGAACAGGCTGGTGCCCACGACAACCTTCGCGCTCATGCCGAGGATATAGAGCATGGCGGGCACCATGAAAAATCCCCCGCCCACGCCCATCAGCATGGTCAGGATGCCGACAATCACGCCCAGGATCAGTGGACCCAGCGGAGAAATATACAGACCCGAGCGATAGAAACGCCAGCGATAGGGAAGGCTGGCGATCATGGGATGGTGGCGCCGCTTGGCCGGTCGCTGACCAGACTTGCCAGAAGGGTTGCGCAGCGATTCCATACTCTCGCGCGCCATCAGGCCGCCGATCGTGCCCAGCATCACCACATACAGCACGTTGATGACGACATCGATCTGACCCGCTGCTCGCAGCAGGTTGAATATCACCGCCCCCAGCAAAGCGCCCACCATGCCGCCCGCCACGGTAACGCCGCCCATCTGGTAATCCACGCCCTGCTTGCGGCTGTGGGCGAAAACACCCGAGACGCTGGCGCCTGTCACCTGAGTTGCGGCTGAGGCCGCGGCAACGGTGGGCGGGATTCCGTAAAAAATCAGCAGCGGCGTGGTGAGAAAGCCGCCACCAACGCCGAAAACGCCCGAAAGGATGCCCGTGGCCACGCCCAGCGCGATGATGACAAGACCGTCAACAGCAAGATTGGCAATGGGGAGATAGACATCCATGACTCGCGCCTAATGCAAAGGCGCGATTGATTGAAGGTGAATGCGCGCTTTGCCTAAAATCCTGCCGTGAGTGTGAGCGCAGGGCCACTAGATGGTTCGGCATCCCCGGCAATGCGGAAGCGATAATCCGCCGCGATCCGTCCACGCGCCCGGCCCATGCGGAAGCTGAGCCCGGCACTTGGCCCGATATCCAGCCGCTGCGCATCGTCCTGCGCGCCGCCCCATGCCGCGCCCCCGGCAGTGAGGCGAAAATCCTCCGTTCCGGCCAATTGCGCTGTTACGCGCGCCTGCCCATCGGCGAAGGGAGTGGCAAATTCGCCCGTGACATATCCGCCTTGCAGATAGGCTTCTGCTGTCAGCCCGGCAGGAAGCGTTACAGGCGCAAGCTCGGTCACAGCGTAGGCAGCACCGCGCAACCGGGTGCCGCGGTCGGTTTCGCTCACCCGTGCTTCTGCCGCGAGGCGCACGGGCACCGAGGGGATCGGCCGCGCCGATGCGCCAAGCGCCACATCGGTTTCGCGCTCGCCCGCCAGTGCGCGGGTGGCGCGAAGGTGCAGTTGCGGAGCGTGGGTGCTGGACGGATCGAGGCGATAGCGCAGGACTGCCCCGGCCTGGCTGCGGCCATAGCTTGGCCGCCCGGATGTCAGCGCCGTGGTCGTATCCTCGCGCCAGAGTGCCCAGATATCCATTGCCCAGCGACTTGCGGAGGCCGCTTGGGTAAACTCTCTCGCCGCTTCGGGTGCATAGACAACACCCGGCGCGATCGGACCGGCGCCGGGCCGGGGAGCTTCGCCGGGCTCACCCTGACGCTCACCCTGCCCATCGCTCCTGTATGCAGCGGCAAGGAGCATGGAATGGGCGATGATCCTGTCGGCCCCGCGCAGGCCCGCGCGGCCCGCAGCCGAACGCGCGCTGCGTTCCTGCAACAGTGGCATCTCGAAGCTGGGTCGCTCAAGCGGCTCGTAGACAGGCGGATACGGCAGCGGCGCTGGTGCTGCATCGTCCACCGTTGCCGGGATCGGGGAGGCAAGGACCGACGGACGGCTGGGTGCCAGTTCTTCCAGCCTCGTTTCCTCGTCGCCGACGGCAATGATCGAAGGGGCAAACGGTGTCTCCCACAGGGCCGCACGCAGCAGAACCCAACCGCCCAGCACGATGCCGAGGGAAATGAGCGGCCAACCCCGCGTGCCGGAATTGCCTGCGGTCATCGCGCCCATTCCAGCGCAAACGTGCGTGCAGGATGGGCATCATGCGCGGTCTTTTCCCACCGTGGTGCTTCGCCGCGCAGTGTCCTTGTGTAGGCGAACAGCGCGCGATAGCCCGCCATGATGCTGATAACATTGGCCACGGGGATTCGCATCACCGCGCGAAGCCCTTCACGCCAGCCGTATTCCGCCTTGGTAAAATTGAACCGCATGAAGGCGCGCCACGCGAAGCTTGCAACATTGAATGCCAGCAGCGCCAGCAGCAGGCCGCTTGGCTGCCAGGGCGTCGAAAAACCGGCGAACTTCAGGCCAGCCAGCAGCAGCGCCAGCACCATGAGCGTATAACCAGTGAGAAGCACAACAGCGGAAAGCGGCCCACGCCTGTCGCGCAGGCGCATCCACCATTCACCGGGGCCGCCGGTCCAGCCAAGCCGGTCCCATCCCTGCAACGCAATGCCATGCATCCACCGCGCCTTCTGGCGAACGGCCTGGCCAAGCTGATCGGGAAAATAGGCGCGGGTTGCCACCAGGTGCCCGTTTTCACCCCGCACACGCAGGAAACGCGAGGTGCCGCCCATCGCGGAAACCTTGATGCCGAGTTCGTAATCCTCTGTCAGCGAATCCTCGTCGAACGGGGCATCGCGTCCGGACTTGCGCGCTATTTCGGAGAGTATGCGACGCTCGAAAGCGCAGCCCACCCCGGCGGCCGGCAGACTGGCACCCAGCGCATTGCGCACCACCATCGACTTTCCATGCGCCTCGGCAAATTCCTCGCAATAGTGGCTGCCGATCCAGCGTGAATCCTTGCGGGGCATCGGCAATACCGGAAGCTGCACGAACTGGGCCGAGCCGATCGCGCGATCAAGCAGGGCAAGCGCGGCGGAATCCACCATGTCTTCCGCATCGTGCAGCAAGACCATGCGTGCCTCGCGGCCCTCGCGCAATTCGTCCTGGCCCATGGCCTTGTACAGGCGGTTCAGGCAATCCGCCTTGGTAGACGGGCCATCACGATCATGCACGACGATGCGCACGCGGGCATCGCCCCGTGCCCCGCGCGCCGCCGCTTCCAGCGTCTCGGGATCGTTGCGATAGACGCCCACGTATATGCGCAAATCGTCCTGCGGCCACACGGCCAGCGCGTGGGTGAGCGTGTCGGCAATAACCCTGGCCTCCTGCCAGGCTGGCACCAGCACGGCCGCGCGCCCGGACAGCCGTCTGTAATGGATGTTCCGGCGGCTCATGACAGGCGTTTCGGCCCGCCCTGTAAGGCGCAGCCAGAACCACGCGAAATCCATCGACAGCTCGTCGATCGCGCCGAGCAGAAAGAAAAACCCCGCAAACAACAGCAATTCATGTTCGACCAGTGCCAGCCAATGCAGCACCCTCGTGGCAGTATCGCCCATCCCCACGCCCCGCGACTAAGTATTTGTCCCTATGGATAAACCTTGCAGCGCAAAAGGCAATAATCCTGCCGGGATGATCGACAGGACCATTTTGCGGGCTTGCATAAACGGGCGATATTGGAGAAGGGCTTCTGCCATGTCAGAACCCAGCATCATCAAAGTCGCCGTTCGCAACTTCAAGACCCTGTTCAAGGCCGACGCCTTCGAAGGAATTCTGCTGATCGCCGTGGCCATCGTGGCCATCGTGATCGCCAATTCAGGTGTCGCGGGCGCCTATCGCGACCTTTTTGAAGGCTCCTTGTTCGGGCGTGATTTCTGGGAAAGCGTGCCCGGCAACATCGACAAGCTCATGTACCTCGATACGCTGCATGGCTGGATCAACGACGGGTTGATGGTGATCTTTTTCTTCGTTGTCGGCCTGGAGGTAAAGCGAGAGCTGATCAGCGGCAATCTGTCCGACCCCGCGCAACGCACCTTGCCGATCCTGGCGGCGGCTGCGGGTATGGCGATGCCGATCCTTGTGTTCCTCGGCGTGACAGGGGGTTCGGCGGATTATCGCGCCGGCATGGCAATCCCGGCAGCTACGGACATTGCCTTTGCCATGGGCGTAATAGGCCTGCTCGGCACGCGCGTGCCCAAATCGCTCAGGCTGTTTCTGCTTACCGTGGCGATCGTCGATGACATCGGCGCGGTGGCCATCATCGCGATATTCTATTCAGAGCCCAAGATCATGTGGCTGCTGATTTCGCTCGGCGTATTCATCGTGATGCTGGCGATGAACCGCTACCGGGTCAAACATCTTTCGCTGTTCGTGATCGGCACCATCGTGCTGTGGTACTGCGTGCTGAACTCCGGTGTGCATGCAACGATTGCCGGGGTTCTTGCGGCCTTCACCATACCGATGCAGTCGAAGGACGGTTACTCCATGCTGGAGAATGTCGAGCATTCGCTGGTACCGTGGAGCGCTTATCTCGTCGTGCCCATTTTCGGCTTTGCGAACGCCGGGGTCAGCCTGGAGGGGCTGGGGTTGGAAAACCTGTTCGATCCGCTGCCGTTGGCGATTGCGGCGGGCCTGGTGATTGGCAAGCAAGTGGGCATTTTCAGCACGGTCTGGGCTTCGGTCAAGCTGGGAATCGTCAAGATGCCGGCCGGGTGTTCCTGGCCGGAAGTGTGGGGCGTTTCCATCCTGTGCGGTATCGGTTTCACGATGAGCCTGTTCATTGGCGAACTGGCGTTTGACGGCTCACCATTCCTGCGTGACGAGGCGAAGATCGGCATTCTCACCGGGTCGCTAATCTCGGCAATCGCGGGTTACGTAATCCTGCGGCTGACGACGACTCATCCCGACGAAGCCGCCGACGATCCCGATAGTCCTGTGGTCTGATAAGCCAACCCTGCGACGCCGCCGCAGCGGCGACGCGGGACGGTGGCGGCTAGTCTGCCTTGGCGACCGGCGGGTTTTCGCCAAGGTCCTCATACCAGGCTTCGACCGGGCCTTTCAGCTTGATTGTCAGTGGGCGACCTTTGCGGTCGACCGTCTTGCCCGCCTGCACGCGCACCCAGCCTTCGGAAATCGAATATTCCTCGATATCGGTACGTTGCTTGCCCTTGAACGTGATGCCGACTCCGCGTTGCAGCTTGTCGGCATCGAAATGTTCGCTGCGCGGATCGATCGACAGGTGATCGGGAGGGGTGTCGTTGCTGGTTTCTTCGCTCATGGCGAATAGCCCCTAGCCACCGGCGCACAAAAATCAATCGGCCATCGCGCAGCTTCGTTATCAGTCAGGCGGCAGCAGTTCGACGTCCGGCGGGCCTTGAGGGGCAATCTCGCTGGGTGAATCGCCGGGTTCAATAGTATCGCCGCGCTCGATTTCGATCTCGTCGGGATGGCTGCGACGCGGCGGATCCCCGGCCGGGCGATCTGCGCCCTTGTCTTGCGCCAGTTCGCCGGACGTCAAGGGTGCGTTATCGGGTTCGGAGCGGGCTGGAGAATCGGGTGCGTCGGGGGTTTTCTTCTCGCGGGCGGGCATGGTTTTTTCCTCATCGAATGCTTGCCAATTCAACCGCTGGAGGCACCTGCCCGTTCCTCTTGCACAATCCATCCATCGTGATCCTTGCCCTTTTCGCCCGCCACCCCTATGGGCACCGCTTCGTTTCGCAGGCGTCCTGCCTGCACGGATCGTCGGGCCGCGGGCGTGGCGGAATTGGTAGACGCGCTGGTTTTAGGTACCAGTATCGCAAGATGTGGGGGTTCGAGTCCCTTCGCCCGCACCAGTTTCGCATGCCGCACTAGGCATGTGCGAACCGGACAAGAGATTTGAGTAAAGGCTGTACAATGCAGATCGTCGAAACCACCAATGAAGGCCTCAAGCGCGCCTACACCGTCACCATTACGGCCAAGGAAATCGATTCGAAAATCGAAGCCGAGGTCAAGAAGGTAGCACCGCAGGTGCGCATGCCCGGGTTCCGCCCTGGCAAGGTGCCCGCCAACCTCGTGCGCAAGATGCACGGCGATGCCCTGCATGCCGACGTGTTGAACACCACGGTGCGCGAATTGGTCGATGGCCTGATCCGCGACAAGCAGCTGCGTCCGGCCCTCCAGCCCAAGGTGGAAATGGCCGATGGTTACGAGCAGGGCAAGGACGCCGAGCTGACCGTCGAAGTGGAGGTATTGCCCAAGATCGACACGCCTTCGATCGACGGCCTCAAGCTGGAAAAGCTGACCGTGCCTGTCTCTGACGAGCAGATGGACGAAGCGCTGGGTCGCATCGCCGAGAACCAGAAGAGCTACAAGGATGCCGCCAAGACCAAGAAGGCTGCCGACGGCGACCAGCTGATCATCGATTTCGTGGGCCGCGTGGACGGCGAGGAATTCGAAGGCGGCAAGGCCGAAGACGCACCGCTGGTGATCGGTTCCGGCCAGTTCATCCCCGGCTTCGAAGAGCAGCTGACCGGCGTGAAGACCGGTGACGAAAAAACCATCACCGTCACCTTCCCCGAAGATTATCCGGCAGAACACCTCGCCGGCAAGGAAGCCGAATTCGACGTTACCGTGAAGCAGGTGAAGGTCGAAGGCGAAACCAAGATTGACGATGAATTCGCCAAGGGCCTTGGTCTCGAGAGCCTCGACAAGCTGAAAGAGCTGATGAAGGGCCAGATCGAGCAGGAAAGCGCCGGCCTTACCCGCACGCAGATGAAGCGCCAGTTGCTCGACAAGCTGGCGGCGGACCATGATTTCGACGTGCCACCCACGATGGTGGAAGCCGAGTTCGAGCAGATCTGGAACCAGTTGCAGCAGGAAGCCGCCAAGGAAGAAGATCCCGAGGCCGCGCTCAAGGAAATCGAATCCGAGAAGGACGATTACAAGCGCATTGCAGAGCGTCGCGTGCGCCTGGGCCTGCTGCTTTCGGAAATCGGCCAGGCCAACGGCGTGGAAATCAGCCAGCAGGAAATGCAGATGCTGATCCAGCAGGCTGCACAGCAGTATCGCCCCGAAGATCGCCAGCGGTTCATGGAATATGTCCAGAAAGAGCCGATGGCGCAGGCACAGCTGCGTGCTCCGCTCTACGAGGACAAGGTCGTCGACTTCCTGTTCGACAAGGCCGAGGTGACCGAGCGTGAAGTGACCCGCGAAGAGCTGGAAGCTGCCATCGAAGCCGAGGAAGACGCCGAGGCCGAAAAGGCCAAGCCCGCTGCCAAGAAGAAGGCACCGGCGAAGCAGAAGGCTCCTGCGAAGAAGGCCGACGCCGACGAGAAGCCTGCCGCCAAGAAGACCCCGGCGAAAAAGGCGCCCGCCAAGAAGGCCGATGATGGCGACGCCAAGCCCGCAGCAAAGAAGGCTCCGGCCAAGAAGGCTGCCGCGAAGAAGGCGGACGATAGCGACGCCAAGAAGGCTGCTGACAAGAAACCGGCTGCAAAGAAGGCTCCGGCCAAGAAGGCCGCCGCCAAGAAAGACGCCAAGTAAGGCCCGGACACTTCAGGCGGGCATAGGCTCGCCAACAGTCCGGGGATTTTCGAAACCTCCCTTCCGGCAACCGGAGGGGAGGTTTTCTTATCTTAAAAGCTGCCCGCCACGGTCACGCGGAAGGTCTGGCCGATCTCACGTCGGCGGTCTTCGGTGAACAGCACCGGCGACACGTCGCGCGGCCCGTCATAGACTGTTCGCACCAGCGTGGTGTTGGCATCGAACACATTGCCCACACGCGCGCTTACCGTCGCCCCGAACACGTCCTTGTGCTCCACGAACACGGAGCCAAACGTGCTGGGGGGATGGTCGAGAAACACCTCGCGCACCCGAAAGAACGGCGCGCGCTCCGTATCGCGAAAGCCCAGGCCCCACGCAAAATCGGTTTCGGGGATATCGTGCCGGAAATTCAGTTCGACCTGGAAGGGATTGTTTCCGTCAAAGCGCCTGTCGACGGCGGTAACGGGATCGATGAGGCCTGAATCCTCGATCTCGATCCGCACATCCAGCTGCGCGCCGCGTACACCCAGAGGTTCCATTTCCAGCCTGCCGTTCAGCACGGCACCATAGCGACGCGCGCTGTCGATGTTGCCGCGTGCCTCGCCGCCGCCTCCCACAGGTACAATCAGGACAAGGTCTTCGATCCGCTCGTCGAAAAGCGTCAGCGTGGCAGAGCCCCAGGGGCCAAAGTTCTTGGCGACCTCCAGCGTAACATCCCAGTTCTGTTGCGGACGCAGGTTATTATTGCCTGCATTGGTCTGGTCCTCGGTCAGGTTTACACTGGCGAGGAAATCACCGAAGTTCAGCTGCCCCACCTGACGTGCGATCTCCAGGTTGAGGTCGAAACCCTCGGCCAGTGCCCAGGCGATGCTGATCGTGCCCTTGGGCCGCTGGAATGTACGCGACAGGGCATTGGCGCCGGTCTGGGCGATCCGGGAGTATTCGCCCCCGCCCACCAGTTGCACGGATAAGGTGTCTGTCAGCGGGAAGCCCACGCTCAGCAGACCCTCGTAACGATCTTCGCGAACGCCACCTGCGCCCGCCGGGAAGGGAATTTCCGCATATTGCTGTGCCAGGTGATCGTAGCCGAACAGACGACCCACCTGGTCAAGCCGGTTGAATGCCGCTTCTCCCGAGATCTGCCAGTCCGCGCCCCACATGCCCCAGCCATATTCGGCGCGCCCGATGCGCTCTCCCTCGTCCCTGACCCGCGCAAACTGCGTGCCGCTGTCAGGATAGTCGCCCAGGTCGAGAAGCGAGCGGGTAACAAAGTCGCTGTTCTCGAATGCGTCCAGCGCGATCAGCTTTAACCGGCCCGGCCCGAATGGAAACGCGATATCGGCGCCGATTTCGTAGAACCATTCATCATTGGTGGCGCGAAACCGCTCCAGGAAAGGATCGCGCGGATTGGATGTGATGCGTCGTTCTTCCTCCATACTGCGAAAGATTGCGATACCGCCGCTCACATTCAGGTTGGCGGACACATCAGGGCCAAGGTCGAACTGGAATTGCCCGCTCAGGTTGGGCCGGTTGAAATCCGAGCGCGTCAAATTGTCGCGCGCATCCACCTCGCCAAACGCATCGGTGAAGATCGCCGGGCCTTGCGATCCGCGATTGAACGCGCCGTTTTCCAGCGCGAGCGTGAAGTCCACAGGACCGGTGCTGCCGGACAGGGAAATCTCGCCTTCGAACAGATTGGGGTTCGCGACCCCGGAATAGAATTCCGGTCGCCACTCGAACTGGCCCGACAGGCTGCCTTGTTCGACGATGATATTGGCAACGCGGCCAGACAGTCCGGGAATGTCCAGCGTTGCGCCATCGACCACTTCGATGCGGATCACATTGCTGACCGGGATGCGCGCCAGCTGTTCTGCCGTGCTGGTTGACTTGCTGGAGATACGGCTGCCGTTTATCAGCAGGTTTTCCTGGGCTTGCCCGAACCCGCGACTGCCGCCGCCACTGTCGTCGATCTCGAAGCCCGGAATTTCCTCGATCAGGTCGGCAGCGTTGCGCGGCGCAAAGCGTTCGAAATCCTCAGGGACGTACACCTCGCGCGCCGCCGCGCTGGAGGCCGGTCGCTGGGCTGGTGGCAGTTCCACCGCATCGGGGGGGCCGGCATCGGTGGGATCGAGATCCTGAGCGAATGCTGGTGCAGCGGGGAAAAGAAATGCCGCGACCAACGCCATATGGGCGGCCTGCGGACGGCGATAAGACACGCGAATTACACTCCTGGTTGATTTTGTCCGGCGAGCTAGACCAGATCAACTTGCAGGTAAAGCAAGTCATGGTCAGGCACGACAACTGGCCCTTCAATCCCTGTCCGTTGCGGCCCAGGGTTCCCACGGCGCAAGGCGGGGATCGGGAATGTCCACCGATCGCGCACGCTCGTAGGCGGCGCCGGCACGCAGGATGGCGTGGTCGTCCCACTGGGCGCCGATGAAGGACAGGCCAACCGGCAGACCCTCTACATGCCCCATCGGCACGGTCAGGTGCGGATAGCCCGCCACTGCGGCGAGGCTGCCGATACCGATACCGCCGGTGAAATGATCGCCCAGTACCAGGTCGATATTCCACGCCGGCCCGCGGGTAGGGGCAATCAGGAAAGCCACATCGTTCTCGGCCAGCAGGCGGTCGATCCCCTCCTCCCGCGCCAACCGGCGGGAAGTCGCCAATGCCTGCTGGTAGGCGCCTTCATCGGTCGTCTCCAGCGCCATCTCGAAGATCTCCTGCCCGAACCAGCGCATTTCGGACAAGGCGTGAACGGCGTTGAAATCGATCAGGTCTTTCAGCGAGCGTACGGGAATTTCGGCGGGAGAACTCTCAAGATAGGGGCCGATGTCGCGCTGGAATTCATACAGCAGCACCGTGTATTCGGCTTCCCCCATCTGGTCGCTCGGGCTGAATTCGATGTCGACCAGCACTGCACCGGCGCGGCGCAAATCCGACAGGGCCTGCTCGTAAAGCTGTCCCAGCGGCTCGAACCCGCCATAGCGGCCCCTGACTACGCCGATGCGCACGCCTTCCAGAGAGGATTGGCCGATCCCGTCGGCGAAATTGGTGACATGCGCATCCGCATCGGCCGTTGCCGGGTCCAGCGGATCGCTGCCCGCGATTGCGCTCAGCAAGAGTGCTGCATCCCCTACATTGCGCGCCATCGGTCCGGCTGTATCCTGGCTGGCGCTGAGCGGCACGACATGGGTGCGGCTGACCATGCCGACGGTCGGCTTGAAACCGACGACGCCGTTGACGCTGGCCGGGCAAGTGATCGATCCGTCCGTTTCCGTGCCGATAGCCGCCCACGCAAAGCCCGCCGCCACCGCTGCGCCGCTGCCGCTGGACGAGCCGCAGGGGTTACGATCCGTGGCATGCGGATTGCGCGTCTGACCGCCCACTGCGCTCCATCCGCTGGAAGAATTCGTGCTGCGGAAATTGGCCCATTCGGAAAGGTTGGTCTTGCCCAGCACCACGCCGCCATTCTCGCGCAGCCTGGCGATCAGCGGGGCATCCCGGCCGGTGACATTTTCCGCCAGCGCAAGGCTGCCCGCCGTTGTCGCCCATTCGCGTGTTTCGATATTGTCTTTCACCAGTACGGTGCGGCTTTCCAGCAGGGTGCCCGGCACATGCGGCGCTTCGAGAACCGAAGGATCGAAGACGATCAGCGCATTGAGCGTCTTGTCCAATTGCCGAACTTCGCGCGATGATCGCCCCGTCCAAGGGTCGATGACCAGCGGCTGCCGGGGTAATGCGGCCTCGTCGACACCGATCGCGCCAAATGGACGAGTTCCGGTATCGGCGCCTTGCCCGTCATCAGAGGGAGCGGTGACGCAGGCTGACAGGAAAAGCGATACCGCGCCAAGCGCGAGCGACAGGGAAATCCTCATCCGGCCCTTGTGCGCGACAGGCAGTTGGCTGGCAACCGATGTTCAAGGGTTGTCCGGGGGCAAACCCCCGGCAAAGTTCGGAAAATCCGCCGTCAGTCGGAAGTTTTCAGGGGGCTGGACGAAAAGATCCTGCGCCTCGCGGCACAAGATCGGCTCTGGCAAGGTGATACTGCAAAGCCAGTCGCCATCACCGACCCTACCCGCCCGACTGCCCCCCAAACGAACAACCGTCGTCAGGGACCGATAAACGGAATCTGAAGGCCTTGTGCCCACACCCCCTTGAACCCGCAGCCGCAAAACGCGACATAGGCCCGGCAAACACGAGAGAAGGACCACGCATGTTCGACCTGTTCGGCGACAACAAAGACCGTTTCACTACCGACCCCGTCACCGGCGCCCTTGTGCCCGTCGTCGTCGAATCGACCAGCCGCGGCGAGCGCAGCTTCGATATCTTCAGCCGCCTGCTGCGCGAACGCATCGTCTTCGTCACCGGCCAGGTGGAAGACAACATGGCGAGCCTGATCGTCGCCCAGCTGCTGTTCCTCGAAAGCGAGAACTCGCAGGACATCTCCATGTACATCAACTCGCCCGGCGGCGTGGTGACCGCTGGCATGGCGATCCATGATACCATGCAGTACATCAAGCCGAAGGTGCGCACCGTGGTGGTGGGCCAGGCTGCCTCGATGGGCAGCTTCCTGCTGGCAGCGGGCGAGCCCGGCATGCGCGTGGCCCTGCCCAACGCCCGCGTGATGGTTCACCAGCCCAGCGGCGGTGCCCGCGGCATGGCCTCCGACATCGAGATCCAGGCGCGCGAAATCCTGCGGATTCGCAAGCGGATGAACGATCTCTACGTCGAATATACCGGCCAGAGCCTCACCGATATCGAGAAGGCAATGGATCGCGACACCTTCCTCGAGGCCGACGAAGCCAAGAAGTTCGGCATCGTGGATGCGGTATTCGCCCATCGCCCGAAGGACGATTCAGAGCATGATCGCGACGGTACGGGCGGCGCACCGACGAAGGAAAGCGAGTAATCGCACAGCCTGCAGCCCAGCCTGCAGCACAGCCCGCACGCCCGTTAACCAACAGCGTGCGGGTTGTAGCATTTTGGCAACCCTGTCCCTTCAGGCTGGCGCAAGCCGGGGATGCTAGGGTTCAATCGATTGATATTCAGCGTGCCTACCCTAGATTGGTAGGCTGATTCTCCCGCGCCCCGTGCTATTGAAAGGCACCGGACCGGGCGCATAGGACGAAGGTTATGACCAAGTTGAGCGGAACCGATAGCAAAAGCACCCTCTACTGCAGCTTCTGCGGCAAGAGCCAGCACGAGGTACGCAAGCTGATTGCAGGCCCCACCGTATTCATTTGCGATGAATGCGTGGAACTGTGCAACGATATCATCCGTGAAGAGGCCAAGAGCGGCCTTGGCGGACGCAAGGATGGCGGCGTTCCCGCTCCCATCGACATTTGCGATACGCTGAATGATTACGTGATCGGCCAGGAACGCGCCAAGCGGGTGCTCTCCGTCGCCGTGCACAACCACTACAAGCGGCTGAAGCATTCGGGCAAGCAGGGCGATGTCGAACTGGCGAAGTCCAACATCCTCCTCGTCGGCCCCACCGGCAGCGGCAAGACGCTGCTGGCGCAGACGCTGGCGCGCACTTTCGATGTGCCTTTCACCATGGCCGATGCCACCACGCTGACCGAGGCTGGCTACGTGGGCGAGGACGTGGAGAACATCATCCTCAAGCTGCTCCAGTCGTCCGACTACAATGTCGAGAAGGCGCAGCAGGGCATCGTCTATATCGACGAGATCGACAAGATCACCCGCAAGGCGGAAAATCCCTCCATCACCCGCGACGTGTCGGGCGAAGGCGTGCAGCAGGCGCTGCTCAAGCTGATGGAAGGCACAACCGCCTCCGTGCCGCCGCAGGGCGGGCGCAAGCATCCGCAGCAGGAATTCCTGCAGGTGGACACCACCAACATCCTGTTCATCGTGGGCGGCGCGTTTGCCGGACTCGAGAAGATCATCGGCGACCGCCTGCAAAAGCGCTCGATCGGTTTCGGCGCCAATGTGGAAGACCCCACCAAGGCGAAGATCGGCGAAATGCTGGAGAAGTGCGAGCCGGAAGACCTGCTGAAATTCGGCCTGATTCCCGAATTCGTCGGTCGTCTTCCCGTGATCGCCACGCTGCACGACCTTGATACCGACGCGCTGGTGACGATCCTGAAGGAACCGAAGAACGCCCTGGTGAAGCAGTATCACAAGCTGTTCGAGCTGGAAGACGTGGAACTCACCTTCACCGACGAGGCTCTGGAAGCCATCGCCAAGAGGGCGATCAAGCGCAAAACCGGCGCGCGTGGCCTGCGCTCTATCGTGGAGGGCCTGCTGCTCGACACCATGTTCGACCTGCCGAGCATGGAAGACGTGACCGAAGTGGTCGTCGATGCCGACGTGGTGGAGGGCCGCAAGGAACCCGTCCGCGTGCTGGCCAACGACAATGGGAAGAAGAAGGAAGCAGCGGCGTAATCGCCTGCTGCTTCCCGCCTCCCACCCGGCCTGAACTGTCTGGCTGTTCTCACAGGTCCGAACGGGCCTCAAACCCGCGCGCCTGAAATCGGGGCGCGCCTGATGAACCCCGCGCTGCGGGGCAAGAAGGAGCTTATCTATGCCATCCAATTCCGAACTCGCCGCCAAGATGCTGCGCGATGCGTCCATGTTCTTCCGCCAGGTGGGTGAGCAGAACCCGCCCGTTGCCGACCAGATGAACCAGAACGCCGCCGTCTATGACCAGGTGGCCCAGCTGGTCGAAACCGATCCCACTGGTGAAGTGCCGACGCAGGATCCCGAACAGCAGCCTACCGGCGAGTAAATTCCGGACAAGCAGGAAGCCCCGTTCCGCAAGCTGCGGAACGGGGCTTTTTCGTGCCTGCCATGATTTGGAGGATCACTCCGGCTCTGGAGGAGGCGGTGGCGGTGGCGGTGGCGGTGGCGGCCCGATCACTTCGCGCCATTCGCGTAGTTCTCTATGGCATTCGCTATTGGCACGGGGTCCGCTGCCCAGACAGCCCTGTCGCTGATTGCGTTGCAGAGCCTCGCCAACAGTTTCAGTCTGCGCGGGCGTGGACAGCAAGTCCCCGCGATTGGCGACGATATGATCCGTCGAGGTGCATGCGACAATGGTGAGAGCCGCGAGTGCCAGCGGGATCGAGCCCGCAAGGTTCGCAAGACAATCATCCGCAATCCTTCCCGCAATCCTCGAACGTTGTTTCCACCTGCAGGGTAACGTGCCCGATGGCGTGATGGTGCTCAAGTTCGTCCGAAGCTTCACGCAGGAAGGCATCACCCGGATGCCCGCCGGGCATGATGAGGTGTGCAGTCAGCGCTGTCTCGGTGGTGCTCATCGGCCAGATATGCAGGTCGTGAACCCCCTTCACGCCAGGAAGTCCGCTCAGATATCTCGCGCACGTCGCCCTCGTCCACGCCCTCGGGCACGGCCAGCAGGCTCATCTTCACGCTGTCTTTCAGCAGGCCCCAGGTGCCCCAGGCGATCACCGCCACGATCACCAGGCTGACGATGGGGTCGATCAACAGCGCGCCGGTCATCAGGATGGCCACGCCTGCGATCACCACGCCAACGCTTACCAGTGCATCCGCGGCCATGTGGAGGAAAGCCCCGCGGATATTCAGGTCATCCTTGCGCCCGCGCATGAACATCAGCGCCGTCACGGTGTTGATGACGATGCCGATGCCCGCCACCCAGATCATCGTCCAGCCTTCGGGCTCGATCGGGTCGAGCAAGCGCTGGACCGTCTCGAACAGGATCGCGCCGATAGCCACCAGCAACAGCATGGCATTGGCGAAGGCGGCGAGGATGGTGGAGCTTTTCAGGCCATAGGTGAATCGCGCGGAAGGCGGCTTCTTCGCCGCGATGCTGGCGCCCCAGGCGATCAGCAGTCCCAGAACGTCGGAAAGATTGTGCCCGGCATCGGCGACCAGCGCCATCGAGCCGGAGATAAAACCGAAAACGGCTTCCACGATAACGAAGACGGTGTTGAGCACCACGCCAATCGCAAATGCGCGGCCGAAATCGGCAGGCGCGTGGCTATGCCCCGCTCCGTGTCCGTTCTTGTGACCATTCCCGGCATCAAGCCCGTGTGAGTGAGAGTGCCCTGCGCCCATTCCGCCTATTCGTAGACGCAATTATCGAGGCCGTCACGCCTTACAACGCCGATGCGCGCTTCGATGGTGTTGCCATAGCGCGCTGTAAAGCCGCCCGGATTTACCGCTTCGCGGGTCTTGGGACTTGGCAGGACGGCGGCGATGCGGCTGGCCTCATCGGCGGAAAGGCGTGCGGCGGAGTGGCCGAAATAGCGCTGCGAACCACTTTCCACCCCATAGGTGCCCAGCCCCGTTTCGGCGACGTTGAGATAGACTTCCATGATGCGCCGCTTGTCCCACAGATTCTCGATCAGGACGGTGAAATACGCCTCGAGCCCTTTACGAAACCAGCTGCCGCCTTGCCACAGGAACACGTTCTTGGCGGTCTGCTGGCTGATGGTGGAGGCACCGCGCTGCCGTTCTCCGCGAGCGCGCTCCTCCAGCGCATCCTCGATGGCCTCGCGGTCGAAACCGTCATGCTCGCAGAACTTGCCGTCCTCCGCCGCGATCACCGCGGACACCATGTTGCGATCGATCCGGCTCAGCGGCTCCCAGTCGCGCGTCACGGCGTGCTCGTCCAGCAGCATGGTGGCGGTGTAGGTGACCGGCACGAAGCGCAGCAGGATCACCAGCGCCAGGCTGATGATAACGAACCACAGGATTATCTTGGCAGGAATGCGAAGGATGGTGAGAGCCATGGCAGTTGCCCTAGCGCGTCTGGTGCCACCTTGAAACAGTAATGCCGTTGCCCGCCGATCATCCCGCGACTAGGCTAAGGACAATGCGCACCTTGCTGATCCTGCTGCTTTTTACCTTCCCGGCGACCGCATTTGCGCAGGGTGAGGACGAAGCACTCTGGTCTTCCGGTGACGAATTTGCAGGAGAACTGATCCATTCCGATCTCCCTCTCTATGGTTTCGATTGGCAGGAGTTCTGGCCGCGCAGTTCCATCCCCGAGGGATCGATCGCTGGCTGCGCATCGCGGGTGAACGTGGGGGACTGGAAATTCCAGCCGAATGCCTCGCAACGAATATGCCGATGAGTGGTGGTGGCGTTTGAGGAACTACGGCACGTTCCACTGTGCCGCTATCATTACCGACGAGTACGCGCGCGAGGATTTATCAGAAGGCCCATCCACTACAGGGTTTTTCGCCCGGATCGGGATCGCTGCGCATGAAGGTGGTCCTATCGAATTATGGGTGCTGCAACGCGGCGCGAGGCCGGGCAGCGACTACATCCTTCTTGCCCGCGAACCAGACGAAGACATCATTGAGGAATTCACCGTCCTGCAACGTCGCTGCCCCGAGGGCGCGATGCGCGTGTTCGAGGGCAACCTGGATATCGTCAGGACGGACTACTGCGCGATAAACAGCAGGGACGCACTGTTTGACCACGCCGTTGCCATGCTGGCCATGCCCCCTTTGGGTACGGTTATTCGGCAGCACGATAGTGACGACCACGCCAGCCGACAAACGACAACGATCATGTCCTCATGCACAATCGCAAACCTGTCGAATCAGATGGTTCTTTCCTGCTGAAAAAGGATGGCGAAGAAGCCAAATAGAAACCCAGACAAAAAAGGGGCGGCACCCGAAGGCACCGCCCCTTTCCTGGTGATCCGTTGATCAGGCCGCCTGCGGCATCAGCCTTTCGCCGGCGATGCGCTGCATCGCCTTTTGCAGCTTTTCGAAAGCGCGCACCTCGATCTGGCGGATGCGTTCGCGGCTGACGTCGTAAACCTGCGACAATTCTTCCAGCGTCTGCGGGTTTTCCGTCAGGCGGCGTTCGGTCAGGATATGCTGCTCACGCTCGTTGAGGGCGTCCATCGCCTCCACCAGCATTTCGCGGCGCACGTCGGCCTCTTCGGCGTCGGCCACGATGGTGTCCTGCAGCGGACGGTCATCCGTCAGCCAGTCCATCCATTCGCCGCTGCCTTCTTCGCCATTGCGCATCGGCGTGTTGAGCGAGCCATCGCCGCCCATCATCATCCGGCGGTTCATGTTGACGACTTCCTGCTCCGGCACGCCCAGATCGGTGGCGATCTTGTTCACGTCCTCGGGAGACAGGTCGGAGTCTTCATAAGCCTCCAGCTGCTTTTTCATGCGGCGCAGGTTGAAGAACAGCTTCTTCTGCGCGGCCGTGGTGCCCATTTTCACAAGGCTCCAGCTGCGCAGGATAAATTCCTGGATGCTCGCCTTGATCCACCACATGGCATAGGTCGCCAGGCGGAAGCCGCGGTCGGCCTCGAATTTCTTCACGCCCTGCATCAGGCCCACGTTGCCTTCCGAAATCAGGTCCGAAACAGGCAGGCCATAGCCGCGATAGCCCATGGCGATTTTCGCCACGAGTCGAAGGTGGCTTTGCACCAGCTGCGCGGCGGCATCGGGGTCTTCGTGCTCTTCAAAACGCTTGGCGAGCATGTATTCCTGCTCTGGCGTAAGCACGGGGAATTTCTTGATTTCCGACAGATAACGGTTGAGCCCCTGCTCACCGCCGAGTGCCGGAACGGATGATCTAACTTTACTCACTTGGTCCCAAACCTTTCTTTGTCGTCGACCGCTCGTATCGGGCCCCTGATGGGCACCCGGTCTTGGTGGTCACATTGGGTGCAACTCTGCTTATAGCGCACCGCAGGTCGATATAGGGTGCATTTCATCGATTGGAATGACCGGTTTTGTCGATCAGTTCCCTCATGTCGTCCGGAATTTCGCTGGAAAACGACAGACGGTTACCTGTGACGGGATGAATGAAGCCGAGTCGAGCCGCGTGAAGCGCCTGTCGGCTGAAATCCAGGGCCTTGAGAATCGGCCTGATCGCGGTTGGTGTGCGTCCGTACACAGGGTCTCCTAATAGCGGATGACCGATTGACGCAAGGTGAACCCGCACCTGGTGGGTTCGCCCTGTTTCCAGCCGGCATTCGATCAGGGCGCAATGGTCCAGCCGCTCCAGCGTCCGGTAGTGCGTAATGGCGTGTTTCCCGCGCGACGAATCATCCGCCAGAACGGCCATTTTCTTGCGATCGCGGTCGGACCGGCCAAGCCGCGCATTCACCGTGCCCGATGGCGGCACCGGATGGCCGCCGCATACGGCCAGATAGGCGCGTTCCAGCGAGTGGTCGGCAAACTGTCTCGCCAGCCCTTCATGCGCCGCGTCGCTCTTGGCCACCACCAGCAAGCCGGACGTGTCCTTGTCGATCCGGTGCACGATACCGGGCCGCGCGACCCCGCCGATGCCGGATAGCTGGCCGCCGCCGCTTACCGCGCAATGATGCAGCAACGCGTTCACCAGCGTGCCATCGGGATTGCCCGCCGCCGGGTGGACCACCATGCCGGCCGGCTTGTCCACCACGATCAGGTGCTCATCCTCGTAGGTGACAACTATGGGGATATCCTGTGGAATAGCCTGTGGATTGCCTGGGGGCGGAAGGTGGATGGAGAAACTCAAGCCAGCTTGAGCTTTGGCCTTGGGACTGCTCACCACCTCTCCGTCCAGCGACACCTTTCCCTCGGCAATCAGGGCTTTCACTCGCTCTCGTGACAATTCGGTGGCGTCGGCCAGTGCCTTGTCCAGCCGGGCAGTGGACTGGATCGTTCCGGTAATGGTTTCGGTAATGGTTTCGGGGCCAGCCATGCTATGATCCATGCGCAATGGGACTGCTGGTGACAAGAGATGTAATGGAATTGCTCCGTGCAGAGGCGTTGAATTCCAGTCCCGCCGAATGCTGCGGTTTCCTGTTGGGCAACGACACCTGTATCACCGCCGCCCTGCCCGCCGCCAATGTCCACCCGAAACCGCACACGCATTTCGAGATCGATCCGCAGGCGCTGGTCGATGCGCATCGCGCGGCGCGCGCAGGAGGCCCGCAGGTGCTGGGCTACTATCATTCGCATCCCCGAGGACCGGCACACCCTTCTGTCACCGACCGCGACGAGGCCGCACACGACGGTTTGCTGTGGGCGATCATTGCGCCGGGCGAACTTGCGGAACATGACGTATCGTTCTGGCGTGACGACGAATGCGGTTTTACCCTGCTTCCCTACGCGGTCGATGATGGCTAAGACGGCAAATGACGGGAAAGGATGATTTTCGCGCGCGATGCCCAACGAAGTGTCAACCAGGCATTTCCTCGGTAAGTTGCTGAACTTCATGATATTTATCCCGAAACCGGCGAGTTGACACACTGTCAACTTCGTCAACCTGAATGTTAATGTTGATTGGCCGATACCTGAATGACATCTTCTCTCGATCTTGCTTCCCTGCTCTGCTCCCGCCTTTGCCATGACATGCTCAGCCCCGTTGGCGCCTTGAACAACGGGCTGGAGTTGCTGGCGGACGAGAAGGATCCGACGATGCGCCAGCGCTGTCTCGACCTGCTGGAACAGAGCGCGCGCATCTCGGCCAACAAGCTCAAGTTCTTTCGCCTCGCCTATGGTGCCGCGGGCGGTTTTGGCGAGCAGGTTCCGGTGGAAGAGCCGCACGAACTGCTCACCTCGCTCACCGCAGCGGACGAGCGGCTTACGCTGGACTGGGCCGTCAGCGAACAGACGCTTGCCAAGCCCGCCATCAAGGTGCTGCTGAATCTTGCCGCGATGGGCCTTGATTCACTGGTGCGCGGCGGAACCCTGTCCGTCGGGGCGGAGCGCACGAACGGCCAGACCGAAATTGCCATTCGCGCAAGCGGCCCGCGCATCGCCTTCGATGCCAATATCGGCAAGGCGCTGGATGGCTCGCTGGCGGCAGAGGAGCTTTCGGGCCGGACCGCCCCTGCCCACCTCATCCGCCTGATCGTGGAGCGCGATGGCGGCGCGGTGCAATATCATCATGGCAAGGAAGCGCTGGTGCTGGGTGCCATGCTGCCCGAACCGGAAGGCATGATCGGTTGACCGATCCACTGGTTCACAAGGTAGAACACTCGCCGAATTTCGACGAGCGCAAACTGCCAATCTCGATGGTGGTGCTGCATTATACCGAGATGAAACCGGTGGAGAATGCCATCGACAAGATGTGCAATCCAGAGGCCAAGGTCAGCGCGCATTACTGCATTACCGAAACCGGCGAAGTCATCCGTTTGGTGCCCGAGGAAAAGCGCGCCTGGCATTCCGGCGTTTCCTACTGGCGTGGCCATCGCGATGTGAATTCGGCCAGCATCGGGATCGAGCTGGATCATCCGGGCCACGCGGGCGGCTACCGCGAGTTTGCCGATGCCCAGTTCGAGGCGCTGGTTCCGCTGCTGAACCGAATCGTGAAGCAGCACGATATCCCGCGCGCCAATGTGGTGGGCCATTCCGACGTTGCACCGGGGCGCAAGATCGATCCGGGCGAGTTGTTTCCGTGGGACAGGCTGGCCGAATATGGCCTTTGTCTGCCGCGACCGGAGAAGCTTTCCCCCAACAACCCGTTCGACAATGATGCGGCTTTCTATCTCGCGCTCGAACGGTTCGGATATGACATTACCGACGGCCACGATGCGGTGGAGGCCTTCCAGCGCCGCTGGCGTCCCGAGATGATCGACGGAAAGATCGATGGCGAAGTCCGGGCTATCCTGTTCCAGTTGCTGCTCGACCGCGACCGGGGCCGCACCCGATAACAGCCGCGCAAGCGACGCGCACCCTTCCCTACGGCGATCCTTGCGCATATATGCGCCATGCCGGGGAGCCGGGCAGCCGCGTCATCTGCAAGGATGTCGAGGAAAGTCCGGGCTCCACGAAACAAGGGTGGCGGGTAACGCCCGCCGTGGGCAACCGCAGGGAAAGTGCCACAGAGAGCAAACCGCCGATGGCCCGTCAAAAGGCACAGGCAAGGGTGAAAGGGTGCGGCAAGAGCGCACCGGGGGGCCGGTAACGGTTCCCGTCATGGCAAACCCCACCCGGAGCAAGACCGCATAGGGGTCTCGCGCTTCGCAAGAGGCAGGAGCGTTTCGCTCCGAGAGACCCGGGTTGGTTGCTTGAGCGCACGGAGCAATCCGTCGCCGAGATGAATGGCTGCCCCCGCGGCGCTGATGTGTCAGCATATCGGCTGCGGGACAGAACCCGGCTTACAGGCTCCCCGGCAAATTTTTGGGCCTTATTCTACGTGACAGATGCTGATCTCTTCCTCGCCCTCGGTATCGTCGATCGCCGTGATGTATCGGCGAGACCGGCCCTCCAGCACAAGGGAAGTCAGGCGCCCGCTGCTGTAGGCTCCCGTGTCGATCCCGATCCGGTTACCCTGATCGACCGGCGAATCGGTGATCGTATGGCCATGGATCACGACACCATCGTGGGGCTCGCGGTAACTGAGGAATGGCTCCCTGATCCAGCGCAATTTCGCCTCGCTTTGCTGTGTCATCGGAATGCCGGGGTCAATCCCGGCATGGACGAAAATATAGTCACCGATTTTC
The DNA here is from genome assembly GCA_963783265.1 of uncultured Alphaproteobacteria bacterium. GTDB lineage: Bacteria > Pseudomonadota > Alphaproteobacteria > Sphingomonadales > Sphingomonadaceae > Alteraurantiacibacter. The sequence goes on along the minus strand of CAWAMU010000006.1, from coordinate 102,749 downwards.
ACGATGTTTTCGAACCCGGCGATGAAATCGCGGTCGGCCTGGGGAACAAGCTTTGCCATGATCTCCGTGATCTCCTCGAGCGAAGCCATGGTGAATTGCCGCTTGTTGAAGCCATAGCTCAAGAGCGTCTCCCGCCCGCCGTGGCGCAGGAAGTGGCGCAAAAGGTCCGGATCGTCGAAGCTGCGGAGGAACATTTCCTCGTGATTGCCAGCCAGGATACGGACCTCGCGGAATTTCTGCCATTCACGGGCCAGGGCCAGGACGTTCACGCTATCGGGGCCCCGGTCTATCAAGTCGCCCAGCAAGACAACTGTGGTCTTTGCCTCTCCCCTATCGCGGTTGTCGATCTCGATCGCCTCGATCAAGGCGATGAGGAGGTCGCTGCGCCCATGAACATCGCCGACGGCGTACACACGCTCCCCATCAGGCACGCTGGCCTCAATCTTGGGGAGCTCGGGCTCCGCCCTCTTGGATCGGAAAAATTCAAACATGCTCAACTGGTCTGGCCCACATAGTGATTACGCACGAGCGCGCAATCGGTTGGCACCGCAAGCCTCAATGACAAGGAATTCATGTCGGGCCGCTGAATGTGATGCAGAATGAGCACACTTGCAACGTGCCATAGGAAGGTTGCGCAATTTTTCTTGTGCAATGCACAATGGCTATGCAAGATAGCATGGCTTTCGCGGCGAATTGGCGCATTAAAAGATGCCAACACGCGAATGGCGCAGGTGGGATGAAGCATTAGTTCACACAAGCAATTGAGGGAAATTGCCCATGCTTACGTCCGTCCGCAGCCTTACGGCTGCATCTGTTTTCGCCCTTTCCACTGCCCTCGCGGCTCCTGCCATGGCGCAGGACGACGATGGTATCGGTGTCGAGGTTTCCGCAAATGTCGCTCTGGTGAGCGAGTATCGCTTCCGCGGCGTTGACCTGTCCGGTGGTGAATTTGCCATCCAGGGGGGCGTCGATGTCGGCCTTCCCGCCGGTTTCTATGTCGGCACCTGGGCATCGTCGCTTGACGAGCAAACTGTCGGTTACGGCAGCACAGAGCTTGATATCTACGGTGGTTGGGCTGGTGAATTCGGCAACATTTCAACCGATGTCGGCGTGATCGTCTACATCTATCCCGACGCCGGTGCCGGTGATTTCGACTATGTCGAGTTCTACGGTTCTGTTGGCGCAGCGCTCGGCCCGGCTGAAGTGACCGTTGGCATTGCCTATGCTCCTGACCAGGATTCGCTGGGAGGCACCGACAACTTCTACATCTATTCCGATGTGGGCGTCGGCATTCCCGGCACGCCGGTCAGCCTGACAGGCCACGTCGGCTACACCGATGGCTTCCTGACCTTCACCACCGATAGCGAAGCGTTCGATTATTCGATCGGCGCCGAACTCGCCGTGCCCGGCACGCCGCTGGCTGTTGGCGTCGCCTACGTCGGTGTCGAGGGTGACGGCATCATCGATCCAGGTGGCACCTTTACCAGCGATGGCGTCGTCGTCACTCTGGGCGCCAGCTTCTAAGGCTATCGCGCAAAGCGAGGAACGGAAGGGCCTGTACCGGCGACGGTGCGGGCCCTTTCGCTTGGCCTCGTCAATCGAGGGTGAAGTCGATGGTTGTCACCACGCGCACTTTCTTGAACGGCGTTTCGGCGGCGCCCCATCCGCTGGCGTCGCCATCGCGCGCATCGATGGAGAAATAGCCCTGCGTCGCCCGGCGGATGCTGCCCACGCCCGCGCCGGAATCCTGCGCGAACTGCTCTGCCGCAGCGCGCGCATCCTGCGTTGCTTCCGCCACCATCTCGGGTTTGATCGCGTTAAGACCGGTGAAAGTGAAGCTCATGTTCGAGTTTTGCAGCAGCACACCTCGCCTCACCAGCTCGGCTTCCTGCCGAACCGCACGCTGGGCGCGTTCGATGTCGGTGGTGCGAAGGCTCATCCCCTGATTCACCGTGTAGCGCGTGATCCCGTCCTCGGGCGTGTAACTCGATGCGTTGACCGAGACCGCCTGCAGGGCATCTTCGGGAAAACCGAGGCCGATAAAGAACTCTTCCAACTGCCGCGTGTCGCGATCCACGTTTTCCTGCGCGGTGGCCAGGTCGGTGGCGGTATCCGAATAGGCCAGCGTCCACACCGCAAGATCGGCCATGACGTCGCGTTCCGCCAGGCCTCGCACCGTGACGGTTCGATCAGCCATCTTGGCCCGGACCAGCCCATCGCCGGTCAGAAACCCGCCGACGCCAAGACCAACAGCCAGAATTGCGGATGCGAGGACGAGGGGCCTGTTCCAGAAAGCAGTGGCTTGCGCAGCGGTTTCGTCCGTATATTCGGTCATGGCGGCTCTCCGGGTTCGTGTGTGATGCACATCTCTACTCGGATAGCGATGAACCGTGTTTGAATAGCGATGAATGGAGTTTGCACACGATGGTCCACTACCTTCACACCATGATCCGGGTGACCGATGCCGAGGCCACTCTCGATTTCTTCAAGCTGATCGGTCTGGAGGAGGTACGCCGCAAGGATGTGCCGCAAGGTCGTTTCACGCTGATCTTCCTCGCAGCGCCGGGGCAGGAGGATGTGGCCGAGCTGGAACTGACCTACAACTGGCCGCCCGAAGACGGTAGCGCGCCGGAAGCCTATGATGGCGGGCGCAATTTCGGCCACCTCGCCTATCGGGTGGAGAATATCTACGACACCTGCCAGCGCCTGATGGATGCAGGTGTCACCATCAACCGCCCACCGCGCGATGGCCACATGGCGTTTGTACGATCGCCAGATGGCATCAGTGTCGAACTGCTACAGGATGGCCATCTCGACCCGCAGGAACCGTGGGCCAGCATGGAAAACACCGGCAGCTGGTGAGCGATTGCGAGGGCGTTGGCCCTTGCTATTGTGCCCCGCGCCCTCCACCTGCTCGGCATGAAAACGCGCAAGATCCCCCAGGTGGTCATCATTGGCCGCCCCAATGTCGGCAAATCGACCCTGTTCAACAGGCTGGTCGGCAAACGGCTGGCGCTGGTTGATGACCAGCCTGGCGTGACGCGCGACCGGCGGATGGGGCTGGCAGGACTGTCGGGCCTGGAGTTCGAGGCCGTCGATACTGCCGGTTGGGAAGACGAGGATGACAAGTCCCTGCCCGGCCGCATGCTGGCGCAGACGCAAGTCTCGCTCAAAGATGCCGACGCAGCGCTTTTCGTCATCGATTCGCGCGCCGGACTTACGCCCCTGGACGAGGAAATCGGACGTTGGCTTCGCCAGCAGGAAGTGCCTGTGGTGCTGGTCGCCAACAAGGCGGAAGGCAATTCCGGTGAGAGCGGTATCCTTAAATCCTATTCGCTTGGCCTCGGAGAGCCGATCCCGGTCAGCGCCGAACACGGCGAAGGCGTGGCCGATCTGTATTCCGCACTTATTCCGCTGATCGACGAAAAGGCCGACCGGATGCAGCTGGAGGCAGAAGCAGAAGCCGCAATTGCGGCCGACGCTGCGAGGGCCGCCGCCGAAGATGGCGAAGAGCTGGAAGAAGTCGACCCAGGTGCTCCGCTCAGCCTGGCGATTGTCGGGCGCCCCAATGCGGGCAAGTCCACTCTGATAAACCGTTTGCTGGATGAAGATCGCATGTTGACCGGGCCGGAAGCCGGCATCACGCGCGATTCCATCGCGATCGATTGGGAATGGACCGATCCGAAAACCGGCGAAGATCGTGTCATCAAGCTGATCGACACCGCCGGAATGCGCAAGCGCGCCAAGGTGGTGGACAAGCTGGAGCGGCTTTCGGTGCAGGATGGCATGCGCGCCGTCGATTATGCCGAAGTCGTGGTGCTGTTGCTGGATGCGACGCGCGGACTGGAAGTGCAGGATCTCAAGATCGCCAGCCAGGTGATCGACGAAGGCCGCGCGCTGATGGTGGCGATCAACAAGTGGGACATTGCCGAAGACCCCAGCGGGCTGTTCAACGGCATCCGCGGCGCGTCTGGAAGAAGGTCTTTCGCAGTTGAAGGGCGTGCCGCTGTTCGCGGTCTCGGCCATGACCGGCAAAGGTCTCGACACCATGCTGAGCGCGGCATTCGAATTGCGCGAAGCATGGAGCCGCCGCGTGCCCACGGCCGCGCTCAATCGCTGGTTCGACGATGCGCTGGCAAAGAACCCACCGCCTGCACCCGGCGGACGCAGGATAAAGCTGCGCTACATCACGCAGGTTGGCACGCGCCCTCCACGTTTCGTGATCTTCGGGACGCGGCTGGACGATCTGCCGACAAGCTACGAACGCTACCTGCTCAATGATATTCGCAAGAAGCTGGGATTTGGCGCCGTGCCCGTGCGCCTGACACTGAAGAGCCCGAAGAATCCCTATGATTCCAACCGCGGCGGCGGCGGGAAATTCAGCGGCGGACAGGGTCGGGACTAGCCAGCACCGATGCTTGATACCCTTTCACTTACCGGCGAACTGATCGAACGTACGTCCAGCACCATTCGTGTGCAGGAGATGGTTCAACTGAGCCTGGCGCCCGTTTTCCTGCTGGCGGGTATCGGCGCAATGCTGAATGTCATGAACCTGCGGCTGACCTGGCTGTTCGATCGCATCGAGATGATCGAACGGCTGGAAGAGGCTGGCGAGGACAACCGGGAATCCGAAGAATTGCCGGCGCTGATCCAGCGGCAGAAGTTTGCGCAAATTGCCGTCAAGCTATCGACGCTTGCCGCGCTGACGATCTGTATCGTGATCGCGATCCTGTTTATCAGCGCCTTTATCGAACCGCGGATCGGAACGCTTGTTGCCATCTTGTGGATTGCCACCATGGCGCAGCTTTCGGTTGCACTGGCGCTGTTCTTTCGCGAAACCAGCCTCGCAGCGGCAACCGCGCGGGAGCGCAGGAAGCGCAGCCGGGAAATTCTGGCGCGCGAGCGAGAGAACGACAGCCGCGCCTGATTTCGGTTGTTTGAATTTCGCCAGTCAAGCGACCTAAATAGCCGGAACGATTGGTTTTTCAGACCAATTGCTCGGACCTTTCCCAATTCTGACACGTTTATGCGGCAGATGGATGTCAGAGATATCCGGTGGAGAGGTAATGATCATGCAACGCTATGAGCTGAGGATCGACCGCACAGGTGCGGCTGAAACACTCTCGCTTGACGTGCCCGATCTCGCCACGGCGCTGATCGTGGCCGATATCAATATCGCAAGCGGCGTGGCCCAGATTTTCCAGGGCGACAGGATGGTTGCAACGATCGAGAAGCAGAGCCCACGGCAGGCACCCTACTGGCGGGTCGCCTGAAGCAGTCAGGCGGCGCCCGCGTCGTTTTCCCCCTCGCCCGCAGCCTTGCTGTTCAGCTGGACATAATTCTGGATGCCCATGCGTTCGATCATGTCGAATTGGGTTTCGAGGAAATCGACATGCTCTTCCTCGCTGGCGAGGATCTTTTCGAACAACTGCCCGGAAGTGAAATCCTTCGCCTCCTGGCAATAATCGGCAGCCTCGCGCAGCAAGGGAATAGCCTCATGCTCCAGCGCGAGATCGGCCTTGAGGATTTCCTCAACCGTTTCTCCCACCTTCAGCTTGTGGATGGCCTGGAAGTTTGGCAGCCCGTTGAGGAACAGGATGCGATCGGCCAGCCAATCGGCATGCTTCATCTCGTCGATGCTCTCGTGCCGCTCGTATTCGGCCAGCTTGTAAACACCCCAGTCGTTGAGGACGCGATAGTGCAGCCAATACTGGTTGATCGCCGTCAGTTCGTTTGTGAGAGCCTTGTTGAGGTACTCGATGACTTTTTCGTCGCCGTTCATGAACTGTCTCCTGACTGGATTTCTCAGGCCACAAGATGGTCAGGAACGATTGCAATTTGCAAGGAAAAGACGTCGAGAAACTGCGTCAAAACCGCAGAAAATCGCCTTGTTGCGAATGCGTGTCAGGAGACGCTCAGGCCGCTGCCATGGGCTGCGCCATGGCTTCGCGCTCTTCAGTGATAATGTAGTGCGCTTCGTCGAGACACTGGCCGCAATTCGGGCGCTTGCCCAGCTTTGCGTAAACGCTTTCGGCACCGCCGCGATGCTGCCGCGCAGCCTTGCGCAGGTCGGTTTCCTTGATGGCGTTGCAGATGCAAGTGTACATGCGCGAGCGAATCCCTTTCGGCTACTCCGTTCTAATAATGCGAATGGGTTGCATTAGCAAGTCTCTTGAGAATTATTCTCAAGATGGTTTCACCCGTTATCGGCGCAACGGGAAATATCCGGCCATAGGTCAGGCAGCGCCATAACCACTCAAGCGGCCCATATCGAAATTTGTCCAGCCAGGGCTTCGACCATGCCAGCATGACCGCCCAGCCGAGAGCCACTACCAGGTAAAGCTCCGGACGGGTCAACTCGCCCCACAAACCGCCGGCCCACGGATGGAAGATCAGCATCATCAGCACCGAGATGCCCAGATAGTTGGTGAAGGCCGCGCGCCCGGCGGCCGACAACCTCTCGGCAAGCCAGCCGGTGGCGGTGTTACCGTACAGTGCCAACAGCAAGGCCAGGCCGAGGATCATCGGCAGGCGCGGCAACATGGCAAAGGCCATCATTGCAGATAGCGTACCCCAATAGGTAAAGCCGCCATCCCTTACCCACAAAGCCATCAGCAGGTTCAAAGCGGCGCCAGCTATCAGCAGCGACCATCCCCAGGCCCTGCGTTTGCCCGTTGCACCGTCCGGGCTGAACCAACCGAATCTGTAGAACGCCATGCCGATCAGCATCAGGGGGACGGTCTCGAAAACCATCAACAAGAGCGAAGTGAGTGGATCTGCGCCATGCGCGGTAAAATTATGCGATACGAAATCGGCATAGCTGCCTTGCGTCATGATGGGGATTTCTACTGCATCGTCGGCAACGGCGGCCTGTTGTGCTTCAACGATGGAACCGCGTGCCTCTTCCATGCCTTCTGCCTGACCGAATGCGGTCTCGGCGACGAAATAGGCAGAGCCTATGGCCAGCGCAAAGAACAGCGCGCCAAACACGTAACCGATCAGTCCAAGGGTCAGCAGCTTGCCCGCGGTCATGTGCAAGAACAGCATGCTGGCAAATCCGGCGACCGCGTAGAGCACGAGAATATCCCCGCGCCAGATGAAATAGAAATGGACCAGGCCGAAGACCAGCAGGATCGCCAACCGCCTTGCCTGGAGCCCCAGCCCACTACCGCGTGCCCACGCCCTCTCCATGAACAGGGCCATCCCGGCTCCGAAAAGCAGGCTAAACAACCCGCGCATTTTCCCGTCGACCAGCACGAACTGGGCAACCCATAGCCAGTCGGATGTTTCGTCATGTCCGGTGAGGAAGGCATCGGGCCAGGAATAGGCGGTCCACGGCATGCCAAAGGCTATGATGTTCGCAGCCAGGATGCCCAGCACCGCAACACCGCGGATCAGGTCGAGGCTGGCAATGCGCTCGGCGGGACTGGCAGGAGATGCGACCTGCTGTTCGCTGTCAGGTGTCACCTGGTCCTGTGTCGTCATCGCGCCGCCCCGTCGATCTAGCCCGCGCCGCGTATGGCCGATGTGCGAAGCTTATGGAAGCGGCCAGCTTGGCGTTGCCACTACTCAATTGCGGGTGACGAGGCATTCCTGCCCGGCGCGCGCGCAAGCTCGCACACGCAGATTGCGCCTCGGCGCGGGTTGCATAGCCCGAGGCCTGAAGCAGGGTGACACGGCCTGTGGGCAGCAGCAACCGCTCGCGACCGGCAATCTCGGGTCGGCTGGAAAGCCTGTTCCACAACCGCTCTGCATTGCCCGGAACGCCAAATGCGCCCAGCTGCACACGCCATGGCCCTTCGTTGCGGGCGGCAACTTCCGCGGGAGCGGGTTGCGAGCTCGCGGGTCGCGGTGTTGGTGCAGGACGCGGCGGCGAAGGTTGCGCTGCTGCCACCTCGACCGGCCTTGGTTGTGGTTGGGGTGTCGGCGAAGCTGCTGCGCCCAGCGCATAACTCGCCCCGGCATCTGCGGGGTCTCCGATACCTGTTGCCTCGCGCGCCTGGGCAACCGCATCGCGCGCTGCCGACACCGACGGCGAAACCGTTACCGCAGGAATTTGCCGCGGGACGCTCTGCGCAACGGCGGAGGGCTGCGGAGCCGGTCGCGCCTGCGGCATGGCCTCTTGTTGCGCAGGGCCTGCCTCGGGCGCCGCGAAGTCCGCCGCAGTCAGTTGCACCGACCGGGCCTGCTCCGCCTCCAGTTCGATCTGCCGGGAAAGCGCGACGGCCGCCTGGCGTTGTTCGAGCGGAATGTGGCTATCCATCTGCTGGATCGCCGGTCCCGCCTGCGGCAAACCGGCACCATTCGCCAAGGTCAGCAGGGCATAGGCCCGCTCCCAGTCGCGCTCGACCAGGTCTCCGTTGAAATGGGCTATACCGATCAGGTATTGCGCACGCGGGTCTCCCCTGCGCGAGGCGGCCTGGACATAGGGCAACGCTTCTGTCCGGCGCCCATCCTGGAATAGCATCAGCCCGTAGGTGTCGGCCGCCTGCACATGGCCTGCCTGGGCTGCTGCGAGATAGAACTGCTCGGCGCGATCGAAATCTTCAGGCACCCCGCGACCCAGGCGATAGGCCTGCCCCATGTTGAACAAGGCGTCGGGATCGCCGGCTGCCGCAGGCCCCTGCCATTCGGCGACGGCGGCGGCATAATCGCCGCGCGACCACGCGTCCACGCCGTCGCGCACGGTTGCGCCAAGAGGTGCGGCAAAAGCAAGCATGGCAAGCAAGCCGGCAGCTTTCGTGATCACGGAGTTCTGTTGGTAAGACATTGTCACTCTGACGTCCCCAGTTAGGCCCAATGCACGATGCCATAGTAAACAAGCCATTAGCAAAGCGTTTATTGGCAGCGATTATTTCGTATCGCCCAGCTGCGCGCGCCGCGCCGGACGAAGAACAAGCCCTCCCACACCGTCAAAAAAAGCAGCCGCGACACATTCGCAAATTAACTCAAAATAAAGGGTAGTCTGCGAAGTCCTTAGGCGAAGGCCCGTAATTGAGACTTGGTCGGGTCGCTTGTTCTAGGGGGAATAGCCTTGCGCGTTTTAGCACTGGCATCGCAGAAGGGTGGTTCTGGAAAGACCACCCTATCCGGACACCTTGCTGTCCAGGCGCAGCGCGCTGGCGCTGGCCCGGTTGTGCTTATCGATATCGATCCGCAGGGGTCGCTTGCTGACTGGTGGAACGAGCGTGAAGCGGAATTTCCCGCTTTCGCCCAGACCACGGTTGCCAGGCTGGCCAATGACCTTGCGATTCTGCGTCAGCAGGGTTTCAAGCTGGCCGTTATCGATACGCCTCCCGCCATCACCATGGCCATCCAGTCGGTGATCTCGGTTGCGGAACTCATGGTTGTCCCGACCCGGCCCAGCCCGCACGATTTGCGCGCCGTTGGTGCCACGGTGGACCTGTGCGAACGCGCCGGCAAGCCGCTGATCTTCGTGGTCAACGGTGCAACCCCGAAGGCCAAGATCACTTCGGAAGCCGCTGTCGCGCTATCGCAGCACGGCACCGTTGCCCCGATAACAATTCACCACCGCACCGATTTCGCAGCGTCGATGATCGACGGTCGCACCGTCATGGAAATCGATCCGGAAGGTCGCAGCTCGCAGGAAATCACGGCGCTGTGGCACTATGTTGCCGACCGTCTTGAAAAGAACTTCCGCCGCACCGTATTTGCCACCCCCGGCAGCAAGGCGGCGCAGGCAAATGGCGCAGCCCGTGCGCAGGGCGGAGGCTTTGGCCGCCGTGTGGCGCAGTGATGGGCAGCGTGATGACGGATAGCGGAAACTTCGCCTCGCTCGGTCCGATGCTGCTGGCGCGCAAGGGTACGGCAAAGCCTGCCATGCGTGCGCAGCTGACACAGAACGATCGCGTCGCCGAACTGGGTGACGATTTCGATGACCTTGCAGAAAGCCAGTCGGACCTGGGCTGGAACGACATGGGTGACGATGACGGTGTCGTTCACCTGCACGTGGCCAATGATGTCGCTCACAAGCGCACGCCGGTATCGCTCGACGCAGCAACTAAGCCGCGCCAGAAAGCTGCTGACCAGGGTCGCCGCGCGGCATTCACGCTGCGCCTCGACAACGAACGTCACCTGAAACTGCGGCTTGCCAGCACGATGCAGGCATGCAGCGCCCAGCAACTGGTGACCGAAGCACTCGATCGCTTCCTGCATGATATTCCGGAACTCGATTCCATCGCCGCGCACGTCGCGGGCAACAAGACCAAGGGCTGAAGGGGAAATATCCTATGTACCGCAAGGACACGCGAAATCCGATGATCGGTCTGGGCATCTCGACCGCGATGGCAGCAGTCCTGTTGACGGGTTGCGCCGGCTCCCCTGCGCCGCGCGCCGCCGTTGCTGCTGCCGATGCGCAACAGGCCATGCAGCGTGGCCACACCAGCGAAGCTATCCAGCAAGCCGAACTGGCCGTTACGGCAGAGCCGCGCAACGCCACCTATCGCCAGCTGCTGGGCAATGCCTATCTCGAGGAGGGGCGTTTCGCCTCCGCTTCGACCACATTCCAGGATGCCATGGCGCTGGGCGACAACAGCCCGCGCGCTGCGTTGAGCCTGGCCCTCGCCCTCACCGGCGAAGGCCGTTTTGCCGAAGCGTCTTCGCTGCTGCGCGACTGGGAAGGCGAAATCGCCGCCGGTGATCTTGGCCTTGCCTATGCATTGGCAGGCGAACCCGAGCGCGGCATCCATATTCTTTCCAACGCAGTTCGCCAGGGGCACAACACGGTGAAGGTTCGCCAGAACCTGGCCTACGCCTATGCAGTAGCCGGTCGCTGGCGCGATGCCCGCCTGATGGTGGCGCAGGATGTGCCTGCCGATCAGGTCGGTGCCCGGATGCAGGAGTGGGCCCAGCTTACCCATGCAGAAGCGTATCAGCACCGCGTTGCCGGATTGCTGGGCGTGCCCGCCGGTGTGCGTGATGGCGGCCAGCCAATGCACCTGGCGCTCGCCAACCACCCGATCGACGAGCAGTTCGCTGCCGAAGCAAGCGCCACGGCGGACCCGGCGCAATCCGACCTTGCCGTTAACTTCCCGGCCGACAACGGTTCCGGTGAACTTCCGGCGGCCAACTCGCCCGCAGCCAGCATCAATCGCTATCAGACTACGCAAGCTGCACCGGCGGTAAATTTTGCCGAAGCTTTCGCCAACGACGCGCCTGCACAGCCGGCCCAGTCGAATGTCACGCCTGATGCGGCTCGATTTGCATCGGCATCAGCATCGGCGCGGACATCTTCGCCCGCCTTGCAACCCGCACCATCGGTGCAGGCCGTGATGGCAGAGCCCAGTTCAGCCGCGCCCAGCGCCGCTGCATCGCGCTATGCCGCAAGCCCTGCTCCGCGTCGTGCAGTCGCCTCCAGTGCTACAGCGGCACCAGCTCCGGTACGTGCCGTAGCAACCGGCCCTGTCTCCGATCCTACGCATTTGGTTCAGCTGGGCAGTTTCTCCAGCGAACAGGGCGCACGCCGGGCGTGGGGCATCTATGTCAGCCGCCACCCGCAACTTGCCGATCACGAGATGGTGATCAGCGAAGCGGTGGTGCGCGGCAAGCGTTACTGGCGCGTATCGGCAGGCGGCTTCAACGTCGCGTCCAGCCGTTCCATGTGCGCCAACGTAAACACTTCGTCTGCCGGCGAAGGTTGCATCACCTGGGCAGCCAGCACTCCGCTGCCAGGCGCGGTGGACACCGGCGTTCGCTTCGCGCGCCGCTAGGACTTTCTCGAAGAGGGAATTGTGAGACCCCTCTCCGCTTCATCGCGGGGAGGGGTTTTCATTTGTGCGCGGCGCCTGCGGGTTAAAGCGAATAGCCGCCGTCGCTGATCAGCGTGGCGCCGGTCATCGTGCCCGACGCTTCGGACAGCAGGAACAGCACCTGCGTGGCGATCTCGTCAGCGGATTCGAACCGGCCCATCGGCGTCATGCCCTGCGCCAGTTCAAGAAGCGCGCCTTCCCTGTCTCCCTGGTGCCTCGCCTTCAGATCCTCGAAAAACGGCAAGCCGTCCCAGATCGCGGTATCCACGCCGCCCGGAGCGATGGCATTGACGCGTATCCGGCGCGGTGCACCTTCCCTGGCGGCGATCTTGGCAAGCTGGATCGCGCCAGCCTTTGACGCACCATAAGGGCCGGTGCCCGGCTCCGCCTTCACCCCCGCGGAGGAAGCCGTGATAACGATTGCCGCATTATCGCGCGCCATACGCATAGCGGTGCGAAGCGAAAGGAACAGCCCGTCAAGATTGACCGACATGACCTGCCGCCAGTCTTCCAACGAAAGCCTGGCAAGCGGGGCCGCGGTTCCTGCCATGCCGGCGTTCAGGAAAGCGGCATCCAGCGGTGTGCCCTCTTCCTCTATCGCCTGCCACAAGGCTTCATCCGCCACATCGCCGCTGTGTCGCGAAGTCGCGCACGGAAGTTCCAGTGCGGACAATCGTTGCGGATCAAGATCGACCAGTACAAGGTGCGCCGCGCCCGCCCTGGCCAGCGCCCTGGCCGTTGCCGCCCCTATGCCGGACGCCGCCCCTGTCACCAGAACGCGTTTGTCGGTGAAATCAAAGGTCAATTGAAACGCCACCTTTCCAAAGTGCCGTCACCCGGCCCTGCACTGGTTGGCGATCAAACGGCGTATTGCCTGCTGCTGCCGCCATCTCACGCGAATCGACGATCCATGGCGCATCGGGATCAAGCAGGGCGATATCCGCTTCTTTCCCCGTTTCCAGCGATCCCGCTTCGACTCCCAGCAATCTCGCCGGATTGCGGGCGAGCAGGTCAAAGGCGCGCACCATGTCGATCACGCCATCGCGCACGAGGGTCAAGGTCATTGCCAGCAGCGTCTCCGCCCCGGCCATGCCCGGTTCGGCATCGGCAAAAGGCAGGTTCTTGTCTTCCGGCCCGCGCGGATCGTGGCCGCTGGCGATCACATCGATCGTGCCGTCTTCGATAGCCTCGATCACGGCCTGCCGGTCATCTTCCTCTCGCAGCGGCGGAGAGAGGCGGGTGAAGGTACGATAATCCCCCATCGCCAGGTCCGATAGCATGAAGTGCGCAGGCGTAACGCCTGCAGTGACGTTGACGCCGCGCTTCCTGGCCTGCCGCACCAGCTCCAGCCCTGCGCGCGTCGTCACTTGCCTTGCATGGATACGAGCGCCGCTCATCTCGGCCAGGGCGATATCGCGCGCCAGCGCCAGCGTCTCGGCCTCCTTGGGGGCGCTTGGAATACCCATGCGGGTTGCCATTTCGCTTGCCGTTGCAGCGGCATTGCCAGCAATCCCGGCATCCTCTGCATGGGTGACAACGACCATGTCCAGCATCGCTGCATATTGCAGCAGACGATGCATCACGCCGCTATCGCCGATCCATTTCCGGCCCGTCGCGATCGCTTTCGCACCCGCTTCGCGCATCATGGCTATTTCCGCCAGTTGCTCGCCTTCCAGCCCCTGTGTCGCGCCTGCCAGCGGGTGAACCCAGAGATCCGGTTTACCGCTTTGCGCCATGAAGCGAACCCGCGCCGGATAATCCAGCGGTGGCGAAAGATCGGGCATCAAGGCCGCGCGCGTGATCCCGCCGAAGTGGAACGCCGGCTTGTCGATGGCAAACACACCGAGATCGACGACACCGGGAACAACGAGCTTGCCCTTTGCATCGACGATCTCATCACCGTTCTTCGGAGCGACGTCACTGCCGACAGCGGTAATCAGGCAATCGTCGCTGCGCAGCGTACCCTCGACAGGCCCATTCGGCGTAATCAGTGTTCCGCCGGTAATCGAAAGCGGGCGCATCTGTTTCATACCCACTCTCCCTCGCCCCAACCCGGCACGCCGCGCGCCTTGCGGGTCAGCACATCGAGGCTGGCCATGCGAATGGCGACGCCCATTTCAACCTGGGATGTGATGATGGCCCGGTCGGCCATGTCGGCAACTGCACTGTCGATTTCGACCCCGCGGTTCATCGGACCGGGATGCATGACGACGGCATCGGGCTTCGCCAGCGCGAGGCGTTCCGGCGTCAGCCCATAAAGGTGGCGGTATTCACGCGGCGAAGGAATGAACTGCCCATCCATCCGCTCGCTTTGCAGGCGCAGCATCATCACCACGTCCGTATCTTTCAGGGCGGCATCGAAATCGTGGAAGGGCTCCCCACCCATGCGCTCTATCCCCGCAGGCATCAGCGCAGGCGGCGCGCACAGGCGGACAGAAGCGCCCATGGCTTGCAGGCACAGGATGTTGGAGCGGGCAACGCGGCTATGCAGTATGTCTCCGCAGATCGTCACGGTGAGGCCGGTGAAATCCTCCGCATCATGCCCCAGTTCGCGCAGCTTGTGCCGCAGCGCCAGCGCATCGAGCAAAGCCTGCGTCGGATGCTCGTGCTGCCCGTCGCCGGCGTTGAGCACCGGGCAATCCACCTTGCTGGCGATCAGCCCCACTGCGCCGCTGCTGCCGTGGCGGATCACGATGGCATCGGCGTGCATGGCGTTGAGCGTGACGGCAGTGTCGATCAGCGTTTCGCCTTTCTTCACGCTGGACTGCGCGGCGTACATGTTCACCACGTCGGCCCCCAGGCGCTTACCCGCGATCTCGAAAGACAGCAGCGTGCGGGTGGAATTCTCGAAAAAGGCATTGATGATCGTAAGCCCCGCCAGATGCTCCGAATGCTTGGCGGCCTGCCGGTTGAACGCGACATACTGCTCGGCCTCGGCCAGCAAATAGAGGATTTCGTGGCGTTCCAGCGACGAAATGCCGATCAGGTCGCGATGCGGGAAGGCTCGACCGCCCATGGGAAAGCGGCTGCCGGACGAGGCGTTTTTCGGCGATGTCATTAAAGCAACGCCATTAGGGCACAGTCACGAGGCTGGCAATGCCCTTGCAGGTGGCTCGCAATACCTTGCACCAGGTTGGCAATGCCCGTCGTCGAGGCGCATTTGCTGCTCAGCCTGTTATCTCTGGCCCTCGCTGCAATCGCACCCTAAATGGGGAGAAAGTCGGGCGAAAGGGAACGCGTTTACATGGCATTTGCAGGCAAGGTCTGGCGGCTGTTGGTCGGGATCAAGGACGCGCTGGCGCTGATATTCCTGCTGTTGTTCTTCATGGCACTGTTCGCTGTTCTGAGTGCGCGACCCAATCCGGGCATGGTGCGCGATGGCGCGCTGCTGCTCGATATCAACGGCAGCGTGGTAGAAGAGGTTTCCCGGGTCGATCCGCTTCAATTATTGATATCGCAAACTCTTCCCGTGCGCGAATACGCAGCGCGCGACCTTGTGCGTGCGATTGATGAAGCGGCGGCCGACAAACGGATCGAGGCGCTGGCGCTCGATCTCACCGGCTTCCTGGGCGGCGGTGCGGTGCACATGTCGGAAATCGCGGGTGCACTTGATCGTTTCAAGGCGACCGAAAAACCCATTTACTCCTATGCCTACGCCTATGGCGACGACGCCATGCTTCTGGCCGCCCACTCGGACGAGATCTGGGTGGACCCGATGGGCGGAGTTGCCATCATGGGGCCTGGCGGTGAGAGCCCCTATTTTGCGCAGGCGCTGGACCGCTTCAACATCACCGCCAATGTCTATCGCGTCGGCACCTACAAGAGTGCCGTCGAACCCTACACGCAATCGGGCATGTCTCCCGAAGCGCGCGAGAACCTGTCCCAATTGCTGGCAACGCTGTGGCAGGAATGGCGCGCCAGCATCAGCGCCGCACGCCCACAGGCAGAGATCGACCTGGTCACGCAAGACGTCGAAGCCTGGCTCGCCGCTTCGAACAACGACATTGCCAAGGCTTCGCTCGCCGCAGGCCTGGCCGACCGGATCGGCACACGTGTCGAATGGGGAGAGCACATCGCCACGCAAGTCGGAGAGGACGACTGGTCGGACGAACCGGGTGCCTTTGCCTCCACCCAGTATGACCCGTGGCTGGCCGAAGTCGAACAAAACGAAAAATCCGGCAATGAGGGCCGCATCGCCGTGATAACTGTCGATGGGGAAATCAGCGATGGCGAGGCTGGACCGGGCTCGGCAGGGGCGGCGCGCATCGCCCGGCTGCTGGACAATGCCCTGGACGATGATCTGGATGCGCTGGTGGTTCGCGTCAATTCCCCCGGCGGAACCGTAACCGGGTCCGAGACGATCCGCCGCGCCATCATGCGTCACCGCGATGCCGGGACACCGATCGCGGTATCAATGGGCAACTATGCAGCCAGTGGCGGCTACTGGATCGCCACTCCGGCAGAGCGTATTTTTGCCGAGCCGGAGACGTTGACCGGGTCTATCGGCGTGTTTCTGATGGTGCCCAGTTTCGAGGATCTCCTGGCCGAATACGGGGTGACCACAGACGGGGTTCGCACCACTGGCCTTTCGGGCCAGCCCGATGTCCTGGCCGGCTTCACGCCAGAGGCGGATGCGGTGCTGCAGGCCACCACAGAGAATTTCTACGCGCAGTTCCTGGCGCTGGTTGCCCAGTCGCGGAACATCACCCCGGCACGGGCAGACGAATTGGGCCAGGGCCGTGTGTGGGACGGCGGTGCTGCCAGGCAACTGGGCCTGGTCGACCAATTCGGCGATCTCGATGCCGCGATTGCATGGGCGGCTTCTCGTGCCGATCTCGAGACGGATTCCTACGAGGTGCGTTTCCTTGGCGATGACACCCCCACCTACGATACGCTGCTGGCCCGCATGGTGATGGGCAACAGTGATGCGCGGGTTGAAGGCAGCCGCGATGTGGCGACGATCTTCGCACGCCGCGAAGTTGCCCAGCTTGGCCAGGTATTCGACGGAATCGACAGCTTCATGGCAGCAGAAGGCGTCCAGGCCCGTTGCCTCGAATGCGCCATCCTGCCGGGCACGCTGCGTCCGTCGGCCGCGCAAGTTGCGTCACGCCCATGGCTGGCACTGCTGGGGCGCTTTCGGTTTCGATTGAGTGAGGCTCGTCGCTGCGCCAACCAGGGCCTTGTCTTGGCCTCGCGAAAATGGCAAAGGCCCGCCCCTGCCGTGAATCGGCGGGCGCGTAGCTCAGTGGTAGAGCACACCCTTCACACGGGTGGGGTCGCAAGTTCAATCCTTGCCGCGCCCACCATTATTTTCAGTGGGCCTAGAGCTGCTTGATTCGAGCGCGTGCCACTGCATCCCCTCAACCCTAGGTAAAAACCCCCTCGATTACCCTTGCAGCGTGGTAGTGCGGGGATAAATTCTCGCTTGCGCTGGGAACGTAGATTTGACCTTCTCAGGCTCAGGAAATTTCTCAAAAGAATTTGGCTCGCTTGATCAAGCGCGACTGAGGTAATGCCTACTGATACAGAACCTTCGCGTCGAGTTTCATGCTCTTGTCAGAAATTGATAATGGAAGTTCCTCGCGCAGAATACGGCCACTTTCATCGCAGGTTGCCACCTATCTTTTTCAACCCTGCGGGAGCTTTCATGCGGCAGCGATTGCAGCCAATACCCGTTTCAAACTGGCTTTGACCTCTTCGGCAGTGTCCGCGAGTTCGGCATTGCCTGTCCTGCCTAGCGATATGACGGGATCGATTGCAGCGACTTCGACCTTACCATCTCTCTCCTGAACGATCAGATTGCACGGTAACATCACACCGAGTTTGTCCTCCACCTGCAATGCGCCATGCGCGAGTGAGGGGTTGCACGCCCCCAGTATGACATAGGGCCGGAACGTTACATCCAGCTTGTCCTTCATGGTCTTGCTGATATCGACTTCGGTCAGGATACCGAAACCCTCGTCCTGCAGGGCCAGTTTCACGCGATCGACAACATCGCCGAACTCTCCATCGACCAGTTTTGACATGTAGTAAGACATCGATCTCTTCCTTCCGTGCCCGCCGGACGTTTCCCGACCCACGATCACTCACAATCCCTGAAAGTGGCATTGGTATAACGAACTACAGACCACGCTTTATCCGGTCATATACTTATTGTTCGCACTCTGCCGCCGCATCAAAAAAGCCTTAATCGGGCATTCGTTTCCCGTGCGGCATTTAGGAATTCAGAATGCGCAAATCTTCGGTATCGGCCATCGCCATCTTCGTCGCCACGATGACCCCGCTCTTGGTCGCAACTCCCGTGCACAGCCAGGAAATCTATCCGGACACGGCTCCGAACGAGGAGCCGGAAGAAGTTATGTCCAATCAGGACTGGTGGCCAAACCGGCTGGATTTGAGCGCGCTGCGGCAGGACGATGCGGCGGCCAATCCCTACGGGGACGATTATGACTATGCTGCCGAGTTTGCGACGCTCGATCTCGATGCCGTGAAGGCGGATATCGAGGAAGTTCTCACCACTTCCCAGCCTTGGTGGCCGGCCGACTACGGCAACTACGGGCCATTCTTCATCCGCATGGCGTGGCACAGCGCAGGCACGTACCGCGTCGGTGATGGGCGCGGAGGCGCTGGCGGGGGAGAGCAGCGGTTCGAACCGCTCAACTCCTGGCCTGACAATGTCAGTCTCGACAAGGCGCGCCGCCTGGTCTGGCCGATAAAGCAGAAATACGGCCGGAAGCTTTCCTGGGGAGATCTGATGGTTCTCGCCGGTAACGTTGCGCTGGAGAACATGGGTTTCAGAACCATTGGCTTTGCCGGTGGCCGTGTCGATACCTGGGAACCGGACCTGGTGTTCTGGGGCCCGGAAACGGAATTCCTGGCCGCTGATCGCTTCGACAGGGATGGCAATTTGATTGGCCCCCTCGCAGCGACCCAGATGGGCCTGATCTATGTCAATCCGGAAGGGCCGGGCGGCAATCCCGATCCGCTTGCGGCCGCGAGAGCCATTCGCATCGCTTTCGGTAACATGGCGATGAACGATGAAGAGACCGTTGCGCTGATCGCTGGCGGACACACATTCGGCAAAGCGCATGGAGCGCACAAGCCGGATGAATGCGTGGGTGCCGATCCCGCGGCCTCGGGCGTGGAACAGCAAGGGCTTGGTTGGGAGAACACGTGCGGCAATGGCAATGCCGAAGATACCGTATCCAGCGGGCTGGAGGGTGCGTGGACATCCAACCCGGTCGCCTTCACGACCCAGTATTTCGACAATCTCTTCCGCTTCGACTGGGTCAAGACGACGAGTCCGGCCGGGGCGACGCAATGGATTCCGAGCGATCCGAATGCTGCCAACCTGGTCCCCGATGCTCACGTCTCGGGAATAACGCATGCGCCGATCATGTTTACTACCGATATCGCGCTGAAGGAAGATCCCGGTTTCCGCGCGATCTCCGAACGCTTTCGTGACAATCCCGAAGAGTTCAAGGATGCCTTCGCGCGAGCCTGGTTCAAGCTGATCCACCGTGATCTGGGGCCCAGAGCCCGATATCTCGGCGATGACGCACCGCAGCAGACGTTCTCCTGGCAGGATCCGCTTCAAGAAGCAGATTATGCAATGATCGACGCATCCGATGTGAGCCAGCTCAAAGCCAGCATTCTCGCAACTGGTCTGACTGGCCCGGAGCTGATCAAAACTGCATGGGCCTCCGCCTCGACGTTCCGCGGAACCGACATGCGCGGCGGTGCGAATGGCGCCCGCATCCGGCTGGACCCGGCCAGGGATTGGGCCGTCAATGATCCGGCTGAACTGGCCAGGGTGCTAAGCCGGCTCGAGGGTGTTCAGCAGAGCTTCAACCGCTCGGCCAGGGCCGGAAAGCAGGTATCGATGGCCGATCTTATCGTCCTCGGCGGCAATGCCGCGATCGAGCAAGCTGCCCGAAACGCTGGCTCCAACCTGACAGTGCCTTTCACTCCGGGTCGGGTAGACGCCGTGCAGGAACAGACCGATGTCGCGTCCTACGAGCACTTGAGGCCCCGAGCTGACGGGTTCCGCAACTATTACGGCGCGGACAGCTATCTTGCGCCAGCGCAAATGCTGGTCGAAAAAGCCACCATGCTGAATTTGACCGTTCCCGAAATGACCGTGCTGGTTGGCGGCATGCGCGCGCTGGATGCAAACTCCGGACATTCGGCCAATGGCGTTCTCACCAGTCGTCCCGGCACGCTCACCAATGACTTCTTTGTCAACCTGCTCGACATGTCGACCAGATGGCAGAGGTCGGCACAATCCGATGGGTTATACGAGGGGTACGACCGAACTACCGGCGAGTTGAAATGGACGGCCACTCCGGTGGATCTGGTCTTCGGATCCAACTCGGAGCTTCGCGCGGTAGCCGAAGCCTATGCCTCCGATGACGCAAGTGATCTGTTCGTGAACGACTTTGTCGCCGCCTGGTCCAAAGTCATGAACCTCGATCGTTTCTGAGCGGCGCGCGAAGTTCTTGGCATCGGCTCGACGCAAAGTTCGCCGCTGATCGAGCAACCCAGAGGTGGGAATTGAGCACGCTTCGACTTTGCTGCGATAGGCGCTAGATTGCGGGTCGGAGATTTAACCATGACCAGCCACGATACCAAGATTATTGCCTGCCCTTCCTGCGCCGGGCTCAATCGTGTGCCTTCGGCAAAACTCGGTGCGGGCGGCAAATGCGGCAAATGCAACGCACCACTGTTTACCGGGCTTCCGGTCACGCTGACCTCTGCAAATTTTGCCGCACATTCGATGAAAAGCGATATTCCGCTTCTGGTGGATTTCTGGGCCAGTTGGTGTGGCCCCTGCCTCCAGATGGCCCCGGCTTTCGAAGCCGCTGCGGCACAACTTGAGCCCCATGTCCGTTTGGGCAAGCTTGATACGGCGGCGGAGGAGGCAATTGCCGGACGTTACCAGATACGTTCGATTCCGACTTTGGCCATTCTTTCAAAAGGACAGGAGATCACTCGTAAAGCTGGCGCCATGCCAGTTTCCGCGATCGTAAGTTGGGTGCGGCACGTGATTGATGCCTGATGCCGGGAACGCGTGATCGGCTGCTCTCGGGACGGGGATTGTCAGCTTGACTTCTCAAGGTCGCGGTAATCCGCGGACAGCCGGATCCAGCCATTTGCGGCAGTCGCAGCATTCCGCTCCGCCATGGCGGTCGTGATGGGATATTGCCGGGAACTGGGTTCATCCAGGTCCACGGCCGTCAAAAAACCTGGAATATATCGAAGTCCTCCTTCTCGATTCCCGCACGATTGGTCCCTTATCCTCAGCACCAAGTGCGCTCTCCAGCCAATTTGCTAAACGACCGCGCCCACGAGCGAACCAATTCCGGCGGTAACCGCCATCGCTGCGGCCCCCCAGAAGGTGACTCTTGTAACAGCCTTCGCGACCTGAGCACCGCCCGCCTTGGCGCCGATCGCCCCCAGACCAGCCAGAAAAATCAGAGAGGCAAGGGCGACACCGCCGACAAGCGGCCCCCCAAGAGGCAGAACACTGGCAACGAGAAGAGGAAGCGCGGCACCGACCGTGAAGGTCGCCGCCGAAGTCAGCGCGGCCTGGATCGGCTTGGCCGTAGTGATGTGAGTTATGCTGAGCTCATCGCGAGCATGCGCGCCCAGAGCGTCATGCGCCATCATCTGCCGGGCAACTTCATCTGCCGTCGACTTCGCAACGCCGCGTGTCTGGTAAATTCCGGAAAGTTCTTCCAACTCCGCGTCGGGAGACGAGGCAAGTTCCGCTCTCTCGCGCACCAGATCGGCCGCTTCGGTATCCGCTTGCGAGCTGACCGAGACATATTCCCCCGCGGCCATCGACATTGCCCCTGCAACCAGGCCCGCGGCACCGGCTAGCATGATCTCGCTGCGCCCTTGTGCGGCGGCAGCAACGCCCAGGATGAGGCTTGCGGTGGAAACGATCCCATCGTTCGCACCGAGGACTGCCGCGCGTAGCCACCCGATGCGCTCGACCAGATGAAGTTCGGGATGAGTGTTTCGCATGACGGCATTCCCCTCTTCCCACTGCTGCACGCTTATCACACTCTTGTCGGTATCTGTCCCGAAACTTCTTGCGACCGGAAGACAATTACATCGATTTACTACTCGGAAATTTGAGCGCCGTTGCTGAATGTAACGAGCAGGAGCGACCCGACTTGTCCTTGGCCAGTGTCAGCGCGAAATTCGTCGTCTGACGATAAGCAGGCGCTTACCAGGCATCGGATAAGCAGCTCTGCAATGGCACCGGCTGCTGGCTGAGAGCACCTTCGACTGGCTCACCGTCGAAGGGAAATTCACATGACAACTACAATGACCAAGCGGTCCCGATGGGATCCCGTCGTGAAACTGACGCACTGGTCGGTCGTCGCAGCCGTATTGGCCAACGCCGTCTTTACCGAGGAAGGGTCTGATACCCATGTGTGGGTTGGCTACGCGCTTGCCGCCATTCTGGGACTGCGACTTCTGTGGGGCGTGATCGGTCCGGCAGAGGCTCGCTTCACAGCGTTCTTGCCCAGCATTGGGCGTGCGCTAGGACACGTGCGCGAAATCAGGGCCGGTGTACCAAGCGAGCACAAGTCCCACAATCCCCTGGGAGCGCTGATGGTCTACGCGATCTGGGCCTGCCTCATAGTGATCATTGCCACCGGGATTTCCATGGCAGGATTGCCGAGCACGTCAGAACGTATTGGCACACCTGTTGCAGCTTCATACGAGCAACGAGAGGCTGGCGAACATGAAGACGAGGGCCATGAAGAGGAACTGGCAGAGGAAATCCACGAGACTGCAGCCAACCTGCTTTATCTCTTGATCCTGCTCCATCTCGCCGGCGTCGTGTTCGAAACCCGCCGGAGCGGCCGCAAGGTAATTCTGGCTATGGTCCCAGGTCACCGATAGTCAGCCTGTATGAACTATCGGAGGCGCAATCTTGAACGCAAGGCGACCGCGATGACGATCGTGGTCGCCTTGCAGTCCATGGCAGCACTGTTCTTTACGATCGATGTCCTGGACGATGCTACCAAGAGCGAGGGTATGGCCCATCTGGCCATCGAGAACTCTCGCCGTAGTCGCCCTCCTGGTCGCGATTGTGGTTGGAGCATTCCAGATCAGATCGCTGGTTCTGGCTGCCAGGCAGGACGAACTAGCGGTAGCATTGGCGCGAGGCGCCGCATCGGAGCTGATCCAGCTTCGGTTTTCTCAATGGAAATTGACCCCTGCGGAGGCGGACGTGGCCCTTTTTGCATTGAAGGGTTGCGATGTGCATCAAATAGCAGAAATGAGAGGCGCCGCGGAAGGTACGGTGCGCGCGCAACTGACCCGGATATATGCCAAAGCCGGAGTCAATTCCCAATCAACGCTTACAGCATCATTCCTCGACGAGCTGATCGATAACAAGCTATTCGGTTGAGACCGATCCGGAAGTTAGGATTATCGGGTCGCCTCCCTTAAAGCAGACAGTCAGCAACCGGCCCAGCTCATGCGATACGTAGGCGACAAATGGACCCGCGCTTTGGTAGGTTGGTCGAATGCGAACAAGATTGAGCATCTGTTTGAAGAAGGTTTCCTACCGCTCGGTGGAGGAGGCGCTGCTTGTCGTCCAGCGCTCCGGCTTGCAGCTCCGTACTTACCGCTGCGACCGCTGCCGGTTTATTCACCTCACGAGCCGCACGAAAGGCAAACGCGTTCCCAACATTGCGGAGTGACCATGCCGCCACTATCGAGTGGGTAGCGTCTCCTACCCCCCGAGGTACAGATAGGGTAGAATTCTACCCCGAATAACGAGCGGCTCGGTCCGGAATGCCTCGGAACCGGGCGAAACGCTTCGTCGGGCTAAGGCCGCAGAAATCGCAGTGTTTTCGAGATTATTGGGGCGGGATCGCATTGCTTTTCGGAAGCCAGCGAAAGCCGACGAAACAGGTCTTTGGGACTTCAACGGGTGGGATCGCAAGTTCAATCCTTGCCCGCCCACCATCTGCTTTCTCAAGACCGCAGACCGGCCGCTGTTTGCTCTTGCGGTACCGCGAAGTCGCGGACGTAATCGCCCAGTCGCGCCATGACTTCGCGTTCGGTAAGTCCGAACTCGGCCAGGCTATAGCGGTGCGGACGGCCTTTCAGGGTCGCGGCTTCCTCGTAGTAGGCTTCCATCGCGGGCCAGGCGTGTTCGATATCGAGGTCTAGGAAATCGTAGATGCGGGCCATCGCACCGCGCCAGTCTGCATCGACATCCTCGTAGTGCACATCGATCATGCGATCTGGACGCGATAGCCTTTCGCGCCCGCTTGCATTTTTTCGACCAGCAACCGGGTCTTGCGCAGCCATTCCTGGCCCACCGTGTCCGGTTGCGCATGATCGGAATAGATGCAGGTCTGGTTCCACGCCAGTGAGGCCGAACTGGCCACCACGCGCAAGGGATCGCGATGGGTAAAGATGAAGCGCGCATCCGGAAAAACCGCCAGCAATGCATCGAGGTCCAGCATGTGCTGCGGGGTCTTGAGCACCCACGGCTTCAGCGAACTGGCCTGCTGAGACCATCCGATCAGCCGCAGCAGGCGCGCCATCTGCTCATACGCGGGGGTGGCATCCTGCCGCTCGCACCAGTGGCTATAGGTTGGCACGTGCCACTGCGCTTCGTGCTTCATGCCCCAGAAGGAATTGACCAGCAGGCCCAGCTCCTCCTCCGGTTGCATCGGTCCCGTCGGGTGAATGGCCAAGGTGTGCGGATTGGCAAGGTTGGCCACCTTGCGCGCTCGTTCGGCAAAGGGGATCCGGCTGTCATGCCCGCCGTGGGTAAATCCGGGTCGCGGCACCGGGCTGATCGTCTCGAAGGCGCGCATGTGGGCAAAGCGCCGGTCTGCCGCCAGCAACCGATGCAGCCGCGTGGTGCCAGACCGCATGGGGCCGACGATGAACACCGGATTGGGCAAGGGGCGCGCGAGAATTTCGGGATGCTGCGCAAACCATTGCTCGGCCCACAGGCGGTCCACCAGCACCTTCTCGCACTGCTTCACGGCGAACAAGGCACCCGCTTCATGCAGTTGCGCGTCGTTTTCCAGCGATTCAAGCAGGACGGAGAGGGGTTTCTCGAACCAGGGATCGCCAAAATCGCTGGACCCTGCACGTTTCGCCGCATCGTCCATCATTGCCTGCATGTCGAATGTGGCCGACTTCAGCAGCCCGGTGCGAATTGCGAGTTTCGTGGCAAGCTGCACGGCATCGACGAAGCGGGTGCGCCGCGGGGGATCTTCAACACTCTTGTCCAGCAATTACGGCCCCTGTCAGTCTGTCCCGCGTGACTATTTCAGTGCCGCAGGCGGCCAAAGGTTCCTTCAAGCTGCAAACTGGCGCATCGATGCTGGACAAGCGGCAAGCTGGCGAGGCATAGCCCGCGCCCATGCACGATCTTCGACAGATACGAGAGAATCCGAAAGCTTTTGACGAGGCGTTGGCGAAGCGTGGGGTGGATCCTGTGTCAGGCCAGTTGCTGAAGCTGGACGAGGAACGCCGGGAGCTGACCACGCGGCTGCAGGAGATGCAGGGCCGCCGTAACGAGGCATCCAAGGCCATCGGCCAGGCCATGGGCCAGGGCGACAAGGACAAGGCAGACGCGCTGAAGGCAGAGGTGGCCGAGATCAAGCAGGCGATGCCGCAGGTCGAGAACGAGGAACGCGCGCTGGGCCGGGCCCTGGCCGATGCGCTGGCTGCCCTCCCCAACCTTCCCGCTGACGGGGTACCCGATGGCGCGGACGAGGATGACAATGTCGAGGTCAGCCGCTGGACCACACCCAACGCCCTCGATTTCGCACCTCGCGAGCATGCCGACATCGGCCCTCCGCTGGGCATGGATTTCGAGACGGCCACGAAGATGTCCGGCGCGCGATTTACCTTCCTGCGCGGCCAGATGGCCCGGTTGAACCGTGCGATCGGCCAATTCATGCTGGATCATCAGACAGGTCAGAACGGTTACACGGAGTGCGCCCCGCCGCTGCTGGTGCGGGACGAGGCCGTGTTCGGCACAGGCCAGTTGCCCAAGTTTACAGAAGACCTGTTCCAGACCACCGATGGCCGCTGGTTGATCCCCACCGCCGAAGTCAGCCTCACAAATTCGGTGCGCGAGCAGATCATCGACGATCTCTCCGACCCGATTCGTCTTACCGCCCTGACCCCCTGTTTTCGAAGCGAAGCGGGCGCGGCGGGCAAGGACACGCGCGGATTGATCCGCCAGCACCAGTTCGACAAGGTCGAGCTGGTGTCCATCTGCCGCGCGCAAGATGCTCATGCTGAACACGAATATATGGTGGAGAGCGCCGAGAGTATCCTGCGCGCGCTTGAGCTGCCATTCCGCAAGATGCTGCTGTGCACGGGCGACATGGGCTTTGGCGCGCGCAAGACTTTCGATCTGGAGGTGTGGCTGCCAGGACAGGGTGCCTATCGCGAGATCAGCTCCATCAGCTGGTGCGGCGATTTCCAGGCGCGGCGCATGAATGCCCGTTATCGGCCTGAAGCGGGTGCGAAGAAGACCGAATTCGTGCACACGCTGAATGGCTCCGGCCTGGCAGTGGGGCGCACCCTCGTCGCCGTGCTGGAGAACTACCAGCAGGAAGATGGCTCCGTTGCCGTACCCGATGTGCTGAAGCCCTATATGGGCGGCGTCGAAAAGCTGGTAGCGGTCTGAATATGCGTATTCTTCTAACCAATGATGATGGCTTTCACGCCCCCGGCCTGAAGGTTCTGGAGGCCATCGCGCGGTCCATGTCCGACGATGTATGGATATGCGCCCCGGCCGAAGAACAGTCGGGTGCTGGCCATTCGCTTACGCTGCATCAACCCGTTCGCCTGCGCGATCATGGGGACAAGCGATACAGCGTCACCGGAACGCCCACAAACTCGGTCAATCTCGCGCTGCGGAAACTGTTTGACGATCGCAGGCCCGACCTGGTGCTGTCGGGCGTGAATGCAGGCCAGAACCTGGGCGATGACATCACTTACTCCGGCACTATCTCTGCCGCGATGGAAGCCGCTCTGGCGGGCATCCCCGCCATCGGTCTGAGCCAGGCATACAGCAAGTCCGTCCAGGGCTTCGAAGCGGCTGAGCAATGGGGCGCGAAGGTGCTGGCCCCGCTGATCGATGTGCAGATGGCTAAGCGCACGCTGGTGAACGTCAACTTCCCGGCGCTGGCCGCCGACGATGTAAAAGGCATTCGCGTCGTGCGGCAGGGCTTTCACGATTATGCGCGCGGATCGCTTGTCGAGGGCACCGATCCACGCGGGCGCAATTACTACTGGTTCGGCCTGCAAGCCGCCGAACACACGCTGGACCATGGCACCGACCTGGAAGCGGTGGACGATGGCTACATCGCCGTCACCCCCCTCCAGCTTGACCTCACGCATCATTCGGCGATCGATGCGCTGGCCAGCAGGTTCGCCGCGTGAGCGGGAAGTCCTGACCCTTGGCGCGCTCGCATACAAGGCAGCTGCGCAAGGTGGGCAATCGGCGCTTTGCTCCGCTGCGCCGCGCGGTCAACCTCCCTGTCTGGGGGGACCTGTTCATCCGGCTCGGCCTTGCCGTCTTCCTGATTTTCGTGGTGGTGATGATCCACTGGTGGGACCGAAATGGACTGGTCGACAATCTCGACGGTCACGTCAGCTTCCTCGACGTGATCTATTTCACCATGATCTCGATCACGACTACCGGTTTCGGCGATATCGCCCCGATCAGCGATCGGGCGCGACTGGTGGAGGCGCTGATCGTGACGCCGGTCCGCTTTGCCGTGCTGTTCATTTTCGTGGGCACGGCCTACAACTTCCTTATCAAGCGCAGCTGGGAGAAATTCCGCATGGCCCGCATTCAGGACCAGCTATCCAATCATGTCGTGGTTCTCGGCTTCGGCATCTCCGGCTCCGAAGCCGTGGGCGAACTGATCGAGCGTGGGACCGATCCTGCCTGCATCGTCGTCATGGACATGGACGAAGAGCGACTCGAATCGGCAGAGGCGCTGGGTTGCAACGTGATCGAGGCGGATGCGACGCGTGACGAGAACCTCGAGTCCGTTCGGATCAAGGAGGCGCAGACCGTGCTGGTTTCGGCAGGGCGGGACGATTCCTCGATTCTCATCGTGTTGACCGTTCGCCATCTTGCGCCAAAGGTGCCGATCAGCGTGGTCGTGCGCGCCGCCGACAACGAGTTGCTGGCGCGGCAGGCGGGCGCGGACAACGTGATCAACCCGGTGCGGTTTACCGGCCTGCTGCTGGCGGGCAGCGCACGCGGCGCGCATATCGCGGATTACCTTGGCGATCTCGCCTCTGTCACGGGCCGCGTGCAGCTGGTCGAACGCGAAGTATCGCCCGATGAAATCGGCAAGTCCTTCCGCGAACTGGCAACAGGCGGGCAAGGCCTGCGTATTTACCGCAATGGCGTGGCCTGCGGCTTCTGGGAGCACGAGGCCGAGTGCCTGCAAGCAGGCGATATCATCGTCGAAATCCGTCCGACGGGAGCGGAAGACCTGAAAGGCGAGGAAATCCAGGCCAAGGTCTAGGCCGCGCCCCCTGCCCTACCCCAGCGCGATGAACACCCCGCCTACGGCTGCCATGCCGACGATGAAATGCGCGGCGTCGATGGCGAACAGCTTACCCGGGCGCATCTGGAACAGGTAATTGATGCCGAGGGCCGGGGTCATGATCAATGCGCCGAAACCCACCGCCATCATCATGATCACATGCGGTGCGGGGTTGGTGCGGGCAATATTGTGGCCCAGCATCAGCACCACCACCATTTCCAGCAGGAAGGCCAGCAGCATGATGAGCCAGACCGGTGTCTGGCCCCGCTGCGGCCCCTGCTTCACCATTTCATCCGACATGCCATTCAATTCGCGCCACGATTTGCCAAACAATGGGCCATACCAGATCGCCCCGATCACGAAGAAAGCCAGCGTGCCCAGCACCACGGCCACAAGATTGACGTTACCCATTTTCCCACTCCCTTATCGAGACCCGCGCGCACTCTAGCCCAAAGCTGCAATCGGGTGTAGGGGCGCGGCCATCATGGCATCGCAAATACCTGAACAGAAGAAAGTCGGCATGGTCAGCCTCGGCTGTCCCAAGGCGCTGGTGGATTCCGAACGCATCCTCACCCGGCTGCGCGCCGATGGCTATGCCATGAGCCCGGATTACGAAGGCGCCGACGTGGTGCTGGTGAACACCTGCGGCTTCCTCGACTCCGCGAAGGAGGAGAGCCTGGAAGCCATTGGCGAGGCGATCAACGAGAACGGCCGCGTTATCGTGACCGGCTGCATGGGCGAGGAAGCAGAGCTGATCCGCAGCCGTTTTCCGCAGGTTCTCGCGATCACCGGGGCGCACCAGTACGAGGATGTGGTGGAGGCCGTGCACGAAGCCGCCCCGCCATCGCAAGGCCCCTACATCGACCTGGTGCCGCAGCCCGACATCAAGCTGACGCCGCGCCATTACAGCTATCTGAAGATTTCCGAAGGCTGCAACCACTCCTGCGCCTTCTGCATCATCCCCGACCTGCGCGGGAAGCTGGTCAGCCGCCGGATCGATGCCGTGCTGCGGGAGGCCGAGAAACTGCTGGCCGCCGGCACGAAGGAACTGCTGGTTATCAGCCAGGACACCTCGGCCTATGGCGTCGATACCCGCCACGAAACACGCCCCTGGCATGGCCGCGAGCCCCGCGCCCATATGACCGATCTTGCCCGCGAACTGGGCCAGTTGCGCACCACCGAAGGCAACGTGCCGTGGACGCGGCTGCACTATGTTTACCCCTATCCGCATGTCGATCAGGTTATCCCGCTGATGGCGGAGGGGTTGCTGACGCCTTACCTCGACATCCCCTTCCAACACGCAAGCCGTAGCGTGCTGAAGGCCATGAAACGTCCGGCGAACGAGGCCAAGGTGCTGGAACGCCTCAAGTCATGGCGCGAAATCTGCCCCGAAATCGCCATCCGCTCCAGCTTCGTGGTCGGCTTTCCCGGCGAGACAGAGGACGATTTCAAGTATCTGCTCGACTGGCTGGAAGAAGCGCAACTGGACCGCGTGGGTGCTTTCCGTTTCGAGCCGGTGGAAGGCGCACAGGCCAACGCCCTGCCCGATCATGTGCCCGAAGCGATCAAGGAAGAACGCTATGCCCGCGTCATGGAAGTGACCGAGCGGATCAGCGCCGCCAAGCTCTCCGCCAAGGTGGGCACCACCCTGCCCGTCATCATCGACGAAGTGGGTGAGCCCGACGAGGATGGCGATATCGGCGCAACGGGCCGTAGCCAGGCCGACGCCCCGGAAATCGACGGCGCGGTTTACCTGCGCAACGTGCCCGCTTCGCTGAAGGCAGGCGATTTCGTCGATGTCGAGGTCGAGGATGCCGACGCGCATGACCTGTTCGGGGCGATCGCGCAATAATCTGGCGAAGTTGATAAAGTTGACACTTGTCGCTCAGTGGAGAGTGTAACTTTGTCCGTTCAGTCCAATGGTTTGATATGAAACAGCGAAGTTGACACTTCGGCGCTGAAAAACGCCTGATTGGGTAATGATATCCGACGATATGAAAGAGCCGCCGCGATGGTCGCAGCGGCTCTTCGTGTAGGAAAGCGCCTGCTCAGCGCGGCGTATTGCTCACCACCTCGCCTTCGATCACCACGCCCGTCACGTGGCTGGTGTATTCGAACGGGTCGCCGTCGAACATGGCGACATCGCCATCCTTGCCCACTTCCAGCGAACCGATGCGATCTTCCATGCCGATGATGCGGGCAGCGTCGATGGTGATGCTGGCCAGCGCGTCTTCGGGAGCAAGTCCATTGCCCGCGGCAAAGCCTGCTTCCCACAGCACGACGCGGGTCTTGGGCACGTAAGCCTCGTAGGCCGATTGCAGCGCGAAGGGGATGCCCGCTTCGGCCAGCACGCCGGCGGTGGTGAAGGCGGCGTTTTCCAGTTCGCCCTCGTTGCGCGCCATGGTGGGGTGCAGGATGACCGATACGCCCGCCTCGCGCAGTTCATCCAGCATCATGTGTGCATCAGCTGCGCCGTCAATCACCACGTCGATATCGAATTCATCGGCCAGTCGCAGGGCGGACTGGATATCCTGCGCGCGGTGTGCGGTGATCAGCAGCGGGCGTTCACGGCGGATGACGGAGGCAAAAGCCTCCTCCACCAGATCGCGGCCCGGCGGCGTTTCATCCTCGTCGTCCTTCGTCATCGTCGATACTTTCGCCACCGTTCTGCGCACTCACCAGTGCCTGCCGCAGCATGGCCATCTGCTTGGCGCGCGTGCCGGGGGAGCCTTCGCGGTCCAGCGCCCATGCGCCCAGGTTGGCGACAACCATCGTGCCATCTTCCACCAGCGCCGTTTCCACCGTGTTGCCGGTGGTCTTCACGATCATGGTCTGGCCCGACACCAGCGCGCCAGGGCCGTGGCCCGTGTGCAGCGTGGTGGTGCCCAGCTCGCGCACCCATTCCACCAGCCGATCGTGCGGGTTGTAGGCATCGATAGCGCGCAGGTGCGGCTGCACGGGAGAGGAGTTGTCCAGCTGGTCCTGATCGTCGGGCTGGTTGAGATAGCCGGTCAGCCCGACCGTGGAATGCGCATCCACCAGTCCCGGTGTGACAATGGGCGCATCGAGCACGGTCATGCCCGTGGGGATGGTGATGCTGGCTGCGGGGCCGACGGCGGTGACCTTGCCATCTTCGATCACCACGACGCCATCGGCGATCACGCCCTGCGGGCCCATCGTCCACACCTGCTCCCCGCGCACGGCGATATCCTGCGCCAAGGCGCTGGTGGTCAGCAACGCGGTGGTAAAACCGGCGACGACAAGTTTGCCAAGAATTCTCATTGTACGCCCTCCAGCATCAACGCCTCTCGCTCGAGGACATGGGTATTCAGTTGCGGATTGCCTGCGCCGTATCCGCCTGTGGCCATCAACCGGTCCTCCGGATCGGTGCTGTCGTAAAGCAGTTCGCCCATCACCCAGGTTTCAGCGACATTGGTGTAAACCGACAGGGGATCGCCGGTCAGAACCAGAAAATCGGCCATCTTGCCGGGCTCGAGACTGCCGACCCGTTCGTCCAGCCCCAGTTGCACCGCCCCGTTTATCGTCAGCGCACGCAGCGCGCCTTCGCGGCTCATCCCGCCGCGCACGGCGATGCCCGCCTGCCGGAACATCAGGCGGCTATCCACGATATTGTCGTCCGAATGCAGGGAAACGAACACGCCTGCATCTTCCAGCAGGGCGGCGTTGTCGATATTGGCGCTGGCTGCTTCCAGCTTGCCGCCGGGGCTATCCACCAGAATGGCTGACACCGGCACGCCTTCGGCTGCGATTTCGGCTGCGATCTGTCCGCTCTCCATCCCGTGCTGGATCAGCATTTCAAAACCGAATTCACGGCGCAGGCGCAGCGCGGTCATGATGTCGTCCGCGCGGTGGGTGTGGAAGTGGACGAGCCGGCTGCCGTCCAGCACCTCGCACATGGCTTCCATGCCGATATCGCGGGGGGACCGCTCACCGCCGCAGTATTCCTGCGCGGTCACGAAATGCTGGCGCACCATCGCGGCGCTGCGCGCGCGGGTCGAGGGAAAGGCGGGATTCTCGCGCAACGGATTGGTGCCGTTCGCCATCTTCATGCCGCCCATCACGTGGCCGTCGTCAGTCATCCAGGCATAATCGTCGATGGAATTTCCCTGGGTCAGATGCATGTAGAATGTCTGCCCGCTCATCAGGAAGCCACTGCCGGGCATGATGTTGGCGGTTGTCACCCCGCCGGACCGGGCGCGGTTGATAGAGCTGTCGCGCACATTGATGCTGTCGAACGCCCGCACATCGGGCTGGATGGCAGCGGAACTGTCCGCGCCCGAAACCTGCCCGATATGCGAATGGGTATCCACGATGCCGGGCATGATCACCATGCCACTGGCGTCGCGCCGCTCCGCATCGGCGGGAATGGTCACGCCCGCGCCCACGGCCACGATCTCGCCTTCGTGGATGACCAGTGTGGCGTTCTCGATCGTGCCGGTGCCACTGGTGCCGCCCATGGTGTGAATGGTCGCGCCGGTAAAGGCGATTGGCCGCTCCTGCGCAGTGGCAGGCACCGCCAGCACGCCGATGGCCGTGGCGGCCAGCGCCGCCCGCTTGATCATGTTCATGAAAATCCCTCTCAAGTTTCAGGAGAGACTAACAACGAGGCCGGAGGGCGCAAGCCTAATCGGGCGCGCTGGCAGAATACTCCAGCGCGAAGCTGGGATCGCATTCGTAAGGGAAGACGTGCTCGCCTTCGCGCTTTTCCCATTCGATCCAGCGCGCGCCGTCGTTTGCGATCATCGCCGGGTCGGAAAACCATTGTGTTGCCACCAGTCTTTTCCCCTCCGCATCCAGGCGGTAGCGTTCCACCATGCGGATGTCGGCGGAATGATCCAGGCCGTTGTTGGTGATCGTGCTGGGCGCTATATGGGTGGTCTCGATCACAAGTTCCGCCCCCTCCCAGTGGCCGGTGGAAAAGCCCATCTTGGAATGGGGATAGTCCTCTGGCGCTTCGCGACCATCCATGAACACCAGCCGCACCTGGTCGAAATATTCGTAGCGGATCACGATCAGCGCGCCTGTCTGGTGGATCTCGAACGGGAACGGCCCCTGCAGCGCGTAGACGATGCTGGGCGGCAGGCAGACGCGTTGCAGCGTCATGTCGTCGTCCGGCTGCCATTCCTCGGCGCGGGCCAATGCTTGGGGCGTGGGTTCCAGCCCGCCGAATTCGCCGCGCGGAAATTCCACCACGCCGGTATCCTTCACCAGCACCGTGCCGTCGGGCAGCTTTGCCAGCATTTGCGGATCGGGTTCCCCGATATCGAACACCGGCCCCCAGAAGCCGGAGAAATCGGGCGCGCCATCCTGCGCGGCTGCGGGCGCGGCCAGCAGGGCAAGCGTCATGCCCATCAGCCTGACCATCGGGCTCATCCGTCGTTCTGGCCGAATGGCGCGTTGCCGATCATCCGTCCGTCCTCGTCGCGCACTTCGCGCAGGCGCATGTAATTGCGGCCATCGCGTGCGCGCCAGCCGGATATGGTGACGCGCTGGCCCGGGCGCAGGCTGCTCCTTGTCCAACCCCGCCGCATCAGCACCACTGGGGCATTGGTTTCCGCCCGCCATTCGCGCCCGTCCACGTCCAGCACCAGCGTGCCATGCGGGTTGGTAAAGCGGAAGCCGGTGACGGTGCCTTCCAGCACCACGGCATCGTCCGGATCGAAATACACCGCAAAGGAATGGTGCGCGCTGGCCGGGATCGATGCCGCCACCAGCAGTGCCATCGCACCTGTCATTCGCATCTTGCCTCTCCTCGCGGGCAAGTCTGCCGAGAAAAACGCCAGCGGTCCAGTGGCAAGCAGGGTCAGCGAAAGGTGCGAAAAGTGATGGAGCGGCGCGTTTCCTCTATCGGGACGATCGAATGTTCCCACTCGTTGCGCACTTCGCCGCGCAGCAGGTAGGCGGCGCGCGGGGGCAGCGCCACGCTGTGACGGGCGAATGTGCCATCACCCCTGCGTCGGCGCAGGCGCATCGCGGCGGGAGCGCCCAGGGACAGGCCCAGCACCTCTGCATATTGCGGGCGGTCGCGATGCCAGCCGATGCCCGCGCCGGGATCGTAGCGGATCAGCAGCGCCTGTTGCAGCGCGCCTCCCTCCAGACCGAATTGCAACGCGAGCCGTGCCCGCAAGCCCAGCAGCCATTCGGGCAGCGGCGGTGCCGGGGCCGTGCGTCCGCGCTGGAAATCATAGGCGGAACCGTAATATGCCGTCAGCCGCTTTCCCGTCCACTGGCCGAAGCGGAACGGTTCCAGCGGGGCGGCATCGATATGGGCGGACAGGATTTCTTCCTCCGCTGCCGAAATGACATCGGGCACCAATTGCAAGCCAGCAATCGGGGGCAGGACGCGGGCGTGGTTATCGTCTGGGGCAAACAGGTCTAT
The DNA here is from genome assembly GCA_963783265.1 of uncultured Alphaproteobacteria bacterium. Lineage (GTDB taxonomy): Bacteria > Pseudomonadota > Alphaproteobacteria > Sphingomonadales > Sphingomonadaceae > Alteraurantiacibacter. The sequence goes on along the minus strand of CAWAMU010000006.1, from coordinate 68,004 downwards.
CTGGCGCGGCATGTGTCCCTATATAGGGTGCCATGCAACAGGATCAGCACCGCATCACCATTCAGACGCACGGACAGGCGTTGTACGAATTTACCGAAGAAGTTGCCGACTGGCTGGCGGGCACGGGGATCGAGACCGGCCTTCTCACCCTGTTCTGCCGCCATACCTCGGCCAGCCTGCTGGTGAATGAAAACGCCGCCCCTGCCGTGCAGCGCGATCTGCTGCGCTGGCTGGACAAGGCCGTGCCGGAAGGACCGCAGTACGAGCACGACAGCGAAGGGCCGGATGATATGCCCGCGCATATCCGCACCATGCTGACGGGCGCCTCGCTCGGCATTCCGGTGTCTGGCGGGCGTATGGCGCTGGGCACCTGGCAGGGCCTTTACCTCGCCGAACACCGCCGCGCGCCACACACGCGCCAAATCATTGCTCACATTATTGGAGATTAGCGAAACCGCGACCACTCCCGCGCGTTCGCCACACATATGCCCATAGATATATCCGCAAGCTTTGCGTTTCACCTCGACGCGCCGACCGACCTGCTGTTGCAGTTCGAGGCCGCCGCCATTCCCGAACAGACGATCCTGTCGTGCAACACGCAGCTTTCGCCCGCCATGCACACCGCCCGCGTTCCTGCCCACAACAATGTGGGCGAACGGATCTGGGTGCGCGCGGAGGGTGACTACTCGGTCGAATACACCGCGCAGGTGCAAGTGGATCGGCTGCACCCCGATCTCTCCAGCCTGAAACGGCTCGACCCGCATGACCTGCCGGGCGAGGCGGTCGAATACCTGTTCGATTCCCGATACTGCCAGGCCGAACGGATGCAGAGTTTCATCTCCGACCAGTTCGGCCATCTTTCAGGCGGAGAGCAGATTACCGCGATGTGCGACTGGATGGCGGACAAGTTCACCTATGAACCCGGTGCATCCAACGCCACCACCACCGCGCTGGATACCTTCGTCGAGCGACGCGGTATCTGCCGCGATTATGCCCATGTGATGATCTGCTTTGCCCGCGCCTCCACTATCCCGGCGCGCTATGTCAGTTGCTATGCGCCGGGCGTGGAGCCACCCGATTTCCATGCCGTGGCAGAGGTGTTCCTCAACGACCCCACGACGCCGGGCGGAGGCGCTTGGTATATCGTCGATTCCACCGGCATGGCGGATCCCGGCAAGACGGCGAAGATCGGCATCGGCCGCGATGCTGCGGACGTATCCTTCCTCACCACGTTTGGCATGTCGCACTTCGATAACTCGACAATCAGGGTGAAAGAGACCGGCTGATAGACGAAATCACTCCTTGTGAACGTTCACAACATCGATTACGCGTTCCCGAAGGGTCAATTTCAACGATAATGTTGCGCCGCAACAAAGAGGGGGTCTAGAGTTGCCTTTCACATCCATGTCACCAAACCGGGAGGCCGCGTGACCACGAAGGCGCAGACACTCATTCTTTTCGGCGCGACCGGAGATCTCTCGCGGCGAATGTTGCTGCCTTCGCTATGCGCGCTGGATGCCGAGGACCTGCTGCCGCCCGATCTTGAAATCATCGGCACCGCGCGTTCCGGAATGACCGACAGCGAATTTCGCAATTTCGCGCGCGAAGCAATCGAGAAATTCCTTCCGTCCGACCGGCGCGGGGGCATGGCCAGCTTCCTCAACCGCCTGCAATACAGCCAGCTGGATGTGACCACGCCGGAAGGCTATGCCGACCTCGCCGGCAAGGTGGGAGAAGACCGCGAGATCGCGATTTTCCTCTCCACCGCGCCCAGCCTGTTCAAGCCCACGATCGAGGGACTTGCAAAGGCGGGACTTGCCGACGATAGCTCGCGCATCTGCCTGGAAAAGCCGCTGGGCACCGACCTGGAAAGCTCCTGCGAAATCAACGATGCCGTGGCCAGCGCTTTCCCCGAAAGCCGCATTTTCCGCATCGATCACTACCTGGGCAAGGAGACGGTGCAGAACCTGATCGCCTTGCGCTTTGCCAATATCCTGTTCGAGCCGCTGTGGAACGCCCAGCATATCGACCACGTGCAGATCACCGTTGGCGAAACCGTGGGGCTGGAAAGCCGCGTGGATTTCTACGACGGCGCAGGTGCGCTGCGCGACATGGTGCAGAACCACATGCTGCAATTGCTGGCGCTGGTGGCGATGGAGCCGCCCAGCAGCTTCGATGCAGGCGCGGTGCGCGACGAGAAGGTGAAGGTGCTGCGCGCGCTGCGCGCATTGTCCGAAGATGAAAGCGTTACCGGCCAGTATCGCGGCGGTGCCAGCGGGGGCGAAATCGTGCCCGGCTACGACGAGGAACTGGGCCGGGAAAGCGAAACGGAAACCTTCGTGGCGCTGAAGGCGCATATCGACAACTGGCGCTGGCAGGGCGTGTCCTTCTACATGCGCACCGGCAAGCGGCTGCCCGAACGCGTGACCGAAATCATCGTGAACTTCCGCGATGTGCCTCACTCCATCTTCCCCGGCGCAAAGCTGAAGGCGAACAAGCTGGTGATCGGCATCCAGCCCGAAGAGAATATTTCCCTGTCGATGATGGCCAAGGTGCCCGGTATCGAGCACGAGGGCATGACCTTGCGCGAAGTGCCACTGGATATCCGCATGCCCGATGCGTTTACCGGCAAGCACAAGCGGATCGCCTACGAACGCCTGCTGCTTGACCTGATCGGCGGCGACCAGACCCTGTTCGTGCGGCGCGACGAGGTGGAAGCGCAGTGGAAATGGATCGACGCCATCCGTGCGGGCTGGGAAGCCGATGGCAAGACGCCCAAGCCCTATAACGCCGGAAGCTGGGGCCCCAGCGCCGCCATCGCCCTGGCCGAACGCGACGGAGTAAGCTGGCATGAGTAAGCTGCACCCCACAATCGAGCGCGTAACGCAGCGTATCATCGAGAGATCGAGAGATAGCCGAAAAGCCTATCTCGACCTGATCGACCGGGAGGCGAAAAACCAGCCGGAACGCAGCCAGGTCAGCTGTTCCAACCTCGCCCACGCCTTTGCCGGGGCGCTGGAGGATCAGGAGGCGCTGAAGACCAGCAGCGGCCCGAATATCGGCATCGTCACCGCCTATAACGACATGCTCTCCGCCCACCAGCCGTACGGGCGCTATCCCGAACGGCTGAAGATCTATGCCCGCGAAGTGGGGGCCACCGCGCAGGTGGCTGGTGGAACCCCTGCCATGTGCGACGGCGTGACGCAGGGCGAAACGGGCATGGAACTCAGCCTGTTCAGCCGCGACGTTATCGCGCTATCCACCGGCGTCGCGCTGTCGCACGCCATGTATGACGGCATGCTGCTGCTGGGTATTTGCGACAAGATCGTGCCCGGCCTGCTGATGGGCGCGCTGCGCTTTGGCCACCTGCCCGCCGTGTTCGTGCCCAGCGGCCCGATGCCCAGCGGCGTTTCCAACAAGGAAAAACAGCGCGTTCGCCAGCTTTACGCAGAAGGCAAGGCGACGCGGCAGGAACTGCTGGATTCAGAGCTTGGCAGCTATCATTCGCCAGGCACCTGCACCTTCTTTGGCACGGCCAATTCCAACCAGATGATGATGGAACTGATGGGCCTGCATGTTCCGGGTAGCGCCTTCTTCCAGCCCGGCACCAAGGTGCGCCAGGCGCTGGACCGCGCCGCAGTGCATCGCGTGGCGGCCATGGGCATGAACGGCAATGACTACCGCCCGCTGGGCCACTGCGTCGATGAAAAGGCTATCGTGAACGCCGCTGTCGGCCTGCTGGCAACGGGCGGTTCCACCAATCACGCCATTCACATCCCCGCTTTTGCAAGGGCGGCGGGTGTGCAGATCGACTGGACCGACCTTTCCGAACTTTCCGCCGCTGTGCCGTTGCTGGCGCGCGTCTATCCCAATGGCTCCGGCGATGTGAACCATTTCCACGATGCGGGCGGCATGGGCTTCGTCATCCGGGAATTGCTGGGCGCGGGGCTGGCCCATGCCGATGTGATCGGCGTTGGCGAGGAACGCGGCATGGCGCAATACGCGCAGGAACCCTGGCTGGACGGTGATTCCCTTGGCTGGCGCGATGTCGGCGAAAGCGGCGATGACGAGATGCTGCGCACGGCAGACAATCCCTTCCAGCCCGATGGCGGGATGCGGCTTGTGGAAGGCAATCTGGGCCGCGCCTGTTTCAAATCCTCCGCCGTCGAGAAGGAGCGCTGGACCATCGAGGCACCCTGCCGGGTGTTCTCCACCCAGAAACAGGTAGCCGACGCTTTCACCGCTGGCGAACTGGAGAAGGACGTCGTCGTAGTCGTGCGCTTCCAGGGGCCGCGCGCCAATGGCATGCCCGAACTGCACAAGCTGACTCCGCCGCTGGGGGTGTTGCAGGATCGCGGGTATCGCGTCGCACTTGTGACAGACGGCCGCATGAGCGGGGCATCGGGCAAGGTGCCCTCCGCCATCCACTGCTCGCCAGAGGCGCTGGGCGGCGGCCCGCTGAGCCGCTGCTGCAGGATGGCGACGTGGTGAAGGTGTGCGCCGAGACCGGCACGCTTTCCACCACGGCGGATCTTTCCACCCGCACCCCCGCCCCCGATCCGGTGCCCGATATGGGCACGGGCCGCGAACTTTTCGCCATGATGCGCGCGCAGGCCGATGAAGCAGAGAAAGGCGGCAGCGCGATGCTGGCCGTGGCTGGACTATGACCGAACTCGTATCCGTCGATATCGGCGGCACCCACGCCCGTTTCGCCATTGCCACCAGGGGCGCGGACGGCGCAATCACGCTGGATGAACCCGTCACCCTGCACACGCAGGACCACGCCAGTTTCCAGACCGCGTGGGAGGATTACCGTGAACGCAAGGGCGGCAGCCTGCCCGATGCCGTGAGCATGGCGATTGCAGGGCCGGTAGGCGGCGATGTGATCAAGTTTACGAACAATCCCTGGATCATCCGCCCCGCGTTGGTGGAATCCAAGCTGGGCGTCTCTCGCTTCACCATCGTCAATGATTTCGAGGCCGTGGCCCACGCCGTGGCCCGCGCGGGCGAGGATGAATTCCTCCACCTTACCGGCCCCGAAGGCCCGCTTGGCCCGACGGGACGGCTTTCAGTGCTTGGCCCCGGCACCGGGCTTGGCGTGGCGCATCTCTATCGCGAGCCCGATGGCACCTACCGCGTATCGGCCACCGAGGGCGGGCATATCGATTTCGCCCCGCTCGACCCGATCGAGGATGCGATCCTCTCGCGCCTGAGGAAACGCCACAATCGCGTTTCGGCAGAGCGTGTCGTCTCCGGGCCTGCCATCGTCGATATCTACGCCACCCTTGCCGCGCTGGAAGGCCGCGCGGTGAAGGAGCAGGACGATATCGCCATCTGGACCGCCGGAATGGACGGCTCCGACTCGCTTGCCGCCGCTGCCATAGACCGCTTCTGCCTGTCGCTCGGGTCGGTCGCTGGCGATATCGCGCTGGCACAGGGCGGTTTTTCCGGTGTCGTGATCGCTGGCGGCCTCGGCTATCGGCTGCGTGACCACCTGCCCAAATCGGGCTTTGCCGAACGTTTTCGCGCCAAGGGTCGCTTCGAAAACCTGATGGCGGGCATTCCCGTCAAGCTCATCACCCACCCGCAGCCCGGCCTGTTCGGCGCGGCAGCGGCCTTTATCCAGAGCCATGGAGACTGATACCATGAGTGCCCCCGACAACATCGAGGAAATCATGCTGACGGCACCGGTCATCCCGGTGCTGGTGGTGGACGATCCCGCCGATGCCCGCCCGATGGCAGAGGCGCTGGTGGCAGGTGGCCTGAAAGTGCTGGAAGTCACCCTGCGCACCGACGCCGCGATCGAGGTGATCAAGCGCATGAACCTGGTGCCCGGCGCGATTGTGGGCGCAGGCACGGTGACCAACAGGAAAGACCTTGATGCAGCCCTCGCCGCTGGCGCGGAGTTCATCGTCTCGCCCGGCCTGACAGAACCCCTCGGCCGCGCCGCGATCAAGTCAGGCGTGCCCTTCCTGCCCGGCATCGCCACTGCAGGAGAGCTGATGGCGGGCCTCGACATGGGCCTCTCTCACTTCAAGTTCTTCCCCGCGATGGCCAATGGCGGCATTCCTGCCCTGAAGGCGCTGACCTCCGTGTTCGGCAAGTGCAAGTTCTGCCCCACCGGTGGCATCTCCGCCGAAACCGCGCCCGACTGGCTGGCGATGGAGCAGGTGCTGTGCGTGGGCGGCAGCTGGGTTGCCCCCAAGGGCGCCTCTCGTGACGATATCGAGGCATTGGCCCGCGAGGCTGCCGCGATGGGCCCACAATGACGGGCGTCTCCGATCTCAGCGAGCGGTTGCAGGAACTGCACCAGCGCACGGTGGAAACGCCGCTTTTCAATCCCGTATTCCAGCTGGGGCATGACCTGTCGCGGCAGCTGGAAGCTGGCGAAATGTCGCTCGACGACTTCGAGGCGTTGATTGCCGAACTGGAGGTCGCCTCGCTGGGCGACCGCGCGGCCCGGCTGAAGCGCATGGTGTCCCCCATCGGGGCCGAGGCCAATGCAGCAGCGCTGGCCGACACCCTGGAAGCGAACGATTTCCAGGCGTTTCGCGCGCAATGGGAGCGCCCGCAACTGCACGCGGTTTTCACCGCCCACCCCACCTTCCTGTTAACGCCTGCGCAATCCGATGCGGTGGCCGCTGCCGCCAGCAGCGGCGAGGAAATCACCGAGCGCCTGCGTTGGCGGTGATCGCCCGAAGGTGACCCTGCCCTACGAACACCAGCGCGCCATGCGGGCCATCGCCCATGCGCAGGACGCGCGCGACGCCATCGTGTCGCAATTGCTGGCCCACGCGCAGAAAGTGTGGCCGGACCAGTGGCACAAGCTTGCCCCCCTGCCCTTCCGCTTCGCCAGCTGGGTGGGCTATGACATGGACGGGCGGACCGATATCACCTGGTCCAATTCCATCGGCTTCCGCCTGTCGGAAAAGGCAGAGCGGCTGGGCCGCTATGTTGCCTCCCTCGAAGCCGTCGATGCCGATCACGGATTGTTGGCCGAACTGCGCCCGGCGGCCGATCTATGCGCAGGAGCGTGCGCAGGATTTCACCTCCGACCTTTCCGATCCGGCCGCGCTTTCGGTTGCCGCCAATCGCCTGACCGCCAGCGATCCGCGCAAGCTGCTGAGCCTCAAACGCTATATCGACGCGCTGGAAAGCGAGGCACGGGATTGCGACGATGGAAGCCGCGCCGTCGCGCTGAAAACGCTTGCCGCTGCCATGCGCGCCGATGGGCTGGGCATGGGCTGGATCCACTTCCGCGTGAATGCCAAGCAATTGCACAATGCCATCCGCCGCAGGATCGACCCGGAAGGCAACCTGGACCTCGCCAGCAAGGGCGCGGTGGTTCACCTGAATCGCGCTATCGAGAGCATTCAGCCGCGCCGCAGCAATTTCGGCGCGCTGGCGATAGAGGCCAGCACCGCCATCCGCCAGTTCCTGGCGATGGCGCAGATCCTTGCGCATATCGATGAAGACGCGCCCATCCGCATGCTGATTGCCGAATGCGAGGAGCCTGCCACGGTGCTGGCCGCGCTCTATTTCGCCAAGCTGTTCGGGATTGAAGGCAAGGTCGATGTCTCTCCGCTGTTCGAAACCGAAAGCGCGCTGGAACACGGCGGCCGCTTCCTGGACGAATTGCTGGCAGAGCCAGTCTATCAGGAATACGCGAGGACGCGCGGACGCGTGGCGATACAGGCGGGCTTCTCGGATGCCGGGCGTTTTGTCGGGCAGATACCGGCCAGCCTTGCGATCGAACGCCTGCAGGGCCGCCTTGCCGATGCGATGGAGGCAAACGGTCTTACCGATGCGGCGGCGCTGATCTTCAACACCCACGGCGAAAGCATGGGCCGCGGCGCGCATCCATCCAAAATGGCGGACAGGCTGGACTGGGCCTTGTCCCCGTGGGCCAAGCGCCGGTTTGCCCGCGCGGGCATCCCGCTGGAGCCCGAGGTAAGTTTCCAGGGCGGTGACGGCTACCTGTGGTTCTCCACGCCAGAGCTTGCGCAGGCAACGCTGACGCGCATCGCCGTGCTGCAACCTGCGCATACGCAAGTTGATGTGCCCAAGGACATTTTCTACCAGCGCACGGACCTCAGCCTGGATTTCTATCGCGCGGTGAAGGAACACCAGCGCGAGCACCTGGAAAGCCGTACCTATTCGCGCGCCATCACCGCTTTTGGCCTTGGCCTGCTGAATTCCACCGGCAGCCGCGTGTCGCGCCGCCAGAGCGACCTCAACGCCGACCGCGAGATGAGCTTGCGGCAAATCCGCGCGATCCCCCACAATTCCATCCTGCAACAGCTGGGTTATCCGGTAAATGTCATCGCCGGGATTGGCGAGGCGGCGGAGGGCAATTACGAGGAGATCGGCGCCCTTCTCGCCAATTCCGCGCGCGGTCTGGAACTGGTGCGACTGGTGCGCGCCGCCAATGCGCTGGCCAGCGTGAAGACGGTGGCCGCCTATGGCGAGCTGTTCAACTCCGCCTATTGGGCCAGCCGCCCCTATCGCGGCACCGAAGGCAATCTGACCTCTGCCTGCGAGGGGTTGAGCGAATATCTGGTGAAGGATGACCGCGTTGGCGTTTTCCGTCGCCTCGCCAGCCGGTTGCGCGTCGACGCCATGAAGTTCCATCGCCTGCTGGACCATGTTCCGGACGACGCGCCGACCGAGAACCGCGAGGACAAGCGGCGCATGATCGGTGTGCTGCAATCGCTGCGCATCGCTCTGTTGCAAGCCATGTTCATCCGCGCAGTCAGCGTGCCGGTGTTCAGCCGCGCCAACGATGTCAGCCGCGACGATGTGCTGGAGATGATCTTCACCCTGCGCGTGGACGAGGCGCTGGCACAATTGCGCCGCGCCTATCCCACGCATTTCCCGCGCATCGACCGTTTCGACCTGACAGAGCCGACCGATTGGCCCGATGGCGGGGACGAAGGCTACGAAGCCATCCATCGCGACTTTATCGACCCGATAGAGCGCGCCCATGGCCTCTGCCTGCGCATCTCCACTGCCATCGCCAATATCTTTGGTGCGCATGGCTAGTCGCGCTTGAGCCGCACCAATGCGGCGTTTCAATCAGGGACGCGGCGTGCAGCGCGCTGGATTTCGCGGGCGAACAGGCGCATTGTTCGCTGCATGAATGGTGGAATGAAATGGATCGCGGGCCTCTCGCTGGCGATTGTGGCGCTGGTCGGCAGCGTCGCCCTGCTGGGCCGTGGCGGCGATGCGCAGGCCGCGATGGCAAACTGGCTGTCTGCCGAAGATGTGCTGGCCGAAGGCACCGCAGCCGCCAGCGAAACGGTGGACGAGGCGATCGCCTTCGTCGCCAGTGAAGTGGTGCAGGAAACCCCGCCCTACGATCCCGACGATCCCTTCGTCATCAAGCGCGTGCTACCGATCAAGGGCCCCATCCGCTATGGCGAATGGCATTGGGACGATGAGGGCATTCCCGATGGCCCGCTGGTGGTAACGGTGGACTTGCAGGCGCGCGTGATCAGCGTGTTCCGCGATGGCTATGAAATCGGCGCTGCCGCCGCGCTGCTGGGCACGCCGGAACATCCCACGCCCACCGGCACGTTCCCGATCCTGACCAAGGAACGCCACAACATATCCGAGAAATACGGCGATGCGCCGATGCCCTGGACCCTGCGGCTGACGTGGGACGGCGTGGCCGTTCATGGCGGCTCGAACGTGGAACTGGGCTATGCCAGCCACGGCTGCATCGGCGTGCCGGATGAATTCGCTTCGCGTCTGTTCGATACGGCCGCTGTGGGCGATGTGGTGATTATCACCGACGGGGTGATGACGGGTGTCGGCGGGTCGCTGGCGGTAGAGGGCTAGCCCGTTCGGCTAGCCCGTCTTTCGAGGCGGTTCGGGGCGGAAAACCCAATAGTGCCCGTGAAGTTTGTCGAGTTCTCGTTCGGCGAACACTCCGGCAAGATTGCTGCTGGTGCCATCGTTAAGTTTGTCCAGCATCCTGGCCAGTTCGGAACCGCGCGGGCGGGCACCATACTCTTCGAAAATGCGACGCAGGATCCGTAAGCGCAATCACTTTCTGCTCAATCGGTCGAACCGTAAAACGCTCTTCTTCCCGCGCGACCATCCCGTTCCACGCCACCAGGGTCATGGCATCCAGCGCTTCATCTGCATCGGCCAGATGTGCAGCGCTCTGCGAGAGAGCGACGGGGTCGAGCCAATCGGCAGCTTCGATCGCGCGTCGAATGCGAACCCGTTGAAATGCTTCATCCGAATTGCTTGGATCGGATGCGAATGGAACTTCTGCACTTTCGACCAGGTCACGCAATTCCTTACGTCGCCAAGCCAGGAGTGGCCGAAGCAGCACGGTGTAGTCATCCTTTGAGAGAAAATAGCCGGACGCACGAACGCCCGCCAATCCGCTTACGCCGCTGCCCCGATTGAGACGCATAAGTAGTGTTTCGGCCTGGTCGTCCGCATGATGCGCGGTGGCAACCATTTCGATAGCTTTCGGCTCCGGCCCATTCGCCCAGCGCCGCATACCGCGCCTCGCGCGCCCTGGCCTGCAAGTTCCCCTCGCCAACCTGCACGGTGAGCACCTCGCATGGCACGTTCCGCGCCTCGCAAGCCGCTACCACCAGTGCGCATTCATCCTCTGGCTTCGGGGCGCAGGCCATGATCCACCGTCGCCACCTCGAACCCGCCGGGGATGGCCTCCTGCGCCAACAGCAGCATGGCCATGGAATCCGGCCCGCCACTGACGGCGAGACCGATTTTGCCGCCATCGGGATTCAGCCGGTCGAGCGCCTCCTTGAAGCGCGCGACCAGCCCTGTATCAATTGCAGTCGACCCGGCCACCAAGATCGCCATACATGTCGGCCAGTCGGCCTGCCGCCAGCGCCGCATAGCTTTCGCCAAATTCGGCCAGCGCGATGCAGGCGCGGTTGGTATCGCCCAGCGCAATCATGCTTTCGACGAGGTACAGCAGGCTGTCGGGCGCCCGCGCGCCGTCGCCATCCGACTGGTAGTTGTCGAAGAAATGCGTGGCCGCAGCGCGTGGCTCCCCCGCATCCAGAAAGGCGCGGCCCAGCAGGTTGCGGCCATAGGTGGTGCGCCAGTGGTCGGGATATTGCTCCACGAACATCGACAATTGCTGCTGCGCCTCGGGATAGAAGCCCGCATCCCACAGGCGGAAGCCATAGACATATTCGTCATCGCCTTCATCGCCCGTGGCGGGTTTGGCAATGCCCTGCACGGCCTGCAAGCGCGCTGGAGAAGGGCCGGCGGCCGCCTGGCTTGTCGCCGGTCCCGCAGTTGCGGTCGCATTGTTGTTGCTGGCCGGGCCAATTTGCGACGTCCCGCCTTCGGCCGGCACCGGAATTACGCCTGTTGGCCTGGAGGTCGTGCCTGCCGCTTGTTGTGCCGGCACAGTGGTTGCCGACTCCAGGGCGGACAGCCGCATTTCCACTGCCGACAAGGCGTTCTCGTTCACTTCGGTCGCGGCAGTCAGGCGGGCAAGCTGCCCTTCGATCGATTCGAGGCGCGCCAGCACATCGGTAAGCGCGGAGGTGGTCACCTGCGGCGATGTGGTTTGCGGAGTCGCCCGTTCCGGAGTGATTTCAGGCTCGAAAAAGCGATCGTCCCCGCCCGGAAAAACCGCGCGTTGCAGGGCACTGATCTGCTGTTCAAGCCGCTGCAGCCGGTCACTGGACTGGGCCGCGACCGGCGCGGGAACGGCCATGGCGAACAGGCCGGCGCAGATGGCGGCGCGCGTGATGGCAAATGATGTCTTCGACCTTGCAAGCATTGCCGGCGATCTCCTCAATTCGATAACGGGTTCAAGCACGATAACCATGCATGCCCCAGGCAAGATATACGATTAACGCAGGCAAGAAAGCTGCGGAAGGGCGCATTTCCCCGTGAATAATACCGATTCCCGAAAGCGATTGCTTGCGATCACTCGGTTTCCGCCGAGGCGCCACCTTCGGTCGGTTCCGCCGGAATGGCGCGCGGCGGCGCGGTGGCCGCAGCATCGGGCGTTTCATCCGGTTCTGCGGCAGCGGGCCGTGCCTGCGTGGGGGTTGGCGTGGGCGTTTGCGTCCTTGCAGGGGCCGGTTGCGGAGCCCGTGTCGGCGCAGCAGCAGGTGCGGCTTGCGCCACCTGCGATTGCGCCGCAGGCGCCTGCGCGGCAGTTCCCAGACCAAAGCCGATGGTCTGCACACCGCCCGTCCGCGCCAGCAGTGCTTCTGCGGAAATCGGCACATCCTGCATCGTTTCGACCTCTGTCGAAAGCTTGCGCACAGGCCGCCCGCCAATGGTAATCGCCAGCCTGTCCGGCCGCCCGGTGATAAGCTGGGGGTTCTGCGCATCGGCCGGCAAGGTGAAGCTGTCGCCCTCGGTCAAAGTGCCTTCGCGCAGCACCCTGCCTTCGCCATCGTAGAAGCGAACCCAGGTTTCCCCTTCGGCGGTGAACACCACCTCTCCGGTCGGATCGGCAGCTGCGGCACCTGCGGCTTGCGGCTGTGCCTGCCTCTGGGCCGCCTGCTGCTGCGCCAGTTCCTGCTGCTCCTGTCGCTCCTGCTCCACCAGCGAAGGCATTTCGGCTGCCGGGGCAAACAGGGCGCGGGCGGCGAAGAAGATGCCAACCAGCAGGATGATAACCGCGAAGATCGAGAAATACAGCAGCCTGCCGCCCGGCCCGCGCGCCGGATCACCCGGCTCGAACGTGCCCCGCGAACTCGCCATGTAGCGATCTTCAACCGTTGCGAGGTCCATTTCCTCGCGCACGGAGGAGACCGCCTCTTCCTCGTCCACACCGATGGTCTTGGCATAGGTGCGGGCAAAGCCCACGGCGTAGGTACGGCCCGGCAAATCCTCGAAATTGCCGGCTTCGATATTCTCAAGGTGCCGCCGCGCAATCCGCGTTTCGGAGGCAACCTGGTCTATCGTCAGCCCTTTTCGTTCACGCGCCGCGCGCAGGCGGGCGCCTATGCCCGTCGGCTCGGCGTCCGGCTCGACAGTGTCTTCAAATGGAATTTCGTCTTCAGGATCGGTCATGGGTGCTTTTGCATAAGGGTGCTGGGTTGTTTGCGAACCCGTCGCCGCCACACCAATCGTCCCGCGGCCTCCAAGTCAAGTGATTGTGCAGTGCGAAGTGCTATTCCACCTCGATTTCGCGCGCCTCTGCCCACGCTTGCAGTTCGGCGCGCATGTTTTCCGGCGGATTCATGAGCCAGCCGTTCATCGCCTGGGTAATCTCGCGCGTATCGACCCGCCGAATCAATTCCTTGATCGGCCCCACGCCCGCAGGGGTGATCGAAAGGCGTCGAATGCCCAGGCCCAGCAGCGCCAGCGCCTCCAGCCTGCGTCCGCCCATTTCACCGCATACGCCCAGATCGACCTTGTACCCCACGCAGTTCAGCACCACCCGGCGCAGGAACCGCAGGATCGACGGGCTCAGCCAGTCGTAACGCTCTGCCAGCATGGGGTTGGCCCGGTCGGCGGCGAACAGGAACTGGGTCAGGTCATTGGTGCCGATGGACACGAAGGACAGGCGCGGCAGCAGCAGGTCCAGCACCTCTGCCAGCGACGGCACTTCCAGCATCACGCCATAGCGGATGGCGCTGGGCAGCTTGTGCTTGCGTTCCTTGAGATAGGCCAGCTGGTGATCGAACACCGCCTTGGCGGCATCGAATTCCCAGGGTTCCGAAACCATGGGGAACATGACGTTCAATTCCCGCCCCGCAGCGCCTTCCAACAGGGCGCGTGCCTGCGATTTCATCAGGCCTTCCCGCTCCAGCGCAAGGCGCAGCGCCCGCCAGCCCATGGCCGGGTTCTCGTCCTCCTTGGCGATCTCGCTGGAGATATAGGGCAGCGACTTGTCGCCGCCGATATCCACGGTGCGGAAGATGACCTTCTTGCCCTTCGCGGCATCCAGCACCTCGCGATAAAGCCGCGCCTGCCGCTCCCTCTGGGGCAAGGCCGCAGAGACAAGGAACTGGAATTCGGTGCGGTAAAGGCCGATGCCGTCAGCGCCCGTCATCGCCAGCATGCCGACGTCATCGCGCAGGCCCGCGTTCATCATGACCTCGATCCGCTCGCCATCGCGCGTGAACGGTTCCACATCGCGAAGCTTGGCGTAGGATGCCTTCTTTTCCGCGCTGCGGGCAAATCGCGTTTCGAATGCAGTCAGGACAGCCGCAGACGGTCGCAGGGTAACGGTGCCGGCATCGCCATCCACCAGCATCTCGTCCCCGTCGCGCACCAGCCCGCGCACGTTGGACACGCGTCCGATCACCGGAATGCCCATCGCGCGGGCCACGATCACCACGTGCGCGGTGAGCGAGCCCTGCTCGAGCACCACGCCCTTGAGGCGGCGCTTGTCATATTCCAGCAGTTCCGCCGGGCCGAGGTTCTTGGCCACCAGGATGGAATCCTGCGCCAGCCCTTTTTGCGCCGCCGTGCCCAGTTGGCCGGACACGGTGCGGATCAGGCGATTGGCGAGATCTTCCAGATCGTGCATCCGGTCCTGCAACAGCGGGTCCTGGATCTCTCGCATGCGCATGCGGGTGCGTTGCTGCACCCGTTCTATCGCGGCCTCGGCGGTGAGGCCGGAATCGATCGCCTCGTTGATGCGCCGCGCCCAGCCCTCGTCGTAGGCGAACATCTTGTAGGTTTCGAGAACCTGATCCTGCTCTCCGCCCACGCCGAAATCGGCCTGCGTCGCCATGTTGTCGATCTGCTCGCGCATCCGGTCGAACGCCAGGTACACGCGCTGCCGCTCTGCCTCGGTATCTTCCGCCACCGTCTGTTCGATCGTCACGCGGGGCTGGTGGAACACGGCCTGTCCGATGGCGAGGCCCTTCACCAGCTTGAGGCCGGTGATGACTTCCTGCCCGGTCTGCGCCTTGGACAGTTCGTCCAGCGCCTCCCCGTCCACCAGTTCGGCATTGTGGATCAGCTCGGCCAGCACCATCGCGGTGGTCTGCAGGGCCTCGATCTCGACCTCTTCATACTTGCGGGGGTCGACATGCTGCACGGTCAACACGCCGATGGCGCGCGCCCGGCGCACGATGGGGACACCTGCGAAGGAGTGAAATTTTTCCTCGCCCGTTTCGCTGCGATACTGGAATTCGGGGTGCGACGCGGCCTCGTCGAGGTTCAGCGTTTCGATGTTCTGGGCGATGGTGCCGGTCAGCCCCTCGCCAACGCCCAGCCGGGTGACGTGGACGGCTGCCTGGTTCAGGCCGCGGGTAGCGAAGAGTTCCAGCATGCCTTCGCGCAGGAGGTAGATCGAGCACACCTCGCTCGACAGTTCCTCCGCAATGATCTCCACCACCTGGTTGAGCTTGGCCTGGGCATGGGTGCGCGAGGCCATCACCTCGTGAAGGCTGGTAAGGATCTGGCGTGCTGAAGCGGCGGCTGTCATCTAGTAACCGCCTATAGCAGATTGGCGAATTTGCAAATTTCTGGCCGTGCCCGCCCCGCAAGTGATGCGGGGACGGGGGATCAGGCGTTCAATGCAACGCGATCTCTTGTTTGACGCGCAGCTTTTCCTTCTTGATTGCCTGGATTTTCGCACTGTCGGGGGCAGGTCGGTTCATTTCTTCACGCAACCGGCGGTCGAGCCCTTCATGCTTTTGCTGGAGGGCTTGGGCGTGCGAAGTTTCCATGAGGCAGTCTCCTTGACAGAAGGGGCCGGATAAAACCCGGCCCGCGTGGTGACCCACGGCAACTGCCATTCGACTCGCAGACGGCAGCCGCCGCGTGATTGTCATCAAACCATAATACTCTTAAATCTCCAAATGCGTTGGCGACGAACCGCCCTGCGCGGGCGTCGCCCCGCAGAACATGTGCAGGCGGGGATCGAGGCAGACATGACCGAAGATGAAATGCGCAAACGGCTGGCCGCCCTGCAGGTGGAACATCGCGACATGGACATCGCCATAGCCGCGCTGTTGCACACCGGCGGACCGGACCAGTTACAGGTCGCCCGCCTGAAAAAGCGCAAGCTGCGCCTGCGCGACCAGATCAGCCAGATCGAGGATTATCTCACGCCCGATATCATCGCCTGACCCCGGCCAGCGCGATGAATTGAAAGCGCTTCCTTCACATCCCCTTCCGGGCGACGTCAGAATTGTGCGCGAGAGGGACACAGGGGTAGAAAACGGAAATAGGTAGCTTTTCCTTTCCAGGTATTTTCACGTATGGATTAGTTACGTGGTATCCCATATGACCTTTTGTCGAAGATGCTCAAATCGAGATTTTGTGCAAGTGCGAAAAGCCATAGGGATATGGAGTACCCCCAGACCCTAGACTGGAGAAATCGTGGTTCCTGCAAATCTCAGCCCGGTGATTGTGGGAAACCTCTACGAGGAAGGCCTTCTCCTCGCCGAAGAGGCGCGGGACAGTTTCTCCCTGTTCGATAGCTCTCGCAAGATTATGGAACCCGCTCAGACCGCGCGCGTGGCACTGAGCTGCGAGGCATTGCGCACCACCACCCGCATGATGCACGCCATCGCCTGGCTGCTGAACCAGCGTGCCTATTTCGCAGGGGAAATCAGCGAGTTCCAGTTGCGGCGTCATGGCCGCCTTCCCCCCGCCCAGCCGAAGCCGGATCGCGACGAACTTGCGCTCTTGTCGCCCGATATTGCCGATATTGTTTGCCGTTCCGTGGCATTCTATGCCCGCGTCGAACGGCTGGACAGGGCCTGGCGGCACCATTTCGAGTTGCAGCCCGCCGCCGTTATCCGGTTGAGGCAGCGGCTGGGTTACGCTTTCGCCAGCTAGACTTTCTTCAACGCCGCTTCCCAGAGCGACAGGCGGCGCTGGCGCGCCTCTTCGTTCATGCTCGGCCTGAAGGACCGTGTTGCGCCGATCATGCTGTCGGCAGCTTCGCGCAAGTCCGCTTTCATGCCGCAACCCACTGCTGCCAGCATGGCTGCGCCCAGCGCGGTGGTCTCCACGAAGTCGGGGCGCGTCACGGTCTGGCCCAGCACATCGGCGATATCCTGCGCCATCCAGTCGTTCACCGCCATGCCGCCATCGATCCGCAGCCCGGTCCATTGGCACCCATCGGCAGCGAAGCCGCTGGCAAGGTCGCGCGTCTGGTGGGCCATCGCCTCCAGCGATGCGCGGGCGATATGGGCGCGGCCCGTATCGAAGCCCAGCCCAGAGATAACGCCCCGCGCCTCCGGCCGCCAATGCGGTGCGCCAAGCCCGGAAAGGGCAGGCACCACCACCACGCCGCCATTGTCGGGGATGGAGCGCGCCAGCGCCTCTGTTTCCTCGGCACTGGAAATCAGGCCGAGCGTGTCGCGAAGGTACTGGATGAGGCTACCCGCAACGAACACCGCGCCTTCGATGGCGTAATGCCGCTCTCCCGCCAGCTGGTACAGCACGGTGCCCAGCAGGCGATTGTCGGACCACGGCGCTTGCGTGCCCGCATTGGCAAGCACGAACGCCCCGCTGCCGTAGGTCGCCTTCGTCTCGCCGGGTGAAAGACAGCCCTGCCCGATGGTGGCGGCCTGCTGGTCGCCTGCCATGCCGCAAATGGGGATTGCGCCATCGAACAGGCCCGGCGCGGTCGTCGCGAGTTCGCCTGCGCTATCGGTGACCCGCGGCAGGGTATCCATCGGCACGCCCAGCAATTCGCACAATTCATGGTCCCAACTGGAAGCATCGAGTGGCAACAGCAGCGTGCGGCTGGCGTTGCTGGCGTCGCTGATATGCTGCTGCCCGCCCGTCAGCTTCCACACCAGCCAGCTTTCCACCGTGCCGAATGCCAGCGTGCCCGCCTCGGCGGCGGCCTTCACCGCGTCGTCATTGTCCAGCAGCCAGCGCATCTTGGTGCCGGAGAAATACGGATCGAGCAGCAGACCGGTGCGGGCGCGCACCTCGGCCTCGTGCCCGGCATCCTTCAGTGTCTTGCAGAATTCCGCCGTGCGCCGATCCTGCCAGACTATCGCGCGGCAAAGCGGTTCGCCAGTCTGCTTGTCCCATGCCACCACGGTTTCGCGCTGGTTGGTAATGCCGATAGCGGCAATCCTTGCAGCACCACCCGCCTGCTCCACCATGGCGCGAGCACAGGCCAGCGTTTTTTCCCAGATTTCGCCCGCATCATGCTCCACCCAGCCAGAGCGTGGGTAGTGCTGCGTCAACTCCGCCTGCTCCGCCCCGCGCAAGGCACCATCCTGCGCAAACAGCATGGCGCGCGTGCTGGTGGTGCCTTCATCCAGGACAAGGATGGACTGGTCGATCATTGGCAATCCTCTCTTTCACCGCCATATGCCCAGCATGGCCCCTCCCCCGCAACCCCACGATCCCGCCAGCTGGCCCACAGGCGAAGCCGAACAGCTGGAACCGCTGGTCCACCGCGTACTTGCGCCCAACCCTTCACCCTTCACCTACACCGGCACGCAGACCTATCTGGTCGGTGCGGGAGAAGGAATTGCCGTTATCGATCCCGGCCCGGCGGACGAGGATCACCTCGTTGCGCTGCAATCCGCCATCGGCAACAGGCCTGTGCTGGCCATCATGTGCACCCACACCCATCGGGATCATTCACCCGCTGCCACGCCGCTGGCCAAGGCCACGGGCGCGCCCATCGTCGGTTGCGCACCGCTGCACATCCACAGCGACGCGCCCCGCGTGGATGCGCCGTTCGATCAAAGCTACGCCCCTGACCGGGTCATGGAGGATGGCGAAGCGATGACCGGCCCCGGCTGGACCCTGCGCGCCGTTGCCACTCCTGGCCACACATCGAACCACCTGTGCTTTGCGCTGGAAGAGAGCGGCGCATTGTTCACCGGCGATCATGTAATGGGCTGGTCCACCAGCGTGGTGGTGCCGCCCGATGGCGATATGGCGGACTATATGGCCAGTCTTGCCCGCCTGTATGAGCGCGAGCAGGACCGCATCTATTATCCCGCCCACGGACCCGCGGTGGAAAAGCCGCGCCAGCTGGTGCGCGGCATGATCGGCCACCGCCGCCAGCGCGAAGGGCAGATCACCCGCCTGCTGGCCGAGGAAGCCCGCAGTATCGAGGCGCTGGTGCCCGCGATGTACAAGGGGATTGATGAGAGGCTCTGGCCCGCCGCCGCCCAAAGCGTGCATGCGCATCTGATTGACATGGAACAGCGTGGCATGGTGATCCGTTCAGGGGACATATGGTCAACGATCTGAGACATGACGAAAGCACCCGCGTGCGCCCTGCCGGTTCTGGGGCCGATCTTCGGGCCGATCCGCCTGCCGGGCCGCCGCCTGCGCGCACGATGCAGAAGGGCGCGCCCTGGCTGGTCGTCCTGCTGCTGGTCGCCGCGCTGGCCTGGCTGGCGTGGGAGAAATGGGGGCCGCAGCCGCAAGGCGATATCGTCGCCACTTCCATGCTGGCTTTTGAAAAGCAGAACGCTCTGACGGTGTTCTCCAGCCGGTTCGACGTCGTGGCCGAAAGCGTCAGCACACCCAGCGTCGGCCCGTTCGACGTGGACGCCCTGCAATCGCGCCAGGCGATGATCGTGCCCGCAACGGTGGAATACCGGCTCGACCTATCCGAGATGGATCAAGGTGATTTTGCATGGGATGAAACCAGCGAAACCTTGCAGGTGACGCTGCCCGATCTTGAAGTCTCGACCCCCAATCTGAACGAAGCCGAAGCGCGCTATTTTACCGATGGACTTTATGTCAGCCGCGATGCGTCCGTCTCGCTCAGCCGCAACAATTCGCAGCAGGCTTCCCAGCGGGCCAGAGATTTTGCTGGCAATGCGGAGGTAATGTCCCTTGCCCGCGATGCTGCCCGCACGGCCGTCAGGCAGAACCTTGCCATTCCCTTGCAGGTGGCAGGCTTCGGCGATGTGCAGGTGGATGTGCGCTTTGCCGGGGACGAGGCGAGCGACTAGTTCGCCCGCAGCGCGACCTCAGCCCCAGTTCTCGGCGTCATCCTCCAGCACGGCAGCCATTGGCGTGGTGCGCGGCAAGGACTGGAAATCCTGCTGCTCGGCTACGGGCACCGGCTTGCTTACGATCATACGCCACAGGCCGAATATCGCGGCGGCAAGCGAGACCACCCCGATTGCGGCAAACAATCCCGGCGGGCCGAAGGTGGCCATCGCCACCGACCCCGCCATCGGGCCCGCCGCCGCGCCCACGGAATAGACCAGCACCAGACCGCTGCTTGCCCCCACCCGCTCGCTTTCGTCGAGGTGATCGTTCGAATGCGCGACGCAGAGCGGATAAAGCGCGAAGGAAAACCCGCCGAACAGCGCGCCGATAACAAAGATGGCAGCAGGCTCCTGCACCATCGCCAGGCCTGCGCAGAGTACCGCGGTGGCCACCATGCAGGCGATGATGACACGGCGCCTATCAAACCTGTCGGACAGGCGACCCAGCGGATATTGCAGCGCCACGCCGCCAGAAATGACGCAGGAGGTAAACAGGGCAACTTGCGACAGGGGCAAGCCCACGCGCTGCACGAAAACCGCGCCCAGGGCGTAAAATGCACCCAGCATCATGCCGGTAGACACCGTGCCGACGATGCCCAGCGGCGAAGCTTCGTAGAGCCGTTTCAGCGAGAACGGCGCAACCTCTTCCATGATCGGCTGTTCGATCTTGGTCAGCACCACCGGCAGGACCGACAGCGACAGCAGCACGGCAGAGGCCATGAACGGCAGCGCCGGTGCATTGTCGCCAAGGTTGAGCAGGAACTGCCCCACGGCCTGTCCGGCATACAGCGCGATCATGTAGGCCGCCAGGATGCCGCTGCGGTTCTCGGGCCGGGCAACACGGTTCAGCCAGCTTTCGAGGCATACGAAAACCCCGCTCATCACGAAACCATCGGCAAAGCGCAGCACCACCCACAGCGCGGGCGCATCAATGATCGCATAGGTAAGCGAACTGGCCGAATAGCACGAAACGAAGGCCGCAAAGGCGCGGATGTGGCCAACCCGTGCGATCAGTGGAGCGACTTTCAGCGCGCCCAGCGTAAGCCCGCCGAAATAGCTGGTGGCCACAAGGCCGATCAGCAGTGCGCCCTGCCCCGCGGTCTCCAACCGGATGGCGATCAGCGTGCTCAGGAAGCCGCTGCCCGCCATAAGCACGAAAATTGCCACCAGTAACGGGCGAACAAGGTTGAGCGATGACACCATCATTCGCGCCCCTAGTCCTCTTGACCCCGCTAGGCCAGAGCGGGTCTTCGCTGGAATGGACGCGCGCGCCACACGCCGATAGGGCTGGCGCGCATGAGCGAGATAACTTTCGAAGAGTTCAGGGCGGTGGATATCCGCTGCGGCACCGTGGTTGACGCGCAGCCTTTTCCAGAGGCGCGAAAGCCTGCGATCAAGATCTGGGTGGATTTCGGGCCCGGGATCGGCGTGAAGAAATCTTCCGCCCAGATCACCGATCATTACACGCCGGACACGCTGAAGGGCCGCAAGGTGATGGCCGTGGTGAACTTCCCCCCGCGCCAGATCGGGCCGTTCATGTCCGAGGTGCTGGTGCTGGGCTTTCCCGATGCCGACGGCGCAATCGTGCTGGCCGGGCCGGATTCGATAGCTTCGCTGCCGGACGGGTCGCGCCTCGCCTGACGCCGATCAGGTCTCCATCCCCAGCGCGGCGCGCAAATCGCCCAGCCACGGATCGAACGGCACCCATGCGCCCTGGCCTGCGCGGTTGATCGGCTGGCGCACCTGTTCGCTGCTGGCCGTGCGTACGGCGCGATCAGTCTGGTGGAAATTGAGGCAGGCCTCTTCGAAATCCAGCCCGCAATAATCCAGCATCCGGCGGATCTGGCCCTCCGGATCGTCGAGCACATCTTCATGCTGAACACGCAGCACGCGGCCCGGCAACACCTCGTCCCAATGCTGCATCAGGTCGACGTAATCGGCGAAATAGCGCCCGATCTCGGTCAAGCCGTAGGTAAATTCCTGCCCCTCTGCGAACAATTGCTTGAAGCCGGAAAAACAGCAATCCATCGGCGCGCGGCGCGCATCGATGATCTTCGCATTGGGCAGGATCAGGTGGATCAGGCCGATATGGCGAAAATTGTTCGGCATCTTGTCGATGAAGAACGGCGCGCCCTGCCTATGGATGGCGGTGTTCTCGATATATTGCCGGCCGAATGTCTCGAGCTGCTCTGCCGAAAGCTCGTGCAAAACTTGCGGATAGCGTGATTGCCCCGCCTTTCGCCCGCGCAGCCTGTGCGCCAGCGCGAGGATATCGGGCAGTTCCAGCGTGCCATCCACCTGGCTGTGGCTGGCAAGGATTTGCTCCAGCAAGGTAGAGCCAGCGCGCGGCAGGCCAAGGATGAAGATCGGATCGGGTGCATCGTGGCCCGCTCCTTCGTGCTCCGCGAACAGGTCTTGCGTGCAGGTCTCGCGCTGTTTCGCCAATTCGTCGCTCATCGTGCCGGCATCATAGCGCGTTTGTGCGCGCTTCAGCGCATTGCCGCGCTCGTAATGCGCAAAGCTGGCCTCGTAATTCCTGCGATCTTCATGCGCCTTTCCCAGCGCGAAGGAGAGGTGAACACGGTCCATGAAGGCAAGATCGGGACGCGCGACCTGCTCCTCCATCCGCGCCATCTCGTCATCGGTGAATCGATAGGTTTTCAGGTTTGCCAATGCATACCAGGCATCGCCGTGGTCGGGCTTTGCGGCAAAGGCAGCGCGGTAACTCTCCACCGCCTCATCACTCTTGCCCGTGGTTTTCAGTGCGTGGCCACGGCTTGTCAGCGTGGCGGGATCGTTCGGCACCTTTTCCAGCACTCGTTCGAACAGGGCAAAGGCGCGGTCATAATCGCCCGTCTGCATGCTTTCGATGGCAAGGTGTGACTGGAACAGCGGGTTTTCCGGATCGCTCTGGTATAGGCCGAGGGCCTCCTCGCGCGCTCGGTCGAACTTCTGGCGGCGGCGCAGCGCGTCGATGTAATCCAGATGCACCTGCACATTGGCAGGCTCGAACACGCGGGCGCTTTCCAGCAGGAATTCGGCATCATCGAGGATGCCCAGCTTGATGCCAATCTGCGCCAGCAGGCGCATCCCCTCCACATTCTTCGGATTGGCGCGCAGGAAATTGCGGCAGATTTCCTCGGCGCGCAGGATGCGACCTTCGTGCAAGTGGTGGGTCACGGCGACCAGTTCGCGCGGCAGGTTTGCGATCCGCTCTGCCTGCGCCTGCGCGCCGCGGGCGGCGGCGCCGTCCTGCAATTGCGACAAGGCTCGCCAACTGGCATCCAGGGCCGGATTGAAGCGGGTTGCGCGCTGGTAGGCCGAAATCGCCTGTACTGGCTTCCCTTGGGCGCGGGCCAGATGCCCCGCTTCCTGCCAGGCACGGCCGTATTCGGGCATCGTCGCGTGCAGCCGCGCCAGCATGGCCTCGGCGTCTTGCGGGCGGTTCAGGTAGCGCAGGGCCACGGCCGCCATATACAGGGCTTCTCCATCGCCCGGTTCGGTCGCCAGCACCGTCTCCACCAGCGCCAGACCTTGCGCGAAATCGCCTGCCTGCAGGGCCTTCTGGGCCCGCGCCAGTTGTTCGTCGCGTTCACTCATGCGTGCGCCCTATCAAAGCGTGGCCGCAGCTTCAAAAGAAACGGGGGCAAACCGCAGTTCACCCCCGTCACCTTGTTCATGCCTCACGATCTATCAATAATCGTAAGAGACCCTGAGGCCCACCGTGCGCGGGCGGTTCACGGCGATACGTTCGCGATCGTTCACGAAATTGCCGGAGATCTGCGCACGCTTGTCGGTCAGGTTTTCAGCGTAAACCTCGAAGCGCCACTGGTCGGCAACGATGCCGGTGGAAAAGTCCACGACGGTGTAGGGAGCAAGCTCAAGCTTGTTGATCTCGATGATGTCGGTGAACTTCGACGACGAATGGGTGACCTGCGGCTGGATATAGGCTTCCAGCGTGCTCGACAGGTCGAATTCGTAGCGAATGCGCATGTTGCCCTGGAATTCAGGAGCAAATGCAAGCGGCTCGCCCACCAGCACATCGTTCGTCGGCGTCAGCACCTCGGTAATCTCGGTGTCGAGAAGCGAGACGGCTCCGGCAAAGGTGAAGCCCGGCAGCGCGTAAGGTGCCACGGTGAAATCGGCCTCGACACCCTTGATTTCTGCATTTGCCGCATTGTCCGAGAAGAACAGGTTGGTGATGCTGGGATCGAAGATCGTCGTCTGCAGATTGCTGATATCGACATAGAAAGCGCTGCCGTTGAAACGGAACTGGCCGTCGATCAGATCAAGCTTCCAGCCGATTTCGTAGTTCTGCACCTCGTCGGTGGCCAGCTCGAACGGAACGGTAAAGCCCGCGCCATTGGTGGCGCCGCCCGGACGGTTCAGCAGGCCGGGACGGAAGCCTTCGGAATAGGTGGCGTAAACCAGCGTATCCGGCGTCGGCGTAAGCTCCAGAGAGCCCTTGTAGATGAAACCATCGGTCTTTGCGGTGTCGGGAGCGCGAACCGCGTTGAAGACCTGTTGCGCTTGCGAAGCCGAAAGGCCCGCGTCCTGGATATCCTGCAACGAGTCGTCCAACGTGAACGTCTGACGCAGGGCAGCGTTGCAACTGCCGATGAAGGTGTATTCACCGTCGCCATCGTAAAGGTCGTTCAGATCGGTGCCAAAGGCGTTGGCATCGTTCGCGGCGCCTGCATTACAGAACGAGCCGTTGGCGCTGCCTTCGAAATCCACCTCGATATCGTAATAGCGCGCGCCCAGCGTGATCGTCAGCAGGTCTGGCACGATGTCAAAGCTGGCTTCGCCGAAAATGCCGATCTGTTCGTCGGTGCGGCGAATGTCGTTGCGGAAAATCGTGGCCTCGGGGAACGGTCCAGGATCGGTGGTGAAACCGTCCTGCGGGAAGTTCGGCGCGAAGCCTCCGAAAGGAGCCGCCTGGATGTTGCCTGGATAATTGAAGTCGTTGCGCTCCTTCAGTTCCAGATCCGAATAGAAACCACCGGCGGTGGCGCGGATGCGCCAGTCGGCGGGCGTGCTGAAGCGCAATTCCTGCGTGAACACGGTGGTTTCACTGTCGGACGTGACGTACAGGTTCGGGGCCTGGCAGGTGCCCGAAGGATCGGCGCTGCCCGGATAGCTGACCGAGCCATCGCAGATGTAATAAGGCAGGTACTGACCGACGAACAGATAATCGGAGTAATCGACCTGCTGCTCGGTCCGCCGATCGGTGTAAGCGCCGGTGTAGACCACATCCAGCATCGCGAGGCGACCTTCAACGGTCCAGCTGGTGTTGCTGAAGTCGTCTTCCAGGCGGTCGTCCTCGTAACGCTGGATTTGCAGGTCATCCAGACCGTCCAGTTCCGGGATCGGCGAAGAACACGCCGTCACTCTCCATGCTCTGGCGCGAATGGGCAACGGTGATCGTCCAGTCCGGGTTCACTTCCCAAAGGGCGGTGGCACGGAAACCGGCATAGGTGGTGTCGTTGAAATTGTCCTCGAACGAAGGCGTTGTTCTCGGCTTCGAGGAAAGTGACGTCCGGACAGATCGGCCGTCGACTGGAAACCGGCGCGCAGCGGGCTGACCGGCACGCCGTTGGAGCGCACGGTGCCTTCAGGACGGAAACGCGCACTTTCGCTGGCATCACGGCGACCCGCCACATTGTCGATATAGCCACCCTGCTTGTCGAGATAGGCAACGCCGCGAACTGCGAGCGTATTCGTCACCGGCACGTTCAGCATGACTTCGGTCTTGTACGATGTCGCACCACCTTCGGTGAAGCTGACGCCAGCATCGGCGCTGGCGTCGAAACCGGCAAGGCTGGGCTTGTTGGTAATCAGGCGAACCACGCCGGCCTGCGAACTGGCACCGAACAGCGTGCCCTGCGGGCCGGACAGCACCTCGATACGCGCAAGGTCGGCAGCGTAGACATCGAGGTTACGGCCGGGCTGTGCCAGCGGCTGCTCGTCAAGATACATGGCCACGTTCGGTGCAAGGCCGGCAACACCCGCCGTCGTCAGGTTCGGCGTGGTGGAGGCCAGACCGCGAATGTAGATGGTGTTCTGGCCGGGGCCGCTGCCACCTGCAGTAACGGTTGGCAGCTGTTCGAGATAATCCTCGAACGTGTCGATGTTGAGCTCTTCCAGCCCTTCTTCGCCCAGCGCCTGCACGGAAACGGCCACATCCTGCAGATCCGATTCCCGCTTCGTGGCGGTGACGATGATCGTCCCGACGCCGCCCTGGCGCGCCTGGGGAGCCGGTGGCGCCTGGTCCTGCGCCATGGCAGGCGTAGATAGTGCAATGGCCAACGCGCTGATCGACGCGCCGCTGATGTATTTCGACATGTTTGATTCCCCTGGAGATCAGTGTTCGGGATCACGCTGCTTTGCTTGGCTGCAGCTCGATTTGAGATCGGTGCCACGCGAACAAATTGATCGCACGTGCAGCGCCCGAATAACGGGCTATCCACGAAGGTTCCACAGTGCATGGGGAGATTTCAGAGACTGTCAAAAAGTTGTTGCTGAATAACAACAATTGATACAGAATTTAAATAATAATCAAATAAAGTTTCATTTCTATTTCTCTTAACAAGTCCAAGGCGAAAATTACATTCTCGAAGGCTATTTAAATATTCATTTAATCCGTTTAATATCGGATATGCGTTCTTGTGAACCAAGCCAATAGAAAATTCTCTTCTAGAGCTATAAAGCCCGATTTACTGAGCAGCTTCCCACGCCTCACAGGCTTCCGCAGTACAGGGAACACCCTGGCGCTTGCGGATGATGTCGAAGACCACCGCCTTCACGATCGCTATGGCCATCAGGGCCACCACGATGGAGAACGGCAGGGCCCCGATTATCATCGTGATCCTGATCGCATCGATCCCGCCGATGATCAGCATTGAACCCACCATGAAGGCAAGCGCGGCACCCCAGAACAGGATATGCCGGCGCCGCTGCCCATCGGTCTCGCCCGCGCCGTTGATCGTGTTGACGATGAGGATCGCACTATCGGTGCTGGTGATGAGATAGGTCATCAGCAGGATCACCACGAGGCCCGAAACAACCCAGGCGAAACCCGGATCAAGCAACACTGCCAGCGTAGCGTACAACTGGTCGGACATGCCCGCACCGACGATGGCACCATTTGCTGCGCCGCTCAGTTCCAGGTCCATTGCCGTGCCGCCCACCAGCGTCATCCAGACAAAGCACATCAGCGATGGCACCAGCAGTACGCCCAGCACATATTCGCGCACCGTGCGCCCGCGCGAAATGCGAGCGATGAACATGCCCACAAACGGCGCGAAGGCGATCCACCAGGCCCAGTAGAAGACCGACCAGTCCAGCTGCCAGCGCACCAGCGCGTCGCCCGTTTCGCTGCCGTCGCTGCTGAACAGCGTCAAGGCGAGCTGGGGAAGGTTGCGGATATAGTCGAACAGCGCCACGCCCAGCAGCTCCAGTCCGTAGAAGCCTGCGCCCACCACGGCGAACAGCGCCAGCAGCGCGATGGAGAGGCCCATATTGAGGTTGGAGAGCCACTTGATGCCCTTGCCCACGCCCGATAGCGCGCTGAGCGTGGACGCGCCCACCAGCAGCACCAGCGATATGATGATCGCGGCGGGACTGGAGCTGCCCTCTGCATCCACAAGCCAGGCACCCAGGCCCAGCCGGTTGAGCCCGGCCACGAATTGCTCGACACCCAGCCCCATCGTCACGGCCACGCCAAGTATCGTGGCCACCACGGCGACGATATCGACGACATGCCCAGCCCCGCCCGACATGACCTTGCCGAACAGGGGTGCGAGGGCAGAGCGGATTGTCAGCGGCAAATTGCGCCGGTAAGCGACATAGCCGATGGCCAGTCCGACAAGGCCATAGGTTCCCCAGGCCGCCAGGCCCCAGTGCAGGAATGTGTACAGGTATGCGGGGCGAATGGCTTCCTGGCTCAACGGCTCGATCGTTCCGCGAATGATATCCGGATTGTTCTGCCAGTGAGATAGCGGCTCTCCGGTTGAATAGGTGAGCATGCCGATGCCGATACCGGCGCCAAACAGCATGGCAAACCAGCTGAAGTAGCCGAATTCGGGCTTTTCGCCCGGATTGCCGATGCGCAGGCTGCCCGATTGCGGGAGAATGGCAAGAACCAGTGTCACCAGCATCAGCGCTGCGACAAGATAGACATACCAGCCCGAGAACGTAGCAATAATGGTGCTGTTGGCAGCAGACAGGGTCTTGTTGGCGCTGACCGGGAAGAATATGGCCCACATGATAATCAACGACACGATGATCTTCGAAGGGATCGTTACCGCGCGGCTGAAACCGTCGTAAAATCCCCGGTCGTGGGTGTTGATCGGCAGGTCTACCAACGGTGGATCGATACGATTGTCGTTCGGGGTTGCCACTGGTACCTGCTCGGTCACTGTTCGCCTTCTCCTGCATTACTCGCAAAAATCCGGCCGACACGTAACAAACGCGCCTTCGTACTGCCGATGGTTGGAATGGCGATGATCATAGAGAATTGGGCTGTTATTGCAAACGCGGCACCCGAAGCATGGTCGCGCGCGGAACACTCTCGCAAAATCGCGCATTGTTTATATAAGCTCGGGCAAACGTATCCGACGCACATGATGACGGGGCCAGAAGCATGACCGACCAGACAGCAATTCCAGCAGGCATCGACCTGCGCGAAGAGATCGACCGCCTGCGCAAGGAGCGCAATGCGGTGATCCTCGCCCACTACTACCAGAAGCCCGAATTGCAGGACCTGGCCGATTTCGTCGGGGATTCGCTGGAGTTGTCGAAGAAGGCAGCGGAAACCGATGCCGACGTGATCGCCTTTTGCGGGGTGAAATTCATGGCGGACACCGCCAAGATCCTGTCGCCGGAGAAGATCGTGGTACTGCCCGACATGGAAGCCGGCTGCAGCCTTGAAGACAGCTGCCCGCCCGACAAGTTCCGCGCCTTCCGCGAGAAGCACCCGGATCATATCGCGCTCACCTACATCAATTGCTCGACCGAGGTGAAAGCCCTGTCCGACGTGATCGTCACGTCCTCGTCTGCCGAGACGATCCTGGAGCAGATCCCGGACGACCAGCCGATCATCTTCGGGCCGGACCGCCACCTTGGCGGCTATCTGAACCGCAAGTTCAACCGCGACATGCTGCTATGGCCGGGTGTCTGCATCGTGCACGAGGCGTTCAGCGAGAGGGAATTGCTGAAGCTGAAGGCCGAGCATCCCGATGCCCCCATCGCCGCGCATCCTGAATGCCCGCCGACCATCATCGACCATGCCGATCACGTCGGCTCCACCAGCTCCATCCTGCAATTTGCCAAGACCTTTCCCGGCGACACGCTGATCGTGGCGACAGAGCCGCACATCATCCACCAGATGGAAAAGGCGCTGCCGGAAAAAACTTTCCTCGGTGCGCCGGGCGCGGACGGCAACTGCAACTGCAACATCTGCCCCTACATGGCGCTCAACACGATGGAGAAGCTCTACCTGTGCCTGCGCGACCTGGAACCGCGCATCGAGATCGAGGAAAGCTTGCGCCTGAAAGCCAAGGCCAGCCTCGACAAGATGCTGGAAATGGCCGCCGGAACGATCGGCAAGGGCGACCTGGGCGATCCCGATGCGGGTTGAGGTTGCCCATGGCTGTGATACGCGGCAATCCCCGCGTCATTCGCGCATTGTATAGCGCATGAGAGCCGAAATCCTGTGGGCGTGGCGCCGGCTCAACGCCAACTACTGGTTCTATCCGGCCCTGTTCGCAGTGCTGGCCTTGCTGCTCGCTATGCTGTGCATCTATGCGGATCGCTCCGGCTGGGCCGAGTGGCTGAACGATGTCGCGTGGCTGGCGCCCGCGCGGCCAGAGGGCGCCTCCACCATGCTGCAGGTGATTGCGGGCAGCATGATCGCGGTCGCCTCTACCGTGTTTTCCATCACCATTGTCGCGGTAAGCTATGCCAGCGGCACATACGGTCCGCGCCTGTTGACCAACTTCATGGAAGACAAGGGCAACCAGTTCAGCCTCGCCACCTTCATCGGCACCTTCGTCTTCTCCCTTACCGTATTGCGCACCGTGCGGGCGGAGGACGAGCAGCCTGCCGACGCGGCCGATGCGGCCGCCACCGCCCTGCCCGGCTTCGTGCCGCAACTCTCGCTGCTGGTCGCCTTCATCCTGATGGTGATTTCGGTCGCGGTGCTGGTCTATTTCCTGAACCATGTGCCCTCAGGCATCCGCATCGCCAAGGTTATCGAAGGGATTGGCAGCCGCCTGATGCGCGCGGTGAAGAAGACCTATCCCGAAGAAGGCAATGACGACGGGCCGGACAACCGGCGGCGGGGAAAACCCCTGCTGGCCCACAAGCCGGGCTATGTGCAGCTGATCGATTTTTCCGATCTGGAGGAACTTGCCCGCAAGCACGAATGCCAGGTAACGCTGACGGTACGTACCGGCGATTTCGTCCACCAGGGCCTCCCCTTGCTGGAGGTTTCGGGCGGCGAATGCACCGATGGTTGCCGCAATGATCTACGCTCCTGTTTCACCCTCGGCTTCGCGCGTACGCCTGAACAGGATCCGCAATTCCTGATAGACGAGCTGGTAGAAATCGGGCTTCGCGCGCTGTCGCCGGGCATCAACGATCCTTTTACCGCGGTCACAGCCTTGCACTGGCTGGGCGCGGCGACGACGGAACTTGGCAGCAGGCGGCTGGTGAAGAATATCTGCAGGGACGATGGCGACGAATGCCCCGTCCATCCGCTGCCCGACAATTTCCGTCATTATGTGCAGCGCGGATTCGGCGCCATTCGCAGCGCCGTGGCGACGAGCCCGATCGCTGCAAAGATCATGCTATCCACACTGCGCGATGTGGCGGTAACGCTGGAATCTACCGAGCGCCGGGAATTGCTGTTGGGCGAAGCGGAATTGCTGCGCGAACAGGCGCGCCTGTCGCTCAAGGGGCCGGACCTGGAGGAAGTGGAAGCACAGTTCAACCTGCTGATGACCGACTTCAAGCAAGTCAGCTTCAGACAGGATTGACGCGAGGGCGCGGCGGCTCCTTCGGCGCTGTAACCCGCGCCAGCACCAGCGCGCTGCCTACCAGGACGATACCCAGGACATCCAGCGGCCCGAGCCATTCCCCGAACGCTGTCCAGCCGATCAGCGCCGCCACGGCAGGCTGGGTCAGCAAGGCAATGCCGATCACCAGCGGCGAAAACAGCTTGAGCGAATAGACCAGCAAACCCTGCCCGACCAACTGGCTGGATAGAGCCAGTATCAGCACCGGCGTCCAGTCGGTTGGCCAGAACGGTTCGCCCCGTGCCAATGCCATCACCAACAGCACGGCCACGCTGGCGCTGCTCGACACCGCCAGCACGCTCCAGGTGCCGAAGCTGCGGCGCGCATCCTGCAACAGCAACAAATATCCAGCGTACAGGAGGCCGGCCAGCAGGCAGAACAGGTCGCCGACGAGATTTGCAGCCGATAGCTCCATCGAGCGGCCCAGCAAGATGCTCGCCCCGGCCAGCGCGGCAAGGATTACGGGCCATTCGCGGCCCCGGGGCAGACGCCGCAGCATCACGAACCCCCACACCATCAGGATCACGCTGCCCGCATTGCCGAATAACACCGCATTGGCGAGGCGCGTATCGCCAATGCCGATATGCCAGCTGGCGATATCGAGGCCGAAGAAAACCCCGCCAGCCAGCACCAGCAGCACAGCCTTGCGGGGAATGCCGCCAATTCGCTCGCCCCGAAGGCCGGCGATCAGGAACAGGAACGGCAGCGCCAGCGCCACGCGCCAGAAGCCCGCGCTGACTGGCCCGGTATCGGCAAGCCGCACCAGCCACGGGCCGCAGGCAAGCGCAACATTGCCCACCAGCAAGGCAGCAAGGCCAATCAACCTCGTGCGAAGTGGCTCTGCCGTGTTGTCCATTTGCCTGCGCCGCAGCGCCTATTCCGCTTCGGCGGCTTCAGACTCGCCTTCTTGCGGTTCGCCATCTTCGGCTTCTTCTTCAGCCTGGGCCAGCGGCGCTTGCGAGCGGACCTGGTCCAGCGGGATCATCTCGTCGCTGATCGAACCCTCCAGCACTTCGCCGGAAGCTTCGCGCCCATCGTCTTCCGCGGTGACTTCGGGCTCATCCTCGCAAGCGGATAGCGCCAGCAGCAGCGGCAGGCCTAAAACGAGAGTCGAACGGATGGACATGATCTAGAAATTCTCCGGAGTCGAAATCGCCTTGAGGAAATCCCCGGCGCGCGCCAGCAATGCCTCATCCCATTCATCGGGCGCAACCGTCTTTCCAAGCGCCTGCATGCTGGTCACGCCGTATTCGGCGATGCCGCAAGGCACGATACCGGTAAAATGGGAAAGATCGGGCGACAGGTTTACGGCAAATCCGTGCATCGTCACCCAGCGCCGCACGCGCACGCCAATGGCACCGATCTTCGCCTCGGACCCATTCAGATCAAGCGTCCAGATGCCAACCCGCTCCGGCACGGCGAAGGCTTCCACGTCGAAATCGGCCAGCGTGGCGATTACCCAGCCCTCCAGCGCGTGGACAAATTGCCGCACGTCGCGCACGCGCTTTTTCAGGTCCAGCAGCACGTAGGTCACGCGCTGTCCCGGGCCGTGATAGGTATATCGCCCGCCGCGCCCCGTTTCCACCACGTCGAAACGCGCATCAACCAGTTCGGCCCCATCGGCGCTGGTGCCTGCCGTGTAGACGGGCGGATGCTCCAGCATCCACACAAGCTCCTGCCCGCCGCCAGCGATCAGCATATCGCTTCGCGCCTCCTGCTCGGCCAGGGCGTCACGATAGGGCACCTGCCCGGTGGAGCGGCGCCATTCGATAGCAGGATCGGGAGAAAGCTGTGCGTCGGTCATGGGTTGGCGATTGCGTGGCGGGTGTGAACGCGCTTATCAAGCACACAATTCTTGAAACGAGGGCGGTATGGGCGAAAAACTGGATCTGGAACGGGCATGGAACGAGGCGACGGCGCTGCTTTCTGCCAATCGCGACGTCGTGCTGATCGTCGCGGCTGTCTTCTTCTTCCTGCCCAATGTCATCTCGACGCTGATCCTGCCGTCGCAGGATGCCCTGGTCATGCAGTTGCAGACCATGGGCGATCAGCCCGATCCGGAAGACGTTCTTGCGCTGTTTTCGGATTACTTCGCGGATAGCTGGTGGATTTACCTGGTCTTCGCGCTGGTCCAGGCGACCGGCGTGCTGGGCCTGCTGGCGTTGCTGACGGATCGATCGCGGCCCACCGTGGGCGAAGCGCTGGCCTTCGGTGCGAAGGCGCTGATACCCTACATCGTTGCACAGATCCTGTTCGGGATTGTCATGGTGCTTGCGCCCATCCTGCTTATCGCGCTGGGGGCAGCCATCAACGTCGGTCTCGCGGCGGTAATGGCTTTCGTCGGGATAATCCTGATGATCTATATCTGGGTGAAGTTCTCCCTGCTCTCACCTGTATTTGCCATCGATGGCATAATGAACCCGATCAAGGCGTTGGCGCGCTCATGGCGGCTGACGAAAGGCAATTCCCTCCGCTTGTTCGCGCTGTATGTGTTGCTGATCGTCGCGGTGCTGGTGCTGTCGCTGGTGGCCGGGCTGGTGTTCGCGCTGTTCGCAGTTTTGGGAGAGACGATCGGCCTGTTTGCCGCCGCAATCGGGGGCGGATTGATCAGCATGGCCTTCACCACGATCATGCTGGCCGTTCTCGCCGCCGCGCACCGTCAGCTAAGCGGCGGCAGTGCAGAGCGCGCTCGCGAGACTTTCGAATAGCGAAGCGCGCGGCCAGCGTCCGGGTCAGAGGATCTCCTCGACCTTCTCCACCGGGCGGCACAGCCGCACGCCCTTTTCCGTTTCGACCAGCGGGCGCTCGATAAGCTTCGGCTCTGCCGCCATCGCATCCAGCACCGTATCTGCATCGGCTTCGGGCAACCCGCGCTCTTGCGCGTCGGTGCCACTCAGGCGAAGCCCTTCGGCGGGGGAAAGTCCCGCATCTGCATAAAGCTGGGCCAGCTTGTCGCGGCTCGGCGGGTTCTTCAGATATTCCACAACCTCCACATCCACGCCGTCACGCGCTTCAAGAATCGCCAGCGTGCTGCGCGATTTACTGCATTTCGGATTGTGCCAGATGGTCGCTTTCACGTGATGCTCCTCGATTGAACCGGTGGGCCACGCCCTAGCGCGCTAATTTTCCCACGCAAATGGCACATTTGGTGTTGCCACTGATAATCATTCTCAATACGGCTGCATTTGCAAATCAATCGCAATAAAGACTCCGAGGGAATTCATCATTTGTAACGCCGCCTTCCGCCTCGCCATGTTGGCAGGTGCTGCCACAATCGCTCCCACCGCCGCATCGGCCAACACCGCTGGCGAAACCCCCGCCGACATCGAGGCGCAGCGCGACTACCTGCCCGGCAATATCATCGTTACCGGTGATCGGGAGACATACGTCAACGAAGATGGCAGCACCGGCACCAAGACGCCCACGCCCATCATCGATGTGCCGCAGGCCGTCACCGTCATCACGGCAGACCAGTTGGAAGACCAGGGCGTAACCACGCTGAACGATGCCCTGCGCTTTGTCCCCGGCGTCAGCCTGGAAACCGGCGAAGGGCACCGTGACGAGGTGTTCATTCGCGGACAGGAAACCACGGCGGACTTCTACATCGATGGCCTGCGCGACGATGCGCAGTACTACCGCCCGCTGTATAATGTGGAGCGTGTGGAAGTGCTGAAGGGCGCCAACGCGCTCATCTTCGGGCGCGGCGCAGGCGGCGGCGCGATCAATCGCGTTTCCAGGGTCGCCGAATTCGGCATGCCCGAATATGCGCTGGGCGCACAGGTCGATACCTTCGGTGCCTTTGCCCTCACCGGCGATGCCAATCTCCCCGCAAGCGAAAGCCTGGCTGTGCGCCTGACCGGCACCTACGAGGAATTCGATAACCATCGGGACTTCTACGATGGTCGTTTTTTCGGCTTCTCCCCCACGCTTACCGCCCAGCTTGGCCCCGATACGCGGTTGTATGCCTACTACACCTACGACGATGACGAGCGCGTGGTCGACCGCGGCCTGCCAAGCCTGAATGGCGGCCCCTTGCGCGGGTATGACGAGACATTCTTCGGTGATCGGGATTACAATTTCAGCGACGTGGAAGTGCACATCGCCCGCACCCGGCTGGAGCATGAATTCAGCAGCGCGTGGAGCCTGAATGCGAGCGTGATGTTCGCTGACTACGACAAGTTCTATTCCAACATCGTGCCCGGCGGCGGGGCGACCGCTACCACGGTAAATCTTGGCGGTTACGAAAGCGGAACCGACCGGCAGAACCTGATCGGCCAGATCAACATGGTCGGCCAGTTCGACACCGGTTCCATCGGCCACACGCTGCTGGTGGGTGCAGAAGCAACGTCTTCGGATACCGATTCGGTGCGCGACCAGGCCCGCTTCGGGGCGGGTATGGCAACCAGTGTGACTGTCGATCTGGCAGAAGTGATCGACGTCCCTGCATTCTCCATCGTTCCCCAGCGCGCCAGCACGTCGCAACTGTCGACACTGTCGCTCTATGCTCAGGAACAGCTCGATATCGGCATCGTGCAACTGGTGGCCGGTGTGCGGTACGACCGTTTCGACATAGAAAGCACCGACCTGGTCGCCAACTTCGATGGCGCGCGGGTGGACGAGAAAATCAGTCCCCGGCTTGGCGTGATCGTGAAGCCGCAGGAAAACCTCTCGATCTATGCAAGCTACGCCGAGAGCTTCCTCCCCTCGGCTGGCGATCAGTTCACGGTATTGAGCCAGCAGGACGAATCGCTCGAACCGGAATCTTTCGAGAACATCGAGCTTGGCGCGAAATATGCGCCCCACAGCGACCTGCTGCTGACCGCAGCGCTGTTCCGACTGACCCGTTCCAACACACCGTCGGTGGACCCGGCGACGAACCTGACGACGCTGGTGGGCGAGAGCGAAGTCGAGGGCTTCGAACTCGGGCTGGTGGGCAAGCCGGTCGATGGCCTTTCCCTCAGCCTGGGGTACACCTACCTCGACGCAGAGATCACCGACAGCGCTGATCTGACCGATGTCGGCACCGTGCTGCAACAGGTGCCGCACCACCAGGTCACGGCCTGGGCACGCTATGATTTTACTGAACGTCTGGGTTTTGGCGCAGGGGTAATCCATCAGTCGGAACAGTTCGCCAGCAACAGCAACAATGTCGTCCTGCCCAGCTACACCCGTGTGGATGCCGCCGTGTTCTTCGAGGCGACCGATGCGCTATCATTGCAGCTGAATGTCGAGAACCTGCTGGACGAGGATTATTACCCCTCCGCCCACGGCGACAACAACATCCAGCCGGGTGCCCCGCTCAATGCCAGCATTGGTGCACGGCTACGGTTCTGAGGAACGACTAATCCAAGCCTTCTTCGTCCCGGGCAGCATTTTCCATGCGCATGCCCGGAACAGCCCGCGCCGCGTCTGCAGGGTCTATACCCGGTGCAGGCGCGGCGCTGATCGTTTCCCGCCGACGCGACACGCGGCCAGCGCGTTGAACCGCGCGGACAAGCCGGGGGTACACCCCGCAGCGGCACAGATTGGGAATGGCCTCCCGGATCTGCGCTTCGGTGGGGTCGGGGTTGCTCCGCAGCAGGCTGGCGGCGGCGATGGCGATGCCCGGCGTGCAGAAACCGCACTGTATCGCCTGCTCCGCCACCAGCGCCTGCTGTACCGGATGCGAGCGATCACGCGACAGGCCTTCGATGGTGGTGATGAAGCGCCCCTCGGCCTCGCCGATGGTGACGAGGCAGCTGCGCAGCGCCTCACCATCCACCAGCACCATGCACGCACCGCAATCGCCCACGCCGCAGCCGTATTTGGTGCCCGTCAGGTTCGCCGCATCGCGCAGCGCGTGCAGCAATGGCGTGGCTGGGTCCATGTCGAAATCGACAGGCCGTTCGTTCACCGTCATTGCCGTCATGGTCTCGGTAGGCCCCTCAGTCGCGCCAGCTGGGATCGATGGCGTCGATCTTGCGCGTCCAGGCGGCGAAGTCCAGCTTGCCGAAGTCATCCGTCAACTGTTTGTCGCGGTCGCGCTGGTGCTGCTCTATCACTTGCGGCGGCACCACGATGGGCGCGCCCAGGCTGGCGGTCTTGACCTGTACCTCGCATGCGCGCTGGAGCATGTAGTACAGCAGGAACATCTCGTAGATGGTGCGCCCCATCACAACCGGACCGTGGTTTTTCAGCATGAGGATCTGGTGGTTGCCGGCATTCTTCACCAGCCGTTCCCCCTCCTCGCCGCGCACGGTGATGCCTTCGAAATCGTGGTACCCGATCGCGCCTTCGAAGAAACAGGAATAGAAATTGCTCGCCTGCAATCCGCCCTCGGTGGCGCAGACCGCCATCGTATCGGGTGTATGCGTATGAACGATGGCATGGGCGTGCGGCAGGTTCTTGTGGAACACGGAATGCTGGGTGAAACCGGCCAGGTTCACAGGATGCGGATTGTCGCCCAGCTTCTGTCCGTTCTCGTCAATTTTCACGAGGTTGGAAGCCGTCACCTCTTCCCACAGCAGTCCGTAGGGGTTGATCAGGAAGTGGTTGTCCGTGCCCGGAACGCGCAGGGTGATGTGGTTGTAGATGCTTTCGCACCAGCCCAGATGCGCAAAGATGCGATAGGCGGCGGCAAGATCCAGCCGCGCCTGCCATTCCTGCGGGCTGCAATCGACATTGTCATTAACCAGGCTCGCCATCGGTTCTCTCCCTCGTGATTCCCTCTTGTCTACAGCGCGAGATTGACTTTGTCGCGTAGGCTGGCAAGCACTACGCATAAAGACCGGCGAACTAGACCGGCTGTTCGGGAGGAATCGATGGCAGAAATGCTAGGCTATGGCCAGCCCATCGGCGGCGTTGCGCAAACGGCGTTCGTCGTGCCCGATCTGCACGCAGCCATCGAAGGATGGGTGACCAACTTCAAGGCGGGGCCATTCTACGTCCTGCCACACCTGTTGGCGCCGGGTCAGATTTACCGGGGCGGGGAAAGTCGCGCCGACGTGACGCTGGCGATGGGTTTTTCCGGACATATGCTGATCGAACTGATCCAGCCGCTGGACGATCATCCCAGCGTTTACAAGGAGAGCATCGACGCACGCGGCCCTGGCTTCCACCACTTGGGAATTGCCTGCACCGATGTCGACGCGGCAAGCGCCGAATACCAATCGCGCGGCTATGTAGAGGCCTACCGCGCCGCCGTGCCGACAGGAGGTGAGGTTGTGTATCTTGACAGCGGGGCGGGGCCGGAAGTCGGATTTATCGAATTGCTGCCGGTGACCCCGACGATGGACGAAACCTTCACCCGCTTCTGGGAAGCGAGCCGCGACTGGGATGGCTCCGATCCCATCAGACCCTTCGCATAGGAACCTGCACGAAATGGCCACACATCCTGCCCACACGCATGCCGGCACAGAAGCGCAAGGCAACTGGGTCACCAATTCGCCTGCCTACCAGACGTTGCTGGTGCTGCTGCTCAGCCTGAATTTCGGGATCGTATTCTTCGACCGGCAGGCGCTGAACGCCCTGATGCCGTTCGTGCAGCCGGAGTTGCAACTCAGCCAGACAGAAATCGGCCTGCTGGCGGGAGGTCTTTCGTTCAGCTGGGCAATTGCCGCCTTCTTCGTGGGCCGCCTGTCCGACAGCCTGGGCAAGCGCAAGATCCTGCTGGTGATAGCAACCATTGCCTTTTCACTGTGCAGCTTCCTGTCGGGCCTTGCCACCAGCTTCCTGTTCCTGTTCGCCGCCCGCCTGTTGATGGGCGCGGCAGAAGGCGGCGTGATGCCGATCAGCCATGCGATGGTGGCGAGCGAGGTGAACCCCGAACGCCGCGGGCTGGCGCAGGGCGTGGCGCAAAACCTTGGCTCCAACCTGCTCGGCAGCTTTGCCGCGCCGGTGGTGCTGGTGGCCTTTGCCACCGCCTTCAGCTGGCGCGAGGCCTTCTACCTTGCTGCCCTGCCCGGCCTCCTGAGCGCGGCGCTGATCTGGTTCATGCTTCGCGAGCCGGAGCGTGCTGCCGATCTTCCTGCGCAGGTTGGCGAAGCAGGCGAACACCATTCCAGCATCGGCTTTCTCGAGGCGTTGAAGGTCCGCAACATGTGGGTCAGCGTGGTCGTGGGTGTGCTGATGGTGGCACATTTCGTCATCACCTGGGCCTTCATGCCGTTGTTCCTGGTGCAGGAACGCGGGATGGACAGCTTCTCCATGAGCTGGCTGGTCGGATCGCTTGGCATCGCCGCTGCCATTTACTCCATCGTCGTCTCCAGCCTGTCTGACAAGATCGGGCGCAAGCCGGTGATGGTAGTCCTGCCCTTCCTGTCGCTGGTGGGGCCGCTGGGCGTGCTGCTGCTCGATCCCGCTGCTTTTGCGGGTGATGGAATGCTGGGTCTTTCTGGCTATGCCACGGTGCTGATCCCGATTTTCTTCATCGGCTGGATGGTGAACGGTATCTTCCCCATCTTCATGGCCACGATTTCATCGGAGAGTTTCAAGCCTATCCACCACGCCACCGTGCTGGGCCTGGCGATGGGCAGTTGCGAGGTTCTGGGCGGGGTGCTCGGCCCGCCGGTTGCCGGTGCGCTGAACGATGCGTTCGGAGCCGATACCTTCCTCTACGTGTTGATGGTGCTGGCCGTGATTAGTGGCTTTGTGGCCCTGGGCCTGAGGGAAACCGCGCCTGCGGCGCTGCGTCGCCGGGGTGAAACCGCAAGCCCGGCCTGAGCGTGCGAGCAGCGACAGATCAAGACGAACTACCCTGTCGCTTAATAACGTCCGTTAGGATAAGATGACCAGGAAACGAGTCTCAACAAAATGAGACCGGATGCCCAAAGGAGAACTGAAATGGCAACCCAGATGAAAGCCCCACCGTCCGACAAGGCCGAAATCGTCGACATCAAATATCCCTATTCCGATCTTGTCGCGCGCACTTCGCCTGGCGGCCGTTACATCGACACGCCAAGCGACGAGGAAAGCCCCTGGGTTCCCTTCGGCGAGAATATGGCAATCAAGCACGTCGCCTTCGACGTACGTCAGGGCATCTTCTCCAACATCCTCTGGGCCAAGGGGCCGGGCGTGGTTGGCACACATCTGCATCGCGGAACGATCCTGATGGTGTGCCTGGAAGGCAGCGTGAAATATCTTGAGTACGACTGGGTTGCGCGGCCGCACGGCGTTATCATGGAAGTGCCCGGCGAAAGCCACACGCTGGTTACCGAGCATCCCGATGGCGTGAAGCTGTTTGGCTGGATGCAGGGCCCGATCGACTTCTTCGATGGCGATGGCAAGTACGTCGACACCACCGACGTGTTCTGGTTCATGAACCACTACGAGAGCTATTGCCGCGAGCAGGGCATCCCCATCAATCCCAAGCTCTACCTTTAAGGAGCGCGCCCGATGGCAACGCAGGAAAAATCGCAGCTGGGGGGCATGAAAGCGCCGCCCTCCGGGGCCTTCAAGATCGTGGCAGTGCCCGAAGCGCACAAGAACATGATCGACGAATATTGTATCGCCGGCACCTATGTCGGCAAGTCGGAAGAGGAGAGCCCGTGGGTTCCCTTCGGCGACAATGCCGCAATCCGTCACCTGGCCTTCGATGTGCGCAACAATGTCTATGCCAACATCCTGTGGATCAAGTCACCCGGCGTGATCGGCACGCACAAGCATCGCGGCATGGTGTGGGCCATCGGCATGGAAGGCACGTTTCGTTACCTGGAATATGACTGGGTTTGCGGCCCCGGAGAATTCATCACCGAATTCCCCGGCCACGCGCACACGCTGGTGACGGATGAGCCGAACGGCATGAAGGCATTCTTCTGGATGCAGGGCGCGAACGAGTTCTACGACGAGAACGGCGAGTTCGTGGAGACGCTGGATGTGTGGTGGTTCATGAACCACTACGAAACCTACTGCAAAGAGAACGGGCTGGAGATCAACCGGCAGTTGTATCTTTGAAGCGTCACTCCGCACCGGCGAGAGGTTAGAATGAGCGAAGAACCCAAGACCCTCGACGCAGTTTGATGTTTCCGGGCGCAGCGCCCTTGTGACCGGCGCTGCCAGCGGCATCGGCCTCGCCTATGCGGAAGCCATGGCGGAAGCCGGCGCCATGGTCACCATCACCGATATCGACGCTGCAGGTGCCGAGCGCGAAGCAAAGCGCTTCAGCGATCAGGGGTATCAGGCGCGCTGGGACGTTTGCGATGTTTCCGACCTCGAGCAGGTGGCCCGCGTTTTCGACAACCACGTGGCGGCCTATGGCGGCTGCGACATCGTGTTCGCCAATGCCGGGCTGGATGTCGGCAACGGCTTCTGGAGCCCGGAGGACAAGCGCAACCCCGCTGGCCAGATCGACGTCTATCCCAAGGATAGCTGGGACAAGAGCATAGGCATTAACCTGACCGGCGTGTTCCACACCGTGCGCGAAGCAGCGCGGGTGATGAAGGCTAATACGGAAAGGCGCGGCGGCAGCATCGTCATCACCTCCTCCAACGCGGCAGAGGTGAACGAAGCTATCGTCGGCGTGCCCTATATGGCCGCCAAGGCGGGGGTGAAGCATTTGATGCGCCATGCGGCTTACGAACTGGCAGCCCATGGCATCCGCGTAAACGCCATCGCGCCCGGCCCCTTCGTCACCAATATCGGCGATGGTTGGGTGAAGAAGAACCCGAAGGCGAAGGAAGCCTGGGACAAGCTTGTGCCTGTAGGCCGCATGGCCGAAACCTACCAGATCAAGCCGCTCGCCCTACTGCTCGCCTCGGATGCGGGCAGCTACATGACCGGCAGCCACGTGATGATCGACGGCGGAATGCAGCTCGGCCCCATCAAACCGCTCAACGACTAGGAAGCAAACACCATGACCACCCATGCACGCGCCGCCATCTGTCGCGGCAACAGCGAACCCTTCAAGATCGAGGATGTCGAGCTGGATGCACTGCGTCCAGACGAACTGCGCGTGCGCGTTGTCGCCTGCGGAGTTTGTCACACCGACATGGCCGTGCGCGACGAGCAATTGCCCGTGCCGCACCCGGTCGTGCTGGGGCACGAAGGCGCCGGAATCGTGGAGGAAGTGGGCAGCGCGGTCACAGTCGCAAAGCCTGGCGACCGTGTCGTGATGAGCTTCAACTCTTGCGGTGAATGCCCGTCGTGCAGTGTCGACGCCCCCACCTATTGCTACAATTTTTTCCCGCACAACTGGAGCGGTGCGCGCGCCGATGGCTCGCCCGTCATGTTCAAGGACGGGGAGAAAATGAACGCCAACTTCTTCGGTCAGTCAAGCTTCGCCACCCATGCCATCGCGCACGAGTTGAACACTGTGAAAGTGCCGGACAGCGCGGCGGAAATTCCGCTCGAACGCCTCGCCCCCATCGGCTGCGGCCTGATGACCGGAGCGGGCGCGGTCCTGCGGTCAATGGAAGTGCGCGAAGGCATGCCCATCGCCGTGTTCGGTGCCGGCACCGTGGGAATGGCAGCGATCATGGCCGCCAGGATCGCGGGTGCAAACCCGATCATCGCGGTGGACGTGAATGACGAACGGCTGGCGCTGGCAAGGGAACTGGGCGCGACCCACGCCTTCAACGGCAAGGATGGTGCGATCGACAAGATCAGGGAGCTGGTGCCGCAGGGCCTTGGCTATGCTTTCGACACCACCGGCATCAACACCATCATCGAAGATGCCTGGGGCCTGCTCGCGCCGATGGGCATTTGCGGCATCGTGGGCGCTTCCTCGCCGGAAGACAATCTCACCTTCAACGAGGCGCAGTTCATGGGTGGGGGCCGCCGCGTAATGGGCATCCTGGGCGGTGACAGCGATGTCGGCCCGTTCCTGTGCGAACTGCTGGACTATCACGTGAAGGGCGAGTTCCCCTTCGAAAAGCTGATCCAGTATTTCGATTTCGACCAGATCAACGAGGCTATCGAAGCCAGCGAAAGCGGCGAGGTGGTAAAGCCCGTCCTGCGCATTTCGGCAGAGTAACCGCCTTGCTGGCCCGCCTCCTCGCCACGCTCGCCCTCGCCTTCACCGCAACCCCGGCGCTGGCCGATCACCATGAAGAATCGCCCTCGCTGACTGGTTGAAGTGTTGCGCACCAGCGCAGGCTCGCTTCATTCCAACGCCGCGTTGATCATGGGGGAGCGCGATGCCGTCCTCGTCAATTCCACCGAAGTGGCGATGGGCGAACAACCGATGTGGGAGGAATAGCCTTTCATGAAAGCCGTCACCTTCCAGGGATTGCACCAGCCACTCGCTTTCC
Organism: uncultured Alphaproteobacteria bacterium; assembly: GCA_963783265.1. Classification (GTDB taxonomy): domain Bacteria; phylum Pseudomonadota; class Alphaproteobacteria; order Sphingomonadales; family Sphingomonadaceae; genus Alteraurantiacibacter. The sequence continues at coordinate 24,789 of CAWAMU010000006.1, read as the reverse complement.
AGGACGTGCCCGATCCAACGCCCGGCGAAGGCGAACTGGTGGTGGAAGTGGGACGCTGCGGTATTTGCGGCAGCGATCTGCATATGACCGAGGACGCCGCCTATGGCTGCCAGCACGGCGATATACTGGGGCATGAATTCGCAGGGGAAGTTGTTGGCCTCGGCAAAAGCACAACAGGCCACAAGGTGGGCGACCTCGTCTCGGTGATCCCTCTCAAGAGCTGCGGCCAGTGCGAGCATTGCCGCAAGGGCACCGTCCAGTGGTGCGAGCAATTCGGCCTGCAGGGCGGCGGCTACGCGCAGTATGCCGTCACCCGCCCCAACCAGTGCGTGCCCCTGCCCAGCGACCTGACACTGGCCGATGGTGCCATCATCGAACCGCTGGCTGTCGCGCTGCACGGCATCAACCTTTCCGGCATGCGGACGGGTGACAAAGTGCTGGTGCTGGGCGGTGGCCCCATCGGGCTGGCGGTTGCCTTCTGGGCAAAGCGGTTTGGTGCAGGCAAGGTGGCGGTGCAGGATATCGCGACCTTCCAGCAGGCCCGCGCGCTTGAGATGGGCGCGGATGTCTTCGTGGTCGATCCCGAGAATCCCGTAGAGAGCGCGAAGCAGGGCCTTGGCGGCGAAGCGGACGTGGTTTTCGAATGTGTCGGCATCCCCGGCCTGATCGATCAGGCGGTGAGCCAGGTACGCCCCGATGGCACCATCGTGCTGCTAGGCCTGTGCACCAGGCCCGACACGCTCAACACCTTCGCCATGCTGTCAAAACAGGTAAGACTGGTGACTAGCGCGTTTTTCACGGTGCCTGAATACAGGGCCGCGCTGGCCGCGCTGGATGCAGGCGCTATCGCTCCGCGCCTCCTTGTCACCGACACGATCAGCCTCTCCGAAACGCCTGCTGTATTCGAAAGCCTCAAACATCGGACCCAGCAATGCAAAGTGTTGATCGCGCCCTGACACCCGCTTAGGGCCATCTTGCCGCTGGACGGCCACACACCATCTTGGGGACGCATGGCCACATCCACCGACAAGCTTGAAAATCCGCGCGCAAAACTGGTCCGCGGCTCCATAGCCGGGCACCTTGTAAGGCAGACGACGCCCGCCATCATCGGCGTGGCCGCGATCATGTCTGTCGGCGTGATCGATGCCTATTTCATCGGCCAGCTGGGCGCGAACGAGCTGGCGGCGATCAGTTTCATCTTCCCTGTCATCACCGCACTGCAAAGCCTTGGCGTCGGCGTGATGGTGGGTATCAATTCGGTCGTCAGTCGCGCGCTTGGCGAAGGCGATGACGAACGCGCCCTTGCCCGCGCAAACCTGGGCCTGATGCTGGGCCTTGCCGCTGGCATAACACTGGGGCTGCTGCTGTATGCTCTGCGCCAGCCGCTGTTCGAGCTGATGCAGGCCGATGCCGAGGTCTTGCCGCTGATCGACCAATACATGCAGCCCTACGCCTTCGGCTTTGTCCTGATGATGACGATGATGGGCGCGAACGGCGTGCTGCGCGGACAGGGTGCCGCCAAAAGCAACACCGCCGTGCTCATAATCTATTCGATGGTGAACTGGGTGCTCGATCCATTGCTGATTACCGGTGCCTTCGGTTTCGAGGGGTTCGGCGTTGCAGGAGCGGCCTATGCCACCATCGGCGGATGGCTGGTTGGCATCGTGGTCGCATTCTGGCTGCTGGAAAAGCACGACCTTCCCTTCCGACCGTCCGCCGTGCGCAATTGTCGTTTGGGGCGCCAACTCAAGGCGCTGACACGGGTGGCAGGCCCGGCAGCCTTCACCAATTCGATCAACCCCGCAGGCCTTGCGGTGTTGACCTCGCTTCTTGCGGTAGAAGGGACGGCAGCGGTCGCGGGCTTTGGTGCGGGCGGACGCTTGCAGAGTTTTGCGGTGGTGCCGCTGCTGGCCCTGTCGGGTTCCATTGGCGCCATCGTCGGCCAGAACTGGGGCGCACGGCAATACGACCGGGCGCGCGCCGCACTCGTGCAGGCGGGCCTGTTCTGTCTTGGCTACGGGCTCGCCGCCGCGCTGCTGTTGTTCAGCCTGCGCGGCTGGTTCGCAAACCTGTTCAGCGACGATCCGCGCACGCTGGAGGCAACATCCGCCTATCTTGCGATCTCTGTATGGGGTTACGCGGGATATGGCGTGCTTATCGTGGTGAACGGTGCGCTCAACGCCATCGACCGCGCCAGCAACGCGCTGGCCTTGTCGCTCACCCGGGTCTTGCTGGTGATGGTGCCATTTGCGTGGCTGCTGCGCGGTGCATTGGGCACCCAGGCAATCTACTACGGCGAGTTGGCGGCGAACCTGCTGGGCGGACTGGCCGCGGCCGCTATTGCCTGGTGGGTCTTGTGGAAGCGCCCCGGCGAGAAAGCCGCCGGGGACGCATAGAACCGCTTATTCAGGACTGAATCAGTCGAGCGGGCGGCTTGACCCGAAGAACAGGGCCTGGCTGATTGCCGCTCGCACGGTGTCTTCCTGGAACGGCTTGGTGATGAGGTAAGTCGGCTCTGGCCGGTCCCCCGTCAGCAACCGTTCCGGATAAGCGGTGATGAAGATCACCGGCACCGATTCGATGGCAAGGATATCGTCCACCGCGTCGAGGCCCGAAGAACCGTCGGCCAGCTGGATATCGGCCAGCACGAGGCCCGGCGTCTTCTCTGCAACGACTTCCTGCGCCTGCGTACGGGTGGCAGCAGTGCCGCAGATTTCATGGCCCAGCGACTTCACCAGGTCTTCCAACTGCATCGAAATCAGCGGCTCGTCCTCGATAATCAGCACGTTGGTGCTGCTTTCGCGCTCGATCTCTGCCACGGCTTCGCGAACCAGCGATTCGACATCGCCCTCGTCCATATCCATGATTTCGGCCGCTTCGGCGGTGGTGAAATCTTCGACCGTGGTCAGCAGCAACGCCTGCCGGTTGACCGGCGTGATCCGCTTCAGCTGGTCCTGCGCAGCGACCTCGTGGGAATTGCCTTCGGACTGCGCGTCCTCGACTTCCATGTATGCGCTGGACCAGACCTTGTTGAAGGCCTTGTACAGCGGCACGCGGCCCCCGCGCAGGCTTTCTGCAAGGTCATCGTCAGCCAAGGCGGCTTCCAGCGTGGCTTGAACAAATGCATCGCCGGTAGACTGCGACCCTGTGAGGGCGCGGCCATAGCGACGAAGAAACGGTAGATGTGCGGCGACTTCAGCACCAATACTCATAGAAACCCTTCCCGGTAATTCGTGTCAGGTGAACGCGCGCGAAGGAAATGGGTTCCACGCGTCGCTTTCAGGAATTTTCACGCCTCGAATGCCCCCTGTTTGCACGCTTTGCAAACGCTCCCGGAAAAAAATACGAAAAAAATTTGCTCGCCGGGAACTGCATTTGAGGATGGTCATTTAGTCTATGTCACCGCCGAGACCCCCCCTCCCGTCCAAGCGGCTGGTGATACGATCCCGAAAGGCCTTCGATCAAATGATCGGAGGCCTTTTTTTTGCGGAATTCCTTGATCGAACCAGGAGATGAAAACTCGGGAACCTAGCCAAGAAGCCTTGAGAACAGGCCTTTCTTGCGTCCGGCCGCAAGCACCTTCACCAACTGCTCCGGGTCGTAGGGTTTCTCGAACACCGGCCCCATTTCGGCAATTTCGGGCGGGATGTCATTCGGTGATCCCGTGGAGAATGCGATCCATGGACGTTTCGGCCCGAGCAACGCAACCAGTTCCGCCAGCGCCCAGCCATCGTCGCGGTCGGCCAGATGCACGTCCAGAATGAGAGCATCCAGCTTCTCATCCTTTTCCAGTTCCGCAACAGTTGCCTTCATCGTGTGGCAGATGATGACTTCTTCGGCCCCGCCGGCGCGCAGCGCGTCTTCCAGCGACATGGCGAGGACGGCGTCATCTTCCACCAGCAACACGCGGCCAAGCTTCTTGTGCTTGGCCTTCTTGCCACTGCGGGAATTGCTATCGGGACTATCGGTCATTGGCCTCCGGAAAAGTGCAGGGTTTGCACCTGCGAACCAAACGTGAGTCGAATGCGGAGAGTTCCCCCGCATGCTCCGATTCATTTTTAGAGTTGCTTCTCATAGAGGCGGTATTCGCGATTGACCTTTGCACCGATGGCATCGGCAATCGCCACCATCCCCTTGTTGTCCTCCAGGATCCATCCGATTTCGCCCCTTTCGGCATCGAACCGACCCACTGAATACCGACGGATATACTCGATCATCATGAAAGCCAGCTGACTGGCCAGGCGGCTGTTCTGGAATTTGGGAATCACCCCCATCAATGGCACGCGCCAGTTGAGCGAATCCGGATTACGCAGCCACCACAGCAGCTTCAGCCAGTTGAACGGGAACAGCTTGCCGCCGTAATCCTTCAGCTTCAGGTTGATATCGGGCCACGCCAGCATGAAGGCAGCGGGCTCTCCGTCGACAAAGGCGATCATGTTGGCGCCCTGCTTCGTCAGCGGCTTCAGCTTGTTGGACGCATAGACCTTTTCCGCATCCGTGAACGGCACATAGCCCCAGTTGGTGGACCATGCGGCATTGAGGATATCCATGCAGATCGCAGCGTCGGCATCGAAGTTCTTGGTATCCACCATGCGCACGTGGATACGGCTGGATTTCTCGCCTGAGGCGACGATGCGATCGATCAGCGGGGGAAATCCGCCGTGAATTTTCAGGTCGTAGGTAAACAGGCGCTTCGCCACGTCATAGCCCTGCGCCTCGACCCACCCTTCGTAATCCGCGTTGTGATGGCCCATCATGATCATCGGCGGGTGATCGTGTCCATCCACCTGCAGGCCCGGCTCATCCCAGACCGACAGGCTCAGCGGCGCAAGCACACGGGTCATCCCCTGTTCGCGAAGCCATTGTTCGGCGCGCGCGATCAGTGCGGCCATCACCTCGGCGTCTGCCGCTTCCATCATGCCCCAGTTGCCCGTGCCCGGCCCCATTCCCTGTTCGGGCGGCTGTGCCAGTGCCAACTCGTCGATATGGGCCGATATCCGGCCGACTACCTCTCCGGCGCGGCGGGCGAGAAACAACTGCACCTTGGCGTGTTCGAAAAAAGGGTTCTTGCCCGGTGTCAGAAGTTCGCGCACTTCCATGCGCAGCGGCGGCACCCAGTTGGGATCGCTTTCATTCAGCTTGAACGCGATATCGATGAATGCATCGAGGTCACCCTTGCCTGACACCGGTGCAATATCTATCTGCTCGCTCACGTGGATTGACCTTTCATTCATTCAGGGTTCGCTCTTGATATGCTTGAAGGTCCTGTCAAGCGCGCGGGCATTTTGCAGCGACGCATCGCACTTTAGAACATTCTGGACTATAGAGCCCGCCTTATGGACGCGACGACCAACACTTCCGAGCAGAACGCGGCTGCTACTCAGCCAGCGCAGCGGCGCATTCATGCGCAGATTCCCGATGACAAGGCGATGCTGCGCGCCGCGGCCGAACTGACGCGCGATCTCAACACCGCGCGTGCGGAAATCTACTGGCCCGACATGATCGGATCGGCGCTGGTGGGCTATGGCACAATGGCTGGCGCGATCCTGGTTGAGGGCACCTGGCTGGCAATCGCGCTGGCGGTGATCTCTGTCCTGGCACTTTATCGCGCGCTTCTTTTCATCCACGAGATTTCGCACCTGCATCGCACGGCCCTGCCGGGTTTTCGCACGGCGTGGAACTTGCTGGTCGGCATTCCCATGCTGACGCCCAGCCTGATGTATGAAAGCGTCCACACGCTGCACCATGCACGCACGAAATACGGCACTATTGAAGACCCGGAGTACATGCCGCTGGCCCTGATGAGGCCATGGAGCCTGCCGCTTTTCGTGCTGATCGCCGCGCTTGCCCCCATCGCGCTGATCGTGCGCTGGGGTATTCTTGCGCCCGTCGGTCTGCTTATTCCGGCGGTCCGTCGGTTCACGTGGGAGCGTTTCTCGTCGCTCTCGATCAATCCTTCGTTCCGCCGTCGTCCTCCGGAGGGCAAGGAACGCAACTGGTTCCTGTTCCAGCAGGTTGGCGCCAGCATCTGGGCGATGGCCTTGATAAGCACGCCCTTCTGGCTGGGCTGGCGTCCGCTGCTGATCGCATTCGCCATTACCGCCGCCGTTGCCGTGTTCAACCAGCTGCGCACGCTGGTGGCGCACCTGTGGGAAAACGATGGCGAAGCGATGACGGTTACCGCGCAGTATCTCGACAGCGTGAACGTGCCCCGCTTCCTTGCCGGCATCTGGGCACCCGTTGGCCTGCGGTATCACGCATTGCACCATCTGATCCCCTCCATGCCCTATCACTCGCTGCACGAGGCTCACCGGCGCATCCACACGCATCTGGGAGAGACTTCGACCTTTGCGGAAGCCAGCCATCCCGGCATGTTGCCACTGGTTGGCCGTATCGCGCGAAGCACCATGGGACGGCGCGACGGCTGATCCGCATCAGTCGAGAGGGCAGATCATCGCGCACCGCATTTCGCGCGGCAGGCCAGCCTCGACTGCGCTATCCAGGCCCGCCGCCAGGCGCGGATGCGCGGTCGGGTCGGTAACTTCCACGAATCCATATTCGGCATAGAACGGCGCGTTCCACGCAATGTCCCGAAACGTGTGCAGGGTTATCGAAGCAAAACCGGCATTGCGCGCATCGATTTGCAGGGCGCGTAGCAGAGTGCCGCCGATCCCGTTTCGCTGGAATGCACGCGCCACGCTCAATTCATGCAGATGCAGTTCGCGGCCCGCAGGGCGAGCGGCAGCAAAACCGATGATCCGAGCGTCGGACTCAGCGGCCAGGCTCTGTCGCTGCGCGATAATCGCGCGATACTCCGCGGCTGAGCGGGTCGGCGGCATCGTGACCTGCGCCAGCGATGGCGCGTCACGCAAGATACGCGCAGCATCCTCCTCGACTTCTGCGAAACCCTCCGCATCTTCCGGATGCGCCAGTCTTACAGACCAGTCGGACGAGATCATTCCTCCGTCCGGACAAGCACCGTTTCACCCACCAGCAGGAACAGGAAGAACGGCGCCCATGCTGCCAGCAGAGGTGGGTATCCACCGAAACTGCCCATCGCCAGCGCAGCATTGTCCACCACGAAGTAGGCAAATCCCAGCGCCATCCCGATGATCGCACGCTGGAACAGCTTGCCGGAACGCGCCAGGCCAAAACCCGCGACGGCGCCCAGCAGGGGCATCAGCACAGCGGAAAGCGGGCCGGAAATCTTGTGCCACCACTTGGCCTCCAGCTCTCCTGTACGGCGATCCGCGCCCTGCAGCGCCTCTATGCTGTCCGATAGATCAGCCAATGGCTGCCCGTCGGGATCCACGCGCCGCAATTCGACCTGCGCAATCTCCACCCCCTCTGCCACGACGATGCCGTCGAGCTGCTCGGCATTGGCGGTGGCGACGTTGAAACTGGTGGCGTTCTCCAGACGCCAGCCAGGTGCTGCAAAGGTGGCCCGGTCGGCGGTGATCTGGCGTGTAATCATCCCGCCTTCGTCGCGGTCGTAAAAGGTGACGTCGGTCAGGACGGACTGTTCGCCCCGACCCGATAGCGTTCCACCCAGCAGCACATCGTTGCCATCGTTGAAATAGACGTTGGAGCGCGCTTCCCGGTCTTCGGGAACAGCGGCGTAATCCACGTTCTCCCAAGCCTTCAGCGTGGCCGTGGCGCGGGTGACGATCCGTTCGTTGAATGCGAAGGATACCGCGGCCACGACAAGCCCGATCAGCAGCAGCGGCGCCAGGATCTGGTGGGCGGACATGCCCGCAGCCTTCATCGAGATCACTTCGGAATTCTGGTTCATTCCTGCCAGCGTGATGATCGTGGCGAGCAGCACGGAATAGGGCAGGAACCGCGCAACCAGCTGGGGTGCGCGCAGCGACGCGTAGAGCCAGACCTCGGCATTGGTATTGCCTTCCGCGGCCAGGATGTCCCCCGTCTTGCCCAGCAGATCCAGCATCAGCAGCACCAGCACCAGCATTGCCAGAACGGCCACGATGCGCACCGCGAACATCTTCGCCAGATAGATGGTGAGCGTGCGCGAGGGGAAGAAATCAAGCAACATGCGGCGTGCTTTCCAGTTCCTCATCCTGCAATTGCAGGTCGTGTTCGGGCACCAGTCCACGCAGCTTGTCACGTCCGACCAGTTTCTTCAGGCGACGCGCGATCTTGGAATAGAAGCTTTCGAGGAAGCCGATCGCCTGTCCCCCCGGCACGAAAGCCACCTGGTAATACATGTAGCCGATCAACGCGAAGATCACGGCAAACGGGCCCCACAGAGCAAGGAACGGATCGATCCGCCCGATCTCTGCAACTTCGGCGCCGTACTGGTTGACCTTGTGATAGGCGACGACGATCACGATGGAGAGGAACACGCCCAGTGCCGAAGTGCTGCGCTTTGGCGGGACGCCGAGCGCAACGGCCAGGAAGGGCAGCATCAACATCATCACCACCTCGACCATGCGATAGTTGAAATTGGCCTGACTGCCGACACGTTCGTCCGCCGTGCTTTCCGGGCTCCAGCCGACTTCCAGCAATTCGGGCAGGACAAACTCACGCTCATCCTCCCCGCGATCTCTAAACTGTTCGATGGCGGGCAGGTCAATCGGCAGATCGTGCTGGCTGAAACTGAGCACGCGCGGGTTGCCCTTGGGAACGGCGTGCACGATCACCCCGTCCACCAGTCGCAGGATAATGGTGTTGCGATCCTCGCGATTGGCCAGGAACCGACCCTCGCGCGCAGAGATGGAAAGAACCTGTCCATCGTTATCGGCAATACGGGCGAAAACCCCCATCAACCGGCGGCCCTCGTCCTCGCTGCCTTCGATACGCAGCGCCATGCTGTCTTCGATGGTGTTGAATTCGCCCACCTTGATCGAGGCGCCCAGCGCGCCCGATCGCAGCTCGAATTCCATTTCCTCGTAGGCAAAACGCGCCTGCGGCTGGATAAAGCCGACGATAGCGAAATTCAGGGCCACCAGCGCGAGGGTGATGAGAAAAGGCACCCGCAACAATCGGGTGTAGGACCAGCCCACGGCCCGCATCACGTCCAGTTCGCTGGAAATCGCCAGCTTGCGAAAGGCGAACAGGATGCCAAGCATCAGGCCCAACGGGATCGCCAACCCGGCATATTCGGGAACGAGGTTGACCAGCATCTCGAATACGATGCCGATCGGCCCGCCTTCAACGCTGACGAAATCGAACAGACGCAGCATCTTTTCCAGCAATAACAGGCTGGCCGCGAGCACGAACACGCCGATCATCGGCACGAGGACGAGCCGGAAGATGTAGCGGTCTGTGGCGGTGATGAAGCGGGACACGGGTGTTTCGGGGACCGTCTTGACGCTGCGGGGAAAATCAGTTGCTCTGCGCCTTAGCGATAAAAAGCGCGACGGTCATGCCCTGATTGGTAGTGCTTTGGGTCCGGTCAGGCTTTTTCCAGGGTGCATTGCAGCGGGTGCTGGTGTTCGCGCGCGAAGTCCATCACCTGATTCACCTTCGTTTCGGCGACTTCATAAGGGAATATTCCGCACACGCCCACGCCGCGCTGGTGGACGCTCAACATGACCCGCGTGGCCTGTTCCAGATCCATGCGGAAGAAGCGCTTCAGCACCATCACGACGAATTCCATCGGCGTGTAATCGTCGTTCAGCATCAGCACCTTGTACTGGCTGGGCTTCTTCGGCTTGGCGCGCGTCTTGGTGGCGATGCCGGTCTGGCCCTCGCCTTCGTCCCCGCCAGTATCGTCACCATCCTCATCGGTGGCAACAACGGACCAGCCAGAGGCGGTCAGGAAGAAATCAGCGTCGGTCATCCAGAGCGCGAATATCGTATCGAATGCGCTGGCTGCAAGACCGGTTTTGCATAATTCCGGTTTGCGAAGGCGGTTAATCGCAAAATGCGAACGCCGGACAGCATTCGGGCCGGGCAGTCTGGCTGCCCGGCCCGTCAACTGATCGCCCTGGGAGAGGAGAGGTTGGGCGACCGGTAATCGGTGAAAGCCGTTAGGCGACCTTCGACATCTTTTCGCTGGCGACGCTGACGCGTGCCGACATCGGTGCAACGAAGTCGTTGGCCAGCTTCATGGAAGCGTCGGTGTTCTTGGTGGTGGCAGCAATCAACGCATCGAAATTGCGACGCATGATCTTGCCTTGCAGCTGGAAGAGCTCGGTGGGGCTCTTTACGCTGGCCATTTCCTGGATGTCGGCGGTGGTGGTCTCGTATGCGGTCTTCGCTTCATCGGCGATGGTCTGACCCATGCCCTGCATGCCTTCGGCGAGAACCTTGCCGCTTTCAACGACAGCTTCGACGTTGCCCTTGGCGAAAGCGGTCATTTCCGACATCGCTTCGGTGCTCTTTTCGTAAGCAGCCTGCGAACGGGTCTGCATTTCGTTGACGGCGCCCGACATCATGTTGGTGATCGGAGCGGTGTAATCGGTGTTCTTGGTAGCCATGATTTTTTCCTTGAGCTGGGAAACGCTTGGTTGATTGTCATCCGCTTCGATGCTGGCGGCGATCGGTGCCTTGGCCGGCTTCTTGGCAGGAGATTTCTTTGCCACCGACTTGCGAGCCGGCGTCTTCTTCGCGACAGCTTTCTTTGCCGCAGGCTTCTTCGCAGCGGGCTTCTTTGCCGCAGCGGAAGATTTCTTTGCCGGAGCAGCCTTCTTCACCGGCGCCTTTTCGGCGTCTGGTGCGGCCTTGGCTTCGGTAGCCTTGGCTTCGGTAGCCTTGGCTTCGGCAGGCAAAGCTTCTGCCTTGTCGGCGCTGCTATCTGGTGTGGAGGTGGTCTCTGCCATCATTCCTCGCTTCAATCCTTCGCGTTGCTGAAGCCGCAAGGAATTCGCGACTTCTTGTTGCAGTGCACAAATAGGACGCTGCAATTGCGAAGTCAAGGAAAAATGGTGCAGTGCACAAAAAGGTGTTTGCGCACGGGTTTCGAGCCGGTTTGAAGTTACTCAGCGCATCATGACATAACGACCGGGTGCGTCCTCTATCGCCGGGTTTGACTTGCTTCCCGGCTTGCGTCGCCCGCCCGCGCCAATGCGCTTTTCGTCCTGCGCTTCAAGCCATTCGAGCCAGTCCGGCCACCAACTTCCGGGATGTTCTGTCGCCCCGGCCACGAAATCTTCGAGCGAGGCGAATTCGCCATCATTGGTCCAGTACTGGTATTTCTGCGCTGCGGGTGGATTGACGACACCGGCGATATGGCCGCTCCCCGCCAGCACGAAGCGGTTCTCACCGGCAAAATGGTCGAGCGCCTTGAACACGCTCTCGGGCGGCGCGATGTGGTCTTCGCGTCCAGCCTGGATATAAGTCGGCACCGCGATCCGACGCAGGTCGATTGAGGTGCCGTCGGCGCCCAGGGCGTCAGGCTCTACCAGCAGATTGTCGCGATACAGATCGCGCAGATATGCCGCGTGCCATTTTGCCGGCAGGTTGGTGACGTCGCCGTTCCAGAACAACAGGTCGAAAGCCGGATAATCCTCGCCCAGAAGGTAGTGGTTCACCACGTAGTTCCAGATCAGATCGCTGCCGCGCAGCATGTTGAAGGTGGCGGCAAGGTATCGCCCGTCAAGGTAGCCACCCTTGCTGGCCTGTCGGATGAATTGCAGCTTTCCCTCGTCGATAAAGAGTTTCAGCTCGCCTGCATGCTCGAAGTCGACCTGCGCGGTAAAGAAGGTCGCGCTGCGAACCTTGTCGCCCTCCCCGCGCCGTGCCAGCACCGCCAGCGTGGCGGCCAGCGTCGTGCCTGCCACACAATAGCCCACGGTATGCACGCTCGGCACTTTCAGCCGGTCGCGCACCACGTCGATCGCTTCGATCTGGGCGCGGATGTAATCATCCCACTCGACATCGGCCATGCTCTCGTCGGCCGACCGCCAGCTTACCAGCAGCACGGAGATGCCCTGCTCCACCGCCCAGCGCACGAAGCTTTTCTTGGGGTTGAGATCGAGGATGTAGAAACGGTTGATCCACGGCGGGAAGATCAGCAGCGGGGTTTCCATCACCTGGCTTGTGGTGGGCGTATAATGGATGATCTGGAACAGCTTTGTTTCGTAGATCACCTTGCCCGGCGTCGTGGCGATGTTCTCTCCCAGTTTGAACTTGCTGGTGTCGGTATGGGTTAGCTGCCCCTTCTCCAGATCATGCGTCAGCCGTTCCAGCCCGCGCACCAGGTTCTCGCCCTTGGTTTCCATCGTGCGTTCCAGCACCACGGGGTTCATCAAGGGATAGTTTGCCGGGCTCATGGCATCGAGAACGCCCTTCGAAGCGAACCGCAGGTTTTCGCGATCCTCTTCCGAAAGCCCCTCGGCCGTGTCCACGCTCTCGCCAAGGCGCTGTGCAAACAACAGGTAAGTCTGGTGGATCAGCGCAAACACGGGCTGTTCGCGCCAGGCAGGATCGGCAAAGCGACGATCGTGGAAGGGCAGGTGCGCTTCGGCTCCATCGCCCTGGTCGGCATATTGCGCCAGCACGTCCTGCCACAATTGCACCCCGTCGGCCCATAATTTCTGCTGGGCCTCTGCATCCATCAACGGGTTGGCGGCAGACCATTTGCGCATGGCCTCCATCCAGCTTGCGGGGTCGGTCAGCAAAGGCGCCGCCTGCTCCTCCTTCGGGAGGCAGAACTGGAGCCAGGTCTTCTGGAATTCCATCATCGCCTGGCCCATTGCATCCACGGCATTTTCATCAGGTAGGGAATTGGCGGCCTGCGGCGAAACCGCTTGCATCATCTGGCGCGCAGCCTCCCCCTGGATGCGGAGCATTTCGGTAAAGATGTCGGCGGCATCCTGGCCGCTTTTGGAATCATTTGCCATGGCAGCGCTCCTTATAGGCAAGAATGTGGCGATTGGCAGACATTGTGCAGGAACATCTGCAAAACAGATCATTTGCATCGGGAAAGGGCAGCCTCGTTGCGCTCCGCGCCGCTTTCAGCCAGATAGGCCCAGCCTCTAACAGGCCATACCCAAGAGAAGGACCCGATGGACCAGCAATTCTACCGCATCAAGCGCCTCCCGCCCTATGTCATCGCCGAAGTCAACGCGATGCGAGCGGCCGCGCGTGCGGAGGGCCGCGACATCATCGATCTTGGCATGGGCAATCCCGACCTGCCCCCTCCGCAGCATGTGATAGACAAATTGTGCGAGGTTGCGCGCAAACCCGATGCTCATGGCTATTCGCAGTCGAAGGGCATCCCCGGCCTGCGCAAGGCCCAGGCGAATTATTACAAGAACCGGTTCGGCGTGGATATCAATCCGGAGACCGAGGTCGTCGTGACCCTGGGATCGAAGGAGGGCCTTGCCAGCCTGGCCACGGCCATCACCGCGCCTGGAGACACTATCCTCGCGCCCAATCCGTCGTACCCTATCCATACCTTTGGTTTCATCCTTGCCGGCGCCTCGATCCGCAGCGTGCCCACAACGCCCGATGCGCGGTATTGGGAAGAGCTGGAAGCGGCGATGAATTTCACCGTCCCGCGCCCTACGATCCTGGTGGTGAACTACCCCAGCAACCCCACCGCCGAAGTGGTGGATCTCGCCTTCTACGAACAGCTTGTGGACTGGGCGAAATTCCACAAGGTGTGGCTGCTGTCCGACCTCGCCTATTCGGAATTGTATTACGACGGCAAGCCCACGCCTTCCATCCTGCAGGCCAAGGGCGCAAAGGATGTGGCGGTCGAGTTTACCAGCCTGTCCAAGACCTATTCGATGGCGGGCTGGCGCATGGGGTTTGCCGTGGGCAATCCCACGCTGATTTCCGCGCTTACGCGGGTAAAGAGCTACATCGACTATGGCGCGTTCACACCCATCCAGGCCGCCGCCTGCGCCGCGCTCAACGGGCCGCAGGATATCGTCGAGAAGAACCGGAACCTCTATCACAAGCGCCGCGACGTGATGGTTGAAGCCTTTGGCCGCGCCGGGTGGGACATTCCGCCTCCGCCGGCCAGCATGTTCGCCTGGGCGCCCCTGCCCGAACCGCTGAAGAAAATGGGCAGCCTCGAATTCTCGAAGCAATTGCTGACCAAGGCAGAAGTCGCCGTGGCGCCGGGCGTTGGCTATGGCGAGGATGGCGAAGGCTATGTTCGCATCGCGATGGTGGAAAACGAGCAGCGGCTGCGGCAGGCAGGGCGCAACATCAAGCGCTACTTCCAGGACATGGGGCTGGAGACTCCCGGCAAGTGATGCAATTCGCTCGTTGGCGATGAGCCACTGACGCGAATACGCATTTGCAAGCGGGCGGAAATGCTGCTGCCTTGCTCTTGAGCCAAGGTAATATGGAACATTGATGGCCCGTTTCGGCTGGTTGGCAGGCGGGGAATTTCCCCCTTCGTACTGGGATCTGCGCAAGAAAGGCTGGACCTTGTGCAACGGCATAAACGGCTGCCGCGCGGATTGTCGCCATGTGCTGATCTGCGACGCACGTCATCTCGATGCAGCGGCACGCCAGGAACTGACCGAAGCGGATCGTCCGGCATGGCGACTGGTAATGCTGGGCGTCGAAGACCCTGCAGAGCGGGCGCGCCTGTTGGCGATGGGCTGTGCCGAGGCGCTCTCGGCCGATACCGGCCTGCATGAACTCGAAGCGCGGACACAGCGCGTGACCAAGATGTTCGGGATGCTGCCGCGGTGGCGCGATCTTGGCCCGCTGACACTGGACCTGTTTCACCGCGATGCCCGCAAGGATACGCTCTGGCTAGGGCTGCACCCGCGCGAATTCAGCCTGATCTGGCGGCTGTCCGATACGCCCGGAATGCGGGTGACGCGGCGGCAACTGATGACCGATGTGTGGCGACTCAACCACGAACCGGAGACCAACAGCGTCGAGGTGCACGTGTCGCGCCTGCGTACCAAACTGGCGAATGCCGAGTGTGAGTCCCTGATCGAAACCGCGCCCGAAGGCGGTTACCGCCTGGCTGAATCGGCGCGCCTGACGCCTGCGACACACGCTCCGCAAGCCGACGCACTGGACCGGCACCTGCGCAAGATGGGGTGGGTGTCAGAAAACGCGTAATTCACAACTTCGACGGGCGGGGCTCTGAAGGGCTGGCGCAGCCGGAAGTTGGCGGGTAGTCTTTTCGGACATAATCAATCAGGGAGAGAGGACCGCAATGGCGAGCACGCCCAACGATAGCGGGGGCCGTACACTGGATATTGCCAGGTTTCTGGGAGAAGTGCGTCCAACGCGCTTCTCGTTGCTCGGACGCAGTTTCACGCTGCCCTTTAACGGCTTTCAGTTGCGGATCCTGATTCTGTGCAGCCTTGTCACGTTTTTCGATGGGCAGGATTTCACGGCCCTTCCCTATGCCCTTCCCTACATTCGCGATGAATGGGGAATTAGCGATGACATGACTGCATATGTCACCATGGCGGCATTTGTCGGTCAGATGGTCGGCTCTCTATTCGGCGCATACCTGGGCGACGTGTTCGGGCGCCGGCCGGTGATCATTACCTGCACAATCGGCAGCGCCATCCTTACTACGCTGGTGGGCTTTGCCTCGACGCCCGAAATGCTGATGGTCCTTCGTTTCGTTTCCGGGCTCGCCATTGGCGGACTGCTGGCTCCTGTCTGGGCGCTCAGCATCGAGAACATGCCGCGATCGATGCGTTCCACGTCGGTCACCATCATCATGCTGGGCTTCAGTTTCGGTGCCTCCTCGGCCGCGCCGATCGCAAACTGGACCGCTCCCTATCTTGGCTGGGAGGGCATTTTCTGGGTTTGCGGTGCGATGACGGGCATTTTTTCCCTCATCCTGGTGTTCATGCTGCCGGAAAGCACCCGCTGGATGGTTGCGAAGGAAAAGCCGCGCGCCAGGATCATTCCCCTGCTTTCACGTCTGGACCCGGCGTTCGAGGTTCAGGCCTATGAGCGGTTCGAATTGTCCGACGAACGCAAGGCCACTACCAGCGAGAACCCCTTCCTCAAGTTCCGTGAACTCTTCGTCGGCGCGCTGTTTGTCGTCACGCCGCTGATCTGGGCCGCTTATTTCTTCTCCAGCATCGCGATCTACCTGAAGAACGCCTATGGCGTCCTGTTCATGGAAGCGCTGGGTATCGCGCGCACCGATGCGGCATGGCTGGCAGCCGCCAGCGGCATGGTGGGCGCGATCGGCGGCGTCGTGCTGCTGGCCATGACCGAGAAGCGCGGGCCCGGCTGGATCGCGATTGCTCCGCTGCTTGGCATTCCGCTCGTGCTGCTGGTGGGTTTCGGCTTCGTTGCCGGAGGGGTGCCGCTGGCTGCGATACTGCTGATCGGCGCGGTCTTCGTTGGCGCAGGCCATGCAGCGGTAATTTCCATCACCAGCATCTATTATCCCAGCGCGGTGCGCAGCTTTGGCGGCGGCTGGGCCAGTTTCATGGCAAAGTTCGGCGCGGTGGCCGCACCCTGGATCGGGGCCACGGCCGGATTCCTGCAAGGCGCAAAGGGCGCCCGCGAAGGCTATCTTTTCACTGCGGCCTGCCTTGTCGGGATCGTGATCTGTATCCTTCTGCTCGCCCATTTCGCCAAGCGCCTGCCGCAGGACCAATCCGCTTCTGCCGCGCCAGAACCAGCGGAATAATTCACCCACTCAACAGGAAAAAGCTTCGATGGTCGAACTGCGCTCGCTCGCCGCCAACAACCCAGGTCGTCGCGCCAACTGGAAGGCGCTGGGCCTGTCGAAAGAGGACATGGAGAAGCCCAAGATCGCGGTGGTCAATTCCTCCAGCGAACTGGCGATCTGCTACGCGCACCTGGATGGGATTGCCAAGATGGTGAAGGAGGAAATCCGCGCCGCCGGCGGCGTGCCTTTCGAAGTGCGCACCGCTGCCCCGTCGGACTTCATCACCGGGGCCGCCAGGAAAGGCAGCTACATCCTTGCCGGGCGCGACATCATCGCGAACGACATAGAGGTGCAGGTGGAGGCCGCGCTGCTGGACGGCATGATCTGCCTCACCAGCTGCGACAAGACGCCGCCGGGACATTTGATGGCGGCTGCCCGCCTCAACATCCCCACCATTCTTGTGATCGGCGGCTACCAGCAGGCTGGCGAAATCGATGGAGAGCCAGTGGACGTTGAAGACGTCTGGTCCGGCCAGGTCGGCGCGATCTTCGGGAAGGAGCCGAAATTTCCGATAGCTGACATGGCCGAAAACGCCATTCGCGGCCCCGGCGTATGTGCTGGCATGGCCACGGCCAACACCATGCATTCAGTGGTGGAGGCGCTGGGCATGTGTCTGCCGGGCCACGCCCCCGTGCGCGGCAACAGCCCGAAGATGCAGGCCAATGCGCGGGCCGCCGGACGGCGTATCGTGGAAATGGTGCATGAGCAATTGCTGCCGCGCAAGATCCTGACCGAGGCCGCCTTCCGCAACGCCGCGGCCACCGTGCTGGCCGTCAGTGGATCGATCAACGCCATCAAGCACCTCCAGGCAACTGCGGTAGAGGCGGAGAACGGCGTCGATGTTTTCGCCCTGTGGGAAGAGATGAGCGATGTTCCCGTCCTCTCCCCCGTCCGTCCCACCGGCCAAGTCCGCATCGAACAGTTCGAAGGTGCAGGTGGCGCGCAGGCAATCCTGAAACGCCTGGAGCCTCGCATCAGCCCCGAAGCGATGACCTGCACCGGCAAGACGCTGGCGCAGAACCTTGCCGATTACGAAATCCCCGGCCCGGACGTGATCCAGTCGCTGGATCAGCCTTTCAGCGAGGGACCGAGCATCGCCATCCTGTCCGGCACGATGGCCGATACCGCCGTGGTGCGGCTGGGCATACGCAACGGTGCGCGCCCCGAAGAGTTTACCGGCACCGCCCGCGTGTTCGAGGACACGCATGAGTGCATGGCCGCAATCGAGGCAGGTGCGATCAAGGATGGCGACGTCGTTGTCACCCGCAACCACGGACTGAAAGGCGGCCCGGCGATGGGCGGCGGTGCTTCGCTGATCCTGTTTGCGCTGGACGCAGCAGGGCTGGCCAAGACCACGGCCTTCGTCACCGATGGCCAGCTTTCCGGCTTATGCCTGAAGGGTCTGACCGTCGCCGAAGTGTCACCCGGAGCGGCGGAGGATGGCGCGCCCATCGGGCTAGTCCGCGATGGCGATACGGTGCGGATTTCGGTGAAGAACCGCAGCCTCGATCTGGATGTGCCCGCCGAGGAATTGGCCCAGCGCACCGGTCCGGGCCTGGTTACCGAGGCGACCGGCTACCTTTCCAACTTTCGCGAAACGGTTCGCCCCATGCGCACCGGCGGCGTGCTGGTGCCGGAGAAGAAGTAGGACTAGCGCCCCATCAGCCCTTCCAGGCGGCCCAGCACGGTTTCGTGCAGGGGTGCCTCGAAAGCGATGCCCGCGCGGCCATCCTCGACCCAGACCAGTTCGGCAGGCAGGGCGGAAAGGCCCGGCAACGTTACCAGCACGCGTTCGCCGGGACGGGCGGCGGAGCCGTGGAAATCCACCATGCATCCCCCGGCAGACACATCGAGCACCTGCAAATCGATCGACCCGCCGGTTTTCG
This sequence comes from uncultured Alphaproteobacteria bacterium, assembly GCA_963783265.1. Lineage (GTDB taxonomy): Bacteria > Pseudomonadota > Alphaproteobacteria > Sphingomonadales > Sphingomonadaceae > Alteraurantiacibacter. The sequence continues at coordinate 6,315 of CAWAMU010000006.1, read as the reverse complement.
CGCGTACTTTCACGCGCACCTCGTTTGTATCGCTGCGATCAACAAGCCCTGTTGCCATGTGGGGATACCCTTTTGCCTGGTATCACAGGCATAGAGCGAAGCTGTTTACCGAAAGCTTACCGGTGCCGCCAAAGGGGCAAAGAATGTTTCGAGGGTGGACAGATCACCCTATTGGGCGGGCACATGGGCCAATTCCCGGACCGCCTTTACCGCGGCATCATCGTGCCGATGCGCGCCCTGTTCGCGCAAGACCTTGCGGATTGCATCCACATCGACCTCACGCGGCTGGATGCCCTGGTCGGCCGCGAGCGCCGCGCCCATATCGCGAGCATCCTCGCGCACAGTGCCAGTACCGTTTGGTGGCGGAAGGTTGCGACTGTCGCTGGAAAACACGTCGGACCCCAGGAAGCGCTCTTCCTTGTGTCCTTCGATCCGCTGCATCTTGGGCTTGTCGTCGGCCACGCGCTGTCCTCTCCGGTTGCTAGCGAGGCCAGATGCCTACTTCATCATCGTTGACTTCCTCCAGAGTTACTCCGCAGGAGTTGACTGCTTCTCCCACCGTGCGGTGATATTTGCACACTGCCGGGTCCAGCGTCCTGAGTTTCTCCAGCACCGGCGCATGGGTCTCGGCAAAATGCACCGTCATGTCTGCGCGCTCCAGCCGTTCCGTCAAGCGGCGGAGCATGGCAAGACCGCTGGCATCCACCCCGTTTACCGATCGCATGTCGAGGACGATGCACTCGACCTCGTCACTTTCGTGCCGCCCGATCAATTTGAAAATCTCCTCTTCCACGAATTCGGCGTTGCCGAAATAGATCGAGCGATCGATACGGATACCCAGCACCGGCAGGGTGATAATCTCCACATCGTCCCTGTCGACGGAACGGAAAGACGCCCCGCCGTCGTCACTGCCGATCCGCGTGACGCGGGGGACCGACGAGAACCACAGGAAATGGGCGATGCTGATGCCAGCCCCGATGGCAAGGCCCAGCCGAACGCCCAGCAACAGCGTGGCGAAAAAGGCGATGGCGACGATATGGCCTTCCAGCCGGTCGTGCCGCCAGATCGCGCGGATCTCGCCCAGCTTGATAAGTCCGAACACCGCGCTGATGACCAGCGCCGCCAGCGCGGTGCGTGGCAGGTAGGCAAGCAGCGGCGCAAGAAACAGCACCGTCGCCAGCACCACCAACGCACCCACGACAGAAGCCACGGGTGAACGCGCGCCGCTTTCTTCCACCAGGGCAGATCGGCTGAGACTGGCGCCGACCGCATAGCCGCCGGTCAGCGCGGCCAAGACATTGCCCGCCCCCAGCGCCACGGCCTCCCTGCTGGTATCGAGGCCGCTGCGGTCGGTTCCGGCCAGCGACTTGGCGACCGCGGTTGCGGTAACGAAGACGATGATGGCGACGGCCAGGCTGGAGGGGACAAGGGACAGCCAGAGGTCAGGGGTGCCGAATGCAGGCAGGGACGGAAGACCCGGCTCGATAGCCTGCACCGTGGGCACCGCATTTCCATAGCCAGCAGCAACCAGTGCCGCGCCGATGATCACCAGCAGCGGCAAGGATTTCGCGAGCGCTTGCCGCCACGGCGGGAACACGCCCATTTTCCATAACAGAGGAGCAGCAAAGCGGTTCAGCAACAGCAGCGCCAGCAACGCTGCCCCGCCGATCAACGCCGTGGGGATGCTGGTATCGGGCAGCGCCTGCCAAAGCGAGCCGAGAGCCGCGGGTAAATTGCCCGCCCGCTCCGTATCCAAACCAAGCAGGGTTGGTAACTGGCTTGCCGCGATCAGGAATGCCGCTGCGGCAGTAAAACCCAGCAGCGCCGGTTCGCTGACGAAGTTCACCAGCCGCCCCAGCCCCAGCGCGCCGACCAGCAGCAGGATCAGCCCGGCCTGTATTGCTATGATGGCGACCACCGACATGGCGACGCCGCCTGTCGGCCCGCCGCCCGCCGCGCTGCTTGCCTCCGCCACGATCAGCGACACCAGCGCGACAGGCCCGACCGAGACATAATTGCTGGTACCAAACACCGCGTAAAGCAGCGGCGGCGTCATCGCCGCGAACAGGCCCATCTGCGGCGGCAGCCCGGCCAGCTGCGCATATGCCATCGCCTGCGGCACCAGCAGGATGGAAAGGATAAGCCCGGCAATCCCGTCTTTTAGCAGTCCACTGCCGCCGTAGGACTCTGAGCCAGCCAAACCTTGGAATTAATGCCCTGCCTGCCATGTCCCTTCTTCGCGTGACGCGCGCAAGGCGCTCTTATCATAAGCTTAATGCACAAGGTTCCCGATGGGCACCAAGCAAATTGGCGAAGAAAGCATTGCACACTGGCAAACAAGCCGCTAGTTGGCCGCCCTTCCGGCCCGATGGCGGAGTGGTTACGCAGAGGACTGCAAATCCTTGCACGCCGGTTCGATTCCGGCTCGGGCCTCCACCGCCCTTCAGTTCGCCATTGCCGACAGGCAAAGGTGCAACTAGGGGGCGACGCTGGAATGCCGCTTTAGCTCAGTTGGTAGAGCACATCATTCGTAATGATGGGGTCAGAGGTTCGAATCCTCTAAGCGGCACCACCACTTCAATCGGACATCACGAAGCTTGCAGCTGAAAATGCTTCCGGCTGGTTGTGCGCTGAGGTTTGGGAATGCCTCTGGGCAGGCAAGTGAACAGATCGCACGCCGGACCCCAGGAACTCGCGCTACGCCCCACCATCCAGTTTGTCCTCGCGCTGTCGTCCGTAATTTCCGACTGATCGCAAGAAGGCCGAAGGTGTTCGTCGCAGTCATAAGCAAATTTTCTATCCGAAGCCCGGACGATCTCCACACTAGCTGACAAAGATCAGCGCTTCAGACTTTGAGTAGTAACAAGACCCGCAATTGCGCCAGGCCGGGTATCTCCATAGGGTGGGCAGGGGAAACCGTCAGGAGGGGCTGTGGAGCGCTTGCGGGTATTTGCGGGGAGAGTGGGGCCGGCGCTGGCAGGCTTTGCCGCGCTGTTGCTGGTCCTGCTGTTGCAATGGCTCGATCCAGCGCCACTGCATCGCCTGCAATTGCAGGTCTTCGATGCCTATCAGCGAGCTGCTCCGTGGGACGGGCCGCGCGCAGCGCGCGTGGCCGTGGTGGATATCGACGAGGATTCGATCGAGCGGCTCGGCCAATGGCCTTGGCCACGCACCGATCTTGCCACGCTGACGCGGCGACTGGGGCAGGCCGAGGCGGACGTGGTCGCTTATGACATCGTATTTTCGGAAGGCGACCGCACCTCGCCCGAGGCTTTGGCGGACAGTTATGCGGGCCAGGACATCGGCGCGCAGCTCGCTGCCCTGCCGAGCCATGACGCCCTGCTGGCGGAGAGTTTCGACGCGGTGCCGATCGTGCTCGCCTATTTCCTCAACCGCGAGGCGATCGGGCGCGCGGTCGAACCGCGCATGGGTATTTCGGTCAATGGCGATCCGCCGCTGCGCCATGTCCCCGCCTATCGCGGGGCGTTGCAGCCGTTGCCCACGCTGGAACGGGCTGCTGCGGGGACCGGCTTCGTCAGCCTGGAGGCCGACGACGACGGGATTATCAGGCGTGTACCGCTGGTCGCCTACCACCGTGGCACTCTGGTCTCTTCGCTTTCGCTGGAAGCCGCACGCGTGGCCATGAAGGCTGGATCGCCCGGCCTGCTGACCAGTGCGGGCAGTGGTCAGGGCACGATGGTGGACGCCGCGGCTGTCTCCATGCGTATCGACGACATGGTCATTCCCGTCGACAATACAGGGGCGATGTGGGTCCATTACCCGCCCTCGGGCACGGAGGCGGGCGCGGGCGAAATACTAAGCGCGGCATCGATCATCACCGGCGAGACAAGCGATATAGAGCTGAGGGAGAAAGTGGCGGGGAAAATCGTGTTTGTCGGGGGTAGCGCGGTTGGACTGCAGGACCTTGTTTCCACCCCGCTATCCAATCGCACCGGCGGGGTGAACGTACATGCGGCGGCGACCGAACAGATGCTTGCTGGCCATTTCCTCGAACGGCCCGACTGGGCTTTCGGGCTAGAGACCTTGCTGGTCCTGCTGCTGGGCCTGATGTTGTCGCTGCTTTTGCCGAGGCTGGGCGCGACACTGGGCGCACTGGCCGCGCTGATCGCTGTCGGTGGTGTCGTCGCGCTAAGCTGGCTGGCCTTCGCCAATGCACGCTACCTGCTCGATCCGACCTGGACGGTACTGGCCATCGCGTCGGTCTATGCGGTGCAGACCGTCGCTGTCTATTACCGCGAGGAGCGCCAGCGGAGTTATATCCACGCCGCCTTCGACCGTTACCTCTCGCCCGAACTGGTGAGACAGATCGCTGCTGACCCGCACAAGCTCGAACTGGGCGGGGAAGAGCGCGACATGAGCGTGCTGATGTGCGACATTCGCGGCTTCAGCCGCATTTCGGAACGCTACACGCCCAAACAGGTGATTGATTTCCTGATCGCCTTCCTCACCCCGATGAGCGAGATCCTGCTCGCTCGCAAGGCCACGCTGGACAAGTATATCGGCGATGCCATCCTGGCCTTCTGGAACGCCCCGCTCGACGATCCTGACCATCCCGCCAATGCCGCGCGCGCGGCGCTGGAAATGGTCGCAAAGACCAAGGAACTGAACGCCGCCATGGCCGGCAAGGAGGGCGCGGTCTGGCCGGGCGAGGTGAGGATCGGGGTGGGCATCAATTCGGGCCTGTGCTGCGTTGGAAACATGGGCTCGCGCGAGCGGCTGTCCTACACCCTGATCGGCGACACGGTGAATGTCGCCTCGCGGCTCGAAGGGCTGACAAAGCAGTATGGCGTACCCATCGCCGTGGGCGAAACGCTGACCGGGCGGCTGGAAGCTTTTCCGCTCCTCGAACTGGATCGGGTCCGCGCCGTCGGGCGCGACAGGCCGGTGACGATTTCCGCTTTGCTGGGCGACGAGGAAGTGAAGGCGAGCGCGGACTTCCAGGATCTGCGCGCCGCGCACCTTGCCATGCTCGAAGCATATCGCACGCAGGACTGGGATTCTGCCGAAGCGGCCCTGGCCAGGGGCCGGGAAGCCTATGAAACGTTCGACATTCCCGGCCTGGCGGCATTGTTTGCGACGCGGATAGCGGGATTGCGGGAGAGCCCGCCAGGCGAAGGCTGGGACGGGGTCTACCAGGCTACCAGCAAATGATCAGTCGATCCGCGGGCATGGGATCGACCGACCGTTCGCATCCTCGCACTGGTCGTTGTCGCTGCCGCCGATGATGTCGTCCGGGTTGGTGCTGACCGTCGGACCATTGCCTCTGTCGTCGCGCCCGCCACGGGTTCCCAGGATGATGCCGATCACCGCTGCGGCAGCAGCGCCCGCGATCACCTCGTCGGGAATGCCGCCATCCTCGAAGCTGCGCGCCCAGCGCGGAGCCAGTTCGTCCTGCACCCGCGCCAGGCCTGCATTCGATATCTGGAAAGGCCCGAGCGGGGCGGCACCGTCTCGCGGGATATATGCGGCAAGGCCTGGCCGATCGAGCAGCACGGTCACTCCGGCGCCGGTCACTTCCGCCAGACCGGGCGTTACGCCGGACAACGCAGCGTTGCCGGGGCCGCGCAGGACCACCAGTGTCGCCTCGTCATCGTCGCTACGCACGCTGCCGATAAAATCCTCGTCCTCGGCAATGTCCTCCGCCTCGCCGCCCACCAGCATGTCGATCGCCGTGCCGCGAATGCCGATCCGGCCTGCAGGCGTGGTGACCTCGGCGCTGTTCTCGCCTTCCTCGCGACCTGAAAAGAAGCGGAGAGCGCCCTGGATCAAGGTGGCAAAGACCGACCGGCCCGCATCGGGATCATAGACATAGCGATCTATCCGAACACGCGAACGCGCGCCGATGCCGAAATTGGAACGGTCGAGCAACAGGAGCTGCAATTGCGAATTGCGTTCGGTCTCGATCAGGTCGCCCCAGGCAATACGTTGCCGTCGCTCGACTTCGATCGGGCGCCTGAGCTGGTCGTTGTCCAGCGTGGCTTCACCCACCACGCTGGCAACATTGCCCACTTCGACACGCTCCTGCGCCGCGACGGGTGTGCCAAGCACGCTCGTTGCGAGCAGGCTGGCTATGGTGATCGCGTAAACAGGGCGGGCAGGTTCCCTCACCCTTGCCCCCCGCTGGCGGCGGAACGGCAGGTGTCGCGCGCCTGCTGCAGGGCGCCGGGGGCGTAATCGTCCTCGTCGAGCCGTTCGAACTCGACCTCGGCTCCTTGTGGATCGTCGACCCAGACAACAGCAGGGCATGGTTGAAACGCGCTTGCGCGGATTCGGGATAAAGGGCGAGCACGCGCT
>CAWAMU010000005.1:0-186836 GCA_963783265.1 uncultured Alphaproteobacteria bacterium | reverse complement strand
CGCGCGGATCTCGCCCACCTTGATAAGTCCGAACACCGCGCTGATGACCAGCGCCGCCAGCGCGGTGCGTGGCAGGTAGGCAAGCAGCGGAGCAAGAAACAGCACCGTCGCCAGCACCACCACCGCTCCCACGACAGAAGCCACGGGCGAACGTGCGCCGCTTTCTTCCACCAGGGCAGATCGGCTGAGACTGGCACCGACCGCATAGCCGCCCGTCAGCGCGGCTATGACATTGCCCGCTCCCAGCGCCGCGGCCTCCCTGCTGGTATCGAGGCCGCTGCGGTCGGTTCCGGCCAGCGACTTGGCGACAGCGGTTGCGGTAACGAAGACGATGATGGCGACGGCCAGGCTGGATGGGACAAGGGACAGCCAGAGGTCAGGGGTGCCGAAGGCAGGCAGGGACGGAAGACCCGGCTCGATAGCCTGCGCCGTGGGCACCGCATTTCCATCGCCGGCAGCAACCAGTCCGCGCCGATTATCACCAGCATCGGCAAGGATTTCGCGAGCGCTTGCCGCCACGGCGGGAACACGCCCATCTTCCATAACAGAGGAGCAGCAAAGCGGTTCAGCAACAGTAGCGCCAGCAACGCTGCCCCGCCGATCAATGCCGTCGGGATGCTGGTATCGGGCAGCGCCTGCCAAAGCGAGCCGAGAGCCGCGGGTAAATTGCCCGCCCGCTCGGTATCCAGACCAAGCAGGGTTGGTAACTGGCTGGCCGCGATCAGGAATGCCGCTGCGGCAGTAAAACCGAGCAGCGCCGGTTCGCTGACGAAGTTCACCAGCCGCCCCAGCCCCAGCGCGCCGACCAGCAGCAGGATCAGCCCGGCCTGTATTGCTATGATGACGACCACCGACATGGCGCCGCCGCCTGTCGGCCCGCCGCCCGCCGCGCTGCTTGCCTCCGCCACGATCAGCGACACCAGCGCGACAGGCCCGACCGAGACATAATTGCTGGTACCAAACACCGCGTAAAGCAGCGGCGGCGTCATCGCCGCGAACAGGCCCATCTGCGGCGGCAGCCCGGCAAGCTGCGCATATGCCATCGCCTGCGGCACCAGCAGGATGGAAAGGATAAGCCCGGCAATCCCGTCTTTTAGCAGTCCACTGCCGCCGTAGGACCTGAGCCAGCCAAACCTTGGAATTAATGCCCTGCCTGCCATGTCCCTTCTTCGCGTGACGCGCGCAAGGCGCTCCTATCATAAGCTTAATGCACAAGGTTCCCGATGGGCACCAAGCAAATTGGCGAAGAAAGCATTGCACACTGGCAAACAAGCCGCTAGTTGGCCGCCCTTCCGGCCCGATGGCGGAGTGGTTACGCAGAGGACTGCAAATCCTTGCACGCCGGTTCGATTCCGGCTCGGGCCTCCACCGCCCTTCAGTTCGCCATTGCCGACAGGCAAAGGTGCAACTAGGGGGCGACGCTGGAATGCCGCTTTAGCTCAGTTGGTAGAGCACATCATTCGTAATGATGGGGTCAGAGGTTCGAATCCTCTAAGCGGCACCACCACTTCAATCGGATATCGCGAGGCTTGCAGCTGGAATGCTTCCGGCTGGTTGTGCGCTGAGGTTTGGGAATGCCTCTGGGCAGGCAAGTGAACAGATCGCACGCCGGACCCCAGGAACTCGCGCTAAGCCCCATCATCCAGTTTGTCCTCGCGCTGTCGTCCGTAATTTCCGACTGATCGCAAGAAGGCCGAAGGTGTTCGTCGCAGTCATAAGCAAATTTTCTATCCGAAGCCCGGGCGATCTCCACACTAGCTGACAAAGATCGGCGCTTCAGACTTTGAGTAGTATCAAGACCCGCAATTGCGCCAGACCGGGTATCTCCATAGGGTAGGCAGGGGAAACCGTCAGGAGGGGCTGTGGAGCGCTTGCGGGCATTTGCGGGGAGAATGGGGCCGGCGCTGGCAGGCTTTGCCGCGCTGGTGCTGGTCCTGCTGTTGCAATGGCTCGATCCAGCGCCACTGCAACGCCTGCAATTGCAGGTCTTCGATGCCTATCAGCGAGCCGCTCCGTGGGACGGGCCGCGCACAGCGCGCGTGGCCGTGGTGGATATCGACGAGGATTCGATCGAGCGGCTCGGCCAATGGCCTTGGCCACGCACCGACCTTGCCACGCTGACGCGGCGGCTGGGGCAGGCCGAAGCGGACGTGGTCGCTTATGACATCGTATTTTCGGAAGGCGACCGCACCTCGCCCGAGGCTTTGGCGGACCGTTATGCGGGCGAGGACATCGGCGCGCAGCTCGCTGCCCTGCCGAGCCATGACGCCTTGCTGGCGGAGAGTTTCGACGCGGTGCCGGTCGTGCTCGCCTATTTCCTCAACCGCGAGGCGATCGGGCGCGCGGTCGAACCGCGCATGGGCATTTCGGTCAATGGCGATCCGCCGCTGCGCCATGTCCCCGCCTATCGCGGGGCGTTGCAGCCGTTGCCCACGCTGGAACGGGCTGCTGCGGGGACCGGCTTCGTCAGCCTGGAGGCCGACGACGACGGGATCATCAGGCGTGTACCGCTGGTCGCCTATCACCGTGGCACTCTGGTCCCTTCGCTTTCGCTGGAAGCCGCACGCGTGGCCATGAAGGCAGGTTCGCCCGGCCTGCTGACCAGTGCGGGCAGTGGTCAGGGCACGATGGTGGACGCCGCGGCTGTCTCCATGCGTATCGACGACATGGTCATTCCCGTCGACAATGCAGGGGCGATGTGGGTCCATTACCCGCCCTCGGGCGCGGAGGCGGGCGCGGGCGAAGTACTAAGCGCGGCATCGATCATCACCGGCGAGACAAGCGATGTCGAGCTGAGGGAGAAAGTGGCGGGGAAAATCGTGTTTGTCGGAGGTAGCGCGGTTGGACTGCAGGACCTTGTTTCCACCCCGCTATCCAATCGCACCGGCGGGGTGAACGTACATGCGGCGGCGACCGAACAGATGCTTGCCGGCCATTTCCTCGAACGGCCCGACTGGGCTTTCGGGCTAGAGACCCTGCTGGTCCTGCTGCTGGGCCTGATGTTGTCGCTGCTTTTGCCGCGGCTGGGCGCGACACTGGGCGCACTGGCCGCGCTGATCGCTGTCGGTGGTGTCGTCGCGCTAAGCTGGCTGGCCTTCGCCAATGCGCGCTACCTGCTCGATCCGACCTGGCCGGTTCTGGCCATCGCGTCGGTCTATGCGGTGCAGACCGTCGCTGTCTATTACCGCGAGGAGCGCCAGCGGAGTTATATCCACGCCGCCTTCGACCGTTACCTCTCGCCCGAACTGGTGAGACAGATCGCTGCTGACCCGCACAAGCTCGAACTGGGCGGGGAAGAGCGCGACATGAGCGTGCTGATGTGCGACATTCGCGGCTTCAGCCGCATTTCGGAACGCTACACGCCCAAACAGGTGATTGATTTCCTGATCGCCTTCCTCACCCCGATGAGCGAGATCCTGCTCGCCCGCAAGGCCACGCTGGACAAGTATATCGGCGATGCCATCCTGGCCTTCTGGAACGCCCCGCTCGACGATCCCGACCATCCTGCCAATGCCGCGCGCGCGGCGCTGGACATGGTTGCGAAGACCAAGGAACTGAACGCCGCCATGGCCGGGAAGGAGGGTGCGGTCTGGCCGGGCGAGGTCAGGATCGGGGTGGGCATCAATTCGGGCCTGTGCTGCGTTGGAAACATGGGCTCGCGCGAGCGGCTGTCCTACACCCTGATCGGCGACACGGTGAATGTCGCCTCGCGGCTCGAAGGGCTGACAAAGCAATATGGCGTACCCATCGCCGTGGGCGAGACGCTGACCGGGCGGCTGGAAGCCTTCCCGCTCCTCGAACTGGATCGGGTCCGCGCCGTCGGGCGCGACAGGCCGGTGACGATTTCCGCTTTGCTGGGCGACGAGGAAGTGAAGGCGAGCGCGGACTTCCAGGATCTGCGCGCCGTGCACCTCGCCATGCTCGAAGCCTATCGCGCGCAGGACTGGGATTCTGCCGAAGCGGCCCTGGCCAGGGGCCGGGAAGCCTATGACAAGTTCGACATTCCCGGCCTGGCTGCATTGTTTGCGACGCGGATAGCGGGATTGCGGGAGAGCCCGCCAGGCGAAGGCTGGGACGGGGTCTACCAGGCTACCAGCAAATGATCAGTCGATCCGCGGGCATGGGATCGACCGACCGTTCGCATCCTCGCATTGGTCGTTGTCGCTGCCGCCGATGATGTCGTCCGGGTTGGTGCTGACCGTCGGACCATTGCCTCTGTCGTCGCGCCCGCCACGGGTTCCCAGGATGATGCCGATCACCGCTGCGGCAGCAGCCCCCGCGATCACCTCGTCGGGAATGCCGCCATCCTCGAAGCTGCGCGCCCAGCGCGGAGCCAGTTCGTCCTGCACCCGCGCCAGGCCTGCATTCGATATCTGGAAAGGCCCGAGCGGGGCGGCGCCGTCTCGCGGGATATATGCGGCAAGGCCGGGCCGATCGAGCAGCACGGTCACTCCGGCGCCGGTCACTTCCGCCAGACCGGGCGTTACGCCGGACAACGCAGCGTTGCCGGGGCCGCGCAGGACCACCAGTGTCGCCTCGTCATCGTCGCTACGCACGCTGCCGATAAAATCCTCGTCCTCGGCAATGTCCTCCGCCTCGCCGCCCACCAGCATGTCGATCGCCGTGCCGCGAATGCCGATCCGGCCTGCAGGCGTAGTGACCTCGGCGCTGTTCTCGCCTTCCTCGCGCCCTGAAAAGAAGCGGAGCGCGCCCTGGATCAAGGTGGCAAAGACCGACCGGCCCGCATCGGGATCATAGACATAGCGATCTATCCGCACACGCGAACGCGCGCCGATGCCGAAATTGGAACGGTCGAGCAACAGGAGCTGCAATTGCGAATTGCGTTCGGTCTCGATCAGGTCGCCCCAGGCAATACGTTGCCGTCGCTCGACTTCGATCGGGCGCCTGAGCTGGTCGTTGTCCAGCGTGGCTTCACCCACCACGCTGGCAACATTGCCCACTTCGACACGCTCCTGCGCCGCGACGGGTGTGCCAAGCACGCTCGTTGCGAGCAGGCTGGCTATGGTGATCGCGTAAACAGGGCGGGCAGGTTCCCTCACTCTTGCCCCCCGCTGGCGGCGGAACGGCAAGTGTCGCGCGCCTGCTGCAGGGCGCCGGGGGCGTAATCGTCCTCGTCGAGCCGCTCGAACTCGACCTCGGCCCCTTGTGGATCGTCGACCCAGCACAACAGCAGGGCATGGTTGAAACGCGCTTGCGCGGATTCGGGATAAAGGGCGAGCACGCGCTCGAGCGATGCCAGCGCCTCGAGCAGTTGGCCGCGCGAGGACTGTTCCAGCGCCGCCGCTATACCTGATGCCTCGTCAGCGGTCCGGTCCGATAATGCGTCGAGTTCCGCCAGACTTTGCGCGGCGAGCGGCATGCTGGCGACAAATACCAGCAGCGATATGGCGGCGCGGACGGTCGAGAATGCCAATAGCGTTCCTTTTCACTCGACGTTTATGGCACAGGCACCCGCGAGGCGGCAACATCGTTCTACCGCCAACACCAAAGGGCAGCCGCAAGCGAATTGCCAGGAAAACGCGTTCAGTCGCGCAGCCAGAGTTCGTGGGCATCGATCCGCAGCCTGGTGACAGCCCGCTGGGCATCGGTGCGTGCCCCGGACTGTCACCTATGTTCAACTCGAGCGGACCGCAATATAGCTGGTTTCACGACCGTTATCCTGTTCGGAGTGGACGCGCCCAGGTAACGCGCGATCTGCCGTCCGGCTTCTGAAGAAAGGTGGAGGTTCAAAATGCAACATCGATACTCGCTCGGCGCGATCATCCTGCATTGGACGATCGCGATCGCCGTGATCGTCAACTGGCGGATCGCCGAAAGCACCGAGGGTGTTAGCGAAACCGAAGCGGCCGGGATCATGTCCAACCACATGGCGCTGGGCATGGTCATCCTGGCGCTATCGGTCCTGCGGCTGATCTGGAGGTGGACCCACACGCGACCCCCGTTCCCGCAGGATCTCGCCCGATGGGAGGTCATCCTTGCGCGGATCGTCCACACTGTCTTCTATGTCTTGCTACTGGCGCTGCCGTTGATGGGATGGGTGGCCAGTTCCACATACAACGCCCCGGTGGATGTCTTTGGAATTTTCTCGATCCCGGCCCTTCCGCTGTCGAAAAACGAAGCATTGGGGCACGAAATATTCGAGATCCATGGAACGCTTGGATCGATCATGATCTACCTGATCGGCCTTCATGTTCTCGGGGCCCTCAAGCATCACTTCGTTGACAAGAATGGCGAGATCTATCGCATGCTGCCGTTCGGGCGTTCTCGCGCGTAAAGCTTGCCGTTCCCTCGCCGGAACTGCGTTTTTCACGACTGCCGGAAGACGCCGACCAGTGACGACAAGCCGGTCCCGGTTCGGGGCCGATCGCCGGTGCATATCCCTGCGTGCTGATTTCGCCTGCCAAAGGACGTCGATGCTGGCGGCATTATTCAACAGCCATTGAATAATGCCGCCAGATCCTTTATATGGCACGTCGCAAGGAGCTCTGGATGACGCAGCGACGTGGCCGCGGAAGGCCCACCAAAACCGATATTGATACCACGCAAGCCTTGCTTACGGCCGCCCTTTCGCGCTTTGCGGCGAAGGGATACGAGGCGACCTCGCTCCGCGATATTTCCGGCGATGCCAACGTGGACGTCGCGCTGATTCCCTATCGGTTTGGCGGCAAGACAGGCCTGTGGAAGGCAATCGTCTCACAAGCTGCGGAAGAACTGCACGACACTCTCCGGCGTGCCCTCGCTGAGGCGGCAAAAGCGGGAGAGTGCGAGAAGCTGCGCCACTCGATGAAGGCATTTCTCGACTATCTCCTCGCCCGGCCTGAAGTTCCGCGCCTGCTGCTGCGCGATATCACCATCGATGGCGATCGTTCGCAATGGCTTCTGGAAGAGCTCTCGCTGCCACTGCACCGCCATTTCTACGATCTTGCCCAGGCCGCATCGGCAAGCCGCTCGAAGCCGGTCGAGCACTTGCAGTTCCGTGTCGCGAATTTCATATATTCCGCTGCGAGCACGGTTGCCCGGCGCGAGCGGCTCGCACGCCTGGTCGAGAATACGACGGGCTATGACGCGCAATTTTCAGCCGCGCTGGAGGCAACGCTTATCGAAGAGGTCCTGGCCTGTGACTGATCGGACCGAACTCGTCGACGAGGTGGGTGGCTACCGGTTCAAGCCGCACGAGATGCCAATCCTGCCGGGCTCTCCCGCCAATCCGGATCACCCCCCTGCCCGCCGCGCTGCCTACCTCGGCATCGGTGTGCTGATCGGTCTGATCGGGGGCGCGCAAAACGGGTTCCTCCTTGCCAATACCGGGGCCTTGCAGGCGGAGTTCGCGCTGACCCCTGTGGAAGCTGGATGGCTGACCGTGGCCTTCTATTCGACCTATGCCTGCATGAGCATGCTATTGTTCCGGGTGAGGCAGGAATTCGGCATCCAGCCGTTCGTGCGCTGGGCGATGATAGGCCTCGTGGCCGCCAATTTCGTGCAGATGATAGAGCCCGGCTATTATCCCGAGATGGCCGCCAGAGCCGTCTCCGGGATTACCGCCAGCGGCCTTTCCGCGCTAGCGATCTACTACCTGATGCAGGGACTGCCGGCGGCCATGCGGGTTGGTGGCCTGGTGATCTCGCTGGGCCTCACCCAGGTGGCATTCCCCCTTACAAGGGCGCTGTCGCCGGCACTGCTGGTGGATGGCGACATGGGCAACGTCTTCCAGTTCCAGTTTGCCCTGTCCCTGCTGGGTTTCGGACTGGTCTTCCTGCTGCGCTTGCCGCCGGGCATCCGGAAGCAGACTTTCGAAAGGCTCGACATACCCAGCATCGCGCTGTTCATGGTCGGCGTCGGCGCGCTATGTGCCTTTCTCATTCAAGGCCGCATCCAGTGGTGGGATACGCCCTGGCTGGGCTATGCGTTTGCAGTCGCGGTCCTTGGCCTGGGAGGCTGTTTCCTCATCGAGGCCAACCGCAAGAGCCCGATGCTCGATCTCAGCTGGTTATCCAGCCGGGCAATCCTGAGCCTTGCCGTAATCGGTGCAACAGTGCGCGTTCTCGTCTCCGAGCAGGGCTTCGGTGCCAGCGGCATGTTCGTGGCATTGGGTTACGGCAACCAGCAGTTAACCGGCTATTTCTGGGTTCTCGCAGGCGCGACCCTGGCTGGCATGGCGCTGTCGGTCGTGCGTCTGGATCCCAAGGACCTCACGCGTCCGGTCCTTTTCGCGATAATGGTGATCGGCGTTGCCGCCTTTGCCGACACACGAACCGGCGTGATGACGCGTCCGCAGGACCTCTATCTGACGCAGGCCGCGATCGCTTTCGCTGCCGTCTTCGCGATGGGACCGATCATGATGGAGGGCATGCTGCGCGCCCTTGCGGCAGGGCAAAGCTACGTGATCAGCTTCATCGCCGTCTTCTCGCTATCGCAATCCGTTGGTGGCCTTGCGGGTATCTCGCTCCTCTCGGCCATCCACACCATCCGGTTGAAGACCCACCTCGTCGATGCCGGTAGCACTCTTTCGCTCAGCAACACCCAGCTTGGCCAGGCGTTGTCCAACGCAGCCCAGCGCGTGGCGCCGACACAAGCCGATCCAGCCCTGCGCCAGCAGGCTGCGGCGTCCAGCATTTCGCAAGAGGTGGGGCGCGAGGCTGCCGTCCTCGCTTTCAACGACATCTTCTTTCTCATCGGCACGCTTTCGGTTGTCACCTTCGCCGTGATTTTCGTGCCCTGGCTCATCAACAAGATTCGCGGGCGCAACCCGCTCGCCAAGGAACTGGCTTTCCTGGAGGCCATGCTCGCAAGGACAAGACAATGACGAAACCCAATTCCCCGACCGGAGCCGACCCCGAGACGCTCGAAGAGCAGCCGACTGTTCAGGAACCGGAGAAAGGGTGGTCTCCCAACCCTTCGCGGCGACGTATCGGCGTCGCGGTACTCGTCATCCTGGCAGGCGTACTCGCCACGCTTTTCGCGTGGGGCCTACCGCCCTTCGATGGCGGCGACGAGACCACCAACAACGCCTATGTGCGCGGTCGCACTACCGTAGTCAGTCCGCAGGTCGGCGGTTATCTGGTGGAAGTGCCCGTCACGGATTTCCAGCGCGTCGAGGAAGGCGACCTTCTCGCCCGGATTGACGATGCTCCCTTTCAGGAGAAAGTCCAGCAAGGCGCCGCGAACACCGCCGCCCAGGAGGCCACGCTCGCCAACAGCGCGCAGAGCCTGCGTTCGGCCCAGGCGCAACTGGAATTGCAGGATGCAGCGGTGGCCAGCGCGCGCGCCGCGCTTCAGAAGGCCCAGGCCGACATGAACCGGATTGCCGAACTGGTCGACGAAGGCTCGGTCTCCCTGCGCGAGCGCGACCAGGCCCGCGCGGCATTGCAACAGGCGCAGGCCGGCGTTCGCCAGGCGCAGGCGCAGCGCGCCATCGCGGCAGAAAACGTGCGATCGGTGACGGTCGGCAGGGGAGCGCTGGAAGCGCAGGTGGCCGGTGCCGAGGCATCCAGTGGGCTTGCAGAGTTCGAACTGTCGCGAACCCGTATCCGGGCCCCGGTTTCGGGCAGGTTGAGCGAGGTTACTGCGCGGGTCGGCCAGCTTGTCAACGCGGGCACCCAGCTCATGTATATCGTGCCTGACGACTTGTGGGTGGTCGCCAATTTCAAGGAAACCCAGACCGCCGATATGGCCGTCGGGCAGCGGGCAACGCTGGAGATCGACGCGCTTGGCGGGGTTGAACTGAGCGGCAGCGTACAGAGCATCGCGCCTGCCGCCAGCAGCGAATTCAGCCTCGTGCGGCCCGACACGGGTGCCGGAAACTTCGTGAAGGTGCCCCAGCGGATAGCTGTCCGTATCGTCATCGACCCCGGGCAGGAAGCTGCGCAGCGGCTTGGCCCCGGCATGTCCGTTATCGCAACCGTGCACACGGAGGAATAATGTTCATGCGCAAGTCCCTGATCCTGGCGGTCGCTTCCGCCCTGACACTCTCCGGCTGCGCGCCTTCCCTGCGGGATGCTCCGGCATCGGCCAGTGTCTCGGCGCCACTCGAATGGCGCACCCAGCTTCGCCAGACCACGCCTGTCGAGGCCGGGTGGTGGGAAAGTTTTGGCGACGAGGAACTGTCGCGATTGGTGGAGCGGGCACGTCTCAACAATCCCGATGTGCGCATCGCAGCGGCCCGCGTGGAGGAAGCGCGCGCGACCGAGCAGGGCTCCCGCGGATTTCTCTTGCCGTCGCTGGGAGCCGGGGTTGAAGCAGGCGTGCGCCGGGAAGTCTCTCCGTTTGGAACGGCGCAGGAATCGATTGCTGCACGGCCTGCATTCCAGGCTTCTTACGAGGTCGACCTGTTCGGCCAGAACGCAGCCCGCGTGGATGCCGCCGAAGCCGGTGTTGCAGCAAGTGCCGCCGCCGAGGAGGCGGCTCGCCTTTCGGTGACGGCTGCCACCGCCAGCGGATACATAACCCTGCTTGCCCTCGACGCGCGGATGACGGTGCTCGAAGCGACACTGGAAGCGCGCCAGCAAGCGCTCGATTTCGCGCGAGACCGCGCCGAGGTGGGATATACGTCCCAGCTCGAACTGCGCCAGGCAGAGGCCGAGTATCAGGCGACAGCCCAGCTTGTTCCCCAGCTGGAAGCGCAGATCGCAAGGCAGGAGAACGCCCTTTCGGTGCTGACGGGTGAATTGCCGAGCGCCATCGAGCGAGGCAAGAAGCTGGAAGACCTGCGCACACCCGCGCCTCCCGGCACACTTCCTTCCGAGCTCCTGCGTCGCCGCCCCGATATCGCCGCGGCAGAATACCGGATTGCGGCGGCGGACGCCCAGATGCGCGTGGCCCGCGCAGACTTCATGCCCTCGCTCGACCTCGGCGCGGGTGCCGGTCTTGCCGTCTCCGATCTCCTGGCCAATCCTGTCAGCATCTGGTCTCTGGGGGGCAGTATCCTGGCCCCCATCTTCCAGGGCGGACGCCTCGATGCGCAGTTGAACGCGGCGACGGCACAACGCGACCAGGCTGCCTGGGCCTATCGCTCCACGGTGCTGAACGCATTTCGCGAGGTGGAAGACCGCATGGCAGTCCTCGCCCGGCTGGGCGAACAGGAAACGGCCTTGCAGGCACAGCGGACCGCGGTCGCCGACGCTCTGCGCCATGCGCGCAATCGTTACCGGGCGGGATACACCCCCTATATCGAACAGGTTGACGCCCAGCGTGCGTTGCTGGGGGTGGAGCTTTCGCTCGTTCAGACCAGGGCGGACGAACTTACGACGCTGGTGGGCCTTTACCAGGCTGTCGGCGGTGCCCCCGGCTGAGCGAGAGCCGGAAGCCGGGATCGCGACCGTCTTGAACGATTTCGGCAAATCCAGCGCTTCCGCGGCTCATTATCGTTAACGGCAACGAAAATCCAGCTAGTGGGATTTTCTTAAGGTTCGCCGGTTAGAATTCCCCATCATTTTCGATCTGTAGCGAAAGTGACGAGCGAGGCAACGCTCGGCAAGGGAGGCCCGGTATGGCATCAAGACGAGCAATTGTGCGCCCAGGGAACACCATGATCCTGGACGAGACCGGAAGCCTTCTTCCGATGGCTGCTGTTGGCTTCCTCGTGCTCGCTGCAGTGGTTGGCGGCGGGCTCGACATGAGTATCGCCTACAAGGCCGAAAACAGGCTTCAGGCCGCGTGCGACGCAGGCGTCCTTGCCGGCCGCCGCGCCGTGGGCACAAACGGTTTCGATGAAGATGTCGAAACCGAGGCAGCCGCATACTTCGCCAACAACTACGATCCTGACAAGCAGGGCTCGCGCAACGTAGTCTTCACGCCCAGTTCGGAAGATGACGGAAACACCATCGCTGGCGCGGCCTCGGCCGACGTCGAAACCACGATCATGAAGATCTTCGGGTATGACACCATCACCATCGGCGTGGCCTGTTCCGCTTCCATGGGTGTCGGCAATTCCGATGTGACAATGGTGCTGGACAGCACTGGCTCAATGGGATCGAGACTGGAGGCGGGTGGTCCGACGAAGCTGGCGATGCTGCAGGACGCCATGAAGAATTTCTACGATACGGTGGAGGCTTCCACAGCCGGAGGCAACGCGCGCATTCGCTATGCCTTCGTCCCCTATAGCCAGTCGATCAACGTCGGCCGCCTGCTGGAGCCGGGCTGGCTGGTCGACGAAATGGATATCCAGTCGCGCGAGCCGCAATATGAAACCGTGGTGGTGGAAACTGGCGAACTTTCCCATTGGGATGATCCCGAATACTCGAGCTCGTCCGGTGAGAGCCCCTCGTGGGTGGTCGAAGAAAGCCTGCTCAACAGCAACGAATATTCGGGGAGGTGGGATTGCAACCGCGACCTTCCAAACGACAGCAACTGGACAAATTCCGGCTCGGCTTCGACGGAAACCGGGACCACCATCAATCGCGATGGACAGCAGGTCACAACCACGACCGAAACCCAGCGGCAGACGCGCAGAACCTACACCTGCATTCGCGAAGAGCGAGGCAGCGGCAAGAACAAGGTGAAATACTGGGCACCGCAGTACACCGAGTACGCACGCAACTCATACGATTACGACTTCGAAACGCGCGATCCGGTGATGGTGACGATCGAGAGCACCGAGTTCTCGCATTTCGTCTACAAGCAGGTGAGCTACGACGTCAGCACCTACAAGACCTTCGCCTCCGTTACCACGCCCACCGGCTGGAACGGTTCGGATGTCAGTTCCACATGGGCCGGATGTATCGAGGAACGCGACACGACACCGGCGGCCAGCTTCACCTACAATTCCATGGTGGGCATCACGCCTGTCAGCGCCAACGACCTCGATATCGATTCCGCACCAACCTCGGACGACGATACCAAGTGGCGTCCGATGTGGCCCGAAGCGGCTTTTTACCGCACCGAATGGGTCAGCACGCGCTACGGCGGCTATTGGGATCTCACCAATGCACACAACAGCGATTACGGCGGCCAGGCTGTCTCGCACTGCCCCCAGCGTGCGCAATTGCTACAGGAAATGGATGAAAGCGCGTTCGATACCTATGCGGATTCGCTGATCGCGGTGGGCAACACCTATCATGATCTGGGTGCATTGTGGGGGGCGCGGATCAGTTCGCCCGACGGGATCTTCGCCAGCAATGTGAACCTGGCACCAGGCAACGGCGGCAACGTATCGCGGCACATGATCTTCATGACCGATGGCGCGATGCAGCCCAGCATTTCCATCCAGAGCGCATATGGCATCGAATATCACGATCGCCGGGTAACGGCCAATGGCTCCAACCATCACGATCGCCGCCACAACGAACGCTTCCTGGCGATCTGCGAGGCGGTGAAGGCGAAGGGTATCCGCCTGTGGGTTATCGCCTTTGCCACGGGCCTTACCGAAGAGCTGGAAACATGTTCGTCGGACGACAGCTCCTTCCTCGCAGAAGATGCCGACCAGTTGAACACGGTCTTCCAGGAAATCGCCAATGAAGTCGGCGAACTGAGGATCGTGCAATGATGAACGGTCCTCCCTGCGGGATGCTGTCACGCAAGCTGGCCCGCGACGAAAGCGGCGTGACGGTGGTCGAATTCGCGCTGGTCGCTCCCACCTTTCTGCTGCTGCTGATGGGTACGCTGGATATCGGCCAGATGGTCTATGCCCAGTCGGTGCTGAACGGCGCTGTCCAGACCGCCGCGCGCGATGCGTCCCTGGAGGGCGGCGATACCGACGCGGCTGACGCCCTGGTAATGGAACGGGTCGAGGGCATCATGCCCGGCGTGGAGTTGGCGACCAGCCGTACCAGCTATTACGATTTCGCCGATATCGAACGCTCCGAACAGTGGAACGACGCCGACGATAACGGCATCTGCGATGATGGCGAGGCCTATGTCGATGAAAACCGCAACGGCCAGTGGGACGACGATATCGGCATGTCGGGCAATGGCGGTGCCAACGACGTGGTGATCTACACGGTCGAGGCGACTTACGCGCCAATGATCAAGGTGCCGTTCCTGAAAGAGGAATGGAATTCGCGCACTCTGGAATCCAGCGCAATCAAGAAGAACCAGCCCTTCGCCAACCAGTCCGGCTATTCATCCGAAGCGGGGACATGCAGCTGATGACGAAATTCCCACGTATCCGTGCTCTTCTGGGGCGTCTGCGCCGCGACACCAAGGCAGTTTCCACCTTGGAATTCGCGCTCATCCTGCCGCTATTCATCAGCCTTGGCCTCACTGGCGTGGAACTGGCCTACATGTCGACGGTGAACATGCAGGTCAGCCAGACCGCGATCTCGCTGGCGGACAACGCCTCGCGTCTGGGCCAGACGGACAACAGCAGTGTCACCCCGACCGTGACCGAGAATGACATTGATTCGATCCTGTCGGGCGCGCTGCGCCAGGGCGAGACCTTCGACCTCGAAACGAACGGCCGGATTATTCTCTCCAGCCTCGAGTTCGATGACGTCACGGGCCTGCAATATATCCACTGGCAACGCTGCCGGGGCGATCTGGAGCAGGGATCCATCTATGGCGACGATGGCGAAAACAACGGTCTTGGCTCAACCGAGATCGCCGGGGTCGGGCGGGAGGACAGCCTGATTCGCGCGGCACCCGGTTCCGCTGTGATGGTGGCCGAGATCTATTACGAGCATAACGGCATTCTCAAGGGTACGTTTGGCGAGAAGGCCCAATTTCGCGAGGAAGCCATCTTCGCAATTCGCGACGATCGAAACCTGGGGCCCGGCATCACCGGGTCCGGGGGCGATTCCTCTTGTTCGTGAGGCGCCCCAAAAGGCGCCAAGGGTAAAGACGAAGGAGCTAAGCCGTGACCAAAGGTCTGTCCGTAACGTTGGCGGTTGCCATCATCTTTCTGGTGGGCACTCTCATGCAAGAGGGCGGCCCCGTGGCTAGCCTTGCCGGCGATGCCCAGGCCGGCAGCCTGGCAAACGCAGAGGTCGAGAGCGAAGCGGCATCGACGCCGGAAGTCATTGTGGCAAGAACGCAGGTTCCAGCGCCTCCTCCCCAGACAGACAATGTCTGGGACTGGTTCAACGAGAGCGAACCGGCAGCACCATCTGCGCCAGCAGAGCCGGCAGCGGCACAACGGCAGCAGTCGGCATGGCAGAACTCTTCCAGCGAGGTGGGCGCGCTTGATCGCCATCGCATGAACCTCGAAGAATGAGACTATGCAAAGAGCCTAATTGCCCTTTGAATTCTGGTCACTGAGCCAAGACCTGACCTGGCTCTGCCGGATGCCCGTCATCCGGCTCGCAACCCCCTTCCCCTAGTTGCCTGCCGGAACAATGCCCGCGCCGCTTTCGTAGAGCGGATTGGCCGTATCGTCAGGTGTGCCCGGCAGCTGTGCCTCGACCTCTTCCATCGAAGAGGGGAGTTCAAATGGCAGGCGACCGCGTGCAATTGCTTCGCCGCGCAGCACGTCGAAGATGGCCGCGTCGCTCGCCCCGAAATTGGCAAGGATCACGTCGGCGTATTGCCGGATACCTGTCAGCACTGCCGGTCTGTCGAGGAACACGGCAAGAATGCGCGGTGTGCCTGCGGGAGCCGAAGCCAGCGCGTCATAGGCCGGATCGCCGGGACGAAAGTCCAGTCGGCCCTCCTTGTACATCCGTCCGAAAAAGTGATTGGGATGCAGCGTCTCACCGGGCGCCTCGGCCCGGACGAGAACGAAATCGGCATCAGCCACATCCTCCACCGGATCGAACCCGGCGGCGCGGGCAGCCTCGGGCGAAATGCCTTCGAGCCAGACCTTCGAGCGCGTGGCCAAAAGCGGTAGCACGCCTCCCTCGTTGCGCAGCAGGACCTGCGCCTCGCGCTGCACCCTGTCGGCCAAGGCCCTATTGTCCCGTTGCCCGACAAGCACGCTGGCTTGCGCGGCATCGACGTAAGGATCGTCGAACAGGCCCATCCGGAACTTGGCCATCAGAATGCGGCGCACCGACTGATCGAGCCGCTCCTCCGATATATCGCCCTCTGTTGCAGCCAGCACCAGCGGGCCGACGTCGTCGGTTCCTCCAAACTGGTCGAGCCCGGCCTCCAGCCCCGCGACATAGCGCTGGCGTACCGAAAGGTCCTGCACCCCCCATGAGGTGGCAATATCCTGCCGGCGCTGCGGCGCCTCGTCGGTCGGGTTCATGCAGCGTTCGTTGCAATCACGGGTGATAGCCCAGTCGGACAGGAGGATACCGTCGAAACCCATCTCGCCGCGCAGCAGATCCTGCAACAACAGCGCACTGTAGCCGGGCGAGACGCTTTCCGCAGGCTGGCCCAGAATGGTGGTATCCTGCAGGATCGGATAGGCCGGCATCACCCCGCCCGCATTGGCTGCCAGCGCTCCCTGAAAAGCCTCGATATGCAAATCGATTGCATCGCCGGGCCGCGCAAACCGGCCGTAGTAATTGTGTCCGTCGAACCCTTCCGGCTGCGCACCGTAGCCGACCCAGTGTTTTACAACCGCGAGAACGCCATCTTCTTGCAGGCCGTCCGCCCCGCCCTGGAAGCCGGCAACATAGGCTGCCCCCATGCGGCTGGTCCGCGCGGCGTCGCTGCCGAACGTGCCGGTGATGCGCGCCCAGCGCGGCTCGGTCGCAAGGTCGAGCTGGGGAGATAGCGTCATGTGGATACCGACCGCGCGGTATTCCTGCCGCGCGATATCGCCGAACCGGCGCACCAGTTCCTCGTCGCCAAGGGCGGCAAAACCCAGCAATTCCGGCCACTGGGTCATGTCCGCGCTGCTCTCGCTCACGCCCAGCACATATTGAAAGTGATGGCGCGGGTCGGTGCTGATAGTCACCGGAATGCCCAGCCGTGTCGCTTCGGCGGCCTCCTGCACGGCGTTGTTCTGCGCAGCGAGTTCAGCAGCAGGGAGAGAAAGCCGCGTGATGAAACTGGTGACATGCTTGTCCGCCAGCAGGCCGCGCAGCGCTTCCATGTCGTAGCTGGTGGCCTGCCCCATCGTCCCGCCCATTGCGGGCAGGGTGGAGTGCATCAGCGTGCCGACTTTTTCTGCGATCGTCATGCGCGCGACAAGATCGTCGGCGCGCGCCTCAGGGGAGAGGCGCCAGTCCTCGTAAGGGGCCAGCTCGCCGTCTTGCTGAAGATCGCGGAAGGTCACTCCATCGATGGCAAGCAGCGGTTTGCGCGCTCCCTCCAGCCCGGTGATAGTGGTAGCTTCCACGCAACCCATCAGCGCAAGCGCGCCCGCCATGCAGATTGTCAGCCTGGATCCAGTCGAAGCTCCGCGCCGCCAGCAATTGCCCAAGCCGAGGCCATCTTGCTTAGCCATTCAATCTCTCTCTTTCTCAGGGGCGCGGCAATCAGTTCTTACCAATGCCCTGGCACTTATTGCCCTGAGGGTCGCGTACGGTTCAATCCTGTTCCGGGCGAGAGAAAAAGCGCCGGTATGAAAGAGACTTCCGAAGCTTTTCGACGTCGCATAGCCGGACGTGGCGCCCGTTTTTCGAAATTACGCCGTCCTCTTCAAGCTTGGCAAAAGTCCGGCTGACATGCACGGGGGTCAGCCCCAGAATATCGCCAATCTCGATCTGCGAAAATGGCAGCGACAGCCAGATCGGATCGAGCCCGACGGCCGCCGCCTCGCTTTCCAGGTCGAGCAAGAGAAACAGCAGCTTTTCCGTCGCAGGGGAAGAAATGACCGCGCACACGCGTTGTGATGTTCGCATCGTCCGCGCAATTTCGTGCTCTCTTACGATCGCTCCCAGTCCGGGCTGATTATCCAACAGGACTTCCAGCGATGCGGCGTTGAGCATGCTGACCCTGGCCCCAGCCTTGAACAGGATATTGCCCTGTTCCTCGAAGTCCGAAAGTCGCGACCAGTTGCATATCGCCCCAGGTCCGAAGAACTCCGAAATGTGACGACGGCCGCCGGGCAGGATTACGAATTTGTAGGCCCAACCCGATTCCAGCACGAAAAGGTTCGCCAGATCGTCGCGATCCGCCCATGTCGGATGATCGCGCTGGAAACTGCGCGCACCGCAAATCAACGGTTCCAGATCCTTTACGCTGGCATACCTCGACAGGTTCTTGAGCCTTCTCTCGAAAGCGCCAAGCCGGGTTGCAAGTACATTCCCCGTCCCCAGTCTCTCGCGGTCGATTTCCATGGGCGTAAATACGCTTCTGCAACGAGAAATGTTCCAGACAAGCTTCTGGCAGATCGCTTTTGCATCGGAGCCGGCCTCCGCAATCGTGCGCCTGCATCCCATCGAGCGACATTGAGGCCCCACCCCTTCGTCCCTGTTGGCAGTTTGCGGCAAGTCCTGTAGACATTGTCAATCTGTGCAGCTTCGGGTGCGCATCCCTTGGACGAACAAGCAGGAGTTGGCTTCATGGCCTATCGTGTCACCATCAACGGCGAAACGCGCGAGATTGACGCGCCCGGGGACATGCCCCTGCTTTGGGCCCTGCGCAATGAACTGGGCATGGTCGGCACCAAGTTTGGCTGCGGCATCGGCATGTGCGGTGCCTGCACCGTGCACGTGGACGGACAGGCCACCCGGTCCTGCTCCATGCCGCTTTCCGCGGTTGGCGAAAAGCAGGTATCGACTGTGGAAGCGCTGGAGCGGACTCCGGTTGGGCCAGGCGCTGCAAGAGGCATGGCTTGAAGACGACGTGATGCAATGCGGTTATTGCCAGGCGGGCCAGTTGATGAACGCCACCGCGCTGCTTACCAACAATCCGAACCCGAGCGATGGCGAGATCGATGCTGCCATGCAGGGCAATATCTGCCGCTGCGCCTGTTACAAACGTATCCATGCCGCCATCGCCAAGGTTGCGCGGGATGAGGAGGCGGCCAATGCCTGATTCCGTCCAGCTTTCGCGTCGTACCCTGCTGAAAGCCAGCGCCGTTGCCGGCGGTGGATTTGCCCTTGCGGCGACATTCCCCATGGCCGGACGCGCCACGGCGGTTTCCGGCCCGGCGGATCTGAACGCCTTCATCACGATCCACCCGGACAATTCCATCACTATAATCGGCAAGAACCCGGAAATCGGCCAGGGCATCAAGACCATGCTGCCCATGCTGATCGCAGAGGAGCTGGATGCCGATTGGGATAGCGTCACCGTGGAACAGGGCATAACGGATGGGGCCAGGTACGGGCCGCAGCTTGCTGGCGGTTCTTTCGCCACGCCGATGAACTGGATCCCCATGCGCCAGGCAGGCGCCGCTGCGCGTTCGATGCTGGTCGCCGCTGCCGCGCAACGCTGGGGCGTGGACGCTGCCAGCCTTGCGACCGAGCCGGGCCGCGTTATCCAGCCGGGTACCAACCGCTCCGCCACTTTCGGCGAACTGGCAAGCGATGCCGCGGTGATGGAGGTTCCCGATCCTGCCAGCCTGACGCTGAAGGACCAGGCCGACTTCCGCATCATCGGCCGCGCGATCGGCGGCGTGGACAGCCCCAGGATTGTTCGGGGAGAGCCGATCTTCGGCGTCGATACCCAGCTAGACGGAATGGTCTATGCCGCTTTCGAGCGTTCACCCGTTTTCGGCGCAAGTCTCAAATCCGCCAACCTCGATGCGGCAAAAGCGCAGCAAGGCGTCATCGATGCGTTCACTGTCGCCGCCAATCCGCAGGTGGAGTTGGTGGAAGGCATCGCCGTAATTGCCAACAACTGGTGGTTGGCCAACAAGGCCCGCACGGCGCTGGAGCCGCAGTGGGATAATGGCGAATGGGAAAGCCACTCCACCGCCGGATATGCACAAGCCGCGCAGGAAGCCTGGGCTTCCGGCTCCAGCGACGAGGTGTTCGCCACGAAGGGCGATGCCGATACCGCGTTTGCCGAGGCGGACCGTGTGCTGGAAGCGGAATACAGCTATCCCTTCCTTGCCCACGTCGCGATGGAACCCATGAACTGCACCGCGCTGATGCACGAGGACGGCACGATGGAGATGTGGGCGCCCTCGCAAACGCCGCAGGGCGGTCAGCAGGCCGTTGCAGGCTATCTTGGGCTGGAGCCGAGCCAGGTCAAAGTCCACATCACCCGCATGGGCGGCGGCTTCGGCAGGCGGCTGAACAATGATTACATGGTCCAGGTTGCTGCCATCGCGAAGGAGATGCCGGGCACGCCGGTGCAACTGATCTGGAGCCGTGAGGACGATGTCCGCAGCGATTTCTATCGTCCCGCGGGCTGGCACAAGATGCGCGCCGCTCTCAATGCAGAGGGCAAGCTGACCGGCTGGGCCGATCACTTCGTGACCTTCGACCTGGGCGATGGCCAGTTTAATCCCGCCATCATGGCAGCCGACGAATTTCCGGCGAAATATGTCGACAATCTGAAGTTCGAGCAGACCAAGATGGCAACAGCCGTTCCAATGGGAGCGCTGCGGGCACCACGGTCGAACGCCATCGCCTTTGTCATGCAAAGCTTCCTCGATGAGGTCGCCCACGCTTCCGGCAAGGATCTGCCCACATTCCTGCTGGAACTGACCGAAGGCGTGGAAGCCGAGCCGACCGCACAGGGCCCGTTCGGCCCCCAGCCAGGTTTCTCTGCCCCGCGCCTCCAGGCCGTGACCCGCAAGGTGATGGAGATGGCCAATTGGGGTCAGCCGGTGGCCAGTGGCCATGCCCTGGGCTTCGGCTTCTATTACAGCCACATGGGGTATTTCGCCGAAGTGGTGGAGGCCAGCCTCGATTCGCGCAACACACCGGTGGTCCACAATGTCTGGGTTGCGGGTGATGTGGGCAGCCAGATCATCAACCCGTTCGGCGCGCTTAATCAGGCCGAAGGCTCCATCATCGACGGGCTGGGGCAGGCAATACAGCTGGCGGTGGAGATCGAAGGCGGCGCTGCCAAGCAGTCCAACTTCCACAACTATCCGCTGCCCCGCATGCCGATGACGCCGCAGATACATGTGGAATGGGTCCTGTCCGACAACGCCCCAACCGGCCTTGGCGAACCTGCCCTGCCCCCGGTTATCCCGGCGCTGACCAACGCCCTGTTCGCTCTTACGGGCAAACGGGTGCGTTCGCTGCCGATCGACCCGGCGGTGTTCGCCTAGGCTTCAGTCTGGCGTTTCAAGTCTGGCCGGGCGTTTCCATCGCAATCACCCGGCCAGCCAGCCGCTCGACTTCCGCAGTGGAGTGGCTGACCAGCAGCATCGGCAGGTCCAGCTCGTCGCGCAGCCGCTCTATCAGGGTGAGCAAGGTCTCGGCGCGGCTTTCGTCCAGCGAGGCAAGCGGCTCGTCCAGCAACAGGAACCGCGGGGCTGACAGCAAAGCGCGGCCAATGGCAACGCGTCGCGCCTCGCCGCCGGAAAGCGTGGCGGGCAAGCGCTCCAGCAGATGCCCGATCTCGAGCAATTCCGTGACCTCGGACCGCGTGATCAGGCGCGCGGTCGCCGGGGCGAGCCTCTCCCCGTAATCGAGGTTCGCGGATACCCGCTTGTGCGGGAACAGCCGCGCATCCTGGAAGACGTATCCGGCGCGCCGCTGCTCTGGCGGCAGGTCTATTCTCGCTGCGCTGTCGAACAGCACCTTGCCCGCCACGGCAATGCGACCCGCGCGGGGTCTCAACAGTCCGGCGATGGCGTTCAGCGTACTGGTCTTGCCCACCCCCGACGGGCCAACCAGCGCCGTCAGCTTGGCATCCGAGGCAAAATCCAGCGCAAAGGCGTGATCGTCCACCGCCATCTCGATATCGATTTCAAAGGACCTTATTTCAGAGCACATGGGCGCGTGTCCCCTGCGATCTGCGCACCAGCCATTCGGACACCAGCAGCGCGCCCAGCGACAGGACTATGGAGATAACCGCCAGCCGGGTGACCGCGCTTTCCGATCCGGGCACTTGCAGGCCCGTGTAGATCGCCAGAGGCAAGGTACGCGTTTCGCCCGCGATGTTGGCGGCGAAGGTGATCGTCGCGCCGAATTCTCCCAGCGAGCGGGCGAAGCCGAGCATGGCCCCCGCTGCTATTCCCGGCAGGCTCAGCGGCAAGGTGATCGTCAGGAAGGCGTGGAACGGCGATGCGCCAAGCGTGCGCGCCGCGCCCACCAGCCGCCGGTCCACCGCCTCTATGGACAGGCGCATGGCGCGCACCATAAGCGGCAGTGCCATCACGCCTGCCGCCAGTGCCGCACCAGTCCAGTTGAACACCAGCGTGATGCCCAGCGCCTCATACAACCAGCCACCGATCGCGCCATTGCGCCCCAGCAGCACCAGCAGCAGCCAGCCCGTGACGACCGGCGGCAATACCAGCGGCAGATGCACCAGAGCATCCAGCAGCATCCGTCCCGGAAAGCGTCGCCGCGCGATAAGCCACGCCAGTCCGTAAGCAATCGGCATGGTGACCAGAACGGCAACCACGCTGACCTTCAGTGACAGTGCGACAATGGTCCACTCGGCCTCGGTCACGGCAGGGCGAACCCCTGCCCGGCGATAACCTCGCGCCCTTGCGGTGAGGTGAGGTAATCGAGAAAGTCCTGCGCTTTTTCATGCTGCGATCCGGAGACAAGCGCGACATAGTAGACGATCGGCGCGTGCATTTCCGGCGCGATCCGTTCGACTACCCGAACACGGTCACTGGCAGCGGCATCGCTGGAATAGACAATGCCCATCGCGGCTTCTCCGCGTTCCACCAGGGCCAGGGATGCGCGCACATTATCGCCGGGCGCAAGGCGAGCGGAAAGTGCATTCCAAAGACCCATGTTCTGCAAGGCTGCGCGGGCAAATTCTCCCGCCGGAACACTCTCCGGTTCCCCTATTGCCAGCCGTCCCGCATCAGCGTCGGCGGCAAAGGCGGCAAGGCTTTGGGGCCCGTCAATGCGGAGAGGCACCACTACGACCAGTGAATTGGCAACCAGCGGCGCGGGGTCTCCTGCCAGGGCATCGCGCGATGCGAGCCAGTCAATCCAGCGATCGTCGGATGTCACGACAATGTCGGCCGGCGCTCCCTCGTTCACCTGCCGCGCCACAACCGCGCTGGACGCAAAGGAAAGGACGGGGCGCGCCTGCCCTTGCGCGGCCCAGCTATCGGCAGCCGCGTTCAGCCCCTCCTGCATGCTGGCAGCGGCCAGCACAACCGGCCCTGCCTCTTTTGCGGGAGAGCAAGCGGACAGAACGGCGCAGCCAAGGATGGCCGCTTTTATCAGGAAGAGACGCCGCGCCGACATGGCCTGACCCTTATCGCCGCCCGGCTGGACCGTCCACCGATCAGCTATCGCCGGATGCCGCTGGCGCCTTGCGATTGGCGCGGATCATGAATTCGCTGGGACGACGCACCGGAATCAGCAAGACGCAGCGCACGCCCTCGGGATCGAAATCCAGTTCCACTGGATGGCGCAATTCATGCGCTACGATGCGCTCGATCAGGTCGGTGCCAAAACCGCGTGAACGCTCCTGCTTGACAGGAGGGCCGCCGCGCTCGACCCATTCGACGCGGACAAGGTCTTCCGAGAGAAGTCGCCAGTGAACGCTCAGCATGCCGCCGGGCTGGCTAAGCGCGCCGTACTTGGAAGCGTTGGTGGCCAGTTCATGCACGGCAAGGCCCAGCGAAAGGGCATCGTTGGGTGCAAGTTCGACATCGGGCCCGACCAGGTCGAGGGCATGATCCTCGTCCTGCGCGTAAGGCAGCAATTCGGCATCGATGACGGCCTTGATCGGGGTGGAACCCCAGTCCGACTGCGTCAGCAGGTCGTGCGTGGCGGAAAGCGCACGGATACGCCCATCCAGCCCGGTGGCGAAATCCTCCACGCAATCGGCGCGGCGCCTTGTCAGCGCAATGATCGAAAGGACATTGGCCAGGGTGTTCTTCACCCGGTGGTTCAGCTCCCGCGTCAGGGAGTTGCGGATGGACGCCTGCTCCTCGAACCAGGCCAGCGCGCTTTCGTCTTCCTGCGCCTGCTGCGTGAGCATGCGCACCAGCAGCATCAGCAGGCTGGCGACGAGCAAGCCGAAGATAAGGGTTGCCATCGAAAGGCCCGAAATGCCGGGATCTTCGTTTATGCTGACTGCCAGCCGCCAGGGATTGTTGGCTATCGTGACGGTTTTCGTGGTGGTTTCGCGATTTTCCAGGTCGCTTCCGAATGTGGTGGCAAGCAGAGTGCCCTCTTCACTGTCGCTGTCGTAGAGGCGCACGCCGTAATTGCCGGCATCTTCCAGTTCGAGCGCGCTTTGCAGGAAATCTTCGGCGTTGAAGGGCGAATAGATGAACCCCTTTAGCGACCGGCCACCAACACCGGGTTCGAACACGGGCATGAAGATCAGGAAACCCGGTGCCTCGCCGTCGCCTTCCTGCCGCAATACGATGGCGTCGGTTGCCGTGGGGCGCGAGGTTGCCTCGGCTTCCATCATCGCTTCGCGGCGTTGGGGATCGGAATACATGTCAAACCCCAGGGCCCGCCGATTGCGTTCGGTATCGGGCTGCAGGTATGTGACCGGAACCGCAAAAGGCTGGCTACCGTCCATCGGCGGATAGAGCTGCGCCTCGCCCGGACGCATCCTCGCGCCAGAAGCGCTTCGTATTCCTCGATCTCGGACGGGCGAACGACCTTGGCCCAGCCGATACCTTCCGCGCCGCGATAATCGGCATCCAGCCGCAATTCGGATACGAAACGGCGGAAATCGTCGGCCGGGATATCGTCCATCGTGGAAAGCAACGCAGCCCCGGCACGCAGGTAGGCGCTGCTGGCATTCGCGCGCCTTTCCAGCGCGGAGGCGATGGCCGTCGCGCGAGAGTTGATCTGCGCAGCCTGGCGCTCGTTTTCCCCGCGCTCGATTGCAAAGATCGACAGGATCGTGATCGCGGCAATCAGCACGAAAATGCCCAAGGGCATCGCACGCGGATAGCGCATCAACCAGCGCTTCGTCCTGCTGCGTCGACTGGCCTTGTGCTGCAAATCAACTCCTCGACCCGAACGGGCTTTTCGAACTGGGCAACCCCTGTTGCGTGCCGCATAGTCCGGGCCACTGCCAAAATGCAAACCATGCGACAAAATCAATCTTGTATGCGGGGAACCGGATGCCGCCCATTTCGTTCCGCACTCACACGCAACCTAATACATATTTGGATCGCCGCCTCGGGATAATTCGAGGATCGCACGCGCGGCAATTTGTACGACGAGGGGAAAAACAGAGCTCATGTCATCGTCAAAAGACGAAAGCGGGCCCCGTAAGGGTCCGGAAAATGTCGGAAAAACCAAGGCCAAGGATCCAGAATGGACTGGGGGCCTGAAGAAGCTCTATAACTCCGTGGTTGATGAGCCACTTCCGGATTCCTTCAAGGATTTGCTCTCGAAACTCGATCAAGACGAGGGCAAATGAGCAAGGACCAGAAGAAACGAGAGCTGCCCAAACGCAGCGCCGAGGACAAACGCGATTTCAAGCGCGAATTGACCGAAGTCGTCCCGCACCTTCGTGCTTTCGCGCGCGGCCTGTGTGGCCGGCCCGACATGGCCGACGACCTGGTACAGGAAGCATTGCTCAAGGCCTGGGCTGCGCAGGAACGGTTCGAGCCGGGCACCTCGATGCGTGCATGGACATTTGTGATCCTGCGCAATGCCTATCTTACCGACATGCGCCGCAATCGCTTTCGCGGCGAGTATGACGAGACGGTTGCCGAACGCATCCTGACTGCGCCCGCAGGCCAGGAAGAGCCGTTGCACCTGTCGGACCTGCACCGGGCGTTGCTGACCTTGCCGCCAGAGCGGCGCGAAGCCCTGCTGCTGGTTGGCGCGGGCGGTTTTTCCTACGAGGAAGCAGCCAACATCTGTGGTTGTGCCGTGGGCACGATCAAGAGCCGCGTTGGCCGAGCCCGTGCAGCCTTGTCCAGCATGATGGAGGATGGCGACATTCCCGATCGTGACCTGACTGATCCTGCAGCCCATCGCGCCATTCTGGAAGAGCTCGACGAAGTGGCCGCCGGCCGCGGCGAAGCTGCTGCAGGAAAGTAGCAAGACCGCCGCGCTTGATTGCGATAAAGCAAGGGGACATGCTGCCAGCGAGTCCACGATAGAAAGTCACTGCGAACGATGAGCGCCGAGGGGGATAGCGCAGGCAAGCAACAGGGGCGGCGTCGCGCGATGACGTTTGCGGCGCAGGAACTGCGCCTTATCTCGTCGCTTGTCGTCTTGCTGGCGCTGGGGCTTTTTCTCGCCCTGCCTTTCGTGCTTTCGATCGGCTCGGTGGTGTTCCTGCCGCTGGTAGCTGCGCTGATCCTGACGATCATCCTGTCGCCATTGGCGGACAAGCTGGCGACCTGGCTTCCCAATTTCCTGGCTTCGATCCTCGCACTGCTGGTGTTCTTCGCCGTTCTTG
Organism: uncultured Alphaproteobacteria bacterium; assembly: GCA_963783265.1. Classification (GTDB taxonomy): domain Bacteria; phylum Pseudomonadota; class Alphaproteobacteria; order Sphingomonadales; family Sphingomonadaceae; genus Alteraurantiacibacter. Next base: position 160,571 of record CAWAMU010000005.1, on the reverse strand, counting down.
CCCTGGCATTCAGCGCGGTGCTCGGCCCTGCGATTTCGCTTTATGACGAGGTCCCGGCGATGGCGGAGCAGGTCGGTCGGCACTTCTCCGACCTCCAGTTGGCTTTTGCATGGGTTGGTGACCTGAACGATAGTCTCGCGGCGCTGACCGGCGGCGAAAAGGGCCAGCAGGTCGTGCTGGCCGGACCGACGATGCTGGAACAGCTTGCCTTCGCCACGCCTACGGTCGTGCTGGAAGTGCTGCTTACCTTCCTGCTTGCCTTCTTCATGATCGAAGCGCGCATTCGCCTGCGCCGACGCCTGCTGCTGGAACGCCAGCAAGTGGGCGCCAGCCTGAAGGCCGCACGCGCCATTCGGGAAGTGCAGGACAGGGTTGCCGCCTATATCCTGACGGTCGGCCTCATCAACACAGGCGTGGGCATAATCGTTGCGCTGGGGGCCTGGATCATGGGGCTGGAGGCACCGATCATGTGGGGCGGCCTGGCCGCGCTGCTCAATTTCATCCCCTATGTCGGGCCGCTTGTCATGCTGGTGCTGCTGGGCCTGTTCGGCATCGGATCGGCAGACGCGGTGCTTGTCGGACTGATACCGGCAGCCGCTTATCTGGGGCTCCATACAGTAGAGGCGAACGTGGTCACGCCCACCGTGCTGGGTGCGCGCTTTACGATGAACCCGGTGCTGATCCTGCTTGCCCTGTCCTATTTCGGCTGGATCTGGGGGGTGACCGGCGCCCTTCTATCCGTGCCGATCCTGCTGACGCTGACGGCGCTGGTCGATCATCTGGGCCGACCCAATTTCATCGGCTTCCTGTTTGGCGAACCGCTGTTCCAGACCAGCGCGCTGGATCTGTCGAGCGAAGACTAGGGCCTCGCTCCTGCAAAGAAAAAGGCCCGCAACCCTTGCGGGATGCAGGCCTTTCTATTTTCCATGGCGATCGGATCAGCCGGGATATTCCCAGGTGCTGCCGCGCGACAGGTTATCGGCGGCGAAATCCCAGTTCAGGTGGCCATCCACGACGGCCGAGAGATAGCTGGGGCGCGCATTCTGGTGGTCGAGATAATAGGCGTGTTCCCACAGGTCGATGACCAGCAGCGGGTTGAAATCGCTGTCCGCCAGCGTATCGGCATCGTGGCTGTCTTCGACGGATAGCTTGCCGCCCTTTTCGGCCAGCCACACCCAGCCGCTGGCGAAGTGGCCTGCGCCCTTGGACTTCAACTCGTCCTTCAACGCATCGAGCGAGCCGAAAGCCTCGTCGATCTTCGTGGCGAGGTCGCCCGAGGGGCCGCTGGTCGACGGTGTCAGCGAATGCCAGTAGAACCCGTGGTTCCAGGTCTGTGCGGAATTGTTGAACAGGCCCTGGTCGCTGCCGCGCGACGCGGCGATGACTTCTTCCAGCGACTTGTCGGCATGCGCCGTGCCTTCGATGGCGGCGTTGGTCTTGTCGACATAGGCCTGGTGGTGCTTGCCATGATGATAGCTGAAAGTCTCGGCGGTGATCGCCGGAGCAATCGCTTCATTGTCGAAGGGAAGCGGAATTAGGGAAAAGGCCATATTCGAATACTCCTGTTTATAGGTCTTCGTGTAACCAATGCGCGAGGCCGCCGGTCGTTGCAGCCTGGCGCATAAATATGAGGATGCCGACATGGCCATCCCCTCCCCCCGTGACAAGAGGGGCGAATGGCGGCATGGCGGGTCCGGAAGGCTCAGGCAAAGACGAAGGATAGTATGGGACGTTCCTATTTCGGCACCGATGGCATCCGAGGCCGCGCCAATGGCAGGAAGCTGAACGCTGCGACCGCGATGACGGTGGGGCAGGCCGCAGGACGCCATTTCCTGCGCGGTTCGCACAAGCACCGGGTGGTGATCGGCAAGGACACCCGCCTTTCTGGCTACATGATGGAAAATGCCCTGGTGGCAGGCTTCACCAGCGTGGGCATGGATGTCATCATGACAGGTCCCCTGCCCACTCCCGCCGTCGCCCTGCTTACGCGCGAGATGCGTGCCGATATCGGCGTGATGATCTCTGCCAGCCACAACCCCTATGACGACAACGGCATCAAGCTGTTCGGCCCAGATGGCTTCAAACTGTCGGACGAGGACGAGGAAGCGATCGAGGCCGCGATGGCTGAAGAGCAAACCCTGGCCGAAGGCGATGCCATCGGTCGCGCGCGCCGCATAGACGATGTGGCCGGGCGCTACATCCATGCCGTGAAGCAATCGCTGCCACAGGATTGCCGTCTCGACGGAATGAAGATTGTCGTCGATTGCGCGCATGGCGCAGCGTACAACGTGACCCCCACCGCTATCTGGGAACTGGGGGCGGAGGTTATTGCAATCGGCGTGTCGCCCAATGGCCTCAACATCAACGACGGCGTTGGCTCTACCCACCTGGAAGCGATCCAGAAGCGCGTGGTGGAAGAGGGGGCGGACATCGGCATTGCCCTGGATGGCGATGCCGATCGCCTGATCGTGATCGACGAGAAGGGCCGGGCCGTCGACGGGGACCAGATCATGGCGCTGATCGGCAGCCGCTGGGCCACCGATGGGCGCCTGAAGGGCGGCGGCGTGGTGGCCACCGTCATGTCGAACCTGGGCCTGGAACGATTCCTGGCCGACAAGGGGCTGGAACTGGTGCGCACCAAGGTGGGGGACCGCTATGTGCTGGGCGCGATGAAATCGGGTGGTTACAACGTTGGCGGAGAACAGTCCGGCCACATGATCCTGCTCGACCACGCCACCACGGGCGATGGCACCGTCGCCGCGCTGCAAGTGCTGGCGGCATTGGTCCGCAGCGGCAAACCGGCCAGCGAGTTGCTGCATCTTTTCGATCCCGTGCCGCAGTTGTTGAAGAACGTGCGCTATGAAAGCGGAGATCCGCTGGATGAGAAAAGCGTGAAAGACGCCATTGCCACGGCCAGGGCAGAACTGGGCGGCAAGGGCCGGCTGGTGATACGCAAGTCGGGCACCGAGCCGCTGATCCGGGTGATGGCGGAAGGCGATGACGCAAGCCAGGTGGAACGCGTGGTGGATAGCATCTGCGACGCGGTGCGCGCGGCAATCTGACATCTTGAGCGTCCGCCCTCCCCGCGTGCTGGTCATTGCCGGGTCCGATTCCTCGGGCGGGGCCGGCATACAGGCCGACATAAAGACCATTACCATGCTCGGCGGGTTCGCCATGACCGCCATCACCGCCGTCACCGCGCAGAACACGCGCGGGGTTCGCGGGGTGGAGGCGCTGTCGCCCGACTTCGTCGCCGCGCAGATGGATGCCTGCCTCGAGGATATCGGCGTCGACGCGGTGAAGATCGGCATGCTCGGCAGCGCCGACATCGCCGAGGTCGTTGCGGATCGGCTGGAAGATCTTGGCAAGCCTATCGTCTTCGATCCGGTCATGGTGGCCACCAGCGGCAGCGTGCTGGCGGACGCGGCGACCATCGAGGTGTTCGAGTGGCTGATGGACCTTGCCACCCTCACCACGCCCAACGTGCCCGAACTGGACGCGCTGGGCGGCGCGGCGGGGATGGCAGAGCGCAAGGTGGCCTATCTGGCCAAGGGCGGCGATGCTGACGGACCGATGGTGGAAGACCGTCTCGTGCGCCCCGGGATGGAGGACAAGGTGTGGATCGACGCGCGTATCGTTACCAAGCACACCCACGGCACCGGTTGCACGCTTTCCAGTGCGATTGCCACGCACCTCGGCCACGGCTTGCCGCTTGAGCAGGCCATTGCCGATGCCCGCCTGTTCGTGCGCGAAGCCCTGAAGCGTGCGCCCGGCTTTGGCTTCGGCAATGGCCCGCTAGGGCATCAGGCAGTGCGATAACGCCCTGCCCTGCAAGTCCGGTTATCCGGAGCATGTAGATCGTCCTACCGATACCATCGGGAGTCGAGATCGGGGAAGCCTGGCGAAGAATACTCGAGTCTATTCTCGTAAGATGATCACAATACTAAGAAATTATATATGTACATTACCGAAACCAATAGAACTAAAGAACATTCAAATCATCTATTTAGTAATTTTTGATAATATAACACAATTTAGCCATGATTTTGGACGAAAAGCGCTGCGTCGGGAGCGGACCGCAGTCGCTATCCGATGTGATCGACCCAAGGTCTAACACGCCCCTCAGAATGGTCGCAAAGGGCGCGCTTTCAACTGTGGCCGATCATCTTTTTTAACAAAGAGGATGATCCAATGACAAAGCTTGTCTCAATTGCAATCGCAGCCGCCATGTTGGGCACACCGCTCTACGCGCAGGATTTTGCGCAAGAGCGAAACATTATCGTGGAGCCCTCCGATCATGCTTTTGTTGTCACTCTCGGGCGTCGAGCTCGAGCAACAGCTGAATCGCGTGAACTACCCCAGTGGCATCCGCCGTTCAGGGGTAGTGAAGGTCAGGTTTATGGCCAACGGCACCGGACGGCCCGAGCAGGTTACCCTTTTCGAGGATTCCGGCAGCCACGCGATGGACCTTGCGGCCTTGCGGGCCGTCAATCGGCTTCACGGTTTGGGCTCGCCGCGGCACGCCACTGAAGGTGGACAGGCCGTATTGCTCAATATCGTCTTTGCCACCAGCGAGAGGGAAGCAGAGCGGCTGGCCGGTCGCGTGGCGGAAGAAACTGCCGCGATGATCGCCTCCGGCGAACTCGATCCGCAAATGCTTGCCGTCACGATGGTGCCAACGCGTTCCTGAGCATTCCTGAAAGCAAGAATCTTCGGCGTCACATCGCGCTTTTCTGCGGGAAGCGCGATGATGACGCCGGAGTTTGTTTCCTGCCTGCTCGAAAGTGCGGAAAATACGGCCCGACCTGGGGTTAGCCTTGCCGGCCGGACGATCAATCCTCGCAATCCATCCCCGCCGCGCCGTTGTCCTTCAGGCAGTAGAACTCGCGAATCGCGGCCCAGCCCTCTTCGGCGGTTTCGCACCAGGTGATAAGATCCAGGTCCTTTTTCGAAATCGTGCCTTCCTCGGCAATCGCCTCGAAATTCACGACGCGGTTCCAGAAGTCCTTGCCGAACAGCAGGACCGGAATCCGCTTCATCTTGCCGGTCTGGATCAGCGTCAGCAGTTCGAACATCTCGTCGAACGTGCCGAACCCGCCGGGGAACACCGCAACGGCGCGTGCGCGGATCAGGAAGTGCATCTTCCTAAGCGCGAAATAGTGGAAGTTCAGCGAGAGGTAGGGCGTGACATAGGGATTTGGCGCCTGCTCGTGCGGCAGGATGATGTTGAGACCGATGCTCTCCGCCCCTGCATCGCTGGCGCCGCGATTGGCGGCCTCCATGATGGAGGGACCGCCGCCCGAACACACCACGAACTGACGCTTGCCATCCTCGACGATGGCCTTCTCGCTCACCATGCGCGAAAGGCGATAGGCCTCGGCATAATACTTCGACTTCTCGGCCAGGTTGCGCACCACCAGCGCCTCGTCCTCGGGCAGGTTTTCGGCCTGTTTCAGCGCCGCTTCGGTCGCTTCGGGCGGGGGGATGCGGGCAGAGCCGTACATCACCAGCGTGGAGCCGACGCGCGCCTCGTCCAGCAGCATGGTGGGCTTCAGCAATTCCAGCTGGAAACGGATCGGGCGCAATTCCTCGCGCAGCAGGAAATCCTCGTCCCGAAAAGCGAGGCGATAGGCAGGGTGGCGGGTCTGCGGCGTATCGTTATCGATGGAGTCGGCAAAGCCTGCCTCCATATCGGCATGGTAGAACTTGTGATCTTTCAGATCGTGATCGTGGTCCTTATCGTCAGGCTTATCTGCCACGCCATGTTCCTCTCGTTGCAATCAGCACCGGGAGGTAGGCAGTTGGCATGAGGAATTAAACCCCGAACTCTAGACACCAAGCCACCAGCGGATCACCATCGCCACCGCGCCCAGCACGGCAACGCTGCCCAGCCAGATCGCCGCCATCCATGCCAGGCGCTTCCACAGGGGGCCAGGTGGTTCGGCCATCGGATTTGTCTCCTGCGCTACCGCTTCTTTACCTGAGCGCGTCAATGATACCCCTCGTCATCCACCTTGCCGCGGAACACCCAATAGGCCCATGCGGTGTAGCCAATGATCAGCGGCATGGTGATGGCCACCCCCACCAGCATGAAGACCTGGCTGCGTTCGGGCGCGGCGGCATCCCAGATGGTGACATCGGGCGGCACGACGAACGGCCAGATCGTCACGCCCAGCCCCGCCATGCCGAAGAAGAACAGCAGCAGCGCCAGCCAGAACGGTTTCGAATGGCGATCCTTCATCAGCGCGCGCAACAGCGAGATGGCGACAATCGCCGTCAGGATTGGTACCGGGGCGGCGAAATAGATTTCCGGTGCGGTCAGCCAGCGTGCGGCGTAATCGGCATTCAGCAGCACGTTGTAGATACTCACCGCGCCCATCAGGCCCAGCGTGGCCCATGCGGCGCGCTTGGCCAGCTTGCGGGCGTGGGCCTGCGCCTCTCCGTCCAGCTTCCAGATCAGCCACGTCGCGCCCAATAGGGAGTATCCGGCGACCGTGCCCAGGCCGGTGAGCAAGGTATAGGGTGTCAGCCAGTCGAACCAGCTTCCGGCATAGGCGCGGCCGTCCACTTCGATGCCCTGCAACAAGGCTCCCAGCGTCATCCCCTGCGCCATGGCGGCCACCAGACTGCCGAGAGTGAAGGCACCGTCCCAGAAGGCGCGGTGCGACGGATCACGCCAGCGGTATTCGAACGCCACCCCGCGGAACACCAGGCCCAGCAGCATGGCGATAATCAGCGGATAGGTAGCGGGCAGGATCACGGCGTAGGCCAGCGGGAAAGCGGCGAACAGTCCGCCGCCACCCAGCACCAGCCATGTCTCGTTGCCATCCCACACCGGTGCGATGGAATTCATCGCCCGGTCCCGCGCCCGCCCCGGCGCGAACGTGGGAAACAGGATGCCGATGCCAAGGTCGAACCCGTCCATCACCACATAGGCAAACACGGCAAAGGCGATGATGAACGCCCAGATCGTGGTGAGGTCCATCAGTGATGCTCCTTCGACGAATCGGGCAGGGTCTCGGCCTCGTTGGGATTCTGGGTTGGCCCCGGGGTGATACCGGCGGTGCGGATCGGCCCGGTATCGCCGCGCTTGGCGCCCACTTCGCCCACATGCGGCGCCTTGCTCATCAGGCGCAGGATATACCACACGCCAACGCCGAACACGGTGAAGTAGACAAGGACAAAGGCCAGCAGCGACGTGGCCACTGCGGGCGCGGCCAACGGACTGGCCGCATCGGCGGTGCGCAGGAAGCCGTAGATCACGTATGGCTGGCGACCCACTTCAGTGGTGATCCAGCCACACAGCACGGCAAGGAAACCCGAGGGCGCCATCAGCAGCGCGGCGCGGTGCAGCCAGCGCCAGTCATACAGCCTGCCGCGCCATCGGGCGAACAGGCTCCACACGCCCACCGCCATCATGCCAAGGCCGATGGCGATCATGATGCGGAAAGCCCAGAACACCATGAAGACAGGGGGCTGCTCGTCATCGGGAATGGTGTCCAGCCCATCCAGCGGCGCATCCAGATCATGCTTCAGGATCAGGCTGGAAAGGTTGGGAATGCCGATGGCGTAGTCCAGCTCCTGGTTCTCGTCGTCGGGAATGCCGAACAGGTATAGCGGCGCGCCATCGGGGTGACTTTCGTAGTGTCCCTCCATCGCCATGACCTTTTGCGGCTGGTGTTCCAGCGTATTGAGCCCGTGCATGTCGCCCGCCACGATCTGCGTCGGCGCCACGATGGCGGCCATCCACATGGCCATCGAAAACATCTTGCGCGCGTGGCTGTTGGCGCGGTCCTTCAGCAGGTGCCATGCGCCCACCCCGCCCACCACGAAAGCAGTGGTGAGGTATGCGGCCAGCACCGTATGGACAAGGCGATAGGGAAAGCTGGGATTGAAGATGATCGCAATCCAGCTGTCGCCGGGCAAGTATTGCCCGTTCGCACCCATTTCAAACCCGGTTGGTGTTTGCATCCAGCTGTTTACCGACAGGATCCAGAAGGCCGAAACGAAGGTGCCCAGCGCCACCATCAGCGTGGCGGCAAAATGCAGCTTCTTGCCAACCTTGTTCATGCCGAACAGCATCACGCCAAGGAAGCCCGCCTCCAGGAAGAAGGCGGTGAGCACTTCATAAGCCATCAGCGGCCCGACCACCGGGCCTGCAAGATCGGAAAAGACAGACCAGTTGGTGCCGAACTGGTAACTCATCACGATGCCCGAGACGACGCCCATCGCAAAAGCGATGGCGAAGATCTTCACCCAGTATTTGAACAGGTCGAGATATATCTGCTTGCCGGTTTTCAGCCACAGCCCCTCCAGCACCGCCAGATAGCTGGCGAGGCCGATGGAAAAGGCGGGAAAGAAGAAATGGAAGCTTACCGTGAAGGCAAACTGGATCCGGGCGAGCAGCAATGCGTCTAGGCCATCAAGCATGATGCCTCCTAGGTAAGGTGCGGCTATCACGGAGCCTACCATTATTAATGCACCACAAGGTGCAAAAACTTCAACCCTGGCCAGCCCACGCGACCTCTCCCGAGTTCGTGGGGACCCGCCACCAGTCGCAACAACGCCTGCCCGGAAGTGGCCAAATTCGCACACTAATGCATCCTATCGGGCTTCGCCCACCCGTTTTCCTGCGCACTGGCGCTTCACTAGCTGCGCGCATTTTGCCAAGGAGGCTTCAGACACACGCGCCCGCCACCCTCATTGGCGCGCGCGAACACGGGAAACGCCAAAGATGATCCGTACCGACTGGACCCGCGAAGAGATTTCCGATCTTTTCGACCTGCCCTTTACCGAACTGCTTTTTCGCGCCGCAACCGTGCACCGCGAACATCACCAGCCGGACGAGGTGCAATTGTGCACCCTGCTTTCGATCAAGACCGGCGGTTGCCCGGAAGATTGCGGCTATTGCTCGCAAAGCGCCCATGCCGACAGCGGCGTGGAAGCGACCAAGCTGATGGACGTGCGACAGGTGCTGCAATCGGCGGCCCAGGCCAAGGACGCCGGCAGCCAGCGGTTCTGCATGGGGGCCGCGTGGCGCAACCCGAAGGAACGCGACATGCCCAAGATCGTCGAGATCGTGAAGGGCGTGCGCGAAATGGGGCTGGAAACCTGCATGACGCTGGGCATGCTCTCGCCATCACAGGCAGAGCAACTGGCCGAGGCGGGCCTCGATTACTACAACCACAACGTCGACACCGGGCCTGAATATTACGACCGCGTGATTACCACCCGCAAGTATGAGGACCGGCTGACCACCCTGGAAAACGTGCGCAATTCCGGCATCAACGTATGCAGCGGCGGCATCGTGGGCATGGGTGAGACACGCGCCGATCGCGTGGGATTCGTCCACACGCTGGCAACGCTGGAACGCCATCCCGAAAGCGTGCCGGTGAATGCGCTGGTGCCGGTCAAGGGTACCCCGCTAGGCGACATGCTGGCCGATACGCCGATGGCCAAGATCGACGATATCGAATTCGTGCGCACGGTGGCCGTGGCGCGCATCTGCATGCCGATGAGCATGGTGCGCCTGTCCGCCGGGCGCGAAAGCATGTCCGACGCCACGCAGGCGCTGTGCTTCATGGCGGGCGCGAACTCCATCTTCACCGGCGAAAAGCTGCTGACTGCGCCCAATGCGGGCGACGATAGCGATGCCGCGATGTTCGAACGCCTTGGCCTGAAAGCGATGGAAGGCGAGGAGCCCATGAGAGCCGCAGGTGGTTGCTCGGGCGGCTGCGCAACCAGGGCCGAGGCCGAAGCCGAACTCACCTGAGCCGGTCCGCCATGCTCCAACACATCCGGCAATCGCTGGACACCATCGCGGCAAAACACCGTACGCGCGTGCTGCGCGCCGTGGAGATGCGGAGCGACGGGCGATTGATGCGCGACGGCCGCGAATTGCTGGACTTGTCGAGCAATGATTACCTCGGTCTCTCGCAGCATCCGCTGCTGGTGGAACGATCCGCTAACCACGTTCGCCAATACGGCGCGGGCTCCGGCGCATCCCGACTGATTACCGGCACCAGCGCGCAGCATCTGGCGGTCGAGCAGAAAATCGCTGCTTTCAAGGGTAGCGAGGCAGCGCTGATCTTCGCGACCGGCTGGCAGGCGAATGCCGCCGCGATTCCCGCACTGGCGAAGGCCGCGAAAGGCACGGTGATTTTCGCCGACCGCCTCGTTCACAATTCCATCCACGCAGGCCTGCGCGCCGCATCGGCGGATGTGCATTTCTATGATCACAATGATTACGACCACCTCGCACGCCTGCTGGCCGAAGCATGAAAAAGCGCCCGCCCGCCTTGTCGTCACCGAAAGCGTGTTCAGCATGGATGGCGATCGGGCGGACCTGGCGCGACTGAACGCGCTCGCGTCCCGGCACGACGCCTCGCTGTATATCGACGAAGCGCATGCCACCGGCGTGCTGGGCGCGCGCGGTGCCGGGCTCGCGGCGGATTATCCCCATTCCGGGGAGGGCGCGCGCATCGTGATGGGCACCTTCAGCAAGGCGATGGGCGGGTTCGGCGCCTACATCGCCTGCCCCGATGTGGTGCGCGATTACCTGATCAACATGTGCGCCGGGCTGATCTTCACCACCGCCCCGCCGCCCGCCATGCTGGGCGCGATGGACGCAGCGCTGGAACTGGTGCCGGATATGGAAAAAGAGCGCGCGCACCTTGCCGCGCTGGGCGACCAATTGCGCCAGGGATTGCATCAGCTCGGCTACGACACGCTCGGCTCGACAACGCAGATCGTGCCCGTCGTTGTTGGCGCAGAGGCCGATGCGCTGGCGCTGGGCGATCACTTGCTGGCACATGGCATCGCCGCCCTGCCCATCCGCCCGCCGACCGTGCCCAAAGGCACCAGCCGCATCCGCTTTGCCTTGCGCTCCACCTTGTCCAGGCAGGATATCGAAACTGTCCTGTCCGCCGTCGCATCCTGGGAGAAACCATGACTGGGTTCATCGTCACCGGCACGGATACGGATGTCGGCAAGACCGTGTTCGCCGCCGGCCTTTCGCAGGCCTTGCGCGCAACCTACTGGAAACCCGCACAGGCCGGGCTTGAGGGGGAAACAGACAGCGAGGTGGTGGCGCGGCTTGCCCCCGATGCGCAAGTTTTGCCGGAGGCCTATCGCCTGGCAACCCCCTGCTCCCCGCACGAAGCAGCGCGGGTCGATGGCGTTCGGATCGAAGAAACAGCGTTGAGCCTGCCGCAGTCCGATCGCCCGCTGGTGGTGGAAGGCGCGGGCGGCGTGCTGGTGCCCTATCGCGAGGATCTGCTGGCCGCAGACCTGTTTGCGCAGTGGAACCTGCCCGCCATCCTTGTGGCGCGCACGCAGCTTGGCACGATCAGCCATTCGCTGTTGTCAGTGGAAGCCCTTCGGGCACGCGGCATCGAAGTCGCAGGGGTCGCCTTCATCGGTGAGGAGGAACCCGTGGCCGAGGGAGCGATTACCCGCATTGCGAAGGTTTCTCACCTGGGCCGCCTGCCGCGCCTCGATCCTTTGAACGCCAACACACTGGCAAAGGCGTTTGCAGAAAGTATCCGCATGGACCTGCTGGCATGAGCAATTCCCCCGTCTGGCACCCCTTCCACCAGCACGGGCTGGGCGAGGACATCCCCTTGGTGACGCGTGGCGAAGGCGCTGTCCTGCACACGGCTGGCGGGCGGCGCGTGATCGACGCGATCTCCAGTTGGTGGGTCACCACCCATGGGCACAATCACCCGCGCATCATGGCCGCCGTTCGCGAACAGACTGAGAAGCTGGACCAGGTAATTTTCGCAGGCTGGACGCATGAGCCTGCCGAAACGCTGGCGCGCGGGCTGGTGGAGATGATGCCCGACGGCCTCGATCACGTGTTCTATTCGGATTCCGGCTCCACCGCCGTGGAGGTTGCGCTGAAGATGGCGCTGGGATTCTGGCACAATCGCGGGGAGCCACGGCACCGCATCCTCGTGCTGGAACACAGCTATCACGGCGACACCATTGGCGCGATGAGCATTGGCGAACGCGGCGTGTTCAACCGCGCCTATGCCCCGCTGTTGTTCGATGTGGACACCATCCCCTTCCCCACCAATGATCCGCAGCCGACCCTCGATGCGCTGGAGGCAGCCTGCGCGGCAGGAGACGTCGCCGCCTTCATTGTCGAACCCCTGCTGCTGGGCGCGGGCGGAATGCTTATCTATTCCCCGCAGGTACTGGCCGAGATGCGCGCTATCTGCTCCCGCCATGGGGTGCTGTTCATCGCCGACGAGGTGATGACAGGCTGGGGCCGCACCGGCACGCTGCTGGCCTGCGAACAGGCCGGGGTCGCGCCCGATATCCTGTGCCTTGCGAAGGGGCTGACCGGTGGCTCCATGCCGCTGGCCGTCACCATGGCAACCGCGCCGATATTCGATGCGCATTACTCGACGGATCGCTCGAAACTGTTTTTCCACTCTTCCAGCTTCACCGCCAACCCGGTCGCCTGCGCGGCGGCGGTGGCAAACCTGGCAATCTGGCGCGAGGAGCCGGTGCTGGATCGTATTGCCACGCTTTCCCGGCGGCTGGGAGCGAAGCTGGAAACCCTGTCTAAACGACCCGAAGTCATCCGCCCGCGCCAATGCGGCACGATGATTGCCTTTGATATCGATACCGATGGTGACGAGGGGTACCTGGCAGACATCGGCCCGCGCCTACGCGCGCACTTTTTCGCAAATGATGTGCTGATCCGCCCATTGGGCAACACCGTTTACACCATGCCCCCCTATTGCATCGCACAGGCCGATATAGACCGTGTGGCCACGGTAATGGCCACAGCCATAGACGCTATCGCAGATTAGTCGGCTGGGAAATGGATGCCCCGCAAGGACTCGAACCTTGATTGACGGAGTCAGAGTCCGCTCTCTTACCATTAGAGGACAGGGCAGTAAGGAGCGCGCCACTAGCCCCGCCCAGGGATTCGGTCAAGTCCTGAACCGCGCTTGCGGCAACTTTCGCCTCACCTGGCAGCGGGCCAGACGCGGGTGCGGCAGAACAGGGTGACGCAGCCCTTCACTTCCAGCGCTCCGTTCGATCTGCGGCGCACTTCGGTGCGGTAGGTATTGCCGTCTTCGGGATTATAAACCTCGCCGCGCCAGACGTCGTCATCCCAGCGCAGGTTCTGCAGCACCGTGATGCCAAGGATCGGGCGATCCCGCAGGGCCGGATTGTCGTTATGAACGTCGCGGTTCGGTTCACCCGGCTTGCGCTTTACGATACGCGTGATCTCTCCGCAGCGGGCATTCCCGCACCGCGCGACGGTTATCTCCGTATAGCCACCGGAATCGACATAGGTGCCATCGATATTGCTTTGCGCGGCGGCGGGCGACGCAAATAGGGCGGTGGAGGCGGCGGCGATAATGCCGAGGTTTCTGAGTGTCATGCCACCCTATACGCACAAGGGCGGTGAATGGCGCCTGAGCCTGTTTGCGTCAGGCCGAACAGCTTGCCCCGCCCAGAACGCAAAAGCGCGCGCAGTGGGGGTGGTTCAACGCCACTTCGCGCGTCGCCTCCGCCACGGTTTCGCCAAGATCGAAGCCCGGATCGTAGGGGAGCAGCGTGCAAGCCACGACACGCGGGGATGACTCTCCCTTGCGGTGAACGACCATACGGCTGCTTGAACACATCACATCAGCGGGTGACTTGTTGAGGATGCCCCAGCAATCGGTCGTGATCTCCGGCACATCCGCGTCTGCATCCATTTCGGGAAACAGCACCAACCGCGCGGGGTTATCCACGTCCAGCGCGATTACCTCGCTCTCGAACAGCAGGCGATAGCAGTTGCGGGCCGCCTCGTCGGTTTCCCCGGCCAGGTGGCGACCTGCCGCAGCAAAGGAGAAGCCATTGGCAGAGAGCCAGCGCATTCCGTCCAGCATGGGTTGCCAGGTGTTCGGGCCGCGCTCCGCCTCGTGCACGGCTTGCGTGTGATGATCGATGGAAACGCGGATCGTCAGCCTGTTGCCATAGGTTTCGCGCAGTCGCAGCAACGCAGCCTCGTGCCGACGCATCGGCCTCATGGCGTTGGACAGCACCAGCACCTCGTGCCCGCGCGACAACGCATCCTCGATCATGGCAATGATTTCGGGATTCATGAAAGGCTCGCCGCCGGTAAAGCCGATTTCGCGAACGCCGCGCGGCGCGATCTCGTCGAGAAAGCGCGCGACATGCGCCGCCGAGATATAGATCAGCGCATCATTGGTAGGGCTGCTCTCGATGTAGCAATTGGCGCAAGCCAGGTTGCACAGCGTGCCGGTGGCGAACCACAGCGTGTCGAGTTCGCGCAGGGCAACGCTGGCCCGTGCAGAGCCATCCGCCGTCACCTGCGGATCGGCGAACTTCTCCGCCGCCAGCCGTTCTGCATCCACCGCGAAGGGAGAGGCGCCCTCGGGCGCATTCCGGCTTTTTGCGCGTGTAGCCATCAGAATGCTCGCCGCATCTTTGCCAGCAGCGCCACCCACTTTTTCGGCCATTTGCCGAACACCGTCGGCTCCCACGCGCTGAAGGCAGCCGCTTTCACGATTTCGGAGCGGGTGGGATAGCTGATGATCGCGCCGCCCACATCGAAGGAACCGCTCTTGCCGGTAATCATCTGCGTGAAAGGCAGCAGCAGCTCTCCCGCATTCACCCCGCAAATGCTGGCACCAACCACCTTCTTGCCCTTGAACATCACCTTGCAATGGCCCTTGTCCTGCCCCTCTGCAATGGCGCGCTCGTTGTGGTCGAAGCCTTCGGTGACGACGCGCAGGCTATCGCCATAGGCTTCTCTCGCTTGCGCTTCGGTCATGCCGATCTGCGCCACTTCGGGCGAAGTATAGGTGCACCAAGGCAACGCACGCCAGTCCACCTTGGCGGGCAGGCCAAGCGCGATTTCCAGCACCGCGTTGGAGCCTTCATAGCCGGAGACATGGGTCAGGCGCGGGCCGTCGCGGCAATCGCCGATGGCGTAGATATGCTTCAAATTCGTGCGGCGGCGTTCATCCACCTTGATCCCGTTGCGGGCCAGTTCGATACCGATATCCTCCAGCCCGTAACCGGAAACCCGCGCCTTGCGTCCCACGGCAACCAGCAGGTGCGAACCACTGACGGTATCGCCGTCCATCCGTGGTGACGCTGATCGCGCCGTGATGGCCTGACACGGCTTTTGCCTTGCCGGAAACGAAGCGAACGCCCTCCTGCTGCATCACGTCCACCACCAGCGCGACCGAATCCCGGTCATCCCGGCCCATCGGATCGCCCGGCTCTATCACCGTCACTTCGCTGCCAAGTCGGCGAAAGCTCTGCGCCATTTCCATGCCGATCACACCGCCGCCGATGATCACCAGGTGTTCGGGCTGTTCAGCCAGGTCGAACAGGTTTTCGTTGGTGAGGTAGGGGACATCGGAAAGCCCCTCGACCGGCGGGATAGCGGGCTGCGATCCGGTGGCGATCACGATCCGCGGCGCGGTGAGTGTGCGCCCGCCGACTTCCACCGATTTCGGCCCGGTCAGCTTCGCCCAGTCCTGGATCACTTCGCAGCCCATCTCCTCGAACCGTTCGACAGAATCATGCGGGGCGATGTGGGCGATGGCGTCGTGCACATGGGCGTGAACCCCGCCCCAGTCCACAATGGGCGCGGCCAGTTGCACGCCTGCGCGCTTTTCCTCTCGCGCTTCGGCCGCACGCCGGGCAGAGGCGATCAGGGCCTTGGACGGAACGCAGCCGTTGTTCAGGCATTCGCCGCCCATCTTGTGCCCTTCGATCAGGGCTGTGCTTCAGGCCGAACATAGCGCAGCCCCCGGCGGCGGTAAGCCCGGCAGCGCCGCCACCGATCACAATCACATCATGGGTGTAGTTCAAAGAATACTCCTGCGCGAAACCATTTCAGGATGGCCGACGAACCCCAACTCGTCCATGCGTGCTTTCGGTCCACAGGAAGAAACAGTTTCATGAATCTCGAGAACAGCCAGAATTATTACGGCAAGGTGCTGGAAGGCTCCAGCGATTTGCGCACCGACGCCTGCTGCACCGTCGAAATGCCGTCGCCTTCGGTCCGTGAAGCTCTGCGCAATGTGCATGAGGAGGTGAAGGCGCGCTACTATGGCTGCGGACTGGTGGTGCCGCAGGCGCTGGCAGGGTGCCGCATTCTGGATCTGGGATCGGGCAGCGGGCAGGATGCCTATCTGCTGGCGCAACTGGTCGGGCCGAAAGGCAGCGTCACCGGCGTTGACGCCACGCCAGAACAACTCGCCGTCGCCAATGCCCACAAGGATTGGCACGCCGAGCGCTTTGGTTATGCCAATGTCGATTTCGTGGAAGGCGATATCGAGAAGCTGGACCAGCTGGGGCTGGAGCCTGAAAGCTTTGACATCATCGTCTCCAATTGCGTCATCAACCTTGTGGCGGACAAGGATGCGGTGTTCCGCGCCGCGCACAAGCTGCTGAAGCCGGGCGGAGAGCTGTATTTCTCCGATGTCTATGCCGACCGCCGCGTGCCCGAACACCTGCTGAACGATCCGGTGCTGCATGGCGAATGCCTGTCCGGCGCGCTGTATTGGGGGGATTTCGACCGGATCGCGAAGTCGGCGGGGTTTGCCGATCCGCGCCTTGTCACCGACCGCCCACTGGGCATCAACGATGCCGAAGCTGCGCAAAAGCTGGCCGGGATCAATTTCGTCTCCGCCACCTATCGCCTGTTCAAGCTGGCCGGGCTGGAACCGCAATGCGAGGATTACGGGCAGGCGGTGATCTACAAGGGCAGCGTGCCCGAACATGAAAAGCTGTTCGAGCTGGATGCGCATCACGCATTAGAGGCGGGCAAGGTCTTCCCGGTATGCGGGAATAGCTGGCTGATGCTGGCGGAAACCCGCTTTGCCGAGCATTTTGATTTCATCGGCAATTTCGACCGGCACTATGGCGTTTTTCCGGGCTGTGGCACCGCCGTTCCCTTCGGCCAGTCGGACGCCAACCCGACCAAGTCCGACGCGCCCTGTTGCTGAGGGTTCTCGTTACCGGAGCCGCCGGACTGATCGGCGGCGAAGTCTGCGCCCGGCTGGCGGCGCGCGGGGCTGGCGTTACGGCCATGGTGCGCAAGACGCGCGAAGTGCGCGGTAATGACGGCGCGGCGGTAGCCGGGATCGAGATCGTAGCGGGCGATGTGACCAAGCCTCTGATAGGGCATGGACCCTGCCGCGGTGGAAACCGACCTGGTGATCCATTGCGCCGCCAACCTGGAATTCGATGCGCCGCGCGAAGTGCTGGCCTCGGTCAATGTCGAGGGCACCCGCAACGCCGTGGCATTCGCGCGCGCGGCCGGTGCGGGCTTCCTGCATGTCAGCACAGCCTATGTCTGCGGCACACGCGAGGGCGCGATTGCCGAAGGGCCGGTTCCCCAAGGCACGCGTTTCACCAACAATTACGAGGAGAGCAAGGCACTGGCAGAGGCACTGGTGGCGGCGAGCGGCGTGCCGTTTGCGATAGCGCGCCCATCCATTGTGCTGGGCGATCATGCCAGCGGCGCGATCCGCGAATTTCCATCGCTCTGCAATGTCTTTCGGCTGATGGCGCGGGGGAAGGTCGGCGTTCTTCCTGCACGGGAAACCGCGACGGTGAACCTTGTTCCGATCTGCCATGTCGCCGAAGGTATCGCCCGGATTGCAGAGAGGTTTGCAGCGGCACAGGGCGGCTATTTCCACCTCGTCGCCGGGCAGCCCCTTCCTGTTGCAAAGCTGGCGCACGGCGTGGCGCGGGTAGAGCATTTTCCCGCTCCGCAGGTAGTCGATCCCGAAACTTTCAATGCGGAAAGCCTGCGCCCGTCGGAACGCCTGTTGCTGGGGCGGATGCTCGAGACATTCGGTGCATACTTCACCCGTGACCCGCGTTTCGAAGACAGCGCGTTTCGCGCGCTTACCAGCCTGGCGTGTCCTTATACTGATGACGCATGGCTCGATCGGTTGATCGGCTACGGCATTGCCGCGGACTATCTGCCGGTGCCCGTCAGCGTACGTCGGGATAATGTTTCTCAAGCCGCTGCCTAGCGCCCACGGCCCACAGCAAGCCTACCTTCAGATAGATCCAGTTGGCCTTCAGCTGGCCCCCATTCGGCGATCCGCCTGTCGGATGTCTCGATCATGCGCGGCACCAGCTTCACGCGGCCGAGCTGGGTCATGCGGATGCACAGGTCTGCTTCCTCCATCACCTTTGCCAGTGGATCGCAGCCGCCAACCTCGAGAAAATCGGCCCTTCGGAAGAACATCGCATGGTCGCCGAACAACAGGCGCGCCCCGCGAAAGAACAGGCGCGGCCGGAACAGCAGCGGGGCGTACCAGGTCTTGGCCCAATTGTGCGCAGTGGTGCCCCAGCGCGTCTTTTCACCCTTTATCAGCGGGGTGAAACCCGCAAGCGCGATCCTGGGATCGTTCAGCACCCTTTCGATCACTGCCACCATATCGACGGGCGGCACGGTGTCGGCGTGCAGGATGCAGATTGTCTCCGCCTGCGCCGCCGCCACGCCGGTGTTGATCTGCACACCGCGCCCGCGTTCGGAAACGATCACCCGCCACCCCGCCTCCCGCGCAAGGTCCACGGTGCGATCCGCGCTGCCGCCGTCCACCAACAAGACTTCGGCAGGTGGCGGATCGAGCTGCGCGATACTGGCGACCAGCTTTGGCAGCGCCATTTCCTCGTTCAGCACCGGGATAACCAGGCAGGTGCCGCTCATGCGAGAAGCTCCGGCCATTTCGCGAGGTCTTCGGGCCGATCGCAATCGTCCAGTTCGGCCAGTTTGCTATAAGTGACGCCAAGCCCGCGAAGGCGCGCTTCGGTATCTTCAAGGACAGTGACCGTTCCCCAGGGCATATCGCGCCACAGTTCTGGAATTTGCGCTGTAAAACCCAGCAGGTAATAGCCGCCGTCGCTCGCCGGACCGATCACCACCGGCACGTCTTCAAGCGCATTCGCTGCTTCGCGCAAGCGATCTGCCGTCAGGCCGGGAATATCCGCGCCCAGCACAATTGCCGGTCCGGCCACGCGCGCCAGCCTTGCGCCAAGATCGCCCTCGCCCTGCTCGACCAGGGGCACGTCGTCGCCAAGCCATGCCGCGAAATCGCCTGCCGGCGCGCCGGTATGATACACCGCGAAAGGCAATCCGCTTGCGCGCATGGTCGCCAGCGTTCGCTCCACCAGCCGCCGATGGACCTCTGCCGCGCCAGCATCGCCCAGCACCGGCGCAAGTCGCGTCTTCGCTTCGCCTGCGCGCGGGTATCTGGCGAAAAGGGCGATGGTTGGCGCGTCATTCATCATGGGGCTGTAACCGCTGGACGACCCGGAGGCGAATAGCCAGTGTGACCTTCATGGTGTCTCGACTCGCAAAAATCGCCGGTATCGCGCTTGCCGGAGCAGCCGTGGGTACGCTGCTGCTGGCCGAACGCGCCCGGCCCCTGCGCCAGCGCACCCGCAAGGAACTGCCGCGCCTGCTGCGCAACGGGGCAATGGGCGCCGCGTGCCAGGCAGTTATCATGGTGAGCGAAGCGCCGATCACTGAAGCCATGGCGCGGGAAAACAAGCTGAAGCGGCGTGGCCTGCAACATGCCATTGGCGGCTTGCCGGGGCGTATCGCCGCATTCCTGCTGATGGATTACACTTACTACCTGTGGCACGTCGCCACCCACAAGGTGCCGTTCCTGTGGCGCTTTCACCGCGTCCACCATGTCGATCCCGATCTCGATATGAGCACCGCTGTGCGTTTCCACGCGCTCGATATGCTTATTTCGACTCCCATGCGCATGTTGCAACTTCGGATATCGGGCGCGGACCCGGAAACCCATGATATGTGGCGCGGGTTTTTCATGGGATCGGTGCTGTTCCACCACTCCAACCTGCGCCTGCCCGATGGCGTGGACGAGGCGCTTTCCACTGTCATCACCACGCCGAAGATGCACGGTATCCACCATAGCCGGCGGCTGGGCGAGATGGATTCCAACTGGTCCAGCGGCATCAGCATCTGGGACAGGCTGCACGGCACCTTTCGCGCCGACGTCGCCCAGGGTGCGATTACCATCGGCGTGGATGATAGCGATGCGGCGCGCGATATCGCCTTGCTTCCTGCCCTTGCATCGCCCTTTCGCATCCCCGGCTATCGCAAGGACGAAGCGCAACCCTGACCTTTGCGCAAGGTGCGTGACTTGTGCGCAATCGCTGCTTCGTCTAGCCTGATGGCAGGTTCCGCCGAAATGGCGGGTTATTGAATAGCGAAAGTATACGAAAATGGCGGATATCAATCCGCCGGACCGACGCGAAAAGGCCAGAGATACGGCGCCCGATGGGCAAGCAAGGCGCCACACTAACAGAAGCGGCCAGACAAGCAGTTCCGGCGAACACAACGGCAGCACGCAGCGGGCAACCCGCAATTGGCGCCGCCCACCGCACAAATCCTTCAAGCAGGCCTATGCGGCAATCGATCTCGGCACCAACAATTGCCGTCTCCTGATCGCGCGACCGTCTGACGAGAACTTCGTCGTGATAGACGCCTTTTCACGCGTCGTGCGGCTGGGTGAAGGGCTGGCGCAGAACGGGTGCCTTTCCGACCACGCGATGGACCGGGCACTGGGCGCGTTGAAGGTATGCTCGGACAAGCTGCGCAAGCGCAATGTCCACCTCGCCCGCTCGGTTGCGACGGAGGCTTGCCGCCGCGCCACCAACGGGGAAGCTTTCATCGAGCGCGTCCGCCAGGAAACCGGCATCGCGCTCGACATCATCAGCGCGCAGGAAGAGGCACGGCTGGCCGTGCTGGGCTGCCATATCCTGCTCGAAGACGGCATTGGCCCGGCGATCATCTTCGATATCGGCGGCGGCTCCACCGAACTGGTGCTGATCGAACCGGGCGCGCCGGTGCCGCGCATCATCGATTGGCAAAGCGTGCCCTGGGGCGTGGTCTCGCTTTCCGAAACCGTCGGGCCGGAGCCGGACGACGAGGCAGGCCGGCTCGCGCGGTATCAGGATATGAAGCAGCGCGTGCTCGACAGCTTTACCGATTTTGCCGAGCGTATCGAGGAGCACAAGGCACCCGACCAGCGCCTGCTGGGAACCAGTGGAACGGTGACGACGCTGGCCAGCGTGCACCTTGGCCTGCCGCAATATGATCGCAACGCCGTGGACGGTCTGATCGTGCCGTCCGATTCGATGCGCGATATCTCCCGGCAGCTTTCGGGCCTGTCTCCGGTGGAGCGCAGCCAGCTGGATTGCATCGGGTCGGATCGCGCCGATCTGGTGGTGGCCGGATGTGCCATCCTTGAAGTGATCCTCGACATCTGGCCAGCCGAACGGCTTGGCGTGGCAGACCGTGGAATTCGCGAAGGTATCCTGCGCAGCCTGATGGCGGCCGACGCAGACGGGCTCGAAGCACAGGCCGCACTGCGCCGCCTCAAACAGGGCGGAGAGAAAAGCTGATGGCGCGCGCAGGACAGGATTCGCACCGGCGGCTGAAGAGCGCCAAGAAACGCAAGGCCAGCTCGCAGCGCTGGCTGGAGCGGCAATTGAACGATCCCTATGTGAAACGCGCAAGGGAAGAGGATTACCGCAGCCGCGCGGCGTTCAAGCTGATCGAGCTGGACGATCGGTTCGGGCTGGTAAAAGGCGCACAACGCGTCGTCGACCTGGGCATAGCGCCTGGTGGCTGGGCGCAGGTCGTGCGCCGCCGCGCGCCCCGGGCGGCGATTGTCGGCATCGATATCCTCGAGACCGAGCCAATCGAAGGCGTCGAGATCCTGCTGATGGATTTCATGGATGACGAGGCACCGGCGACGCTGACCGCAGCGCTGGACGGCGCACCCGACCTGGTGATGTCGGACATGGCCGCCAACACCGTGGGACACAAGCAGACCGATCACCTGCGCACCATGGCCTTGGTGGAGGCTGCCGCATGGTTTGCCGTGGAAGTGCTGGAGAAAGGCGGGTCATTCGTCGCCAAGGGCTTTGCCGGAGGCACCGACAAGGACTTGCTGGACCTGCTGAAAAAGCATTTCAAGACCGTGAAACACGCCAAGCCACCCGCCAGCCGCAAGGGCTCCAGCGAGTGGTATGTCGTGGCCCAGGGTTTCAAGGGGCGGCAGGCCGAATAGGTCTCGGCTCAGGCGACCTGGTCGCCTCTATCAGTCGCCAGTGTCGGTGGCGGAAACCTGCTCGGGAACCGGTTGCTCGGAACCCATGGCGCCCGCCGCCTCGTTGGGATCGACAGGCGCGCCTTCGGTCTGGCCGGGGCCTTCGCCCGCGCCATCAAGCTCGCCTTCCACATCGACAGGCCCGGCAGGCACTTCGGGAAGGGCTGGTCCGCCGCCGTTTTCGCGCAAGTACAGCACGACATTGGCACGGTCTTCGGCGCTGGAAAGGCCGGCAAAGCTCATCTTGGTGCCATTGGCAAAGCCGCGCGGGCTGGCGAGCCAGGCATCCATGGCATCATAATCCCAGACACCGCCCTTTTCGGACAAGGCGGAGGAATAGGCGAAGCCAGCTGCGTGTTGGCCGATGCCAGTGCCGAGCACACCATAGAGGTTCGGCCCGATACCGGCAGCGCCGCCCTGTGCGATGGTGTGGCATGCAAGGCACTTGGCAAAAACAGCTTCGCCAGCAGCAGCCGAACCGCTGGCAAGCAACGCGGCAAAGGACGGCCCAGCGTCAACGGCACCCTCTTCGGCAGCCTCGATGACATAGCCGAACTCGCCCTCTTCAACCGTGGGGTTGTCGGCGTGAAAGAACTTGGCGCTGACCGAACTGAGACCCAATGCGACAATGCCGCTAGCGAGAACCCAGCCGAAAATGGTGTTTGTATTGCTCATGATCGAAAAATTTCTGCCGGTTTGGAAGTACGCGGACGCGCTCTAGTGCGCAGCGCCGCTCTTCGCAAGGGCGTATGCATACTTGTCGCCAGCGCGCCGCCTCGCTACCGGCTTTGACCCTATGGATTCATACCCCGCACCCGCCCTCGCCATGGTCGAGAAAATGCACGCCGCCGCCGCGCAGGATCCTGCGCGTGCCATTGCGTTCCAGGGGGCACCGGGCGCGAATTCGCACCGGGCGGTTAATGAATGGGATCCCGATGCCCTGCCCCTGCCCTGTTTCAGCTTCGCCGCAGCGATAGAAGCAGTGGAGGAAGGCCGCGCTGGTTGCGCGATGATTCCCATCGATAATTCGCAAGCCGGCCGGGTGGCTGATATCCACTTCCTGCTGCCCGAAAGCGGCCTTTCCATCGTCGGCGAGCATTTCCTGTCTATCCATCATGCGCTGATGGCCATTGACGTTACAGGCCCGTTCAAGGGGGCGTTCAGCCATCCCCACGCACTCAGCCAGTCGCGCCATTATCTGCGCGAAAGGAATATCGTGCCGCTGGCCCACGCCGATACGGCAGGGGCTGCGGCGCACGTCGCGCAACTGGGCGATCCGCAACTCGCGGCCATTGCCCCGAATCTCGCCGCCGATCTCTATGGCCTGAAGATCGTGGACGAGCGGGTCGAGGATGCAGCGGACAACACCACACGCTTCGTGGTGCTGGCCAGGGAGCCGCTGGAGCCCGCCAGCCTCAAAGGTCAGGAAGCGATGACCACTTTCGTGTTCGAGGTGAAAAACATCCCCGCCGCATTGTACAAGGCGATGGGGGGCTTCGCGACCAACGGCGTGAACATGACCAAGCTGGAAAGCTACCAGAAGGGTGCCAGCTTTGCTGCCACCATGTTCTATGCCGATATCATCGGCGCACCCGGCGATCCGGCAGTCGATCGCGCGCTGGAAGAACTGGCCTTCCACTGCAATCGCGTGCGCATGTTCGGCACCTATCCGCTGGCCCGCCAGAGGGGCTGAGCGTGAAGCGGCCTTCGCCTGTCTTCACCATCGCACCCGATCCGCTGGAAGCGCCCGAAGTGCTGGCCCTGCTGGAACTGCACCTGGAAGAAATGCACCGCTGCTCCCCCTCCTGCAAGGTTCACGCGCTGGACGCGGGCCGGTTGAAGGAGCCGGGCGTCACCTTTTTCGCCGCCCGCCACAATGGCGATCTGGCGGCAGTGGGTGCGTTGAAGCGGCTGGGCGGCGGGCGCGGAGAGATCAAGTCCATGCGCGCATCCGACAGCTTTCGTGGCACAGGCGCCGGCGAAGCGATCCTGCTGCACCTGATCGAGACGGCGCGCGCGGAAGGGCTGACCTGGCTCGGCCTTGAAACCGGGCGGCACGCAGTCTTCGAACCTGCCCAGCGCCTGTATGCAAAGCACGGGTTTGCGCCGTGCGATGCCTATGCCGATTATGTGCTGGACGATTTCAGCATGTGCATGGGGTTGGATCTGTAGTCGCGCCGACTTCGCGTCTTGAATCCACAAGCTGCCCCGGTTCCTGCCGATTTCTTAACGGCGGAGCAATGCGGCGTTGCGTCACCTGCTTGCCCGTGCAACGAATGCGGCGTGACAACGGGACAGGGCAATGCTGCATCGCCAGCCAGGGCGGATGATTTCGCGAGCGCTTGGCGGGAGCTGCGCGCCGATGACGAAGTCCAGTTCACCCAGGTCCAGCTGCCCGAGGCCGATCCTCCGCCTGACTGGCTGACCGAATTCCTGCAATGGCTGGGCGAGGTGTTCGCGCCCGTTGCAAGCGCCCTTGTCGAAATGTGGCCGGTTCTGAAATGGGTGCTGATCGGCCTTGCCTTGCTGGCAGTCGCCTATTTCCTGTTCGAGACATTCGGCCCCGGCTTCCGGCGCAAGAAGCGCAACCCTGCCGATCCGCAGGAGTGGGCACCGCAGACGCACGAAGCGATGGCCTTGCTGGAAGAGGCGGACCGGCTGGCCGCTGCGGGCGACTACGATGGAGCAACGCACCTGTTGCTCAAACGCTCGGTCGGCCAGATCGCCCTGCGGCGACCCGATCTTGTCGAACCGTCCAGCACGGCGCGCGAACTCGCCGCCGAACCGCGCCTGCCCGATGCGGTGCGCGCTGCCTTTGCGCTGATTGCAGCGCCGGTGGAGCGCAGCCTGTTTGCCTTGCGCAAGCTGGAGGAAGCCGAGTGGCAGGCCGCCCGCGCCGCCTATGCCGACTTCGCCCTTGCCCAGAAAGCCATCGCCGCATGAGCCGCCGCGCCAATCCTTTCCGTCCCGGCACGGTGCTGGCCCTGCTGCTGGTGGGCGTCCTGGCCTTCCTGCTGTTGCTTTACGCGTTGGGCCAGGGGTGGACCGGGCAGGACGAGAGCGATGGCGGCAACCATGCCGCGGCAAATGGGCTGAATGGCTTCTCCGGCCTCGCCACCCTGCTGGAAGGCACCGCCAGCAAAGTCTCGCTTTCCCGCAACCGCGCAGAGCTGGAGGATTACGGCCTCCTGATCCTCACCCCGCCATTGTGGAGCGATCCGGAACAGATCGACGAAATCATCCAGCAGCGCATCGATTACGCATCCGGGCCGACCATGCTGATCCTGCCCAAGTGGCTGGCGACACAGGTGCCAGGCGACGTGGACGTCGAAAGCGAGGATGGCTGGGTCATCCTTTCCGGCGCAACCTCGCCCGACTGGTTCGCCGACCTTGCAATTGGCGAAGGCACCGCGCTTGCCATCGGCCGGACTGGCGGATGGCAGGGTTTGGGCAGTGCAGGCAACCTTCCCGAGCAAGACCGCGTGCAGGCCCTCGTAACAGACTCCGAAAACGCCATGCGCGCACTGCTGGTGGACGATGAAGGCGATGTGCTGGCAGCGGAACTTGTTCAGCAATCGCCCTACGATGATTACGACACCTGGCCGGTTATCGTGGTGTTCGAACCCGACCTGATGAACAATTACGGCATGGCCGACCGCGACCGTGCCGCCATGGCCATGCAACTGGTGGAACAGGCCACCCTTGGTGACGCCATGCCGATCACGTTCGACCTGACGCTGAACGGTCTCGGCGCGGCCGAAAACCTGCTGACGCTGGCTTTCCGTCCACCGTTCCTTGCTGCAACACTGTGCATGCTGCTGGCGGCCCTCGTGATTGGCTGGCGCGCGTTTCGCCGCTTTGGACCGCCAATTGCGGAAGCCCCGGCGATGGCACAAGGCAAGCGCCAGTTGGCACGTAATGGCGCGGCCCTGGTCGAAAGGGTCAAGCGCTGGCACCTGCTCAAGCAACCTTATGAAGACATGATCGGACGGCGCGTGGCCAGGGGACTGGGCCTGCGCAACGCAGAGACCGACGCGCGCGAAATGGCGATAGACCAGGCCGTCGCCCGGCGCGGCCACGATGGACCAACCTTCTCCCGCCTTGCCGCCGACCTGCGCGAGGCCGAACGCCCGAAAGACATTATCCGCGCGGCGCGCGCCCTGCGGACATTTGAAAGGACGCTGACACAATGACTGAAACGCTGGGGACCGACGGGAGCATGACCCTCGAACAGACCGCAGAGCTGGCCAATGCGATCCGCAGCGAGGTGGGCAAGGCGATTGTCGGCATGGATGACATTGTCGATCACCTGCTGATCGCGCTGACCGCCCAGGGCCATGTGTTGCTGGAAGGCCCGCCGGGCACCGCCAAGACCTTTCTTGCGCAATGCTTTGCCCATGCCACTGGCATGATATTCGGCCGGATCCAGTTCACCCCAGACCTGCTGCCGGGCGATATTCTCGGCTCCAACCTGTTCAATTTCCAGACCAGCCAGTTCACCCTGACGCGCGGGCCGATCTTTCGCGAGCTGCTGCTGGCAGACGAGATCAACCGTACCCCGCCCAAGACGCAAGCCGCGCTGCTTGAGGCGATGCAGGAACGGCGCGTGACGCTGGATGGGGAAACCCACTCGCTTTCCGACAATTTCATGGTGGTGGCCACCCAGAACCCGATCGAGAACCAGGGCGTATATCCCCTGCCCGAAGCGCAGCTGGATCGCTTCGCTTTCAAACTGCTGGTTCCCTACCCCAGCGCTGATGAAGAGGCGAAAATCGTTCGCCGCTTTGGCGAGCGGAGCGGGCCGCAGGGGCCGCAGGATTTCGGCATCGCGCAGGTTGCCAATTCAGCCATGATCGCCAGCGCGCAGGCCGCTGTAAAAAGCGTGACCCTGTCCGACGAGGTGATCGGCTATACTGTCGCGCTGGTGCGCGCCACGCGCAACAATCCCGATATCGCCAGCGGCGCAAGCCCTCGTGCAGCCGTGCTGCTGGCCAATGCCGCCCGCGCCCGCGCCGCGCTGGAGGGGCGCGCCTATGTCCTCCCCGATGATGTGAAAGCGCTGGCGACAGCTTGCCTTGCGCCACCGCCTGCTGCTGTCTCCCGCTGCCGAGATCGAGGGCAAGCAGGTGGAAGAACTGGTCGATGGCCTGATCGAACAGACCGAGGCCCCGCGCTAACCGCCGTGAATCGCCTTCGCGCCTTTCTTTCCGGACTGCCCGCGATCCCCATCGTGCCGACCCCGCGTACGCTGGTGATACTGGCGTTGCTGGTGCCACTTGCCGTGCTGATCGCTGCTACGGCGCCTTCCGCATGGATCGTCGCACCGTGCGCGGGGCTGGCCTTGCTGCTGGTGGCGGTGATCGATGGCTGGCTGGCGGGGCCACTGCGATCCTTCGGTATTCATGTTCCGCCAGATGCCGAAGTCGGCCAGGCGTCGGCCATCCGGGTGGAGGCGGAGATAGAGCGCGACAGCGACGCCGCCCCGCCGGAGGCCGCGATCGGCTTCGACGCGCGGCTTGGTGAAGGCGGCGCGGCGAGTTTCCTGCTCCAGCCGACAGGCGAGGCGGGCAGGTTTTCTGGCGAAGGCACACTCGTTCCGGTACGCCGCGGCCCCGGCGAGCTGCACGATCTCTGGCTGCGCTGGCAGGGGCCGCTTGGCCTGGCCGCACGGCAGAAACATATTCCGCTCGACGCCGGGATGCGCGTCTGGCCCGATCTTTCCCCCGTTCGTTCGCCGGTGTTGCAAATCTTCCTGCGAGATAGCCAGTTCGGTCTTGTCGCGCGGCGCATCCGCGGTGAAGGCACCCAGTTCGAGGCGCTGAGCGAATACGAAGCGGGCATGGATCGCCGCCGCATCGACTGGAAGGCCAGCGCGCGGCACACCGCGCTCTATGCCCGCGAGAACGAGGCGGAACGGGACAACCAGATCGTGTTCGCTTTCGATTGCGGTCAATCGATGTGCGAACCTGTAGATGGGTTGCCACGCATCGATCGCGCGGTTTCCGCAGCCCTGATGGCGGCCTATGTCGCGCTGAAAGGCGGCGACAGGGTCAGCCTGTTCGGCTTTGCCGACCAGCCGCAGGTGATGACACCGTTCGTCAGCGACACCCGTGCATTTCACCGCCTGCAAAGCGCGGCGGCAGAACTGGATTACACCCCGCGCGAGCCCAATTTCACACTGGCGCTCGCCACGCTGACCGCGCGATTGAAGCGGCGCAGCCTGATCGTGCTGTTTTCCGATTTCTCCGATCCGACTTCGGCCGAACTGATGGTGGAAAGCGTGGAGAGGCTGGTGCGCCATCACCTGGTGATCTTCGTCACCATGATCGATACCGAGCTGGAGGAGCTGACCGGCACCCAGCCCGAGACAATGGGCGATATCGCGGTCGCCGTGGGTGCCGACAGCCTTGCCCGGCAGCGTGAACTGGTGCTTTCCCGCCTGCGCAGGCTTGGCGTCAACGTGATCGAGGCGCGCCACGATGCCATCGGCTATCGCCTGATCGACCGGTATCTGGAAACCAAGCGAGCGGAGGCGATCGGCTGATGGTCCTCGCGCTGTTCAGGAAGGCCGAGATCGAGCCGCCCGCCGATATCGAGGCCGCATCGCTGCGGTCGGACCGCTTCCGTCTCGAACGCGAAGTGGACTGGCAGCGGCTGGAAAACATCGTAACCGCGCTGGAAAAGAACCGTCCGCGCCGGATCAGCGACGAAGACCTGCTCGACCTGCCGGTGCTTTATCGCAAGACCGCCTCCAGCCTGGCCGTGGCGCGGGAAACTTCGCTGGATGCAGCGACGCTGGATTACCTGGAGGCGTTGGTACGGCGCGCGTGGTTCCAGATTTACGGCCCGCGCATTGGCCTGTTCGGGTGGCTCCGGCGCTTCCTCGGTGGCGGCTGGAGTGCGGCCGTGCGCGCGATCTGGCTGGATATCTGTATCGCGCTGGCCGTGATGGTGGCGGGCACCATCGTGGGCTGGTTGCTGGTCGAACAGGACGAGCGCTGGTACTACTCGCTGGTGCCCGGCGGCAGGGCCGGTGGCCGCGCGCCCGGCGCCGATCCCGACACGCTGCGAGAAACCCTGGGCACGGCAGAAAACGCCGATGGGCTCGGCGTTTTTGCCACCTATCTGTTCTCCAACAATACCGCGCGTTTGCATCCTGGCTTTCGGATTGGGTTTTGCGTTCGGGGTGCCCACGCTGTTGCTGCTGGTCTACAATCTCTCGCTGCTGGGCGCGATGTACTGGGTTTTTGCAGAGGCGGGACTGGGCCTCGATTTCGCCGCATGGATCAGCGTGCACGGCACGACCGAACTCGGCGCGATCCTGCTTTCGGGCGCGGCGGGCCTGCATATCGGTCGCACCATGGCTTTTCCGGGAGACCGGTCCATCCTCGCCGCCATGCGCTTCGCGGGCGTACGCGCGGCGCAAGTGATGGCGGGCTGCACCATCATGCTGATCGTGGCGGGACTGCTGGAAGGCTATGTTCGCCAACTGGTGGGCGGCACGCCCGCCCGCTTTGCTATCGGCGGTTCGATGCTATTGTTCTGGGCGGCGTATTTCGCGCTCGTCCCCGCCCCGCGCGAGCGCGACACATGAGCACCGGCAACGTCCACGCCGCGCTACAGGCGGACCGTTCCAGGCGCGCCCGAATGCTGGTGACGCCGGAAGGTCTCTCGCTTCCGCTGACGGTGGGCAGCAGGGGCGCGCGAGCGGGTGCCCTGCTGCTTGACCTTGTGATCCTTTTCGTCGGCATCATTGCCGTGTTGCTACTTTTGTCGGCCATCGGTTTCGGCGTGCTCGATATCGGTTCTGCGCCGGCGGCCAGTCCCGTGCTGCAGGGCCTGCTGGTGCTGCTTATCCTGTTCATCTTCCTCTCGCGCTTCGGATATTTCCTGTGGTTCGAGCTTGGCCCCCGCGCGGCAACGCCCGGCAAGCGTATCGTCGGCCTGCGGGTGGCGGCGCGCGATGGCGGGCGGCTGACTGCAGAGATGGTGATCGCCCGCAACCTCGTGCGCGATATCGAGGTGTTCGTACCGGCGTTCTTCCTGCTGGGCGGAGGCCAGAATTCAGGCGCTTTCGGCTTGGCCACATTCGTCTGGCTGGCGGTATTCGTGCTGTTTCCCCTGTTCAACAAGGATGCCCTGCGCGCCGGAGACATCGTGGCGGGAACCTGGGTTGTCGAGGCAAGACAGGCAAAGCTGAAGGAGGCGATGTCGATCGCTCCCGATCGCACGCAGGACTACCGCTTTGGAGAGGCCGAGCTGTCGATCTACGGCGAACATGAACTACAGGTTCTGGAGGGTGTGCTGCGGCAGGCCCGGCCAGAATCCATGCGCGAAGTGGCCGAAGCGATCACCGGAAAGATCGGCTGGCAACTGGGCAGCGGTGACGAACGCGAGTTCCTGGAAGCCTTCTATGCCGCCCTGCGCGAACACCTGGAAAGCAAGATGCGCTTCGGCAAGCGCAAGCGCGACAAGCACTCCTAAGTCGCGGATTTGGGGGAACTCCCTTCCCCGTGCTATCGTTCCACCGCAGATAACAGGGAGAATAAATACCCATGAGCATCGGGAACTATCGCTTCGATCAGAATCTCTTCGTCGAGATCCTGGAAAAGCTGGGAGTGGCTCTCGTCATTCTCATCGTCACGTGGCTGCTGGCGAAGGGTGCCAAATGGGCCTTTGCAAAGCTGGTCGACAATGTCGGCTTCCTGCAACACAGCACCTCGTCCGGAGAAAGTATCGGCCTGCAACTGGGCAAGATCGTTGCGCTGCTGATCTGGCTGCTTGGCCTGCTGGCAATCCTCCAGGTGTTCAGCCTGGGCGGGGTGATGCGACCGGTGACCACCCTGCTGGACGATATCATGGGCTTCATACCCAACATGATCGGGGCAGCGCTGATCTTCTTCATCGGCCTGATGGTTGCAAGGATCGTGCGCGATCTGACCGTAACCACCCTCCAGACCGTTGATTTCGACAAGTGGGTAAACCGCGGCGGGGCAGATACGCTGACCGGCAATACCCGCCTTTCGAAGACCATCGGCACGATCCTGTATGCGATCATCGTGATCTTTGTCTCGATCATGGCGCTTGAGGCACTCAGCCTGGAAAGCGTTTCGGAACCTGCCAGCAACATGCTCGGCCTCATCCTTGATGCCATTCCGCGCATCATCGGCGCGGCCTTGCTGCTGGGCATCGGCTATGTCGTAGCCCGCTTCGTTGCCCAGCTTGCACGCGAAGTGCTGCCGGGCCTCGGCGTGGACCGCGCTTTCAACGATACCGACGTCGTTCCGGCCGGAACCAGCGTATCGTCGATCATCGCCCGCGTTGCGCAGATCGCCATCGTGCTGTTCTTCGCGATTGCCGCCACACGCCTGCTGGGCTTCCCGGAACTGACCATGATCCTCGATCAGGTGCTGGAACTCGGCGCCCGCGTGGTGTTCGGTGCCGTGGTCATTGCTGCCGGCTTCCTGATTGCCGGCGTGCTGGCCCGCCTCATCGGCGGCATGGCCGGATCGATCGTGAAGTGGGCGGCAATCGTGCTGTTCATCTTCATGGGCCTGCAGTTCATGGGCGTAGGCGAAGAGATCGTGCAAACGGCCTTCAGCGCGCTGGTGATCGGCGGCGCAGTTGCCGCAGCACTGGCATTTGGCCTTGGTGGCCGCGAATGGGCCGGGCGCAAGCTGGAACAGGTGGATCACTATCTGGAAAAGAATGCCTCCACCACCAGCACCACCACGACTACCCGACCGACGCCGAAGGACGATCCTGCGGATCTGCCGCCCGGCGCTTAGACTTTACTTCACCAACCAACATATTACGGGGCGCAGGGTCATGATCCTGCGCCCCGCTTCTTTGGCCGATGCCGAAAACCTGGCCCGCCTTGGCCGGGAAAGCTTCTGCCATGCGTTCGAACACCTCTATCGAAAAGAAGACCTGATACCTTTTCTCGAAGAGGTCTATTCGGTCGAGACCGTGACGGCAGAGATTGCCGATCCCGCCATCACCCACTGTCTCGCCCTGGACGAGAAGGGCAGCGGCCTGACCGGCTTTATCAAGGTCAGGCAGCCCAGCCCCTATGCCGAGCATTCCGATGCAAGCAGCCCGCTTTGCCTGGGCCAGCTCTATACCGATCCGGCCCGCACGGGAGAGGGGATTGGCGCGGCCCTGATGCAATGGTGCCTGGGCCTCGCGGAAGAGCGAGCGTGCGACGCCATCCAACTGTCGGTCTATAGCGACAATCCCGGCGCGCAGCGGTTCTACCAACGCTATGGCTTTGAAAAAATTGCCGACATCGGTTTCTGGGTCGGGGAACAGCGCGATCATGAATTTCTCTACGAACTGCGCCTCTGACCCGGGCAAAACCGCTTTCGGTTAAGATGGCTTTAGGGCTTTTCCAGCATAGCTGCTGGCGATGGGAAACCTAGCAATCCAACTGCCCGCTTTCGAAGTGGCGCCCGCCTCCCCCTTGGCCGATGAACTGGTCAGCGATCCCGGCATCGACCGCATCCTGCAAAGCGTTCGCGGACACCTGGGTCTCGAGATCGCCTTCGTTTCTCGCTACGTGGAGAACGACCAGCGGGAACTGACCCATGTCAGCACCGACCTGGACCTGCCGATGGGCCCCGGTTTCCGCGAGGATCGGGAAGACACCTATTGCTGGCATATCCTGCAAGGCCGCCTGCCCCAGCTGATCCAGGATCCGGCCGACCACCCTTTGACCAAAAAGCTGGCGATTACCGATTTCCTGCCCGTTGGCTGTCACATCAACACCCCGCTGCGTTTGGCGGACGGCACCGTGTGGGGGAGTTTCTGTGCCCTTGGCCGCAAGCCGGACCGCACGATGAACCTGCGCGACCTGGATATTCTCGAAAGCTTCGCAGGCCTTGTGGGCGAACGTATCGAAGCCTCGCTGGAAAAGGACATAACTCTGCGCCATGCGCGCGAACGGGTGCTGGCCATGCTCGATGGCCATGCCGTCACCATGTTCCAGCAGCCGATTCACGACCTTAAAACCGGCAGGCCGGTGGGGGTGGAATGCCTCGCTCGCTTCCCCGATCTCAACAAGCGTGGCCCGCAAGCCTGGTTCGACGATGCCGAGCGGACCGGCCTTGGCAACGAGCTGGAGATGACTGCCGTCCGCTGCGCGCTGGAGACGGTGGGACAGGTGCCAGACAGCATATATGCCGCGATCAATGCGTCACCTGCCACGATCCTTTCCGGCAAGCTGCGCGAGACGCTGGAGCAAGCCGAGCCCGCCAATCTCGTGATCGAGATTACCGAACATCAGCAAGTCAGCGATTTTCCGGCACTGGCGCGCGAAATCGCGGCGCTGAAGCCCTTCGCCAGGATCGCGATCGACGACGTGGGTACGGGATATTCGGGCCTGCGCCACCTGATCGAACTTCAGCCCGATATCCTCAAGATGGACATGGTGCTGACCCGTGAATGCGACAAGGATCCTGCGCGACGCGCCATCAGTGCCGCCATGGTGCAATTTTCCCACGATATCGGTGCCAAGCTGGTGGCCGAGGGGATCGAGACCGAAGAAGAGCGCGAAGTGATGCAGCAACTGGGCGTGGATTACGGCCAGGGTTACCTGTTCGCCCGCCCTTTGCCTGTAGTTGCCGCACAACAGCATTTGCTGGGGATCGCAATGGAGGAGTAGGACGCCCTAGTCCTGACGGCGCAATTCGCGCTGCTGTTCGCGCGTCATTTCCCTGGCGGCGTAGATATCTCCGCCTTCGATCTGCACGCTCATGCGCTTTCGATCGTTGGTCCGGAACCTGGATTCCGCCTCGTCGATTTCGCGTTCGCTCAAGCCGACGTATTCCAGGGCCATCAGCCCCATCCTGATCGCCGATTCGAACATTTCGCGCATGACATATTCAACCGGCGCATCTGCCAGATCAATAACGGTTCGCCGGTCGTAACCACGCATGTAAATGGCTGCCTTCGGGAACGCTTCCTTCACCGACGCCAGCAGTTCGCGGTCCATTTCGCGGATGCAGAACATGATCAGCTGTGCCTCGCCCGCCCCGGCCTGCCGCAGCATGTCCAGCCGCGTTCCATCACCGAAATAGACCTTGCTGCCGAACTCCTCGGCCAGATCGATCTGACGCTGTTTCCTGTCGATCAGCGTGATTGACAGGTCCCCGCTCAGCAAGACTTGCGCCACACCTTGACCAAAGCGGCCATAGCCGACGACGATGGCTCTTGCCCCTTCGTCATGCGGCCCTTCGCGCGTACCGTCAGCGTCGTCCCTGCGCGGTTCGCGGCGGATGCGCCTGGTTGCCAGCATGAGGAATGGCGTGGCCGCCATCGACAGTGTCACGATTGCTCCGAACAGGCTCGATTGATCGCCAGAGATCAACCCGCCGCCCAGCGCCTGCGTATAGATGACAAAGGCAAATTCGCCGCCCTGGCTCAGCAACAGGCCAAGCGCCAGGGCACCGCGCCAGGTCATCTTCAGCAGCAGCCCCAGCACCATGATGATGCCGGTCTTGAGTGCGATCAGAAGTACGGCAAACCCGATCACGAAGAACGGATTTTCGGCAATCACCTGCAAATCCAGCATCATGCCTACGGCCACGAAAAACAGCCCCAGCAAGATGGCGCGAAAAGGCTCGATGTCGGCTTCCAGTTCGTGCCGGTAGGGCGTATCGGCCAGCATCACGCCCGCGACAAACGCCCCAAGCGCCGCCGACAGGCCAAGACTGGTCATCACCACGGCACTGGCAAGCACGGTGAAGAGCGCGGCGACGATGAACAACTCGCGTTCGCCAAGATGGCCGATCAGGCGAAAAAGCGGACGGATCAACAGCCGCCCCGCAGCCACCAGTCCAAAAACCGCCGCCAGGGTAAGTAGTCCCAGCATCCAGCCCGACGGCCCTTCGTCGCTGCCCTGCCCCAGCGCAGCGACAATCGTGATCAACGGAATAATCGAGAGATCCTGGAACAGCAGGATAGAAAAGGCGCGCTCGCCAAATGGTGTGCGCAGCTGACCGCCAGCTTGCAACATCGGCAGCACCTGCGCGGTGGAAGACAGGCCCAACGGCAATCCTATGGCGAGCGCGGCTGCCAACGGATAGCCGGCCAGCGCCAGCACGGTGGCGCTTACCGCAAGGCCGCAGGCTGTTACCTGCGCCAGCCCGAGCCCGAAAATCGCGCCCTTCAGCCGCCAAAGCCGCGCGGGAGACAATTCCAGTCCCACGACGAACAGCAACATGACGATGCCCAGTTCGGCAACCTCGGCCATCTCCTCCGCCCCGTCGACCAGGCCGAACACCGATGGCCCGATCAGCGCACCTGCGACAAGATAGCCCAGCGTCGCGCCGAGCCCGGCCCGACGGAAAGCCAGCACCGCCACCATCGCAAAGCCCAGCATCAACAGCGCGTCGCGAAGCATGAAGCCTGCGCCGTGTTCTTCCATCAGCCGCGTCCCTTCCGCATGATTGGCGCTACAGCCATTTCCATTTCCAGAACAACACCAGTTGGGCCGTCAGAATCGCGCAGCACAGGCCCACCACGATCCAGAAGGCATGGCCATCGTTCACGCCCGGCATGCCGCCCACATTGATCCCCAACAGCCCGGTGATGAAGCCCAGCGGCAGGAAGATGGCGGCCACGATGGTGAGCAGGTAATTGGTGCGTTCCGAACGGGCGATTGCGCGGGCGCGGATATCGTCCTGCAGCACCAGCGCGCTTTCCTTGGAAATGTTGATGTCTTCAAGGAAGCGGCGAAGGCGGTCGATACTCTCGGCGATTTCTCGGCGATCGTCTTCCTCGAACCAGCCGGGCGCGGTGCGCGAAATGATTTCCAGCGCCTCGTGCTGGGGTGCCATGTGGCGTTGCAGCCCCAGGCAATTGCGACGGATACCCGCGATACGCGCCAACATCGCATCGGTATCGGTTTCGGTGCCCTGTTCCTCCATCGCGTCGATCGTGTCGTTCATATCGACGATTGATACGTTCATCCGGTTGATCAACGCCTCCACCAGATCGGTGATGATGCGCCCGGCATCGCGGGGCCCCCGGCCCGCATCCAGCATGGCGCAAACATCGCGCGGCGATTGCAGGCGGCGGCGGCGAAGGGTGAACACGCGATTCCCATCGCTCCACACTTGCAGGGCGACCATGTCCTCCGGCTCTGCCCCGGGGTTGAAATTGATGCCGCGCAGCGTGCACACCAGCGCCTCGCCTTCCCGAAAAGCGCGTGGGCGCGTTTGGTTGCTGACCAGCAGTTCGGTGGTGGGTTCGGGAATGCCAAGTCCCTCCAGCCACTCCTGCACGCCGGGCCGGTTGCGGCAGATATGCAACCACAGCACCTCGCCCGGTGCCTGCGGCGTCCAGCCTTGCGCCTCCTCCCAGCCGACTGCCCGGCCACCGCCACGGCCATCCAGCACGCGGCCAAACAGCATAGGCCCATCAAGTTGCTCGGGCGGATCGGATTCGATTTCAGACATTCGCCACCGATCAAAGAGCATTGCGGAGCATCCGGCAACATGCCGTGTGATACGCTTGCGCAAAACCATGCCTTTAACCTGTCACGCCAAACGCCTATACAGGTGACATGTCTTCAATACGCCCTTGGCGCGATATAGAGCGCCGCCAGTCTCGCCAGATCATGGTCGGCAACGTGCCCGTCGGCGGCGATGCGCCCATTTCCGTCCAGACGATGACCAACACACCGACAGAGGATGTGGGTGCCACCATCGACCAGATCCGCCGCTGCGAGGATGTGGGTGCGGATATTATCCGTGTCTCCTGCCCGACGGCGGAATCGACGGCGAATTTCGACCAGATCACCAGGGCGGCCAATGTCCCGATCGTCGCGGACATCCATTTCCATTACAAACGCGCGCTGGAAGCGGCGGACAAGGGCGCGGCCTGCCTGCGCATCAATCCCGGCAACATCGGCAGCAGCGAACGTGTTGCCGAGGTGGTGCGGGCGGCCAAGGCCAACGGCTGTGCGATCCGTATCGGCGTGAACGCCGGCAGCCTTGAGAAAGACTTGCTGGAAAAATACGGAGAGCCGTGCCCGGAAGCACTGATCGAAAGCGCGCTGGATCATATCAAGCTGCTGCAGGATCACGACTTCCACGAATACAAGGTGGCGGTGAAAGCCAGCGACGTGTTCCTGGCCGTTGCCGCCTATCACGGGCTGGCAGAGACGGTGGATTGCCCGCTGCACCTCGGCATCACAGAGGCGGGCGGCCTGATTGGCGGCACGGTGAAAAGCTCCATCGGCATGGGCTCCTTGCTGTGGGCCGGTATCGGCGACACGATTCGCGTTTCGCTGTCGGCAGAGCCCGAGCAGGAAGTGAAAGTCGGCTTTGAAATGCTGAAGGCGCTGGGCCTGCGTACACGCGGCGTGCGCGTCGTTTCCTGCCCTTCCTGCTCGCGCCAGGGTTTTGACGTGATCCGCACGGTGGAGGCGCTGGAGGCACGGCTGGAGCATATCAAGACACCGATGAGCCTTTCGGTGCTGGGCTGCGTGGTCAACGGCCCCGGCGAGGCGCGCGAAACCGATATCGGCATTACCGGCGGCGGTGCCGGCAAGCACATGGTCTATCTCTCCGGCGTCACCGATCACCACGTGGAGAGCGAGAAAATGCTCGATCACATCGTGGAACTGGTGGAGAAGAAGGCTGCCGAGATCGAAGCAGGCACGGCTACCGCCTTCGATCCGCATGCACAGGCGGCCGAATGAAACTGCGCCGGGCGCTGTTGTCGCTGGCCGGATTGGTGTTGCTTCCCGCATGCGCAAACACCGCGGCCCAGCAGGGTAATGCGGCGGCAGAAATTTCCCACCCAGAAGGCGCGATCTACGATCCCGCAATCAACGCGTCGGCGGCAGTCGACGCCGCGCTGGTAAAAGCGGCGGAGGAGGACAAGCTGGTGCTGCTGGTGATGGGGGCCAACTGGTGCCACGACAGCCGCGCGCTGGCGAGTTACCTGATGGAGCCGGAACTGGCAGCGGTGCTGGATCAGAATTTCGAGCCGGTGTTCCTGAATGTCGGCCTGCCGCAGACCGGTGACGGCTACAATCTCGATATCGCGGAACGCTTTGGCGTATCCCCCGAAGGCACGCCTAACGTGTTGGTGCTGAATGGCGAAGGCGAACTGATCAACACGCCCGAAGACGCGGTAAGCTGGCGCAATTCCGCCAGTCGCAGCCCGGCTGAGGTGCTGGCCACCCTGGAAAGCTGGGTCGCGCAATGATCGACGCAGACCACCTCGCCCGCCTTCCAGCGCGCGACGAAAAGGGGCTGCTGCATGCGTTCATCGAATGCCCCAAGGGCAACACGCACAAGATCGATCTCGACAAGAATTTAGGCATCTTCCGCTGGGCGATCGAACTGCCAGAGGGCCTGGCCTTCCCGGCCAATTTCGGATTTATTCCTGCGACAATGGCGGAAGATGGGGACGCCTTGGACGTGATGGTGCTTACCGGCGGCGCTTTGCCATCCGGCACTTTGGTGAGTGTGCGCCCAGTGGCAATCCTGCGCATGGAGCAGGAAGAAGACGGCAAAATGGTTCGCAACGACCGGCTGGTCGGCGTGCCCCCGCTCAGCCAGACTTTCGGCGCGATCGAAAGACTCGACCAGCTACGCGAAACCATGATGTGGGAACTCGGTGTGTTCTTCCGCACCTATAACGAGTTGATCGACCGCAAGATCAACATCCTTGAGCCGGGAGACGAGAAGGAGGCTGAAGAGCTGGCCGAGCAGGCCATTTCCGCCAAGGGCAGCAAGAACGGCTGATCTGGCTTGCTCCACGTTGTTCATCACGCCGATTACATGGCTCCGCGCCCGGATCGCGGCAGCTTCAAATTCGACAAATACTATCTCGTCATGGAGGAGTTGCGTGCCAGCGGCTCTCCGATCACCGAACATGCGCCCGATCCCATGCCGCGCGAGTGGCTGGAAGCCGTGCATTGCCCCGATTATGTAGAACAGGTGTTCACCGCCACCGTTCCGCGAGAGAAGGAGCGGCGCATCGGCTTCCCCGTCACCCCGCATATCGCCAGCCGCGTGCGCCATACCAACGGCGGCACCTGGCTGGCCGCGCAATTGGCGATGGAGCATGGCTATGCTGCCAATTCCGCCGCCGGCAGCCATCACGCATTGCATGACACAGGCGCAGGCTATTGCGTGTTCAACGATCTTGCCGTCGCCTCGAACCGCCTGATCGCGCAGGGCGATGCGAACCGGGTCCTGATTGTCGATTGCGACGTTCACCAGGGCGATGGCACGGCCAGCCTCACGGCCTTGCGCGATGATATTTTCACCCTCTCGATCCACGCCGAAAAGAATTTTCCCGTCCGCAAGGCGCGCTCCAACCTCGATATCGGCCTTGCCGATGGCACGGATGACGATGGCTACATGGAAGCGCTGGAAAAGGCGCTGCCCCCGCTGATCGAGGATTTCGCGCCCGATATCGTGCTCTACCAGGCGGGCGTCGATCCGCATTTGGACGACAAGCTGGGCCGCCTCGCGCTGACCGGCGAAGGGCTGGATGCGCGCGACCGTTTCGTTGTCTCGCAGGCTCGCAGCCGCGCCCTGCCCATCGCCAGCGCATTGGGCGGGGGTTATGGCGAGGACCAACGCGTCGTGGCGCGTCGCCATGCGGCTTCCATGCTGGCGATGGCGGATGAAAACCGCCTTTACTCCGTGGCAATGCTTGGCTGCTAGGATGCCGGGCTATGGATATGCGGCTACCCTTCGCCTGTGTTTTGATCGTCGGCGGCGCAATTGGCTTTGCCATGCCTGTCTTCAAGGCAGAAGAGCGACTTACGCACGGTCAGGCTGACCAGCCGGATAATGCGGTGACCCTGGGAGCGGTGCAGGAAACGCAAAGCTCCGGCTGGGGACATGAAATTGCCCTTCAACGCGAACATGACGGTCATTTCTATGCAGACGTGACCGTAGACGGCGTGCCTGCCCGCATGCTGGTGGATACCGGCGCCAGCGTCGTCGCACTGACGGGTGAGGATGCGCTGGCGATGGGCCTGTATTGGGACGAGGCCGACGTCGCCACGGTGGCGCAAGGGGCCAGCGGTCCCGTCTACGGCGTAAATACCAGCCTTCCGCGGATGCGCCTCGGCGATTTCGAAGCCCAGGATGTGCGCGCCGTCATCATTCCCGAAGGACTGGGAATTTCGCTGCTGGGGCAATCTTTCCTCGAAACCATTGATAATGTGCGCATTGCCGATGATCGCATGGTGCTGGAGAACTAGGCCCGATGAACATGAGCAGCCTCCTTCCGCACCGCTGGCGCTCGAAAATGGAAGCCACGCGCCATGCGGAGGCTATCACGGGCGTCCTGAACACCCCGCCGATCGAGCCGAAGCAGGATGGCGTCGTCCTGTTCTCCATGATCGGGACGGCAGTCCTCTTGCCCTATCTCGTCGCGGTGAAATCGCTGTGGCACGAATTGCGCCGGGGCCGCATCGCCATCCTCGACGATGGCACGCTGACTGCGCAGGATCGCGCGATCCTTGCGCATCATTGCGGCGACCCGGAAATCATGCGCATCGCCGGTGTGAAGCTGGATGAATTTCCCGCCGGCGGCACGTGGGAACGGCTGCTGACCATCCTCGACAATCGCGCGGGCGAATACTGGATCCAGCTGGACAGTGACACGGTAACCCTCGGCGCCGTACCTGAAATTGGCGAAGCGATTGCCCGCAACCGCAGCTTTCTGTTCCTTGGCGGCGAGGATGCCGAAGTCGGGCCGCTGCCGCTGGCGGAATTTTGCGAACGTTTCTATCCCGATGGCGAGCAGGACGGCCATGTGCAGACGCGCATCGAATCCCGCCTCGACAGCATTTCCGCCGCGCGCGGCTGGAAATACGCGCGCGGTTGTTCGGGCTTTGCCGGGTTTGCCGCCACGGGCAGCGGTCGCCCGCTCGCCTCGGCCTTCCTTGCAGAGCTGACGCGCATGATCGGTGCGGATGATGTGAGCATCTGGGGCACGGAGCAGGTCACCTCCAACTTTCACCTCTCCAACGAGGCGGAGCCGGTCGTCCTGCCTTATGCGCGATATATGAATTACTGGAACGAAGCCTGGCACGATGACACGCGCTTCGTGCATTTCGTCGGCACGCACCGCCACGATAACAACGCCTATATCGAGGCAAGCCTCGAGGCGATCGGGCGGTTACAAAGCTGAGATGGAAGCAGGCCTGTATGGACAAGGTTCACCTTCGTCATGCAACATGGCAGGCATGAATCGCCGCCAACTCCTGACGACATCGCTCGCCACCGGCGCCGCGCTTGCCGCATCTCCTGCCCGCGTTTTCGCGCAGGCCGGGCCCGATCCGCGCACCCGGCAGCTGCTGGATATCGCCCGGCGCGAGGTTTCACGCGCAGGCGCGCAACTATGGCGCACCGATCTTGTGGGCATTGCCGATTTCGGCCTTCACTCCAGCCAGCCACGCTTCCATTTCGTGAACCTCGAAGCGGGCACCGCCGACAGCGCGCTGGTGAGTCATGGGAGTGGCTCGGACCCGGAACACGATGGCTGGCTCAACGGCTTTTCCAACCTGCACAACAGCTGGGCGACCAGTCGCGGCGCCTACATTACCTGGGAATGGTATGAAGGCCGCTATGGCACGTCCGTGCGGCTGGGTGGGCTGGATGAAAGCAATTCCAACGCCTTCCCCCGCGCCATCGTGATGCACGCGGCCGCCTATTCCACGCCCGATCATGTGGCTCGATGGGGACGGTTGGGGCGTTCCAACGGCTGTTTCGCTTTCGGGCCGGAAGTTTTCCCGCAAGCCCTTACCCGGCTGATGGGCGGACGCCTGATCTTCGCCGACAGCGCTGGGCATTGCCGCCGATGGCGCAACCGTTACGGCTCCGCCCGCAAGCACACGGTGGATTTCCAGGCGATTGCAGATGAGAACAACGCCCGCGAGGCCGGTGCACAAGCCGTCCGCGAAGCCCAGCTGGATAGCGAAGTCTCGCCGGAGGAATTCGACGACAGCTTCGTGATGCCAGACACCCGTAATCAGGCCCCGGGCTGTTCGATCGGCACGATTTCCTCTGCGCTGACAGTCGCCCGGTTGCCCACGCGCGGCGCATCCAGCGCAGCCAGCACCGGGGCATCGCGGCTATACAGATCATTGAATTCGCGCAGGTTTCCGTCCACATCCACGCCATAGGTGAAATAGGTGATGTAGACCGGGATCGTGCGCTCGACAGGCACGCGGGTGTAGTCCCCGCTTTGCGAGACCGCCACGGCCTCGTCACGCGATGCACCGCCGCCAAGGATTGCCACGGTCATTGCCAGTTCCAGCGCTCGCTCCACCCGGATACAGCCGTGGCTGCGCGCGCGATCCTCGCTGTCGAACAGGTTGCGCGCGGGCGTATCGTGCAGGAAGATCGCGTGCGGATTGGGCATGTCCAGCTTCATCATGCCCAGCGAATTGCCCGGCCCGGGTTGCTGCACCACGCTGATATAGCCATCGGCCCCGCGCGTGGCGCGATAGCCATTGTTGCGCGCCCATGTGGGGTTGTTCAGCACGCGGTTCCCCAACCCTTCGCCCACCACGATGCTTTGCGGCACCGTCCATGTCGGGTTGAACACGACGCCCTCCACAGTTTCCGCCAGTTGCGGCGTGGCCGAGCGACCCGGCGCGCCCACGATGGTGCGATAGGTGCGGATAATCTGGCCGTTCACCATCAGCCGCAGCTGGTATTCCGGCACATTCGTAAGCAGGTATTGCCCGCCCAGGTCGCGCGGCAGCCAGCGCCAGCGATCCATGTTGGCGCGGATCATTCGGCGTTTTTCCACGTCCTCTTCGGGTGTGCTGGCCAGCGCTTCGCGCAGGGCGGCATAATCCTCGTGGACGGGGGCGAGAGTGCCTGTGATGCCAGTGATATCACCGCTCGCCAGGACTTGCGCCATCAGGTCGCCTGTCGGGATCAGATCGGCATCGGGATCGACGACGAACCACTGCCGGCGCGAATCCATGGGCGTGCGGCCGTCGCGCAGGTCTTCCACCAGCCAGGTAAAGATACCGCTGGCGCGAACATCCAGCGCGCGGCTTTCGCCCCGGGCAATTTCTTCCTGCAACAGGTCTGGCCGGTAATCCGCCGGGTCGAGACCCTCCTTGTGGATACCGGCAACGACCGCCGCCAGCGCCTGTGCGTCGGCAAGGCTCCAGCTTTGCACGGCAGCCTCGCGCGGATTTTCCTGCACGATCTCCTGCGATTCGAACACCGGCGGCGCCGTTACTTGTGCGGCATCGTCGTCCTGAAGGGTATCCTGCGCGAACAGCACCTGGGCAGCCGCCGGCGAGGCCGAAAGCGCGGCAATCAGCCCGAGCCCGTAAATATGCGCCATTCGCATTCGAATCATTTCCTTGTTAACCATGTATGTCCTGTAATTCTGACGCCTTGCGGTCCTACGATCAAGCAATGGCGCTTTCGCGTCGCTGAATATGTGTCAGAATAATGCTTTGAATACGCGGCGACCGACGCATGGTGACGCAGCATCGCCCGCGCCCTAGGGAGCATGAATGGACCGCCCCCATCACCATCTGCTGCCTTTCCTCGCAGCCTTTGCCGGCGTCGGTTTCCTGGCGCTGATGGACGCGCAGATGAAAAGCGCGTCGCTGGCAACCGGTGTCTACACAGCTTCGCTGCTGCGATCCCTGCTGGCCGCAGCTTTGATCGCACCTGTCTGGCTGGCCCGGAAAAAGTCCTGGCCAAGAAGGCATGTGATGCGGCTGCATCTGGAAAGAGGCGTCATTTCCGCCTTCATGGCACTGACATTCTTCTACGCGCTCACGAAGCTGCCGCTCGCTGAGGCTATTGCGATCAGCTTCATCGCGCCATTGGTGGCGCTGTATTTCGCGCATCTCTTTCTTGGTGAACAAATCCGGCGCAGCGCCATCGGTGCGTCGGTTCTCGGCCTTGCCGGGACTTTCGTGATCGTCAGCGCGAGGCTTGGCAGGGCAGAAATGGACGACGATATCCTGCTGGGCCTCGCCTCGCTTTTCGTATCGGCGATGCTCTACGCCTACAATTTCGTGGTCATCCGCAAACAGTCGCAGGTTGCGGGGCCGGTGGAAGTTGCCACTTTCCACGCCGGGGTTGGC
Organism: uncultured Alphaproteobacteria bacterium; assembly: GCA_963783265.1. GTDB lineage: Bacteria > Pseudomonadota > Alphaproteobacteria > Sphingomonadales > Sphingomonadaceae > Alteraurantiacibacter. The sequence continues at coordinate 116,315 of CAWAMU010000005.1, read as the reverse complement.
GGCCTCGTGCAATTGCTGGCCGCGCCATTCCTGTTCGTCCTTCCGGGGTCGGAGACTGTCGCGACGATCGCCGGGGCTGCCGTGCTGACGGTTGCGGGTTCGATGGCCATTGCCTGGGCGTATGCCCGAGCCGAGGCGCAGGTGCTGGTCCCGGTGGAATATACCGGCTTCGTATGGGCAGCACTTTTTGGTTGGCTGTTCTTTCGCGAAGCGGTGACGATGCCAACGATCGTCGGCGTTTTGCTAATCGTGCTTGCCTGCTGGATAGCCGCGCCAAGGGCTAAGCGCGGCGGAAATACCGAAGTTTCCAGCGTCTGACCGCGTCCCGGTCAATCGCCGGGAGCTTCCGCTGTTACAACCACTTCGGAAGGATCATCCTCGCCAAACCAGTCCGACGACTGCCAGACAAGCCCGGCAGCGGCACCAAGGAACGCCGCCACGACAAGCGCTGCCAACATCAGCAAGACGTGCAGGGAGGCCCTTTTCCGGCGCGGATTTCCAAAAGCCATTATCGCTCGCTTCCCGATTTGCGCACATGGAACACCTTGCCCCCATGCCGCGTTGCATCATTACCCGGTCGACCTGCCCCCTTGACCAAAGCAGCGCAAACGCGCAGGTCGCCCTCGAACAGGCTCCGTCCCTCGCAAGTATGGAGCCGATCCGCAATACTCTAGAGGACCAAACGCCCATGACACAGGTCGGCTCCAACTCGCTCGGCACACGCAAATCTCTCGATGTGAACGGCAAGACATACGCCTATTACTCGCTCGCCGCCGCGGCCGAGAAGATTGGCGATGTCAGCCGCCTCCCGTTCAGCATGAAGGTGCTGCTGGAGAACATGCTGCGCTTCGAGGACGAAGGCTTCACCGTGGGTGAGGAGCATGTCAATGCGATCGCGGGCTGGCTGAAGAACCCCGTTACCGGCAATGAAATCCAGTATCGCCCCGCCCGCGTGCTGTTGCAGGATTTCACCGGCGTTCCTTGCGTGGTGGATCTTGCCGCCATGCGCGATGCGATTGGCAAGCTGGGCGGTGATACCGCCAAGATCAATCCGCAGGTTCCCGTGAACCTGGTGATCGACCATTCCGTGATGGTCGATGAGTTCGGCACCCCGCAGGCTTTCGAGGCGAACAAGGCACTGGAATACCAGCGCAATGCGGAGCGTTACGATTTCCTCAAATGGGGCGCCAAGAGCCTCGAGAATTTCTCTGCCGTGCCTCCCGGCACCGGCATCTGCCACCAGGTGAACCTGGAACACATCGCCAAGGCCGTATGGTCCAGCAAGGACCAGAATGGCGAACTCGTCGCCTATCCTGATACCTGCGTTGGCACCGACAGCCACACCACCATGATCAACGGTCTTGGCGTGCTGGGCTGGGGCGTTGGCGGGATCGAGGCAGAGGCCGCGATGTTGGGTCAGCCCATCTCGATGCTGATCCCCGAAGTCGTGGGCTTCCGCCTCGACGGCAAGATGGCCGAGGGCGTGACCGCCACCGATCTGGTGCTTACCTGCGTGCAGATGCTGCGCGAGCATGGCGTGGTGGGCCGCTTCGTCGAGTTCTACGGCCCCGGCGTATCCAACCTGACCCTGGCCGACCGTGCCACCATCGCCAACATGGCACCGGAATACGGCGCCACCTGCGGCATCTTCGGCATCGACGACAAGACGATGGAATACCTGCGCCTTACGGGTCGCAGCGAAGAGGATATCGCGCTGGTCGAAGCCTATGCCAAGGAACAGGGCATGTGGTTCGAGCCGGATGCCGAACCCGTATTCTCCAGCACGCTGCAACTTGACGTCGCGTCGGTCGTGCCCAGCCTCGCCGGTCCCAAGCGCCCGCAGGACAAGATCGCGCTGCCGCTGGTGGACGAGAATTTCAACGGCGACCTGAAGTCGGTTTACAAGAAGGACGCGCCCGTTCGCGTCGATGTTGAAGGGCTGGGCCACGATGTGGGCGATGGCGACGTTGTGATCGCCGCGATTACAAGCTGCACCAACACGTCCAACCCCGATGTGATGATCGCTGCCGGTCTCGTCGCCAAGAAGGCGCACGCAAAGGGCCTGAAGCCCAAGCCTTGGGTGAAAACCAGCCTCGCGCCAGGATCGCAGGTGGTGACCGACTACCTGGTGAAGAGTGGCTTGCAGGACGATCTCGATGCCATCGGCTTCGACCTTGTCGGCTATGGCTGCACCACCTGCATCGGCAACTCCGGCCCGCTGGCCCCGGCGATCAGCAAGGCTGTCAACGAGAACGATCTCGTCGCCGCCTCGGTTCTGTCGGGCAACCGCAATTTCGAAGGCCGCATCTCTCCCGATGTGCGCGCCAACTTCCTCGCCAGCCCTCCGCTGGTGGTGGCCTATGCGCTGAAGGGGACGGTGACCGAGGATATCACCACGACCCCCATCGGGCAGGATCAGGACGGCAACGACGTCATGCTGGCCGATATCTGGCCGACCAACGAGGAAGTTCACAAGCACCGCGTGGCCAATATCGACCGTGAGATGTTCGAGACCCGCTACGCCGATGTCTACAAGGGCGATGAAGACTGGCAGGCCATCCAGGTGGAGGCTTCCGACACCTACAGCTGGAACCCCGCCAGCACCTATGTCGCCAACCCGCCTTATTTCGAGGGCATGGGCATGGAGCCTGCTCCCGTAGAAGATATCGTGGGTGCAAAGCCGCTGGCCGTGCTGGGCGATTCCGTCACCACCGACCACATCAGCCCCGCCGGCTCGATCAAGGAAGACAGCCCGGCTGGCGAATATCTGGTCAACCACCAGGTCGCCAAGAAGGACTTCAACTCCTACGGCTCGCGCCGCGGCAACCATGACGTGATGATGCGCGGCACCTTTGCCAACATCCGCATCAAGAACGAAATGGTGCCCGGCGTCGAAGGCGGCTACACCACCTACAAGGGCGAGCAGATGGCGATCTACGACGCCGCCATGAAGCACAAGGAAGATGGCACCCCGCTGGTCGTCATCGGCGGCACGGAATACGGCACTGGCTCCAGCCGCGACTGGGCGGCCAAGGGCACGATCCTGCTGGGTGTGCGCGCCGTGATCGTGGAAAGCTACGAACGTATACACCGCTCCAACCTCATCGGCATGGGCGTGCTGCCCTTGCAGTTCAAGGAAGGCGAAGGCCGCAAGGAACTGAACCTCACGGGCGAGGACAGCTTCACCATCAAGGGCCTTGATAATCTGTCACCCAGCCAGCAGGTTGAAGTGGAGGTCACCCGCGCCGACGGGTCGACGCAGACCTTCACCGCGCTGTGCCGGATCGATACCGCCAACGAGATGGAATATTACCGCAACGGCGGCATCCTGCATTACGTCCTGCGCAAGCTGGCGGCTGCCTGATACGCGGCGCTGCCGTCTACATCGACAATCACCGATCGGGGCAGGCTTCGCGGCCTGCCCCTTTCATTTGGGGCAAGTGTTTTCGGCACGACAAACGGCGGGGCGGAAGCCGAACTTCATCCAGCGCAACGTCGCCGAAATCGGGCGACACGGTGACGTTGATCGACGTCGATCGGTCTCCCGAAAGTGGAGCCCAACAGAAAAGGCGGCTTCTCTCGAAGACCGCCTTCCCCCTGTTTAACATGAAAAAATAACTACGCGGCGACGGCTTCGTTCCCGTTGTTCTTGCGACGGCGCCGCCAGAACACGGCGCCCGCAGCCGCGCCGAACAGCACGAGCATGCCGGGTGCAGGAACCTGTGTACCCGAAGTCGTGCCTCCGGTGGTGCCGCCAGAGGTGGAACTGCTGGTGGATGTCGATCCCGACGTGCTCGATGAGGTCGAACTGGAGGTAGAGGTGCTGGTCGAGGTCGAGCTGCTGCCCGAGGTCGAACTGGTCACATTGCCCGAGGTGGAACTGGTCGACGTTACCCCGCCTGTCGTGCTGGTCACGCCGCCGGACGTGGTGTTGCCGCCAGTTGTCGTGTTGCCGCCCGTGGTAGTGGTGGTGCTGCCCCCGGTGGAGGTTGTGTTGCCGCCTGTCGATGTCGTACTCGTGACTCCGCCTGTGGTGGTGGTGGACGAGGTTGCACCCGAAGAGGTGGACGTTGTGGAGGCGCCGCTGGTCGTGCTGCCCGTGGTGCTGCCGCCACTCGTGGTGGTGCTTCCGCCATAGCTGCTGCTGCCATGGCCGGGCTTTCCGCTCGACCCATTGCTGCCACCGCTGCTGCTGCCGCTGGTCGAAGAACTGCCGCTGGTGCTGCCGCCGGTGGAAGAACTGGTGCTGGAGCTGCCCGAGCTTGAGCTGGAGCCGCTGGTGGAAGAAGTGACATTGCCCGAGGAGGACGAAGTGCTGGTCACGCCGCCCGTCGTGCTGGTGACTCCCCGGTCGAGGACGACGTCGTGCTGGTGACGCCGCCGGTGCTGGTGCTGCTAGACGAGCCACCGGTAGAGGTGGTGCTGGTGAAAGCGCCCGAGCTGGTCGAGGTTGATCCGCCGGAAGTCGAGGTGGACGAGCCGCCAGAGCTGGTGCTGGTCGAAGACCCCGTGCTGGAATTGTCATTGTCGATATCGATGTCGATGCCGCCGGTGCCGCCCGTCGTGGTGGTGGTGCTCATGTCGACAACCGCGCTGCCGCCGCCGCCAGAGCCACCGAAGAAGCCGCCGAAGAACCCGCCGCCAAAGCCGCCACCAAAGCCGCCGCTACCGCCGATGATGATCGGCTGGCCGCTGCCGCCGCCGCTGATCGGTGCGGAGGGAAGCGGAGGCAGCGGGAGAGGCGCGCCCAGGGCAGCGACCTCTTCCACGCAGCACTCGGTTTCGATCGTGCGGCGCAAGCGCAGCTGCTCTCGCGGCAGGGGCGGGATTGTCCGCCGGGCCGTTGGCCCGTCACCCTTGACGTAAACCAGTTCTGTCTCGCCCTCGTCAGCCTTGTCCGACTTATAGCTGACCTGGGCAGACTGCGGCTCGGCGACATGCACCGCGCCCCCGCCCACAACTGCACCGCCCGCGGCGGCAGCAGTTAGTTTCGCAATGGCCATACGTACCGACATGAAAGATCTCTCTCAGCTTGGCCGGGATTTGGCTTCGGGTGTCGCTGAGACACCTTTCGCCTTTTCCGGTTGCTGCCAGAGAGACCTGCAAAACCTCACTCTGCAATTGCGTTAACCACGATATCGGGCCTTGGAGCCTCTGAAATTTGCGCTTTTTTCCGTTGTCGACCCCGTCTGTCCCAGATTGGAACCGAAAAGAGGGTCCGCTATGGTTAGCGTGAAGTTAACCGCAGCACTCAGCCTTCATCGTCGAACAGCCCGCCCTGCGGCCCCGGACCCGATTCGTTTGGCACGGCCATGCCCAGGTGCCGCCAGCCGCCATCGTTCAGGCAGCGACCGCGCGCGGTGCGGGCCAGCAGGCCCAGCTGGATAAGGTAAGGCTCGATCACCTCCTCCACCGTGTCGCGCGGCTCGGCGAGACCAGCCGCCAGCGTTTCCACCCCGACCGGCCCGCCCTTGTAGGTGGTGGCGATCATGGTGAGGTAGCGCCTGTCCATTGCATCGAGGCCGAGGTTGTCGATCTCCAGCCGGGTCAATGCCTCGTCGGCAATCGGTGCGGAGACAGTGGTGGCGCCCTGCACCTGCGCAAAATCGCGCACGCGGCGCATCAGGCGGCCTGCCACGCGCGGCGTGCCTCTGGAACGCCGCGCAATCTCGCGCGCGCCGGTGGGGTCTATATCCATCCCCAGCAGCGATGCCCCGCGTGTGACGACGCGCATCAGCTCATCCTCGGTATAGAACACCAGCCGCACGGGGATGCCGAAACGGTCGCGCAAAGGAGTGGTGAGCAGCCCCTGCCGCGTGGTCGCGCCCACCAGGGTGAAGGGCGGCAGGTCGATCCGCACGCTGCGCGCAGAAGGCCCCTCGCCAATGATGATGTCGAGCGCGCGGTCCTCCATCGCTGGATACAGCACCTCCTCCACCACCGGATTGAGGCGATGGATCTCGTCGATGAACAGCACGTCGTTGGGTTCGAGATTGGTGAGCAGCGCGGCAAGGTCGCCCGCCTTGGCGATCACCGGGCCGCTGGTGGCGCGGAAACCGACGCCCAGTTCCCTGGCCACGATCTGCGCCAGCGTGGTCTTGCCAAGGCCGGGAGGGCCGAAGAACAGCACATGGTCCATCGCCTCGGAGCGGCCCTTGGCGGCCTCTATAAAGACGCGAAGATTGTCGCGCGCGGCTTCCTGCCCGACGAATTCGGTGAGCGACTTCGGACGCAGCGCGGCGTCCGGGTCTTCCGGCTGGCGGTCGGGGGAGTGGATGGGTTGGTCAGTCATATTGATCGAAAATGTTCTTTCTAAGGCAGATAGACAATTATCATCGGCTAACGAGCGAGCTGCTTAGAAGGCCTATCAGTGCGATGCTATTTTCGCAAACGATCATCAAGCGTAGAAGTCACGCGCTCATTCTCAAGGTTTCTCCGGGCCTAGTCTTATCGGCTGTGCCACTTGGTATACCGAATGCTCACCGTCCATCCTTCGTGAACACATATTGGTCAGAACCCGATGAGCCAATAAGGTTGCGAGTTTCATTCGTGCTTCAGAAACTCGCGCAAGACATACTCGATGAAGATGACCCATAACTCATCATGGGGCCATTCTCGATCCATGATGGCCTGCGCTCTTGCGCGCACGATTGGCAATACTGTCGAGGTGGCATCCGCACATTCCAGATCGGCAATATGCCTGACCTCCTGATAGGCCAGCGTAGAGTGTCGACTGCGCCGAGCAGATACTCGATTTGCACGTAGGAATTATCGAACCAACCTGGCGCATCCAGTTGTGCTTCTTCAATTCGCTGCATTGTATGACGTTCGCAACCATCAAAACGGGTTCACCGTATAGCCCTGCTGTTGCAGCAGCGCGTGGGCGGTCATGGCGGAGAGCGCCACTTCCACGCCGTCGATCAAGTCGTCATTGGCCACGCCTTGCCCCGCCGCGCTCTGGCCGCAGACGATGAAGCGCACGCCTGCTTCCAGCATCGTGCGAACCTTGTCGCCGCCGGGGTTGGTATCGCCTTCCAGGTCGCGCGCAGCCCATGCCTCGTCGGTCAGAAGTCCAGCACCGCGCGGCCGTGGACCACTACCGCAACGTCGATCTGATGCAGGGTCCACGCCGTTGGCGGCGTGCATGTTGACGAAGCGCGCGGCACTTTCGAAACCGCGATTGAAGCCGCCTTCCTCCGCAGCGTCGGCGACATCGAAGGAATGGCGCAAGGCTGGTCGGCGGGCAGTGGGTTGGTTTGCTCCACGCTGGCGTGCGGACCGAAATCGGCGAACACGGGGCCGGTGGTGAAGGTCGCCGTGTCCTGCGCTGCGGCGGGCGCGGCGAAGAGGCTGGCCGCCAGAGCGATGATGGCAAGCTTGGTCATGGTCATGTCTCCTATCCTGCCGCTTTCTTCAGCGCCACGCGGATCAAATCGCCCTCGGCAGCGCCTTCGCCAAGTTCCTCCTGCGCGCGGGCCACGGCCTGTGCCGCGACGGCGGGCTTGAAGCCGAGGTTCTGCAACGCAGACACCGCATCGGCGCTCGCCCCGCCAGCGGGCATCACCGTCGCGCCGGCCATGCCGCCGCCGGGCAAAGCGCCCGCCTTGTCCTTCAGTTCATTCACGATGCGGCCCGCCAGTTTCGGCCCCACGCCGTTCGCCCGCGCCACGCTGGCGGCATCGCCGCGCGCGCAGGCATCGCGCAGTTCGCCGGTGGAGAGGGCCGACAGGATGGCGAGGCCCACCTTGGACCCCACGCCCTGCACGCCTGTCAGTAGGCGGAACCAGTCGCGCTCTGCGCTTTCGGCAAAGCCCAGCAGGCGCATGTCGTTCTCGCTCACCTGCAGATCGGTGTGGACGGTGCAGGCATCGCCTACCGTTCCCAGCGCGGCCAGGGTCTTGGTGGAGCAATGGACGAGATAGCCCACGCCCTGCACATCGACGATGGCCCAGTCTTCGCCGGTTTCGTCCAGCCGTCCCGATAGCTTTGCAATCATAAGTCTCTTTCCACGCTACCGCATCCGCTGCTTGAGCGCGTTTTGTTCCTGCCCTGTGTAGCGGGGTTTGGCCAGAGGTTGCGAGGACTTCTCCCGATTTTGCATTTCCAACACGAAGTTGACGAAGTTGACAGCGTGACGATGGTCCTTTCCGATACTTTCAGCAAATAAATCATGATGTTAGATCGATATGGCGGTGTTGACACTTTACAGGATCAAAATACGCCTTTGACAACGACACAGGAATTTGCCGGGATGCGCCGGGTGCACGGAATGTAGGAAAGTTCCGCGATACTCGACACGCGCGCAACTTTCGCGCAAAGGCTGCCTCCCATGAGCTGGAACACATTCGGACGCGTTTTTCGCTTTACCACCTGGGGGGAAAGCCACGGCCCTGCGCTGGGAGTTGTGGTGGACGGGTGCCCGCCGGGGATCGAACTTTCGGAAGGCGACATCCAGCCGTTCATGGATGCGCGCAAGCCCGGCCAGTCGAAATACACGACCCAGCGGCGCGAAGCGGACGAGGTGCGCATCCTTTCCGGCGTGTTCGAGGGCCAAGACGGCATACAACGGACGACCGGCACGCCAATCAGCCTGATGATCGAGAATACCGATCAGCGATCCAAGGACTATTCGGAGGTCGCCAAGGCCTATCGCCCCGGCCACGCCGACTACACCTACGACGCCAAGTACGGCTTTCGCGATTATCGCGGCGGCGGGCGTTCATCCGCGCGCGAAACTGCTGCGAGAGTGGCAGCGGGCGCGATTGCGCGGAAGGTCATTGCCGAAGTGCAGATAACGGCGTGGGTCGAGCAGATTGGCGATGTGCCGCTGGACTATGCGCGCTTCGACAAGGACGAGATCCGCAACAACCCCTTCTTCTGCCCCGACCCAGAAACGGTGACACGGTGGGAGCAACTGGTGGACAATGCCCGCAAGTCCGGCTCCTCGCTCGGCGCGCTGGTCACCGCCCATGCCGAAGGCGTGCCCGCCGGATGGGGCGCGCCGGTCTATGCCAAGCTGGATAGCGAACTGGCCGCCGCCATGATGACGATCAACGCCACCAAGGGCGTTGAAATCGGCGATGGCTTTGCCGCCGTCACCAACACCGGTGAAACCAATGCCGACCCGATGCGCCCCGGCGCGGATGGCGGGGTGGAATTCAAGGCCAACCATGCCGGCGGCATCGCGGGCGGTATCTCCACCGGCCAGCCGGTTACCTGCCGCGTGGCTTTCAAGCCCACCAGTTCGATCCTCACCCCGGTCGATACGATCACCCGTGACGGCAAGGCCACGGAAATCCAGACCAAGGGCCGTCACGACCCCTGCGTCGGCATTCGCGGCGTGCCCGTGGTGGAGGCGATGATGGCGCTGGTGCTGGCCGATCAGAAGCTGCTGCACCGCGCGCAGTGCGGGTGACCGGGCGGGTCAGCTAGCGGGTAATTCACGCGGGCGTGGAAAGCTTCATCAGCACAAGCCCGCTGACGATCAGCACGGCGGCGGTCACGCGCCCCGCGCTCAACGCTTCCCCGAACCAGGCCACGCCAACGATGAAGGCACCGACAGCGCCGATGCCGGTCCAGATCGTATAGGCAGTGCCCAGCGGCAGGACCTTCATCGACCAGGCGAGCAGGGCGAAGCTGAGAAACATGCCGACCAGCATGACAATTGTCGGCACGAGCTTGGTAAATCCCTCCGACTGTTTCATCGAAACAGCCCAGACGATTTCGAACAACCCGGCAAAAAACAATGCAATCCACGGCATCTCGGCCTCCTTGAGAACCGCCGGGCCGTCCCGGTCTTGATATCCCTGAAGGGGCGGGAACGTGGTCACCGCGCGGCCCAGATAGAAGCGGGCGAGAGACGATACAAGGGCTGGCGGCCCGACAGGGAAGCAACCCCGCCCCGCAATCACTTGCAAAAATATCAACACCTGTTGCAGTTTTCTAAACTTGCGCGCCTGTGATCGATTATTTCGATGTTAGCAATCGCACAAAATCGCTTTTTCGCGCGGCATCAAACCCTATCTGCGGTTGCGAGTTCACGAACACACCAACCGAAAAAGGATTTCACGATGGGTATCATTGGCAGCCAGATCAAACCGTTCAAGGCCACCGCATTCCAGGCCGGCAAGGACTTCTTCGAAGTTACCGACGAAGACCTGCAGGGCAAGTGGTCCGTATTCTTCTTCTACCCCGCCGACTTCACCTTCGTGTGCCCCACCGAACTGGAGGACATGGGCGAGAAGTACGACATGCTGCAGAACATGGGCGTGGAAGTGTACGGCGTTTCGACCGACACGCATTTCAGCCACAAGGCCTGGCACGACACATCCGAGAAGATCGGCAAGCTGAAGTTCCCCTTCCTGGGCGACCAGCTCCACACCCTCTCCAAGAACTTCAACGTACTGCGTGAGGAAATGGGCCTGGCCGACCGCGCCACGTTCGTGATCGATCCCGACGGTGTGATCCAGATCATGGAAATCACCTGCGAAGGCGTGGGCCGCAACGCCAACGAACTGACCCGCAAGATCAAGGCGGCACAATACGTTCGCGAAAACCCCGGCCAGGTATGCCCGGCCGCTTGGGAAGAAGGCAGCGACACGCTGGCTCCTTCGCTCGACCTCGTCGGCAAGATCTAGGTCGACACCTGATGATTGCGTGAGCGGCACCCCAAGTCCGCCACGCGCCTTCCCGACGCCGGTAACCCAAGGGTTGTCCGGGTCGGGTCGCGAAGAGACCCGGGGCCATCCCCCCTCCCCCGCCCCGGGTCTCCAACGCCATTCCCCACCCAGACTGAGGAGACACCATGCTCGATGCTACCATGACGCAGCAGCTCAAGGCCTATCTTGAGAACTTGCGCGAACCTGTCGAACTCGTCGCCTCGCTGGGTGACGACGACAAATCCGCCCAGACGCGCGCGCTGCTGGAAGAGATTTCCGCCCTGCACGACAAGGTTTCCGCGCAATTCGACGGCACCGATGATCGCAAGCCCAGCTTCATCATCCGCCGCGCTTCGGACGCCACCAGGTGGGTCCGCTTTGCCGGTCTGCCGATGGGGCACGAGTTCACCTCGCTGGTGCTGGCCCTGCTGTGGGCCGGCGGCCATCCGCCCAAGGTGGAGCAGGAGGTGATCGACCAGATCGCCGCGCTGGAGCAAGACCTCGAGTTCGAGATGTATTTCTCGCTCTCGTGCCATAATTGCCCGGACGTTGTGCAGGCGCTGACGCTGATGGCGCTGGTCAACCCGCGCATCACCGCCACGCTGATCGAAGGCGGCACGTTCAAGGACGAGGTGGACAGCCGCGACGTGATGGCGGTGCCCGCCACCTTCCTGAATGGCGCGCCGTTCTTCAACGGCAAGATGAGCCTCGAAGAAGTGCTGGCCAAGGTCGACACCGGCGCCAGCGCGAAGGCGGCCGAGAAGCTTTCCGCCAAGGACCCGTTCGAGGTGCTGGTGGTGGGCGGCGGCCCCGGCGGCGTTGCCGCGTCCATCTACACCGCCCGCAAGGGCTTTCGCACCGGCATCGCGGCGGAACGCTTTGGCGGCCAGCTGAACGATACGCTGGGGATCGAGAACCTGCCCGGCACCGAATACACCGAAGGCCCCAAGCTCACCACCAATCTGGAACAGCAGGTAAAGGCGCAGGATGCCATCGACCTGATGAACCTCGCCACGGCGGAAAAGCTGGTGCCTGCCCGTAACCCCGGCGGGATGCACGAATTGCACCTGGAAAACGGCGCGGTGCTGAAGGCGCGCAGCCTGATCCTTTCGACAGGCGCCCGCTGGCGCGCGCTGGGCGTGCCGGGAGAGCAGGACTACCGCAACAAGGGCGTGGCCTATTGCCCGCACTGCGACGGCCCGCTGTTCAAGGGCAAGCGCGTGGCCGTGATCGGCGGCGGCAATTCCGGCGTGGAAGCCGCGATCGACCTTGCCGGCATCGTGGGCCATGTCACGCTGGTGGAATTCGACGAGAAGCTGCGCGCCGACCAGGTGTTGCAGGACAAGCTGCGCTCCATGAAGAATGTCGAGATCCTCGTGAACGCACAGACCACCAAGATCACCGGCGATGGTAACAAGGTGGGCGGCCTGACTTACAAGGATCGCGCCAGCGGCGAGGAGCACTCCGTCGAGCTGGAAGGCGTGTTCGTCCAGATCGGCCTTGTGCCCAATACCGAGTGGCTGAAGGACAGCGGCCTGGAACTGTCGAAGCACGGCGAGGTCGTGATCGACAGCAAGGGCGCCACCAACCTGCCCGGCGTATTTGCCGCAGGCGATTGCACCACGGTGCCTTACAAGCAGATCGTGGTGGCAATGGGCCAGGGCTCTGCCGCCGCGCTCTCCGCATTCGATTACCTGATCCGCAACGAGGCGGCAGAGGAAATCGCCGCCGCGGCCTGACCCTCACCTTCATACGATCCAACCCGAACCCGGCGTTGCCCACGGCAGCGCCGGGTTTTTCGTTTGCTTGCCGCTTTCGCACTACGCCCTGCGCGGCGTGTGAACGCCCTATCCGATCAATGCTTCTCAACTTATCGATTGGACGAATTACAGGATTGGGGCCATCCTCCCTGCATTGATGAGTTGCGAGAACAGCGAGAGGAGAATGTCATGGATGCAAAAACAGGTTCGATTTCCGGAGGATGCCCGTTTCACGGTGACGGGGGCGCGCGTAGCCTGCTGGGCCGTACAAACCGCGACTGGTGGCCCGATGCATTGCAGCTCGAAATACTGACGCAGGATGGCAAGACCGCCAATCCGCTGGATGAAGATTTCAATTACGCAGAGGCTTTCAACACGCTGGATTACAATGCGCTGAAAGCCGACATCAAGGCACTGATGACCGACAGCCAGGAGTGGTGGCCGGCGGACTACGGCAATTACGGGCCTTTCTTCATCCGTATGGCGTGGCACGCCGCGGGCACCTATCGCACCGGCGACGGGCGCGGCGGCGCGGGCAGCGGCCAGCAGCGCTTCGCCCCGCTCAATTCCTGGCCCGATAACGGCAACCTCGACAAGGCGCGCCGCCTGCTGTGGCCGATCAAGCAGAAGTACGGCAAGAACATCAGCTGGGCGGACCTGTTCATCCTCACCGGCAATGTCGCCATCGAAAGCATGGGCGGCCCGGTGTTCGGCTTTGGCGGAGGACGCGAGGACGTGTTCGAGCCGGAGACGGTGTACTGGGGCACGGAAGAGCAGTGGGTCGACGAAGGCGTGGAGACCCGCATCATTCCCGAGGAAGGCAAGGCGCTGGATAACCCGCTGGCGGCGATCCAGATGGGCCTCATCTACGTCAACCCCGAAGGCCCCGGCGGCAATCCCGATCCGCTGCAATCCGCCCGCGACATGCGCGAGACCTTCTCCCGCATGGCAATGAACGACGAGGAAACCGTTGCCCTTACTGCCGGCGGCCATGCCTTTGGCAAGTGCCATGGCGCAGTTCCGGCAGACCAGCTTTCCGGTTCGCCCGAGGGCGAGAACCTGGCGCTGCAAGGCTTTGGCTGGGCAACCGACGACGAGCAGATCCGCTCCGGCCACATCACCACATCCGGCCTCGAAGGCGCGTGGACGCCCAACCCCACGCAGTGGGGCGGCGACTATTTCCGCCTGCTGTTCAAGTACGAGTACGAACTGGTGAAGAGCCCTGCCGGGGCTCAGCAGTGGCAGCCGATCGACCCCGATCCGGAAGACATGGCGCCCGACGCGCGCGATCCTTCCAAGAAGGTGCCGACCATGATGACCACCGCCGACATGGCGCTGAAGATGGACCCGGACTATCGCAAGATTTCCGAACGCTTCCGCGATGACCAGGCGGCGCTGGACGATGCCTTTGCCCGCGCGTGGTTCAAGCTGTGCCACCGCGACATGGGGCCCAAGGCGCGCTACCAGGGCCCGGAAGTGCCCGAGGAAGACCTGATCTGGCAGGACCCCGTTCCCGCCGGCACCAAGCCTTCGGATAGCGACGTGTCATCGTTCAAGAGCAAGGTTCTGGATAGTGGCCTGTCGGTTTCCGAACTGGTGAAGGCAGCCTGGGCTTCGGCCTCCACCTATCGCAATTCGGACCATCGCGGTGGTGCCGATGGTGCCCGTGTGCGGCTTGCCCCGCAAAAGGACTGGGCCGCCAACGATCCCCAGGAACTGGCCAGGGTGCTGGGCAAGCTGGATGAACTGCGCGGCAGCATCTCGATGGCCGATGCCATCGTGCTGGCGGGCGCGGCGGCAATCGAGAAGGCGGCCAGGGATGGCGGCCATTCGGTCAGCGTGGATGTATCTACCGGACGTGGCGATGCCACCGCCGAGCAGACCGATGCCGAAAGCTTCGAGCCGCTGGAACCGTTTGCCGATGGTTTCCGCAACTACCTGAAGACGAAAGCCAGCGTGAAGACCGAGGACATGATGGTCGACAAGGCGCATCTGCTCGGCCTCTCCATTCCCGAAATGACCGCGCTGGTCGGCGGGATGCGGGCGCTGGGTGCGGTCAGCAAGCACGCCAAGCACGGCAATTCCATCGGCGTGCTGACCGACCGTCCCGGAACGCTCTCCAACGACTTCTTCGTGAACCTGCTGGACATGGGCACGAAGTGGAATGTGGTGGACGATAGCGGCGACGAGGAATTCGTCGGCAAGGACCGCAAGTCGGGCAAGGAGCGGTGGACCGCCACTCGCACCGACCTCGTCTTCGGCTCCAACTCGCAGTTGCGCGCCATTGCAGAGGTGTTTGCAGAGAACGGTGGCGAGGAGAAATTCCTCAAGACCTTCATCTCCGCATGGACCAAGGTGATGGACGCGGGCCGCTTCTGATCCGGCTCACCTGACGTAAAAGGGCCCTCGGCAGCGATGTCGGGGGCCTTTTTTCTGGCTGTCGACCCGGCGCGGCACTTATCGCCGGACGAGGCATTTGCGACACACCACCCCCAGCACAGCCTCGCCCACGGTGCAGGTTGCCCACTGGATGGCGCGATATGTTTTCTGGTTCATAAGCCGGCGACTTGCCTAGATCCAGCCATGCTCCTTAAGCTGGGCGACATTTGCGCGGCTGACGGGTGCCTCGATACCGTTATCCAGCACCAGCCGGATATTGCGCCCCTCGCGCTTCACATCGGCCACCGCGCCGCGGGCCACCCACCAGCTGCGGTGCACCTGCTCGCCCTCGATACCATCCAGCTCCGCCACGGCATCGCGCATCCGCATAAGGACGAGTTCGCTGCCCAGCGCGGTGTGGGCGCGCACGTAATGGTCTTCCATCTCCAGCGCGATCAGGTCCGTGCCGATTTCGGGAGGCAGGCGATCGATGAAGCGATAGCCGGCAATATTTGCCACCGGGGCCGCCGCGGCAGGGGGCGGTTCACGATTACTCTCGAGATGCGTATCGGCTGGTGCTGCATCGCGCGTGACGGGCAGCAGGTTGAACATGATCGTGATCACCGCGCCGACCACCGCGACAGCAAAATAATGCGTCAGCGCTACGTCGAGCGGCGGGATAGGCACAGGGCCGCGCCCCGCATTCACGAACCACACCAGTATCGCCATCGGCAGCGATGCAATCAGCACGGCGGCGGCCCAGAGGAACCATGCAGGCAGGTCCAGCTTCGGCCCCAGCCGCAGCACGATGGCGCCGATTGGCCTGTAAAAAAGGTAGCCCGCCACCGCCAGCAGCATCCAGTAGGCCATGCGGGCAGGCAGGCTCATATATCCCGTGCCAAGCGGCGCCAGCACACCCAGCACTGCCCCGATTGCCAGCAGCACGGCAATATCGATGATGATCTGCCGGGCAAGCCGTGCGCCGTTGCGGGGTGGTGAGGTGTCCATTCGCTGCAAGCCTAGTGCCCATTCACGCATCGTAAAGTGGCAATCGCGCGCAAATGCGCAGGTTTCACGAAGGCAGCGTCCTGTTCACGGTTTGGCGATTGCCCGCCAAAGGGCATCGGCCAGAACGGTTTGACGAACCTTGACGGAGACCGCAAATGACCACTCTCGCACTGCCCTTCACCGCATCCGCCGCCGCTGCGAAGCCCGGTTTCGACATCGGCCCGGTTGCCCGCACGCTGGTGTCGATTGCCTGTTTCACCATGTGTTTCTTCGTGGCAATCGCGCTGGGCCGGGCGGCGTTCGGGCTGGTCGATAACCTCCACCACTATGCGAAGCTCCCGGTCATCATCCACGTTGCCAGCGTATTGCCCGCCATTCCGCTGGGCGGCTTTCTGCTGCTGGCGCGCAAGGGCACCACGCTGCACAAGCGGCTGGGCAAATTGTGGCTGGTGCTGATGCTGATTACCGCCACCAGCGCAATTTTCATCCAGTCCAGCGGCGGTTTCAGCTTCATCCATATTTTTGTGCCGATCACCTTCCACGCCGCATGGAAAACCATCGCTACCGCCCGCAAGGGTGACATCGCCGGACACAAGAAGCACCTTGTGTTCACCTATCTCACGGCGCTGATGATCCCCGGCATCGTGGCTTTCGCCATCCCCGGTCGCCTGATGAACACGATGCTTCTGGGATAGGGGCTTATGGGGAAATCGTTAGCGACGCCGCCGCAGGACCAGATAGAGCGCACCCTCGCCCCCGTGGCGGCGGTGCGCTTTTCGTATCGCGGCAATGTCGGATGCGTGGGCACCGGCGGCCAGCCAGTCGAGGATCTTGGCGCGGATCGCGCCGCGCTTCTCTCCCCGGTCGGCGGCGTCCACGGGGCGTGACTTGCCGGTAATCACCAGCACCAGCCGCGCGTTCATGGCCTTGGCCTGCATCAACCCCGCGTCCAGTCGCCGGTACGCCTGGTCCAGCGTGTGGCCATGCAGGTCCAGCGTGAAATCGGGGTCGGTGCCGGTGCGCGCCAGGCGGCGTTCCCAGTGCGAATCGAGTCCGGGAGATGGTGCCGGGGCGGGAGAGGGTTGTCTTGACACCAGTGGAGGCGGCACCCTGCCTTTCAGCCGCTTTGGCTGCGGCACCGGTGGGGCTGGAGGGGCTGGCTTCACCGTTTCGGGCTTGGGTGCGGGCCGCGCTTCCAGCGGCTTCACCGTGGCGGCCACCTTGTTCCACAGCGCGCTCTCCTCGGCCGAAAGGCCTCTGGGCGCGCGGCTCACAGTCCCAGCCTGCTTGCTGCCTCTCGCGGAAGCAGCACCAGCGCCCGTCCGCGCCCGCTCATGCCGCCCGCCACTTCGCGGGCGCGTGTCCCTGCGCCCCAGAAGGTATCAAAGCGGTTGGCACCCGTGATCGCGCCGCCTGTATCCTGCGCCACCCACAACCCGTCCGCCACGTCGCGATCCAGATCGAGGAAGACGGGCGCGCCATAGGGCACGAAATCCGGGTCCACCGCCACGCTGTTTCCGGATGATACGGGCACGCCGATGGAGCCAATCGGCCCCGGCCCTTCCAGCACGCGGAAGAAAATCCAGCTCTCGTTCTCGCGCATCAGCGCCGCGCCCGCCGCAGGATTCTCGCGGATATATTGCATGATGCCCTGCATCGACCCGGCATATTGCCCCGGCCCATCGCCCAGCAGGCCGCGCTCTCGCATCAAGGCGCCGATGCCGGTGTAGGCCTTGCCGTTCTGCCCGGCGTAGCCGATGCGCGTTACCGCGCCATCGGGGGCGACCAACTGCCCCGACCCCTGTATTTGCAGGAAGAAGAATTCCACCGGATCCGCCGCCCAGCCTATTTCCAGCCCTTGCCCGGCCAATGCGCCATCCTCGATTTCGGCGCGCGAATAATAAGGCACGCAAGCGCCTGTCGCGGTGCGACGGGACAGTGGCGCGCGGCCTTCGCGTTCGGAGATGGGAATGTCATCGCGCCAGCAGCGTTCAAGATCTTGCGGCAGGGCGTATACCGGGACGTCGAAACCGGGGCGGCGCACCGCACTGCCACTGATCTGCGGCTCGAAATAGCCGGTGGCGAAACCCTGGCCGTCGCCCACCGTCACGGGTGTAAAATAGCCTGCAAAGAAACGCCTGGCGTCGTCACGCGGCCAGTTGGCGGCGGCATCGCATGGCGCGGCCCAGTCTTCGCGGCGGGTCAGGCCGGAAATATCGTCGCGTGTTCGCGGAACATGACAGCTGGCGACAAACGCCCCCAGCGCTTGGCTGGCGTCCGCTCCGTCGATCGGCAGGCTGTCGAAGGATGGTCCCGGCGAGACGCCCAGACTGGCGGCATTGGGAGCGACCGGAATGGGCTGCTGCGGCTGGCCTTCGGGGATGATACGCGAACAGGCCGCGGCCAGCGCAAGGGAAACAAGGCAGATGAAAAGGCGCGTATGGGTCACGCGCCGGGCCGCTATCAGCCCTGGTCGGTCTCGTCGAGAAGCCACTGCGGATCATCGCTGCGAATATCGCGGCTGAAGGTCCAGATATCGCGGCTTTCCACCGCGTCATCCAGCGAGCCTGCAACCACGTTGCGATCCTTGTCGTAGGAGACGCTGGCAATGTCGGACACGAACCGCACGGCGATGCGCGCGATCTTGCCGTCCAGTTCGGCGGAATGGACGGTGACATCCTCGATCCGGATCAGGCGGTTGTCCATCGTGATGCCCGCCTCGTCCCGCTCGTCGATCACGGCTTCGAAGCTTTCGTAAACATCATCGTCGCACAGCGCGTTCAACTCGTCCTTGTCGCCGCGCCAGAAGGCTTCCAGCACGACTTCGTAAGCACCCTTGGCGCCTTCGAGGAAGCCGAGCAGTTCGAAATTGCGATCCGCCGTGGAGATTTCGCGCAGGCCCATTTCGATGGCGGGCGGGAAACCGGCAATCGCGCGGTCCGCCTGCGCAGATTCGGCAGCGGGCTGCGTCATCGCCTTCGGCGCCGAATCCTGATCCCCCCGATCAAAACGGTTGGTAGGGATGATCTCTTCTTCATGCTCAGCCCGTCGGCCCAGCACCGAATACAGGCGCATGCCCAGAAAGGCTGCAATCATGGCGAGGATGACGATTTCTACGATCACGCAATTTTCCCGTTCTGCCCGCGCACTTCATCCATCGCGGGCTGTTATTTGCATTGTGGCTGAAATAGGCACCAATATCAAATGAACAACCACGACTTAAGTATCCCTGAACCATGCCAGCCACACTTCGTCGCGGCATTGCGGCGACGATAAAGGGGTGATAGGCGCGCGCCGAGCTTAATCGCGCGCGAATCCCGCCCGCCCAACCTATAGCGAAAGACAACTCGATCATGGCCGATGAAGGCGACGTTCTCAAGAATCTCGACGATGCAGCCGCAGCCAATGGCAGCGATACAGCGCCTGTTGCGGGCGTCATTACCCAGTATGTGAAGGATCTCTCGGTCGAGAACCCGAATGCCCCGCAGTCCTATCGCTGGCAGGACCAGCCGCAGATGGACGTGCAGTTCAACATCGGGGCCAAGCCCGCCAGCGACGACGTGACAGAGGTGGAACTGAAAATCACCGTTACCGCCAGGATGGAACAGGGCACGGCCTATATCGTCGACCTCGCATATTGCGGCCTCGTGGGGATTCGCAACATGAACGAGGCGCAGAGCCACGCTTTCACCTATGCCGAGGCGCCGCGCATCCTGTTCCCCTTCGCCCGCCGCGTCGTGTCCGACGCCATCCGCGATGCAGGCTTTGCCCCGCTCATGCTCGATCCGATCGATTTCAACGGCCTCTACATCCAGCGCATGCAGCAGCAGCGCAACGCGGAGCAGGGCGGCGCGCCGGCTGGCGAAATGCCTGCCGGCGGGGACGCATAAACGGCCACGTTCGTCCTTATCCTGTTGAAGGACGAAATAATGTGCCAGATAGCGCCCGCACTTCGACAAGCTCGAACTCGAGCCGTCGGTCTTCGAGGCATAACACCATGAGCTTGCTCAAGAACGTCGGCACGATCGGCTCGCTCACGATGGTGAGCCGGGTGGCCGGCATGGCGCGCGAGATGATCTTCTCGCGCGTGCTGGGCGCAAACGGAGTGACCGACGCCTGGTTTCAGGCCTTCATCATTCCCAACGTGTTCCGGCGGCTGTTCGCTGAAGGGGCGTTTTCTGCCGCTTTCGTGCCGATGTTCTCCAAGCGATTGCATGGCGAAGGCGGGATCGACGACGCGCGCAGTTTCTCCAACGATGTCCTCAGCGTATTTCTGCCGGTGCTGATCGGCCTGTGCGCCGTGATGATGCTGGCGATGCCACTGGTGATCAGGCTGCTGGGCGAAAGCGGTGCCGATGCGGCGACTTTCGCGATGGAAGTCGCGTTTGCGCGGATCATGTTTCCCTACATCGTCCTCGTCAGCCTGGTGACGCTGTTTACCGGCATGCTCAATTCGGTCAGCCGTTTTGCGCCGGGCGCCAGCTTCCCGATCATCCTCAACCTCGTGCTCATCGCCAGCCTGCTGGGCGGCGAATATGCGATGAACACCTTGGGCGCGACGCTGGTGCAGGTCGCCTACGCTCAGGCCTGGGCCGTAACGGTGGGCGGGACGATCCAGCTGGCCTGGCTGTTCTACTGGACGCGCGTGGAAGGCTTCCGCCCCAAGCTGCTGTGGCCGCGCATCACGCCGGAGGTAAAGCGCCTTTCCATCATCGCGCTGCCAGCCGCGATCGGTGGCGGCGCCTACCAGATCAACACGCTGGTGCAGCTCTACTTCCTCAACCAGCTGGAAAGCGGTTCGGTGAGCTACATGAACTATGCGGACCGGCTGAACCAGCTGCCGTTGGGTATCATCGGCATTGCGCTGTCCACCGCCATCCTGCCGACATTGTCCAAGTTCGTCGGCGCGAAGAA
Source organism: uncultured Alphaproteobacteria bacterium (assembly GCA_963783265.1). Lineage (GTDB taxonomy): Bacteria > Pseudomonadota > Alphaproteobacteria > Sphingomonadales > Sphingomonadaceae > Alteraurantiacibacter. Next base: position 95,596 of record CAWAMU010000005.1, on the reverse strand, counting down.
CCGCGAAGGCACGGACCGCATCCAGTCCGACGCGATCGAGCTTGCCATGTTGCTGACCATTCCTGCCGCGGTGGCGCTGGCGATCTGCGCCGTGCCCTTCGTGACGATGATCTTCCAGGGCGGCCGCTTCGATGCAGCGGACGCAGCGGTGACGGGCAATGTGCTTTCCGTACTGGTCCTGGGCCTGCCCGCATATGTGATGGTGAAAGTGCTGGTACCCAATTTCTACGCCCGTTCGGACACGCGCACCCCGGTCTATGCCGCTTTCATATCGCTGTTCGTGTTCGTGGCGCTGAACATCGCGTTGCTGACCGATTACGGCGTTGTCGGCGTGGCCTTTGCCAGCGTGATCGGGGCATGGATCAACGTGGGCTTCCTCTACGTTGTGCTGGTGAAGCGCGACTATTACACTGTTCCGCTGGCTCTCGTCGGGCGGATCGCGCGGCAATTGGTGGCGGCTGCTGCCATGGGCGCCGCCTTGTGGTTCGCGCGTGACCTGCTAACCGGCTGGTTCGACGCTGGCCTGCTGGCACGGCTTGGCGCGCTCCTTGCCCTCGTGCTGTGTTCGGCAGTGGTCTATTTCGGCGTCGCCTTTGCAGTTGGCGCCATAGACCGGCAGCGCATTGTCGCGCTTACCAAGAAGAAAGAACCCTGAGCATCATGATCGTCGTATCGGGAATCCAGCCCACCGGAAATCTGCACCTTGGCAATTACCTTGGCGCAATCCGCAACTGGGTGAAGATGCAGGACGAGATGGACAGCAAGGCCGATGGCGGCAGATGCCTGTTCTTCCTCGCCGACCTGCATGCGATATCGCAGCCGCACGATCCGGCGGAACTGCGCGCCAACACGCGGGAAATGGCAGCGGCGCTGGTGGCCTGCGGGCTCGATCCGGCGCGCTGCGTGTTGTTCAACCAGGCGCAGGTGCCCGCCCATGCAGAGCTGCAATGGCTCTTGATGGGCACAGCGCGCATGGGCTGGCTGAACCGGATGACGCAGTGGAAGGACAAGGCGGGCAAGAACCGCGAGGGGCAGTCGGTCGCGCTGTTCGGCTATCCCGTGCTGCAGGCCGCCGACGTGCTGCTGTACCAGGCCACCCATGTGCCCGTGGGCGAGGACCAGAAACAGCACCTGGAGCTGGCACGCGACATTGCGCAGAAGTTCAACAATGATTTCGCTCGCAGAGGAAAAGCCGGTCTTCACCCTGCCCGACCCGTTCATCCCGCCCGCCGCCGCGCGAATCATGTCGCTGCGCGATGGATCGAAGAAGATGAGCAAGTCGGACCCGTCCGAGATGAGCCGTATCGCCCTTTCCGACGATGCCGACACGATGGCGCAGAAGGTGAGGAAGGCGAAGACCGATCCCGAACCGCTGCCCAGCGAACTGGAGGGGCTGGAGGGCCGTCCCGAGGCGCTCAACCTCGTCACCATCTACGCCGCGCTGGGCGAGACCACGCCGGAAGCCGTGCTGGCCGAGCATGGCGGACAGGGCTTCGGCCAGTTCAAGCCCGCGCTGGCGGAGAAAATGGTGAGCACGCTCGCCCCGATCCGCGACCGTTTCGTGGAATTGAAGGATGATCGCGAGCAACTGGATGCGATCCTGGCGCGCGGTGCCTCGCAGGCGCGCGAACTGGGCACGCCCACGCTGGATGCGGCCTATGATGCGCTGGGACTGGTAAGGGGCTGAAAATCAGTCAATCCCACTGAAATTGCTGCATTTTTGCTTTGCACCAGTTCAACTTCGGTTCACTCTACCCTTGCTATTGCACCGATTATCGCAGAAATTCATGCGCGTTGGAGCAGAAGGAGCCTCGCGCGCTGCCTTAGCAATTGAGAGAGTTTGCCATGATGAAGTCCCTGTTCTCCGTGAAAGGTGCAAAGCTGGCCGCCGTGCCCGCCATCGCGCTGGGCCTTGCCGCCTGCGCCACGCCTTTCCGCGCCGATGTATCGCGCTTCGAAAGCCAGCTGCCTGCACCGCAGGGCCAGAGCTTTTTCGTCGTGGCCGATGATCCTGCCCTCGCCGGCGGTCTCGAATTCTCGCTCTACGCCGACGAGGTCGAGGACGAAATGGCGCAGCTCGGCTATGTCCAGGCAGCCTCGCCCGAAGATGCCACATTGCTGGTGCGCTTCGATTACGGGGTGGATGACGGACGCGAGCGTATTCGCTCCACCGGCTTCGGCTATGGCTATCAAGACCCGTTCTACAGCCCGTGGCGCAGCTATGCCCGTCCGGTTGTTTTCCGCGACCGTCGCGGTAACACCCGCGTTGCCTATGTCCGCGATCGCGGGTGGGGATATGGCTGGCACGATTCGTTCTTCGATCGCGGACCGGATATCTCCAGCTACACCATCTACACCAGCGGCATCGACCTGAAGATCGACAACGCCGCCACGGGAGAGCGGCTGTTCGAAGGCAAGGCCGAAGCGGCCTCCACCTCCAACCGGCTGCAATATCTGGTGCCCAACCTGGTAGAGGCAATGTTCACCGATTTCCCCGGCAATTCGGGCGAGACCGTGCGCATCTCCATCGCACCGGAAGACCAGCCGGTGCGCCGCGACGAGCGGTAAGGGCTGATATCTCGACACCAGGAAAGGGCGGTTCCGCAAGGTGCCGCCCTTTTCTTTTGCGGTAAGGGCACGATCAGGTCTTTCGCCGAAATCCCTGTCGCACCGCCAGCGCGACGCAGGCGACGAATACCGCTGCTTCCACGGCGGCGCTTGTGACAAGGCTGATCGTTCCGAATTCGCCCTCGCCCAATAGCGCGCCCATCCGGTCCAGTTGCAGGCGGGAACCGTCCAGCGAGCGGTCCAGCAGCACGAGGCTTCCCGCCATCAGCCGCCCACCCGCCAGCGCCAGCACTGCGCCGCCACCCGCGCCCAGCAGCGCGGCAAGTGCACCGCCTGTCCATCCGCCATGGCGCAAGGCAAGCGCGCAGCCGCCGCCCGCCAGCAGGCCGACGACCGCGCCTTCCAGCAATCCCGTGACAGGCCCGATGCCAACGCCGGTGAGCACGCGAAACAGGTCCAGACCCAACAGCCTTCCCAGCGCACCCATCACCAGTCCGCCTGCGCCGCCGCCCGCGATCAGCGTGGCCGCGCCGGTGCCGCGCGGTCCGGTGGCGAGAGCCATGCCGATGCCGACGCCCGCACCGCCCAGCACGCCCACCGCCAGGCAGAGCGAGACGACGGTCAGGAAAACCGCGCTCCCCTCCTCCCCCGCAGCCGAAGACAGGATGGCGGCGTAGAACACCCCGCCCAGCACTCCCGCCAGCGCACCGCCGATGGTGGAAGCAGCAGCCAGTCGACCCGCCGGGCCAAGAGCAGGAGCGATACCGGAGGGCGCGAGATCGGCGGGATCGGCAGGTGCGCCGTCATCCAGCGTGCCCACGAAGCGATAGCCGTGCTTGGGAACGGTGGAGATGTAGCGCGGCCTTGCCGCGTCATCATCCAGAGCGCGGCGCAGGGACCGGATGCATTGCGTCAGCGCCTCGTCCGTCACCGGCACGCCGCGCCAGACCTCTTCCATGAAGCGATCCTTGGTCACCAGCGCGCCGCGCGCCTCCACCAGCAACACCAGCGCGTCGAAATAGCGGCTGCCCACGTCCATCGCCACCCCGTCGCGCGAAAGGCGGCGGTTGGCGCGGTCCAGCACGAATGGGTTGAAATGAAGGATGGGCGGATCGTCTTGCATCGTGCGGCCAAGTCTTATGCAATCGCGCGACAGAGCGGAAGGTGCGCAATCGGTTTTCAGCCATTGCTCACGAATTCCTCATGCCGATCAGCCCTCAAGGGCGCATCACGATGGACACCATAGCAACAGGAATCGTGACCATGACCGAGCCAACATTCAGACCTCCCCCTTCACCGCCGACTGGCAGGCTGGCGCATTGCCGGGTGGAGCGCGGCTGCCGCGCTGCTGGCCCTGCCCGCCATCGCCATGCAATTCACCGAAGAGGTTGACTGGACGGGTGGCGATTTCGTGTTCGCGGCGATCCTGCTTCTGATAACCGGGCTGGCAGCGGAAGGCGGGTTGCGACTGGCCCGCAGCTGGCAACACCTGATCGGCTTCGGGTTTGCCACCTTTACGGCCTTCTTCACCGTGTGGAGCAATCTGGCTGTCGGGATCATCGGCGACGAAGATGCGGCGGTAAATGGGTATTTCCTGCTGCTGCTTGCGATCGGCATCGTCGCCGCCATCGGACTGCGCTTCCGCGCCCGTGCCATGTCGATCATCACGGGCATTCTGGCGATCAGCCAGTTGGCGCTTGGCCTGGCGGCGCTGCGTATGATGCCCGGCCACGATGTCGAGTGGGGTATCCTCGCCTTCTTTGCAGCCTTGTGGCTTGCAGCCTCGCTCTCTTTTCGTGCCGTGGCAAAGGACGCGGCGGAAAGCAGAAACCCCTAGAGGCTCCCGTGCCCGCCGGTAGAGCCGAAGCCGCCGCTCCCGCGCGCGGTATCGTCCAGCTCTTCCACCTCTTGCCACGCGGCCATGGTGACAGGCGCCAGCACCAGCTGCGCGATCCGGTCACCGCGCTGGATGGGAAAATTGTCGTCCGACAGGTTGATCATGATAACCTTCAGCTCGCCGCGATAATCGCTGTCTATCGTGCCGGGCGTGTTGGGCACGGTGATGCCGTGCTTCAATGCCAGGCCGGAGCGTGGGCGCACCTGGATCTCGTATCCTGCCGGGATGGCCACGGCGAAACCGGTTGCGACGGCGTGGCGCGAGCCAGGGCGCAGCGTGATATTCTCTGCCGCGACCACATCCATGCCCGCCGCGCCGCCGGTGGCATAGGCGGGCAGGTCGAGCCCGTGCCCGTGCGGCAGGCGCTTGAGCTGCACGGGAATCCGCGCACTGGCGAAATCAGTCATCGGCGGTCAGCTTTCCTGCTATTTCTTCCACCAGCTTGGTGGCCACATCCTGCTTGGTCATCGGATCCCAGTGCTCGACCTTGCCCTCTCTCACGAGGTGGACCTGGTTGTCGTCGCCGCCCATCACTTCGCCCGACACGTCGTTGGCAACGATCCAGTCGACACCCTTGCTCTTGCGCTTCTTGCGAGCGTTATCGACCACGTCGTTGGTTTCGGCCGCAAAGCCGATCAGCAGGTCGGGGCGCTTTGGACTGGCAGCCACGCTGGCGAGGATATCCGGGTTTTCGGCCAGCACCAGCGCGGGCGGGGCAGCACCGCGCTTCTTGATCTTGATGTCGTTGTAATCCTTCGTGCGCCAGTCGGCCACGGCGGCCACCATCACGGCGGCATCCACCGGCAGGGCTTCACGCACGGCGCGGGCCATGTCTTCGGCGCTTTCCACGTCGATCCGTTCCACGCCCAGGGGCGTGCGCAGATGCACGGGGCCGGCCACCAGCGTCACCTTGGCCCCGGCGGCAGCAGCGGCGGCAGCGATGGCAAAGCCCTGCTTGCCCGCTCGAACGGTTGGCCAGGTAGCGCACCGGATCGATCGGCTCATGCGTGGGCCCGGCGGTGACGAGGATATGTTTTCCGTACAGCGGACGGTGCTCGATATCGTCCTCGAATGCGGGCTGGCCTGCCAGCGGATCGAACGTGTCGATCGGATCGAGTTCCGGCGATTGCACGTGGCCCAGATTTTGCGAATTGGGCTCCAGCGGATTGACCGGGGCTGCGGCCTCCTCCCCCTCGAACGGCTGCGGCGCTTCCTGGCGCGCGTTGACCTCGTGGTTGATCGCCTCCCGGTCGGTTGGCGGGGCGGCCTTGGCCTTGCCCTTGGTCGCCATCAGATGCTCGGAGCCTGCATAATCGGGCTCGGGCAGGTCAGGCCCGTCACCCGGCGCAGCTTCGCCGTCTTCGAATTCGCCATCGCCCGGTTCACCGTCAAACGTGACTTCGTCATCCGCGATCTTGCGCGGGTGGGAGCGCGGGATGATGCTGGCAAGCATTCCGGCAAGCCCGCCGGGATGATCGGTGCCGAGGTCGGTGTCCTCGTAGTCTTCCTCTTCCGCGCCCGCTTCCACGGCGCGCAGATAGGCTTCGATATCCTGTCCGGCGATACCGGGGTCGAGGCCCAGCATATCGGCGATTTCCAGCCACACCATTTCCGGTTCGGGCAGGCGGCCGGGGCCGAATTCGCCGCAGGCCATCGCGCCATCGTCGGGCGTCATCACGCGCACGCCTGATTCGCGTAAGGATTCGATATTGCGCTGCGTGGCCGGATGTTCCCACATCTTCACGTTCATCGCCGGAACGGCCAGCACGGGCTTGTCCGTCGCAAGGATCAGCGTCGTGGCCAGATCATCGGCGATGCCGGCGTTCATCTTTGCCATCAGGTCTGCCGTGGCGGGGCATACCACCACCAGGTCTGCCTCTCGCGAAAGCTGGATATGGCCGATCTCGGCCTCGTTCTTCAGGTCCCACAAGGAGGTGTGGACCTGGTTGCCCGAAAGCGCTGCCAGCGCCATGGGCGTGACGAATTGCGCGCCCCCGTTGGTGAGGACGCAACTGGTCTCTCCCCCGCCCTTGGCAATAAGGCGGACAAGCTCGCATGACTTGTAGGCAGCGATACCGCCACCCACCACAAGCAGGATTCTAGGACTGGTCGACTGTCCCTCCTGTTCCAAACCATCAATCCGCTGCTCAAGCATCGGTTACAACGCCCGCTAATAGTCCAAGCAGGCGTCTTGGCAAATCTTGGTTAAGGTTGCCTTTCCCTTTGGCCGAAAGATATTTTTCCCAGTTCGATGATTGCGCGCGGCGCAAATGCCATGCCTGCAATGTAGGCTGGCAGGGTCAGTTGTGCCCAATAGAAATTCTCTGGCCGGGCGAACAGCGCCATCGCGGTGAAGAAGCCAGCAAACCACAGCGCGGCAAACAGTCCCATCCGCCCGCCCAGCCCCAGCCAGCCGATGAAGGGCAGGATCGCCAGCGGCGCGGCAAGCGTGGCGGGCAGCACCAGCAGCGCGGAGAGGCGTGAAAGCGCCATCAGTGGCAAGGCGAGGCCCATCATCCCGTCCCACCCTTGCGATGCCGGATCGCCCGGAAGGCGCCCGGCCTCCACGCCAAGGTAATGCAGATACATGCCCAGCGCGAAGATCAGCAGCAAACCGCACAGCGCAGCAGCTTCGCGCCACCGACTTTGGACCAGCGCAAAGGCCAGCCACAGCAGCACGAACGGCGCGGCCAGTTCGCGCACCGCCAGTGCAAGGCCCGCCGCCAACAGGCTCGGCCACCAGCGCGACGGCGTGTAGAGCACCAAGGCCAGCGTCAGCAGCAGCCCTGCCAGCACCTCATGCACCAGCCCGGAAATCGGTGCAGCCAGCGCCGCCCCGCCCAGCGCCAGCATGAACAAGGCGCCCACGTGCTCTGCCCTCGGCATATCCTCCGGTAATCGCCGGTGCAGTGCGACAATCGCACCCAGCAGCAGCGCCGCGCCCAGCATCCGCACGCCACCTACACCGATGGCGCTATGCAGCCATGCCAGTGTCGGCAGACGCACGGTGACAAAAGGGCGCGTCGGATAATTGCCCGCGCGCTGTTCTTCCATGGCGACAGCGTAATACGGTTCTCCCGCAGCAACGCGTTCGGAAATGCGTGCATAGAGAGCAAGGTCGCCGTCCGACGTATCGACGGCAGGGTCAGCTTGCGCCTCGACCTGCGCCGGTTTTGGCGAGCTTTCAGGCGTAACAGCAAACACGCTCCAAGCCATCAGCGCCGCCAAGAGTGCCAGCAGGCCCGCCGCGCCCCAGCGCGGCAGGCGCGCGAAGGGTCGTCCACGGTTTTCCCACCATGCAACAGGATTTGGGGCAAGCGGATCGATCATTGGCAATGTCTGGACTGCGCGCGTTCGCCGCTCAAGCGGATCGCAGCGATTTCCCCCAAATTGGGCTCAGGTCCTCAGCCGATCAGGCCGACCAGTGTCGCGCCCCAAACGGCCACCCCGCCGATGACGGCGGCAAGCGCATAGCCCAGCCAACCGCGTCCCTGGCGCTGCTTGCGTTCCCACACCAGTTCGACATCCGGCAATGGCGGCGTTTCGGGTGCGCCGCCCTTGGCAGGGAAGCGATCCTCTATCCGGCGCACAAGGTCGGGGATGCGCAGCAGCGTATCGACGTCGGTGCGAATGCGATCGGCAATCGCGGCTTCCGGCCCCAACTCGTCGCGGATCCAGCTTCTCACGAACGGCGCGGACACGTCCCACATGTTGATCTGCGGGTTGAGCTGGGTGGCGATACCTTCCACCATCACCATGGTCTTTTGCAGCAGCAGCAGGTGCGGCTGGGTCTGCATGTCGAAATCGCGGGTGATGGCGAACAGCCCGTCCAGCATCTGGCCGACCGACAGTTCGCTCACCGGCTTGCCGCGCATGGGTTCGCCCACCGCGCGCAACGCGGTCGCGAATTCTTCCACCGAGTGGTAGCTGGGCACATATTGCGCCTCGAAATGGATTTCGGCCACGCGTCTGTAATTGCCGGTGATCAGGCCGTAGAGGATTTCCGCCAGCCACTGCCGCGCGCGCCGGTCTATCCGGCCCATGATGCCGAAATCGATGGCCGCAATCGTGCTATCGGCTTTCACGAACAGGTTGCCCTGGTGCATGTCGGCGTGGAAAAACCCGCCGCTGATCGCCTGCGTCAGGAAAGCCAGCACCAGCCGCCGGGCAAGGTCGGGCAAATCATGCCCTGCCTCGATCAGCGCTTCCATATTGCTGATCTTGACCCCGTCGATCCATTCGATGGTCAGCACGCGGCCATTGGTGCGATCCCAGTCGATATCGGGAATGGCATAGCCATCCACGCCGCGCATTTCGTCGGCCAGTTCGGATGCGCTGGCGGCCTCGCGCCGGAAATCGAGTTCCGAATTGGTCCAGCGCTTGAAATTGGCGATGGTCAGGCGCGGGCGCAGGCGGCGCGCTTCACCGCCCATGCCTTCCAGATGCGCGGCGGCCCATTCGTAAGTGGTGATGTCCCGCTCGAACTTTTCACGGATGCCGGGGCGCAGCACCTTGATGGCGACAACGCGCCCTTCGGTTGTCACCCCCTTGTGCACCTGCGCGATGGAAGCCGCACCCACGGGGTCGGGATCGACCTCGCTGAAAACATCCTCCAGCGGGCGTTCGAAACTTTCCTCGATCTGCTTGCGGATCGCAGCGAAGGGAACGGGAGGCAGGCTATCCTGCAGGCTGAGCAGGTTTCTCGCCGCCTCGTCGCCCACGAGATCGGGACGCGTGGCCAGCGTCTGGCCCAGCTTGATGGCGGCGGGTCCGATCTCGCGGAAGGCACCGGCATAATCGGGCTGGCCGGATTTTCCGGTGAAGGTCGACCAGCGCGCATATTTGGCGATCGTCTTGACCGGCGCAGGCGTGTTGGGATCGTTCTCGATCCCCACCAGCGCGCGGTGGCGTGCCAGTGTGCGGCCCCAGCTGAAGAGCCGCCAGATATGCGTTGCAGGCCGCGTCACCCGGTCAGACTTTCCACCCGGAGTGGATGTTCACCGCGCCGCCCAGAATCTTCTCCACCCGCGTGCGAACGAAACCTGCATTCCTGATCATCGCCTCGAACTCGGGAGGCTTGGGGAAACGGCGGATCAATTCGGCGAGGTAGCGATAGCTTTCCTCGTCACCCGCAATCGCCTTGCCGATCTTCGGCATCAGCTTGTGCGAATAGGCGTCGTAAACTTCCTTGAAGCCGGGCCAGTCCGTCGTGCTGAATTCCATGCAATAGAAGCGGCCGCCGTATTTCAGGACGCGGTGCGCCTCTGCCAGCGCCTTGTCGATATGGGTGACGTTACGAATGCCGAACACGATGGTGTAGGCGTCGAACTGCCTGTCAGGGTAGCTCAGCGTCTCGGCATTCTGGCACGACCATGAAAGGCCATCGAGACCGCGCTCCATCGCGCGTTCGATGCCGACGTCCAGCATATCCTGGTTGATGTCGGCCACCACCACTTCTGCGCCCTTGGCCGCCATGCGAAAGGCGATGTCGCCCGTGCCGCCGGCCATATCGAGGATCGCCTCGCCCGGCTGCGGTTTCACGCGGCGCACGAACTGGTCTTTCCACAAGCGGTGCATCCCGCCCGACATGGCATCGTTCATGATATCGTACTTGCGCGCGACATTGGAAAAGACCGCGCCCACGCGCTGGGTCTTCTCTTCCGGGGCGACATCTTCATAACCGAAGGAGACTTTGCTGTTGCCGGGGTCGTTGGTTGGGTCGTTCATGGCTGCCCACTTAGGGGCAATTGTCCCCAGCGCAAAGGGTGATAAAGGGCTTGGCCATGCCCGAGCTTCCCGAAGTCGAAACCACGGTGCGCGGATTGGCGCGCTATCTTGATGGCGCGCAGATCACGCGCGTGGTGCTGGGGCGGCCCGACATGCGCTTTCCCTTCCCCGAAGGGTTGGGCCAGTCGCTGACTGGCGCGCGGGTGACCGGCCTTGGCCGCCGCGCCAAGTATGGCCTGATCGATACGGACCGCGCCCAGACCATGATCTTCCACCTGGGGATGAGCGGGCGCTGGCGGATCGATCCCGAACTGGCGGACAAGCACGATCACCTGCTGATCGAGACCGCCGACCATCGCTTTGCCCTGAACGATCCGCGCCGCTTCGGCTTTGTCGACCTTGTGGAAACGGGCGCGCTAAACGCCTGGCCCGCCTTCGCCGCGATGGGGCCGGAGCCTTTGGGAGACGGCCTTACCGTCGATCACCTGCGCGCCGCGATCAGGGGCCGCAAGCAGGCGATCAAGCTGCTGTTGCTGGACCAGCACGTGGTGGCAGGCCTTGGCAATATATACGTGTGCGAGGCGCTGCACCGCGCCGGCATCCATCCGCGCAAGGCGGGCGGGCGCGTGTATCGACCGGCGCTGGAGCGGCTGGTGCCGGCGATCAAGGATGTGCTGGAGCAATCGATTCGCGATGGCGGCTCCACCTTGCGTGATTATGCCGCGCCCGATGGCGAACTGGGATATTTCGCCACCCGCTTCCTGGTCTATGGCCGCGAGGGAAAGCCTTGCCAAACCTGCGGTGAAGCGGATATACGGCGGATAGTGCAAGGCGGACGCAGTACGTGGTTCTGCCCCGCCTGTCAGAAGTAAGCGAATCCTTGACCGCGCCTCCTTCGCGCACTATGTGGCGCGCTTTCCGGCGCTTGGACCGAGTCCCGCGCTTACGTGTTTTTCGAACACAACCAACAAACATTCGGTCGCCTGAAAGCGGCCATAGCAGAACGCGAGACTGAACCGAGATATGGCCAATACGCTGCAATCCAAGAAGCGCATCCGTCGCAACAACACTCGCGCCGAGATCAATGGCGCGCGCAAGAGCCGTATCCGCGGCCTGATCAAGAAGGTCGAAGTGGCCTGCACCGAAGGCAACAAGGATGATGCCCAGGCCGCGCTGAAGAATGCGCAGCCGGAAATCGCCAAGGGCGTTGCCAAGGGCGTGCTGCACAAGAACACGGCTGCTCGCAAGATGAGCCGTCTGAGCAAGCGCGTCTCGGCTCTCTGATTCGGCGCCGCAACGCCACCCGATTCGGGATTGGCAGACGGTTTCAAGCAGAACGAAATCGGAACACAGTTTCCAGGGGGCCGGTGGTTTTTCCACCGGCCCTTTTCGCATGTGCAAAAGAGTCTGAGACCCCTCGCACGTAACTGTAGGGAATCTCACGATTCGCGAGACTGTAATATGAAAATCTAGCGTTTTCAGTTATTTGAACGCAAGTCTGCGGGTCTGCGGACTGTCAATGGCCATTTTTTATATAAATTTGACAGCCCGGTCTTGAGGTTCCCCCGCAACGGTTCATAACAGGATCACGGCAGCGACAGGAACCGTCGCAGCCATCAACAAACGAGTTATCGACGGGTGGATTGGTGAACGCAACATGCGGGCACCGATGGGGGAAGCTTTGTCACCGGAAGATATACTCACTGGGGCAATTCGGGCGAGCCGATCATCAGGGACGGGACATACATATAATGATTCGGATGGGGCCGCAGAGCGGGCGCGATCAATCGGCGAAGCAAGAGGGTGTAGACGACAAGATGGAAGAGCGTGAAGCGATCGACCTCGCAGCGGATTGGGCTGACATCAGCCAGGGTCTGCGCAAGGATTTGGGACACCAGCTCTTCACCCAGTGGATCAAGCCGATCCAGCTCGGCAAGCTTAACCATGACACCGGTACGCTGGACCTGTTCCTGCCGACCGAATTTTCCGCCACCTGGGTGGAAGACCGCTATCATGATCGCCTGTCGCTCGCGTGGAAGATTGCCAGCAGCGACGTGCGCCACATCTCCATCAAGGTGCATCCCGGTCGCCGCAAGATCGCCGACCTCGACCTGCGCGGCCAGGACGGCTTCGGCCACCGCGCGGCGAACGACGCCAGCCTGGCGATGGAATTGATCGGCGACGACGGCTTCACCGCCAGCGTCGGTCTCGACCCCACGCAGACCTTTGCCGCTTTCGTAACCGGCAGCACCAACGTGCTGGCGAAGAATGCCGCAGAACGCATGGCCAAGGCGGAAAAGCCGCAGTTCAGCCCGCTTTACCTGAAAGCCGCCACCGGCCAGGGCAAGACGCACCTGATGCACGCCATCGGCCATTCCTATTTGCAGACGCACCCGCGGGCGCGCATCTTCTACTGCTCTGCCGAGCGTTTCATGGTGGAGTTCGTGCAGGCGCTGAAATCGAACGAGATGATCGAATTCAAGGCGCGCCTGCGCGGGTTCGACCTGCTGCTGGTGGACGATATCCAGTTCATCATCGGCAAGGCATCCGCACAGGAAGAGCTGCTCTATACGATCGATGCGCTGCTGAACGAAGGCAAGCGACTGGTATTTGCCGCCGACCGCGCCCCGCAGGCGCTGGACGGGGTGGAGCCGCGCCTGCTCAGCCGCCTTTCCATGGGCCTTGTCGCCGACATCCAGCCCGCCGATATCGAACTGCGCCGTTCGATCCTGGAAAGCAAGCTGACCAAGTTCGCGCCCCTGGAAGTGCCCGGCGACGTGATCGATTTCCTCGCCCGCACCGTGTCGCGCAATGTGCGAGAGCTGGTGGGCGGCCTGAACAAGCTGATCGCCTACGCCCAGCTCACCGGACAGGAAGTGTCGCTGCAACTGGCAGAAGAACAACTGACGGACATCCTGTCGGCCAACCGCCGCCGCATCACGATCGACGAGATCCAGCGCACGGTGTGCCAGTTCTACCGCATCGACCGTAGCGAAATGAGCAGCAAGCGCCGCGCCCGCGCGGTGGTGCGTCCGCGCCAGGTGGCGATGTATCTGGCCAAGGTGCTGACCCCGCGCAGCTACCCGGAAATCGGTCGCAAGTTCGGTGGCCGCGATCACTCGACAGTGATCCACGCCGTGCGCCTGATCGAAGACCTGCGCCAGCGCGATGCCGACATGGACGGCGACGTGCGCAGCTTGCTACGGCAACTCGAAAGTTAGAGTTCGCGCTCTCGCTGCCGCCTCGACTTGGGAGAGAGGCAGCGAGCGGGCTGGCTCTCATTCACAGGCTATCGACAGCCGCTCCACAGCGTGCCAACAGCCCTGTGCCATGAGCGACCACCCCCACCCTCTCTCCGAAGAACGGCTCGACCGTTTCGCGCGTCATATCGTGCTGCCCGAGATTGGCGGCGCGGGGCAGGCCGCACTCTCGCGGGCGCATGTGGTGCTGCTGGGGCTTGGCGGGATCGGCGCACCGGCGCTGCAATATCTGGCGGGCGCGGGCATCGGGCAGTTGACGCTGGTGGATGATGACAAGGTTTCTGCCAGCAATCTCCAGCGCCAGACCATCTACACCACCCGCGATATTGGCCATGGCAAGGCCGTGTCCGCGCGCCGCTGGCTGGCCAATTTCGATGAGAAGCTGCACGTGACGATCCACGATCGGCGCATCACGCCGGACAATGTCGGCGCCATGATCGACGGTGCGGACCTGGTGATCGACGGCACCGACAATTTCGCCACCCGCCTTGCCGTTTCCGATGCCTGTGTGGCAGCAGGCATACCCCTGCTCTCTGCCGCCGTGGGGCGTTTCCAGGGACAGGTGGGGGCCTTCGCCGGGCACCGCGACGCGCAGCCGTGCTATCGCTGTTTCGTGGGCGATGCCTTCGATGCAGAGGATTGCGACACCTGCGCAGAGGACGGCGTGCTGGGCGCGATGGTGGGCTGGGTCGGCACGTTCGCGGCGATGCAGGCGATCCGCATTCTGGTGAGCGGAAGCGGCGGAATGGGCGACCCGCAATGGGGCAAGCTGCACCTGATGGACGGGCTGAAGCCGGGCATGCGCACACTCAACATCGCCAAGGATCCGGCGTGCAGCGGGTGTGGCTAGCCAGCTGGTCGCTGCTCACCGATTTCACCACCGTCCCCGGATCGAAAATTGCCTTGCGGGCCGCAATTGACTCGCGCCCCATTCAGGGACACACTCCTCCTTGCAGAAGGGCGATCCTAGCATAGGGTTGCAGGGGGTCGCTCGCCCTTTTGAAAGAGGCGCCATTGCGGCGCGACTTACACTCAAGGGGGACATTCATGTCAAAATTACTGTTTGGTAGCCTTGCCGCCGCATTTGCGCTGGCCACTGTTTCAGCACCTGCCGCAGCGCAGCTGAGCGAATACGAGGATTACGAATATTCCGACACGGTGGTGGAACTGACCACGGTCCGCGTGGAACCGGGGCAGTTGGACACCTATCTCGAAGGCCTGCGCCAGACCTGGGTTGCCAGCAACGAGGTGGCCAAGGAACTCGGCCACATCACCGACTATGGCATCTATGCCAATATGGCACCGGGCGGCGATGCCTTCCACCTGCTGCTGGTGATCGAATTCCCGGGCGAGAACATGCAACCCTCGCGCGAAAGGTATGACGAATTCATGGATGCATGGGGCGCGGCAAACATGGACATGTCAAACGAGACAGTCGTCAATGTCTACAATGAAATCCGCGAGATTACAGGCACCTACCTGACCCGCGAAATCGAAATGAAGATGGATTGATTGGAAGTGAGGCTGCCGGCGTTCGACCGGCGGCCTCACGATCCGCGCAACACCTCATCCACCCAAACCGGCACCAGTTCGCTAGCCGCGCCCAGCCGCGTCTCGTCGAAATTGCTGCTGCCAAGGCTTTCTTCCAGGTTCAGCTCCAGCGTGCGTGCGCCGTGCGTGGCGGCCTGCTGCACGAACCCCGCTGCCGGATATACTGCGCCGCTGGTGCCGATGGAGACGAACAGGTCCGCCTGTTCCAGCGCATCGAAAATCCGTTCCATCTGGTACGGCATCTCTCCGAACCACACGATATCGGGGCGCATGGCAGCCTCGCCGCAGGATGGGCAGGCAGGCTCGTCACGCAAGGTGCCATCCCAGCGGTGGCGCGAATCACATGACAGGCACCAGGCCGAAAGCGATTCGCCATGCATGTGCAGCACCCGCGCGGCCCCTCCCCGTTCATGCAAGTCGTCGATATTCTGCGTGACGATCAGCAGTTCGCCGGAAAATTCCCGGTCCAGTCGCCCCAGCGCCTGGTGCGCGGCGTTGGGCTGCGCGGCAAGCACCTGCGCGCGGCGTTCATCGTAGAAGCGTTGGACAAGATCGGGGTCGCGCGCGAAGCCTTCCGGCGTTGCCACCTGCTCCACCGGATGATTCTCCCACAACCCATCTTCTGCACGGAAGGTTTTCAGGCCGCTTTCCGCGGAAATTCCGGCACCTGTCAGGATCACGATATTGCGGATGTTGCGGTTGTTGCTCATTTGCCCTCAAGTAGCGAAGCGGTAGGGCATGTAGTACCCTCAAGTAGCGAAGCGGTAGGGTCCGCAAGACATGTGCATGAAGCATGGGAAGGACAGGAGTGGCAATGGCACGAATCGGAATCATCGGCAGCCACGGGCGCATGGGCCAGGCGATCGCTGCCGTTCTGGCAGACAGCGAGCATGAATGCTCCGGTGGTGTCGACAAGGGGGAGAACCCGGGAGCCCTTGCCGATGCCAGCGACGCGCTGGTGGATTTCTCCTCGCCCGGCGCGCTGAAGGACAATCTGCACGCCGCGATCGGCGCAGGCATCCCGATCCTGATCGGCACCACGGGACTGGACGAAACGCACTCCGCCGCGCTGGACAGTGCTGCAGGCGCCATCCCCATCCTGCAAACCGGCAACACCTCGCTGGGCGTCACCTTGCTGGCGTATCTTGTGAGAGAGGCAGCCGTGCGGCTGGGCACCGACTGGGATATCGAGGTGCTGGAAATGCACCACCGCATGAAAGTGGATGCGCCCTCGGGCACGGCGTTGCTGCTGGGCAAGGCCGCGGCCGAGGCGCGGGGGATCAACCTTTCCGATCACAGCGAGAGCGGGCGCGACGGCCATACCGGCCAACGTGCCGAAGGGGCCATCGGTTTCGCCGCCTTGCGCGGCGGCACTGTGGCGGGCGAACATTCCGTCATCTTTGCCGGAGAGGAGGAGCGCATCACGCTCAGCCATTCGGCACAGAACCGCAACATCTTCGCGCGCGGCGCGATAAAGGGCGCAAGCTGGCTGATCGGCAAGCCGCCCGGACGCTATACCATGAACGACGTGCTGGGGCTGGACTAGCCCCCGCCATGGGAGGGGAAACACCATGACATCGCAGCGCATCGAAGCGGACACCCAAGCCTGGATCGACATGCTCAGCGCGCAGGAACTGGCGCTGGCCCGCGATTACACCACCGGCAATCACTGGCTGATCCTTGTCGGCCTGCTGGTATCGGCGCTGGTCACCTGGATCATCGTTCGCAGCGGTGTGCTGGACAGGCTTTCCGCCCGGCTGGAAAAGCGCGGCTGGGCCTTGCGCACATTCCTGATCGCGGCGGTATTCCTGGTGGTCGATACGCTGCTGACGCTGCCCTACGCGATCTACACCGATTGGTGGCGCGAAAGCCAGTATGGCCGAACCAGCCAGCCGCTGGGCGATTACCTTGCACAAGGTGCGATTTCGCTGGTGCTGAGTGCACTGCTTGGCGGCCTTTTTCTGCTCGGTGTCTACTGGCTGATCCGCAAGACCGGGCGCTGGTGGTGGGCATGGGGCGGCGCATTGGTGGCTTCGGCCATCGCCTTCCTGCTGCTGCTCTCTCCAGTGCTGATCGATCCGCTGTTCAACGATTACGACCCCATCCCCCAAGGCGAGGTGCGCGATGCCGTGCTGGCTCTCGCGACAGATGCAGGCGTGCCTGAAGATCGCGTGTTCATGTTCGATGGTTCGCGCCAGTCGAACAATTTTACCGCCAATGTCTCCGGAGTGGGCGGCAATGCGCGCATCGCCATTTCCGATGTGGCGATGGGCGAGGCTTCGCTGGACGAGGTGAAAGCCGTGACCGGGCACGAAATCGGCCATTACGTGCTGGGTCATGTCTGGCGTAGCATCGCCGTGCTCAGCCTGCTGGCGGTCGCCATTTTCTGGCTGACCGCACGGCTCTACCCGTGGTTTGCGCGAGCCTTCGGCACCGACGCCCCGCTGGCGGATGCGCGCGGCCTGCCAGTGTTCGTCTTCGTGCTGGGCCTGCTGTTCACCCTCGCCCAGCCGATCACCAACACCCTAACCCGCGTGGGGGAACGGGAGGCCGATGCCTATTCGCTGACCCACGTGGGACTGCCCGATGCCCTGTCCGGCGCGCTGATAAAGACGGCGGAATATCGCTATCCGTTGGCCGGGCCGCTGGAAGAAGCCTTGCTCTACACCCACCCCACAGTCGCAAACCGCGTTCGCGCGGCGATGACGTGGAAGGCGCAGAACGCGACTTCGGGCAGCGGGGCACCGTGACCAATACGCTACGCCGCCGCACCTACCTCCAGCTGTTTGCCGCCGCCAGCAATGACGGCAAGCTGACGATTACCAATCGCATTATCATCGCGGTGATCCTCGCCTCAGTGCTGATGGCTGTGCTGGGGACAGAGGCGGCGCTGGCCAGCGAATACCGCAGCTTCTTCATTCTTGCCGAAATGGCGTTCGGCGTAGCCTTCCTGCTCGAATACGCGGGCCGTGTCTGGGCGAGCGCCGAACGCGAGGGCAGCAAACCGGCATGGCGCAAGCGGCTGGCTTTCATCGTCTCGCCCTTCGGCCTGCTCGATCTGGCAGTGGTGGTCGCTTCCCTGTTCCCGCTGGTGGTAACGGGCGCGCCGCTGTTCCGCCTGCTGCGCCTGCTGCGACTGGCTGCGCTGATGAAGTTCGGCCGGTTCAGCCTCGCCCTGCGAGAGCTGGGCGCGGCCATTGCGGAGCGCCGCTACGACCTGTTCGTCACGCTGGCACTCGCCGCCGCCTTGCTGTTGTTCGGGGCCGCAGCGCTGCACTGGGCCGAAGGCCAGATCCAGCCGGAAGCATTCGGATCGATACCCCGCGCCATGTGGTGGTCGATCATCACGCTCACCACGGTGGGCTATGGCGATGTCTCGCCGATCACCCCGCTCGGGAAGTTCCTCGCCGCGCTGGTGGCTCTGGGGGGCATCGGCCTTGTGGCCATGCCAACGGGCATTATCGCCGCCGCCTTCTCCGATGCCATGCAGCGCCACCGCCAACGGGCCGAGGCCATTCGGCACGCCAACGACCATCACGATTGATTGCAAGCGAATGACCAAGGACCAGATCTTCGAATTCTTCCGACGGCTGGCGGAGGACAACCCAGAGCCGGAGACAGAACTGGAATACGGCAATGCCTACCAGCTTGTCGTCGCCGTGGCATTGTCCGCGCAGTCTACCGATGTGGGCGTGAACAAGGCGACGCGCGCCTTGTTTGCCAAGGTGGAGGGGCCGCAGCAGATGCTCGACCTGGGGCTGGATGGCCTGATCGATCACATCAAGACCATCGGCCTGTTCAATTCCAAGGCGAAGAACGTGATTGCGCTCAGCCAGTTGCTGATCGACGATTACGGCGGCGAAGTGCCCGATACCCGCGAAGACCTTGTCCGCCTGCCGGGCGTGGGTCGCAAGACGGCCAACGTGGTGCTGAATTGCTGGTTCAGGCAGGAAACCTTCGCGGTCGACACCCACATCCTGCGCGTGGGCAATCGCACCGGCCTTGCCAAGGGCAAGACGCCGGAGCAGGTGGAGGCCAAGCTGGAGAAACGCGTGCCGCAGCCGTTCCGCCTGCATGCGCATCACTGGCTGATCCTGCACGGCCGCTATACCTGCAAGGCGCGCACGCCCGAATGCTGGCGCTGCAACGTGGTGGACCTGTGCAGCTTTCGGAAGAAGGTGTTGGAGAAGCCCAGGCGCTAGGCTGGTTGCGCCGGTTCTTCGCGTCCTGCCAATCGCACTGGCCACGCCAGACGAGGCAAGCGCAATCGTTCCACCCGGCCCGCGAAATACCAGATCGGTGCCACCAGCATCGCCGCCGCCACCGCGTCCAGCGCATAGTGCCAGCCAAGGTGCACGGACGCGACGAACACCAATCCTTCGAAAGCGATGGCCAGCCACAACTGCCAGCCATTGCCGAAACGATTGTGCACCATCCAGATCAGCAACAGGTAAAGGGCGTTGTGCATGGATGGCATCGCGCTGATCCCCTTGCCAAAGCCCGGCGCGCCGAAATTCTCCAGCAGGTAGGCCTGCGTCTGTGTGGCGGTGAGGTCTGCCGGGAGGACAAGCAGCAGATCGGCGAAGCGCGCGTCGCCATAGAAATGTTCCATGTAGATCGGCCCTGCAGAGGATAGCGCCAGCGCCGCCCAGTTGCCGATGATGAACCAGCACATGGTGATGGCCAGCACCGACCGCCGGCTAAAGGCGCGGTCTTTCGCGAAACAGGCCCACAGCGTCATCCCGGCCGTCACGATCAGGCACGGGGTAACATAGAACCAATCCAGGAAGCGCGTTGCCGATGGTCCGAACACCGCGTGGGTCAAGAGCCACGGATCCTGCCCGAACAGCATGGCATCAAGGTCTGCCAGCACGGGATCGGCGTAGAAGGGGACGAACTGCGGGATGGCGACCTTCAGGATCATGTAGACCTGCATCATCGTTGCCAACGCCACCAGGAACACGGCTCCTTCGACATATCGCTTTCGCCGGGATCGCAAGACGCGCAGCATGACCTTGGATGGACTGTCCACCCGCTTCATCGCAACCTGCACGAACAACAGCACCAATGCGATCAGCACCAGCCAGACAAGCAGCAGCGATTGCAGATAGACCGCGCGCCAGGCCTCACCGAAGTCGGATACGGGCATGGCCACCGCCAGCAGCATATGCGCCGCCAGAAACAGGCCAAGGAAGACGCGGCGATCCATAGCCCTGCGCGTAGCAGCGAAATGGTTAATTCGTGGTTGCACCTTGCCCGCCGAGGCTCGGCGGAACGAGGAAGATCGCTTCTGCGTTAATCGGTTACCGCCACTGGAAAGGAAGTAGAATGTCCGACACAAGCCTGGCCTCGTCACTCAACATCATCACCCTCGTGGTAGTGCTGGTAATTGCAGCAGGCCTGTTCATTTATTTCATGCGCAAGCGATCGAACCGCCATCCAATGGATACGCCGCGCGGCAAAGCGGCCGAGGAAATGCGCCGCGAAGAAGCCGAGGAAGAGCGCCGCGAGGAAGGCCGCTCCGAGCTCTAGGTCGTAAAAGCCAACACGCTACACGTCATCCGCGCTGATCATTTCCTCTCTGTTGATATCACCCGTCAGGCTGGCCACCGTAGTGGCAACGGCGGCATCGCCCGAGACGTTCGTAGTGGTGCGCATCATGTCCATGATCCGGTCCACGCCCGCCACAAAGGCAATGGTTTCCAGCGGCACGCCCACCGCGCCGAATACCAGCGCCATCATGATGAGGCCCGCGCCCGGAATGCCCGCCGCGCCAACCGCGCCCAAAGTGCCGAGCAGCGAGATCATGAAATAGTCGCCCCAGCTCAAATCCACACCAAAGATCTGAGCGCCGAACAGCGTGGCGAGGCCCAGGTACATGGCCGTGCCGTTCATGTTGATCGTCGCGCCCAGCGAGATGACGAAGCTGGCCACCGAATTGCTGATACCGAGGTTACGCTCTGCGCAGCGCAGGGTAATGGGCAGCGTGGCGTTGGAACTGGCAGTGGAATAACTCACCGCGATGGCATCCACGATGCCGCGGAAGAAATCCCGCACCGGCAGGCGCGCGATGAACTTTATCATGGACGAATAGACGACGAAGATGATCAGCAGGCAGCCGAGGTAGTTCAGGAACACCAGCTTGCCCAGCGCCGCCAGCGCATCGAAACCCAGCGTGCCCGCCACCCACGCCATCAGCGCGAAGACGCCGAACGGTGTCAGTTCCATCACCACCATCGTCACCTTCTGCATGACGACAGAACCGCTATCGAAGATCTTGAGAACTGGCTGGCCGTCCTCCTTCGCCATCAGGATGCCGATACCCAGCAGCAGGGAAAATATGATCAGCGGCAGCACGTTGACGTCTGCCATCACCTGCACGGGGCTTTGCGGCACCATGCCCAGCAACATCTCGCGCCAGGTGGTATCGTTCGGCTCAGGCACCGCGCCCATCTGGATGGACGAGGTATCCACGCCGGAACCCGGCGCCACGACCGTGCCGAGGAACAGTCCCAGCCACACCGCGATCTGGCCCGTCACCACGAACAGCAGCAGCGCCCGCCAGCCGATCCGGCCCAGCTTGCGAATATCGCCGATGGAGGCCACGCCCGACACCAGGCTGAAGAAGATCAGCGGCACCACCAGCATCTTGATAAAGGCGACGAAGATATCGCCCACGATCTTGATGCTTTCCGCACCCGGCCCCCACATGCGCCCGGCAATAATGCCCAGCGCCAGTGCAACGAGAACCCGCTGCCACAGCGGAATGGCCAACCAGCGTTTCATGAAAATCCCTTTCTAGGCGGCCTGCCCCTCACTGGGAGAGCGCGGCCATTGCGATCCGGCGGTAGATTGCCGTCAGCGTGGCAAGGTCGTCAACCGCTACCGCTTCATCGGTCTTGTGCATGGTGGCGTTGACCAGTCCGAATTCGATCACCGGGCACAGGTCTTTCAGGAAGCGCGCGTCGGATGTGCCGCCGGTGGTGGACGCTTCTGGCGCGATACCGGTTTCCGCCTCCACCGCATCGGCGATCATCTGCGAGAATGCGCCGGGCGGCGTCAGGAATGGCTCTCCACTGATAACGGGCCGCGCGGAGCCGCCGTGCTTTTCGGCAATCGCGATAACCTTTTCAGACAGCGATGCGCCCGAATGCTGGTCATTGAAACGGATGGAAATACGCGCTGTGGCCTTGCCGGGGATGACGTTGTGCGCACGGTTGGGCACGTCGAACTCGGTGATCTCAAGGTTGCTGGGCTGGAACCAGTCGGTCCCCTCGTCCAGCACCAACGCATCCAGCTCTGCCAGGATGGCGACCATTTTGGGCATCGGGTTGTCGGCAAGGTGCGGATAGGCGACATGACCCTGCGTGCCCTCCACCTCCAGCCAGATGTTGACCGAACCGCGCCGCCCGATCTTCATCATGTCACCCAGCCGGTTCACGCTTGTGGGTTCGCCCACCAGGCAGAGGTCCGGGATGTCGCCGCGTGTCCGCATCCGGTCTATCAGCGCGCGCGTTCCGTGCAGCGCGGGGCCTTCCTCGTCGCCGGTGATGATGAAGCTGAGCGTGCCCGCTGCTGCCGGTATCTCGGCCACGGCGGCCACCATGCAGGCAATCGCACCTTTCATGTCCACCGCACCGCGACCGTAAAGCAGGTCCCCGCCGGGTTCGGAACGGATTTCGGGTTCGAATGCCCCGCTCGACCAGCCTTCACCCGGTGGCACAACATCGACATGCCCGGCAAAGGCGAAATGCGGCAAGTCCCTGGGGACCGCGCCGTATGGCGAACAGGTTCTCGACCGGCTCCTCGTCGCTTCCATCCGGTCCATCGCCACGAATGAAGCGATCGATTTCGAAACCGAGGTCGGCCAGCATTTCCTCGAGCATGTCGAACACCGCGCCGCGCGCCGGGGTGACGCTTTCGCAGGCGATCAGGTGACGGGCATTGGCAAGGGGATCGTGGCTCACGCCTGTTCACCGGTCTCGAATTGCGAGATGGTCCACTCCTCCGACATCGCGGCTTCCACCCATTGCTGCATCCAGTCATGCTCCCACAAGGCCTGCATATAGGCCTGGGCAAAGCCGGGCACGCCGATGCCATAGGTGAGGAAGCGGCTGACGATGGGGGCGTAGAATATATCCGCAGCGCTGAAGGTGCCGAACAGGAACGGTCCGCCCTTGCCGAAGCGCGCGCGCGCCTCCGCCCACAGGCCCAGGATACGCACGATATCGCCCTTCGTCTCGTCGGAAAGGTTTACCGAAGCGCGGGCGCGGATGTTCATCGGGCATTGCCGGCGCAACGGAAGGTAGGAGGAATGCATTTCAGCCACCATGGCACGCGCCATGCCACGTGCGGCATCGTCCTTCGGCCAGAACCGATCGCGCCCCACCTTGTCGGCCATGTATTCAAGGATTGCGAGGCTGTCCCACACCACGACTTCACCGTCCCACAACACCGGAACCTTTCCCGCAGAGGGCTGGAATTCGCCGTCGGTCCGCTTCATGGCCTGCCAGTCGTCGCCATCGATGTGGACGGTCAATTCCTCGAACGACAGGCCGCTTTGCTTTGCCGCCAGCCAGCCCCGCAGCGACCAGCTGGAGTAGTTCTTGTTACCGATGATGAGCTTCATGATTGCTTCTTGTCCCTGTTTGCGCCGGACCTAACGGTTAAGCCTGAAGGTGTCGAGCATGAACGGACGCGGCAAACACGCCTGCAGCAGGTTGACCGGACAAGGCCTGCGTTGCCGCTTTGTTAACCATCCTGTGCCATCTCCTTTCGCGACTAAGAATATCCGGGCGCGATGAAAGGTGAAGAGTGGTCGATCAGACCTCGACAACCAGGAGAAGAGTCAGGTGGCTCGAACGCGTCCGTCATGTGGCGTGGTCGGGGCTTATTGCGCTGGCCTTGTCGCTCCCCGCGTTGTTGGATCCGATCGACCAGATCGCGTGGTTGATTGAAGCTAACGTCGTATCGCAGCCCGCCTCCGGTGAAATCGTTTTTGTTGGCGCAGAGGATGATCTTGCGGATCCTCGAACACCCCAGGCGCGGCAGCATTTGGCAACGTTGATCAGGCGGCTTGACGAAGCCGGCGCTGAAGAAGTCTATGTAAATGTTGTATTCGACCAGGCTTCCAGCGCCGAGGCTGATGAGGCCTTGAACACGGCATTGAGAGACTTTTCCGGTTCCGCATTTCTTGTTCGATATCTCGATCTGACCCTCAATGGGGAAAAGGTCTTGCGGGAGAACCAGCCGCGGATTGCGAACGATGTCGATCAGGTAGGCCTCGATTCCTTTCGAAACTATCTTGGTTACACGTGGTACATGCCGTTCTCGGTCAGTGAAGGCAGCGAGACCTTGTCCAATCTGCCTGCCAGTATCGCAGGAGTCTCCGGAAATCCGGGAGAAATCTTCCCGGTCGATTACAACTTCGATCTCTCTTCGATCCCGACACATCGGTTTTCGGAACTTCTGGAGGATGATGCAAAACTGTCCAGCCTGTCCGGCAAGAAGATCCTCATCGGGCAAAGCGTAAGCCTTCGCCGCGATGCCCCGAGTTTGCCCGGTCATGGCGCTGTCTCGGACTCGATCGTGTCGATCTATGCAGCGGAGACACTCAAGGCCGGACATCCTCGCTACATCAGCGGGCTGCTGACGCTTCTGGCAACCCTTGCAGCATTGCTGCTGATTTGCCCAATCAAGAACAGAACTCGTCGCGTTGGCTGCATATAGCGCGGTCGCAATAGCAGTGCTTTCAACGCCGTTTATCGGCCCGCAGGTCGATCTTCGCATAAGCTTCGCCAATGCAGCCGCGGTATTGGTGGTCTACGGCATGTTCAGGATCCGCGCACAGTGGACCCGCAGCCTGCTGCTGGTCGACCCCGAAACCAATTTGCCAACCTTCGCCGCCCTAGAAGCTGACAAGGACGTGGCCAACCAAATTCCCGCTGTGATCGTGGCCCGCATTCATCGTTTCGAAGAAGTGCGCCGGACATTGCCCGTCGAACTGCACGCCGATTACCTTCTGGCCATCACCGCTCGGCTGAAGGCAGCCACGCAGGATGCCACCATTTACCTGGGTCAGGGTCATCTGATCGCCTGGACCATGCAGGAGAAGGATCCGGCACTGTTGCGCGAGCATCTTGAAGGCCTGCGCGCATTGTTCGCTTCGCCCCTGATGGTCGGGGAGGAGCAGGTCGATGTCGGCATCACGTTCGGTATCGACATTACTCCCAGCCCGCACGTTGCACGCCGCCTTGCATCCGCCATAGTCGTCGCTGAGAAAACGAATGAAACTTTCGAACCGATCGCCATCGCCGATATGGCGACGCAGGAAGACCTGATCTGGAACATATCCTTGCAGGCACGCATCGATGCCGCGCTCGGCAACGGTGAAATCTATCTGGCCTTCCAGCCCAAGATCATGGTGCAGACCGGCGAAATCGTCGGGGCTGAAGCGCTGGTGAGGTGGAAGGATCCGGTCAAGGGCCATATCCCGCCCGATTATTTCATTCGCCAATGCGAAACTGCCGGGCGGATGAGCCAGTTGACGAAATTCGTGCTCGAAGAAGCGTGCAGGGCCGGCAATGCCTTCGAGGATGCAGGGCTGCACATGCCGATTGCCGTCAACATCTCGGCAACGCTGCTGCACGAGCGATCCATCGTCGCGATGGTTGCCAACGTCCTCGATGAAAGTGGTTTCGATCCGCGCAGCCTGACACTCGAGATCACCGAGACCTTCCGCATATCCAACCTCGACCTCGCAGCAGAGATACTGCGCGAATTGAAGGCGCTTGGTACGAAGATTTCAATGGACGATTTTGGGGTGGGCGCGGCAAGCCTTGAAGCCCTGTTGAAGCTGCCCTTCTCCGAACTCAAGATCGATCGCATGTTCATCGCGCCGATGACCAACGATCCGAAGGCGCTGGGGATCGTCAAAAGCGTTCTCCAGCTTGGCAGGGATTTGCGAATCATCGTTGTTGCAGAGGGTGTTGAAGACGCCGGAACGTTAAACCTCTTGCGCGAAACAGGGTGCGTCGTGGCGCAGGGTTTCGCGATTTCCAGGCCCATAACATTTGATAGAATCATTGAATATCATAAGGATAGTGAAAACCAACCCCTAAGGAACATGGTTTAAACTTTACAAACATTGATGGTTAATGCAAAACGTCTCCAAGCAACAAGGAGACGAACAATGGGTGGCAGTTTTTGGGATTGGCTTTTTGGCGGTTCGCGTTCGCGCTAAGCCGACATAGCTTTTCAATTGAAAAAGGCGCCTTCGAGGCGCCTTTTTTTGTATCTCGGTTCCGCGTTCGGGAAGCCCTGCGCTAGTCGCGGATATCGCTCAGGATCGCGGCGCGCAATTCGTCGATGCCCATGCCCTTTTCCGCGCTCGTTACGTGTATCTCCGGATAGGCTGCGGGATGCTTGCGCGCTTCTGCAGCAACCTGGGCGCGCACTGTTTCCAGGCTGCTGGCCTTGATCTTGTCGGCCTTGGTCAGCACCAGCCGGTAACCCACGGCGGCCTCGTCCAGCATGGTCATCATGTCGCGGTCGCTGTCTTTCAGGCCATGGCGGCTGTCGACCAACACCAGCGTGCGCTTCAGCGGCACCCTGCCGCGCAGGAAGGTTTTCACCAGCTTGCGCCATTTCTCCACCACCTTCACCGGAGCCTTTGCAAAACCGTATCCCGGCATGTCCACCAGGCGAAATTCCGTAGGATCGCCGACCTCGAAGAAATTGAGCTCCTGCGTGCGGCCCGGCGTAACCGAAGCGCGCGCAATGGCCTTGCGGTTCACCAGCGCATTGATCAGCGAACTCTTGCCAACGTTGGATCGCCCGCAAAAGGCAATCTCCGGATAGTCCGGGTCCGGCAGGTGCTTTAGCTGCGGAGCCGAAAGCAGGAACTCGACCCGGCCCGAAAACAGCTTGCTTGCTGTCTTGGCCAATTGCTCTTCTTCGGGCGTCACCCTTCGGCCTTTTCACGTTCGGCGGCCAGCGCCTTTGCTTCACGCTCCTTGGCCATCTGCGCCTTCAGTTCCGGGTTACGCGCATAGAGGTATTTCTGCTGCGCCAGCGTCAGCACGTTGTTGCTGATCCAGTACAGCAGCAGGCCAGCGGCGAACGGTGCCATCACGAACATCAGCACCCATGGCATGATCATGAAGATCTGCTGCTGCATCGGGTCCATCGCCGCCGGGTTCAGCTTGAACTGGAGCCACATGGTGAAGCCCAGCAGCACCGCCAGCACGCCGATGGCCAGGAAGCCCGGGGGATCGAACGGCAACAGGCCGAACAGGTTGAGCACCGTGGCAGGATCGGGCGCGGAAAGATCGCGCAGCCAGCCGAAGAACGGTTCGTGCCGCATCTCGATAGCCAGCAGCAGCGTTTTATACAGCGCGAAGAAGATCGGAATCTGGATAAAGATCGGCAGGCAGCCCGCCAGCGGATTGACCTTCTCTTCCTTGTAGAGCTTGGCCATTTCCTGCTGCAGCTGCTGCTTGTCGTCCTTGTGCTTTTCCTGCAGCGCTTTCATCTTGGGCTGCACGGCACGCATCTGCGCCATGGAATGAAACTGTTTCTGCGCAATCGGGAACAGGATCGCCCGGATGATCAGCGTAAGACAGATGATGGCCACACCGAAATTGCCGAACACGCCGAACAGGAAGATCAGCACCTGCCACATGGGCCAGGCGATGAAGCGGAACCAGCCCCAGTCTATGGCAAGGCCGAAGCGGTCCACGCCCTGCGCCTCGTACTGATCCAGCACTGCGCTTTCCTTGGCACCTGCGAACAGGCGGGTGGTGCGCGATACGGTTTCACCGGCGGGTACGGTGACGGCGTCATAAATCAGGTCCGCCCGGTAGACATCGCCGCCAGTGTCGCGGAAGGTGCCTTCGGCGGTGCTTTCATCATCCGCGATCAGCGCGCTCATCCAGTATATATCGGTAAAGCCGAGCCACTGGGTATCGCCGCTCAGGCTGACGGGACCTTCCTCGGCCACCTCGTCGTAATCCCAGTCGAAATTCACCTCGCCATTGCCCTCCGCAATCGGCCCGGAATGAACATTCCAGGTGGATCGGCTGGCGGTGTCGCTGGTGCGGTTGACGAAGGCATAGGGACGCAGCGCGATCGAACCATCGCCCGTGTTGGTGACCGACTGGGTCACGCTGAACATATAATGCTCGTCCACCCGGAACGTGAGGCGGAACTCCTGTCCCTCGCCATTGTCCCAGCCCAGCGTAACCGGGCTTTCCTGGGTCAACTCGTCTCCGTCGATAACCTGCCATGCGGTTTGTGCGCTGGGCAGCGCAATTCCTTCACCTACCCAGCCGAACTGCGCGAATTGCTGCGTATCGGTGCCGGCAGGGGCGAACAGGCGGATGGGGCCGCTGTCCTGCTCCACTGTCTGGCGATGGGTCTTCAGCGTGATATCGTCGATCCGCGCGCCAACGGGATTGATGGTGCCGGAAATCTCCGGCGCGTTGATCGCAACGCGGCCAGTCGAAGCGAGTTCTGTTCCCAGATCGCGGACCACCGGAGCTGCGTCCGTCGTGATTTCGCCGTCGACGCGCGCCACGGGCGCGTCCTCCCGGCTTGCCATGTTCGCGGGCGCTTCCTCCGGTTCCGGGAAATAGGTGCGCATGGCAAAGTCCCAGCCGAACAGCAGGACCGCGCTCAGCACGACGGCAATGATAAGGTTACGCTGGTTGTCCAAGATCGAAAGTTCCGTCGCGTTTAATTGTTATGCGGTGTTTCGGGCACAGGGTCATGGCCATGCCCCCCCCAGGGATTGCAGCGCAATATACGCTTGGCGGCCAACCATCCACCCCTGATTGCACCATGTTTCTCCAGCGCCTCGATGGCATAGGCACTGCACGATGGCTGGAACCGGCAAGTGGGCGGCAGGATGCGGCTTGGGCCTAGCTGCCAGGCCCGCGCAACCAGGATCAGCAGGGCTTTCATCGCGTTTGCGGCTTGCTGCCACGGCGAGGAAGTCGGGCCGGATCGCCCTTGCCTTGCTCGGCCTGTTGCAGAACGATCGACAGTTCCTTGCCCATCTGTGCAAAATCCCGCGTCCGTCCGCCTTCGCGCCCGATCAGCACATGGTCGTGATCGGGCAGGCCATGTGCGGGCAGCGCCGCGCGCAGAAGCTCGCGAAATTGCCGTTTCATTCGGTTGCGCACCACCGCGTTGCCGATCTTCTTGGTCACGGTAATGCCATAGCGCACGCCCTTCCCCTCATTCGGCCGAGTGAGCAGCACGAAACCGGGCCGCGCATTGCGCAAGCCCCGATTCGCCGCAAGAAAATCCGCGCGCCGGGTGAGGACAGTGGGGGTCATGGTGAGCTAGATAGGAGCCGATTCGCGGTTGCGGGAGGGTTTTCGTTCGACGCGTCTAAAAGGCTTCGTCCTCGGTGTGTTCACTCCGCTTCGCGCGCCCTTGCGGCGGGCATCCGTCTGGTGGCCGCACCGAAACATCCTTCACCGGACGTCATCGCAAGCAAGCACGAAAACGGGCTCCGTGAGGAGCCCGCAAGGCCGAACGGCCGCCCGCAGCGGGCGCAGCTTTGCTGCGCATCTAGCGAGGACGCTCGCGCGGAGGCGCGAGCGGAAAACCAATTAAGCCGAGAGCTTGTTGCGACCGCGACGACGGCGGTTGCGCAAAATCTTGCGGCCGCCCGGGGTTGCCTTGCGGGCGAAGAAGCCGTGGCGGCGGGCACGCACGAGGTTGCTCGGCTGGAAAGTGCGCTTCATGGTTCAAACCTTCAAAACAGAATAAAAACGGCCGCCAATCGAGAAGGCGGCCTCACATGGAACGCGCGGTTACTGAAGGACGGGCTCGAAGTCAAGATATGCAAGTGCCCGAACAGACCCTTCGACCCTTGCCACCTCCGACGCCGCGCCAACCCATTCGCGCATTTCACGTCCGGTCAGCCACAGGGCATCCTCGAACGGAACGGAATTTGTCATGGCATAGAAAGCGCGCGCCTGCGATTCGTTCATACCCATTTCGACGTAATAATCGAGATAGCGCCGATGTTCGGGCGCTTCTGGTGGATAGTCTTGTGCCCCCCGGCCCCAGTCATCCAGCCAGCCATGCACGGCAAACTGGCTGTCCGGCGCGATCTCCATCGCCGTCCCGGCAATAAACAGTTCCACAGCGCCGGAGCGGACCGAGCCGCCATGATCAGCGCGCGTCGCAATGCCGCGTTCGCGAATCATCCGGCCCAGCGCCAAATTGGCGCGATCGTCATGCGTGCCGGGCGCTTCCACGAATTCCAGCGTATCGATGGCAGGAAACGCATCCAGCATGGCGGCAAACTGCGCAGGCGATGCTGCATCGGTAATGCCCACCAGCGCCACCGTGGATGCATCGATCACGCGGAACGGGCCATAGGCGGCAATGGCGGCCTGTTCGGTCTGCTGTTGCAAGGGCGAGACGTAGCGCGAGGCGGTGGTCTCCACCGCCACCCATTCCTCCACCACGGTTACGGTCTGCGCGGCGGCAGGTGTCCCGGCCAGTACAGCCAGTATGCCAAGGAAGTTCGATACGCGTTTCATAGCGTGCAATGTGCCGCATCGAAGCTGCGGCTTTGCCAACGGAAGGGGTTGCTATCGGGTTAATGACAAATGCCCTCGACTTGGGCTCACTACGCGTTATCACGCTGAAAAACGGGGAAACACATTGGTAGCATTGGTTCAGACGGTCGCGTATCTCGGCCTCGAAGCGCGCAAGGTGGAAGTGCAGTGC
This sequence comes from uncultured Alphaproteobacteria bacterium, assembly GCA_963783265.1. Lineage (GTDB taxonomy): Bacteria > Pseudomonadota > Alphaproteobacteria > Sphingomonadales > Sphingomonadaceae > Alteraurantiacibacter. The sequence continues at coordinate 64,843 of CAWAMU010000005.1, read as the reverse complement.
CAACTGGCCGCCGGAATGCCGCGCTTCACCGTGGTTGGCCTGGCCGACAAGGCGGTGGCCGAAAGCCGGGAGCGGGTGCAATCGGCGCTGGCCGCGATGGGCCTTTCGCTTCCGCCAAAGCGTATCACCATCAATCTTTCCCCCGCGGACCTGCCCAAGGAAGGCAGCCACTACGATCTTCCCATTGCCCTGGCGCTGCTGGGCGCGATGGGCGTGGTGGATGCCGAGGAGTTGAGCGAATGGCTGGCGGTGGGCGAGTTGGCGCTGGACGGGCGTGTGGCCGCATCGCCCGGTGTGTTGCTGGCCGCGCTGCATGCCAGCGAAAACGATCTTGGCCTTATCTGCCCCGCAAGCCAGGGGCCGGAGGCGCGCTGGGCCAGCGGGGTACGGGTGTGCGCCGCGCCCAACCTGGTCGACCTGCTGGCGCACCTGGACGGCAAGCAGGAACTGGCGGAGCCGCAACCTGGCGAGGTGGAGGAAGACCATCACGGGCCGGACCTGCGCCGCGTAAAAGGGCAGGAGACGGCCAAGCGCGCGCTGGAGATTGCAGCGGCGGGCGGACACAACCTGTTGATGAACGGTCCGCCCGGCGCGGGCAAGAGCCTGCTTGCCAGTTGCCTGCCCGGCATTCTGCCGCCGCTGTCACCGGCAGAAGCGCTTGGAAGTCAGCATGGTGCAATCGGTTGCCGGTCTGCTGGAAGGCGGGCGGATCAGCCGCACCCGCCCGTTCCGTGCGCCGCACCATTCGGCCAGCATGGCGGCGCTGACCGGCGGTGGCCTGCGCGTGCGACCGGGCGAGGTGAGCCTGGCGCACCTTGGTGTCCTGTTCCTCGACGAATTGCCCGAATTCCAGCGGGCCGTGCTCGATTCGCTGCGCCAGCCGCTGGAAACGGGCAAGGTGGATGTGGCGCGCGCCAATGCCCATGTCGCCTACCCTGCGCGGGTGCAACTGGTCGCCGCGATGAATCCGTGCCGCTGCGGCCATCTTGGTGATCCGGCGCTGGCCTGCAGCCGTGCCCCCAAATGTGCCATCGATTACCAGTCCAAGGTTTCCGGCCCCATGCTGGACCGGATCGACCTGCATGTGGAAGTCGACCCTGTCAGCGCTGCGGATCTCGCCTTGCCGCCACCGGCGGAAGGCAGTGCGGAAGTCGCGGCGCGCGTGGCGGCAGCGCGCAAGTTGCAGGTCGTGCGCGGCGTCCGCTCCAACGCAGAACTCGATGGGGACGCGCTGGAGGAGCATGCAACGCCCGATGAGGCCGGCAGGGCCCTGTTGATGCAGGCGGCGGAAAAGATGCGCCTGTCCGCCCGCGCCTACACCCGGATGCTGCGCGTGGCGCGCACCATTGCCGATCTGGCCGGTGCGCCCGAGGTGGGTCGTATCCACGTGGCAGAGGCGCTAAGTTACCGGCGGCAGGCACCGCGGGCCTGAGCAATTCGCTCTTGCCTGCAGCGTCAAACCTGCCAGTCGCGGGCGCATGATCGCAGTTCTCATTCTTGCCCTTGCACTTGCAATGGATGCCTTCGCCGTTTCCCTTGTACGCGGTGCTTCCGGTCCGCATTCGCCATGGCGCGCGCTGGAGACGGGCGCGGCATTTGGCGTGGCACAAGGCGTGATGCCGCTGGTCGGCTGGGCTTTGGGCACGGTCTTTATCGGGTGGCTGGAAGCAGTAGACCACTGGATCGCCTTTCTTCTTCTCGCCTTCCTCGGCTTTCGCATGCTGCGCGAAGGACTGGAAGACGGGTCGATCGATGGGGTGCCGGAGGGAGCTGCGCGGACACGCGTCCTTGCCCTCTTCATTGCCGCCGTTGCCACTTCGATAGATGCAGCCGCAGCGGGGATGACGCTCGATTTGTTCGACATGCCAGTCCTGCATTCCTGCTTCGTAATCGGGGTTGTGACGCTGCTGCTGTGCGCTCCGGCCTACTGGTTCGCAGCACGGATCGGCCCTGCCCTCGGCAAAAAGGCCGAAGTGTTCGGCGGAATCGTACTGATCGGTTTGGGCGTAAGAATACTTGCTCAGCACACCGGCTGGCTGTGAGGCGACCGGGAGTGAAACCTTCGTCGGTCATGCTCATTGAAGGGCAATGACAGAATTTTCCGGCCCCGATACCTTTACCTGGATGCAGGTCGTGGTGCGCCTGGGGGCAGCAGCCTTCCTTCCATTCCTGATCGGGCTCGAACGATTCCTGCGCAAGAAGCCGATCGACTTTCGACCCTTCGTCATCATCGCCGTGGGAGCCTGCGGGTTGATCATGGCTTCGATGGAACTGCTGCATTCGACCGCCGATCCGCAATCGCGGATAGATCCCACCCGGGTGATCGAGGGCGTGATAACCGGCATTGGCTTCCTGGGCGCGGGCGCCATGTTCCGGCAAGGCAATTTCGTGCAAGGTGCCGGTTCCGCCGCGTCGATCTGGACAGCGGGTGCCATCGGTCTTTCCTGCGGCATGGGCGAAGTTTGGCTGGCGGCGATCATGGCTGCTATCGTGCTGCTGCTGTTGATTGCCAGCGGGCCATTTACCGAGAAATGGGATGCCACCCACCTGAATGAAGAGGACAAGGCGAAGCAGCAAGGCGATTGACGCGGCTTTGTCGGCACGACACTCCGATCTGTCCCAGAAGTGTGGCCGCTACGGTCAGTCCGTATCCGGCACCACGCTGTCCCACCACTCGGCGTAAGGCGTGTTCTCGGCCATGTGGCGATTGTAATCGGGCGCGCCATCATCCCACCACACGGGGCCGCGCTCCCCCAGTGCAGACTTGGCGGCATCCACGCGGGCGCGCGCCTGTTCGAGTTTCGGCGCGTCACCCTTCGCATCGCGCACGGCGCGGCGCGCATCCATCAATTCATCGACGAGGCCCTGGTGCTCATCTTCGTCAAGCGCGGGATTGCTGGCACGCCAAAGGCGGCCACGAACCACGATATAGCGGCCGTCGGGCGTGTTCGGCGGGTTAGTCAGCAGCAGTCTTCCGGCTTCTTCGCCGAAATATCTTTCACGTATGCACCATCGTGCCGGTCTACCGGCTGGCCCACCTTGTCCGGCGTCTGCCAGCCCAGCTCGTGCCAGCTGAGATCGCGGCCATCATGGGCGCGAATGCTGATCGGAGCGACGGGTAGACCGTCACGGCAATCCACCAGAACCAGGTTCGACGTGAAATTTTCCGCGTAGCGTTCACCCCACTGGCGCAGCGCCAACATCGCAGGCAACAGGCCCAGTCCCTTTTCCGTCAGGCGATATTCCACCTTGCGCCGGTCCGCCTCGCAGGGTGTGCGCTGCATGACGCCGTGCTGCACCAGATGGGCCAGGCGATTGGAGAGGATATTGCGGGCAATCCCCAGTTCGCTGGAGAATTCCTCGAAATGGTAGAGGCCATTGAAAGCGGCGCGCAGAATGAGGAACGACCAGCGTTCTCCCATCACTTCAAGTGCATGCGGCAGGCCGCAACCAAGTTCACCCAGCGGTTCTCTGATAGCCATTCGAAATCCTGCCTCCGCATTTATCCTACAGACAAACGCGGCAAAGCCAAAAATAATTGCAGAAGAGGGTTGCGTTACGAAACCTATATATTTAGGTCTCCCTTTGCAACTGGTTGCCGGTTGCAACTTAAAACAGTGTTCAGATGAGGCCCGTCATGACCCGCTTCCCCACCCTTGCCGTTGCTGCCGCCCTTTCCATTTCCGCAACGCTCGCACCCGCTGCGCTGCAGGCGCGCGCTACCGCGCCCTTCTTCACCGTCGAGTTGGCGCAGACTGCAAGCCAGGCCGAGGCGATTGCAGGCAGCGTGCTGTTCCGCTGCGAGGGCACCAGTTGCACCGCTCCGCGCAGCCGTGACCGCGCCCTTCGCGTCTGCCGGGAACTGCGCCGCGAAGTCGGGACGATTGTTCACTTCTACATCCGGTGGAACGCCGCTGTCCGAAACACAGCTTGGCGCGCTGCAACGACTGATTGCCGCAGATATTACCTCTCCACCCCCTCTCCATCCGGGTGGGTAAATGGCTCCGGCACAGCGCGTGCCGGGGCCTTTTTTCTTTCAGCAACTTAGGCGAGCAAGTCCGTGGCCGCGCAGGTGGGCTTCCAGGGTTGCTGCGTCGGCAAACACATGACCGTGCCATCCGCGCGCCTCGGCAGCGGCGATGTTCTCCGACCTTGTCATCGATGAACAGCAGTTGCTGCGGCGGCAGGCCGAAGCGGGCCTCGGCGATGGCATAAATCTCCGGATCCGGCTTGGCGACCTTCTCGTGGCCGGAAACGACAATGTCTCCGAACCCATCGAACACCGATTTGCCGGCTAGAAACTCGTCCCAGAAATCGGCACCGAAGTTGGATAAGCCGAACAGGGGCACACCTTGCGCCTTCAGCCGCGCGATGATCTCCAGCGTGCCGGGAACGTGTTCGGGATAGGTTTCGGCAAAGCGGCTGGCATAGGCGCGAATCAGTTCGGCATGATCGGGATATCGGGCAATCCGCTCCCGCACCATCTCGTCCAGCGGACGGCCTTCGTCCTGCTGGTGATGCCATTGCTCGGTTACGACATTGGCCAGGAACCAGTCCAGCTCTGCCGGATCGGGGATCAGCTTTTCGAACAGGTAGCGCAGGTTCCAGCGGATGATGACCCGCCCGATGTCGAACACTACAGCCGACGGCGTTGCGAGTTTCCCACGAACGTCAGACATGCAAAAAGCCCCCGTGGTGGCGGGGGCTTTTCGAAAGACCGGTGCCGCGAGAAAGCGGCACGGCGCGCATTAGCCCTGGCGGGCCTTGAAGCGACGGTTGGTCTTGTTGATCACGTAGGTGCGGCCGCGACGGCGAATCACGCGGCAATCGCGATGACGGTTCTTCAGCGACTTCAGGCTGTTGCGGATCTTCATGGTTCTTTTCCCGAAAAATAATCGGCACCGGAGATGGTCTCCGATGCCGGAATTTCAAGGCGCGCGATTACGTGCGGCCTGTGCCAAAGTCAAGCGTTGGCGCGCATCTCGCCCAGCTTGCGCTCCCATGCAAGGGCGTGTGCGACAATTGCATCCAGATCGGCATGTCGCGGCTGCCACGGCAGGGTCGCCTTGATTCGCGATGGATCGGATATAAGCGAATCGGGATCGCCTGCGCGGCGTGGGCCGAGGACGCGAGTAATGGTGCGGTTCGTTACCCGGTCCACCGCATCCAGCACCTCCAGCACGGAGAAGCCCCGGCCATAACCGCAGTTCATGGTCATCGATTGATCGGGCTGCGCGATCAGCGCCTCGAGCGCCAGCACATGCGCTGCCGCCAGATCGCTGACATGGATATAGTCGCGCACACCTGTGCCATCGGGCGTGTCGTAATCGGTGCCGAATACGCCCACGCTTTCGCGCTTGCCCAGCGCAGCTTCCACGGCGACCTTGATCAGATGCGTCGCGCCGTCGGTCGATTGCCCGCTGCGCCCCTGCGGATCGGCCCCCGCCACGTTGAAATAGCGAAGCGCGCAGTAATTCATGTCATGTGCCGCAGCCGTGTCGGCCAGCATCCGTTCCGTCATCAGTTTCGACCAGCCGTAGGGATTGATCGGCTGCTGCGGCGTGTCTTCCGTCACCGGAGACACCTCGGGGATGCCATAGGTTGCCGCGGTCGAGGAAAAGATCATGTGCGGCACACCCGCCGCTACCACCGCCTCGATCAGGTCGCGGCTCTTGGCGGTGTTGTTCTGGTAATACTTGAGCGGATTCTCCACACTTTCGGGCACCACGACCGACCCTGCGAAATGCATCACCGCGCCAATTTCCTGCTCCGCAAGAATGCGGGCGAGCAAGTCGCCATCGGCGATATCGCCCTCGTAGAACACCACGTCCTTCGGCACGGCGAAACGAAAGCCGGTTACCAGATTGTCGATCACCGCCACCGGCCAGCCTGCATCGCGCAGGGCCAGCACCGCGTGGCTGCCGATATAGCCAGCGCCGCCGGTGACGAGTACGGGGCATGTGTTGTCCATCCGCCGGCGGTTAGCAGGGATTGGTAAAACGGCAATTACCGCGTAATTCCAGTCGGGCACCTTTCTCACTGTTCTTGCGTTGGTAAGTCATGAAAAAACCCGTCCTTTCTCTCCTCGCGGCCAGCCTGCTGCTTCCGGCCTGCGCCACGCCCGCCTATGTTTCGCCCGTCGACGTCACGCGCTTCGTTGGCGATACGCCTGCATTCCTTGGCCAGGGAACGATCCAGATCGTACCTGCCGCAGGACTGGATGCAGACAGCATCGAATACGGCCTTTATCGCGAAGCCGTGCGGCTGGAACTGGAAGACCTGGGCTATCGCGTGGTGATGGTGAACGGCTCGCAAATCGCGCAACTGGGCATCGACCAGTATGTGCTGGAGGAAGGCAACCGTCGCGGCCCGGTCGATGTTGGCGTGGGCGGTTCCACCGGCACTTACGGCTCGGGCGTCGGCTTGGGCATCGGCATCAACCTCGGCGGCCAACCGTCGGAGCGTATCTCCCGCGAAGTTGCGGTAAGCATCCGGGCAGCCGGCGGCGATCAGAACCTGTGGGAAGGCCGCGCCGCCATGACTGCCACCGCCAATAGCGACTACGCCGCCGATGCCGCTGCGGCGCCGCGTTTGGCAGACGCCTTGTTTTCGGGCTTTCCCGGAACGTCTGGGGAGACTATCTCGGTAGAATGATTACATCCGATATCAAAATCGACGCCGCCTTCGACAGCGGCAATATCCAGGTCGTTTCCGTTGATGGAGCGACCGCGCAGCTTCGCATTCCCAGTGACCACAAGAGCGAATTTGCCCAGTGGTTTCATTTCCGCGTGTCCGGTGCTGCGGGCAGAGAACTGGTCCTGAAGATCGAAGGGCTGGCAGGCAGCGCCTATCCCGAAGGATGGCCCGGCTACAACGCCTGCGTGACCGAAGATCGCCAATATTGGGGCCGCGCGCAAAGCAGCTATGACAAGAGTGCCGGAAACGGCACGCTGACGATCCGCTATACGCCCGCATCCGACATCGCCTGGTTCGCCTATTTTGCGCCCTATTCGATGGAACGGCACAACGACCTGGTGGCCGCTTGTGCCGTCAGCGAGGGCGTGGACTATCGCCGCCTCGGCGAAACACTGGACGGACGCCCCCTCGATTGCCTGGAGATGGGCGAAGGCGAGACACAGGTGTGGTTCTACGCCCGCCAGCATCCGGGCGAAAGCATGGCCGAATGGTGGATGGAAGGCGCGCTGGAAGTGCTGACCGATCCCGCCGATGTGGTGGGCCGGGTACTGCGCAAGAAATGCCGCCTGCACGTCGTGCCCAATTGCAATCCCGACGGCTCTTTCCGCGGTCATCTGCGCACCAATGCCGATGGCGTGAACCTCAACCGCGAATGGGCAGAGCCAAGCGCGGAAAAATCACCCGAAATCCTCGCCATCCGCAATGCGATGGATGAAAGTGGCGTGGATTTCGCGATGGACGTGCATGGCGACGAGGCGATTGCCGCGGTCTTCCTGGCCGGTTTCGAAGGCATTCCTTCATGGACCGACGAGCAGGGCGAGAGCATGTATCGCTACCAGCGCATACTGGCACGCCGGACGCCCGATTTCCAGACCGCCAAGGGCTATCCCAAGTCCCCTGCGGGCAAGGCCAATCTGGCGATCAGCACGAACCAGGTCGCCGAACGATTCGGCGCGGCAGCAATGACCCTTGAAATGCCGTTCAAGGACAATGACGACTGGCCCGATGCAGAACAGGGCTGGAGCCCGGAACGCTGCAAGATGCTGGCGCGCGAATGCCTTGCCGCGCTGGCGGAATGGCTGGAGTCCGAAGACAACTGAGCGATAACGGCAGCACCCTTTTCGGAACTCCTGGTCGCTTCAGCGGTCGGTTGAAGGTCTGGAAACGGAGGGAACCCATGCGCCGCATTATCGCCATTGCTCTTGTCGCCATCGCCGCCGTTGCCTTCCTGGCGACGCTGGTATCGCTGCTGCCCACCGATTACTGGCTGGTGCGAACGATCGATCTGGTAAGAGAACCCTTGGCCTATGCCGCCGTGTTGCTGGGCCTTGTCGCGCTTGTCGTGAACGGCAAGGCCCGCTGGATCGCGGTCGCCTTGTTTGGCGTCACAGCGCTGATAAACACATTCCGGATCTGGCCCTATTCCGGGCTGGCGGGCCAGGAAATCGAACAGATCGCCGCCAATGAAGCGGAGATGGCGCAGTGCTTCACCGCCCTTTCGGTGAATGTAAAAGTAAAGAACACAGGCTATGCCCAGGTGGCCGCACAGATCGAGGAAGTTTCCCCAGACCTGCTGCTACTGATGGAAACCGATCAGACCTGGATCGACGAGTTGCAGCCCACGCTGTCCGATTATCCATTTACCCTGGTCGAGCCGCAGCCCCATGCATTCGGCATGGTTTTCGCCAGCCGGCTGCCGGTTGCGGATGCGCAGATGATCGAGAACACCCACCGCGACACGCCCACACTTTACGCTACGATCGACCTGCCCAATGGCGAGAATTTCGAATTCATCGGGCTCCATCCCAAGCCGCCCCTGCCCGACTGGAATACCGAGGAACGCGATCGCAATATTGTGCGCGCAGGCACCCGCACCCCCGGCAACAATCCCGATTCCCTGACCATGGGCGATTTCAACGATGTGCCCTGGTCGCGCACCACCACGCGGTTCCGCGAGGAAGGCAACTGGCGCGATCCCAGGATCGGGCGCGGCACCTACCCCACCTTTCCCGCCAATCTGACATTGCTTGGCTGGCCGCTGGATCAGATCATGCTGCGCGGCAGCCTGGATTTGCGGGAATTCACGATAATGCCCGATAACGGATCGGATCACCGCGCCGTTCGCGCCACCCTGTGCCAGGGTTACCGAGACGCGGCCTGATACCGGGCGAAGGGGGCTATTGCTGCACCACCACCCAGCGTAACGGGCCGTCACTGCCTTCACCGTGAAAATGGCTCGTGGCGGTCCACAAGGTCCAGGGCCTGCCAGCGTAATCCGGCTGCGTGAAGTCACGCTCGAGCCACAAATTGCGCTCGATCCGAATGGCAATGCCATGCTCCGCCTCGAAAGCCGGGCTGACTTTCAGCACGACGGATTGTCCGGTGTGGCCTTCCACCTGGTTGATAAAGGTGGTCAGTTCGCTTTCCAGGCCAGCCTCCACGATCGGATCGCCGCAGGCGCTGGCCAGCTTGTCCAGCGCGATGGCGGGCGGCAGCAGCGTGGGGTCACGCGGCACGATGGTGACGAAATTGGCCGCCTGCCGCTCGGCCGGAACGCATGGATCATAGTCATGCACTACGCCATGCGGCACCTGCGCATCGGTTACCGCTGCCAGGTTGCGGGCAAATTGCGGATCGCGGCCCCGCGCGCCCTGGCTCGCCTCGAGATAGACGAAATCAGCGCCCGTTGCGCGCAGGGCGTTGAAATCCACCGCACCGTCGCCCGCGCCCACCAAGGCGCCCTGCATCGGATATTCGGCGCGCAGCGGCTGCCAGTCGATGGCACGCCACCAGCCATACCCGCCTGCCACGATGGCAGCGAGCAGCAACAGCGCGACGATCCGCCAGCGCCATACGGTTTTACGCTTTCGACCCATGAATTCCCGATGTCCGAATCAGGCCTTGATATGCAGCACGCAGATCAATGTGAAAAGGCGTCTGGCGGTTTCGAAATCGGTTTCCACCTTGCCCTCCAGCGCATCCAGCAAATGCCGCGTCCCGCGATCGTGAATGCCACGCCGGGCCATGTCGATAGTCTCGATCTCCTGCGCGGAGGCCCGGCGCAAGGCTTTGTAATAGCTGTCGCAAATGGCGAAATAGTCGCGAACCGCGCGGCGCATGCGTGCCATGCCCAGCCCGATCGTGCCGGCTTCGGCCCCGCTAGCATCGCGCAGGTGCCAGGCCAGCATGCCTTCCACCACTTCCAGATGCACGTGCCACGGCCCTGCGTGGCCATCACCGGTTGCACGCACGGGGCGGAAGAAGTTGTCTTCCACCAGGTCTCGCAAAGCGACCTCACGCTCTTTCTCGATGTCGTCGCTGCGCGCGATGACGGTCGCTTCGTCAAGCGTGATGGCCTCGATACGGTTGGCGGTGTCCTGCTCCATCGATGCCCTCCTGCCCCAGCGGGCCGCTGCATTCAATGGCAATAGCGGCCTTGCGAACATTCTCCCCGCTATCCACAGGGGGACTGGTGCAAGTTTGCCATTGTCGATCTTGCGCAAGCCAGCGCAGACGCCCATCACGCTGCCATGCCCGATCAAGACCTGCTGACCCGCACTGCCACCTCCGCCAACAAGCCTTCCGAACAAGGCCGCACCCTGCCTGCCAACCTGGAGGCGGAGGCAGCGTTTCTCGGCGCGGTATTGATCGACAACCGGGTGCTGGAGGAACTGCCGATAGAATTGCGCGCAGGCCATTTCTTCGCACCGATTCACGGGCGAATCTACGAACGCGTGCTGACTTTGGTGGACCGCCAGATGGTGGTGACGCCGGTGACGCTCAAGCCCTATTTCGAGGGGGACGAGGCGTTGTCGGAGTTGGGCGGCACCGGTTATCTGGCGCAGCTGACAGCCGACGGACAGGGCCTGCTGGCCCCGCGCGAGCTGGCAAAACAGATTTACGATCTTGCCCTGCTTCGCGAACTTGTCGGCGTGGGCCGCGAACTGGTGGAAGGCGCGCTCGATACGTCCGAGGAAGTCGAACCCCAGCGCCAGATCGAACAGGCCGAAGCGCGCCTGTTCGAAGTGGCCGAAGGCGCCACCAGCGAGAAAGCGGGCGTCGCCTTCCGCAGCGCTTCGATGGAAGCGATCAAGCTGGTCGAGGCGGCGATGAATTCGGGCGGCAAGCTTTCGGGCAAGACGACCGGGCTGGAGACGATCGACAACAAGACCGCCGGCCTGCACAATTCCGACCTCGTGATCCTGGCCGGTCGCCCCGGCATGGGCAAGAGCTCGCTGGCCATGAACATCGCCTTCAATTGCGCGGAGGAGCACCTGAAGTTCCAGCGCGACGGCGGCCCGCATAATTACGGTGCGCCCGCTGCTTTCTTCAGCCTGGAGATGAGCGCCGACCAGCTGGCCACGCGTATCCTGGCGGAACAGGCGGAGATTTCTTCGGAGGCGCTGCGTTCGGGTGCCTTGAAGCGCGAGGAATTCCAGAAACTGTCCTACGCCGCGCAGAAGCTGGCCGAATTGCCGCTCTATATCGACGACACGCCCGCCCTTTCCATATCCGCCCTGCGCACCCGCGCGCGGCGGCTGAAGCGGCGCCACGATATCGGTCTGATCGTGGTCGATTACCTGCAACTGCTGCAAGGTTCGGGCCGCGCCAGCGACAACCGCGTGAACGAGATTTCCGAGATCAGCCGCGGGCTGAAAACGCTGGCAAAGGAATTGCAGGTCCCGGTGATCGCGCTGTCCCAGCTGAGTCGCGCGGTGGAGCAGCGCGAAGACAAGCGCCCGATGCTTTCCGACCTGCGCGAATCCGGTTCCATCGAGCAGGACGCCGACATGGTGTGGTTCATCTTCCGCGCCGATTACTATCACGAATCCCTTCGTCCCGACGTGCCGAGCGAAACCAGCGCCGAAGCGGACAAGGAAAAATACCGCACCTGGGAAGATCGCTATCTGGAGCTGCGCAACAAGGCGACGCTGATCGTCGCCAAGCAGCGCCACGGCTCCACCGGCAACGTGCCGCTGCTGTTCCAGGCCGAATTCACCAAGTTCACCTCGCCCAACATGAAGGATTATTCGGACTACGGGTTCGAATAGAGATGGATTGACCGCTTCCGCCGCAGCGTGAAAACCGCAGCGTCCAGAATTTCGCCAGTATGTTACCCGATGCGTAAGAAGGAATATCGATGCAAAACGGCCTTTTCGCCGCCGCCAGCGCACTAGTTCTCGTCGCGGTGCCTGCCGCTGCGCAGGCGCAATCCTCCATGCCTGAAGGGCAGCAGCCGTTGCCCATGTCGGCATCGGCGCAAGGATCGGATCGCACCGGCCCCAACCGCACGTTTACCGGCGAAGACCTGTTCGATATCGCCATCGCCGCCGATCCGCAGATCAGCCCCGACGGCAGCCGCATTGCCTATGTTCGTCAACAGAACGACATCATGGCGGATCGGACAGTGAATTCCATCTGGATGATCGATGTTTCCAGCGGAGAGGAAATGCCCTTCGCCGGGCAGAACGGCGATGCATTCTCACCGCACTGGTCTCCTGATGGAACCCGCGTGGCCTATGTTTCTACAGAGGGCGGCAGTTCGCAATTGTGGGTGAAATGGCTGGCGAATGGTGAGGCCGTGCGGCTGACGGGTCTGCCCAACAGCCCTTCCAGCATCGCCTGGTCTCCCGATGGGCGGACAATCGCCTACACCATGCTGGTGGACGATACCGCGCCCTCGCTCGGCTCTGCCCCGGCAAACCGGCCCGAAGGCGCGGAATGGGCAGATGCGCTGGAGATTACCGATCTTGTAAACTTCAGGGCCGATGGCGCTGGAGAGATTTCACCTGGTTACGAAAAGATCTTCACCATTCCCGCTACCGGCGGCGCACCGCGACAACTGACCTTTGGTGAGTATCACGATGGAGGCCCCCTCAGCTGGTCGCCCGATGGCGATACCATCTATTTCTCCGCCAACCGCAACGCCAACTGGCAAACCGATCCGGTAGAGGGCGATGTCTGGGCGCTTGATATCGCCACGCTCGGGCTGACGAAATTGACCGACCGCGACGGTCCGGATGGCGGCGCGCAGGTTTCTCCCGATGGCGGCCTTATCGCCTATGTCGGTTTCGACGATGTTGGCCGCGCATATGAGGCGAGCGAACTTTACGTGATGGATGCCGATGGCTCCAACCATCGCCTGCTGACCCAGAACTGGGATCATAGCGTGGGCGGATTTGCATGGGACGCCGATTCACGCGGACTTTACGTCCAATATGACGAGCGGGGCGAAACCAGGGTGGCGCGCATCGCGCTCAACGGCAATGCCAGTATCGTGGCAAGCGGCCTCTCGGGCGGTGGGCTGGATCGACCATATACCGGCGGCAGCTTCTCCGTTTCCGACAATGACACCATCGCCTTTACCGGCGGCACCCCTTCGCGCCCCGCCGAAGTGCAGGTTGCCCGCGCTGGCGGCGATGCCCGCTATCTCACCAACCTCAACGCCGGTCTGCTGGCCACCAAGGCCTTTGGCGAAGTGCGCGAGATCACTGTCGCATCCAGCCATGACGGTCAGGAGATCCAGGGCTGGCTAACGCTGCCGCCGGGTTACGTGGAAGGCACCCGTGTGCCGCTGATTCTGGAAATTCACGGCGGCCCCTTTGCCGCTTATGGCCCGCATTTCGCTACGGACAACCAGCTGTATGCCGCTGCCGGATATGCCGTGCTTTCCGCAAATCCGCGCGGCTCCACCAGCTATGGCGAAGCGTTTGCGCAGGCGATCGACAAAAATTACCCTGGCAATGATTATGATGACCTGATCAGCATCGTGGACCGGGCCATCGCGCTTGGCATTGCCGATCCCGATCACCTGTTCGTTACCGGCGGCTCGGGCGGCGGCGTGCTGACATCCTGGATAGTCGGCAAGACCAATCGTTTCCGCGCGGCGGCCACGCAAAAGCCCGTCATCAACTGGACGACGCAGGCACTGACCGCCGATGGCACCGGCTATTTCGGGCAGTACTGGATTGGCTCGCGCCCGTGGGAAGATCCGCAACGCTTCTGGGATTATTCGCCCCTGTCGCTGGTCGGCAATGTGGAAACGCCCACGCTGGTGGTGGTCGGCGCGCAGGATTATCGCACTCCGGTGAGCGAGGCGGTGCAATATTACTCTGCGCTGCAACTTGTTGGCGTGCCCACCGCGCTGGTGCGCGTTCCGGGCGCCAGCCATGGCAGCATCGCAGCGCGGCCGTCGCAAAGTGCGGCGAAGGCATCTGCCATTCTGGCGTGGTTTGAACGCTATGCCGACGGGTGGGAGCCGGAAGACGCTCAGTAGGCTTTAAAGTCCCAGGTTCAGCTTCCGGCTGACGGTGTAATCCACCACCGTCACCAGGAACCAACTCGCCCACCATTTTGCCTTCGTCCACGGCGTCGCGCGCCTGGCGTGAAGTTCGGGCGTTATCTGCTGGCTGGCTGGCAGGTGATCATGAATGAAACCGCGCATACGCTCTGCAAGCCCGGCGTCTTCGATCCGCAGCACGATCTCGAGATTCACATACAGGCTGCGCATGTCGAAATTGGCGCTGCCCAGGTACACCGCATCGTCCAGCACGATCAGCTTGGTGTGCAGCTTGCAGGGCTGGAATTCGTAGATTTTGGCATCGGCCTGCAGCAGTTTTTCATGCAGCGCTCGCGACGCACCGATCGTGGCCGCATTGTCGCTCTTGCCGGCCAGGAGCAGGAGCGTCTTGCCCTTGCGGGCGATCTGGCGGATGCATTTGCGAAGGCGCTTGTTCGGCGCGAAATAGGCCATCATCATATCCAGCCGCTCGCCCTCTTCCATATCCTGCGTAACGCTTCGCGCCCAGCTGGACAGGCCCTTCGTCGGCCCGCCGATCAGCACCTGGACCGGGCCATCTCCGCCATCCCAGTTGCGCACGCGGTGGCGAATGTCGCGAAATTGCGCCTTGTCGTTTGCTGCCCACTCCACCAGTTCGGCGAACCATTGCGCCACGCGTTTCACAACGTCGCCCTCCAGCCGGAAGCCAAGATCGTTCCAGCCGTTCTGTTCCGGAGGGGCGAAATAGTCGTCCTCGATATTGAAGCCGCCCATCATCGCCACCGTATCATCCGCGATGAGGATTTTCTGGTGGTTGCGGATCAGCGCGCGGCGCGACCATTTGGCCATGAACACCAGGAAGGTGCCACCCGCCCTTGTCATCTCGGCAAAAAATTCCTCGTTCGCATCGGCGCCAAAGCCGTCGACAATCAGGGTGACATCCACCCCGCGCTGTGCCGCTGCCACCAATGCATCGCGCACTTCGCTGCCAATTGTGTCGCAGGCAAAGATGTAGAAGGCGACCTTCAGGCTGGTTTGCGCGCCCTCGATTATCTCCAGCACGGCATCCTTGCGGTCAGCGCCAGCAGGAAAGAAGGTAAAGGACAGGCCCTGGGCCGTGGCCGAAAAGGGAGCTGGATCGCGGTAATCGGGGGTGCTTGCCATGCCGCCTGTTAGCACACCTGCCCTTGCGGGAAACCTTGACTTGGCAACGCACCCCTCCTAGATGGCAGGCTTTCCGAAACACCAGCTTATCCGGAGTGCCCATGGCGCGCGTTACAGTCGAAGATTGCGTCGACAAAGTTCCCAACCGTTTCGATCTCGTCCTGCTGGCAGCCCAGCGTGCGCGGGAGATTTCCGGCGGTGCGGAAATGACCATTGATCGTGACCGCGACAAGAACCCGGTCGTCGCCCTGCGCGAGATTGCAGAGCAGACAGTCAAGCCCAAGCACCTGTCCGAATCGCTGGTGCAATCGCTCCAGCGCGTCCTTCCTGACGAAGAGGATGAGGCGGATGAGGTCGGTTCACTGAGCCAGTCGGCGGAGGCCATGCGCCTGTCTGCTGCCGCGCCAACCCGCTCGACATCGATCGGTGCCGATTACGACGGCTAACGACTTGCCGTAAGACGCTTGTACAAAAAGGGGCTGCGCTGCGAGGCGCGGCCCCTTTTGTGTTCACAGTCAGAGACTTTCGCTAGTCTTGCCCTCGACCTGTCGAGGCCTGCAACTCGTCGATCCGCACAGAAGCGTCGGCCTTGGTCAACTCCGGATCGTAGGCTTCGGGCTGGCCGGCCTCTTCGCAAAGCGTCTTCAGATAGCTGGCCTGCGCGCCGGTCATCCGCTCGTCACCGGTCGTCCAGTTCTCGGGCTTCTTTTCGGCGTTGGAAACGGGGTCTGCCTTGGGGTGGGCGTTGGGTGTTTCAGCACTCATTGAAAAATCTCCTTTCTCGAACAACTGCCGCCGATCACCTTTTGTTCCATCTCGACCTTGTTGCCCGGTCACGTTACGTTACCCTGCGATAGCCGGGGGCGGAAAAGCATGAGCGATATTTTTGAAGGTCTGGGCACAGCAACCGAGGGTGGTTTGTTCGCGCGCGCTCTCGAACCGGATTCCGGGGCCAGGAATCCGCACCCGGATCAGCCGGAAAAATGCCTCAATTGCGGCACCGCTCTGACAGGTGCCTACTGCCATGCGTGCGGCCAGCAGGGCCATATTCACCGCACGATAGGCGCGTTCATGCACGACCTGCTGCATGGAGCGCTGCACTTCGAAGGCAAGCTCTGGCGCACCTTGCCGATGCTCGCGTTCAGGCCGGGCGCGCTTACGCGGCGCTATATCGAAGGCGAACGGGCGCGTTTCGTTTCGCCGATGGCGCTGTTCCTGTTCGGCGTATTCCTGATGTTTGCCGTTTTCCAGATGCTCGGCTTTACCGCGCCGACCGATCTTTCCGGCGATGAGGTCATCGAAGCCACCGTAGTCGAAGCGCGCGATGCGGCCGCCAGCGAAATCGCTGCAACCGAAGAGAGGCTCGCCAACGCAGATTTGACGGAACAGGAGCGTAGCGCGGCGGAAGAACGCATCTTGGTCCTGGAACAATTGCTGGCGGACGACCCTGGCGCAGAACGATCTCTCCTGCGCGATTTTGCTGCCGGGTTCGTGGACGGTGCGCAGCGGTGACGAAACCGATGCCACGGCCCCGAGCGAGGACGCGAAAGCGCCTGTCGACGACGATATGTCGGAACCGGTGATCCGCACGAACCTGTCCGACGTTTCCGAACAGGAAACGGGGATTGCATTCATCGATTCGGCAATCGCCAAGTGGACCGAAAATCCCAGCCTCATGCTCTACAAGCTTCAGGCAAACGCCTACAAGTTCTCCTGGCTGCTCATTCCGATCTCGATCCCGTTCGTCTGGTTGCTGTTCTTCTGGAAGCGGCGTTTTCGCGCCTATGACCACGCGATATTCGTGACATATTCGCTCAGCTTCATGACCTTGCTGTTCATCCTCCTTTCGGTCGTGCCGCTGGTCGGCGTGCCCAGCGCGATCAGCACCCTCGCGGTGTTGGTGATACCGCCGATCCATCTCTACAAACAGTTGCGCGGTGCCTACCAAATCGGACGGTTCTCGGCCTTCTGGCGATTGCTTGCGTTGAGTGCTTTCATCTGGATGATCGTCGCCCTGTTCGTGCAGCTGCTGCTGTTGCTTGGCAACTTCTGAAGCGCGTCAGTCGCCGGGAAATCGACCCGCCAGAGGCTTGCCGTTTCCGTCAGGACGCGTGAACCATGAAAGAAGGAGCGACACATCGCTGCGCCGCCCCCTTCACGTTCCAGTCGGTGTAGGACAGGGAAAAGCCATCCTCCCCCTGTTCGCACGTTAACCTCAGTCGGTTCCGTCGAGCTCGCCGTCGCCCTCGTCGGGATCGGCTGCATCGTCGGCGGCCAGTTCATCGCTCAGTGCCGAAGCGCCTTCGCTGATTTCATCGGCGGCGACGATAGCCCCTTCGCGCAGCTCGTTGCCGACGACTTCGGCGTTTGCCTCGGTATCGGCAGCCGCGCGTTCGGCCATTGCCTCGGCATTGCTTCCGGTCTCCTCGGAGCAGGCCCCGGTCATCAGCAAGACGGGGATCGCAAGTGTCACGGCAAAAAGCTGGCGGTTCATGGCATTTTCCTTTGTTGAACCAACTCTAACGCGCAAATGGGCATCAGGCTCCCTGCGGTGCCTCTCCACTGCCGCCGAAACGCTTGCCAGCCTTGGGGATCGAGGACCCTTGCGACGGCTGCACCGGTATCGGACCGGTCGGCGCATCGGGGCGATCGATCTTGCCGTCTTCCAGCAAGGTCTTGATCTCGTCGCCTGTCAGCGTCTCGAACTCCAGCATCGCCTGCGCCAGCAGATGGAGCTGGTCCTCGTGCGTGGTCAGCAGGTCGGTTGCACGTTTGTGCGCGCCTTCGACAAGATCCTTGATCTCCTTGTCGATCAGCTTGTTGGTTTCGGCGCCGGCCATCGTGCGCGTGGTCTGGCCCATGCCGAGATAGCCTTCCTGGCTCTGCTCGTACTGAAGCGGCCCGAGCTTTTCGGACATGCCCCACTTGGTGACCATGTTGCGCGCCAGATCGGTCGCATACTGGATGTCTGACGAGGCGCCGGAAGACACCTTGTCATGACCGAAGATGATTTCCTCCGCCACGCGGCCACCCATGGAAACGGAGAGGTTCGCGTGCATCTTGTCGCGGTGATAGGAGTAGTTGTCGCGTTCGGGCAGGCGCATCACCATGCCCAGCGCGCGGCCGCGCGGGATGATGGTAGCCTTGTGGATCGGGTCCGATGCCTTTTCGTGAACCGCGACGATAGCATGGCCCGCCTCGTGATAGGCGGTCATCTTCTTCTCGTCCTCGGTCATCACCATGGAACGGCGTTCAGAGCCCATCATGACCTTGTCCTTGGCGTCCTCGAACTCCTGCATGGCGACAAGGCGCTTGTTCCGGCGCGCGGCCAGCAGGGCAGCTTCGTTGACAAGGTTGGCAAGGTCCGCGCCGGAAAAGCCGGGCGTGCCGCGCGCAATGGTGCGCGGGTTCACGTCGGGCGCCAAGGGCACCTTCTTCATGTGCACGGCCAGAATTTTCTCGCGACCATCGATATCGGGAATGGGCACCACCACCTGGCGGTCGAAACGACCGGGACGCAGCAATGCGGGGTCCAGCACGTCGGGACGGTTGGTAGCAGCGATGATGATGATGCCTTCATTGGCCTCGAAACCATCCATCTCCACCAGCAACTGGTTCAGCGTCTGCTCGCGCTCGTCGTTGGAATTGCCCACGCCATTGCCGCGATGGCGGCCCACGGCGTCGATTTCGTCGATGAAGACGATGCAGGGCGCGTTCTTCTTCGCCTGTTCGAACATGTCGCGCACGCGGCTGGCGCCAACGCCCACGAACATCTCGACAAAGTCGGAGCCGGAAATGGTGAAGAAGGGCACGCGCGCTTCGCCAGCGATGGCGCGGGCCAGCAGCGTCTTGCCCGTACCGGGTGAGCCGACCAGCAGCGCGCCCTTGGGGATCTGTCCGCCCAGCTTCGAGAAGCGCTGCGGATCTTTCAGGAACTCGACGATTTCCTGCAATTCCTCACGCGCTTCATCGATACCGGCAACGTCGTCAAAGGTAACGCGGCCCTGTTTCTCGGTCAGCAGCTTGGCCTTGGACTTGCCGAAGCCCATCGCGCCGCCGGCACCACCGCCCTTCTGCACCTGGCGCAATGCGAAGAACGCGATACCCAGGATCAGGAGGAAAGGCAGCGCCTGGATCAGCACCACCAGCAGCACGTTCATCTGCTCTGGCTGGGTGCCGGTATATTGTACGCCTGCATCTTCCAGCTGGGTGGTGAGATTGATATCGCCGGGGACAGGTGTCGTGGTGAAGCGTTCCTCGTTCTTCAGGACGCCGGAAATACGATCGGGCGCGATCTGGACTTCGGCAACCGATCCTTCGGCAACCTTGTCCTTGAAATCGGAATAGAGGATCGCGGTGCCCGGTGCTTCACGCGGGCCGCCGAACATGGAAACCGCCAGCAGCAGGGCCAGGAATATCCCGCCCCAGATCATCAGGCTTTTCATCCACGGGTTGCCGCCGCCGCCGCCATTTTCCGGCTCTTGATTGTCACTCATGTGAGAACGTGTCCTTTCGCAAGGCTCAATGTAGGCGCAGCCGTGTGAATGACAAGATAATGGCGACCACGGGCTTTGGTGCAGCGACAAGTGGCGACGAAGTTGACGAGGTTGACGAAGTTGACACCGTCACGATCCCCCATTTCTCGCCAGAAACGGCGCAATCGTGCGGGTTTTGCCGGTTTTGGCGCGGTTGACACTTTTGTGATGTAAAATTGGCGGGGCTGGCATCGTCACGCTGCCGGATTGCCGAGGCGGCGCCGTGTAGGAAAGGTCAGCAGCGCTGCCGCGCCAGAATCACCCCTGTCATCCAGATCGGCGGCATGTCCTCGGATACCACCAGCGGACTGATATCGGTCAAGGTAGCCAATCTTTTTGTCAATGTCGCTTGACAAGGTAGGTCATCATGTCTAGTTTCCTTTACATAGTTTCAAGGGAGCTTGATATGTCGCAAGTTACAAAGGGCGCTCATCTGGGCCGCCGCCATGATCGCACTCGCTCTGGCTGTGAATGCCGGGCTGATTGCCAGAGAAATTGCTGAGCCGATGTTCGTTGCCATGCCGATCCTGGCCGTTCTCACTATCGGCAAGACCCGCAATTGCGCGGCCAAAGCCGGGTGCCGGGCATGACCGACAGCTGGATCGCGCGTCGCGGCCCCGGTTTCTGGATCGGCGCCATGATCGGACTGATGGCGACCGTTGCCGGCCTTGCCGCAAGCGACGCCATCAACGGCCCGACGGCCATCATCCTGATGGCCAGCACCGGCGGCCTGCTTTACCCGCTGATGAAATCGGGCGAGCGGTGTGAGGAGCGAACAGGGGCGTTCAGTCCGGCCATCCGCCGCTACAATCGCGGGATGTTGATGGCCTCGCTCGCCTACATCCTGGGAATGGGTATCGCCGTATGGCTTACCGATGCCAACGGGCTGGATGGACAAGTGCTCTGGGTGATCGCCTTCCTGCCGATCGTACCGATCTTCGCCATGATATGGGTGATGGCACGCTACATCACCGAGGAGCAGGATGAATATCTGCGCCATCTGGCCGTGATGTCGAACATGGGCGGCCTCGCCCTGCTGATGGGCCTCGCCTCGCTGTGGGGCTTTTTCGAGGAATTCGAACTGGTCCCGCATGCACCCGGCTGGTTCTCCGTCCCTGTCTGGGCGGTGGGCATGGGCCTCACCCGCTGGTGGATTGCCCGCGGCAATCGCACCGGACAGGGAGACAAGGCATGAGTTCCGCATATCAGAAGAAGCCCGAGGTGAAGCGCTATATGCTGCGCATGGCAGTCGCCATGCTCATCTACATCGCCTCACTCTACGCGGCAGAAATCCTGATCGAGGACGGCGGCCTGTCCGGTGTCCCGGCCTTCGCGCTGGCCGCCCTTCCCGGCATTGCCTTTGCCGCTCTATTCTGGATATTTGCCCGCCTTGTCATAGAGGAGCGCGACGAATTCCAGCGCCTGCTCTATATCCGCCAGGTGATGGTAGCGACGGGTATCACGCTAACTTCGGCAGCGATCTACGGTTTTCTGGAAACCTATCTGCCCGTGCCGCATATAGCCGCCTTCTGGTGGCCCACGATATGGTTCTTCGGCATTGGTGCCGGCGCGCTCTATAACCGCGTGACCATGGGCACGGCGGGCGAGAGCTGACATGAAGAACCGCTTGCGCGTGCTGCGCGCGACACGCGAATGGAGCCAGCAGGATCTGGCGGAACGGCTGGAGGTCAGCCGCCAGAGCGTGAACGCCATCGAGACCGGCAAATACGATCCCAGTCTGCCGCTGGCCTTTCGCATTGCCGATATATTCGGAATGACGATCGAGGAGATTTTCCTGCGCGAGGGGGAGGTGAAGGCTGCGGAGTAAACGCCCGCCCCTAGAACAGCGTCTGGGCCAGCGGCACTTTCATTCCGGCCTGCTGCGCGATCATGGCGATCCATTGCTGCATCTGGGTGATCTCTTCCTCGACTATGGGCGACGCCGCATTTCGCAGCGGTGTCGCCCGCGTCTCCTGCGAAATCGCCGCCCAGCTTTGCGTGGCTGCGAAAGCGCGGGCCATCGACAACCGCCTCGATTTTCTCGGGCGCAACTTCGATACCGGCCAGATGAAATACCGCCGCCAGCGTGTCTGCCCGTTCAGCGTCGAACCGGTCGCCATCCAGCACCCGCAGCCTTTCCCCATGCGGCCCCGCCAGCAGCCCGGCGAACATCCGCTGCGTAAGGAACCAGCCGAGCGTGGCTGCCTGCAAATCGGTCATGCTGAATTGTTCGCGCCCGTCCATGCCCAGGTCCATTCCGGCATAGCCCATCATTTCCAGGTAGAGCTGCCGCCCCCACCGCCGCCCCATCAGCCCGCGCCGCGAGACGGAGCGCAGGAACGGTTGCAGGCCATTGGTCATCAGCACGGCGCTGGCATCGGGGCGCGCCTCCAGCAGGGCGGGGATCAGCATGTTCGCGTGGTTGGTAGGCTTGACGAACACCGCCTCCCCCTGGCCCCATGGCCGCGACAACAGGTCGCACACGGGTTTCACCAGAGGGGCGGCGCCCGCCCCCGCGCCCGCCAGCCGGGCGATGATCCCCGGCTCCGCCAGCCCTGCCGATATGCCTTCGACCTCCAGCGCCCGCACCAGCAGGGTGGAACGGCAAAAGGCCGAGTGGAAGATGAAATGCAGCGCGCCTGTCTCGGGCCGCATCGCCTTCACCTGGTCGAAGGATAACCACACTTCGCCAGCGGCGCTGTCAGGTGTGAAATCCGCGAGGAACGGAGGCTGTGACAAGACCTCGCGCGTGATCCGCACGAATTGCATGCGCTGCGCCTGCATATCCAGCGCATGGGGCAGCCAATGCGGATCGCGCTCTATTTCGGCAATATCGGGCATTCGCGGCTGCTTACTCGCTCATTCCCGTCATCACGAAACGCTGGACGCGGCGACCGGTGCTGACTTCGGTGGTGTAGATATTGCCATCGCTATCCACATCCACGCTGTGCAGCCAGATGAACTGGCCGGGATAGCGCCCGTTGCGGCCGAAATGGCCGATGATCTCGTGCGTTTCGCGCAGCAGGATCCAGACCCGCCCGTTCATCATGTCGGCCACGTAGACATAGGTGCCATCCGGGCTGAAGGCGACATCGGAAGCGGTGCGCGTACCGCCCGTTTCCTCCGCGATCACGACGTCTTGCAGGAATTCCACGCCGTCGGCGGTTTCGCGGAAGATCTGCAAGCGGTTGTTGCGCCGGTCGCAGACATAGATCGTATCGTCCGGCCCACGGGTCACGCAGTGGACGATATCGCCGAAGCTGTCGCTTTCGGGGTTCGCGCCGCCATCGCCGGTGCTGGAGGCTTGCGACTGGTCGAACTCGCCGTCGCGCGTGCCGCCGCCGGGCGCTTCGCCATAGGCGCCCCACAGGTGCTCGAAAGCCAGGTCTCCCGCGCCAAATTCGATGATGCGCTTGTTGATGTAGCCATCGGCCACCAGCACGCTTTCGCCATCGAAATGAATGTCCGCCGGATTGCCCAGATATTGCTCGCTCAGATTGCCATCGGTCTGCTGGCGCGTGCCGATCTGGCGGATGAATTCGCCATCGGTGGTGAAGTTCAGCACCACATGATCGCCGCCGCCATTGCCGCCGATCCACACGTTCATATCGTCATCGACATACAGGCCGTGGACATTCGCGGGCCATTGCTCGTCGCCCACTTCCGCCGCCTCGTCGCCCTCGCCTTCCATCGTGCTTGCCCCCGGTGCAAGGTCGGTGCCGCCCCAGCTGCGCAGCAGATTGCCTTCCTGGTCGAACTGCAGGACATGCGGAGGCGCGCTGCAACACGCCACGCTCTGGCCGTTGTCCGCGCCCAGATCGCTGAATCCCAGCGAATTGGGGCGGTTGAGCACCCAGATATTGTCATCCCTGTCGACAGCGAGGCCCGGCGCCTGTCCCAGGATCATGTTTTCGGGCAGGCGCGGCCAGCTGGCGTCCACCGCGAAGGTGGGCATGGGCACCGCTTCGTTCACATGCTCTGCATCCACTTCCACCAGCGAATCTGCCAGGGCCGGTGTCGCAAAGGCAAGAGCCGCGAGGGCCGATCCGGTCAACAAGGCACGCATGTCAATTTCTCCCTTGAAACAATCACGAACTGGCGATCATCGTTACGCTCACGAAGATCAGGTATATCCCGAAGACGCGCCGCAGCAATCCGGGTGAAAGCCTGTGTGCCAGAGCTACCCCCAGCGGCGCAAACAAAACGCTGGTGACTATTACCGCCAGCGCGGCGGGCAGGTTGATGTAGCCCAGCGATCCCCACGGCAGGCCCGTCTCGTCCAGGCCGATCAGCACGAAGCCGATGCTGGCAGGCACGGCAATGATCGCGCCCATGCCGCTGGCAGTGCCGATGGCGCGGTGGATGCTGGTGCCGCACAGCGTCATGGTCATGGTGGTGATGGTGCCGCCGCCAATACCCAGCAGCGATGACAACAGGCCCAGCCCTCCGGCAAGACCCGCGCGGATCACACCGCCTGGCATGGCCTGCGCCAACTGCCGGTCCTGCATGCTGGGCGTAAGGAAATGCACGGCGAAGGCCAGCACGCCCACGCCGAAGATCATCGCGAGGGTGGAAGAGCTGACAAGGTCGGCCACCAGGGCACCCAGCACGGTGCCAACCACCACCCACGGTGCCCAGCTTTTCAGCACCCCTGTATCCACCGCATCGCGCCGGGCATGGCTGAATACGGATCGCAGCGAAGTGAAGATGATCGTGGCAAGGCTGGTGCCCACCGCCACGTGGGTAAGCTGGTCGGGCGATGCACCCAGCAATGGCAGGATCAGCACCAGGGCCGGCACCACCACGAAGCCGCCACCGATGCCGAACAGGCCGCCCGCAAAGCCTGCCCCCGCGCCCGCCAGCAGCAGGGCAAGGAATGGCAGGAGCAAGGCTGTTTCCCCGTTCACGCCTGGCACCTTACGTTGCAGCGCAGCACCGGGCGAGAGGAATCTCGGTTGGCACTGGTTTTTGCAGCTATTGCCGCTAATCCTGTCGCGATGCTGCTGCCCACCCGCATTGTCGAGAAAGTCTGGGGACGTGACGAACTTCCCGCGCCCTTCGTCGCTCCTGAAAATACACGCGTTGGCGAGATATGGTTCGAACCGCCCGCCGAAATGCCTGAACTTCTGGTAAAATACCTGTTCACCAGCGAAAAGCTCTCGGTCCAGTGTCACCCCGATAATGACCAGGCGAGGGCTGCCGGGCAGGGGAGCAGGGGCAAGGACGAATGTTGGCTGGTGATCGCCGCCGAGCCCGGGGCAACGCTGGGCATAGGGTTCGACCGGTCGCTGGATGCAGAAGCGATGCGCAGCGCGGCGGCAGACGGTTCGATAGAAGACCTGGTAACGTGGTTCGAAGTGCAGGCAGGCGATTTTTTCTACATTCCCGCCAACACCGTTCACGCCATCGGCCCGGGTTGCTCCATCATCGAAGTGCAGCAGAACTGCGACATCACCTATCGCCTGTACGACTATGGCCGCCCGCGCGAACTGCACCTGGAGCAAGGCATGGCCATCGCCGATGGCTCTCCATACGATCCCGCCCTGCACCAGCGCCTACCCGCCAGCGGCAATTTATCGCTGGTCGATGGCCCGGCCTTCCGGCTGGACTGGGTGGACGGCGTGCCGGACGACGGCCTGCTGTACAGCTATGCCCAGCCCTTGCTGGTGCTGCCGCTGTCGGGAGAGATCGTGGTGGGCGGCAACGAAGTGGTCAAGCCCGGCGAATGCGCCTTCGCGTCAGACCTCGCCAGCGTCGCCTTCGCCCCGGAAGGCAAGGCATTGGTGACCGCGCCTGCGGGCTGAAACCAATATGCCTTGCGCATCGGCGGCAACCGCTTAGCGGCCCGTCCACTTCGGCTCGCGCTTCTCGACGAAGGCCTTCATTCCCTCGGTCTTGTCGGCGGTAGCGGTAATCACCTGGAACAGGCGGCGTTCGTACTTGATGCCCTGGTCCAGCGTGTTCTCGAAGGCTGCGTCCACCGCTTCCTTGTTGGCGATGGTGGCAAGCGGGGCCATGCCCGCAATCTCGGTGGCGGCCTTCATTGCCTCTGTCAGCAACTCGTCATGCGGCACCACGCGGGCGACAAGGCCGCTGGCCTCGGCTTCGGCGGCATCCATCATGCGGCCCGTCAGGCACAGATCCATTGCCTTTGCCTTGCCCACGGCGCGCACCAACCGCTGCGTGCCGCCCATGCCGGGGATCACGCCCAGCTTGATTTCGGGCTGGCCGAACCTGGCCTTGTCGGATGCGATGATGAAATCGGCCATCATCGCCACTTCGCAGCCGCCGCCCAGCGCAAAACCGTTGACCGCGGCGATCCACGGCTTGCGCGTGCGGCGGGTGAAATCGTCGGTCCACCCGGCGAAGAAGTCTTCGCGGTAGAATCCGGCCGTATCCTTCTCGACCATTTCCTTGATGTCGGCCCCGGCGGCAAAGGCCTTGTCGCCAGCGCCTGTCAGCTACGGCGCAACGCTGCGTATCGTCGGCCTCGTACGCGGCGAAGGCATCGATCAGGTCGGCCAGCACGCCGGAATTGAGCGCGTTGAGCGCATCGGGGCGATTGAGGGTGACGAGCGTAACGGCGCCGCGCTGCTCCACGAGAATGTTCTGATAGTCTGTCATGCCGCCACCGATAGAACGGGGGCGGCATGACTTAAAGCCCAAATAGGCAGATTGTTACACCACGCCAAAGGCCAGCATGGCATCGGCGACCTTCTTGAAGCCAGCGATATTCGCGCCCTTCACATAATCGACGTAGTCGCCTTCCTTGCCATATTCCACGCACTTGCCGTGGATGCCTTCCATCAGCTCGGTCAGCATTTCACTCAAGCGCTCATGGTTCCAGCTGACCCGCTCGGAATTCTGGCTCATCTCGAGACCGGAGACCGCCACGCCGCCGGCATTGGCGGCCTTGCCGGGACCGTACATGATCTTCGCGTCGTGGAAGACCTTCACGCCGTCCAGCGTGGTCGGCATGTTGGCGCCTTCGGACACCGCCTTCACGCCGTTGGCCACCAGCTCCTTCGCCTCGTCCTCGTCCAGCTCGTTCTGCGTGGCGCAGGGCAGCGCGAGGTCTGCCGGGACGCTCCACGGCCGCTTGCCATCGTGGAAGCTGGCGTTGGTGAAGTGATCGGCATAGTCGGAGATCCGCCCGCGGCGAACGTTCTTCAGTTCCTTGATCCAGGCGATCTTTTCCTGGTCGATACCATCGGGATCGTGGATGAACCCGCCGCTGTCGGACATGGTCAGCACCTTCCCGCCCAGCTTGGTGATCATTTCCGCGGCGTGGGTGGCCACGTTGCCGGAGCCGGAGATGACCGCGCTATGGCCTTCCACGTCCATGCCCTGGTGTTTCAGCATGTTCTGCAGGAAATACACCGCGCCATAGCCGGTCGCCTCGGGCCGCATCTGCGATCCGCCGTACTCGATTGCCTTTCCGGTGAGCACGCCCTCCCAGCGGTTGGTGATGCGCTTGTACTGGCCGAACATATAGCCGATCTCGCGCCCGCCGACGCCGATATCGCCTGCGGGCACGTCGGTGTCCGGGCCGATATGGCGGTACAGTTCGGTCATGAAGCTCTGGCAGAAACGCATCACTTCGCTGTCGCTCTTGCCCTTGGGGTTGAAGTTGGCGCCGCCCTTGCCGCCACCCATGGGCAAACCGGTGAGCGAGTTCTTGAAAGTCTGCTCGAAAGCCAGGAACTTCAGCACGCTTTCGGTCACCGAGGGGTGGAAGCGGATGCCGCCCTTGTAGGGGCCGATGGCGTTGTTGTTCTGCACGCGCCAGCCGCGCTGCACGCGGATATTGTGGTTGTCGTCTTCCCAGCAAACGCGGAAAGAAACGACCCGGTCCGGCTCTGCAATTCGGCGCAGGTGCTTGCTGAACTGGCGGCAATAGAGGAGGCTCAAGCCAATTTCACGGCGGCGGAAGACTATCACCGCCAGGCGGTCGGCCTATTGCAGGCGAATTACCCCGGCTCCCCCGCACTGGTAAGCGCGCGTGCGCAACTGGCAGGCCTGCTCGCCAGAACCGGTCGCGAGGACGCAGCCATCGAACTGTATGGTGCGCTGGTGGAGGATGCCGAGAGCAAGCCCAGTGCCACGCTGCGTCGCCTGCTGGCGCCCTATTTCGATCTTCTGGCCGATCGCAGCGACAGGGCCGACACCGCCGAGCGCATGTTCGCCGCCAGCCAGTTGATGCTGCGGCCCGGCCTTGCCCAGACGCAGGCGGTGCTGGCGCGCGAGCTTTCAGGCGGCAGCGATGAAGCCTCGCAGCTTTTCCGCCGCTCGCTCAACGTGGCGCGCGCGATTGAGCAGATGCGCGGTGAAATAGCCCAGATCGAGCTGACCGGCGACCTGGCCAACGTTGCTACTGCGAGGGAGCTGACCACCAGGCGCACAGAACTCGGCGCCCTGCAGGACCTGCAACTGGAATTGCAGCAATCGCTGTCCAACTACCCGCGCTACCGTGTCGTCAGCGACAACCAGATGGCGCTTTCCGACCTGCAATCCTCGCTTGCCGACGGCGAAGCCTATTACAAGCTGGTGATGCTGGATAACGCAGCCTACGCCATCTACATCGAGAACGGCATGGCCCGCGGATATCGCGTCGCCGCCCAGGTCCGCGAGATCGATGCGATGGTCGATAGCTTGCGCGATTCCATCGCTATCGAGCTTGCCGGACAGACGATCACCTATCCCTTCGAGATCGGTACCGCGCGCGAATTGTATGTCGCCCTGTTCGCCCCGGTCGATGCGCGATTGCGCGAAGCCAGCCACCTTGTTTTCGAACCCGACGGCGCGCTGCTGCGGCTGCCGGCAAACCTGCTGGTAATGGATGACGACAGCGTCGCCCGCTATGATGCGCGCAACGCAGACGAGGATGCCGACCCTTACGATTACCGCGGCACCGCGTGGCTGGGCCGGGCGCTGCAGGTGTCCACCGCGGTTTCTCCAACGGGATTCCGCGATGTGCGGCGTGCGCGCGCTTCCGATGCGCAAGCCGAATATCTGGGGCTTGGCCAGAACCTGGCACTTGGCGATGGTGGGTTCCCCACCGGGACAAGGGGCGTAGGAGCGGCGGATAGCGACCGTTGCCAATGGGGCGCTTCGGCGTGGAACAACCCGATCGCCGCCAACGAATTGCGCACGGCTGACCGGATCGTGTCAGCCGATGGCGGGGAGGCCGCTATTCTTACCGGCGGGGCATTCACCGACACGGGACTGTTGGCGATGGACCGGCTGGACGAATACCGCATCCTGCATTTCGCCACGCACGGGCTGGTTACCGCACCCCAGCCCGACTGCCCGCCGCGCCCTGCCCTGATGACTTCGTTCGGCGAAGGCGATTCCGATGGCCTGCTCAGCTTTGCCGAGATTTTCGACCTGCAACTGGATGCCGACCTCGTCATCCTGTCGGCCTGCAACACAGCAAGCTCCGGCGGACTGGTGGCCAGTCGTGAAGCGGGTATCAGCAGCAACGGCGATTTCGCTCTCGACGGACTGGTGCGCGCATTCGTGGGTGCTGGCAGCCGTACGGTGGTGGCAAGCCATTGGCCCGTGCCCGACGATTTCAACGCCACCAGCCGGTTGATTACCGGCCTGTTCGAGGCGGGAGAAGGTGTCGCGACAACCCAGGCGCTGCGCAGCGCCCAGCTGGAGCTGATGGACGATCCGGAAACCTCGCATCCGTTCTACTGGTCTGCCTTCGCCGTGGTGGGCGACGGCATGGTGCCTCTGCGTCGCCGATGAGCGGCAACGGAGTAGCCCTCAGTCGTATTCGGTAATGATGGCCGAGAAATCGCGGCTGCCGTTGCCTGCACCGTCGAAGGCTTCGTAAAGCTCCTTCGCCAGCGAACCGATGCGCGGATTGACATGGGCAGTGGCGGCGGCATCCATCGCCAGCTTCAGGTCTTTCAGCATCAGCGCCGTGGCAAAGCCACCCTGGTAATCATTGTCGGCAGGCGATTGCGGGCCCACGCCGGGCACCGGACAATAGCTCGTCATGCTCCAGCACTGGCCCGAGCTGACCGACGAGATATCGTAGAAGGTCTGCGGATCCAGCCCCAGCTTCTTCGCCATCGCGAAGGCTTCTGCCGTGCCGATCATCTGCACGGCCAGCAGCATGTTGTTGCAGATTTTCGCAGCCTGTCCGTTGCCGGCATCGCCTGCATGGATCACCGCCTTGCCCATGTCATTCAGCACCGCCTCGGCACGCTTGAAGGCTTTCTCTGTGCCGCCCACCATGAAGGTAAGCGTGCCCGCATCGGCAGCGGCAATACCGCCGGACACGGGCGAATCCACCATGTCATGGCCCGCAGCCTCGGCATCGGCGATCACCTCGCGCGCGGTGGCAACATCGATGGTGGAGCAATCGATCAGCACCGCATCGGCAGGTGCATGGCCGATTACGTCGCTTCTCATAGACCGATTTCACGATCTCCCCGTTGGGAAGCATGGAAACGACGGCCTCCACCCCTCGCAGGCCTCGGACGGCTGGAGAAGGTTTCGCAACCGCTTGCGCCGCGCCTTGCCGTCAGCGCCTCTTCCGAAAGGTCGAACGCGCGAACTGTGTGACCAGCCTTCGCCAGATTTGCGGCCATGCCGCCCCCCATGTTGCCGAGGCCGATAAATGCGATTTTCATGCTGTTTGCCTTTCGCTTGTCAGCTATCCTCGGGGCAGCGGCGGTATGTCGAAACATCCATCCGCCCGTCCCCGTCGTCGTTGTTTACCGCCATCGTGCCATCGGGCTGCAAAGCAAAATCCTTGCGCGCCGAGGTCGGCGTGTCGGCATAGGTGGTATCGAAAGTCGCATCGATCATTTCGTCGGTGCGATTGTGGACTTCCATGATCCGGCCGCCTGTCTCGAAATGGCTATAGCCGCCTTCGCGCACGGTAACCACGCGATCGCGCGACTGGTTGGCTGGGCGATAGATATCGCAGTCCGCCGTCTCTGGTGCGCGCCCCAGATCGTCCTTGCGCCATGATCCGCGCAGGGCCTGCGGCATGCTCTCTTCAAACTCCGCATCCTGCAACGGGTCGGGCGGCCCTGCCCCGTCACCGATGCCGCCATCGGGTTCAACGGGCATCATGGTTGGCGCAGGTTCCGGGCTCTCTTGTTGCGGCGCGGGCTCACCCGAACACGCGGCAAGGCAAAGCCCTGCCAGCGCGGCAATCACAAGGCCGCTGCCCTGCCTCAAAGCGTCGGGATGAGGAAAGCGTTGGAGCCGTCGCCGCCGCCGTCGGGCCAGCGCTGGGTCACCTTCTTGGCCTTGGTCCAGAACCTGAGGCCCTCCATGCCGTACTGGTCCGCATCGCCAAAGCCGGAGCGCTTCCAGCCGCCGAAGCTGTGATAGCTGACCGGCACGGGGATCGGCACGTTGATGCCCACCATGCCCACCTCTACGCGGCTCGCGAACTCGCGCGCGGCGTGGCCGTTGCGGGTGAAGATGCACACGCCGTTGCCATACTGGTGCTCGCTGGGAAGCCGCACGGCTTCCTCGAAGTCCTTGGCGCGCACGATCTGCAGCACGGGGCCGAAGATCTCTTCCTTGTAGCTTTCCATCTCGGGGGTGACATGATCGAGCAGCGTCGGGCCGACGAAGAAGCCGTCCTCGTGGCCTTGCAGGCTGAAGCCCCGGCCATCGATCACCACTTCGCTGCCTTCCTTCTCTGCGGTGTCGATCCACTGTTCGATCCGCGCCTTGTGTTCCGGCGTTACCACCGGGCCATAATGCGCGTCGGGATCGCTGGAGACGCCGATGCGCAAGGCGTTGATCGCGGGGATCAGCTTTTCCTTCAGACGCTCTGCCGTATCCTCACCAACGGGCACCACCACCGGTAGCGCCATGCAGCGTTCGCCCGCCGAGCCATAGGCCGCGCCCGTAAGGTCGTTCACCACCTGGTCGAGGTCGGCATCGGGCATCACGATACCGTGGTTCTTGGCCCCGCCAAAGGCCTGCACGCGCTTGCCGTTGGCAGCGCCGCGCTGGTAGATGTACTGCGCGATATCGCTGCTGCCGACAAAGCTGACAGCGGCGATATCGTCATGGTCGAGGATGGCGTCCACCATCTCCTTGTCGCCATGCACCACCTGCAGCAGGCCCGCAGGTGCGCCTGCCTCCATGAACAGTTCTGCAAGGCGCACCGGCACGCTGGGATCACGCTCTGAAGGCTTGAGGATGAAGGCGTTGCCAGCAGCGATCGCCATGCCGAACATCCACATCGGGATCATCGCCGGGAAGTTGAACGGGGTGATGCCAGCACCGATGCCCAGCGGCTGGCGCATCGAATAAACGTCGATCCCGGTGCCCGCGCCCAGCGTGTGCTCGCCCTTTTGCGCATGCGGAATGCCGCAGGCAAACTCGATCACTTCCAGGCCGCGCTGAACGTCGCCCTTGGCGTCGTCCACCACCTTGCCATGCTCGGAGGCCAGCAGCTCTGCCAGCTCCTGCATGTTGTCTTCCAGCAGCTGCTTGAACCTGAACATCACCCGCGCGCGGCGCTGCGGGTTGGTCTTGGCCCATTCGGGCTGGACCTTCTTCGCCGCATCGACTGCCTTTTGCAGCAGCGCCGCATCGCCCAGCGCAACCTGCGCCTGCACCTCGCCCGTCGACGGGTTCCAGATGTCGTGCTTTCGCGCACCTGATGTCTCGTGATGCTCTCCGGCGATGAAATGATGGACCTGGCGCATGGCTCGTCCGCTCCTCTTCTCGAATATGTTGTCGCTCACCCGCCTGTCAGGCGAGATAGTTTCATGCAAGACTATTTTCGCAAAGCGCCTTGCGGCAGCTATGACCTCAAGTCTCGACCGGTGCGTTGCGTTCCAGCAACCGTTGCGCCTGCACCAGATGCGGGCGGTCGATCATCTTCCCGTCCAGCTGAAGGGCACCGGCATCCGGCTGCGCTTCGAAGGCAGCGACGATTGCCCTGGCGTGCTCGACTTCGTCCTGCGTCGGCTCGAACGCGGCATTGATGATTTCCACCTGTGCGGGGTGAATTGC
The DNA here is from genome assembly GCA_963783265.1 of uncultured Alphaproteobacteria bacterium. GTDB lineage: Bacteria > Pseudomonadota > Alphaproteobacteria > Sphingomonadales > Sphingomonadaceae > Alteraurantiacibacter. The sequence continues at coordinate 32,164 of CAWAMU010000005.1, read as the reverse complement.
CATCATGCCGGAAAAACCATCCCGCCGCCCGCGCGCTGCATAGGCGGCAAGTCCATCGGTATCCTTGATATTCGGATACACGGTTTCGATCGCCGGAACGCCCGCGGCATGCGCCGCAAACAGCATCAGGCTGCGCGCCATTTCGTATGGCGGGGTAAAGCTGCCGTCGGCTTCGCGCGAAGTCGCCGCGCCCACCGCAGCGGGAAGGTCTTCCGCGCCCCATGTCAGGCCCAGCAGGGGTGTTCGCACTTCGCGATAGGATCCCAGTTCGAACATTGCCGCAGGGGTCTCCGTAGCGATCGGCAACAGCGGAATTTGCGCTCCCGCCATCATCCGCAAAAGCGCGGCGACACTTTTTGCGCCTTCCGCCTTGGGCAACATCACGCCATGCGGAGGGTACGGCAGGACAGCCTCGAGATCGCTGGCGGTCTCGCCGCCGTCCAGCGGGTTGACCCTTACGATCACCGTCGCCGCGCACGGCGATTGCAGGAATTCTGCCACCGCATCGCGGCCCTTTTGCTTGTTGGCAGGAGCCACCGAATCCTCGAGGTCAATGATAATCGCGTCCGCCCCGCTGGCCGCGGCCTTGGCAAAGCGTTCCGGCCTGTCGGCAGGCACGAACAGCAAGCTACGCAACCTCATGCCGCGCTCCCCTTGATCAGCGCCATGCGCAAGCATTCGCACGCGACCTCGTCCCGCTGGTTGAGCAGGCGATGCTTGAAGGTGACGATGCCGGACCCGGGCCGCGATTTGCTTGCGCGCTTTTCCACCACCTCTGTTTCGGCGCGCAGGGTATCGCCAAGGAACGTGGGCTTGGGATGCAGCAGCTTGTCGTAGCCAAGGTTGGCGACCAGCGTACCAAGCGTCGTATCGGCAACGCTCAGCCCCACCATCAGCGCGAAGGTGAAATGTGCCGTTGACCAGGATCTGCCCGAACTCGCTTGTCGCAGCGGCATGTGCGTCCAGGTGCAGGGGCTGCGGATTGTGCGTCATGGTGGAGAACAGCAGATTGTCCGTCTCCGTCACCGTGCGATGAATGTCATGCGCGATCGTTTCGCCAACTTCCCATTCGTCGAAAAACTTGCCTGCCATCGGTTCCTTGTCCTTCTCAACTACAGCGCGATCGGTTTTGGCGTGCCTAGTCCTTCAGCAGGTCGAGGCCAATGATCATGCGCATGATCTGGTTAGTGCCCTCCAGGATCGAATGCTCGCGCAGGCCCCGCCACAACCGTTCGACCGGATAACCCTTCAGATAGCCATAGCCGCCGTGCAGTTGCCCGATCTGCGTGAGCTGGTCGGACCAATCCTGCCAGTTTTTCTCTGCGGTCCTCCATATTCCCGACGCCAGACAGCTTTGGCCCGGCGCTGACGCGCTCGTTCAGGCGATGGCTCGCAAGGCCGGTGAGCCAGCAGCAAGCTTTCCGGACAGAGCCGGAAATTCATACCCGGGCCTTCAGGCCTTGATTACCTGCTGTTCGATTACGCCGAACGGACTTTGTCCCTGCGATGTGACGGCCTCCATACGCACCGTGTCGCCGAAGCGCATGAATTCGGTTCGTGGCGTTCCTTCGTCAACGATCTCGATACCGCGCCGTTCTGCGATGCAAGACGAGCCGACATCCCGGAAGTTCTTGTTCGAGACCGTTCCCGAACCAATGATCGTGCCTGCGACCAGATCGCGCGTGCGGGCCGCGCGGGCGACCAGTTCGTGGAAGCCGTATTCCATCGGCTCACCATTGGCGGCACCGAAACGCTCGCCATTCCAGTCGACCAGGAGGTCGAGGCAAACGCGCCCATTGCGCCAGTCAGCGCCCAGTTCGTCTGGGGTCACGGCAAATGGTGCCATGCTGCAATGCGGCTTTGCCCAGACCCAGCCAAAACCAGTCGCCATTTCGGGACCGGCAAGTGTGCGAAGCGACCAGTCGTTGATCTGCACGACCAGCTTGATGTGGTCTAACGCTGCTTCGGCCATCGTCCCCATGGGGACGGCGTCCACGATAACGCCGAATTCCCCCTCGAAGTCGATGCCGAGGTCTTCGGATGGAAACTTCACCTCATCCGTGGCGCTGTAGAACTTGTCCGAAGCGCCCTGATACATCAGCGGAAAGTCGATTGTCTTCTCTTCCCGGCCCAGCGCCTTGCTCATCAGATTGCCATGAGCGGCGTAAACGGAACCATCCAGCCATTGCCATGCGCGCGGCATGGGCGCGGCTACATCACCACCCTGAAGCGCGGTGTCAAAACTGTCGATCGCCGCCAGGCGCGGTGCCAGTTCGGCCCAATTCTCGAGTGCGGCCTGCAAGGTTTTCACAGGGGCATCTGCATAGCTGGTGCCGTCGGGGGAGACGACGACCAGCCGACCGTCCGGCATACCGTCACGAAGAGTTGCCAGGCGCATGGATTCAGTCCTCGAAAATGGCAACGGCGCGGGTCCAGCCGGCTGACGCGCCCTTGATCTTGTGAGGGAAGCAACTGACCATGAAGCCGTTCGCGGGCAGGACTTCCAGATTGTGCAGTTTTTCCAGATGGCAGTACCCGATTTCGCGACCTGCCTTGTGCCCCTCCCAGATCAGCGAGGTGTCCCCGGTTTCCGCGACAGTCCTGGCGGTATGAACGAAAGGAGCATCCCAGCTCCACGCATCGGTTCCGGTCACGCGCACCCCTCGCGTTGTCAGGTACATGGTCGCTTCGTAGCCCATTCCGCAGCCGCGACTGACGTAATCGGGATCGCCCAGCGCCTTGCCGGCCGCCGTGTTGACGAGCACGATATCGAGCGGCTGCAGTTCGTGACCGATACGAGCCAGCTCTGCCTCCACGTCCTCTGCCTGCACGACGTAACCGTCTGGCAACGTCGTGAAATCGAGTTTGACGCCAGGCTGAAAACACCACTCGAGCGGGATCTCGTCGATCGTCAGCGCCCGCTTTCCGCCATCCTGGGTCGGATGGTAGTGCCAGGGGGCATCCAGGTGGGTGCCGTTATGCGTTGTCAGCTTCACCCATTCGGCTGCGGCAAAGCCGGCGCCGTCGGGGGTCTGCTCGGCAGTCACACCGGGAAAGAAATGGCCCAGTTCGGCCATCGTCTCGTCGTGTTTCTGATAGGTAATTTCCGGTCGCAGGAACGGCGGATCGCTGATCACATCGTTACACAGGGTAATCGAAAGATCGACAAAACTGCGGCTCATAAAGTGTTCCTTTCAGTCAGGAGAGCGGGACGGCAAGGCCCGCATCGGCAAGTTCTCGGGATGCCGCTTCCTCACGCGCAAGCGCCCTCTGCGAGGCGGGCCGCTCGATCACGCGTTTACAATGAGCGGCGATGTTGGGGAATGGCGCAGCGTCGAACCCTGCTCCTTCAATACGAAACCAGACCCAGGCGAGGTAGGCGTCAAGGATCGACCAGCGTTCGCCCAGGAACCATTGCGTGTCTGCCAGCGCCTGCTCTGTGCGCGCCAGCTGGAAACGCATCGCATCGCTGGCCAGTTCGCGGACGCGCGCGGTTCCTTCGGGCAAGTCGCATATCAATTGCGGCATGCGGATGCGGGTGACGAGTGGATGCACGTCGGCGGCAAACCACGACAGCTTTTCCTGAACCAGCGCGTCGGCCAGCGGATCAGCGGATCGCGGAAGCAATCCAGCCTCTGGAAACAAGCGTGCGAGATACGGCAGGATCGCACTGTTCTGAGAAAGGCTGATATCGCCGACCTCGAGCACCGGCACCTTGCCCGCCGGGTTGCGTGCGAGAAACTCAGGCTTGCGGTGACCACCGGCCATGAAGGCAACCAGACGTGTCTCGAATGGCGCGCCGGTTTCTTCCAGCGCGGTGAGTGTCACCCGAGCACAGGTTTCAGGCGCAAAATGAAGGACCATCGAGTGTGACATAATCAGGTCTCCTCCACTTCAAGAGGAAGGCTCTCGATCGCATGGAGCGTGTCGCTCATGATATATTGCTCCTGGCGCCAAGCAAGCGCCCGAGCCTGAAGTAGGTAACCACTCCTCCCAGTGCGAAGCCATACACGACCTTGATTGCCAGGGCGGCCATAGCGCCAATCGCATCGGCTCCAGCGACCGAGAACACGGCCGCCCAGATCACGCCACCGACAGCAGCGGCCAGCAATCCGGTCAGAATTGCCAAACCTACAACCGAACCCACACCCGCTATCGGGCCGGCAAATGCGATCTTTCCGGCTTTGGCTGAGCGCATTGCCAGCAGCACCGGAACCAGGCTGGCAAAGAACGCCACGGCAAAACTCTGGGGCAGGAAATCGAAAACGAAATTCCCGACACCCCAGATTTCTGCCGCTTCACCAAAACCAAAGGCGAGCGTGAAGAATCCGGCACTGATCAAGGCGTTGACGCTCGCGCTGATCAGCGCTTCTCTGGTAAGGAAGCCAGCCTCTATGGCAACCGCGCTCACGCGGTAGATCCCCCAAGCGTTTCGGCGAACCAGTCGGCCAGGAGATCCCGCCCGTAAGCCATGTTGTCCGCCCCGACATGTTCGACACCGCCTTCGCGCTCGGTGAAGATCACCTTCTCACGCCGCGGGGAGTTCACCAGCTGGTCGTACAGGTCATCCGCGTATTTGGGGCTGATCTGGCGGTCATTGGCACCATGAGTGACGAGGAAGGGGACCTTGATCCTGTCCATATGGCCGTTGAGGTTCATGTCGTTCGACTTCGCCAGGAAATCATCCTGATCCTTCGCGCCAAAGGCCCAGTGGACATGCGCCCAGTAGTGCGGGACCGGGTTCTCGCCCTCGCGCTCCATGCGCCGGTCCTGCACTTCCCGCCAGTTGTGGTTCGCACCCCATACCGCCCCGCTGGCAAAGCGCGGCTCGTAAGCAACCGCGCGCGGCGCGAAATGGCCGCCGAGCGAGATGCCGGTCATGCCGATGCGGGAATTGTCGACACCCTCTTGTTGCTCCAGCCAGTCGACCGCCTTGCTCGCCCAGCTTTCGCTGTGCGGGTCCACAGGCAGGTTCTGCAACCGCAGGGTCTCGCCGGAGCCGGGCTGGTCGACGCACAGCGTGGAAATGCCGCGCCGCGCCAGTTCGTGCGGCAGGCGCGTCCAGAACAAGAGCTCCTTGCAACTGTCGAGACCGTTGCAGAACACCACCACCGGCAAGGGGCCTTCGCCTTCGCCGCGAGTGAGCAAGGCGGGCATGGTGCCGCTTTCCAACGGTATCTCGACACGTTCGCGGTTCAGCTTGCCGAGCCGCGTCGAGCGCTCGAAGGTCTCGCGCGCCCTGGCAAAGGTTTCCTTGCGTCCCGGATGGCCGTGCCCCTGCATCCGTTCGGCCGTGAAGAGATAGAGCGCAGCGCGTTCCAACTTGTTGGAAGCGGAGAAATCCCGCCCTTTCTCTTCATCCTCTGCTGCCAGTTCGAGCAGCTTCTCGCCCATCGCAGCCCAACGTTTCATGAACTCCGGCGTGCCGGCATCCGCGCCGTTGTTGGCGGCATCCTTTATGTGGCTGGCACATGTCGACGATTTCGCCAATGCGCCCGCCGCTTTCCATCGCGATTGCGACAGACAGGTTCCAGATGTAGTTCGGGAAATATTCAAACAGGGCCATTCGATCAGACCTTCGCCGGCTGGAAGAGGCAGGGATCGGGCTCTGGCTTGGGCATGGTCTGCGGGCCGCCTGTCCCGATACCCCACTGGTCCATGATTTGCGGTCCCGGCTCGTGCACTTTCGGCTCGTGGGCCTCGAAATCCACTTCCTCCAGTTCGGAAGTGTATTCGACCGCAAAGCCGGATGGCGTGCAGAAATAGGAAAACGTGTTGTTGCCCGCAGTATGGCGCCCGGGACCCCAGCGCATATCCGTGCCGCGCTTCCTGAGCCGGCTCGCACCACGCATCATGTCGTCCACCGTCAACATATCGTAGGCTACGTGATTGAGGCAAGGCGGTCCCGGCAGGATGGCAATGCGGTGATGTGCCTCGTTGCAGCGCAGGAAGCACATGAAGTCGCCGAGCCAGTCGGACACCTTGAAACCCAACACATCGGTGAAAAACCTGACCATTGCCTGATGGTCGGGCGAATGCAGCACGATGTGGCTGATCTTGACGGGCATGCCCTCCCATCGCTCCATCGTGCGCATGTCCAGCTTTGCGACATCGGCCGAAACCTCGAACGGCAGTCCGTCCGGAGAGAAGAAGCGAAAGCCGTAGCCGCCGCCGGGCGCGGTCAGTTCGCGCGGCTCGTGAATGATCTTGCAGCCAGCTTCCACCACCTTGCCGTGCAGCGCATCGACATCATCGCGGCTATCCGCCGCCAGCGCGATCACTTCGACGCAATCGGAACTGCTCTTGTGCAGGCGCACGACATGATGTTCGTCATGGCCGTGGGTCTTGAACCAGGCGATGCCTTCCTCGGCGGCGACTTCGACCAGGCCCCAGTCGTCGGCATAAAACCTGCGCTCGGCATCGAAGTCTTCGACGCCATAACCGACGAAGCGGATTTCGGTAACTCGGCTCATGGATACTTTCCTTGAATTTCAGATGGGTTGGGAGGTGATTTCGAACATCTCTGCGGTCGCGCGGGCGTTCTCCACGGGCGGGCCCTTGCCGATCTGGCCGTGGCAAATCGCCAGCGACCTATCGACGATGTATTTGCAGCGATCGTAGCGGCGATCGCGGTAGGCCTCGAATGCCTCTTCCGGCGTCCGGGCCTCGGCCAGTTCTTCGGCCAGCACGATCGAATCCTCGATCGCCATGCCGGCCCCTTGCCCCAGATGCGGCGTGGTGGCGTGCACTGCGTCGCCCAGCAGCGCGACCCGCCCGACATGCCAGACACCGTCGAGCATCATCCCTTCAAGCGGACGATAAACCACGCCCGCATCGTCGGTGATAAGCTCTGCCATTGCGCGAATCTGCGGCGCAGTGTTCGCCAGCTTTTCGCGCATCGCAGCAGCCAGCCCATCGGCCTTGTACCGAGGGTTGTCCGGCTCGGGCGTCGTCACGAACATGTACATCAATTCGCGGTTGATCGGCACGAGCCCGACGCCAGTCGGGCCGTTGTAGACATGCAGTGCATCCAGATCGGCCGGACGGGGGAAGTTGTAGCGCCAGACGGCCTGGCCGGTAAATTCGGGCTTGGGGGCGTCGGGCATGATCATTTCACGGGTCTGCGAATAAAGCCCGTCTGCCCCGATCACGATGTCGAAGCGCTTCTGCGTCCCATCGGAAAAACTGACGGTAACGCCTTCCCCGTCGTCGTCGATTTCACTGGCAGTGACACCAAGGCGGACATCGGCACCGGCCGCAATGGTACGGTCGCCCAGCACGCGGTGCAGGGCCGGTCTGCCGATGCCGACGCTTGGCGGATAGCCTTCGACCAATTTCGGCATGGGCACTTCGGCCACCTTCGTGCCATCGGGTGTATGGATTGCAACCTTGTCGAAACCCACGCCGGCCGAGAGATAATCGTCGAGCAGTTCGAGCTGCGCCATGGCCCGCACCACGTTGGCCTGCTGGATGATGCCGACACCATAAACCGACCAGTCGGGATCTTTCTCGATAACGGTAACGGTGTGACCGTCGCGGCAAAGGGCAATGGCAGACGTAAGACCGCCGATCCCGCCGCCGATAATGAGGATGTTGAGATCTTTCATGTTCAGAATGTCTCCAGGTCGTTGGCGATCACCGCAGGCCCGTCGAAATGCTCGCCAATCTGCCTCAGGTAACCGAAATGCTCGGGCTGGTCTGTTTCGATACCGACAAAATGCGTGACGACGACCGCGCCGACCCCGGCACGGTTTGCCATGCGTCCCACATCTGCCGGCAACAGGTGATGGTCGCGCAAATGGCTCTCCATGGCGCGTGCAACAGCCGGTGGCAGATCGGGAGAATTGCGGCGAACGGCCGCCACCGTGTCTTCGACATCCATCATTTCGGCCACCAGCAGATCAGCCCCCAGGGCGAGTTCCTCGACTGCGCTGCTCGGCCCGGTATCGCCAGTGTAGACGATCGAGCGATCGGGTGTATCGAAGCGGAAGGACAGCGATTTAAAACGATCTGCCAGACCGCTTTCCGGGGCGAAGCTGTAATGGGTGTTACTCCTGAGCCTGACCGTCATGTTGTCGAGCGCAAAATCTTCCCCATCGCGCACTTCCACGATCTCGATATCGTCGTGCGGATCGCGACCCTGTGAACCGGGAACACCGTAGCCAGCGGTCGTTCCGGGGATCATCGAAGCCATCAGTCCTTCCACCATCTCGCGCGTGCCCGGCGGCCCGTAGATGGTGAGTGGACGCGAGGCATTGGTCTGCCAGCGCAAACCAAGCAATCCGGCAAGGCCAGCAGTATGATCGAAATGCAGGTGGCTGATAAAGACCGCATCGATCGATGCAGTGGGCAGTCCGACACGCGCGAGTTGCCGGGTAACGCCGTCGCCGGCATCTACGAGGTAATGCCTGTCGCCAACTTTCAGCAGGTTGGCCGGCTGGGCACGGCTTGCGCTTGCAATGGGCCCGCCGCGCGTGCCCAGCGTTACCCATTGGACAACCTCGGGCGCGACGATTGCGCTACCCTGGGCCAGCGCGGGAGCCGCAGGCACCAGGAAAACGGCGGCAAAAGCAATCCGAGAAGCTGCGAGCCCTTGCTTCACCATCAGAACTCATACCCCACGCGCAGGCCATAGGTGCGGGGCGGTGCATAGGCCCCCCCGGCCACATTGCCCGCGCCCACCTGCAGGATTGTCGGCACGAACTCGTCGGTGATATTCCGCATGAAGGCAGTGACGAACCAGTCGCTATTGTCGGGCCGCAGCGTAAGCGCCGCATCGAGAACCAGATCGTCCCCGGTTTCGTTCGTTGGCAGGTAGTTGAAGCCGACAACGCGGTTGCTGCGATACCGGCCATCCACGCTTCCAACCAACTCGAAGCCATTCATGGGAATTGTCTGCTCCACCCCCAGGTTTACGGTCCAGTCCGGTGCATTGAGTGCCTGCCTGCCAGAGCAGTCGATGTCGAACGAGCGAACGGGCGTGAAGACCTGCGTGAAGTCACAGCCAGTTACCGGCGTAAGGAAGTTGGGCGGATCGGTGGCATCGGACAGATCGACCTGATTGTAGAAGAACCTGTCGTATTTGGCATCGAGATACTGCACTCCGCCTTTTATCAGCGTCGTTTCGGTCACCAGCCACTGGAAATCGACTTCGGCACCCGTGATCGTCGATTTCCCGACATTGCGCGTGTAGAAGGAATTATTGCCTCTTGCGTCCACGCCAAGGGCGGCAAGCTGCTGGCCCTCGTACTTCCAGTGGAACAATTCCAGGTTCACCTGCAGGCGATTGTCGAAAAAGCTGTTCTTCGATCCGATTGTCCAGGCATCGATATATTCCGGGTCGTATTCTTCCTGTCCGACGGTGATATTGAAACCACCGGCCCGGAAACCGGTCTCGAAGCTGGCATACAGGAGATTGTCCGGAGTAACGTCGTACTCCACCGCGAGCCGATAGGTAATTTCCTCGTCACCGGCCGATCGCACGATATCGGTCGGGGTAACGACAATCAGTGCGCCAGGCCCGTTTGCTGTGAAAGGACCGTAGGGATAGGCGCCGACAATCGGACCGGCACCGAATACAGGACGCGCCGGGAACAGTGCGGGATCGAGCTGACTCAATGAATCGCTGACCGTGAGGCCTACCGGGATCGTTGGCACCTGCGGGCAGCTTGGCGGTCCCGCGACGGGCTCGATCAGACAGATGCCCGCAACACTGTCCACGCGCGCGTCGATGCTGCGACTCTCGTCGGTGTAGCGAAGCCCGCCGACCAGGCGCAACTGGTCGGTGACGTGATAGACCAGGCGGCCAAACACCGCGACGCTCTCGGTATCGGATACGAATTCGTTGAACGAAACGGTCGAGAACTGGTTGAAGGAATCGGTGCCTTCGACGGTTTCATCGAAGTAGTAACCGCCAAGCAGCCATTCGACAGCTCCGACTTCGCCCGATAGCCGGGCCTCGACGCTGAACTGGTCCGCAATATTGTCGTTCAGGGCACCTTTGAAAGGTGGGCCATTGAACTGATTGTCGAGACGGGATTCGCGATAGGCAGGGATGACTGCGAGGTCGGCAAATCCCAGGTCGGCGTTTATCTCGGCATTTACGCCCCAATAGGAGTCATCCCGAGAGGGAAACGCGTAGTTGTTCAGCGGGGAAAAAAGAGGCGCCGCAGTTGCCGTATTCTCTATGAAATCAAGCGTTTGCGGAGCATGCAGCCCCACAAAGGGCGCAGTGACGTCGGAAGGCGCAGAGACGAATGTCCAGTTGGGGATCGTCGCCCCCGGACTGAATGGGGTAAAAACATAGGCGCCCTGGATGTTGAGGCCCGGACCGGTACCCTTCTGCGTGGAGTAATCGGCAGACAGGCGAATGTCCAAACCATCGGCAAGTTCTGCATAGATCTGTCCGCGAAGGGCGATATCCTCGGTAGCATCCGTCCCGTCGCTGTAATAACCGTCGCGTTCGCTATAGGTTGCGGCGACGCGGGCCGCGACCCGATCGCCAACAGGCACATTCAGAGCACCTGAAAGCTCCAGAGCGTCGTAATTCCCATATTGCGCGGCCACATTGCCGCTGAGTTCGCCAAGTCGCGGGGTGTTCGGAATTACGTTGATGGCACCGCCAGTGGCATTGCGCCCGTAAAGTGTGCCCTGCGGCCCCTTGAGAACTTCAACCCTGTTCACATCGAGAAAGGAAGCGATCGTCGACGAGGGACGCCCGATATAGACTCCGTCGAGATTGAATGCGATTGCCGGGTTGGTGTAACCGTTGTTGGTAAAATTGCCCACGCCGCGAACGAAGTATCCGGCGTTGGCCCCTCCTCCGCTCACGACATATAGCGCCGGTGCCACCTTGTTGAGCGCGGTTGCATCAGGAACCCCCGCCTGGACGAGTTCGTCCCCGCCGATCGCGTTGATTGGAATGGCTGCGTCCTGAAGCGTCTCTTCCCGTCGCTGCGCCGTGACCGTAATAACGTTCAGCCCGCTGCTCGGAGCCTCAGCGGCGCTTTCGCCGTCCTCTTCCGCAGCAGCCTGATCCTGCGCCATGGCCGGATGACTGCATAGCGCCAATAGCGCGACCGAACCGCTCAAGACGTATTTTGCCATGATTTACTCTCCCCAGAATCCCGTAATCGGGCGTGGGAAAATGAATCGCACTCGCAGTTAAATCAGTCCAATTTTTTCTTTTGCTCGATGATCATCACTGATATTGATGATAAATGCGGCTCGACAATTTTGATCTCAATCTCCTGGTGGCATTCGATGTGCTCTTGCAGGAGCAGAACGTCACGAAAGCGGCGATCCGGCTGAATGTCACACAATCTGCGATGAGCGCTTCACTCAAGCGGCTTCGCGAGAGTTTTCAGGACGACATTCTCGCGCAGCATGGCAAGAGAATGATACCAACGCCCTTTGCATTGACGCTGCAACCGGAGATCGGCGAGAAAATCTCCGGGCTGCGCGCTCTCATCGCCAGAAAAGGAAAGTTCGATCCGGCCACCTCGGATCGGCATTTCACAATTGCCGGGTCCGACTACATAACCACGGTATTGCTGGGGCCTCTGCTGAATGTCCTTGCCACCGTCGCGCCTTCGATCACATTCGACTTCGATCTGCCGGGCCCGGTCGCGCAGCACCGGCTCTCCAACGGGGAACTGGACCTGTTGCTCTCACCAAGAGCCTTCATGCTTCCCGACCACCCTAGCGAGCTTATCTTCGAGGAAAGGCACGTCACAGTCGCATGGAGTGAAAATCCTGTCGGACACGCAGGCCTGAGCCCGTCCGACTTCGTCGAGGCAGGACACGTCGGTGTCAGCATCGCGGGCCGCTTTACCTTCGCAGAAGACTGGTTCCATCAACACGGTATCGAGCGGCGTATCGAAGTGCGCGCGCCGTCATTCATCCAGGCGCCGTTCCTCGTGCCGGGAACGATGCGCCTTTGCGTGATGCATGAGCGGCTTGCGCGGTTCATGGCGAAACGCCTCCCATTGACGATACTGGAGGTTCCATTTCCGATCCCGCCCATGGAGGAGATGATGCAATTCCATTCCACCCGCGAGGCGGATCCGGGTCTTCTCTGGTTGCGGGAAAAAATCACGGAACTGGCATCGAGCCGGTAACCGCTCGCACGCGCTTGTCAGACCGCTTGTTCCAGCGCGCAGCGCCCCCGGCGTCGAGAGCGGCGACACGACGGGCCGCTCCAGAATACCTGTGCCTCAGACCGGCAGGCCGACGTAGTTTTCGGCAATGCTGGTCTGCGCCGCGCGGCTGCTGGCGATATAGTCCAGTTCGGCCACTTGCATGGCGCGCTCGAAATCGCCGTCTTCAGGAAAGCGGTGCATCAGCTTCGTCAGCGACCAGCTGAACCGTTCGGACTTCCACACGCGGGCCAGGGCCCTGTCCGAATAGGCTGGTGATCGCATCATTGTCAGACTTGTTGAAGAAACCGATCAGCGCCTCCGCAGCATAGAAAACGTCCGATGCGGCAAGGTTCAGGCCCTTGGCCCCGGTGGGCGGCACGATATGCGCGCTGTCACCGCACAGCAGCAGCGAACCGTGGCGCATCGGCGCGAAGACGAAGCTGCGCAGTGGTGCGATGCTCTTCTCCAGCGCCGGTCCGCGGGTCATGTTGGCAGCGGCTTCCGGGCCGAGACGAATGGCCAGCTCGTCCCACAGGCGATCGTCGTTCCAATCCTCCACCCTGTCGGTCAGCGGGACGTCCACGTAATAGCGGCTGCGGGTTTCGCTGCGCATGGAAGCGAGCGCAAATCCACGTTCGTGGTTGGCATATATAAGCTCGTGATTGCACGGCGGCACATCCGCCAGGATGCCGAGCCAGCCGAACGGGTATTCACGCATGTATTCCCTGCCTGTCGATTCCGGGATCGCCTTGCGGCTGGGACCGTGGAAACCGTCGCAGCCGACGATGAAGCGGCAGTCCACGCGGTGCTCCATGCCATCCTTTCGGTAAGTGACGTAGGGCGCATCGCTCTCGACATCGAACAGCGCAGCATCTTCAGCCTCGTAGATTACTTCGAGGCCGCGCCCGGCCCGCGCGTCCATCAGGTCTTTCGTAAGTTCTGTCTGGCCGTAGACGACGACCTGCTGCCCGCCGGTAAGATCCGCAATGTCGATCCGGATCAGCCGTTCGCCATCGGCGAGGTTGAAACCGTCGTGCGGCAGCCCTTCGGCCTTGAGGCGGCCATCGAGACCCAGACGCTCCATCAGCGAGACCGTGATGTTCTCCAGCACGCCCGCACGAATACGGCTCAGTACATAGTCGGGCGACTTGCGCTCCAACACTACGCAATCCACGCCTTCTGCCTGAAGAAGATGGCCCAGCAGCAAGCCCGCCGGTCCGGCGCCGATTATGCAAACCCTGGTCTTCATATATTTCCTCTGGTCGAATTCCGGTCACTCACGAATGTTCAGCCTTCAAGCCATTCCTTCGCAGCGAAAGGCCTTGCCACTGTGGCCCGGTGTGTTTGTGGATGCCATTCAGTCTGCGAGCAAAAACTTGGACTTTTCGATCAATTCGGAGCAAGGCTACACGCATGGCCGACAATAACGAGTTGCAGAAATATGCCCTTTACGGCGAAGATGCCGGTAGGACGGCGCCGGAATTCCTGCATATCGAGCCGATCTCTGCCCGCTCTCGCTTGCACGATTGGATCATCGCCCCTCACAGCCATCCTGGCATCCACCAGATCCTGCTGCTGGAGAAAGGTTCCGGCCAGCTGTTCGCCGACGAACGTGAGATCGCGCTGGGGCAGCACACCCTGATCGCCATTCCCAGCCAGTGCGTCCATTCCTTCCGCTTCGGCCCGGAATCCGAAGGCTGGGTTTTCTCCTTCGCGGTGGAGCTGCTGCATGATCCACGCCTCTCGCGCGGGAATGGCACATCATGTTTCGATGGGCGGTCCGCCAGCGTGGAGGACCTTGCTGCCGATGATCCCGCACTCGCCCGAATGCGCTGGCTGCTGACCGACCTGGCGCGAGAATTTGCCGGAAAGAAAGCGGCACATCTTGCCGACCGGCAGGTGGCGGAAGCCGCCCTTGTCATCGCCAGCGCAGAGGAAATGCTGCGCCCTGCCCCGCGATCGCGGCGGAACTGAAAGTCAGCAATCGCTGGCCATGGCCTTTCGCGACATGGTCGATGCGACCTATCGCCAAGGAATGTCGATAGGCGACTACGCGGACCGGCTTGCCACCACCACCCCCACGCTGAACCGCGCCTGCCGCGCCAGGCTGAACAAGGCACCGGGCGAGATCCTGCGCGAGAGACTGTTGCTGGAGGCGATGCGCTACCTCACCTTCACCAGCACCAGCATCAGCCAGATTGCGGACGAGCTGGGCTTTTCCGACCCGGCCTATTTCGCCCGCTTCTTCAAGCATCGCACCGGCATTCCTGCCTCCCGTTTTCGCAGCGAGCGCGGCTGGTTTGCGCAGCTGGCAAGGTAAACCGCGTGAAGCCATGCCCGCCATGGAAAAAGGCCTTGATGGTGCGCGGTGATTACCTCGCCCGATCAACCCAGCGCGGTTGGTAGCCATAGCGAGAGGCCCGGCACGGTGATCACAAGCAGCAAGGCGAACAGCAGGGCAAGATAGAACGGCCAGATCGTCTTCAGCGCCTGGCCAATCGGAATCCCTTGCGCCGCGCATCCGACAAAAAGAACCGAACCGACTGGCGGCGTAAGCAAGCCGATGCCAAGCGCCAGCATCAGCATGATCCCGAACTGCACCGGATCCATGCCCACCTGCGTAGCGATGGGCAGGAAAATCGGCGTGGTGATCAGGATAAGCGGCGCCATGTCCATGAAGGTGCCCAGCACCAGCAGCATCGCCGCGATAAGGATGAGGGTCAGCAAGGGGCTGGTCATCGCGGGTGCCAGCAGATCGGCGAGCTGGGTTGGAGCCTGAAGAACCGCCAGCACCCAGCCGAACAGCGACGCGGTGGCGATGATGAACATGACCATGATTGTGGTGCGCGCGCTGTTCACGAATGCTGCACGCAGCCGCACGAGATCGAGTTCGCGGTAGACGAAGGCCCCCACGAGAAGCGTGTAGGTGCAGGCGATGGCGGCGCTTTCGGTCGGAGTGAATACCCCCGCGAGGATGCCGACCAGGATTATGATTGCAGTAAGGATACCTGGAACAGCCGTGATCGCAGCTCGAACCAGGGGGCGCCAACCTGGAAAACTGCCCCGCGGATATCCTCGCCGCGTTGCCACGATGCCTGCAACGACCATGAGGGCCAGACCGGTCAGGATTCCCGGCACCACCCCGCCAAGGAAGAGGTCGCCGATGGAAATCCCCGTACCCGCAGCGGTCGCGTAAATGATCATGTTGTGCGACGGGGGTATCAACAGCCCGGTGATGGAGGCGGTGGTCGAGACGTTTACGGCGTAATCGGCATCGAAGCCGCGCGCGCGCATTTCCGGGCCGATGGCGGAACCCATGGCCGAAGCGCTGGCCAGCGCCGATCCGGATACGGCACCGAACAGCATCGAGGACAGGATCGTGACCTGCCCCAACCCGCCTGGTGCAGAACCCAGGGTGGATTCGGAAAGGCTTACCAGCCGTCGCGCGATGCCCGCCTGGGTCATCAACTCACCCGCCAGAATGAACAACGGAATTGCCATCAGGGTGAAGATGTTGACCCCCGCCGACATGCGCTGGACAGCGACGACCAGCGGGATGTCCAGCGCCAGCAGGATGCCGACACTCAATGAAAAAGCAAAAGCGGCAAATCGCTCTTTTGAAGCAAGCTTCGAGTAACTCCGCCAAAAACGGCTTCGGGCATGCGTCCATGACCAAAAGCGCCCATGACGACGTATCTCGCATCTTCTGCGTGCGCACGCTTGAGTATCGCGTCAGCCACTGTCTCATCCGTGGTGAGGGTTAAAGCGCCCGCGTCTATTTCCAAGTTGTTCAAGTAGAGGGCCGCATCGTCGATCGACAGCGGCCCAGTCGGCTCGTTGATCGTCAGCAGTGTCACTCCGAATGCCTGCCCCAGAAGAGGAAGCGCGGCCCTCATGGCTTCATTCGCGTGAACTTCGCCATCCCACGCGATTATTACCTTTCCGCAGGGATCGAACCCGTTGCACCTTGGAGGAACAGCAAGAACCGGGCGCTTCGCGGCGATGATAATTTCACCAGCGATACGGCCAGCATGTTTGAGACCGTCTCGCTGCGCATTACTGTTGACGATAACGAGATCAGCGAACCCCAGGGCTTTCGGTAGCTGGCGACCGGGATCGCCTGTCACCTCGAGCATTTCCCAGGAAACGTTTTCCGATCCCAGACGCGCTTCTATTGCCGACCTGTTCGAGGTTTCTGCCTTGCCCGCAATTTCTAACAGAGTTCCCAGGCCCCAATGCGTAAAACTCTCGTCGCCCCATTCGGGCGGGATGAGGATGTCGAGGCACACCAGATGGCCGGAAACACTTCGGACCACATCGATCGCAACCCGAAGACGCGAGTCTTGCTCTGTGTCATCGTGGATCAGCACCAATATGTTCTTCATCGCAGTTCTCTCGATTGCGGCAGTTGTTTTCAATGCATCGCGCACTCGGGGTTAGGCCAGCAACCCCAGCAAGGATGATCTCACTCCGACCTTGCGCGACGGCAGCAACTCCCAGAATAAGACTGGCGGTCGAAACAATCCCGTCGTTGGCCCCGAGCACCGCGGCCCGCAGCCAGCCAATACGCTCGACAAGGTGAAGCTCGCGATGGGCGCGAGGCATTTCGCATTCCCTTCATTCCCTACCCTTGCGACTATTATCGCACTGTTCAGGGCTGCTGTCCCGCGTCTTCTTAAGGATGCCCGCAAATAGGGGAAAACCGACCCGGCAACGCTTCGCCGCGCTTGCCTACGACCCTAAGAAGCAGGATTTTTGACTGGCTTCCTGACCCCACGATTCTTTCGCAAAGTCTGTCACACTCATCCTATACCTTCCGCCAATCTAAAATCTGTGTCCGCGACGGATCATTTCTTCGCTTCGATAAGGATTGCTCAAGCTGGCGACTTGTGCGACCTCAAGGCGATGGATCAGGTTTCTTTCTCCGGTCCACGGCCAAAAGGGCGTCTCGGTAGATTTGTCAGCGCTTTGGGCCCGGGGCTGATCACAGGCGCTGCGGATGACGATCCGAGCGGTATCGGAACGCATAGCCAGGTTGGAGCGCAGTTCGGCTACGCCCTTGGCTGGAGCTTTGTTCTCAGCTTTCCCTTGATGGTTTCCATCCAGCAGATCGCAGCCGAAATTGGCCGGGTGACAGGCGCTGGCATCGCTCGCAACCTCCGCCGACACTATCCCCGCGCCATGTTGTTCACGATGGTCGGCCTATTGCTGGTCGCAAATGTCGTGAACCTCGGCGCCGACCTGGCGGCCATGGGGGCAGCGCTTGTGCTTCTTATTGGCGGGAATGCGACGTTCTATACAATGCTGTTCGGCATCGTGTGCATCATGCTCGAAATCGGGATCAGCTATCCGCGGTATGTCACGTTCCTGAAGTGGGCGACTCTATCGCTTTTCACCTATGTTGCCGTGGTAGCCGTGGCAAACGTCCCCTGGGGGCACGCCTTGCGCTCGCTTATCGTGCCAGAGCTCCAGTTCAACTCCGCTTATGCCATGGCTCTTGTTGCCATCCTCGGCACGACGATCAGCCCTTACCTGTTTTTCTGGCAGGCGGCGCAAGAGATTGAAGAAGAGCACCGCCACCACGCCAAGCCGCTGGGTCTCACGCCTGCCAACGCAGGACCGGAGCTTAAGCGCATCCGCGTCGACACACTGACCGGCATGGCCGTCAGCACCGTAATATCGCTGGCGATCGTCTTCGCGACCGCTGCCACGCTTCACGCCAGCGGTATCCGCGACATCGAGACATCGGCTCAGGCCGCTGAAGCGTTGCGCCCTATCGCCGGTGAGTTCGCCTTCGCAATGTTCGCGCTGGGCATAATCGGAACGGGCATGCTGGCTGTCCCCATACTTGCAGGTTCGGCCGCCTATGCGGTCTCGGAAATGGCCGGGATCGCTGGCAGCCTGGACGCAAAGCCGTTCGCAGCCCGGCTCTTCTATGGCACAATCGCCGTGACGACCTTGGCGGGAGCCGCCCTTTCCGGGATCGGAATTGACCCGACTCGCGCGCTTTACTGGGCTGCAGTCGTCAACGGCGTCCTTGCAGGGCCCCTCATGGCAATGATGATGCTGATTGCAGCGAATCCTCGAGCCATGGGCCGCTTGACGATTTCCCGTGCGCAAAAAGTAATGGGTTGGGCCGCTACAGTAACGATGCTGTTAGCTTCTGCGCTCTATTTCGTTTTCCTCTTTAGTGACTGGATTGCGTGAGGGGCCTTCAAAACGTCGTGGCCGCGAGGTTGATCGCGAAGGCGAAAACACCAAGATTGAAGAAGAACGCTACGACCCCGTGAAACGTTACTACGCGCCTAAGCGCGGCGCGAGTGATGGTAATATCTGCAGTCTGGCAGGTCATCCCCACCACGAAAGCAAAGTTCACGAAATCGGCGAAGGACGGGTCAGCGGTTCCGGGAAAAGACAAACCTCCATGATCTTTTCCTTCGCCTTCCTGATCATAAAAGCGGTGCGCGTAGTGATATGCCATAACCAGATTCGCGAAAATCCAAGCCAGCACGAGCGTTGCCAGAGAAAGCTCTCGGTACCATCGGTTTGCCTGCGCCTGGCTGCCAACCAGGATACTCACTGCAACAAGGATGGTACCCATGATGATCAACGTCAGCATGATGATTGCAGTGCGCCCTCCTACATCGCGGGCGGCCTGGTCGCGGATCGTTTGGGGTGCACCCTCCGACCAGTGCGGAATGCTACTGAAGATATAGGTGAGCGCTGACGTATCGAACGCAAGGGAGAATGCGGTCGCGATCGGCGCATGCAGGCTGAAGACGGTAGTCAATATTAGCAGCATGATAAGGAAAGCGACGTAGCGGCGATGTTTGAGATTGAGCAATATTTGACGCCTTCAGGAATACAAGATTTAGCTAATGGCCAATAGTAATCGCATACCCAATTTTCACTAGTGTGCCGTAATGCCTTCTTCATCTGGTCGGCCAACGCAGCAAACTGCTATTCTCTGTCGCACGGCACCATTGAAGCGCTATCTCGCTCCGAACGCCACTATATCTGATCGAACCCGATCATCATGAAACCTTCAATTTTTTCGAATCGGGAAGGACGGCTTTTTCCTGTCTGGATAACCAAGAGCAGACTGTCTGTTAGCTGTGCAATTCCTGTCCTCGAACAGAACACGAGAGCATCGATCGACTGATCGCCTTTTGGCTTTGGGAGGACATTGGGCACCCCGCAACGCGTGACTGGATAGACATACAATCGAGTTGCTACTCGCTTCCCGAAGCTTCGAGCAGCTCCATGAAGGTGCGCGCGGCGTCTCGATCTGTCTCGCTTTTGAAGGTTGCTTCCAGGTCTGGCGCTGCTCCGAGCATGTGGAGGAGCGCCCATAGCGCAAATTTTTTGCCGGGGTCCTGCTCAAGACCAAGGTCGACCAGACATCGCTCTACGCCTGCTGCCCGCGCATCGGGGGTGAGTGCGGATAAGTCGCTGGTCGCAAAGTAGCGCTGAAGAAGATCATCAAGGTCCATGAACTCTTGAATAGTGACGATGCCGCTGACAGCCAATCAATTTGAGAATGCGTGTGCGGTCTCAGATGGGCATCGGCCTCTCAGCGTCATCGGGCCTAAGCTCGGGCTGTCCGAGTTTCTGCTTTAGAAACTTGATCAGTGCCCGGACACTGGGTTTTGCCGAATTCTGCTTGTGAACTTGCGCCTTGATCCACATGGGAGATGGGCGAAAACCCGGCAGGACAGCGGCGATGCGTCCGCTTTCGATATCGTCTGTCACCAAAAGGTTTGGCAAGATCGCAATCCCCAGACTCTGGCGCACGCCTTCCCGGAGTACTGTCGCGTCATTCACCATCATCCTGGGTTTGATGTGAGCGGCGAAATCGCCCTCGTCACTGTAGAAATGCCACGTTTTGCCGTGCAGCAGCGAAACCAGGCAATCGTGCTTGTTCAACTGCTTTGGATGCACAGGTCTGCCCTTGCGCTGAAGATATTCGCGGCTTGCATAAGCGGCACATGGATATGGCATCAAAGGATAGTCCGTCACGTCATCATAGATCGACGGACGCGTGCCGATCGTGACATCGCATCCGGCGGATAGCGGATTGTCCAGTCTGTCGGACAATCGAAGGTCGAGATCGACTGCTGGATAGAGGCTGAGAAATTCACAAAACAGCGGCCCCAAGACCATCGCCGCTACAGATCCGGGTGACTCGATTTTTAACAATCCGCTGACACGTTTGCTGGTATCGTCATCACGCAAGTCATCATAGTCGGTGACGAGTTGCATGCAGCGCGGAAGCAGGCGAGATCCCGCCTCCGAAAGCTTCAACTCTCGAGTTCGAACGATGGAACAGGCGAACATGCAATTCATGCTCGAGCTGGCCGATGCGTTTGGAGATTACCGACGGGGCAACTGCCATCGATCGCGCCGCCGCAGCGAAGCTTCCAAGCCGCGAAACAGCCAAAAAAGTTCTAACATTCAGTATATTATCCATTGTTCTCGATTCGCGAATACTGGCATCTCATTAAACTCTATTCTCTGCATAAGATGCGAGGCGTAATCTCGCAATCATGATCAAGCCGCACAACCGGCGATCTGTTCTGGGAGAGAGAACCATGAGAAAATCCATAATCACAGGTCATGCCTCGACCTTTGTTGTGGCCCTGATGCTGGCCGCAATGGCCAGCAGCCCGGCCTTCGCTCAAAACGCTGACGAGCCGGATCCGGACGCGGACGCGGATACCGCTGGTGAACTCAGTGGAAACTCTGAGGAATCCATCGTTGTCACAGGGTCGCGCATCCGATCGAGCTTCGATCAACCCACACCGGTTTCGATGTTAGGTGCCGAAAGGCTTGAAGAGCGTGCGCTTACCAATGTCGGCGACGCCCTGAACGAATTACCAGCCTTCCGCCCGTCACAAGGCCCTGCAACCTCCGGCCTCAACCCGGGTGCCGGCCTCAGCATCGGCGCGCGCATCCTCGACTTGCGTGGTCTTGGGTCTGTCCGGACGTTGACGCTGGTCGACGGAAAGAGATTTGTCCCGTCGACCACACAGGCCACCGTCGATACCAACATGGTCCCGTCGATCCTGCTTTCGCGAGCGGAAGTGGTGACTGGCGGGGCATCGGCCGTGTATGGATCCGATGCGGTTTCGGGCGTTGTAAACTTGCTGTTCGACAAGCAGTTCACTGGATATCGGATGAACGGCCAGCTTGGCATCGCGGACGAAGGCGACAATTTCACGCGGCAGGTCGGCGTCGCGGGCGGATGGGACATTGGGTCAGATGTCCACCTGCTACTCGGCGGCGAGTGGGAAAAATCCGAAGGCATTGATGCGTGTCGGGAACGCGAATGGTGCGTGAACGGCTTCACGATTGTAGGGCGAAATCCGCTCGCGGCGGGCCAGTCGGCCGATCGCCCGGCCAGCTCTATCCTCCCCAATGCAGCGGTCTGGAGTACCGATTTCCAGGGAATCACCAATCCGCCTGCGAGCGCCTTTGTCGGCGTCGACCTTCCGGTGCTTCGCCCGATCGACGGCATCACCTTCAGCAACGACGGCACCCCGCGCCGGTATCAGTTCGGCACCTATGCAAACAGGATCTGGATGGTCGGTGGCGAAACGGGGACGCCAGCCGAAGAAAACGTCTACTTCGACTTTCCCATCGTGTCGCCGAACGAGCGGATCGCTGCTATGGGCTTGCTCACCTGGGATGCGACGCCCGATCTCACCCTCGAATTGATGGCCAATTTCGGTCGCAGTGAAGGAACCCATCGCAGCACAGCGTACCGCAATATCGGATTGACGATCCGGGACGATAACCCCTTCATCCCGCGATCCAGCGATCCCACACTCGATATTCCGACAATCCTGGCAGCCAGCGGCGCTACCAGCTTCACGCTTGGCAAAGGTTTCGACGATGTCGGGCCGACGCAGATTGCCGTTTCCAACGAGGTTTACCGGGTCGTCGCTTCGGCGGAATACAATATCGACAGCAACTGGACTGCGGATTTCTACTATCAGTTCGGTCGCAACGATTATCGCAGCGACCTGACGAACAATACGATTACCGCCAACGTCGTGCGGGCGCTTGATGCCGTATCGGTTGGCGGGGAAGCCGTCTGTCGCGTCAACGCGGATATGGATACGACCAATGACGATCCGGCTTGCGTCGCGCTCAATCCCTTCGGTTACGCCAATCAGGCCAATTTCTCCGATGCGGTTGCCTATGTCACCGGTGCTGCTTTCCAGACCAACGAGACGACGCAGCACGTGGTTGCGGGCAATGTGACCGGCACGCTGATCAACCTGCCTGCAGGACCGGTGGGTGTGGCATTCGGCGCCGA
This sequence comes from uncultured Alphaproteobacteria bacterium, assembly GCA_963783265.1. Lineage (GTDB taxonomy): Bacteria > Pseudomonadota > Alphaproteobacteria > Sphingomonadales > Sphingomonadaceae > Alteraurantiacibacter. Next base: position 9,703 of record CAWAMU010000005.1, on the reverse strand, counting down.
GTTCCGCAGCGACAAGGTCGATGGCGACACTGATGCGATTTCGCAGAATCTCGGCTTCTTCAATGCCGGCAACGGTTCCCTGGTATCGGGCAAGATCGACGTGATCGAAGGCTATGGCGAAATCGATGTCCCGTTGGTCAGGGACGCCCCTTTCTTTCGTGAGCTGGGTATCAACGCGGCGATCCGCCAGACTCACTACAAACGTTCCAGCGAATTTGTCGAAAGCAGTTCGGTGGACGCGACGACCTGGAAGATCGGCGGCGTTTGGTCTCCGATCGACGCCATCCGTTTCCGGACTACGCTCTCGCGCGATATCCGTGCCCCCAACGTGCAGGAATTGTTCGGCCCGGTCACCTCGACCACCGGCATCCTAACTGATGTGGGTAATGGCGGAGTACAGGTGATCGTGCCGATCCGCAGCGGCGCCAATCCCAATCTCGATCCGGAAAAAGCCGACACTTTCACTGCCGGTGTGGTGCTTCAGCCGACCGGCGGGTTTTTCGGCCGGTTCCGTGCCTCGGTCGATTATTACGACATCAGCATTGATGGCGCGATAAGCACATTGGGCCAGCAAAACATCGTACAGCGGTGTGTCGACGGGGACGATTTGAGCTGTTCCCTGATCACCCGGGATTCAGCGAACAACGTCATCCTGATTGAAGACACGATCCAGAACGTGAACCAGCTGATTGCCCGCGGTATCGATTTCCAGGTCGACTATGCGCAGCCCCTTTTTGCCGACAATCTCCTGTCAGTTTCGCTGCTGGCCAATTATGTAAGCGATCTGGTTACCGTAGACAGTGCCGGCGAAGTCAATCGGGCCGGACAGACCGGTCTGCGCGGTGGCACCCCTGCCGGAATTCCGGACTGGACAGTAGACGCGAATGTCCGGCTGGATCTGGGCGAGGCGTTCTCGTTCAACACGCATCTGCGCTGGATCAACAAGGGTTTCTTCTTCCCGAGCTTCGTCGAACCCGGTGATCCTGGATTTTCCTTCGACAATCCGAACAGCGTGAATATCAATTCGCTCTCGTCACGCACCTATGTCGATCTGCTCGCGACCTATCGCCTTTCGACCGGGTTTACGGAGGAATTCGAGATTTACGCAGGTGTAGACAATCTTTTCGACCAGGATCCGCCACGCTTTCCCGGCGCGAACGGTGCCGGCAACAACGTGCTCTTCAATCCGGTCGGCAGGTTCTTCAAGGGTGGCGTGCGGGTCAGGTTCTAGACACCCGCGTGCCATCCAAGGTTCCGCGCGGGAATACTCCCTCCCAACCCCGCCCGGACCGCAGTTTTCTCAGCCACACAATGCCTTTGAGCAGGATTTCCGGATATGACCTTACGCAGCATCAGTGCCAACTCACCAGTGCGCCGCGCCCATTGGCACGCGTTGGGGCTGAGCGAGGAAGACTTGCTCAAGCCCAAGATCGCGGTTGTGAACTCCTCATCCGAACTCGCCGTGTGCTTTGCCCATCTGGATGGAGTGGCGAAGGTAGTAAAAGAAGCCATTCGCGAAGCAGGTGGTGTCCCATTCGAAGTGCGCACCACCGCAGTCTCGGATTTCATTACCGGTGCTGCGAGCCAGGGAAGCTATATCCTGGGTGGCCGCGATCTCATTCCCAACGATATCGAAGCGCAGGTAGAAGCGGCGATGCTGGATGGCATGATCTGCCTGACATCCTGCGACAAAACCCCGCCCGGGCACCTGATGGCCGCGATGCGGTTAAACATACCAACCTTGCTGGTGATCGGCGGATACCAGGCATCGGGCATGATCGATGGTGACCATGTGGACATCGAGGATCTTTTTAGCGGGGGTGTGCAAGAGCAGCTTGGGGTCGAGCTCAAGCACTCGGTTGAAGCCATGACGAAGCAGGCTGTCCGCGGACCGGGCGTGTGTGCAGGAATGGCAACGGCCAACACCATGCATTGCGTGGTGGAAGCGCTGGGAATGTGCATACCCGGGTCAGCGCCCGTTCGCGCCAATAGCGAAAAGATGTTCGACTACGCCCGCCAGGCAGGGCACCGCATCGTCGACATGGTCCATGAAGGGCTGACACCCCGGCACATAATGACAGACGGAGCGTTCCGCAATGCTGCCGCAATGGTGCTGGCGGTGTCAGGCTCAATCAACGCGATCAAGCATCTGCAGGCCACCGCCAGCGAAGGCGGAATGGACACCAACCTCTACGCAATCTGGGAGGAAATGGGCCGCAAGGTTCCGACCTTGTCTGCGGTGCGTCCGAACGGAGATGTGCGGATCGAACAGTTCGAAGATGCGGGCGGAGCGCGGGCAATGCTGAAACAGCTTGAAAGCGTGCTCGATACATCGGTCAGGGTCGCCAGTGGCAAGACCATGGTCGAAGACCTGGCTGCAGCCGAGGTGGTAGACCCACAGGTTATCCGCTCGCTTGACGAGCCGATTTCGGAAGGCCCTTCCATTGCCATTCTCAAGGGATCGCTTGCGCCCGAAAGTGCGATCGTCAAGCTGGGCATCCGGGATGGGTCGCGGCCGGAAAGCTTCACCGGTCAGGCGCGAGTTTTTGAGAGCACGAGCGATGCCATGCAAGCCATCGAACAGGGCAAACTGCAAAAAGGCGATGTCCTGGTACTGAGGGGACAGGGGCTGAAAGGCGGTCCGGCAATGGGTGGCGGCGCGTCCTTCATCCTGTTCGCCATAGACGCGGCTGGGCTTGCGAAGGATACGGCATTCGTCACCGATGGACAGCTTTCGGGCCTGTGCCTGAAAGGGCTGACGGTGGCGGAAGTCGCACCGGAAGGCGCTGTAGGCGGACCGATCGGCAAGGTGCGCGACGGAGACCGGATCGAAATCGATGTCGGCGAGCGGCGGATCGATCTGATGGTGGCCGAAGACGAGCTGAACAAGCGCGAGGCGGTTGGGATCGATTTTCCAATCCCCGCAACCGGCTGGCTGGGAATGTACCGGGAAAATGTCAGCTCTATGGCTGCGGGTGCCGTGCTGATCGATATCAAGAGGTGAAGATATGCCCCTGCGTTTGACCGCTGAGGAAAAAGGAATGCGCGATGGGGACAAGGGCCCTGCCGTCGCGAAAGCGATGGACCTGCTGATCCGCTATGGTGAAGCGCTGGGCGCGGAGGATTTCGTCTACACCGACAACATCGCCGGCGTTCCCGGTTCCTCACCGCAATGGGTGAAGGAATATTACGCGGAAGATGGCGGCGACTATCGCGCGGTTTTCTCCCGCTTCGATCTCGACTCTGACGAAGTCGTGGACGTGCCGCGAATTTCCGGATTTGCCTGCCATCTGCAAGGCGGAATGGACCCGGAACAATGGGCCGAGCAGGGCATGACCGAAGAGGCGCACGCCAATTTCGCCGCCGACGAGCGCGACGTTGCCGGACATGGTATCCAGGTTCTCAAGACCTGTACGCCTTATCTGGCTGGCAACGTCCCGGTAATGGGAGAGCATTGCGCATGGATGGAATCCAGCGCGGTAGTTTTCTGCAATTCCGTGATCGGCGGGCGCACCAATTGCGAAGGCCGCGAATCCACCAGTGCAGCGATGCTGGCCAAGCGCGTGCCGAACTGGGGTTTCCACCAAGATGGTTTCCGCAAGGGCCAGCATCTGATCGATGTCGAAGTGCCGGTAGACTCCATTTTCGAATGGGGCATGCTCGGCTATTTCACCGGCGATGCGGTAGAGGACACGATCCCGGTACTCGACGGCAAAATCTCAAATGCAGCGCTTATCAAGCACAAGCATTTCGGGGCCGCCGCAGCTTCCTCCGGTGGTGTGGAGATGTATCACATGGCCGGCATCACGCCCGAAGCCCCGAGCGTTGAGGCGGCCTTTGGCGGTGCCCCGCGCGGCGAACGATTTGTCTACGGTTCGACGCAGCGATCGGCGACCTATGAACGCCTGAACTCGGTCGGCGAGAGCACTGACGTCGATTACGTGATGCTTGGCTGTCCGCACTATTCGATCGACCAGCTTGCCGAAGTGGCACAGATGCTGGAGGGGCGGACAATCCACGAAAACAGCAACCTCTGGATTTTCACGAGCCGCGCGGTGAAAACGACTGCCATCGCCAGCGGGTATGACGAGATCATCCGCAAGGCGGGCGCCCGGCTAATGACCGACACATGCTCCGCGATCAGCCAGGCGGTACCGCCCGGCACCAGGGTTGCAGCATTCGATAGCGCCAAGCAGACGCACTACCTTCCGGCTATCATGGGCCTCGAAGGATGGTTCGGCACCACGCAGGAATGCATCGATGCAGCCTGCACGTCGCGCTGGGAAGGGAGGCTCAACTGATGGCCACCGTAGGAACTCGACCACCTGACATCATCATCCGTGGCCGCAAGGTCGTGGGCGGCGTGACCGAAGGCGAGGCGATGGTCACCGATCAGACGATTTCTGGATGGGGCGGCGTCAACCCCATGAAGGGCGAGATCATAGAGATGCGCCATGAATTGCGGGGCCAGAGTTTCGCTGGCAAGATACTCGTGTTTCCCGGTGCCAAGGGATCGTCGGGTTGGTCGGCGGTTTTTCACACCACCAAGTTAACCGGCAAGGCCCCGATTGGTATGTTGTTCACGATCACCACGACGAAAGCGGCCTTGGGCGCGGTCGTGTTGCGCGTGCCGAGCATGACCGATTTCGATGGTGATCCTGTAGAGCAGATCGACACCGGGGACTGGGTACGTATCGATGCCGATGCGGGCGAGGTTTCGGTGTGGAGGGGCGGTCGTCCCTAGAAATTACGATCAGGCCGACCATGAAATCATGGCGAGCAATAAACAAACGATTTTCGGAAGAGAGAGAATGGCTGACGACAAGGTAAAACTGCAACGCGTCGAGGGACATAGCGAAGAGCGATTTCTCGGTTCCGACGTGTTCGAAAGCGCCGGGCGCAATTTGCCGCCACCGCGGCGTGGTGGCACCGTGACTGAAGACGCGCGCCAGATCGATATCTATCACAAGACCGATGTCGTGGTGGTGGGCGGTGGCCCGGCCGGCTGCGCTGCGGCGTGGGCTGCTGCCAAGACCGGCGCGGATGTGACACTGGTGGAGCGCTACAATTGCCTGGGTGGCCTTTCCACCGGTGGGCTGGTCATGTGGATCGACCGCATGACCGATTGGGATGGCAATCATGTCATCCAGGGGTTTGCTCGCGAGTTTATCGACCGGATGCCCCGCGAGGGCGTGGCTGGTCCTCCCAAGGACGATTGGGGCAGCCAGCAGTATGACAAGGTTGCCTATTGGAGCAACCGCACAACGGCATTCCACGGCATTGTCCAGTGGGCACCTACGCTCGATCCCGAACGGATGAAGCTGAACGCGCAGGAAATGCTGCTGGAAGCGGGCGTGCGGATCGTGTTCCACGCCTGGGCCGCGCGCCCCATCGTGGAAGACGGCGCAGCGCGTGGGGTGATCTTCGAAAGCAAGGCCGGACGCCAGGCCATCAAGGCGAAGGTGGTGGTCGACACCACCGGCGATGGCGACATGTTCGCTCGCGCAGGAGCTGAATTCGACACCGATATCGAGGCAGGCGACGTCCACCACTCGATGAATACCGGCTGGGTGCTGGGCGGCGTGAACATGGACCGCTGGATCAACTGGAAGGTGCTTTACCCCGATCAATTGCGCGAACTGATGACCAGGGGGCGAGAAGAGCTTGGCTATTTCCAGACGCCCTATGTCAGCTGGCGGCCCGATATCGCGCTGTTCCTGGGGCCACGGCAAAGCGGCCTGTCCGCGCTGGACGTGGATGACATGACCGAGGTCGAAATCCGCAGCCATCGCCTGATGGAGGGGCACTGCCAGTTCTTCCGCGAACATGCGCCTGGTTTCGAACAGGTCTATTCTCTTCAGAGCGCCAGCCAGTTGGGCGTGCGCCACACGCGGCGGCTGGGCGGCATAGGAAGGATCGAACGCGCTGACTGGTCTACGGCTGGCCCGGTAGCAGACGAGGTCGGCATCTCGCCGTCGCTCAGCCCGAAATTCCCCGTTGTGTCGGTCCCTTACGGATCGCTTGTTCCGCGCAGCCTTGATGGCTTGCTGGTGGGCGGGCGGCACATCAGTTGCGATGCCAACAGTCACGGCTTCATGCGCGAGATTCCGCAATGCTGGCTGACCGGCCACGCGGCTGGCGTTGGTGCTGCACTGGCGGCAGACAAGGGCATTGAACCGCGCGAAGTTGAGGTAGATGCCATCCGCAAGCTGCTGCGCGAGCAGGGCGCACATCTGCATGATGATGCCGCCGTCGAGAGTGTTCGACGCGAGACGGTGGCGGCAGAATAGAACCAGCGAATGGCCAGCACTCAATCCGCTACGCTCGATGTTGCGAAGTTCATGCATGAACAGCGCTTCTCGCGCTATCATGTCACCATTCTCGTCCTGTGCAGCCTGGTCACGTTCTTCGATGGGCAGGACTTTGCGGCGCTCGCCTATGCATTGCCTTACATCCGAGATGACATGGGAATCTCGGATGAGATGACCGGTTATGTAAGCTCCGCGGCGTTTCTCGGGCAGATGATCGGATCGCTGTTCGGATCGTACCTCGGCGATATTTTCGGGCGAAGGCCGGTGATCATTTTCTGCACCATCGGTAGTGCGGTCCTGACATTCGCAGTCGGTTTTGCGCAGTCGCCCGAGCAATTGATTGGCCTGCGCTTCGTGTCCGGCCTTGCCATCGGCGGCTTGCTGGCACCCGTCTGGGCATTGAGCATCGAGAGCATGCCCCGTTCCATGCGCGCGACCAGCGTGACGATCATCATGATGGGATTTTCCATCGGCACGGCGTCCTCTGGCCCGATAGCCAATTTCGCCGCTCCTGTGCTGGGCTGGCAAGGCATTTTCTGGGTCTGCGGCGCGATGACCGGGGCGTTCGCGATCATCCTGCTGTTCACCCTGCCGGAAAGCGCGCGCTGGATGGTGGCGACCGAAAAACCTGCCGCACGCATCGTGCCGGTGCTGTCGCGTTTCAATCCCGGTTTCGAATGGAAAGCTTACGATCGGTTTGTCCTGAGAGACGAGAAGGCTGTGAAGAAGTCAGCCAATCCACTCAAGAAGATGGGAGAGCTGTTCGCTGGCAAGCTGGCCCTCATCACCCTGTTCATCTGGGCGGCCTATTTCTGTTCCAGCTTCGCGATCTATTTGAAGAGCGCCTACGGCGTAATCTTTATGGAGAACCTGGGCATCACGCGGCAGAATGCCGCATGGCTGGGTTCGATCAATGCGATCATCGGCGCGATAATGGGCGTGGTCCTGCTGGCCATGACGGAGCGCAAGGGGCCAGGCTGGATCATCCTCGCTCCCCTTCTGGGTATCCCCTTCGTGCTGCTTGTGGGGACGGGAATGGTGCTAGGCGGACCCGCTCTCGTTCCGGTACTGCTGATCGGCGCAATCGCGGTGGGGGCAGGCCACGCGGCGGTTATCTCCATCACCAGCATCTACTACCCCAGTGCAGTGCGCGCCACGGGCGGGGGCTGGGCCAGCTTCATGGCCAAATTCGCAGCTGTCGCGGCCCCTATCTACGGCTCGCAATTCCTTGCCGGTGTCAGCGGCGCAATGGCGGGATACATGTTTACGGCGCTGTGCCTTGGTGGCGTGATCGTCTTCATACTCCTGCTTGCATGGGCCGCCAGAGGCATGACCGACCTGCCAATCCAATCCCCTGAACTTGTCGATAAGGAAACTTAGACAGTGCCCGAACTTCGCAGCCTTGCCGCCAACAATCCCGGTCGCCGTGCCAACTGGAAAGCGCTGGGCCTGTCCAAGGAGGACATGGAAAAGCCGAAGATCGCGGTGGTCAATTCCTCCAGCGAGCTGGCAATCTGCTATGCCCATCTCGATGGCATCGCCAAGATGGTAAAGGAAGAAATCCGCGCTGCTGGCGGCGTGCCGTTCGAAGTGCGCACTTCCGCCCCCAGCGATTTCATCACCGGCGCAGCCAAGTCCGGCAGTTACATCCTGGCCGGACGGGATATCATCGCCAACGATATCGAAGTGCAGGTGGAAGCCGCGCTGCTGGATGGCATGATCTGCCTGACCAGTTGCGACAAAACGCCGCCGGGGCACCTGATGGCCGCCGCCCGCCTCAACATCCCCACCATCCTGGTGATAGGCGGCTACCAGCAGGCGGGCGAGATCGACGGAGAACCTGTCGACGTCGAAGATGTCTGGTCGGGCCAGATTGGCGAGATCTTCGGCAAGAAACCGAAATTTCCCGTCGCCGACATGGCGGAAAACGCGATCATGGGGCCGGGCGTGTGCGCGGGCATGGCGACCGCCAACACCATGCATTCGGTGGTCGAGGCTTTGGGCATGGCCATGCCAGGCCACGCGCCGGTGCGCGCAAACTCGCCGAAGATGCAGGACAATGCCCGCGCCGCTGCCCGCCGGATCGTGGAGATGGTGGAGGAGGATTTGCGACCGCGCCAGATCCTGACCGAAGCCGCCTTCCGCAATGCCATCGCCACCGTGCTGGCGGTCAGCGGATCGATCAATGCGATCAAGCATCTGCAGGCGACCGCCATCGAAGCGGAAAACGGCGTCGATATTTTCAGGCTGTGGGAGGAAATGAGTGACGTGCCGGTGCTCAGCCCGGTGCGACCGTCGGGCGCGGTCCGGATTGAGCAGTTCGAGGATGCTGGCGGCGCGCGCGCTATCCTGAAGCGCCTCCTCCCGAGGATCGAAGCCGGAGCGATGACCTGCACCGGGCACACGCTTGCCGAGAATCTGGAGGGCTACGAAGTTGAGGGTCCGGAGACCATCCATCCGCTCGACAAACCTTTCAGCAAGGGTCCCAGCATCGCTATCCTGACCGGCACTTTTGCCGACACTGCTGTGGTGCGGCTTGGCATTCGCGACGGTTCTCGTCCGGAGGAATTTTCCGGGCCCGCGCGAGTGTTCGAGGATACGCAAAGCTGCATGGATGCGATCAAGAACGGCGTGATCCAGGAAGGCGATGTCGTCGTCAGCCGCAACCAGGGACTGCGCGGCGGCCCGGCCATGGGCGGCGGCGCCTCGCTGATCCTGTTCGCGCTGGACGCGGCGGGCCTAGCCAAGACCACGGCTTTCGTCACGGACGGGCAGCTGTCGGGTCTGTGCCTGAAAGGCCTGACCGTGGCTGAGGTTCATCCCGAAGCTGCCACTGGCGGACCGATTGGGAAGGTGCGCGACGGAGATACAATTCGCATCAGCGTAGAGAACCGCAGCATCGAGATAGACGTTCCGCAAAGCGAGCTGGATGCGCGCGAAGGCACCGGGCTGCGAGTTGAAGCGACGGGTTATCTCTCCACATTCCGGGAAACCGTGCGTCCCATGCCCACCGGCGGGGCATTAGTCCCTTCCAAAGAAAGCGAATTCGGCATGGACGGAACAGGATAGGCGCTTACCCGCTTGGGGAATAGGCCGGCCTTTTCCAGTCGTGCAATATGCTGAGGTGAATAAAGAACAAGCTCCTTCAGCTGGCGCTTTGAAAGAATCCTCATCACGATGTCTCCTTGAAAGAGAGCATCGCGATGCCCCGGTTACAACAATTCCCGAGGAGTTTTTAAGCTAGCAGGACTGCGGCCGATGGCCCATGGGTGCACATAGCGAGCCAAGGCAGCGCAAAACTCGGGGTGGCCGAAAAGGCGGTCGAAAGCCAACTTCCCAGATATTACAATCAAATCAATGAATTAAATAAAGTTTTGGTGCCAGAAGAGGAT
>CAWAMU010000004.1:0-178804 GCA_963783265.1 uncultured Alphaproteobacteria bacterium | reverse complement strand
CGGAAAAACGGCGGCGAATGTTATGAGAATCTCCGATTGCCGCCCGTTGACGCCGCCCAGGTCACGCTGGCGACGTCATTATTAGCTTTCTGGAGTACGCTTTTCGCTCCTGGAAGACGAACAAGATGCAAGGCAGGGCAGCCAGACCTCCAGCGAGCGCGGCCAGCAACCATTCTGGCAGCGTCAACGGATGAAGGTTTGCCAATGACGCAACAGGTGAGATCGTGGTCAGGACGAGCGCCGTGCCGATCGCTATCGCTGCGAGCACCTTGGGGATCAGACCACGCAATCCGCGCAATATCAATTGCATGGTAGCGAGTGAGACTATCAGCACGACAAAGGCGATTGCCCGGGCGTGCTGTGCTGTTGCACCGGCGTTGACTGTCGCAATAAACAGCAGGAGGATCATGGCGGTTACCGCAATGCCGGTCAGGGCGATGGCCGAAAGCTGCCTTCGCGTGAAGAACTTGCGCCCCTCCCTTTGCAGAGGCTCCAGACCTCTATCGGGCGATTGCTGAAATCCGAGTATCGCAACCGGGTGAATGAGCAATTCAAGGATAACGATATGCAGCGGAAGGTATAGCAGCGGATACCCCAGCAAGGGGATGATCGCGGCAGTGGACACCAACGGAACGTGGACCATCAGCAAGAAAGCAAAACTCGTGCTTAAATTTCGAAACAATTGACGACCCTCGGCAATTGCCCCGGTAATTGTGCGGAAATTGTCATCGAGCAGGATGATCGCGGCGACCTCCCGCGCACTCCGCGTGCCCCTGAGGCCCATGGCGATACCGATATCGGCACGGTTGAGCGCGGGCACATCATTCACCCCGTCACCAGTGACTGCGACGACATGGCCCATTTTCTGAAGAGCCTCTACCAGCAGTAATTTCTGCGCGGGACTAGCGCGTGCCACGACGTCGAGTTGGGCAAGAAATTGCTGGTTGGTACCCGCAAGAGCTTGCTCCAGCTCTTCTCCCGACATGACTTCAGGCGTGTCGGCCAGTCCGACCGTGCGAGCGATCGCCATGGCTGTCCGAGGGTGATCGCCCGTAACCATGATGACTTGTATCCCGGCATCCTTCGCCTCTTCCACCGACTCCCTGACGCCCCGGCGAACAGGATCGGAAACGCCGATGAGACCGGCAAAAGTGAATCCGCCGACGGGTTCCGCGGAGCTTTCGGCTTCGACCTGCCTAGTGGCGCAGCCGATCACTTTCTGGCCCCTGTCGGCGAGCTGGGCGATCTCGTGATGAAGCTCCCGCTTTTCTTCGTCTGCGAGTGTACACAGCGCGATGATTGTCTCCGGCGCGCCCTTGGCTACTGCGGTGTGCCCCGCAGCAGGATTGTTCCAGATCGCCATCTCGCACCGCTTGCCCTCGGTGAAGGGGAATGATTGCACCCGGCTCCCACCAAGCTTCATTTCGCCAGCTTCGGCGAGAATGGCTAAATCCAGCGGGTCATGCGATTCCTGCCGGGAGGCCTTTGCCGCGATTGCCAACAGTTCCTCGGCGCTCAGCACCCCTGAGGGAGTTAGCTGGGTCACCTTCAATTCGCCTTCGGTAAGTGTACCGGTCTTGTCGCTGCAGATTACCGACACGCGCCCGATATTCTCCACCGCCGTGGCCCGTCGAACAAGCGCCCTCTTGGATGCGAGACGATAGACGCCGAGTCCGAGATAGAAAGTGAGAACCACCGGAAACTCTTCCGGTATCGCTGCAACGGCGAGAACGGCTGCACTCAGGAAAGCATCGACCGGGCCGTGGCCTTGGGCAAGGCGGACTGCCGCGAGCACAAGACATATGGCCACGGCGACAAACAGCAGAACCCGCACGAGCCGCGCGATATCCTGTTGCAGGGGTGTGTTTTCACGTGGCCCGGCGACCGCCGACCGCACGATCTCTCCGTAAACCGTGTCCTGCCCGGTAAAGATGATGCGCACCAGCGCCGTGCCGGCAAGCAGCCGGGTGCCGGCAAAACTCCAGTTCTCGCTTTTCACCTCGGCTGAAAGGTCATCCGCCAGCAGAGCTTTGGGCACGGGCTGGGATTCCCCGGTGAGCGCCGCTTCTTCGGCTTGCAGATTTTGCCCCGACAGGATCACGCCGTCGGCCGGAAACGCTTCGGAAGCCTGCACCTGCACAAGGTCGCCCGGAACGAGCTCGTCGGCTGCAATATCGATCCAGCGTTCGTCGCGCAGGACACTGGCACGTTCGGCAAGAACGCCGCTCAAGGCGTCGAGCGATGCGGCGGTGCGGTGGTGGAGATAGAAGTCCATGCCGACCAGCGGAATGATGGCGAGCAGCAATATGCCCATATCGATGAACTCGCCCGTCATCCCGAACAACAAGCTCGTTATCGCCAGAAACCAGAGCATCGGATCGCGGATCGACTGTCTGGCAATATCCAGCGCCGAGCTGGAATGGTGCTCCGCAATCCTGTTGGTCCCAAAATCGGCTGCCAGATCAACGGCTTGCGATGAAGTAAGCCCGCCAAGATTCCCTGGCACCAGCAGGCGTCGACGGTTTTCCGGGATGCTGCGTTTCATTGGCTTGTGCTATTCAATCTCGCACGACCATCACCGAGCATTTGGCATGTCTTACCACTTTCGCGGCATTTGCCCCCAGGAGATAGTCTCTCATTTCCGGTCTGTGGGATGCCATGATGATCAGGTCGGCTTCGATATTTGCTGCGAGATCGAGAATGCCAACATAGATGGTGCCATCGGCAACGGCGACCTTGAACGAGCGGCCCTCGCCGATTTCCCCGGCAAGTGTCATGAGACGCGCCCGCGCGGTGTCGGTTATTCTGCGGAAACCGATGACCCGACCATTGCGCTTCCAGCGCAAGCTTCTTGCCCGGGACAACATACATGAGGGTGATCTGGGCATCGAAACACTCACCGATCCGGGCTGCCACGGGGACAGATTTCGCCCAGGAACTTGGCTCGTCGAGATCGATCGGAACAAGAATATTCGAATACATACCCAAGTCTCCAGCTTAGGAGTATGCCCGTATTGCTACCTTTGTCACCCTCGGATGACCGGGCCATAAACGTCATCGCAGAATCCAGGCATCGCAAGATTGCGCAGTCTCATCTGCCAAACCGTCCAAGCCTTTCGATCTTGCGTAGCCATTTGCCGTGATTGCCCTCACTTCCGCCGACGCTCCCGATGATCGAGATACGCACCGGAGAGATGCCGACAAACTGCAGAATGTTGCGCTTGAAGCTCTTCACGCTGTGCGCGCGATAAAAGAGAGAATAGGCTGCTGCGGGCATACCCATCGTGACGATTACACGAGCGGACTTACCCTTGAGCATCTTGCGATAACGGCCATTATCCTGTGCCTCTATCGCGAAGCCGGGTCGAGCGACCTGCTCGAGCAGCGCCTTGAGCATGGCGGGAAGATCGCCCAGCCAAAGCGGATAGAGGATCACGATATGGTTCGCCCAGGTCATCGCTTCCTGCACCTCGGACAGGGCTGGGGGCACCTCTCCCGACTTCCAGTCCAACGGATCCCGCAAGATCGGAAAGTCGAGCTTGGCGAGATCGATCCGGCGCACCTCGTGCAGTTCCTCTGCGCCTTTGACATATGCGGATGCAAGGGCGTGAACATAATGATCGCGGTCGTCGTGCGGATGACCATCGAGGACGAGAATACGGCGCATGGACAGCCGACTATACGGGCATGCGCAAGCTCTGAATGCGTAAATATCCCTAGACAGTTCGTACTTCGACGCGGTTCCCATCCATTCTCGTTCTCAGGATTTCCAACAGGTTCTGCGTAACAGCAAGAATCAATGGTCCGAGCACGAAGCCATGGGCGCCGAACACGATGATGCCCCCCACGATCGCGATGAAAGACAACATTGAGTGAAGCGCCAGCTTCCGGCCCACCAGAATCGGATAAATGATATTGTCGATCAGGCCGACAATGAAGGTTCCCCAGACCACCAGGATTACCGCTGAACCCCATTGGCCATTTAGCGCCAGCACAAACGCGGCGGGAACCCAGACGATGAAGGCCCCGAGAAAAGGCACGATGCCGAGCAGACCCATGATAACTCCCCAGAAGACGGGCGAGGGAAGCCCGAGCCACCAGAAAACCAATCCGCCCAGAAGTCCCTGCAGGGCGGACACAGCAGCGGTGCCAAAGACCGAAGCGAAGATGGTTTCTTTCACCCGGTAGACCAGCCCGCGATATTCAGCTTCCGAAAACGGAAGTGTCCGACCGATGACAGCAACGATTCCTGTCTGATCGCGCAGCATGTAGAACAGGAAATAGAAGGTCAGCAGCAGTGTGACGAGGCTGCCAAGCGAACCCAGGATCAGACTGGTGCCCCACTCTTCCAGCCTGACAGTAAGCGATTGGAGCAATTGCGGAAGATCCACATAGTCTTCGATCCAGCGCAGGGCCGACGAAAGACCAGGAAATTGCTGCGCCAGTCCGCGTCCTTGTTCCGCCGATAGTAATCCGCTTACCGCGTCGGCGCCCTCCACGATGCTTTCGATCAATGCCGCCGAAACGAACATGATCGGCGCGACCACCAGGATCCCTGCGAACAGCATGGTGACGGAAGCGGACAGCGTCGGACTTCGCAAGCTTGCGCGGACCCGATGCGCAACTGGTGCGAACAGAACCGCCAGCGTCATCGACCAGACCAGCGCCGGGATAAAAGGAGCAGCGATGAGGTAGCAAAGGATGACGCCGAGCATTACCAGAATAGCGACAGCTATCCGGGAATAGGACGGCGGCAGCGGATCATGCTCTATCGACAATTCTCCCGACCTTTCGATTTCCGTTTTTCAGCGCCGTTCATGACTTGCCCGCTCAGGGAGTGATCGCCACTTTCAGCACGCCGTCGCGCTGATGGGAAAACAGCTCATAGGCGTCCTCGATAGAGTCGAGCGGGTAGTGGTGGGTGACCAGCTGACCAGTATCGACCCGGCCCGATGCCACCGTTTCCATCAGCCTGCGCATCCGCTCCTTGCCGCCAGGGCAGAGTGTGCTGCGGATCGTGTTATCGCCCAGCCCGGCAGAAAAGGCATCAAGAGGGATGGTCAGGTCGTCCGAATACACTCCGAGCGAGGACAGCGTGCCGCCGGGACGCAACACCCGAAGCGCGCCTTCGAAAGTCGGCTGCGTCCCGAGTGCCTCGATCGCGACATCTACCCCGCGACCTTCGGTTATCTTCATGATCTCGTCTACCGGATCGACCTTGGAGAAATCGACCACATGGGTTGCGCCCATCCTTTTCGACATATCGATGCGGGCAGGCACGCTTTCGACACCGATGATGGTAGTCGCGCCCATCATGTGCGCTCCGGCAGTGGCGCAGAGCCCGATCGGTCCTTGCGCGAAAACCGCGACGGCGTCGCCGATCTTTATCTTGCCCGATTCAGCACCGGCGAAGCCGGTCGACATGATATCAGGACACATAAGCACCTGCTCGTCGGTCAGCCCGTCGGGCACAGGCGCAAGATTGGCCATCGCATCGGGCACCAGCAGATATTCCGCCTGGGCTCCGTCGATCGTATTGCCGAAGCGCCAGCCCCCCATCGCCTTCCATCCATGGCCGTGCTGTCCGCCGCATTGGGAATGAAATCCGCACATCGAGGCATAGGAAGTGCCTGACGGCGTGATCGCTCCGGCAATGACGCGCTGGCCTTCCTCGTAGCCCGTGACTGCCGAGCCCAGCTTTTCGATGACGCCGACCGGCTCATGGCCGACAATCAGACCTTTCTCGACCGGGTACTCACCCTTCAGAATATGCACATCGGTGCCGCAAATCGTTGTGGTGGTAATCCGGATCAGCGCGTCGAGCGGACCGACATCGGGCACCGGCTTTTCGCCCAGGATAATGCGCCCGGGCTCGATGAATATCGCTGCTTTCATCAGTCTGTCCATTTTGGACTCCCTCTACTGGCTTCCATCGCGACAGTGGCGCGCAGCAGAGGGACGGTAACTACGCAAATGCTCGTAAGCAGCGCGGGTGGCTGCTTCTCAGGTGCGCGCGGCCACCAGTTCGAACAGCCGCTGCACATCTTTGGGATGGCACAGATCAGTACCCGGCGTGAGCACGGCCGCTGCCCCTGCAGCGATGCCAAGGCGGAAAGCATCCTCCGGCACCTTTCCCAGAGCAAACGCATACACCATTGCTGCCAGGAAGCTGTCGCCCGAACCCACCGAGCTTCGGGCGTCCACGTTGATCGCAGGCAGGCGCAGGCATCCCGATCTGGCGGCAAACAACGCGCCATCTCGTCCCATGGTGACGGCGAGATACTGGGTGCCGCCTTGCTCGACGATAGCCATGGCCGCATCGGCGATATCATTCTCTTCTGTAAGTTCGCTGCCGACCAGCCCGCAGAATTCCCTGAGGCTGGGCTTGGCCAGGAATACTCCGCCAGCGGCAATCCCGGCGGCGAGTGCCGGCCCCGACGTATCGAGCACGAAGCGATAACCGCCCTCCCGTGCAATCGCTGCGACCCGAGCATAGAAATCATCGGGCACCCCCCTGGGCAGGGAACCGCTCGCGACCAGATAATCGCATTTCAACGCCCGCAATCGCTCGAGACAAGTCTGCCATTCGGCTTCAGCGATCTCGGGCCCGCGCGCGGAGATGCGGTATTCCTTCCCGCTTGCCCTTTCGAGCACCGCGGTGCTGATACGCGTATCTCCCTTGATCGCGATACGCGCGCGAACCAGTTGGTGGAGGTCAAGCAATCCGTCCAACGCGGCCCCGGTCGCGCCGCCCGACAGGTAGAAACAGCGAGCATTGCCGCCCAATCGCACGAATACTCTGGCAACGTTTATGCCGCCGCCTCCCGGATCGTGGCGCGTAATGTCGGCGCGCAGTTTGTGGATATGGTCCATGCGATCGATTTCATAAGCTACGTCGATTGCAGGATTCATCGTCAGCGTGGCAAGATTCAGCATGTCTTCACGCTCCTGGTCCGGGGGTCGCCAGCGGAGGAGCTTTCTGCTTCTGCGACATGCCGTTTCACAGCGACGAAACTGTCCGGTGTGACCGAAATGGAATCGATTCCGCAGTCCACGAGAAAACGAGCGAACTCAGGATGATCACTGGGCGCCTGGCCGCACAGGCCGACTTTGCTGCCGTGCAGATGCGCTTCCCTGATGACATGACGGATCATCCATTCGACCGCCGGGTCGCGCTCGTCGAACTGATCCGCCAGCAATTCGGAATCGCGGTCGATGCCCAGTGTGAGCTGGGTCAGATCGTTGCTCCCGATCGAAAATCCATCGAACCGTTTCGCAAAACCCTCCGCCAGCACGACATTGGCGGGAATTTCGCACATCACATATATTTCCAGGCCGTTCTGGCCGCGATGGAGGCCTTCGTCCGCCATCACCTCCAGCACATGATCTGCTTCCTCCAGTGTCCGGCAAAAGGGTATCATCACCGCCACGTTGGCGAAGCCCAATCGTTCACGCAGCCGCTTGATCGCGCGGCACTCGAGGGCAAAACCGGCGCGGTAGAGCGGTGAATAGTAGCGCGAGGCTCCGCGAAATCCGAGCATCGGGTTCTCCTCCGCAGGCTCGAATGCAGCGCCTCCGATCAGCCCGGCATATTCATTGGTCTTGAAGTCGCTCATGCGAACGATGACAGGCTCGGGATATTGGACCGCCGCAATTCGCGCGAGGCCGAGCGCAAGATGATCGACGAAATACTTGCCCTTGTCAGGGTAGTGCCGGGTCAGTTCGGCGATCTCTGCCTTCGCCTGGCGATCCTTCAATTCATCGAAATGGACCAGTGCCATCGGATGCACCTTGATCGTGTTGGCGATGACGAACTCCATACGCGTCAACCCGACGCCATCAGCTGGAAGCTCCCACCAGCGACTGGCCGCGTCCGGATCGGCCAGATTGAGCATCACCTTGGTGCGCGTTTCCGGCAGACCTGTCAGATCAATGGATTCGGCCGATATTTCTGCACTGCCGGCATAGACGACACCCCGATCACCCCCGATGCAGCTGACGGTGACCTCCTGCCCGGATTGCAAGACTTCCATCGCATTTCCCGTGCCGACGATTGCAGGAAGACCGAATTCACGGCTGACTATGGCAGCATGCGATGTCCGGCCGCCGTGATCGGTGACGATTGCTGCGGCGCGCTGCATGATAGGCACCCAGTCAGGATCGGTGGTGGAGGTGACCAGCACAGAGCCATCGACAAAATCGGCGATATCGGCGGCACTTGCGATCCGGCACACCCGGCCGGCGGCGGCAGCAGCTCCAATGGCGAGGCCCGGTGACGAGCGGCTCGCCCAAAGCCTGGAGCGAGTAGGTCTTTAGAGTGCCACGTTCTGCCCGCGACTGGACCGTCTCCGGGCGCGCCTGGACGATATACAGCTGGCCGTCCGGTCCGTCTTTCGCCCATTCCATGTCCATCGGACAGCAATAATGCGCTTCGATCAGCACCGCCCAGCGCGCCAGCTCAAGCACTTCGGCATCGGACAGGACGAAACGCGCGCGTTCCTGCGGGCTCGTTTCCATGTTCACGGTGGTGCCATCCGCACCATCGGAATAAACCATCTTCACAGCCTTGGCACCGCGCTCCTTGGCTATGATCGGGCTCAACCTTGCGTCCTTCAGCAGTGGCTTGAACACCTGCCACGCATCAGGATCGGTGGCCCCCTGAACCACATTTTCACCAAGTCCCCATGCCCCATCGATCAGCACTACGTCCGGGAAACCGCTTTCGGTATCGATCGAAAACATCACTCCCGAACATGCCAAATCGGCCCGCACCATGCGCTGCACTCCTATCGAGAGCGCAACCGCATCCTCGGCAAAACCGTGCGCTGCGCGGTAGGAGATGGCTCGATCAGTATAGAGCGATGCATAGCAGCGCTTGCAGGCGTCCAGCAGCGCCGCCTTGCCGCTGATATTGAGGAAGGTTTCCTGTTGCCCGGCAAAGCTGGCATCCGGCAAATCCTCGGCTGTCGCGCTTGAACGAACGGCGACAGCAAGCCCGGTCTCACCGGCATCTCTGGCGAGCAATTCATAAGCATCCTCGATCGCCTGTTTCAACGCCTCGGGCCATTCCGCCGCCAGCACGGCGGCACGAATGACCGTACCTGTCTGGGCAAGAGAGGCATCGCCCGTCGAATACTTTGCGAGGCGATCGGCAATGAAAGACGTCAGATCATTGTGTGTCAGATATATCCGGAACGCATCGGCGGTGGTCGCGAAGCCCGGCGGTACGCAGATGCCCTGCGGCACAAGGGCGCCGATCAACTCGCCGAGAGAAGCGTTCTTCCCGCCAACCGTCCCGATATCGCCTCGGGACACATCGGCAAAGTCGCATAATCAGCGTGTCGGTCATGCAGGTGCTCCTGTTGGTTTATCTGCCCGTTCCGCAAAGATCAGTTGCACTTCGCGCGTTTCTCCCTCGGCAGGGAAATCGATCGTTTCGCCATCGAAATTCGCGCCATCCACGGTGAGGCTGGGGCCGTGAATGCCGTCCGCCCGGCGAACCGCCACCTTGATCGTTGCTCCGCCCCGGCGCAGCGTGGCCTGATAGCCGGGCCAGTCGCTCGGAAGAGAGGGCGCGATGCGCACACCCCCATCACGCATCGTTAGCCCCAGCAATCCCTCGACCCCCAGGCGCCAGGTCCATGCCGCAGCGCCGGTATACCAGCTCCACCCGCCCTTGCCGCGATGTGGCTCGGTCGAAGCGATATCGCCCGGCACCACATACGGCTCGACCCGGTAGAGCTCCGCCCCCTCACGCGATGCCGTACGCCGTGCCGGACAGATCATGTGAAAGATATCGCGCGCGCCATCGGCATCGCCAGTCTGCGCCAAAGCCAGCCCCAGCCATGCGGCGGCATGTGAATAATGTCCGCCATTTTCACGTAATCCGGGTGGATAGGCCTTGATATATCCCGGATCGCGCGGCCCCTTGTCGAACGGGGGCCACAACAACCGCGCCAGCCCCGCTTCCCGGTCGATCAGCTCGCGCTGCGCAGCATCGAGAGCCAATGTGACCCGTTCGGGATCAGCCCCCGCAAACGCCGCCCAACTCTGGGAGATCGAGTCGATCCGGCATTCCTCTTCCCTCGCTGCGCCGAGCGGGTGCCCCTCGTCATCATAGGCGCGGCGATACCAGCCGCCGTCCCACCCTGCTTCTTCGGCGTTGCGGCGGAGGGTTGCGGCCCGCTCTGCCCAGTGGTCGGCTTCCCGAGGGCGATCGAGCCGACGCTCCAGATCGGCCAGCAAGTTCGCCGTGACAGAAGCGAACCAGGCCAACCACACGCTCTCTCCGCGCCCCTCATCACCGACGCGGTCCATCCCGTCGTTCCAGTCGCCCGTCCCCATCAGCGGAAGACCGTTGGCACCCAGTTCCATTCGCTCCAGTGCTCGTTCGCAGTGGTCGAGAAGAGGAACACCCGCCCCGCTCGGCTCGAACTGCGCATAACGATCATGTTCCTCAGCTGTCAGCGGCGGCGCCGAAAGGAAGGGCACCTTCTCTTCGAGAATTTCGACATCGCCGGTTGCGCGCACGTATGTGCCAACCGCATACGGCAGCCACAGCAGGTCATCCGAAAACCGCGTCCGCACTCCGCGATTTGACGGCGGGTGCCACCAATGCAGCACATCGCCCTCTTCGAACTGTCGTGCCGCGCAGGTCAGGATATGCGACCGCGCCCGCGCTGGATCGAATGGCAGCAACGCCAGGACATCCTGCAATTGGTCGCGAAATCCGATTGCACCGCTGGCCTGATAGAAGCCGGCACGAGCCATCACGCGGGACGAAAGACTTTGATAAATCAGCCACCGGTTTATCATCAGGTCAAAGGCCGGGTCGGGTGTTTCCACCTGAATGGAGTCCAGCAGGTCATCCCATTTTTTGGCCAGCGCAGCCTCGGCTTTGGCCGCCCTGTCACCGGAGCGCCACTCCTCTGCGAGGGCCAGTGCCGCCCCCTCATTTTCCGCTTCACCCAGCAGGAAGGTTACCTGGGTACTTTCGCCCGGCGCAAGGTCGAGATGCACCTGAAAGGCTCCGCATGCGTCCCTGCCCGCCACCTCGGTTGCTGCAAGCCCCCAGCGCCCCAATGCCGCAGGAGCGGTCTGATCGCCTTCGCGACCGAGAAATTCCTCCCGATCGGTGGTAAAACCATGAGCATCATGAGTCGCGGTCAGGAAGGCTGCACGGCCCGCGAAGTCGGCGTTCCAGGGGCTGGTCGCAACGATCGCCTGGGCGGCCACGTCGAAGCGGCAAGACACATGCCGCCTGGCGAGCGAGGGTAGCGATCCCAACAGCCATTCTGCGTAATAGGTCGCGGTCAGTCGCCGGGTTCGGTCAGTGGTGTTCTCAAGCTGCAGACGCACGAGCTTTACCGGCGCCTCGGGTGCGACGAATACACGCTGTTCCTGCTTGATACCATGCGACACTTTGCGCCATTCGGAATAGCCGGCCCCGTGGCGAATTTCGCACGAATTACGCTGTCCCGCCGGCGCTGGCGTCACGGACCAGACTTCCGCCGTTTCCTCGTCACGCAGATAGAGTGTTTCGCCCGGCCGATCGCAAACCGGATCGTTGGTCCAGGGGGTCAGCCGATTTTCACCGCTGTTGATCGACCAGCTGAAACCGCCGCCGGCTTCGGTCACCAATGTCCCGAAGTGGTCGTTCGCCAGCACGTTGACCCATGGTGCCGGGGTCGCCTGGCCCGGTTCTGACTGAATCACATATTCCCGACCATCGGAAGAAAACCCGCCGAAACCATTGCCGAACAGCAGGTTCGCAGACCGTTTCGTCCGGGGCGCCGGTGGGGAAGATTCGGCAAGGCTTGGCAAGATAGGCGGCGGGGGAACCGGCGCTGGTCGCGATCGCGAAAGTTGCTCAGCGAGTGACCCGGCGCTGTCATCGAGAACGGCCCAGGCCGCTGCTTCCAGCAACCGGACCTGATCGGCCCCGCTCTGGTCGGCAAACAGCAAATGTATCCCGCCGTTGCGGCCGAGCATTTCGCTCGCCCCGATCTCCCGCAAGAGTTCGTGCAATTCGCCGCGCATCGGCTCAGCGTAGGTTGAGCCGCTGGTCTGGAGGATCACCAGATCGACGGGCAATCCATTCCGCCGCCACAGCTGGTGCGCACTGGCCAGCAGCGGTAACAGGCTCCCCTTCGCTCCGTTGGTCCGCAACAGCAGGATCGGCAGGTCGCCCGACAGAGCAAGCCCCCATAAACCTCCTTGTCCAAGCTCGTTCTCTCGCACTCGCGCAGGATCACCGCGCAAGGCACCATGCGGGTGGACAAGAAGCGAGCCAAGCGACTGCAGCGCGGGCAGGTCTTTCGGCTTCACCCGCGCTCGCCCAACGGCGCGGGCGGCTTCCAGTGCTGCATCCCCCAGTACCCATTCCATTGAGGAAAGGGTGGCATGGCGTGCAGCCATTTCGAGTGCTGCGGACCGGCTCGCCGCCACCGCTGTGACAAGGCACACGACCCGCTGCTCTCCAGGTTTGAGAACGATCTCGCATTGCAGCGCGGAAACGGGATCGAGCGTCCACCCCTCGCTCATGTTCAGATGCATGGAGGCTCCAACGGGATCTCGCAGAGTCTTGCCCCTGCCAATGAAGGCGCGCCGGTCGACTTCATGGCGCAATCCCTCGATCGGTCCGTCGGCATCGATGGCAAACTGAACCATGGTCGGAGGGGTTTCACGCGGATTTCGAGGTCTGCGGGTGAAAAGCAGTCCGCCAAGCCGCGGAATGAATTCGCCTCCGGTGAACAGCTTGGAGAAGGCCGGGTGCCGTTCATCGTCAAGCGGTGAAGCGAGCACCACCTCGGCATAGCTGGTAAGCCGCAGATTGCGGGGTCGGCTCGTTTCATTGACGAGCGTCAGTCGGCGAATTTCCAGATCGTCGCCACTACCCACACCCACTTCCAGCCGCGCGTCGATGCCGTGGTCGCGGCGATGGAATTCGACGAGGTGAGGCTGGAAGAGGACCCGGAATTCGTCCGCAATCGCGCCCGTCGGCTGACGGGTTGCGGACCATGTCGCCCCGCTATCCGCGTCATGAAGATAAAGCCACATTCCGTCCGCGTCGCGCGTTGCGTCTGGAACGAACCGGGTGATCGACTTTCCCTGCCAACGCAGGGCGCCGCCCCCGCCTTCGGAAATCCAGCTCGACAAACGACCATTGCCAAGCACTTGCACTTGCGGGAACGGCGTTGGCGCAGGCTCCCACGGCGCGATTGCCTCCACATGTACCGCGCTATGGGGAGGCTCGAGGGCTTCGAGCCGCTCGATCTCGGGCGGGATCTCATGAGGCACGCGCTCGCTTAGCAGCAACGAGACCAGCCGAATCTGCGCCCCGCCTGCAAATCGTTCGACCATGCGGTCGTTGGTCAAGAGATTGGCGATGGCACACAACATCATCCCCTGGTGATGCGCCATATAAGCGACAACTGGGGTGAAACGGCCATTGGCCGGTACTCGGTCGGGCGTAAAATCGAGCGCTTCCCACATGCCGTAGCGCCCTTCCGCCCCCAAGGCCGAGAGCGCCCGAAGATTGGCCGTCGCCTGCCCCGGCGCCACGGCCAACGCCAGCCCGGAGGCATAGGGCGCGATCACCTGATCGCGGGCGAGACCGCGTTTAAGGCCAAGCCCGGGGATGCCGAAAGCCTGATAGCGGTAACGATGTTCGGGATCGCGCTCCGAATATGCGGATTCCGAGACACCCCACGGCAGTCCCCTCGCTTTCCCGTACCGACGTTGAATTTCCACCGCGACCCGCTCGCTTTCGCCCAGCAAGGTCTCCGGCTCGCCGCGCAGCAGCAGGCGCGGCATCAAATATTCGAACATCGAGCCGTTCCACGACATCAGCGACAATCCGCCCGGCCCACGGGTGACGGGTCGTTCGAGGTGGAACCAGTGCTCGATGGGTACATCGCCCTTCGCGATCGCAAAGAAGCTAGCCAGCCGCGCTTCGGAGGCGAGCAGATCATAGTGATGCGTGTCGATCCGGCTGGCGGTTACATTGTGCCCAATGAAAAACAGCCGCCGCTCGCGGTCATACAGCCATGAAAAATCCATCGACCATGCCAGTGTGGTCGCATCCTCTGCCAGCGCCCGCAAGTCGGCTGCGAGGTCATCGGATCGATCGCGAGAAGTCTCGTGATCCCGGTGCATCTCGTCCACGTGGTGACGCAGCCGGTCGAGCCAGGCAAACAGATCGTGCAGTGGCTCTTGCCCAGTGTCCGCTGCGCTCTGCGCGAGATGCTTGGCGGCGTCGGCGATCGAGGGAAGCACTGTGCTCCGCATCCATTGGAGCGCGGATGAAGGGTCGCCTCCGTCCTCCAGTTCTTTGACCTTGGCGCGAAGTTCCGCGACCTGGCTGCGCAAGCCGTTTGCCTGATCGAAAAGGGAAGCGGCTTGATCGACAAGCTCCAGCAGATCGCTCAGCCCCACCCATCGCTGCGTTTCAAGTGCGTTTTGCGACGCCGCCTGGCGCAGGGTTTCGGCGTAGGCGATCAGGCTGACCGCCAGGTTACCACTATCGACAACCGACACATAGCGCGGTTCGAGTGGATGCAAGTGCCGTGTTTCGTACCAATTGTAATAGTGCCCGCGATATCGCTCCAGGCGGGCCAGTGCATCGAATACGTTGTGTCCGCGTGCCGCCAGCTCGGCGCGGCCAAGATAACCCATGTCCCATGCGGAAGCGGTCGACAGCAGCAACATGCCGATATTGGTTGGCGAAGTGCGGTGCGCGATTTCCTCGTATGGGGGACCCTGGTAATTATCCGGCGGCAGCCAGTTGTCTTCCGGTCCGGCAAAGCTTTCGAAATAGTACCAGGTTCGGCGGGCAAGCAGCCTTAGATACCTGTTATCCCCTTTACCCAGCGGGACCGCCTTGGGACGACGGGGCCTGCCACTCCATAGGGCTATCTCGGGAGCGAGCATCCACGGAACCAGCAACCATACCGCTGCGGGCAAAGCGGAGGGTCGCAGCAAGACCAGCGCGGTTGCAATGGTCACCGCAATGACCGGGCCGAGCCACATTTCGCGCCAGTTTGAGAAGCGCGCGCTACGCTGCGAGATACGCGTCGCAACATGGGCGGCAGCGGTCCATTCGAGCAAATGCTTGTGAGTCACCAGATTGCGCCACAAGGTCACCATGATCGCATGGAGCGATAACAGCGCTTCGTGAAGGAGGTAGACCATAGCCTGTAGCCATCGCCCGGCCTGGTCGGACAGGCGGGCAAGGAGCCCGTAGGACGCGCCCACCCGCCGACCACGCGCAAGCCCACTGACAATATCGGTGAACAATTGCCATCCCGGCGCCAGCACCACCAGGGCAGTCCAGAACCATGGGCTTCCGGGCAGCACGAACCATCCGGCCAGGGCCAGGATCAACAGCCCGGGTGCCACCAGACTGCGGCGAAGATTATCGAGAATTTTCCAGCGATCGATGCCGCTGATCGAATTCTTCAGCCTGCTGCCGTCAGCCCCCGGGACCCACGGCCATAGCCAGGCAAGCAATTGCCAGTCGCCCCTGATCCAGCGGTGCAACCGACGGGCATATTCAGGGTAACTCGCCG
This sequence comes from uncultured Alphaproteobacteria bacterium, assembly GCA_963783265.1. Lineage (GTDB taxonomy): Bacteria > Pseudomonadota > Alphaproteobacteria > Sphingomonadales > Sphingomonadaceae > Alteraurantiacibacter. Next base: position 163,235 of record CAWAMU010000004.1, on the reverse strand, counting down.
GAAAATTCTCATACAGTACGATATCTGTGGCCAGCGCCGCGCGGCCAAGTGCGCCTTCGAACAGGTCATGGCTGAGAATGCGGTTTTCGGGCACCCGGCCATCGACCGCGGCGTGAAACGCGCGCACATCGTAAATGCCCTTGCCCACGTAAATGCCCGCACCGAACAGGTCTTGATAAACGTCGGAGACAGCCCGACTGTATATATCGATCGCGGTGTCGCCGGTGAACAATCGCGCGAACACACTGCGAATGCCCGCCTGCGGAGATATTTCCACGCGCGGCTGAACCAATGCATATCCGCGCTGCACTCGCCCGGTCTCACGATTCACGATGGCGCGGTTGAGCGGATGGCTGATCGTACCTACCAACCGCGCCACCGATCCTGGCGGCAACAGCGTGTCGGCATCCACCGTCACCACATATCGGACGTCGCTGAATGCCGTGCGGATGCCCTCGTGCACCGAGAATGCCGACCAGTCTCCGTCCACCAAAAGCCGATTGAACTGTTCCAGCTTGCCGCGCTTGCGCTCCCAGGCCATCCAGCACCCTTCGCCGGAATTGTAGCGGCGCGGACGCAGGAGCAGGTGGAATGGCCCATGGCCGTCCATGGCGTGGCGGTTATTAAGACTGCGGATCGCTGCGACCAGCGTCTCCACGATCGCGTGATCGCCGGGCATTTCTTCTTCCGGAGCATCTGCAAGATCGGCCAGCAAGGCCACTTGCACCCTCGGATCCGTATTGGCCAGGAAATGCGTTTCGAGCTGTCGGGCAAGGCTGGCCACCTCTTCCTTGGTGCCAATCACAACGGGTACGACCACGAAACTGTTCGCATCGTCGGGCAATCGCTTCCGACAGTCGAGCTTGGGCAGCACGCTCGGCGGTATGACACGCGTGATTGCCCAGTGAACGACGGTAATAGCCAGCACCGAAGCCGGGATCAGGCTGACTGCCATGGCGCCGAGCCAGCCGGCCAGCGATGCGCCAACCCATGCCAGGTAGAGCGCGGGGAGGATCAAGGCTCCAATGCCAGCCGACAAGAGCGTAGCGGCATAGAAGCGGCCCGGATGGGCTTTGACCAGCTTGCGCAATTTCTCCCGGCGGCTGACTTCGACGCCTAGCTCGCTTTCGAGTTCAGAGCACCCTTGGTCGACCAGCCAATAGCCGACATGGCCGCGAATATCTCCGGATGCGAAAGATCTCGAAAGTCGGATCGCCGCATCGGTGACTTCGCTTTCATCGCGATGGCTATCCCAGGCCAGCCGCTCGACTGCGCCGCGATAATTGTCACGGGTTTCGAAATCCATCTCGGGGTAGTGACCCGAGGGATCGTGTCCCAGTGCCTCTTCGACCAGACTCGTCTGGTCGAAGAAATCCTCCCAGGGAATTGCCGCGATTACACCCAGATTGGAAATCGCCCTTGCGACACATTCCGTCTGGTCGAGCGAGTGGGGATCAAGTGCAGCGGAGGGCGGACGGAAAGGTAACTTGATCCGTTCTCCGAGCAGCGGGGTCAGGGTAACGGCCAGGACTTCCACACATGCAATCCGTGCCATCGTGGGGAACGCCCAAAGCTCGGCAATGGTCAGGGGCTGGCGTTGTTGATATCCCTGTATGAAGCGAACTGCTCCTGGAAGCGATATCTGGAGGTGGCTGGCGCGCAGGAATTCATGCGCCAGAACATAGATGCGCGGCAGGCCATCGGCGTCGTCATCCAAAGCAGAGAGCTTGCGATAGAAGCTTGGCGGCATGTCCTTATCGATCTGCCGCAACGCGCGCTGGACCTGATAGTCGTTATCGAGCAGCCACTCAGCGGCCTTGCTCGCCTCTGGCGGCGGATCGACACAGGCCAGCCGGACCTCGTCCAGCCAGCGCCCGAGCGCGCCGATCTGGCGCAAGGCAGCAACCATGCCGGGCGGTCCAGGCCGAACGCGGTGTCGAGCAGCAAGTTCTCGGGCCGCCAATTCGACCGGCGATCCATGATCGGTGTGCAGGTTCACTTTTCAAATCGAAAGACGGATGTATCGCGGCAACTGACCGGTTCAGGCCCGAAACTGAGCTTGATGTTCGGTCTGACGATGAGCAGCGGGACCGAAGCATGGCTTGCAAGATATTCGGCCACGCTGCCGCAGGCGACGTCCTCGAGCCCGGTGTTGCCATGGGAGGCCATGACGATGAGATCGACTTGCTCCTCAATTGCAATGGTGCGCAGCAGGGAACGTGGATCATCGGGACCGCGCGTGATGGCTGTGACCTTGACCCCTTCCTCGACGCTGCGTTGCCGCAATACCTCCAGGTGCTGGCTACCGCTGCGCTGGTTGTGCTCGTCGATCTGGGCGCGCAATTGCTCGAGATGGGGGGCAGATGCCGCACCGACGAGCTCGAGCCGCGGTACGATATGAACCAGCAACAGATCTGCCGCGTGGGTTCGCGCTATTCTGCGGGCAATCGGCAGCACGCTGTCGGCCCTTGCCGAGCCGTCAATCGGAACCATGATCCGGCGATAGCCGCCCGTCCGCGGCGGGCCGGGGGGAACCAGCAGCAACGAATGCTCAGCCCGTTCCAGCAAGCCTTGCGCGGTTGACCCCAGGCCCACCCCCTTACCTTGGCTCTGGTCGCTGCGACCACGCCCCACGGCAAGCATAGTTGCTCCGTGGTCCTGCGCCCAATCCGATAGTTCCTCCGCCGGGGCACCCGCCAGCAAAACGCTGTTGGCCAGAACTTCGACTTCTTCCTGATCGGTGAATCGGCGCAGAATCTCGCTTTGTGTCCGGAGACGCAACTGCCATTCGATCGGATCGGCGGGGGAAGCGAAGTGACCTTGCGCCTCGATCACCCGCGCGAATGTGACCTCCAGACCCAGGCTGCAGGCAATGGCAAGCGCCTGCGCGGAGACCCCCTGTGCCTGATCGCTGTCATCAATACAGGCCACCAGCCGCGGTGCGGCATTGGTTCGGCGCGCGGATCGAAATGAGGTGTCCGCATAGCGGGGCGCCGGCCCCGACGACGGAACTGTTTCGGCGGAATTTCCGAACTGGCTGGTGACCATTGCAACCTCCTTGGGGAACCCTCGGAAGCGATTTATCCTCAGGTCGCGCGCAAGAATGAGGCGGCGGGCCCAGGCTGCCTATAGGGAACCCTCCTTAGACGGGGTCGCTATCTCGCTAGTGCCGGCTGGCGTTACTGGACTTCCGGGCCGCGGAGGTATGCATCGTTTTCGAGCATTCCGCTGTCGCGTCTTGCGCGTTCTTCTCGCAGTAGCCTTTTGAGCATCGAACGATTGACCGGATCATTCTCGACTTCCAGCAGCCGGGAAAAGCGCTCGATATTGCGTCCGATGAGAAAATCCTGATTTTCTTGCGACTCGGCCATGATTCAAGCCCACCTTCCAACGGGACAGTAGGTGATTCTGGTCGGTGAGTCTCATTTTTCGCCCATGGCGGAAACGCCGCTTCGCTATCGTCAGAGTTGCTGACCGTGAGCAATCCGGGTGCGGGACGACATTCATCGAGCTTGGTTCAACGCCTCCAGCGACGTCCAGCACGAGGCCGAGGCGCGCAAGCCGTTCAGCTGCGCCAGGAGCGTGCGCTGCTCGATAGCGGGTATGAGATCCATCGCCGCGAACAACGCGCCGCACTCGGCAACGTGGCGCTCCATCAATTCCACATCTCCTAGCAATCCGTTCATTTGCCTGGCGTCTGGCCAGGCCGCGTCAGGCATCGCCATGATCTGGCCGAGGGCGGTTTGACCTAAACGGTGTTCGGCGTAGAACCGGTCGACTTCCGGATCGCTCAAGAAGTCACGCACTCTCGGATAGAAACACTGCTCTTCAAAAGCGATATGCGGACCGGCATCCCGGTCGACCTCTGCAGCGACCCGTTTCGCCGACAGGATGTCTCCATCGCGCAAGGCAACCGCCAGGTCGTGCAGCCCTCGCCCCAAAACCGCATGATCGCGCTGGAATGCAATGGGAAGCTCCTTGGACGGATTGTTCATCGCTCACCTCCAGAACATTGCGGATGTGTCCCCCCTCATCTCCCGATCGAATACTCTCCCATCTGGAGAGTGTGGGATTTCGGGCGTCCGACTTGCGAATGCATAATTCGTGCTGGATATGCCTGCCGCACCGGATCAGCATTAGGTAGAGTTCCGGAAGACCGCGGATAGTGGCGCGGGGGAAAGCGGCGACCTTGTGTCGGGATTGATCGTGCATCGGGAAGCCGCCCCAGCGAAGCTTACCCTGAAGCGGTCTTCAGTGAGCCGCCAGTTTTCCAGGCGACCTTCCGCTTCCCAAAGTCTCAGAGAGGAAAGTGCATCGCGCCGGTATCGACGCCAGACAAGAAAGGCAGAACAAACCCCAGCGATAGCGCAGGCGGGAGGGTGTTGGCGATCAATGAGACAGCAGGAGAGGGATTTTCGGGTCGCTCAACATATCTCTTGTAACGCCTCCAAACACGCGCTCGTGAAAGCGCGAATGTCCATAGGCACCCATGACCAGATAGGTGCCCTTCCGTGCAATTGCCGCGTCCAGCAATGGTTCGGCGACAGATTGCCGCGTGGAACGTGGGAGTTCCACGATTTCAGCTTCGATCCCGTAGTGGGCCAGATATCGTGCGGCGCCCGTTGGCGGCATGTCGAACGAACCGGCTTTCTTTTCTTCATTCACAGTCAGGATATGCACCTGTGAGGCACGCAGCAGCATGGGCATTGCAGCGCGCAGCGCATGGGCCGCTTCGGGCGCGCCATTCCATGCGACTATCGCAGGTCCGTCAAGCGAGAAGCTCTTCAATTCCGCGGGAACGACCAGAATTGGTGCGCGAACGGTGAAAATGAGTTCCATTGCCAGCCCGGACGGCCGGTCAGGCGTGCCAACCGGATTATGACCGCCCAGCACGAGAATATCATTCAGGGGTGCGTGCCGTGTGAGCGAAGTGGTGGCGGTGCCTTTGCTCTGGACCCAGTGCCAGCGCACGTCTTCTGCCTCGAGTCGGTCTTCGTAAGCCTTTCTCAAGCGCGGCGCTTGCTCTTCATACTCGACCGCCAGCTGGGTAACCATTGCCCCGTAGAAATCGCCGGGCACGCCCAGTTCGAAGGGGGCCACCTGGAGGCAAGTGAGATAGGCATCGAACTGCCTTGCCAGGTCGAGCGCAGCCTGCAGCCGGGTCTCCATGCAATCGTCCTCGTGAACATGCAGCAATATAGAGCGCATGGCATTTCCCTCCTCATCGCTTTCGTGACCGGCCACCGGACACTTTCAAAGAGCAGAATATCTTGTTGCTCGATCCATGAACTACGGGAACCTCCGTAAGGCTGGGATCCATTTGCTTATGTAGACCGGCTCCTGCGTGTGAGCGCTTCAACTTCCGAGGGATCAGCGAGATCAACATGGATATAGAGCGGATCCATTCTGCAGAAATGCCTGTTTCGGACCTGTTCGATCCTGCGTCCGCTCAACCGGGGCCGGTAGCACTCGAGGTGATCGATATTCACAAATCCTTTGGCAAACGGCCCGTGCTAAACGGACTTTCATTGAGCGTTCGGCAAGGCGAGATTGTCGGAATGTTCGGGCGAGATGGCGCGGGCAAAAGCGTGAGTTTCTATTGCATCCTCGGGTTGATCAAACCGGATACAGGCCGCATCATGCTCAACGCGCGGGATATTTCCCGTTTGCCTTTTTATCGCCGTGCAGTCCTCGGGCTGGGATATCTGCCTGAGCAGCCGTCCATCTTTCGCGGTTTGACCGTTGCGCAAAATATTCAGGCGATGCTGGAAATCGCCGAACCTGACAGCCTGGCACGCAAGAGCCGCCTCGACGACCTGCTGGAAGGTCTTGGTATCGCGCACCTGCGCAACGAACGGGCGGCGTCGCTGTCAGGCGGTGAGCGCCGACGGTGCGAGGTCGCCCGGGCACTGGCGCTCGATCCGGCGATTGTCCTCCTCGATGAGCCGTTTGCGGGTATCGATCCACTGACCATCGCCAGCGTCAAGGAGTTGATCCGCGAAATGAAACGCCGCAATATCGGCATCCTCCTGACCGATCAGAACGTCCCGGACATGATCGACCTGATCGACCGCGCCTATGTCCTCGATCAGGGAGCGGTCGCATTCAGCGGGTCGCCCGACGAAATGCTGAACGACCCGTCAGTGATCGAACGCTATCTCGGTTGCCATCACTGAACGGGGTTCGGCCGGACAACAGCACAGCAGCGCTGCGGCAAGACCGATCAGCAGCCCGCCAAGCGGCTCGAGCCGCTCCTCACAAAACGTTGAGGGGCAGCTTGAGATAACGGGTGCCGTTGTCTTCAGGCTCGGGGAAATGGCCGCCGCGGATGTTGACCTGGATCGACGGCAGAATCAGTCGCGGCATTTCGAGCGTCTCGTCGCGGGCGTTGCGCATTGTTACGAATTCATCTTCGGACACGCCTTCATGAACATGGACATTGCCAGTTCGCTCGGCTCCGATGGTGGTTTCCCACACGAACTCGCTTCGATCCGGCGCCTTGTAATCGTGGCACAGGAACACCCGGGTTTCCGCAGGCAACTCCATCAATCGCCTGATCGACCGGAACAGGATGTTTGCGTTCCCGCCTGGAAAATCAGCCCGCGCCGAGCCGTAATCCGGCATGAACATGGTGTCGCCGACAAAGGCGGCGTCACCGATGATATAGGCCATATCCGCCGGCGTATGGCCAGGCACATGCAACGCGGTGAAGGGAATTTCACCAATCTCCATCCGGTCGCCATCTTCGAACAGACGATCGAATTGCGATCCGTCACGTGCGAAATCGCTGCCTTCGTTGAAGATCTTGCCAAACACATCCTGCACAGTCAGGATTTCGCTGCCGATCGCCAGCTTGCCTCCCAGCTTTTCTTGCAGATACGGCGCTGCCGACAGGTGATCGGCATGCGCATGCGTTTCCAACATCCAGTCGACCGTCAGATCGTGTTCGCGAACGTAGTCGATGATACGATCTGCTGACTGCGTGAAAGTGCGACCGGACGGTTGATCGAAATCGAGAACCGAGTCCACGATGGCGGCACGTTTCAACACCGGGTCGTGGACAACGTAGCTGGCGGTGAAGGTAGCCTCATCGAAAAACCCCTGCACCACCGGACAGTGGACTGTGCCACGCAGCGCGCCTTTGACTTGCTCCTGTGCCAGTTTCAGTGGGGGGTCTGCATGCATCGTTCGGCTCCTTGAATCTCTTATGAATCGAGTATCTGCGGACCGTGCGCATTAAGGATAGTTCCTTAGGGTCGAACGCCTTCAGGAGACCAAGCCAAATCCGGGCAATAAATGGAACGCAGCACTTGCAGCACGCGCGGGTCGTGCACCCGCTAATACAGCGTTTGCGCTTCGCGGCGGCAAGCATCAGGATATCTCCTTATAGAGCCGTCAACCGAAGACCGGCACCATTGGCAGATTGCAAGTTTCTGAAGGGAAGCGCAGATGCCCGACCTCACGATCAAACCCCGGATAATCATATTGGGGGGCGGTCTGGGCGGCGCGATCGCCGCATTCGACCTCGACGACAAGATGCAGAATTCGGCCGAGATCACGGTCGTATCCGATCGTCCGGAATTCTCGTTCACGCCGTCAAATCCGTGGGTGGCGGTTGGGTGGCGGGAGCCATCAGCGATCCAGATCGATCTGGCAAAAGCGCTGGGGCGCAAGGGCATCGGCTTTATCGCCCAAGCGGCAACGCGCGTCGAGCCGGAGAAAAACCGGATCCAGCTCGCCGATGACACCACCCTGGATTACGATTTCCTCGTCATCGCCACCGGGCCTGACCTCGCCTATGACGAGATAGATGGCCTGGGGCCTGATGGTCATACCGTATCGATCTGTCAGACAGACCATGCAGCCAAAGCGGCGGAGGCGTTTGAAACCTTCTGCGCCGCACCCGGCCCGATCATCGTGGGAGCCGTGCAGGGCGCATCGTGTTTTGGACCTGCTTACGAATTCGCAATGATCCTCGACACCGAATTGCGACGCCGCAAATTGCGGGACAAGGTGCCGATGACTTTTGTCACGCCCGAACCATATATCGGCCATCTTGGTCTCGACGGCGTGGGCGACACAAAGTCGATGCTCGAGAGCGAGATGCGCAACCGTCACATAAAATGGGTGACCCATGCCCGTGTCGAGCGGATTGACGATGGAATGATGCATATCGCGCAATTGCGTGAGGACAGTGATCCAATCCCGCAGGAACTGCCATTTGGTCTTGCCATGATGCTTCCGGCGTTCAGGGGCATTGCTGCGCTTCAAGGCATCGAAGGGCTGGTCAATCCGCGCGGATTCGTGATCGTCGACAAACACCAGCGCAATCCGGCATTCCCCAATGTCTTTGCGCTGGGCGTCTGCATCGCCATCCCGCCGGTAGGCGAGAGCCTGGTCCCCGTCGGCGTCCCCAAGACCGGCTTCATGATCGAAAGCATGTCCGCAGCGATCGCCAGCAATGTGCGCGCGCTGATCCTCGGCAAGAACCCGAGCGCGAGAGCGACGTGGAACGCGGTTTGCCTGGCCGACTTCGGCGACGGCGGAGTGGCCTTCGTTGCGCAGCCGCAAATTCCCCCTCGCAACGTGAACTGGTCAGCGGAGGGGCGCTGGGTTCATTATGCCAAGATCGCGTTCGAGAAATTCTTCTTGCGCAAGATCAGGCGCGGGATTGCCGAGCCGGCTTATGAACGCCTCGCTTACAAGATCATGGGTATCAAGAAACTCGAGAGCGCCGATGAGGCGTCGTTTGAAAGCGCCCTCACCGCCAGGAAGTAGCATCCGCAAATTCCCGCCCGCACGAAAAACCGCCCCGATTGCTATGAACCGGGGCGGTAGCTCTCGACGCCGGGTCGCAAAACGCCGAGAATTTCGAACGGCCTGCGTGTCGCGGTGGCGCGAACTTACGCAGGCGGCCGTGCATCAGCTTGATTGGCCAGAGCGATTGCCCGTGTGGATTTCGATATGACGTCGCTGGGACGCTGACTCTGCGCTTCTTGGAATAGAAATACGCAATACTCCATCTACAGCCTCAGCCTCGATGCCCTCGACCAGCGCGTCGGCCGGTATTGCGATCCGTCGCTCGAATGAGCCGTAGCTTCTCTCGGAAATCACGTAATCGCGGTCTGTCTCCTCGCGCTCATCCTTTCTTTCGCCTTTGAGGATCAACATGTCCCGATCGACCTGGAGATCGATATCCTTCAGCGCAATGCCCGGCACGTCGACCGCTACCATGTAGCGATCAGCGGACTCGGTCATTTCAACCGCGGGCGCGCCGAATTGGAAGGCTGAAAACCGCGCCGGGAGATCCTCGATCAGATGATCGACACCGCTGCGCATCCGGGAAAAGGGTTCGATGAACCTTTCGGCAAATCCATAATCGCGCCGGTGTCCTGGTGATGTCGTGAGTTTGTCGGACATGATGTGATCCTCTGGGTTGGGATGTTTCGAGAACCACGGGATTAAGTTTATGGTTGCGGCCCTGCGATACGGAAACTTCCTTAGCGCGGAACGCGATCAACCCAGCGCGCATTCGGCCTCGGCAGTCGCCAGTTGCAGCGCAACGCCGCCATCACGGCCATAAGTATCTGGCAAGTAGCGTATCATGGCCGGAGTCATCGGGTTCCGCAGTGAAATAGGCGATGTACAGAGGGATGGGGCGTGACAGGGCGATTGTTGCAGTCTCTCCTGTTGCCACCCGTTCCTCCACATCGGCCCGCTCCCAACCATCAGCAGCCAGCAATGTCGTGGCAAATTCCAGCGCCTGGTCGACCCTCACACACCCATGACTGAGGAAACGGTTTTCACGATCGAACAGCGCGCGGTTCGATGTATCGTGCAAGAACACGCTATAGGGGTTGGGCATGACCAGCTTAATTCGGCCCAATGCGTTGTTTTCGCCCGGCATCTGCCGGTATCGACCATCGCTGTAGACATAGCCTTGTGCACGCGCGGCGGCGGGATTTCGACGTACGAATGCAGCGATCCCTTCGGCCGCTATACTGGTCGGAATATTCCACCACGGGTTGATGACAACTCCGCTGACCTCGGTGGAGAACACAGGAGTGGGTGAGACAGTTCTTCCAACGATCACTCGCCAGCTATCCACTTGCGACCTGCCCTCCCATAAGGTCGCCTGCTGTGCGGCTGCATTGACGATCAGATAGCGGCCTGTTTCTGGCAGCGGCAAGTTGCGCCATCGTGACAGGTTTAGTGCGAGCAGCGCACGGCGCGCCGCATCCGGCTCGCGCGCGTAGGCTGCCGCCAGCGCGCGATAATAAGGATGGTCCGGTCGGCTCGCGCGCAGCATCAGGTCCAGCCGATCATTCGCAAGCGCCGTTTCAAGTCTCGCACGCAATTCCGAGTCGGAAATTTCCTGCGATATATGCCAATTCCCCGGTAACGAGACCCCGCAGCATTTCCCGTGATAGGCGCGCAGCAGATGAAGAGCAGCCGTATCGGCGACCTGGCCCAGGCGCTGACGGTCACCTGAATCAATTGCTTCGCGCAGATCGATTGGCACCCCTTCTGGAATGGTAATGGCCTCGTCTTCCGCCCGGAGGATCCACTGCAGCAGATTTTCCGCCTGAGCAGGCCGCCAGGCGGTTTCAGAATGGGCGGAAGCGGCCTCATCCTGGGCACGCACTGAAGAACTGCAGGTCACGAGCAGGCAAAGGACCAGGAGTAGTTTCTGCATAATCTGCCCTAATCTGCCTTGTCGTTTGCCTATCAATGCGATGATCAAGGGAACCCCCTGAAAGACGATACGGTAGCGGACCGGCAAAACAATCATCCTTACTTCGATGCAGTGAATAGTTGTCAATCGCTAGCGACATCGGCAGTTTGCAGACAGAATGGGAAAAGACCAGTCACGACGCGCCGATCACGCCCTGCAATCGTTCCATGGTCCGGACGATCTGCATGCACTGATCGATACGGTGCCTGATGCGATGGTGGTCATCGATACGGGGGGACAGATCCTGTCCTTCAGCAAAGGGGCGGAGCGGATGTTCGGCTATGCCGAAGCAGATGTGCTCGGCGAGGACGTCAGCCTGCTGATGCCCTCCCCCGACCGCGAAAGACATGGCAGCTACCTTTCGCATTATCTTGCGACCGGCGAGCGGCGTATCATCGGCATCGGGCGCGTAACAACGGCCCGGGCACGCGACGGAGCGACGTTTCCGATCGACCTGTCCGTCGGCGAAGTCGACATGGGTAGCAAGAAAGTCTTCGCCGGATTTATCCGCGATCTGACGGAAAGCCGACAGACCGAAAACCAGCTCCATTCGCTGCAGGCAGATCTTGCGCATGTCTCGCGTATCTCGGCGATGGGTACGCTGGCGACTTCGATCGCCCACGAACTCAACCAGCCGCTGACGGCAATCGCGAACTACGTCGAGGCGGCGCGTGATCTTCTGGACGAGCCGAATGCGGAAAGCCTGCAGCATGTTCGCGAAGCACTGAACGAAAGTGCAGCGGAGACCATCCGGGCCGGAAAGATCGTTCAGAGACTGCGCGAATTCATCACCCGCGGCGAAACCACGCGTCGGTTTGTCAGCCTTGCAAAACTGGTCAAGGAATCCACTGCGCTTGCCCTCATCAACGGGGACGCGCGCGATGTCGAGTTGCAGGAAATGTTGACCGACGAGGAGGATCTGGTTCTGGTTGATGCGGTCCAGATCCAGCAAGTCCTGGTCAATCTTATCCGCAATGCGCTTGAATCCATGATGGACAGCAAGGTCAAGCGACTGGTGATCTCCAGCACCATTGCCCCCGATGACAGATTGGTCGTTACTGTCAGCGACAGCGGCTCCGGGCTCGACCAGCATATCGCCGAACGCCTGTTTCATCCCTTCGTCAGCACCAAGGCCAGTGGAATGGGCCTGGGATTGTCGATTTGCCATACCATCATCAACGCGCATGGCGGCAAGATCTGGGCCGAACCGTCCCCGATGGGCGGGACCCAGTTTCATTTTTCGCTGCTCACGGAAAAGGCGCTACCGGACGATGACTGATCGCCAGGTTTATCTTGTCGACGATGATGACAGCGTCCGGCGCTCGATCGGCTTCATGCTCAAGACGTCCGGCCATCAGGTCGAGACATTTGAATCCGGCGAGGATTTCCTGTCCAAGGTGCGGACCCTGGCTCCGGGCTGCATTTTGCTCGATATCAGGATGCCAGGCAGGGACGGGCTGGAAGTACAGGCCCAATTGCTCGAGCGAGGCGTGACATTTCCGGTCATCGTCATGACCGGCCATGGCGATATCGACATGGCGGTGAAAGCGATGAAAGCCGGAGCTTCGGATTTCATCGCGAAGCCCTTCGAGAAAGCCAGCCTGCTGAGTGCCCTGGAGCACGCTTTCCATGGCATGGAAGACGATGATCGCCGGCATGCCCGCGGCAATGCGGCGCGGGTGCTACTCAATGGCTTGACTACCCGAGAGCGCGAAGTGCTTGCCGGCCTCGTGCAGGGGTATCCCAACAAGACCATCGGTTACGATCTGGAGATCAGCCCTCGCACGGTGGAAATCCATCGGGCAAACCTGATGAAAAAGCTCGGCGTATATAATCTTTCCGATCTGCTTCGGATCGCATTTGCAGCGGAAGAAGGGGAAACAGGGTAGCGAGGAACAGAAGGATGATGCTGCTTGTCCATCTGATCCGGCTCGTCGTCCCATTGCTCCTGCTGTAGACCTCCTGCTCTTTCTGCCAACGCGCCGCGTTGCTATTGGCTTGCCGTTGGTCGGCACTGCAATGCCAATTGCCGTGGCCCACCTATCCAGCCCCGGCTTCCCGGCGATCCTGTGAGCCGCATCTCGTCCCTGTGCGCATCAGGATCAATAGCCGGATCCGGGTTCGGGACGATCGGCTCTAGGTCGGAGAAACCGACGCAATTCGATATGGCAATCTGTCGCCGTCAGGTTCGGTTATGGTAACGTATTCTCCCTGAAGGATCGCATGGTTTTCGAGATGGTACAGATTTTCGTCGTCTTCCTCGCCCACCGCGTAGGAAAACACCCAGCCATTCTTCGCCTTGACGACGTAGCCGGACCGGTCGGCCTCGTTCGGCCAGAAGCGGCGGATTGTTGCCCGGCCAGGATCACCCTCCAGCGCCGTCTCGTCGATCAGCCCGGTTTCGTCCAGCGGGATCCGGATGAGGTAGGATCGGGTCGCCGACCCTGACGGAAACCCATCGGTCCGCGCCAGTTCGAGTTTGACGAGATTCCAGGTGCTCATGGGCTTTTCCCGCTATCCTTGATGCCTGTTTGTTCGCTCCTGCCCTTCCAAGTGGAATACGCAAATGTACGAGGCACGCCCTCAGGATATTTGCGTAATTGAATTCCCATACGCGCACCTATGCTCCCGGTTCGTTGTCATTCAACCCGACGGGAGAAGCCACATGCGCTCTATCTTGCTGTACGTTCACGAGGATGATTGTCTCGAGGGGAGACTGCAGGTCGCCCTTGACCTATGCAGACAGAATGACGGGCATCTTACCTGCATCCAGGCAATCCCCTACGACCTTAGCGTTGCAGGGGATTTTTATTATCCGGTTGCGGCGGAGGTCGTATCGCAGCTTCATCAGGGAGCCAAGGAACTGCGCGATAAGCTCGAACAACGGCTTGCAGATGAGGACGTACCCTGGGACTGGATTTACGCCGATGGTCTCGCCTCTCGCCAGATTGCGCGCCACGCACCACTGAGCGATCTGCTCGTACTCGGGTCCGTCAATCCGGCCGGAAGCGCGGAGCACCCGTCCAAGCTGGTTTCCGAAATGGTTTCGCAAATCCGCGCGCCCATACTGGTAATACCGGCGATGATCAAAAGCCTCTCGCTCAATTCTCCAGCAGTAGTCGCATGGAACGGATCGCCCGAAAGCGCGCACGCTTTGCGTGCAGCCATGCCCATGCTGAGCCGGGCTTCGGAGGTGTATATCGTGACCGTAAGTGAGCCCGAAGACGCCGAGCGTTTCGATTTGCCGCCGACCGGGGCATTGAAATATCTTGCCCGGCATGGAGTAGAAGCAGAAATTACGGAACTGCCGCATGAGACAGGCGGATCAATAGCCAGAACTCTCCTCAAAGCCGCAGAAAGCCGTGAAGCAGCCTATCTGGTGATGGGTGCCTATGGCCGTTCACGTTTCCGCGAATGGGTACTTGGCGGGGTGACGCACGAGATGCTGAGCGACCCACAAGTGCCGCTTCTGCTCAGTCACTAACCCCGTTCTCAGTTCTCCGACGGGTATTCCTCCGGACTGCGGTCAGGTTCGTCATAATCCGGCTGCGGCGGATCCACCTCGGGCGGCTGGTCGGGCGTCGGTTCGTCCGGCAGACCAGGCGTTTCAGGCGGAGATTGAGGATCGATCCGATCGGGGTCTTGCGGTGGGTTGGTTGCCATGATGTGCAGTTTCCTTGACCTGAGCGCCTTGCCTACCTGTACGCCTTCGTACCCCTCATACGCAAAGAAGAAATGGGCCGAGATGTCCGGCTTGACCGCACCGCACGGCTTTCAAGAGGCATTTCCATCAAGGTGTGTAGATCGTAGACAGCCCGAGCGTGCGCCGATCAATGCACTCCTACGTCAGTCTGGCGTCCGCAATTGGGGCGATAGCCAACCCTGCAGGTCGAAGCCCGGTTTCGGTGCCAGGTCTTCCAATTCTAATCGTAAAGCCGGCCCATCCTCTGGATAGAGATTGTCTTCCAGGAAGGCAGCGAGAACCGTAACGCTTGCCAGTATGACCAACAGCATCAAGGCACACCAGGCAATTTCTCCCGGCCCTAAGGCTCCTTGGCCAATATCTTCTTCATCATAAGAACGCATGACCTCGCCACCCTACCGTCTTGCGGTGGAGAAAAGGTTAAGTTGGAGTTGCGCAGGCGAGAAGCTTCCCCAAGCGCAAATACTGACGCCCGAATGGCTACCGCTCCATGATATCCCGCTTGCGCTGTAGATATTCCTCGCGCTCGATCTCGCCGTTGGCATAGCGTTCGTCGAGCCGCTCGAGGGCGGTCGTGCGATCGCCGTTACCGATCTTTCCTCCGTCCCAGCTTGCGCGCCAGAACAAGTGTCGAGACCATGATGGCCACGAGGATTAGCAGCCAGGGCAGAATGTGCACGAGGCCTGCGCCCCAACCCCATGAATGGCCGAACATATGGTCGCCATCATGCATATGCCAGCTTGCGTCTTGCTGCACTCTGGTAATGGCGGACAAGATCGTTTCGGTTCCTTGTATCAGCATGTCGAACTCCTCTCGCGAAATGACATCTCAGATTCTCGCAGTTCGCAGCCGGAGGGAATTTGTGACCACGGAAATCGACGATGCGCTCATCGCCAGGGCGGCGAACATCGGGCTGATGAGAATACCAAGGAACGGATAGAGCAGGCCAGCCGCTATGGGTACGCCTATCGAGTTGTAGACGAGCGCGAAGAACAGGTTCTGGCGTATATTGCGCATGGTTGCACGGGCCAGGCGCCGCGCGCGAACGATCCCGTCGAGATCGCCTTTCACGAGTGTGATCCCGGCACTTTCAATCGCTACGTCCGCGCCGGTCCCCATGGCGATGCCGACATCGGATTGCGCCAGCGCCGGGGCATCATTGACCCCGTCACCCGCCATGGCGACCTTGCGCCCCTGCTGCTGAAGATCTGCAATAATCCTTGCCTTGTCCTCCGGCAGCACATCGGCCCGGATTTCGTCAATACCAAGTGAGGCCGCCACGGCATTGGCAGTCCGCTCGTTGTCACCTGTCGCCATGATGATGCGAAAGCCAAGTGCCTGGAGTTCGCGGAGCGCCGCGGGGGTGGTCTCCTTCACGATATCGGCGACGCTCACCAGCCCGGCGACGACGCCATCGACGACCACGAACATCACGGTTTCGCCTTTGTCGCGGCGGCTATCAGCCTGCTCTCCCGCGCCGGATGACGGAATCTCCAGTTGCTGCAGCAGTCCGGCATTGCCCAACGCCACCTCCCGACCGGCCACCTGCCCCCTCACACCCTTTCCAACAAGGGCTTCAAAGCCATGCGCATTGTCGAGCACGATGCCGCGCTCCTCGGCGCCTTTGACGATTGCCTCGGCAAGCGGATGTTCCGATCCTTTTTCCAAGGTGGCGGCGAGCCGAAGCACTTCCTGCTCGGTGAAACCGTGCTCGGGCAGAACGGCAACCAGCCGCGGCTTGCCCTCGGTGAGCGTGCCGGTCTTGTCGACGATCAGGGTGTCGATCTTCTCGAAACGTTCCAGTGCTTCGGCGTTCTTGACCAGCACGCCCGCCTGTGCGCCGCGTCCGGTTGCCGTCATCACCGACATCGGGGTCGCCAGGCCAAGGGCGCAGGGGCAGGCGATGATCAGCACCGAGACGGCTGCGATCAGGGCGTAAGACAACGCGGGGGGCGGCCCCCAGATCGACCATCCTGCGAAAGCGAGAACTGCCACGCCGATGACGGCGGGCACGAACCAGCCGGCAACCTGGTCGGCATATTTCTGGATCGGAGCACGCGAACGCTGCGCCTTTGCCACCATGTCGACGATCTGGCTCAGCATGGTCTCCGAACCCACGCGTCGAGCGGCGATGACAAGGCTGCCGTTGCCGTTGAGCGTGGCGCCGGTCACCGTATCGCCGATTGATTTCTCGACTGGCACAGGCTCGCCCGTGATCATGCTTTCGTCCACCGACGAGTGGCCGCCTATAACCTCGCCATCCACCGGCACCTTTTCGCCGGGCCGGACGCGCAGGTGATCCTCGACCTGGACATCTTCGAGCTGGATTTCTTCTTCGCTGCCGTCATCGCGAATGACCCGCGCAGTCTTGGCAGCAAGATCGAGCAGGGCGCGGATTGCCTTGCCGGTCCCCTCCCTCGCACGCAGCTCCATCACCTGGCCCAGCAGAACTAGCACCACGATCACCGCCGCCGCCTCGAAATAGACCGGGACACGCCCGTGCATGTCGCGAAAGCCTTGCGGAAAGATCGAAGGGGCCACGACTGCAGTGACGCTGAACAGCCATGCCGCAGTAACCCCCATGGTGATCAGGGAAAACATATTGAGGTTCCATGACCGGAAGGATTTCACCCCTCGCTCAAGGAACGGCCAGCCGCACCACAACACGACAGGCGTCGCCAACACCAGTTCGGCCCATTGCGCCACGCCTTCGCCCAGGGCCTGCCTGAACCAGCCAAGACCGATCATTGGTCCCATTGCAAGGAGCAGGAGAGGAACAGTCAGCACCGCGCCAACCCAAAAGCGGCGCGTGAAATCGGTCAGTTCGGGATTGGTTTGCTCGGCTTGCATCGCCGCCGACTCAAGCTCGAGCGCCATGCCGCAGATCGGGCATGATCCGGGCGCGACCTGCCGCACCTCCGGGTGCATCGGACAGGTATAGACCGCCCCCGTATGACCTTCCGGCACCGTGTCATACCGACCATCGCCTGGTGCCTTGTTGCCGCGAGAGTGGTGCTCTTGGTGATTGCACGCTGCTCCGCTCATGATAGCCCATCATAGCGGCTTGCCGGCAGTTACGCCAATGCGCGAAGCGGGGTCGCAAGCAGATTGTCCGGTTGCGTTGGAATCCCATGCCTTTCTCACGCTTCGCGAGCGGGCTGCCGCGAAAGATGTGCGTTTGACGGGCAATGGGTAGAATGTGGACGTTTATGGCTGCGAACCGGTGGCCGACATGGCCAAAGTCAACCACGATAAGATCCTGCTCAAACTGCCTGGGGCGGTTCGTGATGGGGCACGCGAGTGGCACTGAATAAGTTGACCATCAGGCTCGGTACCGAGGCGCAGCAATCAGCCAAGTCTGGCAAAATTCGCTACGCCAGGCGCCGGATGTCGCGGGGACCGGACCGCTTCCCCGGCTGATCGACCGAGCCCGCCCAGTGCAGCCGCAATGAGTTCAAGCTTGCTGTCGTCAATCCGGTAGTAGACCAGCTTGGCATCCTTCCGGGTCTTGACGAGGCCGGCATTACGCAGAACCGCCAATTGCTGCGAAAGCGCGGGTTGTCCGATCTCGGCCGCCTCGTCGATCTCGCCGACGTTGCGCTCCGTCCCTGCCAACACCTGCATGACGCGCAGCCTCACCGGGTGAGCGAGTGCTTTCAAGGCATCGACCATCTGTGCATCGGTCATTTTTTCGCACCCCGCCGGGTTTCCTTCATAAACCAGTCCGTCTGGCCTTCTGCGGAAAATACGGCGTCGAGCGACGCATCCGGTTGCGCCAGCAGGGCCTCGCCCGGCTCCCAGTTCGCGGGAGCGAGCACCGGACCTTCGTCGACGGCCTGCAGGGCATCCAGGGTCCGTAGCATTTCGGGCGTCGAGCGCCCGACACTCGCTGGATAACAGGTCATCGCGCGGATGACCCCATCTGGATCGATGAAGAAAGTGGTGCGGACCGTGGCACTGTCATTATCGTGCGGAGCAACCATTCCATAGGCGCGACCGATCACGAGCGTGGGGTCCTCGATTATCGGAAAGCGGACCTCGATCTCGAAGCGGTCCCGTATCAACCTCAGCCACGCGAAATGCGAAAACAGACTGTCAACCGACAGGGCCACAAGGGCACAATCCCGCCGCTCGAATTCGTCGGCCAGGGTGGCAAGGGCGACAAATTCGCTCGTGCAGACAGGGGTGAAATCCGCCGGATGAGAGAACAGGATCAGCCAGCGCCCGCGATAGTCCGAAAGCCGAAGGTCTCCGGAAGTGCTGCGCGCGGAGAAATCAGGCGCAATATCCCCTATTCGAAGCCCGGCACAAGGCGCACCCCGTTCACTGCCCTGTTCAATCGCTACCGTGGTCATGAACGATCCATAGCACTTGACACTCGGATAGCAATACATATAAACGATTTATGTAATTGATTGGAGATGGTACGATGGCAAACGATCAGAACCTCGAGCGAGCGTCGGCCCAGATCGAGCGCGCACGGGCCGACAAGTGCTTGCGGCCTTCGATTGCCGGTTTTTTCGACGAGGGCACGAATACCGTGTCGTATGTCGTGCATGATCCAAAAACAGACGAAGCGGCTATCATCGACTCGGTGCTGGACTTCGAAGCGGCCTCGGGACGAACTTCGAATGGCTCTGCCGATCGCATTATCGAGTATGTCACTTCGAATAATTTGAAAGTGACTTGGCACATCGAGACCCATGCTCATGCCGACCACATCTCTGCAGCGCCCTATTTGCAGGACAAGCTAGGCGGAAAACTCGCGATCGGCCGAGACATCATTCGCGTGCAGGACGTCTTCGGCAAGCTGTTCAACGCCGGTACCGATTTCGAACGCGACGGGTCGCAGTTCGACAAGTTGTTCGACGACGGCGAGACGTTCGAGCTGGGCGAGTTGGAGGCCATCGCGCTCCACGTACCGGGGCACACTCCTGCTGACATGGCATTCATCATCGGTGATGCCGCTTTCGTAGGCGACACGATCTTCATGCCGGACTTCGGCACGGCCCGCGCCGATTTTCCCGGAGGCGATGCCCATCAACTGTTTCGATCCATTCGCCGCCTGCTTTCCCTGCCTGACGAGACCCGGCTGTTCCTGTGCCACGATTACAAGGCGCCGGGCCGCGACGAATATGCCTGGGAGACCACGGTCAAGTTGCAGCGCGAGGAAAATGTCCACGTGAGGGATGGCGTGACCGAGGAAGAGTTCGTCGGGATGCGAACCTCGCGGGACAAGACCCTGGCCATGCCGAAACTCATCATGCCCTCGGTGCAGGTCAATATCCGCGGCGGTCGCCTGCCCGATCCCGAAGACAACGGGGTAAGCTACATCAAGATACCGGTGAACGCGGTATGACGTTGCCTGGTTTTCCGGACGCTGCGCCGCTCGCCGGGTTGGCTGGCGGGGTGCTCATCGGTCTTGCCGCCGCGCTAATGCTGCTGGCGCTGGGCCGTATCGCAGGCGTCTCCGGGCTCGCTGCCAAGGCAGTCGGTCTCGGTGGCAGCGGGATCGCGCGCAGCGGAGCCTGGATGTTCGTGATCGGGCTTCCGCTAGGCGCGCTGATCGTGGTGCTGGCATCGGGCGGTGTCGAGGCAACCTTCGCAAATCCGGTGACCCTGGCGATCGCCGGCCTGCTGGTTGGCATCGGCACCCGCCTTGGCAGCGGATGCACCAGCGGGCACGGCGTCTGCGGCGTCAGCCGGCTTTCCGCACGATCGATCGTCGCCACTGCGACATTCATGGCGGCGGGCATCGCAACCGTCGCCGCCATGAACGCTCTTGGCATGGAGGTTCTGTGATGCGTAGCGCTCTTGCAGCCCTCATATCCGGTACGCTGTTCGGGGCCGGTCTGGCCCTGGGCGGCATGACCGATCCGGCCCGCGTGCGCGGCTTCCTCGACATTTTCGGGAACTGGGATCCCACGCTGGCCTTCGTGATGGGCGGCGCGGTGATCGTCATGGCCATTGCCTGGCGCCTCGTACCCCGCATGGTCGAGCCGCTCCTTGCTGACCAGTTCCACTTGCCCACGAAATCGGACCTGACGCCGCGCCTGATCGGTGGGGCCGCGCTGTTCGGGATCGGCTGGGGCGTCGCGGGTCTGTGCCCCGGACCCGGCATTGCCGCCCTCGTCATCGAGCCTGCAGCGGCTGCCATCTTCGTAGTCGCCATGCTTTGTGGCATGGCTGTCGTAAGGATCTTCGAGCGGACGCAGCGAGAGGCTGCCGCGTGATGACATCGACCGGTCCCGAGACCGGAGTGGCGAGCGCCAATGCCCCCGGCAAGGGAAAGCGCGGCGATATCTTGTCGCAATATCTCCCGATCCTCGAATGGGGCCGGACCTATAACGGCTCGGTACTGACCAACGATCTGGTCGCGGCGGTCATCGTCACGATCATGTTGATCCCGCAAAGCCTCGCTTACGCGCTGCTGGCGGGCCTGCCGCCTGTCGTGGGCCTGTATGCCTCGATCCTGCCGCTGGTCGCCTATGCCATCTTCGGCACCAGCCGGACGCTGGCCGTGGGACCGGTGGCCGTCGTCTCGCTCATGACAGCAAGCGCGGCCGGAGCCGTGGCGGCGCAAGGCACAGCGCTTTATCTTGAAGCAGCTATCACGCTGGCGGCGCTGTCCGGCATCATGCTGGCGGTTCTCGGCTTCCTTCGGATGGGTTTTCTCGCCAACCTGCTATCCCACCCGGTAATCAGCGGCTTCATCACCGCCAGCGGCATCCTGATCGCGACCAGCCAGTTAAAGCACATTCTCGGTGTATCCGCCGGCGGCGATACCTGGCCCGATATGCTGGGTGACCTCGCCTCCACCATCGACACGATCAACCCCTGGACGCTTGCGGTCGGCGTTCCTGCCACGCTGTTCCTGTTCTGGGTCCGCAAGGGATTGAAGCCCGCGCTGGTCAGGATGGGCCTGAGCCCACGGGCGGCAGACATCTCGGCCAAGGCAGGGCCGGTCGTGGCCGTCGTTCTCACGATCCTTGCTGTCATCATGTTCGACCTGGGGACCCGCGGAGTGAATCTCGTCGGCGCGGTCCCGCAAGGTTTGCCACCGTTTGCGCTGCCCTCCTACGATCTCGGGCTGATATCCCAGCTCTGGGTCCCGGCGCTGCTGATCTCGATCATCGGCTTTGTCGAAAGCGTGTCGGTAGCACAGACCCTTGCCGCCAAGCGTCGCCAGCGGATCGCACCGAACCAGGAGCTGATCGGCCTCGGCGCCTCGAACATCGCCAGCGCCTTTTCGGGAGGGTATCCCGTCACAGGCGGCTTTGCCCGCTCGGTCGTCAATTTCGACGCCGGTGCGGAGACGCCCGCAGCCGGTGCCTATACGGCAGTGGGTATCGCACTGGCAGGCCTGTTCCTGACCCCGCTTTTGTTCAACCTGCCTATCGCCACCCTTGCGGCGACCATCATCGTAGCGGTTCTTAGCCTCGTGGACCTCAAGACACCCGGCCAGCTTTGGCGCTATTCGAAAGCCGATTTCGCTGCGCACATGGCGACCATCGTCATCACGCTCCTGGCAGGCGTGGAGCTTGGCGTGATCGCGGGTGTCGCCGTCGGCTTGCTGCTTTACCTATGGCGCGCGAGCCGCCCGCACGCCGCCATTGTCGGCCGCGTTCCAGAAACCGAGCACTTCCGCAATGTAGAGCGGCACAAGGTCTTCACCGTGCCGCACGTCCTCTCGATCCGCATCGACGAAAGCCTGACCTATCTCAACGCCCGCTGGCTGGAAGAATACGTGCTGGAGCAGGTCGCCGATCGGCCCGATGTCCGCCACGTGATCATGATGTTCAGCGCGGTAAACGAGATCGATGCATCGGGGCTCGAAAGCCTCGAGGCGATCAACCACCGCATGGCGGACGCCGGCATCGGCCTGCACCTGTCAGAGGTGAAAGGGCCAGTCATGGACCGGCTGAAACGGACCCACTTTGTCGAAGAACTCAATGGCAAGGTCTTCCTGTCGCAGGACCGCGCTTTCCGCGACCTGGCAGCAAATGGTGGACCGCCCGACGAACCGATTGCGGATGCCGCGCGGGGAATGATCTGATGCCTACATCCCCATTTTCCGAGTGAAGGAGAGAAGAATGCTACTGGAAAAGATCAAGACACCCGGCCTTTCCCACCTGTCCTATCTCGTCGGCTCTGGCGGCAAGGCGGCGGTGATCGACCCGCGCCGCGATTGCGAATGCTACCTGGAAATGGCGCGTGCCGAGGGGCTCGAAATCACACATATTTTCGAGACGCATCGTAACGAAGACCTTGTCTCGGGCGCGCCGATCCTGAAGGCGCTGACGGGCGCGCGCGTACTTCACGGGCCCAATCCCGGGGGCGAAGTGGTCTATGCCGATACCGCGCGCGAAGGGGATGCGTTCGATGTCGGACAACTCAGGATCGAGGTCCTCGAAACACCCGGCCACACCGACGACCATCTCGCCTTTGTCCTGCATGACACCGCCTACCCTGATGGCGCGGTGGGCGTCTTCACCGGCGATGCGCTGTTCGTCGGCGATGTCGGGCGCACCGATTTCTACCCTGACCGCAAGCGCGAAGTCGCAGGGCTTCTTTACGACTCGCTCCAGAAGATCCTAGCACTGGGCGACCAGGTTATCCTCTACCCGGCCCACGGCGCAGGCTCGGTCTGCGGATCGGGCATGGCAGAGCGGGAATTCTCCACGCTCGGTCACGAACGCGCGAACAACCCGCGCCTGCAATTCGACGACCGTGAAGCCTTCATCGATTTCAAGGTGGAGGAGAACCACTACCAGCCGCCCTATTTCCGGCTGATGGAGCGGCTCAATCTCGAGGGCGGCAACCCCGCACCCCGGGTCATGCGCCCGGCGCGCCTGACGCTGGCCGAACTCAAGGCGCTGGATGTCGATCACCTCATCGATGTGCGCGAGCCGCTGGCCTATGCCGCCGGCCATATGCCGGGCGCGATGAACCTTCCCGTCGGCATGATCTCCGCCTTTGCCGGTTGGTTCGTTCGCGAAGGGGAGAAACTCGCCCTCGTGGCTTCCGATGAGGACCAGCTCGAAAAGGCGATGATCCACCTCGTGCGCATCTCGCTTGATAGCGTGGCAGGCGGGTATGTCGGTGTCGTGCCCGCGGCCGCGCAGGGACACGAAATGAAGACCATCCCCATGATCGCGACCGAGGAGGTCGAGAAGCGTCTCGGGAACGACGCAGACAACTGGACGCTGCTCGACGTGCGCGATGCCGACGAACGGGCCGAAAGCGCAATCGAGGGTTCGCAGCATATCTATGTCGGCGAACTCAACGAGCGGCACAGCGAACTCGACCCGACCCGCCGCTATACGCTGATGTGCGCCAGCGGGATGCGCGCGACGGTTGCCGCAGGGTGGCTCGCCAGTCGGGGCTTCAAGAATGTGGATGTCTATCTGGGCTCGATGGGCGCGTGGAAAGCAGCCCATGGCTGATCCGGATCAGGCGCTTTTACAGCTGGTATGGTTGACTGATGCCGCCCTCCTGCTGCGTAGATGCGTTGCGAGAGAAAGAATTACCACGCCTGCTCGGCCCCACTGGCTGGATGGCAAAACCTCGTGGAATAAGCTTTTGCTGGGGAACGTAGTGCGTCACCGATCGCACGCCGATTAGACTGCCTACTCTGCAATCCGACAAATCTTCACGAATGGCCTGAACCGGCATGGCCGCCACAAGAACTTGTTTTTCCGGTGGCTTCGTCGATACAGTCGTCAGTCGGATTACGACTGCGGTTTGGCCATGCGTTCATGCATCTTCGACACGACGCCAGCGGGCAGGATATCGGCAAAGAAATACTGCACCTTGTTCATGAAGCCGCTGACTTCCTTCGTTTCGCCCTTCAGCAGCGCCTCGTAGCCGTCCTTGGCAACTTTGGCCGGATCGGCCTTGATGTCGGTCTTCCCGACCACTGTGTCGTCTTCCATGTCGGCATGCTTGAAAAACTCGGTGTCGGTCACGCCCGGAAGCAGGCAGCTGATCACCACGCCACTATCCTCGAGCTCGGTCGCCAGGCCCACGCAGAAGTCGTCGATAAAGGCTTTGGTGGAATTGTAGATCAGATTGTACGGACCCGGCATGTCGCCGACGATAGAGCCGGTGACAAGAATGCGGCCTCGATCGCGCTTTCGCATTCCCTTGCCGATCCGGTAGATCAGCGAGACGGTGCCGGTTATGTTCGTATGGATGGTGTGAGCGATCTGGTTCCATTCGTGATCCAGGAATGCGCCGCCTTCCGAGGTGCCTGCATTGGCAATCAGGTTCGTCTACGGGCCGGTCACCAATCTTGGCGATCAGTTCATCAACGCCCTCGCGGGTGGCGAGGTCACATTCGAGAATCTCGACTGACGCCGCCCCGCACTCGCGCATTTCGAACTCTGCCGGGGCAAGGTTGCGATCCGCAACCAGCAGCAGATCACAACCGTCCCTGGCCGCCAGCTTGGCAAGTTCGCGGCCGATCCCGCTGCTAGCTCCTGTAACCACAGTGAAGCCCGACAGCTTGTCGATCTCGTTCTTGCTCATCGGGCCATTTCCATATCGGGCTTGAGGACGACCTTGGTCCATTCGTTCTGTTCGTCGTGGAAGCACTTGTAGCCACGCGGCGCATCTTCCAGCGGCAAGCGATGCGAGATCATGAAGGTCGTATCGAGCGTACCGTCCTCGATCTTTTGCAGCAGGTCCTTGGTGTAGCGCTGGACGTGGGTCTGGCCGCTGCGCACCTGCAACCCCTTTTCCATCAACGCGCCCAGCGGAAACTTGTCGGTCATCCCGCCATACACGCCGGGAATCGATACGCGCCCGCCAGGCCGCACAGCAAGGATAGCTTGCTTCAGCGCTTTTGCCCGATCGGCACCTATGCCAATCTTCTGCTTGGCGATGTCGAGCATGTTGTCGATTGCGAAGCCGTGTGCCTCCATGCCGACGGCGTCGATCACCGCATCAACCCCTAAGCCTCCAGACATTTCCATCAGCGCCTCGCGAACATCGGTCTTGCGGAAATCGATGGTCTCTGCACCCATCTGTTTCGCGAGTTGGAGGCGGTTCGGGTAGTGATCGATGGCAATGACCTTGCTTGCACCCATCACCAGGGCCGATTGCACCGCGAACAGGCCGACAGGGCCACACCCCCATACGGCCACGGTATCGTCGGGCTGGATCTCGGCGTTCTCCGCCCCCATCCACCCGGTGGGCAGGATGTCTGAGAGGAACAGAACCTTGTCGTCTTCCAGATGATCGGGAACGACGATGGGCCCGACGTCGGAATAGGGTACGCGCACGTATTCGGCCTGCCCTCCCGAATAACCCCCGGTCAGGTGCGAGTATCCGAACAGCCCCGCCATCGGATGACCGTAGAGGGTGGCAGACATGTCCTGCTTTTCGGCAGGGTTGGAATTCTCGCAGGCGGAATATTGCTGTATCTTGCAGTGAAAACAGCCACCGCACGAGATAGTGAAAGGCACGACGACGCGCTGACCCTTCTCGAGGGTGCTATCCTTGCCGGTCTCGACGACTTCCCCCATGAATTCATGGCCGAGCACGTCGCCCGGCGCGACGCCGGGTATCACGCCATCGTAGAGGTGCAGATCGCTGCCACAGATCGCGGTGGACGTGACCTTGATGATGGCGTCGCGCGGGTTGATGATCTGGGGATCATCCACCGTATCGATGCGGACGTCGTGCGTGCCATGCCAGGTTAGCGCCTTCATTGTTCAGTCTCCTGCTGCTTGGCTTCGCGTGTCTGGTTCTTGCGATGTGCTGAAGTGGTAATCTCGCCTGTTTCCATCAGTGCCTTGAACCGCTTCAGATCATGGCGCGCCTGTACCTCCGGTTCCCGCAGAAAGAGCTTGGCGAGAGCGCGGCCAGCCGATCCGCCGGGAGGATCGTACGACATGACGAGGGACACCCGTGTGCCGCGCTCGCCCGGCGCATCGGCGAATTCCACCCGGCCGCTGGTCCTGATGTCGGATGCATCGGTAGAGGTCCACGCAATGCGTTCGTTTTCGCGATCATCCGTCACCTTGGTCACGACATCGACGGTAGTGCCACCCGGAGCCTTTATGACCCATGTCGAAGCGTCGCCTTGCGTGCGGATCGCCTCCAGGTTTTCCATGAAGTCGGGCAGGTTCGCGAAATCGCGCCAGAATCTGTAAAGCTCAGCTTTCGGTTTCCGGATCGTGACTGTCCGACCGAGCACGGCATGATCGCCCGCAGGCGACTTGCGCGTATAGGCTGGCGCATCGTCCGCGCCCCCTTTTCGCCGCTGGACGAGGAAAGCGCCCAGAGCGGCGCCACCCAGGGCGAGCCCAATTCCGGCAAGTGAGGTGGCCGTCCTTAGGCCGTTGTCATTTCGCATTGGCTATCCCTTCAGTCTACTGATCTCACCGGAAAGGTGGCTTCGCAAAAGGAGCGATTGGTCGCCCCATCCAGCGCCTGGATCACGCGTGCCAAATAGGTCCTTGGCACGCCGTGAGTTCCTATTCCCAACGGGACGCCTTCGAATTGGTTGCCGCGAAAATCAGAAAATCCTGGTCGACATAACTTAAGTAAAGTTTTTCGATTTCAACTTGTTAGCAATTCGCAAGATTGGAACGTGCCGCCAATTGGAGCGCTGCCCCGATGGTCTTTCACTATTCATTGAGGCGCGCTTCATGCACATCCTATCTCTCGCTTTGGGAGGCTGTATTAAAGGCACGCCGGTCGAATACGGCATCACCGAGGATACCGGTGGGCACATCACCTATATCCTTGGCGAGATGGCGGCATTGGCGCGCCACCCGCAGGTCGGAAAAGCAGAAATCGTTACCCGGCTGTTCGATGATCCGGCGCTCGGGACGGTGTATGCCCAGCCCAGCGAGATCCTGCCGTGCGGTACGATCATCACCCGTATCGATAGCGGCAACCGCAGATACCTTGCCAAGGAAGCTCTTGCCGCTGATCGCGCGGCCTTCGTCGAAGCGTTTATCGAGAACCTGCGCAGCCGCTCCCGACTGCCCGATCTCATCCATGCGCATTTTGCCGATGCGGCAGACGTTGCCTGCCAGGTTCGCAGGCGCCTGGGCATTCCGTTCATATATACTGCCCACTCGCTTGGCATCGACAAGATCGATGCGATGGAAGCGATCGATGCGGGCAAGCTGCATGACCGGATTGCCGAGGAAACGCGTGCCATCCAGTGCGCCGACGCCATCGTTGCCTCGTCCCGCGATGAGTGCGAGCGGCAATTGCTCCGCTACGAAGGGGTCAATCCAGCCTCCATCCACAGGCTCCGTCCCGGCGTCACCATCCGCAAGGACCGTCCCGATCTTGCTCCGGCCCGTGAACTGATCGCCCCATTCCTGCGCGACCCGGACAAGCCGATCGTTCTTGCCATCGCAAGGCCCGTCGAGAAGAAGAACCTTGCAGCGCTGGTGGAAGCCTTCGGTCAGAACCGATACCTTCGGCGCGAGGCCAATCTGGTTATCCTGGCGGGATTGCGACGTGGCGTTGCAGATGGCGAGGAAGAGCAACGAACGGTCATCAGCGGCCTGCTGGATGCGATCGATCGATACGAGCTGTATGGCAGCGTTGCCTATCCACCGCGCCATTCGCAGGACCAGGTGCAATCCCTGTATGCCCTGGCACGCGAAACGCGCGGCGTCTTCGTCAATCCGGCCCATACCGAGCCTTATGGGCTGACGCTGGTCGAAGCCGCAGCGCATGGCTTGCCAGTGGTTGCCACGCGCAATGGCGGACCCAATGATATCGTTGCGGAGCTGGAAAACGGGGCGTTGATCGATCCGGGTGACACGGTGGCAATCGGCGAGACGACTGCTGATTTGCTCCAGGACCGCAAGGCCTGGACCTCCGCTTCGCGAAACGGTCTGGTGAATTCGCGCGAAATGAGCTGGCAGGCCTACGCCACGGGCTTTGTCGAACTGGCGCAGGAAATCATTTCCCCGCCAAGGGTTGCGACGCCGCTCGCCAGTTCTGAAGAGATGCTGGTCTGCGATATCGACAACACCTTGACCGGTTGCGCGGATGGTGCCCGTCGTTTCTGCCGCTATGTCCACCGCCGGGACCAGACGGCGTTCTGCGTCGCCACCGGGCGCAGCCTGATCGAGGCCCGCCGCATCCTTCGCGAATGGAAACTGCCCCAGCCGCGCGTGCTGATCACCAGTGTCGGGAGCGAGATCTACTGGCAGACATCGGAGGGGCTCATGCCCGACACCCAGTATGCCCGCGCCATCAGCGAGGATTGGCACCCCGAAGAAGTCGACAAGGCATTACGCCCGATTGCAGGGCTATCGATGCAGACATGCGTTGAACAGCGGCGCTGGAAGCGATCGTATTTCATCGACGACCGCAAGGTCGAACGGCGGGTTCGCGAACGACTCGCGACTGCCGGGCTCGCGGCCAGGGTTATCGTGAGCCATGAACGCATGCTCGATGTCTTGCCTGCCCGAGCTGGGAAAGGCGCAGCCATGAGACACGTGGCTGCCACAGCAGGCATCGCCGCCGAGAACATCGTCGCAGTGGGGGACAGTGGCAACGACCTCGACATGCTCCGCGAGTGTCGCAACGCCATCCTCGTGGGCAATCACGACGCTGATCTCGATCCCCTGGTCGCGGCACCGCACGTCTATGTCGCACGCCGATCGCACGCAGGCGGCGTGATGGAGGGGCATCTGCTCCATGTACGGCGCCGGAAATCCGCGCCCGCCGCGCAAAGGACAGCAGCATGAGCGAACGTCCGATCGGCTATTTCGTCCACCATCAGGGTCGCGGTCATGCCGAACGGGCGGCCGCGCTGGCAAATGAATTGATCGCCAGGCGACCGGTAACCCTGTTCTGCGCCCGCGAGGACATCTTCCCCCGTCTGGACAACCGGATCGAACTGCTGGCGATACCCTCGCTGTTCGAGCCCGCCGGCGGTGAGCCCCCCGCGCTGGCCGATTGGCGGACACCCGACACGCTGCACTGCGCGCCGCTGGGATGGCAGAGTATCAGGCAAGCCACGGCGATGATTGCAGGCTGGTTCGAAAGTTCCGACGCCGCGCTGTTTGTTACCGACGTTTCCGCTGAACTGGGGCAGCTGGCGCGGATCGCATCGGTGCCGCATGTAGCAGTGCTGCAGCATGGCGACCGCTCCGACGCCGGACACATGGCATCTTACGAGAGTGCGGTGGGAATACTTGCGCCCTTCGCCGAGCGGCTCGAGCAGACGGAAAGGCCGGGCTGGATGCGCGCAAAGACGCATTACGCGCCGGGCCTGGGTATCGATATGGCGGATTTCCCATCGAAGAGCGAGGCACGCACGGCATTGAACCTGCCGCCCGACAGGAAAATCGTCCTGGTCGTCGCCGGGGGCGGCGGCAATGGCACCCCCACCGCGCCATTGACGCTTGGTGCGCGAGACGATCACGAAGCGCTGTGGATCACCATCGGAGAAATCAGTAGCGAATGGCATGAAACACCACCCGGCAATCTCTCGCACAAGGGTTGGGTCGATAATCCGGAAATGTGGATTGCCGCTGCCGACGGTGTGGTTTCGAGCTGCGGAAACACGACAGTCCACATGGTCTGCGCAGCCGGAAAACCGTGGATCGTCGTGCCTGAATGGCGCTATTTCGACGAGCAATTGCGCAAGGCCGAAACGCTCGAACAGGCAGGACTGGCAGCCGTCTCGCGCACATGGCCATCGCATGTCGAGGGATGGCGCAAGCTGTGGGACGCTGCATCGCGGCTGGAGATCGAAGCGCAGCGGTCGTTGATCGACACCCGGGCCGCCAGCGGCGCGGCCGATTTGGCTGGACCGGCTTGCCCACAACATATGGGCAGGGAGCCGGAACAGCGTTCGTCTTGAAAGAATTGTCTTTTGAAAATCTCCGTCTGCACGCTGGCCCATGGCCGCGAAAATCATCTCGCGAACCTGGTGCGGGGATTGAACCAGTCGCGACGGCCGCCGTGCGAACTGGTTATCGCCGTGCTGCAGGAACAGAGATATTCCCTGCCAGCCAGCAGCTTTCCCATCCGTCAGATCGTGATGGGAGATCGGGGTATTCCCCTGGCGCTTGGCCGCAATGCAGCAGCGAATGAGGCTAGGAGCGATCTGCTGGTCTTCCTCGACGTCGATTGCATTCCACATCCAACGCTCATCGACGATTACGGAAAGCTCGCCGAAAACCATGACGGCATCCTGATGGGCGAAGTCGGTTATCTGCCTGCAGGGGCGACCGACGACGGGGTGAATTTCGCCAGCTTCGAGCAGGTTGCGTGTAAACATTCCGAACGGGCCGGACCTCCCTCGACAGAAACGGCGCCATGCCATGACTATCGCTGCTTCTGGTCCCTCAACTTTGCCATGAGCGCGCAGGATTTCCGGCGATCGGGCGGTTTTGACGAGAGTTTCGATGGTTATGGAGGTGAGGATACCGATTTCGCACGTGCAGCCGTGGCGATCGGGCTGCCACTATGGTGGGTGCGCGGGGCGAAGGCCTATCACCAGTACCATCCCCATCACATGCCACCCGTACACCATCTCCAAAGCGTCATCGCCAACGCCGAGCGGTTCCGGCGCAAGTGGGGCCATCCCACGATGCAGCACTGGCTGCGCGCTTTTACGCTTATGGGCCTGATCGAGCGCGACGGAGAAGGCTGGCGCATACTTCGCGAGCCGACCGAAGAGGATTTCGCGCTTACCCGGCAGCAGCGAAAGCAGCCTTACGCCAGCAGCGCATCGGTGCTGGAACAACTGGAAGAGGAGGCAATATCCGCGCCGCCTGCTCCAGCCGCAATGGCGTCCTGATAGGCGCGCTCGTACCCCTTTATCATGGCCTGGTCGGAAAAATGGTTTACCGCGCGCTGGCGACACGCGGTTCGCTCTGTTTCGCCGATCTCGCCAATCGCTTCTGCCAAAGCCTGCGCGTTGCCAGCTTCGACAAGCCGCCCGCACGGCCCGATGACTTCGCGCATCGCTCCTCGATCGAAGGCTATGACCGGAACGCCGCTGGCAAGCGCCTCTGCTGCCACCAGGCCGAAAGGTTCATCCCACATCGGTGTCACCAGGGCAGCTGTTGCAGAGCGTACGAGGTCTCGCAGCGGTTCGCCCTGCAACTGGCCTAGATAGCGGATCTCGCCCTCGTCTGCCGCGCGCAAACAGTTTTCGAAATACGGCCGATCCTCGACAGGTCCGGCAATATCGATTGCCGCGCCAGCCATGCACACGGCCTCGATGGCCTCGCGCAGCCCCTTGTTGGGGGTAATCCGACCCGTCCACACGAGGCGACCGGATCGCCGATCTGCCGGATGCCATTTGCTGCAATCGATACCATTGTAGACGACGCGCGCGTTGGGAGGGTTCACATCGAACCAAAGGGGGGCCTGGCTCTGCGATGCGAAGGTGATTTGCGCGATTGCATGGCCGCCTGCCCGGCGAACAGCTTCGGCCATCCTGCCAAAAGGCGGAACGTGTTGCGAGGTCACCATCGGGATCGCATCCTCACGCGCCCAATCGATCAGATTGGGCCACAGCGAATTGTTGTGCACGACGTCGAACCGCCCCTCGGCAACCTCGCGGAAGGCGCGGGTGAAAGCCCTGCGCTGATACTCGTCAAGCTCTGCCGAGCCTCGCCATTGCTCCCATGGCAGCACGGCCTCGTACGGCTCATCGCAGATCGGGATCAGATGCGGATCGTCGCTGCCACCGGCAGCCAGCAAGGTTACATCGTGGCCCGCATCACGAAGCGCGCTACATAACAGCTTCGCGTGCGCTTCCATTCCGCCCATGAACGGTTCCGCCACCCGGTGGCGGATATGGGCAATGACCGCAATCCGCATCGTCTCGAAACGGGCAAACGCAACCGCAGTTCCGGCGGGAACCGGAAAGCGCGATGTATATTTAACTCATGGGAAACGATGGAGAAGTGAGACCATCAACGGAAAGAAAAATGGCACGTGACACATCGGTCTATCCAAAGACCGAGACATTCCTGAAAGGCCGTTTGCGACACGCAATGAGCAGCGCGGACAAAGCCCTGCTCGAGGAGATCTGCGCAGTCGAAGAAGACGTGCCCGCAGGCACGGTCGTACTGGAAGCCGGGCAGACGTACGACAAGAGCATGTTGCTGCAAGAAGGCTTCATGCTGCGCACTATCGAACAGGATGGGAGGCAGCACATAGTCGGACTGCAGGTGCCCGGCGATTTCGTGGATCTGCATTCCTTTGCGCTCAAGCGCCTCGATCACGACATCGTGGCCCTCGGCCCTTGCCGGGTCGTCTACGCCCGACATTCCGATCTTAAGACTGCGATAGAAGGCAATGCCCGCCTTGCGCGCATCCTCTGGTTCGCCACGTTGCTTGACGCCGCCATCCATCGCGAGTGGATCTTCAAGACCAAGCAGTTGCGCGCCGATGCCTGTGCCGCGCATCTCCTGGCCGAGACATGGGCGCGTCTCGAACTTGTCGGCAAGGCGAAACCCGACGGCTTCGTCAGCCCCCTTACCCAAACCCATGTTGCCGAGATCTGCGGAACGACGCCTGTCCATATGAGCCGCGCCTTGCGAGTTCTGCGAGAACAGGGCCTTGGTGAGTTCAGGCGAGGTCGGCTGTACTGCCGCAACCGGGAGGAGCTGGAAAATTACGGCAGGTTCGATCCCGATTACCTTTACGGCGACGCGGCGATTGGTGACGGCGAAACCTGAATGATCCCCACCCCCTACAGGGGCCGTTACCTGTTTGTCTGCGGGCTGCACCGCACAGGAACGAGCCTTCTCACCCGTCTGCTGGCAGCGCATCCCGAGATCGATGCGATTACCGATGCGCCCGTTCCGGAAAACGAGGGGGCCTTTCTACAAGGCGCAATCCCTCACACCGCATTGCACGGTATACCGGGCGAATACGCCGCTGATCCTCGCCAGCACCTGGTCGAGGGTTGCGCGTTTGACACCTTGCAGACGCGTCTGCGGATGGAGCACGACTGGGAGCCATGGTTCACCGGCAGCGGTAGCTGGAGAGTTGAAAAATCGCCTGTGAACCTGACCCGGATGAGGCTCTATCAGCAGCTCTTCCCGCTCAGCCAGTTCGTGGTCATCCTGCGGCATCCCGAAGCGATGGCTGCCGCCTTGGCCAAATGGACCAGCCGTTCCCCTGCCGAACTTATCGATTATGCGCTCGATGCCTATGACCTTGCGCTCGCTGATCTGGAATATCTCCACGCGGCCATGATCGTGCGCTACGAAGACCTGGTCGCCCATCCGCAGCCGACATTCGACCGCCTAGCCCGTTTTTGCAGTCTCCGGCCCGTCGAAGTGAGCCATGCGGTTATCGATGGCAACAGTCGCTATCGCGAGGCCACGCGCTGCAACGCTGCACAGGCCGAGCGCGCCCGGCGATATGGGTATCTGCCAGGTTTACGGACAAACCCCGGTCCCCTGTCCGGCCCGCCGATTGTCCGACATCCGCTGCGGCTCGTCCGGGAAGCAGCGCAGCAGCCGATTTGATATTCCCTAAATACGGAACGTTCGCCCGTTCAGGCCGCTATGCTCTGGCATGGGAACGGAGCCAGAAACGATGTTGGTTGAAAGCAAGAACGAAGCCGGGCAGCTTTTTGCCAAGTATATCGAAGAACACGGATTCCCCTGCGTGGGCGCCAAATCCGCGCTGGCGACCGGGAACCTTCAGATCGTGCACGCACGCGATATTACCAGCGCCTGGAACGACGTTGCAATCCACGATTCATTGCTGGAATGGGCGTTTGCCTACAAGAGGAATCCGGAAGGCCTGCGGAGCTTGGCGGTGGTCTTCGACGGACCTGCAGAACTGTCCGAAGATGCCTTCGAGGAGAGCCTGTGGGAGCGGCTCCAGTCGCTTGCCGACAAGGATCACTGGCGCGGACAGACCTATGACGAGAGCGTTAGCGCCGACCCCGAGAACCCGCATTTCAGCCTGAGCTTCGGCGGCGAGGCTTTCTTCGTCGTAGGCATGCACCCCAACGCGTCGCGTCCGGCCAGGCGCTTCTCGCACCCGGTCATGGTTTTCAACCTGCACAACCAGTTCGAGCGCCTGCGCGAGCAGGGTCGCTACGAGAGGATGCGGGAGGCAATTCTCGACCGGGATCGCAAGCTGGCCGGAGACCTCAATCCCATGCTGTCACGACATGGAGAATCGAGTGAGGCGCGCCAGTACAGCGGCCGCGCGGTGGACGAATCCTGGACGCCGCCGTTCAAGGATCGCAGATCTTGAGTAGCGATATCGTCACGATAGAACCGCGCAGTGGTACCGCCTTCGAATTGCGCGAAGGCCAACACCTCGAAGTCATCGATATCGAGGGCGGACAGGTATCGGACCTGCTCGCCTTCAGTCTTGCCGACAGTCGGGAGGCGATATCGAACGGCAGGACCTTCGACTACGAGGAGACAATCCGGCTTACCACCGGCAATACCTTGTGGTCGAACCGATCGAACCCGATGCTCGATATTGTCGCCGACGACGTGGGACTGCACGATTTTCTCCTGACGCCTTGCAGCAAGGCCACTTTCCGCCATTTCTACCCAGACAAGCCCGTCCATCGTGGATGCTTCGGCAACCTTGCCGCAGCGCTTGAAGGTTACGATATCGGAGAGGACGATCTGCCCTGCGCCTTCAACGTCTTCATGAACGTACCGGTGGACGGCGAAACGGGCCGATTGTCCGTCCAGCCGCCGGTATCGAAACCGGGCGATATCCTGACGCTGCAGGCGAAAATGGATCTGGTCATCGGCCTGACCGCCTGCTCGGCCTATGCCTCCAACGGCGGCTCGTTCAAGCCTGTGGGCTACCGAATAGTTTGAAGCACCGCGCATTTGGTCTCAAAACCGCGGTTTGGCGATTGACCGGAGAGTGCGGTTGCAGCAAAGGGAGCTTGCCTGTCGATTCGCATATGTGAAATCATGTGCTGGTCGGCTGGACGCGCGGGAGAGTGTGTTGGCTTATTCCCGCCAAGGCCGCCGAAGGAGCAACCGCCCCGGAAACTCTCAGGCAAAACGGACCGCGCGACCAGTTCAGGCACTCTGGAAAGCGCTTGCCGGAAATCCGGCAAGCCACCGAAGGGGTAAGCACCGGCTCCTGGCAGGAATCGGCGTCAAGTCTCTCAGGTTTCCCGACAGAGGGGGCATGGTCAAAGAGCCCGAATTCCGGGCGCTGCCACGCCGCGTCTGGAACCTGCCGATGAGCAATCACGAAGAATTCGAAGAACTGGTGCCGGAAGAACTGGCGCCCGAAAAGCTGCCGCTGGACCATTGGCACCGCGATCACGGCGCACGCATGGTGCCGTTCGCAGGCTACGAAATGCCGATCCAGTACGCCAAGGAGACCGGCGGGGGCATCGTGGCAGAGCACGAATGGACGCGCAGCAAGGCCAGCCTGTTCGATGTCAGCCACATGGGGCAACTGACCATAAGCGGCGAAGGGGTGACCGCCGCGCTGGAAGCGCTGTTGCCTGCCAGCCTTTCCACCCTGAAGCCCGGCCACATCCGCTACTCGCTGCTGCTGAACGAAAACGGCGGCATCCTGGATGACCTGATGGTGACGAACACCAGCCGCGATGGGCACGAGGAGTTCTACCTCGTCGTCAACGGCGCGATGAAATGGGATGACATCGCCTGGCTGCGAGAACACCTGCCCGACACCATCACGATGAACCACCTCGACGATAACGCCCTGCTCGCCTTGCAAGGGCCGGAGGCGGCGGCGGCGCTGGAGGGCATTTTTCCCGGCTGCACCGACGACCTGTACTTCATGCAGGGCACGGGGCTGGAATGGGAAGGCGCGGCGATTGGCATCGGTCGCTCCGGCTATACCGGCGAGGACGGCTTCGAGATTACCCTCCCCGCCACCCATGCAGCGATGCTGGCGGACGCATTGCTGGCGGACGCGCGGGTCAAGCCCGCGGGCCTTGGTGCGCGTGACAGCCTGCGGCTGGAGGCGGGGCTCCCGCTGTACGGCCATGACCTTACCGAGGAAACCGATCCCGTCAGCGCCGGCCTTGGCTTTGCCCTGCCAAAATCACGGCGCGAAAGCGGCGGCTACATCGGCCACGCCGCCTGCATGGCGCGGCTGGAGGATGGCGGCTGTGCAAGCAAGCGCGTGGGCCTCTCGCTGGAAGGTCGTCTTCCTGCTCGCGAGGGCGCCAGGGTGTTTTCCGGCGATGGCCTTGTCGGCACGGTGACCAGCGGCGGGTTCTCGCCAACCCTTGGCCATCCGATCGCCATGGCCTTCATTGAGAGCCGGCCATGCGCACACCGGCGCCAGCCTCGATATCGAAGTCCGCGGGCGACGCCTGCCCGCTACTGTCGTTTCCCTGCCCTTCGTACCCCACAATTATGCCCGCAAAGGAGCCTGAGATGCCCCGTTATTTCACCGAAGAACACGAATGGATCGACGTCGACGGCGAAACCGCCACCATCGGCATCACCGATTATGCGCAACAGCAACTGGGTGACATCGTCTTCGTCGAAACGCCGCAATCCGGCACCGCGCTTGCCAAGGGCAAGGAAGCCGCGGTGGTCGAAAGCGTAAAGGCCGCGAGCGACGTCTACGCGCCCATTTCCGGCACTGTTACCGAAGGCAATGCCGCGCTTGAGGAAGAGCCCGAGCTGGTGAATTCCAGCCCCGAAGGCGAAGGCTGGTTCTTCCGCCTCAGCGTGTCCGATGCCGCCGAGCTGGACGGCCTGATGGACGAAGCCGCCTACAAGACATTCTGCGAAGGCCTGGACTGACCCGATGCGCTATCTCCCCCTCACCGATATTGACCGCACGGCGATGCTCGAACGGATTGGCGCGCCTTCCATCGATGCCCTGTTCGACGATGTGCCATCGGAGCATTACCTGGACGGCCCCATCGCGGGCCTGCCGCATCGCTCGGGCGAGATGGCAGTCGAGAAGCATATGCGGCGGCTTTCCAAGCAGAACCTTGCCGCAGCCGATGCGGCGTTTTTCTGCGGTGCGGGGGCCTATCGCCATCACGTGCCCGCCACGGTCGACCATATCATCCAGCGCGGCGAATTTCTGACCGCCTACACGCCATACCAGCCGGAAATCGCGCAGGGCACCTTGCAGATGCTGTTCGAATTCCAGACGCAGGTTGCCCGGCTGTATGGCTGCGCCATCGCCAATGCATCGATGTACGACGGCTCAACCGCCTGCTGGGAAGCCATCGTCATGGCCGCGCGGCTTACGAAGAGGGATCGCATCCTGATGAGCGGCGGGGTGCATCCGCACTACGTTTCCGTGGCCGAGACGATGGCCCGCTTTACCCCGGGACATGTCGATTACGAATTGCCCGTGCTCAGCTCCAGCCCCTGCGACGACGGGTTTATCGCGCGGATCGACGAGGAAACAAGCTGCGTCGTGGTGCAGTATCCCGACATCATGGGTCGCATCCCCGATCTTCGCAAGATCGCCGATGCCGCGCACGAGAAAGGCGCGCTGCTGATCGTGGTGAACACCGAACCTGTTGCGTTGGGCGCGCTGGAAGCGCCTGGCAATCTGGGCGCCGATATCGTGGTGGGTGAAGGCCAGTCCATTGGCGTAGGCCTGCAATTCGGCGGGCCATACCTCGGCCTGTTTGCCATCACCAATCCCAGGCATGTGCGACAGATGCCCGGCCGGCTTTGCGGCGAAACAGTGGATGCCGATGGCAAGCGCGGCTTCGTGCTGACGCTTTCCACCCGGGAACAGCATATCCGGCGCGAGAAGGCGACGTCCAACATCTGCACCAACAGCGGGCTGTGCGCCCTTGCCTTCTCGGTCCATATGACCTTGCTGGGCGAAAAGGGACTGACAGCGCTGGCAGCGGAAAACCACCGCCTCGCCTGTCTGGCTGCGGATCGGCTTGCAAGAGTGCCTGGCGTCAGCATCCTGAACGACGTTTTCTTCAATGAATTCACGCTGGTGCTGAACAAGGAAACCCGTCCGCTGGTGCGCGATCTTGCCACCAAGGGCGTGCTGGCCGGTGTCTCGCTTGGCCGCCTGTTTCCCGATGGCGACGGGCGTGAGAACGGCCTGCTGGTGACCGTCACCGAAACCAATACCGAGGACGATATCGAGGCCCTGGCTACCGCCCTTGAGGAGGCGCTTGCCTCGGAGGAAATGGCATGAACACGATGAACCAGAGCGGCTGGAAGCCCGGCACGCCCGTCGCCGCCGATGGCAATGCGCATTACCCCACCGTCACGGGCAACAAGGCGCTGATGCTGGAAGAACGGCTGATCTTCGAGCTGGGCACGCGCGAGACATGC
This sequence comes from uncultured Alphaproteobacteria bacterium, assembly GCA_963783265.1. Classification (GTDB taxonomy): domain Bacteria; phylum Pseudomonadota; class Alphaproteobacteria; order Sphingomonadales; family Sphingomonadaceae; genus Alteraurantiacibacter. The sequence continues at coordinate 124,536 of CAWAMU010000004.1, read as the reverse complement.
GGCGTGGACCTGCCCGAACCCGATGCCGGTGCTCCCAACAGGCTTGGCAAGTTCGCCCGCCAGCAGCCGATCGACCTGCCCGGCCTTTCCGAACCGGAAACGGTGCGCCACTACACCCGTCTCAGCCGCCAGAACTATGCCATCGACCTTGGCCTGTTCCCGCTGGGCAGTTGCACCATGAAGCACAATCCCCGCCTGAACGAGAAGGTGGCGCGTATGCCCGGCTTCGCCGATGTGCATCCGCTGCAACCGGTCGATACGATCAAGGGCGCGCTGGGCGTGATTGACGAGCTTTCGCACTGGCTGATCGAACTCACCGGCATGAGCGCTGTTGCCATGAGCCCCAAGGCGGGCGCGCATGGCGAGTTGTGCGGCATCTTGTGCATCCGGGCCGCGCTGGAAGCGCGCGGCGATGCCCGCAAGGTGGTGCTGGTGCCGGAAAGCGCGCACGGGACCAATCCCGCCACCGCTGCCTTTGCGGGTTACGAGGTGGAGAACATCCCGGCAGGCAAGGATGGCCGCGTTGACCTGGAGGCGCTGAAGGCGCGGCTTGGCCCCGATGTTGCTGGCGTGATGATTACCAATCCCAACACCTGCGGCCTGTTCGAGCGCGACATGAAAGCGATCTCGGACGCGGTGCATGCCGCAGGTGGCCTGGTGTATTGCGATGGCGCGAATTTCAACGCCATCATGGGCCGCGTGCGTCCCGGTGATCTTGGCGTGGATGCCATGCACATCAACCTGCACAAGACCTTTTCCACCCCGCATGGCGGTGGCGGTCCCGGCTCCGGCCCGGTGGTGCTGTCCGCAGCTCTCGCACCGTTCGCGCCCCTTCCCTTCGTGGTGAAAGACGCCGACAGCGGCGAGATCCGCCTGGTGGAAGAAGAGAATGTCGGAGACGAGTTTCCCGGCAGTTTCGGCCGGATGACGGCGTTTCATGGCCAGATGGGCATGTTCACCCGCGCGCTGACCTATATTCTCAGCCACGGCGCCGATGGCATCCGGCAGGCATCGGGCGATGCTGTGCTGAACGCCAACTACCTGCTGCGCAGCCTCGACGATGTGCTCGATGCGCCATTTGGCGACGCGGGCCATTGCATGCATGAGGCGTTGTTCAGTGACCACGGCTTTGCCGAGGGCACGTCGACGCTGGATCTGGCAAAGGGCCTGATCGACGAGGGATTCCATCCGATGACGATGTATTTCCCGCTGGTGGTGCACGGCGCGATGCTGGTGGAGCCGACCGAAACCGAGAGCAAGGCGGTGCTGGACCAGTTCGCCACCGCCATGCGATCCCTGGCAGAGCGGGCGAAGGCCGGGGACGAAACATTGAAGACCGCTCCACACCATGCCCCGCGCGCACGGCTGGACGAGGCGCATGCGGCGCGCAAGCCTGTGTTGGCGTGGCAGGGCGATCGGGAGAGTTGAGCGCACTGGTGCCACAGCTACCCTGATCTTCGTCATGAAAAAGGGCGGCGGGTCGCGATGACCCGCCGCCCTTTATTCTCCTTAGCGCAGCCGCCTAGGCCGGTCGGCGCGCGAACACGCCAAAGCCTGCGATGATGGCGTAACAAACGATCGGGATGACCATCGCCAGGGCCAGGTTTCCTCCGGTTGCATCGGCCATGACTCCATACAGCAGCGGCACCACGGCACCGCCGAAGATCGCGACATTGATGATGCCCGATCCATCCGCCGCGCGAGCACCCAGCTTCTCGCAGGCGAGCGAGAAGATGGTGGGGAACATGATCGAATTCATCAGGCCAACGGCCAGCAGCGTGTAGGCCGCAACCTCTCCTGCCGTATTGGCGGAAATGAGGATCAGCAAAATCGCGCCGGTGGCATTGAAGGCGAGTATCTTGCCGGGGCTGAACGCCCGCAATGCTGCGGAGCCGATGAAACGGCCAAGCATTGCACCGCCCCAATAAAGGCCGATCATCCAGCCGATCACGCTTTCGGGCTGGCCCAGAACACGCTCGGTTGAAAGGTAGCTGATGATGATGGAGCCGATGGACACTTCCGCGCCGACATACAGGAAGATGCACAAGGCGCCGTAGGTGAAGCGGGTACGTTTCAGAAGGTCATTGTCGTAAAGCCAGAACGCCGGCGCCGCGATAATCAGCAATACACCCAGCCACCCGCTGACTTGCAAGGCGACGAACGCACCGATGGCGGCAAGAACCAGTCCGATGAAGTAGCGGCCCGAGGATACCAGCTCCCCCTCCCCCATCGTTTTCACATCGTGGGGCAAGCGGTTGCGGAACATCCACACAGCTGCCGCGACCACTGCGATCAGCGCGGCCACGCCGAGATAGCCTTGCCATATGGCTTCGCTCTCTGCGGCGCGGTAAGCCTGCAGTTCGGCGCCCTGCAATTGGTCCGCAGTCACATTGGCCAGCGTGCCCAGGATGACAGCCGCGCCAACGATGGGAAACACGGTGGTGCCAAGCGAATTGAAGGCCTGCGCGAAGGTCAACCGGCTGTGCGTGGTGGAGGGCGGCCCAAGCAAGCTGATAAGCGGGTTGGCCACCACCTGCACGATCACCACGCCGCTCGCCAGGATGAACAGCGCGCCGAGGAAAATCGCATAGGTCGCCGTCTGGCTGGCCGGGATGAACAGCAGGCAGCCAACGATCATAGTGCACAAGCCCGCCACGGCGCCGCGCATGTAACCGATCTTCTTCACCAGCTTCGCGCCCGGGATACCGATCAGCAGGTAGGCGGCGAAGAAGCAGAACTGCACGAGCATTGCTTCGGTATAGGAGAGCGTGAACAGCTCTTTCAGCTTGGGAATGAGCACATCGTTCAGCGAGGTGATCCCGCCAAAGATGAAGAACAGGCCGAAAACGAAATACTGCAAGCCAGGTGCATCCACCGCAGCTGCATCATCGGACAGCGGATTGGGGTCGGTGCTGCTGGTTACATCGGGCGCTAGGGCCATGTCATTCTCCCTGGTGGCGGCCAACCTTGTCCGGGCAGGTCCGCAAGAATCGTTCGCTTATGTCCTGCCTTGGGCGTGCCCGCAATCGGGCAAGCCAAGGCGTGGGGTAATCCTAGAAAGAGCATTCTGTACCCTCAGGCAGATCTTCGCGCGTTATCTCGGCAATGCGGAACGCAATATCGCTCTCGGTGGCAAAGGTTATCGTCTGGCCAAGGCTGCCTGCACAAGCCTGCGTAATCACCATCTCGCGCCAGCCCTTTTCGAATGCGTGGGCAAAATGCGGCGTCAGGTCGACCGTGCCGTCTTCGCCCAGCATCAGCGTGACCGGCCCAGTCGGGCGGGCCAGCACTTCATAGGTGATGCGGTACGCGCCGCCGCTGTCGTCTTCCTGCGTCAAGGCGAGCTGAGAACCGGCGGCCATCATGATCTGGCGCGAATCTTCCTGCGCCTCGCGATCGTAACCGCGCGCGGTGACGCCGCCTTCGCTGCCCAGCAGGTTCGGCAAGGCACCGGCCCCCACACTGGCGATCACGCCATCACCAAGACGACCCGATGCGAAGACCTCTCGCGAGGGGCCAACCAGCAACGCGTCACATTCTTCATTCAATTCCGCAAGCGGCGTCGTATCGCCAAGTGAACGACCATAGCCGAACGGGAACAGGGCACCCTCCGGCCCATTCAGCGGCTCACCGGCGCAATTCTCCGGCCAACTGAAGGACAATCTGCCCGTGGCTTCGCGCGCGCCGGTCAGGATATCGGCGATGCCTGCGCCTTCGCTGCCCGGAAGCCATGATGCAACGAAAGCATCGGCGGCGTTGAGTTCGCGGTTCATCCACATCGGGCGGCCAGAAAGGAAAACGGCAACTGTGGGAATGTCCTGCTCCGCAAAGCCGCGCAGCAGGTTCAGCCCCTCCTCGTCGGTCAAGGCCAGGTTCGGACGGTCGCCTGCAAATTCCGCATATGGCACTTCTCCGAAAACCACGACGGCCACATCGGGGCGCTGGTTGAACGAACCGTCTGGCGACAGGGTGGCCGTGCCACCATTGCCCTCGACAGCTTCGTTCAATCCTTCCCAGATGGAGGTGGCATTGGGAAACAGGTCGCGATCCAGTTCCCGTCCGCCTTGCCAGGTGAGGGTCCAGCCGCCAGCAGCCTGGCCGATATTGTCGGCCGCTCTGCCAGCTACCAGCACGTTTGCACCGGCAGACAGGGGCAGGACACCGTCGTTCTTGAGGATCACCTGCGAACGCGCCACGGCCTCGCGCGCGATGGCGCGATGTTCGGGAGAGGCGAGCAGGTCGAACCGTCCGGCGACGCCGCGCTCCGACGGGCGCTGGGCATCGTCGTCCAGCAGTCCGGCACGGTATTTCACACGCAACACGCGTTCCACCGCCTCGTCCACGCGCGACATGGGGATAGTACCGTCGCCAACCTGTGCGATCAGCGTTTCCATCAGGCCCTTCCAGTCGTCGGGCACCATGTAGATATCGAGGCCCGCCAGCAGTGATTGCGCGCAATCTGTAACGGTGCACCCGGCAACCTGTCCGTGACCGTTCCAGTCACCGACAACCAACCCGTCAAAGCCCATCTGTTCGCGCAGCACACCGGTCAGCAACTGCTCGTTACCGTGCATCTTGCGTCCGTTGATCGAATTGAAGCTGGCCATGATGGCTTCAACCCCCGCTTCGATCGTGGCAGGATAGGGATAGGCGTGAATTTCCATCAGTTCGGCAAGATCGCCGGTGACTTCGCCCTGGTCCACGCCGTTATCCGTACCGCCATCGCCGAAGAAATGCTTGGCCGTCGCGATCACGCGGCCCGTGCCCAGGTAGTCGGGGTTGTCGGGATCGCCCTGCAGGCCTTCTACCAAAGCCGCGCCAAGGCTGGCCACCAGCTCGGGATTTTCGGAATAGCTTTCGTAGGTCCGCCCCCAGCGGTCGTCCTGCGCGACAGCGACGGTGGGAGAGAAATTCCAGTCGATGCCGGTCACTTCGATCTCCACCGCGGTCGCATGGCCGATGCGGCGGACAAGGTCTGCATCGCCCGCCGCGCCAAGCGCGATATTGTGCGGAAAGATCGTGGCGCCCACCACATTGGTATGGCCATGCACGGCATCCGTGCCCCACATCGTAGGAATGGCCGGCTCACCGCCGCCGAGCGGCTGGACCGAGGCGTCGTACATCTCGTCCGCATAGCGCAGCCATTCCGAGGCTGGCGCGTATTCATCGCCATAGGGGCCACCATTGCCACCGTTGAGATAGCTGCCGAAGCGGTAGCGCTCCATATCTTCTGGCGTGAAGCTGTTGATCTGCGGCTGGATCAACTGGGCAATCTTGCGCTCCAGCGACATGCGGGAGAGAAGATCGGCGACCACCGCATCCTCCGGGTCCGCCACGGCGACGGTTTCCATGCCGTTATCGGCGGGCACGGTGGCGCATGCCCCCAGCCCCAAACCCACAGCGGCAATGGCCACACCTGCACGCAATCCAAAACCCAGCCGCATCGCAATCCTCGGACAATTGTTAACGTTCTCAAGAATGGTTCTGACACGCCTTCCCAGTCATGGCAAGCGCCTATTGGGAACGGGGAACGGTGGCGAGCAGCAGTGCCGCCAGCAGCACCAGCACCGCCAACAGCATGAACAGGCCGGAAAAGCCGAAAACCGGGACCATGGCGAGCGTCAATCCGGGCATCACCAGCGATGGCACGGTGTTGGTAAGGTTGAAGAACCCGAGGTCGCGCCCGCGATGCTGGGGCCGCGGCAAAACCCGCAATGTCTGGGCTGAATGCAGCGCCAGAAAGATCGACGAGGCAAAGCCGAAAAGGCCGTAGCCCACCATGGCCAATGGCAGCGCCGTGGCGGCCGCCATCACCAGCAAGGCAACGGCAGTGGCCGAGGCGCAAATGACCAGCGGCATTATCGGCCGGTCGTTCCGATCGGCCCAGCGCCCGACAAGCAGGGTCGCCGGAACCGCAACGAACAGTACGATGGTGAACACCTGCGCGGCATCATCGTCGCGAATGCCGGAGGAGATGCTGCGAAGCCAGATGTAGAGATACGCGAACAGCGCGGCCTCTGCGATCTGCACCAGCAACCGGCCGAGCCACATCCTGACCACCAGCTTGCGGGGGCGGGAGTCGTGCGGCCCGGCTTCTGGCCCGACCGGCCTCATCAGGTCCGGAAACGGTCTGGGCCTTCCGAACAGCAACACCGGCATGACGCACAAGGCCACCAGCATGGCCACGATGACCAGCCGCATATCCGCTGCCGCAAATCCGGGTATGGTGACCAAGGCACCCGATGCAGCGCCAATGGCAGGCGAGAAAGCAAGCAATCCACCAAGAAGGCCTTTCTGCCGATCGGGCACCTGGTCGCCCGCCAGGGCAGCGAGCGGGGCCAGCATCATGTTGAGGGAGAACTGCCAGGCGATCAGCAGGGCCAGCAGGATCGGAAGGTCCGTGGCGAAGGACATCGTTACCAGCAACGTGCAGCTCAACATAAGCCCTGCGGCAATCCATCCGCCCCGGTTTTGCGTGCGGTCGGAAAGCCAGCCGAACAGGATGTGAGACAGGCTGGCAGCGACGGCGCCGACAAAGGCGCAATAGGCCAGCCAGGTTATGTCCTCGCCGCCCGCCATGGCTTCGACACGCACCGGCAGGAGGATGGTCAGGAACGGGATATAGGCCATCGCCCCGCCCGCCGCCGCGAGCGCGTACAGCAGCATGAAGCGCATGCTCTGGCGGTCGCCGCTTGTCGGCACGGCGACCGGGTCCGTCATTTCGATTTCGGCGGCGGCGCGACCGATTGGCGCTCCACCAGACTGCCTTCGACGACCAGGGGCAAGGGAGGAAGCTCCTCCCCGCGCTGCGACTTGATAAGCAGTTCCACCGCGCGAGATACAGTTTCCGCAATGGGCTGGTCGATGGCAGTCAACGGCGGCTGCACGAAGCGCACGACTGGCGTGTTGTCGAAACTGATCAGGGAGAGGTCGCCCGGCACTTTCAGACCCATTTCGTGCGCCACCTTGTTCGTCGCCATCGCCATCTGGTCGTTACCGGCAATGATGGCCGTGGGTCTGTTACGCCGTTCCAGCAAGGTACGCGCCGCCTGCTCTCCCGAGGCGAAACTGAAATCGCCGCGTTCGCATAGCCCTTCTGTCTCCAACCCGTTCTCGACGCATGGTTTCCAGCCACCCGTTCTTGCGCCACTGGCTGAGTGCATATTCGCGAGCGCCTGCGATAAAGCCAACCCGCTGGTGTCCCTTGGCGATCAGGTGCTCTGTCGCCAGCCGAGCCAACCTGTCGTCTCCCATGGTGATCGACAAACCCCCGCCATTCTCGCGCGAACCGATGCGGACATAGGGGATCTTGTGCTTGTCCAGCAGCCCGGTAATCAAGGCGTTGTCGCCGTGGGGCGGCGTCAGGATCACGCCATCGGGCTGAAGCGCGGCAATCGCGCCTTTCAACTCGCGCTCGACATGGTCGCTATGGGTGTCGACCAGTTCGAAGATCAGGCGATAGCCATACTCGGCGCATTTCAGCATGCCGCCCAGCAGCATCTGGTCGATCCAGTCGCTGCCTTCGCGGGCGCGCCAGTCTTCTATCGTGCGTTCGCGATCGTTGAGCGCGAGGATGAGATAGGATCTCGATCCGCTCATGCGTTGCGCCGCAATCGACGGCACATATCCCAGCTTGTCGATGGAGGCCTGCACGCGGCTCTTCATCTCGGGGCGGACATTGGCCTCGCTATTGATGACGCGGCTGACCGTTTGCAGCGAGACGCCGGCATCGGCGGCCACGTGCTTGATCGTAACGGATTGTCGGCGACGCGCCATTGTATCAGTTCCCCGTGCAGCCCAGTCCGGTAGCGGTGTCTCCGCCGCATTGCCAGACGCGCACCCAGTCCACTTCCATGCGTTTCGGAAAATTCTCGGCGGAAATGCCGCCAAGAGCGGTGGATTCGGGCCAGTTGCCGCCGATAGCGAGATTGAGAATCAGGTAGAATTCCCGGTCGAACGGCGCGTTGGCAGAATCACTGGCGGCGGTCCACCAGTCCTTGGCCACCTGCGTTCCGAAAACCTCTCCATCGATAGTCCACGAGAAACGACCTTCCTCCCAGATTACGCCGTAGGTATGGAATTCCCCGTCGAGCACGCCGGGAAAGGCGACCTCGCGATTGGAATACACATTTTCCGGCGGGGCCGCGCCGTAGTGCAGCGTGCCAAGAACCGAATTTTCGCCGCCAGCTTCACATTGATCGCATTCGACGCCCAGGTTCACGGCTTCGAGAATATCGATTTCACCCGACAGCGGCCAGCCGCCGTAGACATTCTCGGCAGGCATCATCCAGAAGGCGGGCCACGTGCCCTGCCCCTGCGGCAGGCGGGCACGCATCTCGATCCGGCCATAACGCCAGGCGGACTTGCCGCGCGTGGTCACCTTGCCAGAAGTGAAGGGCAATGTTCGCTCGGCTGAAGGATCGGGCTGCGATGCCGCCCATTCTTCTGGCCACGCGCTGCCGGTGAAGCTTTCTCGCCGCGCGATCAGTTGCAAAGCGCCGTTGGCGATGGCCACGTTCCGGGGCCGCGCGGTATAGCACTGCTGCTCGTCATTGCCGCCACCCCAGCAATCCGACAGAATGATTCCACTTGCTGTCGTCGATAGCGGAGCCGTTGAATTCGTCCGACCAGACCAGCTGCCAATCGGTCGAACCTTCCGGCTGGGTGGCGGGCGGCGACGGCGCGGGCGCAGGTGCTGCCGCAAGCCGGGTCTCCGGCGTCGAGCTGGCTGCCTTACGCAGGCGCTGGCGACGCTGGCAATTGCCAGTAACAATGCCGCCGATATGTATTTGCGAAAGTGCCCTGGCATGGCAAGCGATCCCCACGTGACTGCAAGAAAATGTATGAAAAATGGGCCCCTGCGTGGGAAACGCAGGAGCCCATCTGGTCCTCTCGTCCGGAGGAGCTCCGACTTTAGAAGTCGAAACGGACGAGGAAGGTAAAGCGACGGTCATTGCGGAACGCAGAGCGCGTCACACGGGTGCCGTCGTAATCGATCACCTGAGAGGTTTCAGTCACTTCGTCGAGCAAGTTCACGGCCTGTACGCCGACCTTGATGCTTTCGGTCAGCTCGTAGAAGATCGAAGCATCCAGCTGGCCCGTTGCTTCCTGATAGATCGGAGAAAACGGGAAGATGTCGTCTCGCGGCGTGATCAGGAAAGCAGAGCGCCAGTTGTAAGCCGTACGCAGCGCCAGCGGGCCTCGCTCGTAGAACAACGTCGCGTTGAGGGTGTGCTCCGAAATGCCCTGCAACGGCTGCTGGTTCACGAAGGGGCTACCGTTCAACGGCGCACCCGCACTTGCCACCGAAGGCGAACCGATGCCCGAGATCAGCGGATTGGGGAAATCATCGCCGTTCACGTAGGTGTAGGTCAGCTGGCTGCCCAGCCCACTAAGCAGGCCCGGCAGGAAGTCGTAGACCTGCTGGTAGGCGAGTTCGACGCCATAGAGCGTGCCGTCGATATCGTTTGCCGGACCGTTGATAATCACGTCCTGCGATACGCCGGTGGGGCTGGTATAATTCACTACGCCCGTACCGCGGCTGACGATACCGGTGATGTCCTTGACGAAGCCGGCCGCCGTGATGGAGCCGACCGAGTCGAAGTACCATTCGACCGAAAGATCGTAATTCCACGCCTCGACGGGCAGCAGGTTGCGATTGCCCGTATCGAGGCTGAGCAATGGCCCTGAGTCCACACGGCCACTGAAGCCGAGCACGCCGCCAGCATTGAACAGCTGCAGGTCCGGCCGCGAGATGCCCTTCGATACGGCGCCGCGGAACACCCAGCCGTCGCCGCTGTCGAGGCGGACGTTGAAGGACGGCAACCAATGATCGAAAGTGATGTCACGATCGTCGGGAATAGCTTCGCCGGTGAACAGCGATGCAAATTCCTCCAGACGCGCGCCTGTCAGCTGGCAATAGAGCCGCTGCTGCCCGGCCGGGACCGGGCTCTGGCACAGGTTCTGGATCTCGGCCACCTGCACCACGCCATCGCCGTTGCCGCCGATCGAAGGATCATCAAACTGATTGGCCTGCGGGAAGCCGACAAGCGCATCGGAGCTGACTGCGGTTTCGACGTAGCGAACGCCAATATTACCGCCGAGCGACCAGCCGCTGTCGAAATCGTGGCCGAAGTCTATGCGGGCATAGGCCGCCTTTGTGATCTCGGTGACGTTCGAGATATCCGGCGGACAGAAAGGATCACAGGCGATGGTCTCGCCGGTGACAGGATCGGTGTAGGTGCGGCCAGCCACGCCAAGATTGAACCGCTCCGGCGACTGCGAGAAAGTGGAGATTTCATCCCATTGCTCTTGCACGTCACCCGCAAGGTAATCGGCGAGGAAATCGTCACCGCCGTAGAACCAGGCCTGGCCGTTGGGGATCGGCGTTGCCGCCTCACCGCGCTGGAAACCGTCAGCGAACGGATCTCGCAGGTTGGAATATTCCGGGAATTCGTCCGTGTAGGCACCACCCGCGATAGCGAATTCCTGATCGGGTAGTCCCGTGTAGAACCGGCCCGGCGTAAACCCCGGCTGACCCCACGCGTATGAAAGGGTTCCCGGAGCACCTGGCTGACAGCCCGGCCCTCCACCACCGGGACCACAACCCCCACGGCCCGTCCAAGGTGCCGAGAGGTTGCCCCAGGTGCTGAAGTTGGTGTTGCGGGTGGTCCGGTCACGATCGGCCCAGCGTGCGCCGAAGGCGGCCTTGCGGAAGAAGCCATCGCTGATGTCGTATTCGACATCGCCGCTGAGCGTGTACATCTCACCATCGTTCTGCTCGCGGCTGTCGAGACCGAACCAGTAATAGGTGTAGAACCCGCTGGAGAAATAATCCGCAGGCGCGCCGACCGGGGCAAGGAACTGCACGTTGGGCGTTCCGCCAGACAGGTCAAGGTCGATATCGGCCCAGGTGCTGAGCGCGCCGAACACGGAATCACGCTGCAGGTCGGACTTGACGATCTGGCCTTCGAAGTTGACGCGAAGGCGATCGGTCAATTCCATGAAGACATCCACGGAATAGTCTTCGGTCACGGTCTCCGTGTCGCGCAGGAAGCGCAATGAATCGACCGGGATTCCGCCCAGACCGAACGGTGTCGCATAGGCATTGCCGACGTTGTCGGTGAGGATACCGGTCTGGAATAGCCCGTTCTCGTCGAAGGTGAAATCGGTGCCGGGGCGCGGATCGGGTGCCGAAACGCCATCGTCGATGCGGCCAAGCAGCGCGTATTCCTCGGTGAAGAAGGTTGCCTTGGAACGCAGATATTCTGCGGTAACCAGGAAGCGCCCGTCGTTGCTCTCGAACTGCCCGATAGCCGAAATCGCCTCGCGATCGCGGTCAAGATCGGTGGTGCGCACGCCCGCATACTGCGGAACGATAACGGAGCCGGCTGGGCGGGAAGTTGTCTTCGGTGTAATTCTGGACATCGCCGAAGCCGCCAGAGTTCACATCGAAAACGCGCAGGCAGCCGCCCGAAAGGTCGGCATTGCGGTAGCAGGGATCGGCAACCTGCGAAGCGTCGGTGCGGCTCTGCAATTCGGACCAGGAATAGGAAAGTTGCAGGCCGAAGGTGCCGATCGCGCTGTCAAAGGTGTTGGAGCCGAGAATGTTGAAGGTAGGGGACCATTCTTCACGCAGGTCGCCGTAATTGGCCTCTATGGAACCGGCAATGTTCAGGCCCGGATTGTCGAGCGGCTTGCGGGTTACCAGGTTCACGAGGCCGGCAATCTGGCCTTCGATCATGTCGGCGGTGGTGTTCTTGAACACCTCGACGCGGCCGACGAGTTCGGGAGAGACATCCTCGAAACTCAGGCTGCGCCCGCCGGTTGCAGAAAAGATATCGCGGCCATTCAGTTCGCTGCGCACATAAGGCAGGCCGCGAATGATGACGCCTGTGCCCTCGACCGAGAACCGGTCAGGGTCGGAAGTCTTCTCGAACCGGCCGATGTTCACGCCGGGGACACGCTGCAGCGCTTCGGTGACAGAACGGTCGGGCAGTGCGCCGACATCTTCGGCCGTGATCACGTCGACAATGGTATCGGCGTTTTCCTTGAAGTCCTGTGCGGATTGCAGAGAGGCACGGAAACCGCTGACAACAATCGTATTGACCTCGGCCTCACCCGCTTCCTGCGCAGCCTCTTCCTCGACGGTTTCCTGCGCGAGTGCGACATTGCTGGCGGCCATGCACAGGGCAACGCCCGATACACCGGCGAGCGCTCGTGCGCGGCTGCCGAAGGTAGGATTACGGCTATCGATTCGAGCTGACACTAGTTGCCTCCCCATTGATCCGCCTGATTTTTTCGGGCGATATCGTTTAAAAATTTCACGCGCCTACGCAGCGCCACGTCCTTTTCATACCAATCTTGTTAGCGTTCACAACTGCAAAAATGAACGTTCACATTTTGCTTCGCCTGGTGTAGCTTTTTTGCATTAGCGGCCACGGGGCCCAGTGCAGCACGGACTTTTGTCCCGTTTTGCGCAGCAACGAAAAGCCCGCTACGCCGCTTGGAGAGGATATAGCGAGCACCGACATGGCAATCGAGAAGATCGTAATCGTTGGCGGCGGAACTGCCGGATGGATGGCGGCAGCCGCGCTTTCCCGCCTGAAAAAGGGGCGCGAGCTTGCCGTTACGCTGGTGGAGTCGGAGGCAATCGGCACGGTGGGCGTGGGCGAGGCAACCATCCCGCCCTTCGTGGACTTCAACCAGTTGCTGGAAATCGACGAGAGGGAGATACTCGCCGCCGCGCAGGGCAGTTTCAAGCTGGGCATCCAGTTCGTGAACTGGGGCGCGGTGGGCGACAGCTACATCCACCCCTTCGGCAATTACGGTTATCAAATCGGCGCGATGTCGTTTCATCACGTGTGGCACTTCATGAGGTCGCAGGGCGACAATCGCCCGATCCAGGTCTTCAATGCAGAGACGATGGCCGCCTACTTCGGCAAGTTCGCGCGCACGCCGGACATGCAACGCGAAGACCTGCCACCGATCAATTATGCATATCATCTCGACGCTTCACGCTATGCCGCGTTCCTGCGCAAATATGCCGAAGGGCGCGGTGTCGTGCGCAAGGAAGGCAAGGTCTTCGATGTGGAGCAGAATGCCGAAACCGGCGATATCGCATCCGTATCGCTTGAAGACGGCCAGAGAATAGAGGGCGACCTGTTCATCGATTGCTCGGGCTTTCGCGGCCTGCTGATCGAGCAGACGCTGCAGACGGGATACGAGGACTGGTCGCACTGGCTGCCATGCAACCGCGCTGTCGCCCTGCCCTGCAACCGCGACGACGGCAGCCCGCCCCCGCCCTTCACCCGCGCCACTGCGCACAGTGCTGGCTGGCAGTGGCAGGTGCCGCTGCAACACCGCAACGGCAATGGCCACGTCTATTGCGATGCCTTCATGGAAGCCGACGAGGCGACCGATATCCTGGTCGGCAACCTGGCCGGAAAGCCCACCGCCGATCCCAACCACCTGCGCTTCGTGACCGGCAGGCGAAAGAAATTCTGGAACCGCAACGTGGTGGCCCTCGGCCTGTCTGCGGGGTTCATGGAGCCGCTGGAATCCACCTCCATCCACCTCATCCACACCGGCCTGACAAAGCTGATCGCGGTGCTGTCGCTGGATGGCATCACCGATGCCCAGCGCGAGACATTCAACCGCCTGACCGGCACCGAATACCGCCGTATCCGCGATTTCCTGATCCTGCACTACAACACCACCACCCGCGACGATTCCGAATTCTGGAACTATTGCCGCAACATGAGCGTGCCCGACAGCCTGACCGAACGGATCGCGCTGTTTCAGGAAACCGGGCAGATCTTCCGCGAGGAGGACGAACTGTTCACCGAGACCAGCTGGGCCGCGGTCATGATGGGCCAGGGAATAGACATGAAGGGCCACAACGCGATGGCCGAAACGCTCGACAAGGTGGCGACGAAAACCGAGCTGGACGAGATCGAGAAATCCATTCGCTTCCTGGTCCAGCACATGCCCGGCCACGGCGATTATCTGTCCAGATACTGCCCCGCGCCTCCCATTCGCTAGGCATTGGAAAGGCAATGTCGAATTGCCGCGCCATTGTCACAGACCGGTCATGCTGGCTTGCCAATCACTTGCCCTACACAAACCGGGCACTGGCGAATGGACCGCATCAGCATATTCACGACCAATACCGAAGCGGCGCGCTTTGCGGATTTCACGGCTGGCGATGCCGTATTCCGTTTCGTCGCCCTGCCGCCCGGTGGTCCCCTTTCCCTGGTGGACGGGCGGGCATGGGTCTTCGTCGACTGGGTGATGGAAACCCTATCGGGTCTCGAGATGGTCCGCCGCTTGCGTGCCGATCCACGGATGGGTGATGCCCATGTCACCATGGTGCTGGAAGAGGACGATCCCGAAGACCGCCGCCGCGCGCTGAAGGCCGGGGCAGACGATTACGCGATCGGCCCGCTGGATCGGCAGGCAATGCTGGACCGGGTGCTGGCGCTGTTTGCCCAGCGGCATTCTGCCAACATGCCCCAGATACTGGAGTTCGGCGATCTGCAGATCAACGTTGCTGGCGAACAGGCTCGATGGAACGGCGAGCTGATCGGCCTGCGACCCAATGAGTTTCGCGTCCTGCGCTTCATGGCCGAAAACCCCAACCGGGTCCTGTCACGGCAGGAACTGATCGATGCGCTGGGCAAGGATGGCGATCCGGAATATCTGCGCACGGTTGATGTGTGGATCAAGCGGCTGCGCCAAGGGCTGCGCGAGGCAGGGGCAGGGCAACTGCTGCGCACCGTGCACGGCAGGGGCTATGTGCTCGACCTGATCTGACCTGCGGTACTGCCGGACGAACAAACGGCCCCTCGCACGTGGCGAGAGGCCGTCTTGATACGTCTCAGAAAGTGAAGGACAGGGAAGCGGCCAGCTCCGTCCCGCGTTCGTAGCTGTTGATTTCGGCCCGGTTCACGCCGTCGGTCTGGAACTCCTCGTTCGGCCTGCCGAAGATATTGCGTGCTTCCAGCTTCAGTTCGACGTCATTACCCAGCAGATCGAAGCCCTGCCGCGCCACGAGATCGACCGTCAGGCCCGGTTCCTCGAGAATATCGGGGAGGCCCGAAGTACCGCGACTGGTCACGCGCTGGCTGGCATAGTTCAGCAGCACGGTGAATTGTTGCAGCCTTTCGGTATCTTCCAGGCTCATCTGGAAGTTCACCAGGTGATCCGACTGGCCGGTGAGCGGTACGCCGTCCACGAACAGGTTGGATGCTGCCGTGTCGCCGCCGGGGAACAGCCGCGTGATATCGCCAGCCTGAACCGAGATTTCGGAGTTTGTATAGGTGTAGTTGCTGATCACCAGCAGCTCTTTGGTCTCGAAGAAGCCGCCCAGGTTGTAGAGATCGAAGGTGTATTGCATGTCCGCCTCCACACCCCACAGCGTGGCACTGGGCGCGTTGGCGAAACTGGTCAGCTGCGCATTGTCGGAGAAGCTGGAGAAGGCTTCGATCGGGTTGTCGATTTCCTTGTAGAAACCGGCCAGCGAGACCCTGTCGCCCCCACCGAAGTAATACTCGCCGCGCACTTCGAAATTCTTCAGCTCGCTGTCGATCAGGAACGGGTTGCCGTTGAACTGGCGGTTGGTTTCCGGATCATAGTACGTCTGGAATATCAGCTCGCGGAACTGCGGGCGGGCCAGCGTCATCGACGCGTTGGCGCGCAGTTGCAGGTTCTCCATCGGCTCTACCGTCAACGTGGCAGCGGGCAACCAGTAATCATTGTTGATGGCCGTGCTGCTGGCGGAATTGAGCGGCGTGTTGAACACATCCACCGGATCGACCGTCTGATCGGCCGTTTCGTAGCGAACGCCCAGGTCGAGGATCACGCCCATCGTCGGTTCCCAGTTGATCTTGCCGTATCCCGCATGAACGGTGAGAGCGGAAACGAACGCCGGATCGTTCTGCGTGGATTCGATCAGGCCGATATCGTAGAAATCGATGATGGCATCGCCCAGCAACAGGTCGGGCCGCAACAGGCCCACCCCATCGGGAAAGCTGGTGGGCGCGTTGAACAGGAATTCGCGCCGCTCCGAATAGCGTTCGGTGTCGGAATAGGCGTAGCCTACCGTCAGTCCGAAATTGTCGAAGATGGGATAGCTGAGATCGATGCCGCCCGCGTAAAGCTCTTCCTGAAGGTCGGAGAACACCACCGAAGCATCACCGGTCTGGCGGTCCAGCACGTTGATGAACTGGTCGCTGAGCGGACCCTGCGCATTGTCGCGCACGTAGGTGAAGGTGTATTCGAAAGGCGCTTCTCGATCGGTGCGGGCATAGCCGCCGCGAAGGTCTACGCCAAGGTCGCCGAACTCCATCTCTGCCACCAGTTGCGTGTCGATCAGCTGGCGTTCGAACCAGGCTGTCTGCTGCTGCTGGATGCTGTCATCATCCTGGAAATCCTCGCCCCGCGAAAGGCGCGCCAGTTTCGAGGTGTCGCGGATGAACAGGTTGGTCCAGCGGAACTGGTGATCGCCGATTTCCAGCCCGAAGCCCAGCAATGCGTTCACCAGCACCCTGTTGTCGGTAACGAGATCGTTGAAATCGCTGTCGAGCGTGAAATCGGCCAGGATCGACTGCGAGGTGATGTCGCGCGTGCGCCATTTGTTGCTGACAGAAGCCGTGGCAACGATGCCCAGCAGGCCATCGCCAAACACATCCAGCGAATGGCCCGCAGTGATGCCGGCGGACCAGTTGGCCGGTATGTCGCCGATCTTCTGCAGCAGGATCAGGTTGGGATTGCCCAACTGCTTGCCGATGTCGAGCTGGGTGAACGGGGAGCCATTGAAGTTCTGCGACGGGTCGAGCGGAATGTCGCTCAGGCGAATGCCGCTGTCGAAAAATGTCTGCAATGCCGGCGGCACATCGCGCGTGCCATCGTCGAAACCGAACCAGTCGAAGTCGGAGCCGTAATAGCTCAAGCCGTTGTGAAACGTCGTCTCGGTGTTGCCGCTGAGGCTGCCGCTGACTTCGAGGAAGCTTTCATCGGGAATGGCGCGCGTGGTGAGGTTGATCACGCCGCCGCCAAATTCGCCTGGGAAGTTGGCGGAATAGGTCTTCTGCACCAGGCTGGAGGAAACCACGTTGGTGGGGAAGATATCCAGCGGCACCACGCGGCTGAGCGGCTGCGGCGAAGGCAGCGGCAGGCCGTTGAGAAGCGCCAGCGAATAGCGATCGCCAAGGCCGCGCACGTAAACAAAGCCCGCGCCTTGTACGGAAAGACCGGTCACGCGGTTCAGTGCGCCGGCAATGTCGCCTTCGCCGGTCCGGGCGATCTGCTCGGTTGTAAGGACACTGACCACCTGGGTGGAATTGCGCGTCGGATCGCGATTGATCCGTCCGGTCACGATGATGGAACCGCCCGGAACCGAGATATCCGGTTCTTCGAGTTGCTCCTGCTCGTTATCCAGCAGTTCGTCGCGCTCCACCTGTTCCTGTGATGGAGACAGCGCGCTGCCAGCAGCATCCTGTGCAAAGGCCGCGCCGGGAATTGTGAGCGCGGTGGTGAGCAAGAGCAGCCCCGCCAGCCGCTTGCCAGTGGTCATTGGTATGACTCCCTCATGAGTTCGATCAGTATATTCAGCGCAGGCGAACAGGCCCGCAGCGCAGGACAGGGAGGGGGAACACGCCCCCTCCCCGCCATCATCAGAAGCTCGGAATTTCGGTGCAGGCACCGGTGTTGTTCCCGAACGAAACTGCCGCGGAATCGCAGGTCCAGCCCTGCGTCCAGTCGTCCGAGGACGACACGGCGCCGATGAAAGCCACGGTCTCGAAGAAGCTCGACAGGGCCGTTGCATCGAAGATCGGCGCATAGCCGTCTTCGCTGGCGCCGTTCAGGTAACCACCCGTGATCGTATGGGTGTAATCCTTGTCGTTGCCGGTCCCGTTATCGAAAATCCCCTCGGCCTGCGCGGCAGTGATCCCGCCGCTGCCATCGCGGAAGTTGGTGGCGCAATCCAGGGCAACCGAGTTGAAGCGCGGCGGGCCGACATCGTCGAGGCCGCCATTCGCGGCGCGAACCGTCTCGCTATTGTCGATGCGGATGCAGGGCGTGGAGCCCGTCGCATCGAAGATCACGCCGTTGTAGAGGCCGTAATCAGCCCCGCCACGGATGCGGACAACCTGGTCACCCACCCTGCGCTGGATGAAGGTGAAGTTGCTGACGGTGGTGTTCTGCCGCGGTGTCTGGTCTTCCAGGCCGTTGCTGGAATCCGCCTCGATGATGGCATCGCCAATGCCGTCGCGCTGGGCTGCAAGGACGAACTGCATGTTCGCTTTCACACCCGTATCGGTATCAAGCGAATCGTCTTCGGCACCGGCAACGATCAGGTTGCTGATGTTCACGACGCCGCCGAAGAATTCGACGCCGTCGTCCGAGGAGTTGATCGACTGGATGTGGTTGAGCGTTGTGCCCGAACCGATGCCACCAGTGGTCAGCGACTGCAGTTCGTTGTCACCTGAAAGGACGAAGCCCGAATAGCGGATCTGCACATAGCTGAGCGAGCCGGAGGAATCGCCCGCATCATTGCCACCAAAGAAGCTGGGATTGGATGCGCCTTCCACCTGGCGTTCGCAATCCACGGTGCCCGGGGTTGCGAGTGCCTCGAAACAGTCGGTGACAGGAGCCCGTCCGGACAGGACGACACCGCCCCACTGGCCCGAAGAGTTGGCGTTGTTCAGGCCAACGATGTTGTCGCGGCTGGTGAAGATGATCGGCATGTCTTCGGTGCCGTTGGCGTCGATCGAGTTGCCGCGCGTTACGTTCAGGAACGAAGAGCCAGCGGCGTAGACGATTACGCCCGGTTCGATGGTCAGTTCGACATTGGTATCGGAAAGGCCATCACTGTTGTCAGCCGCCGGGCCGCCATCGGTACCGACATTCACCTGGCCGGGCAGGCGATACAGCAGGCCATCGATCTGCGGCAGGGTGGACGAGGCATTGAAGCGCAGCGGCGTGGCGCACACGCGCCATTCGTCACCGGCCGAATTGCTGATCGTGCCTTCATCCGTCAGGCCTTGCGCATCGGCAATGGTAGGGCAGCCGCCCGCCGGAGTTACCAGCGTTCCGCCGGAGGTGGGCGTCGGGGTGGGTGTGGGCGCTGGCGTGGGATTGTTGATAATCACATTGCCGCCGGTGCCGGGCGAAGCGATCTCATCGGGGCCACAGGCGGCGAGCGCCATGACGGAACAGCCAAGGATCAAAGAGCGAGAAAGAGTAGTCACAGCGAACGGTCCCCTCAAAAAAACCGAGAATCAGGTAATGCGAAATGCGATGTCGCAAGGGGACGGCTAGGCTTGCCAAATGACACTTTGGCGACCGTGTTACGGTTTCGTGAGAAGGAATGTCACATAGGCTCTATATATCTGTTTTAACGTGACAAAAACTTTTCCCCCGTCAAAATATTGCGCTTTTGTGACAATGTGACGCTTTTGTTGCACTCTTGTAATGTTGCGCGCAGACTACTCTTCAGGAACTTGGGAGAAGACTATGTTTGCATCAGCCACCCTGGCATTTCTCTTGCTGGCGCAAGCCGGCCCTTCGGCAGCGACCACCCAGCCCGATATCGAAACTCGTGACGTTGGATACGACGCGCTGGTTTCCGGCGAAACGCGCGCAGCCATCGTGCAGCTGGAACAGGCGCGCGCGGAAAACCCCGGCGATCCGGCGTTGCTGATCAACCTCGGCGCAGCCTATGCGGCGGTCGGGGAATACGAGCAGGCGCAGCAGGCCTATCGCGCTGCCATCGCCAGCGAGGATCGCTATGAGCTGGAACTGGCGAATGGCGACTGGATCGATTCCCGCCGCGCGGCCCAGATGGCACTGCTTTCGCTGGGCGCTTCTGCGGAATAATCGCGGGTTCAGCTTTTGCCACATAGGGGCCCTGCAAGGCCCGGCGCGATTTATCGCGACAAGAGCCCGGACGGCATTGGCCTTCCGGGTTCTTCTGTGTCCGCCTTGCGCCAGCACGCTTTCCCCCGGACTGTCATGGCGTTGTCATTTGTTGTAAGCATTGGGGCGACTTCGGAGGGATTGATGATTCTGCGTTTTTGCACATCCACTTTTGCGCTGGCATTCGCCGGCCTCTGCGCGTTGCCCGCGCAGGCGGATGTGCTGGAGATTTCCGCAGCCGGTGAGGCTCAATGGATCGCAGGGCCGGTAGAGCGCATTGAAATGAATGCCGTGCTCGCGCCTGTCCCGCTTGCAGAAGTCCCCGAGAATGCAATTTCGCTCGTGCCGGAAGGTGCCGTTGCCGATACCGTAGAACATTCGGCAGCGATCCCCCCAGCCTATGCGGCCTATGTCGCCGACCTGGCCAACCGGTTCGACCTGTCTCCAGCCTTGCTCGAGGCACTGGTGTGGCAGGAGAGCCGCTGGCGCGAGGATGCCGTTTCGCCGGCAGGCGCGCGTGGCCTCGCGCAATTGATGCCCGGTACCGCCCGCGATCTTGGCGTCGATCCCGACGATCCGCTTGCCAACCTCGAAGGCGGCGCCCGCTATCTGCGCGAACAGCTCGACCGGTTCGACGGCGATCTGGAAAAAGCCCTTGCCGCTTATAATGCCGGGCCGGGACGGGTTGTCCGTTCAGGCGGCATTCCGCGCATCCGTGAAACTCAGGTCTATGTCGCTGCGATCATGGGCCGCCTGTCCGATTACTCCCGGAGTTCCGACTGACAATGAATGCTTTTTATCGCCTTGCCGCTGCTATCGCGGTGCTGATCGCTCCATCGACTGCTTACGCGCAGGATCCCGCCGGTTCCGGGCCGATCAACAATGCGCTGGGCTGGATGCAGAACACGCTGCTCGGCTCTGTCGCCACCGCCGTGGCCGTCATGGCCGTGGCCGCCGTTGGCTTCATGATGCTGACGGGCCGGATGAACTGGCGTTTCGGCGCCACGGTGATTCTGGGCTGCTTCATCATCTTTGGCGCTGCCTCCATCGTGGCGGGCATCCAGGGCGCGGCGGGCTGAGGCCGGAGAGGGAACAGGTCTGATGCAGCTTATTCGCCATCCCGTCCATCGCGCGCTGACCCGCCCGCAGATGTTCGCGGGCGTGACCTTCAACTATTTCATCATCAACGCGCTGGTGACGACAGAGGCGTTCCTGATCCTGAAGAGCCTGTGGATCCTGCCGATCCCCATCATCATGCACGTGATCGGCTATTTCGCCTGCCTTCGCGAACCGCGCATTTTCGACCTGTGGCTGACCAAGGTCAGCAAGTGTCCACGGGTGAAGAACTACAGCCGTTGGGGCTGCAACAGCTACGCCGCCTGACCTGAAAAGGGTTTCGGCGCGAGAGCGAACCGCCGCCTTTAACAGGCGGCATGGAGTAGGAACATGAAGACCAAGTGGCCCAAATGGCGACTGGGAGCCGCAGCCTGGAGCGCCAAGGAAGCGCATGCCGGTGAACGCCTGCCCTACGCGCGGCTGGTGGATCAGAATGTGATGCTGTTGCGCGACGGATCGCTGATGGGGGCGCTGCAAGTGCCCGGCCTGCTGTTCGAAACCGAAGATACAGACGCACTCAACGCCCATGCGCAGACCCGTGAGGTGATGCTGCGCAGCAACCTGGATGCGCGCTTTGTCATGTATCACCACGTCATCCGCCGCCGGGTGAGCGTGGAACTGGACGCCAATTTCGAAGACCCGCTGTCCGCCCATATTGACCGACGCTGGCGCGAGAAGCTGTCCTCGGGTTCGCTGTTCGTGAACGACCAGTTCGTGACCCTGGTACGCCGTCCCGCGCGCGGCAAGGCGGGCCTGGCAGAAAAGGCGGGCAAGATGTTCCGCCGCAGCAATGTCGAGGACGAGGTCGATCCCAAGGACCTGCGCTCCCTTCGCGCGGCCTTGCAGGCGCTCTCCGCCAGCCTCGGCGATTACGGCGCACAGCCGCTGGGCGATTATGTCGGCCCGTCCGGCAACACCAATAACGAGGTGCTCGAACTTCTTAGCGCGCTTTACAACGGCGAAATGCGCCCGGTGCGCCGCCCCGATGCCGATACCGATATCGGCAGGATGCTGCCCTATCGGCGCGCCAGTTTTGGCCTTGATGCCATGGAATTGCGCGGCAGCGGCGGGGCCGATTTCGCCTCCATCCTGAGCCTGAAGGATTATCCCGACGCCACCAGTCCGGGCCTGCTGGATGGCATGCTGCGGCTGCCTTACGAGATGATCGTGACGGAGAGCTTCGCCCCCGAAGAACGCCAGACCGCGCGCGAGAAGATCGACCTTGCCGTTCGCCGCCTGAAAAGCGCCGATGAGGAAGCCCAGTCAGAGCGCGCCGAAATGATGGCCGCGCGTGACGAGCTTGGCGCTGGCTCGGTAGCATTTGGCGACCATCACCTGACCGTGCTGGTGCGCGAACGAAACCTTGAACGGCTGGACGATGCCACCGCCTCCGTCGCCGCCAGCCTTGCCGACACCGGCGCGATCGCCGTGCGCGAGGACACAAATCTGGAGCCCGCCTTCTGGGGCCAGTTCCCCGGTAACGAGCATTACGTGGTTCGCCGCGCGATGATCTCCACCGCCAATATGGCCAGCTTCGGAAGCCTGCACGGCTTCGCCCTGGGGCAGGCCGAAGGCAATCACTGGGGCGAAGCAGTCACGCTGCTGCAAACCACCAGTTCGACCCCGTTCTTTTTCAACTTCCACCATGGGGACCTCGGCAACTTCTCGGTCATCGGCCCGTCGGGTTCGGGCAAGACCGTGGTGATGAACTTCCTGGCCGCACAGGCGCAGAAGTTCTCGCCCCGCACCATCCTGTTCGACAAGGACCGCGGGGCGGAGCTGTTCATTCGCGGCATCGGCGGCACCTATGATCGCATCCGATCGGGAGAGCCGACCGGCTTCAATCCGCTCGCCCTGCCCGATACGCCCGCCAACCGCGGCTTCCTGCGCGACTGGCTTTCGGTGGTGCTGAAGGCCGAAGGGCCGGAAGAAAGCGCCACCATCGCCGCCGCCGTCGACGCCGCCTATTCCAACGATCCCAGCCTGCGCCGCCTGCGCTATTTCAAGGAGCTGGTTTCCGGCGCAAAGCGTCCGCAGCCCGGTGATCTGGCGGATCGCCTCTCGGCATGGATCGAGGATGGCGAGAACGGCTGGCTGTTCGATAACGAGGTCGACAAGCTCGATCTTTCCACCCGCGTGATGGGTTTCGACATGACCGCGCTGCTGGAAAACCCCAAGCTGCGCACGCCAACCATGATGTACCTGTTCCATCGCATCGACGAGCGGCTGGACGGGCAGCCTACGATGGTGCTGATCGACGAGGGCTGGAAGGCGCTGGACGACGAAGTGTTCGCCGCGCGCATCCGCGATTGGCTGAAAACCCTGCGGAAAAGAAACGCGCTGGTCGGTTTTGCCACGCAATCCGCGCGCGATGCGCTGGACAGCAAGATTTCCACCGCGCTGGTGGAGCAGACCGCCACGATGGTCTTCATGCCCAACGCGCGCGCACGGGCGGAAGACTATTGCGACGGCTTCGGCCTGACAGAGCATGAGCTGGCGCTGATCAAATCGCTGCCTGCGCATAGCCGCTGTTTCCTTGTCCGCCAGCCAGATGCCAGCGTCGTGGTGCGGCTCGACCTTTCCGGCGCGCCAGAGGTGCTGACCATGCTCTCTGGCCGCGAGAGCAGCGTGCGTCGGCTCGACCTGCTGCGCGAAGCTGTGGGGGATGATCCCGCGCAGTGGTATCCTGCGCTGACCAACCGGGCCTGGCCTGGAACCGCACAGCCCGAACAGGACGATGGCTTCAACTGGGAGGCCGCCGAGTGAGCTCAGCTTCAGCCCAGTGCATGCGCGCCATGGAAGGCGTGGGCGCCGGTATCGGCGCATCGCTTCGCGGTGTGGATTGCGCCGCGTCGGAAATGGCGCAGGCGGCGTTCAACCGCCTGTTCAGCGCGGAGGGCAGCTTTGGCCCCGCGCTCACGATCCTGCTGACATTGTGGATCGCCTTTCTTGGCTTCGGCCTTATTACCGGGCGCACGCGCCTCGGCCTGTCATCGCTGACGCCGCGCATGGTGACGCTGGTGCTGGTCATCACCTTCGCCACCAGCTGGGTCGCCTTCCAGAGCGTGTTCTGGAACCTGGCCGTTGGCGCGCCCGATCAGATTGCCACGGTGCTGATGGGTACGGATGGTTCTGCCACCACCATCTTTGCCGACAAGCTGGACGTCGTGATGCTGTCCCTGATGGAGGCATCGGGCGGCGATGCGATGGCCAATGACACATCGCTGTTCTCGCCGCCGGGCCTGTTGTGGTCGGGCGGTACCATGCTGCTGCTGGGGACGGTGGGCGTGCTCGCCACCTGCAAGATCGCGCTCGCCATCCTGATGGGCCTTGGCCCGATCTTCATCCTGCTGGCGCTGTTCGATGGCACGCGTGGGCTGTTCGTGGGCTGGCTGAAGGGCGTGGTGCTGATGGCGATGGCCCCGCTGTTCGCCGTGCTGGGCGGATCGCTGATGCTGGAACTGGCGATACCTGTCCTCTCCAGCCTGATGACGACGCCCGGCCAGATCGACGTGCGCCCGGCCATGGCGTTCTTCATGATCGGTGCGGTGCACCTGGCGCTGATGTTCATGGTGCTGAAGGTCGCCACGACGATGGTGAGCGGGTGGAGCGTGTTCGGCCTGTCGCAAAGCGCGCGCGCCGATGAACGCGGCGGCACGAATACAGCTTCCCCCGCGTCTTACGCCGCCCCGGCTTCCGCAACTGTCGCCGGCACAACCGCCAGAGACCGCGCTGCCCAATCAACGCCGCCGCCCGCACGCGACATTCGCGTGACGGCAAACACGCCCGCCGCCGCCAACGACACCGGCGGATCGACCACCCTGCGGGAGACGAGAATTGTGCAGGGCACAGCGTCCGCCGATCAATCACGCAGCAGTTCCGCCACCCCTTCGCGTTCACGCGGCATCGGCAGCCGCTTCAAATCCGCGCCCGTTCGTTCTTCGGAGAAAATGTCATGATCCGCGCCAGCCTCGCTGCGCTCCTCCTTGCCTCCACGCTTGTTGCCGCGCCCGTCGCGGCGCAGGATGCGCGCCTTGTGGAACGCCTTTACGATCCCACCCAGGTGGTGCGGATCGAAGGCAAGGTGAATGTCCAGTCCACCATCCAGTTCGGCGAAGGCGAGGCGATCGAGAATGTCGCCATCGGCGATTCCACCAGCTGGCAGGTCACACCCAATCGCCGCGCGAACCTGTTGTTCGTAAAGCCGCTGGAACCGCGTGCGTCCACCAACATGACGGTGGTGACCAATCGCCACACCTACCTGTTCGATCTTGTCGCCAACCCCGCCAATCGCACGCCGCTTTACGTGCTCACCTTCACCTATCCGGTCGAAGTCGAGCCGGTGGAGGAAACCGGGCTGGCGTCCGCCGATCCGGGCGAGCGGCCCAATGCGATGGAGTTGGCTGCGGCGAATGACGACTACGCCGTGCTCGACCCAACATCGCTGAATTTCGACTGGGCCACCAGCGGCGACACCGCCCTGCTGCCCGAACGTATCTACGACGATGGCACGGCCACCTTCCTTGCCTGGCCGTCGGGCCAGCCGATGCCTGCCATATTGGTGAAAGATCACGAGGGTACAGAAGGCCCGGTAAACTTCGCCGTGCGGGGGGACACGATCGTGCTGGACATCGTGCCCGGCGAAATCATCCTGCGTTCGGGCGACGATGCCGCCATGCTTGTGAACGAAGGCCCGGTCGGCGCAGTGAATGCCGACGGCACCGCCCAGCAGGGCGCCTGAACGGCGAATTGGAGATACGCAGATGAAACTTGCCATGCGACTGCCCGAAAAAAGCCTCGGCCACGCCAATGATGCGGACCCGCGCGATGACGAGACGACAGAGGTCATCGACCTTGCCAGCCGTACATCCTATCCAGCCGTCGCCAATCGCAGCGGCAACAAGGATGCGCTGGGCCTGCTGGCAGGTGTCGGCTTCGTTGCGCTGCTTGGGGCAGCTACCTTGTGGGGGCTGAACGCCAGCCGCACCGATGATGGGCAGACGGCAGCCGATGTTGCGGCCACCGCCCCGCCGCCCGCTCCGGCCAATGTGGCGCCATTGTCGACGGACGGCCTGCCCAGCGCCAACGCCGGCATCCAGCCGCAGTCCGATCCGGCTCCGTCGCCCGTACTCGCCCGTGTGCCGGAGGGTAATTATGCAGCTGGACCGGCTACAAATCCCTACTCTTCCCCCACGCTTGTTTTCGATGGCGGCGTCGCACCCCGCGCGGCAGCGGCCAATGCAGCGGCTGCCGAAGCATCCACGCCGGGCGGCTCTGTCGTTCCCGGCGGCGGTGCAGCGAATGAATTTGCAGCGCGCATCGGCGGGGTAGGCGGCGGCACGGCTGTCGCCATGCAGGATGTGAACCCGGCCACCACCGTGACGCAGGGCACGATGATCCCGGCGATCCTGGAAACCGCCATCAACACCGATGTGCCCGGCTTCGTGCGCGCCGTGGTGAGCCAGGATGTGCGCTCCTACGATGGCAGCAGCGTACTGATTCCGCGCTCCAGCCGCCTCGTGGGGCAATACCAGTCCGGCCTGCAGGCCGGTCAGCGGCGCGCCTATGTCATCTGGCAGCGGGTTATCCGCCCCGATGGCGTTACCGTTTCGCTGCAGAGCCCGGCCACCAGCTTCGATGGCACTGCGGGCCTTGCGGGCGATGTCGACAACCATTTCTTCAGCCGCTTCGGCTCTGCCATGCTGCTTTCGGTGATCGGCGGGCTGACGACCGTTGCCAGCGGCGGCGCATCGGTCGTGCTGGGCGGCGGGCAGAACGCCGCCAACACGGCCTTGCAGCAGGACGGCCAGCGCCCGCCGACCGTGCGCGTACGCATGGGTGAACCGATCCGCGTCTATACCGCGCGCGATCTGGATTTCAGCCAGGCCCCGAAGGTAGGCTGAACGGACATCATGTCAGCCGAAATCCATCACCTGGGGGAGGAGCCTGACGGCACGCGGACCGCAGCCATTCCGATGGCGGGTCCACCGGCCGATGGTCCGCAAGTGCACAGCGGCTCCGTCTATCTCGACGCATACCTCGCGCCTTTTCGCGAGTGGCTGGAGCGGGACACGGTGACCGAAATCCTCGTCAACCGACCCGGCGAGATGTGGGTAGAGGACGCGGCCAGCCCCGGCATGCAGCGTGTCGAACTGGACGCGATCGACGACAAGCTGGTGCAGCGCCTTGCCGAACAGGTGGCGCGCATCAGCCACCAGGGCATCAATCGCGAACACCCGCTGCTGGGCGCGACCTTGCCGGACGGCGCGCGTATCCAGTTTTGCGGGCCGCCCGCCACGCGCAAGCACTGGGCCATGGCCATCCGCCGCCATCGCCGCCTCGACCTGCCGCTGGATGCCTATGATACAGGCCCGCTGTTGCAGGATAGCGAAGCGGACATGCCCGATCCGCAGGCAAAACCCATCGATTTCCTGCGCGCCGCGATCCGCGCGCGCAAGACCATCCTGATCTCTGGCGGCACCAGCACCGGCAAGACCACGTTTCTCAACGCCATGCTGGGCGAAATACCGCGCGATGAGCGCGTCGTTCTGGTGGAGGACACGCCGGAACTGAAATTCCCTGGTGCCAATGCAGTGGGCCTCGTGGCGGTAAAGGGCGAGCTGGGGGAGGCCAAGGTCACCTCCAACGAATTGCTGCAATCGGCGCTGCGCCTGCGGCCCGACCGGATCGTGCTGGGCGAGTTGCGCGGCGCGGAAAGCGTTTCCTTCCTGCGCGCCATCAACACCGGCCATCCCGGAAGTTTCTCCACCATTCACGCCAACAGCCTGCGCGGCGCGCTGGAGCAGCTATCGCTGATGGTCATGCAGACCGGCATCGGCCTCTCGCGGTCCGACACGATATCCTATGCCGCCAGCGTGATCGACGTCATCGTTCAGCTGAAACGCGCCGAAGGCAAGCGCGGGATTGCCGCGATCACACGGGCCAGCGATCTGGTGGATACGTGGAACTGACACTCGCCGCCGCGCGCTAAAGCATTGCGCCGCATTTGCGTTCGCGTAACACTATCGCACACACCCTTAGCAGGAGCGCATGAGGCGCCATGAGCACCGCCCCAGAATCCGTAGAGCCCACTTCAACGGCCGGTGCAGACCCGGAATTGCTCTCCCCCGAAGAACGCTATTTCAATCGCGAAATGTCGTGGCTGTCATTCAACGAACGCGTTCTGGCAGAGGCCAGTCGCAGTTCCTATCCGCTGCTGGAGCGGATGCGGTTCCTGTCGATTTCCGGCAACAACCTGGACGAGTTCATGATGATCCGCGTTGCCGGATTGGCAGGACAGGTGCGCAGCGGCGTAGCCGAAATGTCGCTGGATGCGCGCACGCCGAAGCAGCAGCTGGCCGCAATCAGCACGAAATATCGCGAACTGGAAGAACGCCAGCAATCCACCCTCACTGAACTGCGGCCGCTGCTGGCCGAGCAGGGCATACACATCAAGGGCGAAGATCGCCTCGATGCCGAAGCGGAAAACTGGCTGCGGCAGTATTTCCTCGATCATATCATGCCGGTCATCACCCCGCAGGCGATTGACCCCGCCCACCCCTTCCCCTTCGTCGCCAACCTGGGCCTTGGCGCGCTGTTCAACCTGACGCGCAAGGAAGATGGCAGCCAGCTGGTGGAAATGGTGCTGATCCCCAGCGCCCTGCCGCGTTTCGTGCGCATCCCCGGAGACGAAGCGATCTATGTCGCCGTGGAACGCCTCGTGTGCCGTTATGCAGAGCTGATGTTCCCCGGCTTCGATATTACCGGCGACGGCGTTTTCCGCGTGCTGCGCGACAGCGATATCGAGATCGAGGAAGAGGCCGAGGACCTCGTGCGCTATTTCCGCAGCGCCATCCAGCGCCGCCGCCGGGGCCAGGTCATCATGCTGGAGATCGACGAGAGCTTCGATCCGCAGGCAGAGGAACTGCTGCGTGACAAGCTGGAGCTGGAGCAGGCATTCATCACCAAGACCGAGGGCATGCTGGGCATCGCCGGGCTGGAAGAGGTGGTGAAGGAAGATCGTCCGGACCTCAAATTCACGCCTTACTCGCCGCGCTATCCGGAACGGGTGATGGAGCATGACGGCGACGTGTTCGCCGCCGTGCATGAAAAGGATATCGTCATCCACCACCCCTACGAGAGTTTCGAGGTGGTGGTGGATTTCCTGCGGCAGGCCGCCAACGATCCCAATGTCATCTCGATCAAGCAGGCACTGTATCGCGCGGGCCAGCAATCGCCGGTTATCAACGCGCTGACGCGGGCGGCAGAAAACGGCAAGTCGGTCACCGCCGTGGTGGAACTCAAGGCCCGCTTCGACGAGGAACAGAACCTGAAATGGGCGGGCGAGCTGGAGCGCGCCGGCGTACAGGTGATCTATGGCTTCATCGACTGGAAGACCCACGCCAAGATCAGCATGGTCGTGCGGCAGGAGGAAGGCGGATATCGCACCTACTGCCATTTCGGCACCGGGAACTACCATCCGGTCACAACCAAGATCTACACCGACCTCAGCTACTTTACCGCCGATCCGGCGCTGGCCCGCGATGCGTCGAAGCTGTTCAATTTCATCACCGGCTATGTAGAGCCACAGGAGATGGAGAAGCTGGCCATCTCGCCGCTGAACCTGCTGGAGACATTGCTCGATGATATCGACGCGGAAATCGAACTGGCGAAGGCTGGCAAACCAGCAACGATCTGGTGGAAGGTAAACCAGATTACGGAAAAGCGCATTATCGACAAGCTGTACGACGCCAGCCAGGCAGGCGTGCAGGTGGTGCTGGTTTGCCGGGGCATCTGCTGCCTGCGTCCCGGCGTGCCCGGCCTTTCCGAGAACATCACCGTCAAATCCATCATCGGCCGGTTCCTGGAACACAGCCGTATCTATGCCTTCGGCAATGGCGAGGTCCTGCCCAGCGACAAGGCGAAGGTCTATATCTCCAGCGCCGATGTGATGGACCGCAATCTCTACCGCCGGGTGGAGGCACTGGTGCCGATCACCAATGAAACCGTTCACGACCAGATCCTGGAACAGGTGCTGCTCGCCAACCTGCTGGATACAGAGCAAAGCTGGCTGCTGGATGGCGAAACGGGGGAATACGAACGGGTCGAGAGCGATCCGGGGGTTGAGGGCGATGGCTTCAACTGCCACGACTATTTCATGACCAATCCTTCTCTATCAGGACGCGGCGGCGCGTTGAAGGAAGACCGCGTGCCCAAACTTGCGCTGCGCAAGGGAGCGGTATGACCGCATCGGCGGCAAAGCGCAGCAATGCCCTGATCGAAGTGCCCGATCGCGCCGTTATCGACATCGGCTCCAACACCGTGCGGCTTGTCGTCTATTCGGGGCCAAGGCGCGCGCCCAATGTGTGGCTTAACGAAAAGGTGACCGCGCGCCTGGGCCGCGACCTTGCCGAAAGCGGTACCATCCCGAAAGAGGCGGAGAAAATGGCGCTGGCCGGGCTCGCCCGTTTTGCTGCCATCCTGCGCGATCTCGGCGTCAGCGACGTCGCGACCGTGGCCACCGCTGCTGCCCGCGAAGCCAGCAATGGCGCGAAGTTCATCAAGAAGGTGCGCGCACTGGGGCTGGAACCGCGCGTGCTCAGCGGCGTGGAGGAAGCGACGGTATCCGCTCACGGCGTCATCGGGGCGTTTCCCGGCGCGGAAGGCGTTGTTGCCGATCTTGGCGGGGGCAGCCTGGAACTCGTCGCGATCGAGGATGGCAATTGCCACGACGGGATCAGCCTGCCGCTGGGGACCTTGCGCCTTCCCGCGATACGCGGGGATGGCGATGCCGCGTTCGGCAAGGCGATAAGGAAGCAATTGCAACCGGCGGCATTTGCCAGGCATCATCGGGGACCGCTGTATCTTGTCGGCGGAACCTGGCGGGCGCTGGCCAATTTCGCGATGCACAAGTCGTCCTATCCCTTGCATGACCCGCAGGCGTTCAGCCTGTCTGCGCAAGAAGCCGACAAGGTCGCCAAGAGGCTGGCCAAGGCCGACCCGGACGCGCTTTCCACCATTCCGGGCATCTCTGCCAACCGCGCTGCCGGATTGCCGGATGCGGCGGCAATGCTGCGGGTGATGCTGCGCGAATTCGAACCGCCGGAACTGGTCATATCGGCATGGGGTCTGCGCGAAGGGGTGCTGTTCTCCGGCCTCAGCGATGCTGCGCGCGAGCAGGATCCCCTGCTCACCGCCGTCACCCATTTCACCACGCCGCGCGGCGCGGATATCACCAATGCCACGCTGGAGGCGGCCTGGACCGCCGAAGCTGTCGATGGGCGCAACAGGGGCAGCGAGCGCATTCGCCTGGCGTCCACCATGCTGGCCGCGGCGGCGGCGCGGATCGAGCCGAATTTGCGCATCAACCATTCCACCGACTGGGCGCTGGAAAAACGCTGGGTCGGCCTCGATCATACCGGACGCGCGATGATCGCCCAATCCCTTCGGGCAAGCTGCGCCCAGCCGAAGATCGTGCCGGAATATCTGCGCATTGCCACAGAGGATCAGTTGCACAGGGCGTCTGCCTGGGGCCTTGCCAACCGGCTGTGTCGCAAGATCGGTGCCGGCACGCGCATTTCCTTGCGGGGCAGCACGCTGCGGCGCGAGGGGAAATCTCTGGTCCTGCGTTTTGACGAAAGCCGTGCGCACATGATGGCGGAGAGCGTGGAGACCGAGCTGGCCAATCTTGCCGACTGGCTGGGCCTCAAGCACACCATGACCGTGGGCCAGGTCAAGGGCCATTCTGGTTAGGCAGACCCGCCGTCAATTCCCGCCCTCGAACGGATCGCGCGATTGTTCTGCGAAGGGCCGCGTATCGGCGGGATCGCTGCGATAGGGCGGGCGCTGGGGCAGCTTGCGCTCACCCTTCCACGGCACCTGGTCCACTTCGGTCCAGGCATTGACCGTCAGCCGCCAGAACTTCCAGCGCCCATCCTCCCTCACCAGGCGATCGTCACGGGTGCCGATGCCGAACACGAAATTGGTGCGGTAGTCGGCATTCCACTGGATGATCTGGAAGAAGCAGCGCACCCGCGCGCCTTCGGGGTGCGGGTCCATGATGAACTGGTTCATCAGGTGCTGGCGGCCATACCACCAGTGCTGGCGATCGTACCACAGGCTGCGCAGGTTCTCGCGGATCGCATCGTGCCCCTTCACGCGCCCCTGCCACAGGTGGTCGAACTCGGCATCCCTGGCGAATGTACCGATCGCCTGCTCCTCGTCCGCCAGGTCGATCCCCCAGGCATAGCGGGCGTACAGCTCCTCGATTTCGCCGCGATCGTCGGCGGGCATGACCTGCGGCACGCCATCGGGCCAGCATTCGCTCATCATCTTCCCCTTGCACTTCCTCGCCCCTTGGCGTTGACTATGTCTACACAGGAGAGAGCAATGCCGGAAGTGTTTCACCCCTACGCCAGCTTTGGCCTGCAGACGCGCAAGCCCATGCGGTTCGAGGCGGATGTTTTCGAATGCGAGGTGGAAGGCGAAATCCCGCCGGAGCTGCAAGGCTCCTATTTTCGCAGCGGTGGCGACCGGCAGTATCCCAGCCTGGAGGATGACATCATCCTCAATGGCGATGGCATGGTGAGCGCCTTTCATTTCGATGATGGCCACGTTTCCTTCCGCAGCCGCTATGTGCAGACCGAAAGGCTGAAGGCGGAGCGCGCTGCGCGGCGGCGGCTTTATGGCCATTATCGCAACAAGCACACCGATGATGCCAGCGTCTCCAACCTTCCCCAGCGCGACAACACCGGCAACACCTTCGCTTTCGAACATCACGGCAAGCTTTACGCCCTGCGCGAGGATTCGCGGCCCTACGAAATCGACATGCAAACGCTGGAAACGCTGGGCGTCGGCGATTTCGGCGCACTGCGATCCACCGCGCTGACAGCGCATCCCAAGGTCGACCCCGTGACGGGCGAATGGTGGAGCTATGGCGTGTTCGCCGATGGGGAGCCGAGCACCAAAGCCAGCCTGCATGTGTTCGACAAGGACGGCACGCTGATCCGCGAGCAGATGTTCGACACCCCCTACCCCGGCCTCAGCCACGACTGGGGCGTGACGCGCGAGCACCTGATCTTCCCGATCATGCCGCTGGTGGCTGACGATGCGCGCCTGCGCGACGGCGGGGCATACTATCAATACGACCCTGACCTGCCGAGCAAATGGGGCGTGATGCCGCGCGATGGCGATCCGGCGCGCGATATGCGCTGGTTCGATATCCCTGGCCTGGTGATGGGCCACGTGATGAACGCCTATAGCGAAGGCGACACAATCACTCTCGACACACCCGCATCGCCCGGCAATTGCTTCAGTTTCTTCGCCGACACGAGCGGACGTTTCCCCACCATGCCCGAGACGATCACGCAGATCACGCGCATCACTTTCGATCTTTCGAAGCCGGACGATCAGGCCGTCAGCCTGCAGCCGGTGGAAGGTGCGCTGGGTGATATGCCGAGGATCGACGATCGTTTCGCCATGTCGAAGCACTCCATCGGCTATTTCGCGCTGCGCGATTTTCCGCAGATGGGCGTTGGGCAGATCGATTGGCAAACGGGCGAGCTGAAGGTTCACGAGCTTTTCGGCGCGGCATCCCAGGAACCCCTCTTCGTGCCGCGCAGCGCCGGATGCACCCGAGGGCGACGGCTTTATCCTCACCGTGGTCGACCGGTTCGAGGAGAAGCGCGCCGACCTGCTGATCCTTGACGGCAACGATGTAAGCCGTCCGCCAATCGCCACCATCAAACTACCCTTTGCCATGCCCATGGCCTTCCATGGCTGCTGGGTTCCAACGGAGTAATTCGCATGACAGATACCGCCAAATCCCGCCTGAAAGCGCAGTTGAAAGAGCTGGAAGGGCGTCTCGAGCATATCGAGCGCGACCTCGACGAGCCGCACGATCCCGATTCTTCCGAACGCGCGGTGCAGATGGAGGATGACGAGAGCCTCGAAGCGCAAGCCCGCCTTGTCACCCGCGAAATCACTTCGACAAAGCGCGCGCTGGGCCGGATCGAGCAGGGTGAGTACGGATATTGCGTGGAGTGCGGGGAGGAAATTTCCGCAGGTCGGCTGGAAGCGCGGCCCGAAGCCGCCCTGTGCATCAATTGCGCGAAGAAGGGGTGATGCTCCGCCCACGAATGTTGACGAAGTTGACATCGTGACGATGGCTGGAAAACCGCTGTAACCCGCATAATCCTGCGGTTTACGAGCTAAATGGCGAAGTTGACAGTTTGACGGCTCGAACACGCTATCTGATCCGGATCGGCGGGGCACGAACCGGGCACCTGACGAGCCTGAAAGCCTGTAGGAAAGCTCGCCTAGCCTGCAACCCGTTGCACGAACCCTGCCACCATCCGCTCCGTCTCGCGCTGATCGCTGCCGATGGAGAGGCCGGGCGTCAGGTGATTGTGGCCGGACAGATAATGCATCTCGGGTAGGCGGCCCTTGGTGGCGATCCATTGCTCCACCAATTGGGCGGCCTGCTTGTGGAAATCATCGGGGTCGAACTCGGCCACGCTGAACTGCATCGGCACATCGGAGGCCAGCAACCCTGCAAGGGCCGAGGCCGGACCCCAGCCTTTCTGGTCATCGCCGTAATAGGCGCGGTTGAAGTCATTGTAGGCGCTGGTGCGAACATCGTAGATGCCGCTCATGAACGCCGCGCCCGCAATGCCTTCTGCGTGATCGCGCGCGTGGGCGAGATAATTGGCGATATGGCTGGCCCCGGCGCTCTGGCCCAGCAGCACGATCTTTGCCGGATCACCGCCGTGGCCCGCGATGTTTTCGCGCAGCCAGTCCACGAACAATTGCATGTCTTCCACTCCGCTGGGGAAGCGGTTTGCAGGGGCAAGGCGGTACGTCATGGTGACGCCTACCCAGCCCATCCGCGCCGCGAAATCGCCCACGTTGGAATAGAAGGGTGAACCGTCCGTGTGCTTGTCGCCCATCACGAACCCGCCGCCGTGAACATAGACCAGCACCGGAGCGGCAGAGGGCGTTCCGCTTGTGAAGATATCCAGCAGGTGGCGATCGTCCGGGCCGTAAGACAGGTTGCGCGTCACCTGTGTTTGCGTATCCAGACCCTTGTTCATCGCGGCCATCATCGCCTGCGTGCCGCCCAGCATTTCGGGCGAGAGTTCGGTGCCGAGGGCTTCGATTTGTTCGCGCAGGTCAGGCGTCATCCTGGTTCTCCATCAGCAGTACAGGCTTGATCGCTGCGCCGCTTTTTGCGTCCGCCCACGCGGCCTCGATCTCGGCAAAGGGATAGAAGCGCAGCATCCGGTCGAACGGCAGATCGCCCTGCCGCCAGTATTGGGCAAGCAGCGGCAGGAAGGTGCGCGGATTGGCATCGCCGCCCAGAATACCGCGCAGCTGGCGACCGCCTGCCAGCATACCGAACATCTGCGGCGTCCAGTCTCCAATCGGCGCGGCGACGAAACCGGCGGTGCCGTTCATAGCCAATGCCTCCAGTGCCAGCGTATGGATGGCGGGCGCGTTGGTGGTGTTGAAGGTGTAATTCATCCCGCGCCCGGTCACCGCGCGGATCGCGTCGGCCAACCCTTCCTGATCGCCGCGGAAGCAATCGGTCGCGCCAAATTCGCGGGCCATGTCCAGCCGTTCGTCCGACAGGTCCACCGCGACGATGCGCCGTGCCCCCACCAGCTTTGCCGCCATCACGGCAGAGAGGCCCACAGCGCCCGTGCCCAGCACCGCGATGGTATCGCCAAAGCCCACCTTCAGCGCCTCGATCACGCCGCCAGCGCCCGTCACCACGCCGCAGCCCAGCGGACCAAGCTTTTCCAGCGGCAAGTCCTTGTCCATCTTCACCGCCGTGCGCTGCGGCACGATGGCGTGGCTGGCAAAGCTGGACTGGCCGAAGAAGTGGGAATGGATTGCGGTATCGCCCTCGCTGAGCGCGGTGGAGCCATCCAGCCGCTGGCCGCCAAAGCACAGCGGCATGGCAAGGTCGCAATAGGTGGGCTTGCCCGCGAGGCAGGAGGGGCAGGTGCCGCACGAATTGCCCGACAGGATCACGTGGTCGCCCAGCGCAAAACCGCTCACGCCCTCGCCCAGTTCCTCAACCACGCCCGCGCCTTCATGGCCCAGCACGATGGGCTGCGGCGAATGACGACCGGGGTGTTCGTGCAGGTCGGTGTGGCAGATGCCCGTGGCGACCAGCCGGATGCGCATCTCGCCTGCGCGCGGGGCTTCCTGCTCGAGCTGGGTCAGTCGCGGCGCGTCCCCGCCACGGCCCGACAGGGCTGCGGTTATCTTCATTGCGCGCTCCCCAGATGATGATCGTCCTGAATGTCAGCCACAGGGCCAGTCTGCGTCAGCAGGCTCTTGCGGCGCAGGAAACGGCGCAAGGCTTCCGGCCCGATGCGCGGCGAACCGTGGCCGGACCAGCCGAAGCTGTCGCTGCCGAAGGTGCGCATCTTGGCAAAGGTGAGGAAGGTGTCCTGCAGGAAGATGCCGCCCGCATTCAACCGCCGCCCGATGGCTTCGGCCTCGTCCTCGGTGCCCGCGATCACGCTGGCTGTGAGGCCGAATTGCGTATCATTGGCGAGGCGCACGGCTTCGTCCTCGTCGCCGTAGGCCATCACGGGGATGCAGGGGCCGAAGGTCTCCTCCTGCATGATTGCCATGTCATGGGTCACGCCGGTCAGCACGGTGGGGCGCATGTATCGTCCGCCGTCGATCACCTCGATCTCGCCGCCGCATTCCACCTTCGCGCCCTTGGCCACGGCATCGGCGATGTGCGCTGCGACAATGTCTGCCTGCGGGCCGTGGGTAAACGGGCCAAGATGGCCGGCGCGCGGGTTATCCGCGTTGAGCCGCACAGCGCCTGCCTTCTCAATCAGCCTGGCGACGAAGGCATCGTGGATGCCTTGCTGCACATATACCCGTTCCACCGAATAGCAGACCTGCCCCGTCGCATAGACCGCGCCGCGCAGAACGGCGGTGGTGGCGCGCTCCAGATCGGCTGTATCGGTGACGATGCAGGGGTCTTTCCCGCCCAGTTCGAGGTGGCAGGGGATCAGCCTTTGGGCACAGGCCACCGCCACCTTGCGGCCCGTGGGAACGGAGCCGGTGAAGCAGATCGTGTCCGCTTCCTCTATCACCGCCTGTCCCACTTCGCCCGCGCCCGACACATAATCGAACACGGCGGCCAGCTCGGGCACTTCGCGCACCGTTTCGAACAGCGTCTCGATCACGCGCGGGGTGACTTCGGACGGCTTGAGCAGAACCGAGCAACCTGCGAACAGCGCCGGGATCGCATCGAGCAGCGCCAGCATCAGCGGCGCGTTCCAGGGTGAGATCACGCCGACCAGCGGATAGGCAACCACCTGCGATTGCACCCGCACGCTCGGCATTGAAGGGCTCATCGCGTCGTATTCCAGCGCGGCGAAGGCTTTGGGGGCGTCCTCCAGCCAGCCGCCGATATTGCCGCAAGTGATGAAGCCCTGGAGATAGCTGGTATGGCAGCCGCCGGTGTCATGCGCATCGGCCTCGCCAATATCGGCCGCCCGCGCTTTCACCGCGCCAAGCCAGCGCGCCATCACGCCGCAGCGCCCTGCAACGCCCAGCGCTTCCCACGCCGGTTGCGCGACGCGCAAGGCGGCGGCCTTTGTCTGCCACCTCTTCCCGCGTGGCTGGCGTGATCGCGTGATCGGCCTGCCCGGTGCGCGGGTTCATGACGTTCAGCGAGTCCATCATTCTCTCCCCACCAATCGACGGCCAGCCTATGCTGGGTGGCCCGCTTTACCTACTCAAAAACCGTAGCGCAGCCCGATCCAGAAGGTCTGCGGCGCGCCGATATCGATGTCGCCGCCGCTGTTGCGGGTGACGATGGTTTCATCGAGCAGGTTCTCCACCCGCGCGACGCCCGACAGCTGGCCCAGCAGCGGCACCTGCGCAAACAGGTCCACCGTGGTGGCGGCGGGGAGCGGCTCTGTTTCCTGGTCGCTTTCGAACTGCTTGCCGACATGGCGCAAGGTGGCCGCGAAAAGCGCGCCCTCCGCTGGCGACCAGCTGGCCGTTGCGCTGGCGGCGAAAGTCGGCGTTTGCGGGGGCAGGTTGCCGTCCAGCACGCTGGCGGGTCCGGTGCCTTCGATCTCGGGCGCGGTGAACACCAGCGTCCCGGCAAAGTCGAACTGGCCAAGGTCCAGCGCCGCCGCCACTTCCAGCCCCTGCGCATCGATGGCATCCAGATTGCGGCGCTGGCGCAAGTTGGGCTCCAATGTCACATTGGCGATGGCGTTCTCCACCGTGTTGTCGAAGAAGGTGGCGGACAGCGAGAAGAAGTCGGCGGCCTGCCAGTCCATCCCCAGCTCCCAGCCTTCCAGCCGCTCCGGCTCCAGCGCGGCATTGGCCTGCGTCACCACGGGGAAGACGACGAAGGGGCGGTAAAGCTCGTTGATGGTGGGCAGGCGGAACCCGCTATAGGCCGCAGCGCGCAGGGTCAGGGCGCGGTCCACCTGCACGCGGGCGCCTGCGCGCCAGGTCACTTCCCAGTCGGAACGGTCGGCATAGGTTTCGTCCGTGAGGACAGAGCCATCGGCGGCCAGCGCGCGGTAAAAGCCCTCCTCGATGCTGTAGCGGTCGGCGCGCACGCCCCCGGTCAGGGTGATGGGGCCGTAATTCCAGTCGTGATCGACGAAAAAGCCCAGGTCGGTATTCGTACCACCGGCAAAGCGGTTTTCGGTGAGGTTGCCGGAGAAGGCGGAATAGCTGTCCTCGAACAGGTCGCCATCGCTGCGGCGGTAGTCGGCTCCGATGCGCAGCGTGTGGTTTTCGCCCAGCGGCGGGCGCACCTCGATCTTGCCGCCAAGGCCGGTGGCGGGCGTGTCCTTCTGGTCCAGCACGCGCACGAACCGGGTGGAGGAAATCACCACGTTGCTGAAATTGCGCCACTGGGCATAGGCCAGGGCGTCCACTTGCCAATCCCCGCGCGAGACCACCCGCAGCGAGACGTCCTCGCCGCGAATGGAATTGTCCGCGCCTTCGAAACGCAGCGTGCGGTTGTCCTCGAACGCCAGGCCGCGCACCTGCACTTCCACATCCTCGCCCAGCTGTTGCACCACGCGCCCGCTGGCGGACCAGCTATCGTAGGATGCGCGCGATGTGGCGGGCACACGGTCGGCCTCCGGCGTGGTGAAGAAACCCTTGCCCCGGTCCCATCGTCCGCTGGCGACGGCATAGCCGCCATCCCATGATGGTGCGGCGGTGAGCGAGGCCTGCGTGCCGCCGCGATCGTTCACCAGCGCCTGCCCGTTCAGCAGGCCCAGTTCCTGCGCGCTCGCACTTTCCACCTCTATCACGCCCGCCAGCGCGCCGGACCCGAACGGGCCGGAGCCGCCGCCGCGCGTCACGCGGATGGAGGAAAGCCGTTCCGGCGCGATGGCGTTGAAGGGGACGTAGCCGAAGAACGGGTCCGTCATCGGCACCCCGTCCAGCAACACCAGCGCGCGGCTGGATGCATTGCCGCCCAGCGCGCGCAAGGTGGCACCCTGCGCCGTGGGGTTGGAACTGCGGCTGTCGGAACGGCGGAATTGCTGGAAGCCCGCGACATTGGCCAGCGCATCCTCGAACGTGCCCGAACCGGTTGTCACGATCTGCTCCCGGTCCAGCTCGATCACCGAATAGGCGGGCACGCCGGGCGTATCGGGCAGGCCTTCGCCTAGCACGATAATCACATTGTCGTCGCTCTGCCCGACTGCCTCATCCTGCGCGAGGGCGGGATGGGCTACAAGAAGGCAGGCGGCGCTGGTGAGCAAAAGAGTTTTCATGAGGCAATGGTCCGAAATTGATTTTGTCCGGCGCTCTAGCGAGGATT
Source organism: uncultured Alphaproteobacteria bacterium (assembly GCA_963783265.1). Taxonomy (GTDB): domain Bacteria; phylum Pseudomonadota; class Alphaproteobacteria; order Sphingomonadales; family Sphingomonadaceae; genus Alteraurantiacibacter. The sequence goes on along the minus strand of CAWAMU010000004.1, from coordinate 84,665 downwards.
TCTTGCCGCGTCACCTCGGCTTTGGCACTAAGAGCGATGGGGAGAGAAATTTATGCGATTACGGGCGGTAGAATTCGGCGCGGGAAAGCTTGTCGTCGGCGTGGCGCTGGCCGCGCTGGCTTTCACATCGGTGAGCGGACAGACGGTGCCCGATTTCGCCCCCGTTACCGACGCGGAAATCCAGAACCCCGATCCTGCCGACTGGCTGAGCTGGCGGCGCACGCTGGATAGCTGGGGCTATTCGCCGCTGGACCAGATCGATCGCGACAATGTGCAGAACCTGCGCATGGTGTGGGCCATGCCGCTCAACCCCGGCCATCAGGAAGGCACGCCGTTGGTGCATGACGGGATCATGTATTTCCCCGGCCCCGCCGACACCATCCACGCCATCGATGCAGCGTCCGGCCAGCTGATCTGGCGCTATGCCCGCGACCTGCCGGAAGACATTGGCGCCATCCTGCCGGTGTATGACACCACCCGCAATATCGCCCTTTATGGCCACCTCATCATCGGCAACGGCGCGGACGATTATCTTTACGCGCTGGACGCCCGCACTGGCGAACTGGTGTGGGAAACGCAGATCCTTGATTATCGGCAGGGTGCCAAGCAGAGCAGCGGGCCGATCATTGCCAATGGCCTCGCCATAACCGGGCGATCCTGCCAGCCCGAAGGCGGCCCCCAGGCCTGCATCATCACCGCGCACAATGCCGAGACGGGCGAGGAAGTGTGGCGCACCAGCCCCATCGCGCAGGGCGACGATCCCAATGACGCCACATGGGGCGATGTGCCGCTGGCGGACCGGCAGCAGGTGGGCGCGTGGATGATCGCCAGTTTCGATCCGGACCTTGGCCTTGTCTACATGGGCACATCGGTCAGCGCGCCGACGCCGAAAATCCGGCTGGCGGGCAATGACGAGACCTATCTCTACCACAATTCCACGCTGGCGCTGGACGTGGAGACGGGCGAAATCCGCTGGCATTACCAGCACCTGGTGGACCAGTGGGACATGGATCACCCCTTCCCGCGCATCCTGATCGACGAGGAGCAGGCACCCGATCCCGACGCGGTGGCATGGATGGCGCCCGATATCGAACCGGGGCGCACCTATCGCGTCGTCACCGGCGTGCCGGGCAAAACCGGAGTGATCTACACGCTGGACCGGGAGAGTGGAAAATTCCTGTGGGCGCGCCCGACCCTGCGGCAGAACCTTGTCGCCAGCATCGACGGAGCGACCGGTCGCGTGACGGTAAACCCCGCCACGATCCCCACCGAATATGGCAAAGCCATGGAAATCTGCCCCGCCCCCACCGGCGGCGCGAACTATCCCGCGCCCGCCTACAGCCCGTTGACGCAGACCATGTATTTCCCCGTCAGCAACACCTGTGCAGAGGTGAGCGCGCTCGACCCGGCAGATGGCGACACCGGCATCTATGGCATCGCCAACCGCGCCTATGTCGCGCCGGACGCGGGCGGGATGGTCGGCGCGATCCACGCGGTGAACGCGGTAACGGGTCGCAGCGAATGGACCTTCCAGCAGCGCGCGGGCACGCAATCGCTGCTCACCACCGGCGGCGGTCTGCTGTTCGGGGGCGATGCCGAGGGGTTCGTCTTTGCAATGGACCAGCGCGATGGACGAATGCTGTGGAGCATGAATGTCGGCTCGTCCGTCACCGGCTATCCGGCGACGTTCGCGGTGGACGGGCAGCAGTATGTCGCGTTCTCCACCGGCTTCTGGCTGAGCGACAGCTTCACGCCCGAAATCCAGCACGGGCGGCAGAACACGCTGTTTGTTTTCGCCCTGCCCGAAGCGGGCATCGGCCATCGCGGACCGGAGCGGGCGCAGGTGAACCCCACCAGCGCACCGGGCTCGGCCGATCCGCCTAGACCGGGTGGAGGGGAAAGCGGTTTCAGCCGTGCCGCGTCAGACGGGGTGTTCACCACCGCACAGGCCGAGGCGGGGCGCGACCTCTACAATCGCACCTGCGCCGCCTGCCACGGCACCGATTTCGCCGCCGCTCCGGGCGTGCCGCCTGTGCGCGGTGCCGCTTTCATGGCGCATTGGAAAGGTCGCAGCGTGGCTGAACTGTTCGAATATACCCGCACATCAATGCCGCCGGGCGGTGGAGGCATGCTGGACGACGCGGAGTACCTGGCGACGATTGCCTACATCCTGCAGGCCAATGGCTATCCGGCGGGAGGGCGGGCACTCGATCCGGATAGGGCCCTGCTGGCGGCGATCGGGATTGATTAGGCTATATTTGGTGCGGTAATTCTAGGAAAATGTTCACCAAATGGGGCCTATGCAGGCCCTTCAATGGGCCGAAAATCTTTCCGAAACTGGCTGAAGCCGGAGTTGCCACCGCATCTGCGCGAGGAATTTATCCTGCTCGCGGCGCAGCATCTGCGCGGCCAGTCGCAACTTCTCTTCTCCGGTTTTATTCTCAGCCTGCCGATGGTGATTCTCGCCCGTGTCGAGGCCGCCCCGGCCTGGGTCGGCATTGGCCTTCCGATACTGATCCTCATCTTCTCGTTGGCGGGTCTGTGGGCCGTGCGCAGCCCGCCGGGCGATACCACCAGGGCCCTCAGGCTGATGCGGCTGGGCATGGTTTGCCTGTTTCGCCGTGGCTGCGACGGGTAGCCTGTGGTGCTTGCTAGAGCTGGCACTATGCTCCATCCGAAACGCGCGTGTACTATGTCGCCATCATGAGTATCGGTGCGTTGACGCTGGGCTATACGCTTACGGCTGCGCGGATCGTAGGCGTCACGGCGCTGCTCGTAACGCTGGTGCCGATCTCCATCGCGCTGCTGGCCAGCGGAGATCTGCACGCCTCGGCACTTGCCGTGGGGCTTCTGATCGCCGTGGCCTTCCAGGCGCTGCTTATCGAACGTCACCAGCGGCTGCTTCTGGAACTGGTCCATGAACGCAATCATTCGCGCGAACTCTCGCTCACCGATCCGCTTACGGGCGTCGCAAACCGCCGTGCCCTTCTGGAGAGTGGCTCGAAAGATGGCAGCGCGGGGCGACCAGCTTCGCCTGATGGTTCTGGACATCGACCGGTTCAAGCTGGTGAACGATCGATATGGCCACGACACCGGCGACGAAGTCCTGATGATCGTTGCCACATTGCTGTCAGACTACGCCAGTTCCTCGATCGGTGTCGCGCGGCTCGGGGGAGAGGAGTTCGCGATAGTCGGGAAAGCGGCTGACCTGCCACCCAGCCTGGCCGAAGTGATGCTCGCCCGAATTCGTCAGGCGGAAATGCCGCATGGAGAACAGCTGACAGCCAGCATCGGCATGGCGGTGGGAACGATGAAGCATGCCGCCGAGTGGTCGGAATTATACCGCCAGGCAGACGGTGCACTCTATGCAGCGAAGATCGGCGGAAGAGATCGGGCGGCCCAGTTTTCGCGCCGAACCAACGCCGCGAAGGATCAGCAGTTACCCGGCATGATCCTGGGGAAAGCCGAGAGGACGCTCCTTCGACCTGACTTTGCAGCCCGGCCCGAACGCGTGCAGTCGGGTCGCTAACCGGCCTTCAGACTGTCACGCTCGCATCGGTCAAAATTGTCTTCGTCTCGACATAGGCGTGAATGCCCTCGTCCCCGCCTTCGCGGCCGATGCCCGATTGCTTGAAGCCGCCAAACGGCGCGGTCCATTCCATGCGCATGCCGTTCTGGCCGACCACGCCGGTGCGCACGCGGCGCGCGATGTCGTAGGCGGCCTGCGCATCGTTGGTGAACACGCTGCCGTTCAGGCCATAGTCGCTTTCATTGGCGATGCGGATGGCGTCCTCCTCGTCCTCTGCCGGGATCAGGCACAGGACGGGGCCGAAGATTTCCTCCTGCGCGATTTTCGAGGTGTTATCGACATTGGCGAACAATGTCGGCTCCATGTAATAGCCCTTGTTCATATGTGCGGGCCGATGGCCGCCTGTCACGAGGTCCGCGCCCGATGCCTTGCCCGCCTCGATATACATTTCGATACGTTCCAGCTGGCGGTGCATGGCGACGGGGCCAAGCTGGGTGTCCTCGTCTTCGGGATGGCCGATTTTCACGCCCTTCATCACGCCCGCGATGGCCTCGGCCAGTTCGTCATGGCGGGCCTTGGGAACGATGGCGCGGCTGAGCATGGCGCACACCTGCCCGCTCATCACGGTGATGGTGTTGCCAAGGATTCCGGCAGCCAGCTTCGATGGGGAAATCGTCGCGGATGATGGCCGCGCTCTTGCCGCCCAGTTCAAAGGTCGCACGTACCATGTTGCCGCCCGCCACGCTGGCGATATGGCGACCGGCTGCGGTGGAGCCGGTGAAAGTGATCTTGTCGATCTTCGTGGAGTGGATCAGGTGGTCTGCCGCCTCGCGATCCGAAGGCACGAGGTTTACTGTGCCCGCCGGCATGCCCGCCGCCTCTGCCGCCTCGGCAATGATATAGGCTTCCAGCGGGGTTTCGGGCGAAGGCTTCATCACCACGGTGCAACCGGCGATCAGCGCGTAGAACGCCTTGTTGGCCATGATCGCGAACGGCCCGTTCCAGGGCGCGATGGCCACCACCACGCCCACGGGTTCGCGCACCACCGTAACCGTATCCACCGCCATGCCGGGGCGCTGCTCGGTCCAGGCAAAGCGTTCTCCCAGCGAAGCTATACCGCGCAGGCCCGCCACGCCGCCTGCATGCATCGGCCCTGCCGCGCTGGCCAGGCCGCCGATCTGTGCGGTCCACGCCGCTGCCAGTTCGGGCACGCGGGTTTCGAGGTGATCCACCATCGCCATCAGCTTTGCCATCCGCTCCATCGGCGGTGTGCGGGGCCATGGGCCGTTGTCGAAGGCGTCGCGCGCCGCGGCGACGGCGGCATCCATGTCGCGGTTTCCGGCGGCAGCGGTGCGGGCCACCACCTCCTCGCTCGCCGGGTTCACGATTTCGATGCTGTCGTTGGAAATAGGCTTCACCCATTCGCCGCCGATAAACAACTTGTCCGGGTGCTTTATATTCACGCCTTCGGGGGTCATCGGCAGATCTCCTGCAATCAGTAGTTGGAGAGGATGGTGAGCGACTGCGTATCCAGCGGCAGGCCGTCTGCCTGAAGCTGCATCTCCCGCTCTCGCAAGGGGCCTTGCACGCTGATCAGCCATGCGTGGATGGCGCGCACGTCGTCCTCGCTCAGACGGTCGTCAAAGGCGGGCATCCCGCGGCTGACGAACAGGCCGTTCAGCAGGATCTGCTGGAAACCGGCATGCACGCCGCGGTTCATCCGGCGCAGGTCCGGCAAGGGCGCGCGCGGCTGGTTGGAATGGCAGATGCTGCAATTCTCGGTGAACAGTCCCGCGCCGCGCGCGATCATTTCGGGCGTTGCGTCGGCGAATTGTTCGGGCGGTTCGGGCGCGGGTTGCAGCGGCGGCAGGTCAGCGGGGATCGCCACCTCGCCGCCGTCCAGCCGGAAGACGAGGATGCGGTTCGCATTGCCCTTGCCATAGGCCGCGGCATAGCGCGGCACGAAGCCCCAGCCACCGCCGCCCCAGCCGGTCTGCACGGCCACATATTGCACGCCGTCCACCATATAGGTCATCGGGGCGGCCATGATGGTGGAGCCTGTCTCGATACTCCACAATGCCTCGCCCGTATCGGCATCGCGCGCGAATACGGTGCCGCCGACATTGCCGTGGAACACCAGCCCGCTTTGCGTGGCCAGCACCCCGTTGCGATCCTGCCAGCCCAGCGTATCCACCGCCCACTTCGTTTCGCCGGTCAGCGGATCGATGGCGCGCAGCTGGCTTTCATAGGGCTTTTGCGTCACCCATTCCCACGCGGCCTGCGCCTGCACGGCAGCGCGCAAGGGCGCTGGCAGGGTTGCGGACGCCGCCTCCAGATCGGAGGTAAAGATGATCGCCGCGCCCGCGTTCAGGAATTTCTCCTGGTATTCGACATTGTCGATCGGGCCGGGCAGGAACAGCAGGTTGCCCATATCCAGCACATGCGCGAAATAGGTGTCGCGCGTGGGGTCATAAGCCGCCGGATACCAGTTCCGCGCACCCGGAGAGCCGGGATAGACGATCTTGGGGCCGTTGGAATAATCCGATTCCTCCAGCGTCATATTGTGCCGCTGCGTAGCCACGTCGAACCCGTCGGACCAGTTCATCCGAACCAGCGGATTGGCCGCATGGGCATGGCCATTCTCGCGATCGACAACGTAGAAATTGCCGTTCTTGGGCGTATGCAGGATAACCGGGCGCTGCTCTCCCCCGATATCCAGCGATGCGAGGATCATCGGCTGCGTCGCCGTCAGATCCCAATTGTCCTGCGGGGTTTCCTGGAAATACCAGTTCATCCGGCCCGTCTCGCGGTCCAATGCCACCAGAGAGTTGAGATAGAGATTGTCGCCGCCGCCGGGTGAGCGGATCGCCTGCGGATAGGGACCGCCGTTGCCGGTGCCCACGATCACCTGGTCGAACTGCGGATCGTAGACGATGGCATCCCACGCCGTGCCCCCGCCGCCGATATCCCATCGGGTGTCTTCGCTCCATGTCTCCAGCGCAGCCACCAGTTCGGGGTTTTCCTGCGGGCCGGACGCGGGATCGCGCGGAATGGTGTAGAACCGCCATGCCTGCGAGCCATCGGCGATGTTGTAGGCGGTGACATAGCCGCGCGCGTCATATTCCGCGCCGGCATTGCCGATCACCACCAGATCGCCCGCCACTTCGGGCGCGCCTGTCGAGGTGTAGCCGCGCGAGTGATCGACGATGGTATCCACGCTCCACACGGGTTCGCCCGTCGCCATGTCGAGCGCCCACAGCGTGCCATCCAGCGCGCCGACCATCACTTTCCCATCGGCCACGGCCACGCCGCGATTGGCCTGGTCGCAGCAGGCGGACCGGTTCACCTGCATGTCGAGGTCCGGCGTGAAGGTCCACAATTCGCGGCCCGTTGCGGCATCCAGCGCATAGACCCGGCCAAGGTTGCCGGAGGTGTACATCACCCCGTCGATCACAACGGGCGTTGCTTCCTGCACGCGCGCGCTGCCAAGGTCATATTCCCAGGCAAGGCCCATGCGTGAAACATTGCCGGGGTTGATCGATTCCAGCCGAGAGAAGTGACTTTCACCCCAGTCGCCGCCGGGATTGTCCCAATCCTCGCCCGCGCCAAGCGGCATGTCCTGCAACGCCAGCGGGGTTGCGGTTTCGGGTTGGGAAACAGCCGCGGCGGTACAGGCGGAAAGCCCGATGACAGCGGCAATCGCGAAAAAGCGGTTCATGCGGGCCATGCCTCTTTGTATTGTTCATAGACGGATCGCAGGGTGCGCGGCTTTTTCCCGGTGATCCGCTCCACAGCGTCGGATTTCACCGCGAAATAGCCTTCGCGGATGGCCTGCCCGAACGTCACCATGCCTTCGCTTGCCCAAGGGATCGGGCCGTTTACATCGACGTCCTCCGCCTTGCGAGCGACGCCGAGCGAATCGAAATATTCGTACATCTGATCGTCGGTAACGGGCACCAGTTCGATGGGCTTGCCCGCCATTTCGGATGCCATCGCCATCGCCTGTGGCACAGTAAGCAACTCCGGCCCGGTCACGTTGATCGTGGTGTTCTCGTGCCCGCCTTGCGTCAACACGCCGACGGCAACATTCACGCAATCGTCGCGGCTGACGAAGGCGATCTTGCCGTCACCGCAATTGTCGGGCTTTGATCCGGCGGCCAGTGCCGGGATCACCATGGCTGTCGCAATCGCTTCGGAATACTGGCTGTTGTAAAGGATCGTGAAAGCCACGCCGGATTTGCGCAAAAGCTGCTCGGTCGCGTAATGGTCGTGCTGCTCCACCGCCGGATGATGGGGATTTCCGCCGTCGATGATCGCGGTGTAGACGATGTGCTTTACGCCTGCTGCCTTGGCCGCATCGATGGCGTTGCCATGCTGGCGCGGACGCTGGCCCACCATGGTGGTGGAGATCAGCAGCAACTTGTCGCCGCCCGCCATCGCTTCCTCCAACCCATCCGGGCTGTCGAAATCGGCGGCGCGAACATCGGCGCCGCGCTGCGCCAGATCGGCGAGCTTGTCGGTGCTGCGCGAAAGGGCAATCACCTCCTCACCCCTGTCGAGAAGTTGTGACGCGGCGGCGTGGCCGAACTGGCCCGACGCGCCGGATACGATGATTTTTGCCACGAATTTCTCCCATGTTCGGCCGCTTCGGGCTGCTGACCGCTTGCGATCATCATAACGACTGTTACGATTGGCGCAACATGAGGGAGAGCACATGACGACTGTTTCGATTGAAGACCGGTTTGCCCTGCAAGACCTGATCGCCGCCTATAGCTGGGCGCTGGATACAGGCGACGCCGATGGCTTGGTGGCGTGCTTCACCGCCGATTGCGAAATGCGCGAGGAGGTGTTCGAGGACCCGGACATCTGGCGCGGGCACGATGGCATCCGCGGGCTGATGGCGCATTACGCGGGCGCGCCCGGCTTCCCCGGCAGGCAGCATCATGTCACGCAGGTGCAGTATTTCCCGCAGGACGATGGAACCGTGAAAATGCGCGGCTTCGCCTTCGTGACAGAATGCCATGGCGAGCCGCCCTACGAACTGCGCTTCTGCGGCTGGTACGATGATCACGCGGTAAAAAGCGACGACGGCAAATGGCGCTTCCGGACGCGTATCGTACGCCTGTGGGACGGGCAGGTGCTGGAACGCTTTCCCGGCCACGGCGACTGGAAGCCGAGGAAACGGCCGGATTCGCTGATTATCCGGACGTGATTACCTGCGGCGGACGAGTTGCCAGCTTATCGTCGGCCCGGATACGTCCATGGCGTGGCGGCGATAGCCCATTTCCAGCGCGACTTCCTCGATCAGAAGGGCGTCGGCCTGTCGGCTGATCCCGCGCACGGTTGCGGGTTGCGCCGACAGAATGTCGCGGGCGAAGCGGATGCGATCGCCGGTGATTTCAATCGGTTCCTGTCCCCAGCCGGTGGCCGCAATGGCCCGCTCTCGCGCACCTGGCAAGCTGCTATCGAAAAGGAATATCTCACCCGCCGTGTGGGTCGCCGCCGACAGGCGCTCCAGCCCCGCGACTGCCGGTATGGCGGCGACCCCTGCCAGCAACGTGCGGCGCGTCAACTTCATGGCATGACCTCATGCGGGCCCGCGGCCAGATACTCGCCGATGGCCTGCAATTCCTCATCGGTCACTTCGCCGCGCGGGATGGCGGGCATGTTGCCGATGCCATTGCGCGCCGCGATCACCACGAAGGCGGCGGCCAGGTCGCCGCGCTCCTCCAGCAAGGCATCCTCGCGCTTGCGGGCGAGCAGGCCGGTGCCCATGCCATTGGCGTTGTGACACATGGCGCAATATTCGACATACAGCGCCTCACCCCCGGTGGCATCGGGGCGCTTTGCCATGGTGACGGGCTGGGGCATGGGCGGCGGTCCGGCTTGCGTTTCCGCGGCCGTCTCTGTTTCATCGTCGATCCCTGCCGCGCTCTGCGCCAGCGCCATGCCGGTGCAGCCTGCCAGCGCCACCGCGACTGCCATCAATCCGATACGCTTCATGCCGACCTGTTTCATGTCTGGCGCTCCTGCCTGTAGGCGCTGCCCCAGATGCCGCTCTTGCCAGGGGCAATGATGCCATTGGGGTCGAGCGCGTCCTTCACGGCCTCGTTCATCCGGTTCATCGATCCGCCGTTGAAATCATAGCTGTCTGCCACGAGATCCATGTAATCCAGGTGTGTGCGATATTCGCCGTATCCCTGCTCCTTCGCATCGCTCACCAGCGAACGGAAGAAGGGATCGACCTTGGCCATCATGGCCGGATCATCCTTGTCGAAGATCATCGCGTTCACATTGACCATGTGCCGTTCGCCAAAGGCAAAACTGCCCTGGTAATCCATGCCATATTCCTGATAGCGGGCGTAGGTGCGATTGAACTGCGCCAGCGCCTTGTCGCCATCCTGCGGGATGATGGGGGAGAAGCCGATGTGCCCGCCCCGCCCGCCGTACCAGTTCACGTTCTGCATCGGGAATGTCATCGGGGTGCCGGTCCAGCCGGTGTATTCCAGCGGTTCGCCCTTGCGCCAGCTGGTGGGCCGGATGGACATGGGGCCGGCATTGCCCATCGCCTCTTCCAGCACCTTGTATGCCGCCTTGTTCACATCCTCTCGCCCGTAAAGCCGCAAGCTGACACCCCACCAGCCGATGTTGAACTGCTTGCGGATGGCGTCGATTACGCTGTCCGATATTGCGCCGGGCTCATCGGTCCACTGGTCGCGGGTGGTCAGCACGGCGGCGGCGCGCATCCAGTTGCCGATGCTGGGCGACTGGGTCAGCAAGCGTTCGCGGCGGAGCGGGGCAATGGTGTCCACCATCACCTTCAAGTCTTCGGGCCGATCAAACTCCACGTCCATGCCCATCAGGCTTTCCGGCTCCGGCATCAGCCACATGCCCATCTTGGTGACGATGCCGAAGTTGGACTGCACGAACATCTGATCCCAACCGGGACCAAAGCCGTATTTATACGCCTGCCACGTAGGCGCGCCCTGGAATGCGCCCATGCCGGTGCGCACCACCTCGCCATTGGCCAGCACGACTTCCATGCCGCAGATGTTCTCGGTGTGCTGGCCATAGGGCGTGTAGCCCACGCCGCGATCCAGCGCGTTGCCCATCACGCTGCCCCAGCTGTTGCCGGGGGTGGAGAGCCAGTAGGGAAGGTTGTTGCGCTGGATGTAATCGTAAAGGTCGTAAAAGCCGACGCCGGGTTCCAGCAGGACAGTGCCCTGCTCCGCGTCGAACTCGATTTTCTTCATGCGCGACAGGTCGAGCACCACGCTGCCCGCCAGCACCGGTGCGGTGCCGCCGTAGCCAAGGTTCTTGCCGCGGGCGATGGGGAAGATCGGCAGGCGGTATTCGTTTGCCACGCGCACTACCGCCTGAATTTCCTCCACCGTATCGGGAGCAACCGCGCCGGCAGGATGATGCGCGGTATCGTCGACTGCAAACTTGTCCTGATAGGATCGCTGGTCCAGCGGCTCGAAGAATACCTTGCTCTGCGCCCAGCGCCTGTTCCAGCGCGGCGCGCGCAGCATCCAGCCGCATGGCCGACATTCCGGGGGGCAGCGGTGTCTCCGCCATAAATCTCTCTTCCTCTCCCACGCGCCCATCCACGAGACCTGTCGACGCGACTTTAACGATCGTTACTTTTGGGCTAGCAAGGCCTTGAGTCAAGTGACCCCTGCTATAACAGGGGCATGGAGGGAGAGGGTCTTGGCATCTCGTAGTGAACTTTATGGCGTGCTGGATGCCTATCTGGCGGCGCTGGCGGGGAAGGATCCGTCGCTTGCGCCCATCGCGCCGCACGTCTTCAACACCGAAAACAACGTGGCGCTGGGTGTGGGCGATGGCCTGTGGAACACCATCACCGCAAGGCATGATTACGACCTGCGCTTTGCCGAGCCTGCGCGCGGGCAGGTGGCGGTGTTCACCGCTGTCGAGGAAACCGATGCGCTGAACCCCGCCTGCATCCGGCTGGAAGTATCGGGCGGGCAGATCGTCGGGGTCGAAACCGTGGTGGCGCGCAACAAGGATGAAGGCTTTCCTTTCGGTCCGCAGCATTTCCGGCGCAAGCGCGTGATGGAAGCCCTTGTCGCGGACGAAGCCCGCTCTTCCCGCGAAGAGCTGGTGCGCGTGGCCGATGGCTATTTCGAAACGATCCAGCGCAATGATGGCACGATCAAGACGAAGTTCTGGCCGCACTGCAACCGTGTGGAAAATGGCGTGCAGACGACCAATAACGAGATTTTCCCCTGCCCGTGGCGCGGCTTGGGCTGCGAGGAGCAATTCGCGCTGGGCTGGTATCGTTATGACGACGATTTGCGCGCCCGCCGTTTCCCACTGGTGGATACAGAACGCGGCATCGTGCTGGCCTATGGTTTCATAGATCATTCGGGCCGGATCGGCGATTACACGCTGACCGATGGTACCAGGGCCAGCAGTCCGGTGCGCCGCCCGCACAGCTATTACCTGGCCGAAGCCTTCCGCATCCGCGACGGCGCGATAGAGCAGGTGGAGGCGAATTTCCTGACGGTACCCTATCGCATGCCGTCACCCTGGGAAGGGCGGGACGAGGCGCTGGATGGCGGCGGAGGACTGCACCGTGTGGCGTAGTGCGCCGGGCGTGCGCCTGTGAACGGCCGCACGATATTCTCGCTCATCCTGCTGGGCGGGGTCTTCGTGATGGAAGGCTTTGACATTGCCGCCATGGCGTTGGCCGTGCCTCGTCTTACCAATATGGGGCTGGATGCGGCGGGCTTTGGCTGGGTGTTCACCGCGCTGCTGGTGGGCCTTGGCGCAGGCGGTGCATTGCTGGCCCCGCTAGGCGACAGATTTGGCAGGCGGGCGCTGATCGTGAGCGGCTGCCTTGTCACCGGGCTCGCCACGCTGGCCACGTCCACTGCCGATACGATCACCGAATTTCTGATCTGGCGCTTTGTCACAGGACTGGCGCTGGGCGGATGCCTGCCCAATGTCAGCGCGCTGTCGGCAGAGCTTGCGCCCGATCGCCTGCGCGCAACGATCATGGCGGTAGTCTCCGCCGGCATTCCGCTGGGCATCGCCATTGCCGGGATTACAGCGCCCGAGATTATCGACCTTGGCGGTTGGCCGGGACTGTTCATCGCGCCGGGCGTGCTGGCCGTTCTCCTGGCCATTGTCCTGCAATTCATCCTTTCGGGAGAGCGCCCGGCATCGGCGGAGCAAGACCCTGCTGCCAAGCGCGCGAGACTGCCGCAGCTGGTGCTGTTTTCCGGCCTGTGGATTTTCCCCTTTGCGGTGTTCGCCACCATGCTGGCGCTCAATGCGCTCAATCTTTACCTGCTCAACAGCTGGCTGCCCACGGTCTCTGCCGCAAGCGGGCATGACGCTGGATGCCGCGGCGCGCGTTTCGGGAGTGGTGCAACTTGTGGGCCTTGCCATCGGTATAGCCGCCAGCCTGCTGCTGGATCGCTGGCACAAGGGCTGGACGCTGGTGCTGATGTTCGCCGCAATGGCGCTGTCCTTCGCCGGTGTCTACGTGACCGCGCCCGATCCCCTCGCCTGGACGATCCTGCTATGCGTGGGCGTTGGCGGGGCGAGCGCGGGCGGCATGGTGCTGCCGGGCCTGTGCGCCTATCTGTTTCCGCCGCACCTGCTTTCCAGCGCGGTGGGCATGGGCGTGCTGGTGGCGCGCCTGGGCGCCTTTGCCGGGCCGCCGCTGGGCGGCTGGATGCTGGCGAACGACATTCCGGCGCAAACCTTCCTCGGCGTTGCCGCCCTGCCTGCGCTCGCCTGTGCCTTGGTCGCGCTGCTGGTGCCTGCCGCGCTGAAGCGGCGTGCGCTTGTGGAAGGTCAGACCGCGCAGGCTAGGGCCTGAAATCCAGCCCGCCGGTTCGCGCTGCAAAGCGCCAGCCGTCTCCGGTCAGAACGCAAGTGTCTTCAAACGTGCCGATCAGCGGTGACTTGGCATCCTGCACCGGCAGTCCGTCTTCCGCCGCATCGCCCATGTAGAGCACGATCACGGATTTCGCCTTCGCCTCGGTTTCGCTCACCACATCCACCAGCGTGTTTGCCATCACGTGGCGCTGCGCGCGCGGCGGACGAGCGGTGAAGCTGGCAAGGATCGCTTCGCGCCCCACAACCGGATCGCCGCCACTGGGGCGCCGGAAAACGGCATCTTCGGTATAGAGCGAGGCACATCGCTCCCAATCCTGCGCATCGTTCGCCCAGACATATTCATTGATCAGCCGCGTCACATCGGCCTCTATCGCGCGGCGATGATCCTCGATCATGTTCATTCTGCCGGCTTGGTGCGTTCGAGGAACACGGAATTGCCGTCCTCGTCCTCGGCATCCAGCCGTTCGATCAGGCGTTCCACGATACTGGCAAAGCCTTCCAGTTCCGTCGGCTCCAGCTTGCCGAACAGGTAATGTGCCACGGTTTCGGATTGCGGGCGCATGATGTCGTACAGGCGCTTCCCCTCGTCCGAAAGGCTCAGCCACTTGCGCCGCTTGTTGGCCTCGTCCCGCTCCACCACGATGCGGCCATGCTTTTGCAACGTTGCCACCGCGCGGCTGATGCTCATGGCGTTCACGCCGGTCAGGTCGGCCACTTCGTGGCTGGCGGTGCGACCCAGTGCGCCGACCGTCATCAGCAGGCGAAATTCGTTCACGCTGATCTTGTAGCGATGCGAAAGATGCATGGAGAACGGTGCCATCAGCCGATTGGTCAGTTTCAGCAGGCGGTGAAGCAGCACCACCTCGCCGATCTCGCTTCCATGCACGCTGTATCCCTCTTTCAGCTGCACGCCGGTATCCCCACTCATCCACAAACTCCCCATTTGACCCTCATCAAGGATGCGGCCTTGCGCTCATTGTAACAAGCGTTAGCGTTATCGCAAGAATCATGGGAAGAGGACAGGATCATGGGCGCGTTTCCGCAGACCATTCATTTCATTGGCACAAATACGCCTCGACAACAAGAATACACGCTGGAAAACCTGTCGATCGAGGGCGATATCCCCGCTGCGATCGATGGCACCTTCTTCCGCGCCGTGCCCGACAATGCGCAGGTTCCCATGTTCGAGGACGACATCGCGCTGAACCATGATGGCATGATCTCGGCCTTCTCCTTCAAGGATGGCAAGGTGGGTTTCGGCATCCGCTATGTGGAGACAGAGCGTTACCTCGCGGAAAAGGAAGCGGGCCGCGCGCTGTTCGGGCGCTATCGCAATCCCTTTACCGACGATCCCGCGGTCAAGGGCAAGGATCGCACCCTCGCCAACACCACCCCTGTCTGGCACGGCGGCCGCCTGTTCATGACCAAGGAGGATGGGCGCGGTTACGAGGTGAACCCCCACACGCTGGCAACGGAAGGCCGCTGGGATTACGAGGGCAGACTGAAGTCCGAAACCTTCACCGCCCACCCGCGCATCGACCCGGAAACGGGCGAGATGTTTTTCTTCGGCTACGAAGCGGCCGGATTGTGCAGCCTGGATGTCGCCTATTGCATCGCCGATGCCGACGGCAATCTGGTGAAGGAGCAATGGTTCGACCAGCCCTATTGCTCCACCATCCATGATTTCGTGATCACCGAGAAATACGCGATATTTCCGATCTTCCCCACGCTGGCCGATCTGGACCGGATCAAGGAAGGCGGCGCGCACTGGGCTCACCACCAGGACCTGCCCAGCTATCTGGGCATCATGCCGCGCTATGGCGATGTGTCGGAAATGGTCTGGATCGAGGGGCCGAAGGGCGTGTCCTGCTTCCACGAGGTGAATGCATTCGATGATGGAGACACGGTGCATGTGGACCTGTGCCTCAGCAATACCAACGCATTCCAGTTCATGCGCGAGGCAGGCGGCATCGACATCGCGCAGCAGGATATCGAGGGCGCGCTCACCCGCTGGAGCGTGGATATGAGCGCGGACGAACCCGCGCTTGCGGAGCGACCGCTGGGCCCACCGGGAGACCTGTGCCGGGTGGAAGACGCCGTGCAGGGCCGTCCTTATAATCGAGCCTGGTATCTCAGCATGAACCCGCAGGCCAAAGGCCCGCCGATGCCGGGCGGCCCGGTCGGCGCGAATTTCAATGCGATGCTACGGATCAATCCCGAGACCGGCCAGCTTGCCATGATGGAAACGCCTCCGGGGGCCGCCATCAGCGAACCGGCTCACGTCGTCTCCCCGGACGAAAGCCACGGTGGCTGGCTGCTGTGCATGATCGATCTGCCCAATGGCCCTCCCGGCTCTGGCGATCCGTCGGACTATTCCAGCGAGTTGTGGGTGGTGGAGGCCGACAACATCGAAGCTGGCCCAATCGCGAAGGTAAAGACCGGCAAGGCCCTGCGCAGCCAGGTGCATGGCACGTGGGTCTCCCGCGAAAAGCTGGAGAACAGCCGCCGCAAAGGGTAGGATACGTTTCGGGGAGAGGACCATGAGGACAGCCATAATCGCCGCGCTCGCGCTGATCGCAGCGCCGTCATATGCGCAGGACGCCAGCTTCGAGGAACAGATGGCCGCGCGGTTCGAGGCTCCTCCGCCGGGTTGGGAAATGCCGCGCACCCAGTGGGGCGATCCGGACCTTCGGGGCAAGTGGCCGGTCGATTACCTTGGCCGCACCCCGCGAGAACGCGCCCCCGCGATCGGCACCCGCGCCTTCCTGACCGACGAGGAATACCAGCGCGCCTTCGCCCGCGCCGATGGCGAGCTGGAGCGGTACGACGAAGAGGACAAGGCGAACATGATGGCGATGGGCCACTGGACCGAATTCGGCCATCCCTTGCGCCAGAGCTCGATGGTGACAGAGCCTGCCAACGGTCGCTATCCGCCGCTCACGCCGCTGGGCGAAGAGCTCAAGGCCAATGAACGCACCAGCTGGAACACCGATGTGTTCGACAGCATGGATGATTTCGGCATTTTCGACCGCTGCCTGACGCGCGGCATGCCCGGATCGATGTTGCCGGGAGCTTACAATGGCGGGATCGAGATTTTCCAGGCACCGGGCCAGGTCATCATCAGCCTGGAAATGATCCACGAAACGCGCATCATCCATCTCGACGGGCGCGAACCGCCTCCTTCGCAGGTGCAATACGACCTCGGCTATTCGACAGGGCATTGGGAAGGCGATACGCTGGTGATCGAGACGACCAATTTCCGTCCCGGCATGTCGATGGGGCCTGCGCCCAATTCAGACCAGTTGCACATCACCGAGCGGCTGACACTGATGAATCCGCAGCAGATTCACTACGAGGCATGGGTGCGCGATCCGCTGGTGATGGAAGGGCATTACAAGCTGGATGTGCCGTGGCTGCGAGAGGATGACTACGGCATGTTCGAATATGCCTGCCACGAAGGCAACGTGCAGGTGCGCGGCTATATCACCGCCACCTCCCCCCGCTTCGCCCAGGAGCGGTCCGAAGCATGGACCGCGCAAGGACGGGAAAACCATGAAAGCGAGCCGGTGCGCTGAAAAGCCTCCGCGGGAATTTCGTGAAAACCGCTGCCTTGAATCAGGAGGGGCGGGAAAGCCTTCGCCGCCCCGCCCCCGGCATCTTGTCGCCTGGATTACTCCGCCGGTTCGGCAGCTGGCACAGTGTCGACCTTGGTCATGGCGCCCGCCAGCTTCTCCGAAACGAAGCCGAAGGCCGCGCCGATTGCCACGGCACCCGCCATCGCGATCATCGCGTCCATCGGCGAGTCCCCGCGCAGCAGGATGACGCCGGCAATCGCCGCAAAGCCATATACGCTGGCCGGAATGACCTTGAGCAGGCTGACTGCGCTGGCCAGGCAAATGACGAAGGCGCCAACGCCCACCGCGATCGGTGCGGCCATCACGCCCGCTCCTGCAAGCGGTCCGCCG
This sequence comes from uncultured Alphaproteobacteria bacterium, assembly GCA_963783265.1. Lineage (GTDB taxonomy): Bacteria > Pseudomonadota > Alphaproteobacteria > Sphingomonadales > Sphingomonadaceae > Alteraurantiacibacter. The sequence goes on along the minus strand of CAWAMU010000004.1, from coordinate 67,298 downwards.
GCTGCCATCACGGCCGCCATTCCCACAACGCCGCCAAAGATCATGCCGACAAGGGCCGTGGTCGCCCCGCCAACGCCGCCGCCGGAATGAAAATGGCAGCCCCAGGCGATAAACGAAATCCACACAAGACCTGCGAACATCGTCCCGTCGAGCGGCCCGACGAAGATCCAGGTATCGAGGATGGCAAGCAGACCCACTGAAAAGGCCAGCGCAAGATATGCGGTCATTGGTGTTCCCCTCTCCTATATGCAGCCTCTTTGCGGGCCGCGATGAAAGCAGACTAAGTCAACTTGAGAAAAAGTCCATAGGAAGCGAAACCGTCGTCCACTTGCTTCACGCCCCGGACAGGCGCAATCTGCCGCTCAATCGGAGAGGGAGAAATACATGACATACGCCGCAATCGTTCCTGTTGGCATGGCCTGCCTGCTGCTGACCGCCTGCAACACCGCCGACGCGCAAGGCCAGCGCGACGCGCAAGTGCAAACCACGATGGACCGGGTCGCAATAGAGGACATGGTAACGCAGTATTACGCCCATCTCGGCGGGGAAGACGCGGGTGCCTTCGACGATTACTTCACCGAGGATGCAGTGTTCGATGTGAACGGCACGGTTGCCAGAGGTCGCGCAGAGATCGAAGCGCTCTATGCCGGAATGGACGAAGAGGATGCTTCGGAGATTTCCCCGGCCGAGCCAGAAGGCACCTTCCGCATGCTGCTGTCCAACCCCGTGATCCAGGTCGATGGAGACAGCGCCACGGCCAGCTTTATCTGGACCGGCATCCGCAATCCCGACATTTCCGAACCTCCGGTATTCGTGGAACAGGGTCGGGAGTTCGACCGGCTGGAGAAGATCGCCGGCGAATGGAAGTTTGCCCACCGAGTGGTGATCGCGGACAGCGGTCTGCCCGAAGGCCAGTACGAAAGTTACACGCCCCGCCCCGATTTCGGACTGGGCGACCTGTAAGGCGCAATCAGTTCAGCGTCTGGCTGGCAAGGTGCAGCGATCGTCCGTTCGGCGTCGCGTCCACGTGATATTGCGCACCGGCCTGCTGCGCGAAGGCGGCGAGAAGGCGCTCTCCGATGCCGGTAGAATTCTCGCCCTCGCCCGCAGTGCCGATGCCATCGTCCTCGATGGCGAGCGCCCAGTCGTCGCCCGCGCCTGCGAAGCGCACTTTCACGGTGCCATTTCGCCCATCGGGAAAGGCGTATTTGGCGCAATTCGTCAGCGCCTCGTTGGTAAACAGGCCAATGGCAACCGCCACTTCGCGCGGCATGCTGGCATTGTCGGTGCCGACGTCGACTTCGACCTGCACATTGTCGAGAAAAGCGCCCCGCGTCACCCGGTCCACCACATCGACAAGGTAATCGTCCATTGCCACCATCGCCCCCTCGCCCTGACGCAAGGCCAGGTTGGAATAGGCAGAGGAGAAGGAGTGGATGCGGGCGATGGCCTGTTCCAGCGCGGTGACCACCTCGGGAAGCTGTTCGCGCCGTTTCTGCATTTCCAGCAAGCTCGCGGCGAGTGCGAAATTGTTCTTCGTGCGATGCTCCAGTTCCTGCTGCAGCATGGTGGCGCGTTCGATCTGCTCGTCACGCTGGGCGATGGCGGTAACCACCGCGCGGCGGAAGCTTTCGGCGAACACCAGCACCACCAGCACGGCGGCGGCGTTGATCGCTACGCGCGAAGGATCGGTCGCCACTTCGAAGGTGAAGCTGTAAACGCTGGGAAGCACGAAATACCAGGCCCATGCGAAGCTGGAGACGAAGGAAACGACCCCTGCCTTCCAGTGGCCATACAGCGTGGCAATAAGCACGGTGGGATATACCAGTGCAAAAGGTCCGGAAGTTGCCGCCCATAGATCCAGAAAGCTGCGAAAACCAATCATGGCCAGCGTGCAGCCCAGGCCGAACAGACATTGCACAAGCACACGGACGCGCGGCGCATCAAAGCGCCGGGGCACATCAAAACCGGCAAGTCTGTACATGGTGACGCCTAATCTGCTGCCCACAAGGATACGGTGGCGCCAGGGGCATATACAGACCAAAGGCCATGTTCCCAAGGTATTTCGGCGGAAGTCGCTGGATAGCTTGGGAAAAACCAAGCGATTCATTCCACGCCACGCAAGGTGTTTTCCCGCCTGGCGCAGGATTGTGCGCAGTTTTACGGGTGCATTACGGCGCGGATCGTCGAAGAGTGCCGGTCAGGTCACAGCGTAATAGCGCAGGCGATTGCCGTCGCTCTTGCGTTCCCCCACGCCGATGAAAACATGCTTGGTCAGCCAGTCGTGCTTGCCCTTGGAGCATTCGAAGCTGGTCTGGCTGCGCAGGTAATAGTCTTCATGCGGCACCGGATCGCCGCCCTCGAACGCCCATGCGCGCAGGCGGGCCATCGTGTCGGGCCTGCGTCCCCACAGGAAACCACGGTTCTGCAGCATGATGATGGTGCCGTCCTCCTCCTCCAACAGATAGCGCGCATCGAGGCAGGCTACCTCGTCATCGCGCCACCATGCAAAGTCGCCGCCGGACCCCGGCACTGCGCGGCCTTTCAGCAGCGGGCCTTCGAAGGTGCCCTCTTTCACCAGCACGGCGGTGCGCATCCCGCCGCCGGGCATGGGCGCCATCGAATAGGCCTCCGGAAATTGCAACCGCACGGTCATCACCGGCTCAAGGCGCGGATTGTCGAAGGCGGAAAACGGTGCTGTGAAAGGGGTGGTGTCGCTGAAGTCTGTCATGCTCATCCCAGTTTTATTGGCCTAGTTCGATAAGTCCGCCATCGACGAACAGGTTGGCGCCTGAAATGAAGCTGGCATCGTCACTGGCCAGGAACAGCACCGCCTTGGCCACTTCCTCGGCTTCGCCCATGCGCTTCATGGGGATGTTGGCGATCATCATCTCTTTGAGGCCCGCGACCTGATCGTCGCTCATGCCCGGATTGCGATAGAGCAGCGGCGTGTCGATGGGGCCAGGGCTGACCACGTTGAGGCGGATGCCCTCGGCAATCAGTTCCTTGGCAAACACCTTCATCGCCATGAACAGACCGGCCTTGGCGGCGGCGTAGGCACCGTTCCCCTCCAGCGCGCCGTGGGCTCCGATACTACCGGTGACAACGATACTGCCACCCTTGCCCATGATGCGCACCGCCTTCTGCAGTGCGAACACGCAGCCGCGCAGGTTGATGGCGTGGGTGTGGTCCCAGGCATCCTCGGTAATCTCGCGCAAGGGGGCAAAGCCGCCCACGCCTGCATTGATGTAGAGCACGTCGATGCGGCCATCGGTTTGCTCGATAGCCTTCACCACCCTATCCGTCGCGGCGGGATCGGAAATATCGGACCGGTATCCGGTCGCGCCCGGAATGCCGGCAACAGCCGCGTCGATGGTCTGCTGGTCACGGCCCGTCAGGTGGACCTTGGCTCCTTCGGCTGCAAACGCCTGCGCAGCAGCAAGCCCCATACCCGAATTGCCGCCGAGGACGAGGACGATCTTGTCTGCAAATCTCATTTGGGTTTCCTCAAAATGGCGACAGCGGGTTGAGGCGATCGGGATCGATATCCTGCATCACGTCCCAATGCTCGGCGATCTTGCCGTTTTCCACGCGGAAGATATCCATCACCGCGAAGCCGGCATCGCCTGCGTGCCGGATCACGTGGTAATGCAGCGTCACATGGTCGCCATCCACGAAAGCGCGGTGCAGTATCTGCTCCGCCTCGCCCGGCTGGCTGCTGGCCCAGTCGAGGAAGCTCTTCAAAGCTTCCCGCCCCGGTTCCACGTTCTGGTGATGCTGGATGTAATCCGCGGCAATGTACTCGTCCACGCGCGCGCTATCGAGCGGCACCAGCACGTTCTCGAACATTGCCACCACCAGTGCCAGGTTCGCCTCTTCTTGCGGCGTACGGCTCATATCCTCTCCCTTGCTATTGCGGGAACGCTAACGATCGTTAGGGTGAGAGGCAATGGAGGGATTTACATGACCCGCGAAGATTATGACCGCTACGCGGCAGCGTTCAACGCGCGCGATTACGATGCGGTGTTCAATTTCTATGCCGACGATCCGGAAATGGCGTTCTTCGGCGTGGAAATTCGCACACGCGAACAGTTGCGCGAATTCTACGGCTTCCTCCACACCTATGTGCGCGAGACCATCAGGGTGGAGAAATTCGCCGCGTCGCAGGAACTTGTCGCGGTGGAGGGCGTGATCCGGGTGGAGGGTATCAAGGATTTGACGCGCCAAGCACTGGACGCACGCGGACTGGACCAGTTTTTCCCTGTTGTTGCAGGCGAGGTGCAGGAGATGCGCCAGTATATTCATTATCACATGCGCGACGAAAAGATCGCCAGTGTTGGCTGCGCCATCGTTCCCTGAGGAGAATTTCGAGTGATCAAGACCAGCCACGTCGGCAGCCTTCCACGCGGCGAGCAACTCGTCCCGCTGCTGCTCGCTCGCGACAAGGGGGAGCCCTATGACGCAGAGGAATTCGACCGCGTCGTGCAGGATGCGGTGACACAGGCCGTGCGCCAGCAGGTGGAGGCGGGTGTATCGGTGGTGAGCGATGGGGAACTCGGCAAGGTCGGCTATTCGACCTACATCATAGAGCGGCTCTCGGGCTTTGGCGGGCACACGCCGCGCAAGCCCGCGAAAGACCTGGCAGAAGTGCCGGACCTTGCGAAGAAACTGTCGCACATCATGGGCAGCCAGGAATTCACCCGCGCCAGCGCCATCGACAAGGTGGAACTGGTGAACCTGCAACCCCTGCATGACGATATCCGCCGTTTCAAGGCGGCGCTGGAGGCGGAAGGCAATGGCGTCGAGGCGTTCCTCAATTCTGCCTCGCCCGGCCTGATAACCGCATTCCAGCCGAACCAGTATTATCCCAGCCACGAGGCATACCTTGCCGACCTCGCCACCGCCATGCGACCCGAATACGAGGCGATCGTGAATGCCGGACTGCAATTGCAACTCGATTGCCCCGACCTCGCGATGAGCCGCCACACCGGCTACCAGGACATGAGCGAGGCCGAATTCCTCGCTGCCATCCGCGCCAATGTGGAGGCGCTGAACGAGGCAACCGCGAATATCGCGCCCGAGATGATGCGGATGCACGTGTGCTGGGGCAATTACGAAGGCCCGCATACGCATGATATTCCGCTGGAAGAGATCCTGGATGTCGTGTTGTCCGCCCGCCCGGCCACGATCCTGTTCGAAGCGGCAAACCCGCGTCACGAGCATGAATGGGCGGTGTGGGCCAAGGCCGATCTGCCGCAAGAGAAAGTGCTCGCGCCCGGCCTGGTGGACACCTGTTCCAACTATGTCGAAACACCGCAACTGATCGCGCAGCGCATCGAACGCTTCGCCGATATCGTGGGCAAGGATCGCGTGATCGCCAGCACGGATTGCGGTTTTGGTACCTTTGCGGGATATGGCAAGATCGATCCGAAGGTGGCCTGGGCCAAGTTGCGGGCCTTGCGCGACGGCGCAGACATTGCAGACGGGAAACTGGGGTAGCGCCTGCTATTTTCACTCTTGCGTAGTTTTCGTATATATGAAATAGCTTTGGCATGGCCGAGGCTAACACCAAGAACCCAGCGCAGAACAGCCAGGTCAAATCGGCGACGCGAACGCTCGACATTATCGAATATATCGTCGCGCATGATCGCCCGCTGGTAGCACAGGAAATAGCCACCGCGCTGGCGATCCCGGTGTCCAGCCTGTCGTACCTGCTTTCCACCTTGGTGGAGCGCGATTACCTTGAGCGGCATGGGCGGCGCTATTCGGCGGGGCCGGGACTGGCACGCCTGCAAACCACCGGCGGTAATTATACCTTGAGAGATCGCGCCGCCCCGCTGGTGCGCACCCTGCGCATGCAGCTGGACGAGACGACCAGCTTTTTCATCCGCGAAGGCTGGGAGATCGAAGCGATCGTTACCGAAAGCAGCGAGCAGGCCTTGCGCTATTCGGTGCCCACCGGCCAGCGCCTGCCGATGCACGCATTGGCGGCAGGCAAGGTGTTGCTGGCTGCCTTGCCGGAAGAAGATCTCGACCGTTATTTTGCCGAGACGACGCGGGAACACTTCACCCCGTCCACTGTAACCGACGAACCCACCCTGCGCGCACAGATCGCGCAGTCGCGTGAAACAGGCTTTGCCACCACCAACGAGGAGTTTTCTCGCGGGATCGAGGGCATTGCACGCGTGGTGAAGATTGACGGCAATCCGGTGGGATCGATCTCCGTCGCTATGCCGAAAGTGCGCGTCGATGCCGCAACCGAAGCGCGCATACGCGACCTTCTCAACAAGACCGCCGCGCTGCTGGAAGGCGGCTAGGCCCTGAGCCGCCTCGAGCCTAGAGCCCGTCCAGAAAATCAGGGGCGATCCGGGGCAGTTCCTCTCCTTCTTCATCGCCTGACTCGCCTGCGGCTTCGCCTTCACCCGGACCCATCTCGTCCAGCGGCTCCAGAGGTTCTGGCTCTGCAACATATTCTGCCTGCGTTATCGCATTGTCGCGATCATAGATGCGCAATGCATCGAAAGGCCCCAGTTCGGTGTCGGGATGCACGCGGATCAACGGATAGGGTTCGCCTTCTATGCCAAGATAATCGAGTTGCGCCTCGTTCTCGCCCGTCAGCCGAAACTGCAGGATATCGCGCCGACCGTCGGCCTGCGGTCCCTCGAACGTCAGCTGCACCGCGTCGCGCCGCTCCGCTGCCTCGATCGGCGTGACGGTCTGCTGGCCGCTCATCTCGCGAAAGACCATGCCATTGCTGGTGATGATCTCGGGCCGCGTCCAGCTGCCTTGCCAGCCACCATTTTCCTGCTCGTCCAGGTCGAACACGAAGATCGTCGCCTCGTCGATGCGGAAGGCCCAATGGCCCTCCAGCGTGGCCTCGCGGGTTTCGGCCAGCAACGGCGCGGACAGCAGCAGCGCGGCAAGGCTCATCAGGAAACGTATCGGCATTCGCGGAGCATGGCGCATGGAGCGCCCTGCCTGCAAGTAAAAGGGTCAAGCAAAAGGGCGACCCGCTTGCGCAGGCCGCCCTCTCTCCTCTCCCATGGAGACTTGTATCAGGCGTTGGCACCAACACCCGTCGCGCGCCAGCTGTCGGCATAACCGGTGCGGGCGACGTTGGAATAGGGAACCGGGCTGATGACGGCCTTGATTTCCGTCTGCTCGTGCGGCTCCACGGTGGGCTTGGAGGTGCCGCCGTTCGGCTCTCCCCACACCAGCGTGACTTCCTTGCCCATTTCGACCTCGTCCGGGATCGATCATGGCCAGGCTCAGCATCTTGCCCTCGTTCGAGGAGTAGCCGATCCAGGTCGACACGCCGATTTCCTTGCCATCGGCATTCTTGACGGTGTCGAAGGGATGCATGGCGTAGACGGCGCTGGGGAATTCGAACCACTTGGCGCGGCCACCCGATGCAAACATGGAGGACATGGTGCGGCTGACTTCCTCGTCATCCAGCGCCAGCGTGACCTTCTGCTTGTGCTTCTGGTCCTTCATCTTCTCCAGCGCTTCACGGCCGACGAAGTCATGATCGAACTTCACGATGTGGCCATAGCCGATGTCCCACGGCGTGAGGTAGTAGCCCTCGACACTGTCGGGAACATGGCTGCCGCCGATGGAGCACATGCCGGCGTAGGACTTGCCCGATGCCCAGGCGCGGTAGTCCTTCATCATCTGGCTGTCGCCGGTGTAGAATGCGGGCAGCGGCGAAGGCAGCCAGCCCGATTCCAGCGTGTTGGACGAATAGGCGCGGCCACCGACCAGCTCCAGGCCGAAGTCCTTGCCCGCTTCCACCAGTGCCGAATGCACAGCCTTGTAATCTTCCCACGGGCCGAACAATTCGTAACCCGGCTGACCGGCCATGCCGTGGCGCAGCGCGATCACGTCCTTACCGGCGATGTCGATATGGGCCATGTTGAAGAACTTCAGGTCCGGCGGGGTCTCGCCCATCGCCTTTTCCAGCGTCTTCATGGCGTTGGGGCCCTGCAGCTGGAAGCGGTAGTTCTTGCGCACACCGTCGCTGCGCATCGCGGTGCGCTCGTCACGCTCCACGGTCACATCCCACTTGCCGCCATCGGGCTTGGGATACTGCGCGTGGAATTCCACCCACTCGATTGCCGGGGCGCGGCCCACCAGGCTGAATTCGTTCTCGTCGAGGTAGAACAGGATAACGTCGCCGATGACATAGCCATCGGGGGTAACGGGCACATACTGCTTGGCCTTGTTCACGGCGAAGTTCTTGAAGCGAGTTGATGGCGGTGTATTCCAGCAGCGCCATGGCATCGGGGCCGCGCACATACAGTTCCACCATGTGGTAGCTCTGGTTGAACAGAACGCAGGTATCGGCCCAGCCCTTCTGTTCCTTGCGCCAGTTGGAATATTCGGCCGGAACGCCCGGATAGGCGTTGGGGCCAACCTGCTGGTTGCGCAGGAATTCGACAACGTCGCCTTGTGCGTCCAGCTTTTGCTGCAGGTTCTGGTCACTCATTTTTCAGGTCCTCTCCTTGGGAAGATTTTTGGTCAAAGGTATTCAAAGGGTCAGTCGGCGACGGGCTCAATCCCCGGCAGGTTGGGCCAGCCAGTCCGCAATGGCGCTGTTCACCGCATCGGGCGCTTCGAGCTGGATCATGTGTCCGGCGCCCGGCACGATAACCAGCTGCGAATTCGCAATCTTCGACGCGATGGTTTCATGCTGCGAAGGCGGTGCCCAGGCATCCAGTTCGCCGGTCATCACCAGCGTCGGGCAGGTCAGGCCAGCCAGCAGGTCATCGAATGGCGGGCGGCCCAGCAGCGCCTTGATCTGCGCATCGAACATGGCCTGGCCCTTGGACAGGCACATCTCGCGCATCACGGCATATTCGGGGGTATCGCGATTGGCATCGGCCACCATCGGCGGCAGCCAGGTATCAACCAGCTTTTCGAAACCATTGTCATAGCCAACCTTTTGCAGCTCGGCGCGCTTGGCGGGTTCGTTCTCTCCCACGGGATGGATACCGGTGGAAACCAGCGCCAGCCGGCGGACCCGCTGCGGAGCCAGCCGAACGACTTCCATCGCCACGCGCCCGCCCATGGAATGGCCGAAAACATCGAGCTTTTCCGCTCCGCGCTCGTCCGCAAGGGCAAGAGCGATTCGCGCCATCTCGGCCAGCGAATCCGCCATCCCATAACCATCCACCACCAATCCTTCGGGAAAGGCGGACTGCTGCGGCGCATAAATGCGCGAATCGCAGATAAGACCGGGCAGGAACATCAGCATTTCGGCGGCATCCACTCAATTTCTTCGCGTTCTTGAAAATTTCATCTATACGAATTTAGCGTCATGCGCTAGGGGTCTTCTGGAAGATAATTGAAGCCTGCCGGAGACGTCTGCGGTAAGGCCGTGGAAGGAGAGAGACATGGCATCCTACGAAACGATCCACCCCAATTGGGAAAAGCCGGCCGAGAACATGGTCGACGGTTATTCATTGGAGATGACCGCGAAGGAAATCGACGGCCTGCGCGAGGCCGCGCCGCTCATCCGTCCCGATACGCAGATTGCCGTCACCTTCCTGCCCGGCGAGGAAATCGAGCAGCGGATCGAGGCATCGTGCCTGGTGCGCGAACTGGGTTTCGAGCCGATTGCCCACGTCTCCGCCCGCCGCATCAAGAGCTTCGAGGAACTGGAATACTACCTCAAGCAAACCGCCGAACGCGCGCAGGCAAAGCGCATCTTCGTGGTCGCCGGCGACCCGCCGGAGCCCGAAGGCCCGTTCGAGGACAGCCTGCAGATCATCGAGACCGGCCTGCTGGAAAAATACGGCTATGAAGTGATCGGCGTCGGCGGCCATCCGGAGGGCCATCCGAACGTCGAGAAGGACGACCTGTGGGTGTGGATGCAGAAGAAGATCGACGCGATCCGCGCCCACGGCATGACCCCGCTGATCGTTACCCAGTTCGCTTTCGACGACGATGCCATCGTGGAGTGGCTGGGCGAGATGCGCGACCGCGGCATCGATGTGCCCGTGCGCCTCGGCGTGCCCGGCCCCGCCGGCATCAAGCGGCTGCTCGGCTTTGCCAAGCGCTGCGGCGTCGGTGCTTCGGCCTCGGTGATGAAGAAGTACGGCGTTTCGATAACCAACCTGGTGGGCAAGGCAGGGCCGGACAAGCTGGTGGGCAACCTGGAGCAGAAGCTGACCGAGCGGCACGGCCGCGTGCGCCTGCACTTCTATCCCTTCGGCGCGCTGGTGGCGTCTGCCGAATGGATCAACGATTACGACGCGCGGCACTGATATGGCTACCGCGACCCTGCGCCTTTCCTGCCCCATCCGCACCGGCATTTCGGCAAGGGTAACCGGATTCACGGCGGATCGAGATTGCCTCATCGAGGAAGCGCAGCAGTTCTCTGACAGGCGAACGGGCCGCTTCTTCATGCGACTGGTGTTCGACCCGCAGACGAACGACGTTGCTTCCCTGCGCGAAGCTTTTGCCTCCATCGCCGAGAATTTCGAGATGGAATGGGATTTGCGCGAACCTGGCTGGGTGCCCAAGGTGGTGCTGATGGTGAGCGCGTTCGACCATTGCCTTGGCGATCTGTTGTATCGGATGCGCATCGGCGAAATCGCGATGGACGTACCCGCGATCATCTCCAACCACCCGCGAGAAAAGCTCACCACTTCGCTGATCGGCGACATTCCCTATCACCACCTGCCGATCACCAGGGATACCAAGCACAAGCAGGAAGCCGAAGTGCGCCGCATCATCAAGGAAACAGGCGCGGACCTGGTGGTGCTGGCGCGTTACATGCAGATTTTCTCGGACGAGATGAGCAAGCATCTCTCGGGCCGCTGCATCAACATCCATCATTCCTTCCTGCCTGGCTTCAAGGGTGCAAAGCCCTATCACCAGGCCTACAAGCGCGGCGTGAAGATGATCGGGGCGACCAGCCATTACGTTACGGACGACCTCGACGAAGGGCCGATTATCGCGCAGGACGTGGAGAACGTGAGCCACACCGAAAGCCCGGATGACCTTGTCGCCAAGGGCCGCGATGTGGAACGGCGCGTGCTGGCCAAGGCCGTGCGCGCGCATCTGGAAGACAGGGTATTCCTGAACGGCGACCGCACGGTCGTATTCGAATAACACTACGGGAGTTTTGCCGCGACATGGCAGAGATTATCGATGGCCGCGCACTCGCGCGCCAGCTGGACGAGACGACCAGGGCCGAAGTCGCGGCGCTGGTGGAGGCGGGCCATCCTGCTCCGGGCCTTACCGTCATTCTGGTGGGCGAAGACCCCGCCAGCGAGGTTTACGTCCGGCGCAAGATCAAGGCCTGCGAGAAGGTCGGCATAAAATCGACCGAGCATCGCCTCCCCGCCGATACCTCGCAGGAAGACCTGCTGGCGCTGATCGACACGCTGAACAAGGATGCGGCGGTTCACGGCATCCTGTGCCAGGTTCCCTTGCCAGACCACATCGACACGCGGCTGGTGCTGCGTTCGATCTCGCCGGAAAAGGACGTGGATGGTTTCCACCCCGTCAATGTCGGTCGCCTGTCCACCGGCACGGGTGGCATCGTTCCGTGCACTCCGCTGGGGGTGATGATGCTGCTCAATTCCGTCATTCCGGACCTGACCGGCAAGAATGTGGTGGTGATCGGCAAGTCCAACATCGTCGGCAAGCCCGTGGCAAACCTGCTGCTGGATGCCGAGGCGACCGTGACCGTCACCCATATCTACACCCACGGCCTGCCCGAAATCTGCCGCCAGGCCGACGTGATCGTGGCCGCCGCCGGTGCTCCCGAACTGGTGAAGGGCCACTGGGTCAAGGACGGCGCGGTCATCATCGATGTCGGCATCACCCGCAAGGAAGGCGAGGACGGCAAGACGAAGTTGGTAGGCGACGTGAAGTTCGACGAGGTGCAGCACGCCGCAGCCATTACGCCTGTCCCGGGCGGCGTCGGACCGATGACCATTGCCTGCCTGCTGGCCAACACCGTGCAGGCGGCCCGCAACCTGCTGGTTCCCCAACGCACGAAGCCAGGCGACGATTACGCCGACGCTCCGGACCGCAGCATGTACACCTCCGGCTGAGCCGCTCTTGCCAAGCGGCGCCACCTGGTGGAATGTCGGCCGATGGCAGAAAAGATTGATGGCCGCGCCATAGCGCGCGCGATTGAAGAGCAGACCAGCGCCGAAGTCGAGGCGCTCGTGGCAATGGGGAAGAACCGCCCGGGCCTCACCGTGATCCTGGTGGGAGAAGACCCGGCGAGCGATGTCTATGTCACCCACAAGGTGAAGGCATGCGAGCGGGTGGGGATGCGCTCCACCGAGCACCGGCTGCCCGCGGGCACCACACAGGAGGAGCTGCTCGCCCTGATCGACCGGGTCAACAAGAGCCCACATGTTCACGGCATCCTGGTGCAGGTGCCGCTGCCCGACCATATCGACGAGAGGGCCGTTATCGATGCCATCGACCCGGCCAAGGACGTGGACGGCTTCCACCCGATCAACGTGGGCCGCCTTGCCACCGGCACCGGTGGCATCTGGCCCTGCACCCCCTACGGTTGCATCAAGCTGCTGCAATCGGTCCAGCCCGATCTTACCGGGATGGATGCGCTGGTAATCGGCCGCTCCAACATCGTGGGCAAGCCCGTCGCCATGATGCTGATCGCCCAGGGTTGCACCGTCACCGTGGCACACAGCAAGACGCGTAATCTGCCGGAGAAGGCGCGGCAGGCGGATATCATCGTGGCAGCGGTCGGCATCCCCGAACTGGTCAAGGGCGACTGGGTGAAGGAAGGCGCGATCGTCATCGACGTGGGCATCAACCGCACTCCCGGCGAGAACGGCAAGGATCGCCTTGTCGGCGATGTCGCCTACCATGAGATGCAACATGCCAGGGCCGTGACCCCGGTGCCTGGCGGCGTCGGCCCGATGACCATCGCCATGCTGCTGGCCAACACCGTGCAGGCGGCGAAATCGCTCTCGGGCTGAGCCCATGGCCTAACGCCGCGCTTTGCCGATCCCGGATCAGGAGCTATGAGAGATTTCAGTATCGATCCGCAACCAGACAGGTTCATGAATGACCCAGCCCGACACCGACATCTGCATCATCGGCGCCGGTATATCAGGCATTTCGATGGCGGCGCACGTCGGCATGATTTGTCCCGATCGCAGCTACACGATCCTTGAGCGGCGCGAACAGATCGGCGGCACGTGGGACCTGTTCCGCTATCCCGGCGTTCGATCGGATTCCGACATGCACACGCTGGGCTTCGTGTTCGAGCCGTGGAAGCACGAAGATGCCATTGCCGATGGCCCCAATATCCTCGAATATCTCAATCGCACCGCGGATGAGCGCGGCATTACCGAAAACATCCGGTTCGGGCAGGAAGTGCTTTCCGCCGACTGGGATTCGCCGACCGCGCGCTGGACGGTCACCGCACGTGGCTCGGACGGCAAACAGACCACCACCACCGCGCGCTGGCTCTATTTTGCCAGCGGTTATTATGATTACGACAATCCGCACGACGCGCAGATACCCGACCTTGACCAGTTTGCCGGCGAAGTGATCCATCCGCAGTTCTGGCCTGATGATTTTGACCACGCGGGCAAGCAGGTGGTGGTGATCGGATCGGGCGCCACCGCCGTTACGCTGGTGCCCGCGATGGCCGAACAGGCGAAGAGCGTTACCATGCTCCAGCGCACGCCCACGTGGATGGGCGCAGGCCCCCGGCAGGACGAGTGGAACAAGCGGTTCCAGCGCTGGTTTCCCGAGAAGCTGGCCTATCGTCTCACCCGGTGGAAGAACATCGGATTGCGCAGCTATTTCTTCAACCTCTCGCGCCGCAAGCCGGAAAAACTGTCCGAGATGCTGCGCAACATGTTGCGCGGAGAATTGGGCGACAAATACGATCCCAGGCATTTCGAGCCGCCCTATACGCCGTGGAAGCAGCGCCTTTGCCTGGTTCCCGATGGCGACCTGTTCAACGCCTTGAAATCCGAAAAGGCGCGCATCGTCACCGATCACATCGCGGGCTTCGATGCAGGGGGGATCAAGCTGCAATCGGGCGACTACCTGCCTGCCGATGTAGTGGTGACGGCCACCGGCCTGCGTCTGGCGCTGGCCGGCAAGGTGGAGGTTTCGAAGGACGGGTCTCCGGTCGATTGGACGGATCACTTCTTCTATCGTGGCACCATGTTCTCCAACCTGCCCAACCTCAGCTTCGTGTTCGGCTATCTCAACGCCAGCTGGACCCTGCGGGCCGATTGCAACGCGCGCTATTCGTGCGAAGTGCTGAACGCGATGAGCGAGCGCGGCGCCCAGATTGCCGAACCGGTCCTGGCACCCGGCGACGAGCCGGAAGCCGTGGAGCCGTGGGACTACACCTCGGGCTATCTCAACCGCGCCAAGAGCCTGATGCCGAAAGTGGCAGCGGAGCGGCCGTGGACCTTGGCGCACAACTACCTCGAGGACCGCCGCGATTTTCGCCAGCGCCCCGTCGCCGATGGCGTTCTGCAATTTCGCAAGACACCCGAAGCGTCGCAAGACAGCCTTGCCCCGGAACACGAGAAGATTGCCGCCGAATGAGCTCGCACAAGGACAAGATCTGGACCGCCGGACTGGTGGTTATCGGCGACGAGATTCTTTCCGGCCGCACTGCCGACAAGAACATCGCGCAAGTCGCCGGATGGCTGCAGGTGCAGGGCATTCGCCTTACCGAGGTGCGCGTCGTCTCTGACGATATGGATGCGATTGCCACCGCGGTGAATGCCATGCGGACGGTGTACGACTACCTCTTCACCACCGGTGGCATCGGTCCCACGCATGACGATATCACCGTCGATGCCATCGCCGCGGCCCTGGGCGTCGAGGTGATCGTCCATCCGCAAGCGCGGGCCATTCTGCAGGACTATTACAAGGACAAGCCCGGCGGCCTGAATGAAGCGCGCCTGCGCATGGCGCGCGTGCCCGATGGGGCGGACCTTATTCCCAATCGCATTTCCGGCGCGCCCGGCATCCGGCACGGCAATATCTTCCTGATGGCAGGCGTGCCCGCCATCACCGCGCAAATGCTGGACGGGTTGACCGGACAACTCGAAGGCGGCGCGCCGCTCATCACCGAAACGGTGGGCTGCTGGACCGCCGAAAGCGAAGTGGCCGAGATTTTGCGCGAAGTCGAGAAGGCGCATGAGGATTGCCAGATCGGCAGCTACCCCTTCTTTCGCGAAGGGCGCACCGGTGCCAATTTCGTGATCCGCTCCACCAGTCGCGACGTGCTGGAGAGCGCCGTCGATACCCTGTGCGAAGCGCTGGCCGAAGCTGGCCGCGATTTCACACCTGGCGGGATCTAGCTGGCGATTGCGCAGCTTTGGCAAGCCCCGTTTGCCAGTAACTGACATTCGTACAGGTTTCAGGGCGATGGGGATCGCAACTGAATGGATTGGGTTGTCGTCCTTGTATTCGGTGCGGTGCTGATTCCCTCTGGTCGCTGAGCGAGCTTCGCCATACATACCCAGGCAGCGTGCTACTCGCGGTGCTCAAGGTTTTCCTTGTCGGCGCCGCCGGCTGGAAGGACTGCTGCGCATCGCCAGCTTCCTTGCCCTTGGCTTCAGCCTGTTGGGCATCGGCTGGATTGACTCCCGCCAGTTGTCGAACCGCGGCGAGGTCGCACAACCCCAGCCCGCATGAACCCGTCACGCATGAACAAAGGGCCAGGGAATCGCTTCCCCGGCCCTTCGCCAAATCAGTTTTGCAGGACAGCCCTGGATCAGGCGCCTTCGACCTCGGCGAGGTCGATCTTCAGGCCCGGACCCATGGTGGAAGTCATCGAGATCTTCCGCACATACTTGCCCTTGGCACCCGTCGGCTTCGCTTTCACGATGGCCTGGGTCATCGCCTCGAAGTTCTTCTTCAGGTCTGCGTCCTTGAACGACAGCTTGCCGATGCCGGAGTGGATGATGCCCATCTTCTCGACGCGGAATTCGATCTGGCCGCCCTTGGCGTCCTTCACGGCCTGTTCCACGTTCGGGAGTGACGGTGCCCAGCTTGGGGTTCGGCATCAGGCCCTTGGGACCGAGGATCTTACCCAGACGGCCAACGACGCCCATCATGTCCGGCGTGGCGATCACGCGGTCATAATCGAGATTGCCGTTCTGCATGTCTTCCATCAGGTCTTCCGCGCCCACCTTGTCGGCACCGGCGGCGGTGGCCTTGTCGGCATTCTCACCGCGTGCGAACACGGCAACCTTCACGTCCTTGCCCGTGCCGCCCGGCAGCGACACCATGCCGCGCACCATCTGGTCTGCGTGGCGCGGATCGACGCCCAGGTTCATGGCGACTTCGACGGTCTCGTCGAAATTGGCCTTGTGGTCGCGCAGCGTGGCGATGGCTTCGTCAACGGTGTACAGCTTCTCGTTATCGAGCTCGGCCACCTGCTTCTGCTTCTTGGTCAGCTTTGCCATGGTCTTAGCCCTCCACCACTTCGAGGCCCATCGAACGGGCGGAACCGGCAATGATCTTCACGGCCTGGTCGATATCGTTCGCGTTGAGATCCTTCATCTTGGTCTCGGCGATTTCAGCAAGCTGCGACGTCTTGATCGTGCCGATGATGTCCTTGCCCGGTTCCTTGGAGCCGGACTTGATCTTCATCGCCTTCTTGATCAGGAAGCTGGCAGGCGGCGTCTTCGTCACGAAGGTGAACGAACGGTCCGCGTACACGGTGATCTTGGTGGGGATCGGGGCGTTCTTTTCGAGGTCCTGCGTGGCGGCGTTGAAAGCCTTGCAGAATTCCATGATGTTCACGCCGCGCTGACCCAGCGCAGGGCCGATAGGCGGTGACGGATTGGCAGCGCCCGCGGGCACCTGAAGGTTGATGTAACCTTCGATCTTCTTGGCCATGATGGCCTCCTTTTCTCACTGTTGCCACGGTGCAGGCACCGCAGGCTCATGTTAAGCGGTCCAGCGCCGGTCCGAGGACCGGCTCCCGCACGGATTTCCCTGTCTGTCGATGGGGAAGGCGCGCAAATAGCGGCTTTCGCGCAAAATGCAAGGCTGAAGCGCCCCATTCGCGCCGCCAATGTGGAACGCAGACAGGCCCGGATGACAAAACCTGCATGCGCCAATTAAGATAGCAAAATCAGCAGCCTGCAACAAATCAGCGGCATGCGAATGTAACCTTCCGCGAACTGGGGGCGGGTGTCCGGTTTGGGGGCGTATTGCAAATCGAGGCGTCATCCCGCCTGCATCGGCGGATGCGTCACTGTAGGAAACTGTCGCGCCGCGCTTGCATCCCCGCCCTGCGCGTTACACTGGTCCGGCTCAACTTCGGGGAACGAGCGTGGAAAATCCGGCAAGCGTATTCAGCGACGATCCTGTGCCTCCCCAGGCCGGGACCAAGGCACCGATCAGCTGGTTCGTGTTCGTTCTGCAGTTCGTCACGGTGGCGGTGGCCTACCTCGTCGCCAGTATCCTGCCTGCGATACCGGCCATCATCGATATGGTGATGACCGCCGCACAGAACCCCGATGCCGGGCCGGTAGAGCCGCAGCTCGGCTCGGCACTCGTCGCCTCCACCGTGATCGCCAGCGCCGTTGTGGGCATGTTCGTGGCCTGGCTGTGGCTCCGAAAGGAGGGGCGAATATGGGAGGCCATCCGGCTGGAAGCGCCCGCCAGCAGGGGCTCGACGCTGGGCTGGGCGGCGCTGGGGACCGGCGGCACCATCGCCATCTTCACCGTCGGCGCCTGGGTGACAGAAGCCATCGGCCTTGGCGCGCCCGACCCGACATTCGTCCTCGCCCTTGTTACCGAAAGCCCGGCCATGTTCGCGCTATGGGTGGTGGGCGTGGCCATCTTTGCCGCCGGGTTCGGCGAGGAAGTTCTGTATCGCGGCTTCCTGATGGACCGGCTGGAGCGCCTGCCCGGCCTGCGCGGGCGCAGCGGCGCGGTGCTGGTGATACAGGCGCTGATGTTCGGCCTGCCCCACGCCTACCAGGGATGGGGCGGCATGGCGGTGACCGCCTGCGTCGGCCTGTTGCTGGGATGGATCCGCAACCGTTGCGGCGGGAACCTGTGGGCCGTCATCATTGCCCATGCAGCGGTCGATACGATCATGATGAGCCTCGCCTATGCCAATGCGCTGGGCTGGTATGGGCAATAGGCTGAAAACTGATTGTTTTCGAACGGATAGAAGCTGAAATCGCAGACGCTGGCGTAGCCAACACTTTTTGGATAAAGCGAAAAATCAAGGCTGATCAGCTGGCATCGCGGCAGGCGCTTACGGGCGCGCCGCTCGGGGGCGTGCTATGAGTTATTTCACCGAGTTCTCGCAATACATGCCGCACGGCATGTGCCTGTTGTGGCAGCCGTGGCTGCTGGTCCTGTGGGCCGGGTCCGATGCGTTGATCTTCCTGTCCTACATGGCGATCCCGATCGCGCTCTTCAGCGTCATACGGGCTCGAGGCGATATTCCGCACGTCCGGCTGCTGGTGCTGTTTTCGTCGTTCATCCTGTTGTGCGGGCTGACCCACCTTCTGGGGATCGTAACGCTGTGGGTGCCCATCTATCCCACCGTTGGCATCGTCAAACTGCTGACCGGGCTAGTCTCGATGACAACCGCGATAGTCCTGTTTCGCCTTGTTCCCACGTTGGTCGCCCTGCCTTCGCCGGATGAGCACGCCGATACGAACGCACGCCTGCGCGAAGAGATTGCAGCGCATGAAGCAACGCTGGCATCGCTTGAATCCGCAGTGGAATTGCGCACCGCGGAATTGAACCGGGTAAATGCACGGCTTGCGGTGCAGGCGCGCGAGGCGGTGCACCGCAGCGGAAATCTGCTCGCCGTGGTGGCATCGTTGGCGCAGCAAAGTGCGCGCGGGGCGGATTCGCTGGAGTCGTTTCTCACATCCTTCTCGGGACGCATCCAGGCTCTCGCCAGCGCCACCCGCTCGGTGATGCAGGGTTCCGACCAGTCTTCTGGCGACATGGAAAGCATCGTGGCCGCCGGATTGAAACCTGTGGAAGAGGCCTATGGCGAGCGGGTGAGCTATGCCGGGCCTCCCTTGCGGATCACCTCCGAGGCGGCCCAGCAGATCAGTCTCGCCCTGCACGAACTGGCGACGAACACGCAAAAATACGGCTTGGCCACGAGCGAGGTGGCACATGTCGAGGTCAACTGGACCAACGTGGAACGCGATGGCAAGGAGATGCTCGACTTCGTGTGGCGCGAATACGGCGGGGCGGCGAAGGCGCAGGCCAACGAAAAGCGGGAGGGATTTGGGTCCAAGCTGCTGACGCGGATCGTGCCCGCCATGCTGCGCGGGCACGCCGACCGCGACTTCCAAGACGGCGAGATGGTCTACCGGCTCACCGTCCCGCTGGAGGCGATCCTGTCCGAGCAGGACGCGTCCGAGGAGGACGGCATGGCCGCGCGCATCATAGACAAGACCTTCGGCCTGGCCTGATGTTCAAGAAACAGGGCTGATCCCGTGGAGCCGGGGCGGCGGCAAGCTGCCGCTTCCCGGGAATGCCGCCCTTACTTGGCGAGTTCGACCTGTTCGAATTCCAGTTCCACCGGCGTTGCGCGGCCGAAGATGGAAACGGACACCTTGACCTTGGCCTTGTCGAAATCCAGCTCTTCCACCACGCCGTTGAAGCTGGCGAAGGGGCCTTCCAGCACCTTGACCTGGTCGCCGATCTCGTAATCGACCTGGATGTCTTTCTTGGGCGCGGACTTGGCTTCCTCGACCCCGCCGAAATAGCGCGCGGCTTCCTTCTCGGAAATCGCTTGCGGCTTGTTGTTGTTGCCAAGGAAGCCGGTCACCTTCGGGGTGTTTTTCACGAGGTGATAAACGTCGTCGGTCATGTTCAGCTTGGCCAGCACGTAGCCGGGCATGAACTTGCGTTCGGTCTGCACCTTCTTGCCGCGCTTGATCTCGGTCACGGTTTCGGTGGGAACCTCCACCTCTTCCACGCCTTCGGACAGGCCGAGACGATCTGCTTCGGAAAGGATCGCGTCGCGAACCTTGTTCTCGAAACCGGAATAAGCGTGGATGATGTACCAGCGGGCTGCCATGAAACTTCTCTTTTCTAACCTTGACCTTGGGGCGAGCGGAGCGCTGTCAGAGCAGCGCCAGCAGCTGGCGAACAACCCAGCCGAACAGCGAATCGACCGAGAGGAAGAACAGCGACAGGATCACCACCAGGATGAACACGAAGATGGCGGTGCGCACCGTCTCTTCCCGGCTGGGCCACACCACCTTGGATGTTTCCGCACGCACCTGGCGAATGAATTCGCCCGGCGAAGTCCTGGACTTCGTTGCTTTGGCTTCCTTGGGTGTCTGTTCGGCCATGGTGGTCCGTCACTCTTCTGCAATGAAACTTGTGTCGTCTCTTCCGGGTAGGGCTCCTCGCCGCCCCGGTCGATATGTCCGGGAGGGGCTGCGAAGTTTCCATGTGTCGGAAGACGGGTGGCTATTTAGGCCGCAGGTTCTGGCTTGGCAAGACTTGCCTGACTTTGTGTGCTTCACCGCCTGCCGCACACCCCGATACGCACACCACGGAATGGGCACCAATCGGTTACAATTGCAACATAAGGGCTATGCAGCGCGCCCAACCGCAGATAGCAAAGGCCGCTTCTGCAAGGGAAGCATGAGGGGTTTTTGCGATATATGGCCGTTGATACAGATCTGACGCTGGACGAGCGACTGCTTGGCCCGGTTACCAATGTTGCCGATCTCATCTGGGGTGGAACGTGGAACGGGCAGGAACTGCTGCCCTTCCCTCCGTTGGCCATCATCCTGCTGGGCGCTGGCCTGTGGTTCATGATCGGCCTGCGCGGCTATCCCATCACCAAGCTGGGCAGCGCTTTCAAGGGCCTGTTCTCTGGCCGCAAGAGCAAGGGCGCGGGCGAGATTTCGCCGTTTGCCGCCCTCTCCACCGCGCTTTCCGGCCAGGTGGGCACAGGTAACCTCGCCGGCGTTGCCACGGCCATTGCGCTGGGCGGACCCGGCGCGATCTTCTGGATGTGGGTGACCGCGCTGTTCGGCATGGCCCTGGCCTTTGCCGAAGGTTCGCTGGCGATCCGCTACCGCGAGACGACCAGTGATGGCACCTACCGCGGCGGCCCGATGAGCTACATCATGATGGGCCTGGGCCCGAAATGGACGTGGCTGGCGATCTTCTTCTGCATCGGCACGCTGATTTCCGCGCTTGTCACGGGCAACGGCATCCAGGCCAATGCCGTGGCCGACGGGCTGAACGAACTGTTCGGCATCGAGGAATGGCTGGGCGGACTGATCGTCGCGATCCTCGTCTTCATCGTCATCATCGGCGGCATCAAGTCGATCGGCAATGTGGCGGAGAAGGTCGTGCCGTTCATGGCGGCGACCTACATCGTGATGGCCATCATCGCGATCCTCCTCAACATCCAGGACATTCCCGAAACCTTCAGCCGCATCTTCGGCGGCGCGTTCAACACGCAGTCGGCCAGCGGCGGCTTTGTGGGAGCGGCGGTGATCCTGGCGATCCGGGCGGGCGTGGCGCGCGGCCTGTTCTCGAACGAGGCAGGGCAGGGCTCCACCCCAATCGCCCACGCCGTGGCGCAGACCGACGATCCGCAATTCCAGGGCCGGATGGCGATGCTGGGCACCTTCATCGATACCATCGTGATCTGCACGATGACGGCGCTGGTCATCCTGACGGTGGAAGGCAATTTCACCCACAACGGCCAGCCGGTGCTGCACGCCTGGCAAGCCGACCTCGATGGCTTCGCCGTTACCAGCGGCGCCTTTGCCGCGGCCTTCCCGTTCGAGATCGGGGCAATCCCGCTCGGCACGCTGATTGCCAGCATTGCGCTGATGTTGTTCGTGTTCACCACGCTTCTGACATGGAGCTATTACGGCGAGCGGGCGATTACCTTCCTCTATGACCGCATCCCGGGATCGAACCGGGGCGGCGAGAAATGGCTGCACCGCGGCTGGAGGGTGCTGTGGTGCGTGGCAATCTACGTGGGCGCGAGCCGCGAATCCGACCTGATCTGGCGCATGGGCGATATTGCCAACGGCCTGATGGTGGTGCCCAACCTGCTGGCTCTGCTGCTGTTGTCGGGCGTGGTGTTCAAGCTGGCGCAAGGCGACAAGACCGCCGGCCCCACATACACCGCAGATACGCCGGAAGAGCCGGAAGAGTATTGATAAAACTGGATGCCCGCTGCGCCGTTGGCGCGGCGGGCTCCAGACACGAAAAGGGCCGGGGAGCACATGCTCTCCGGCCCTTTTTGGTAAGTTGTAACCTGATCTAGTGGCGGCTGAACAGCTTGGCGAAGAAGCCCTGCTCTTCCATCGGCAGGATCTTGCCATGCGACATCGCGCGATAGGTTGCGTCCGAATAGGACCGCGGACTGATCCAGCTGTCGGGCCGGCTGCTGCGGAATAATCTGGCCATGTCCAACTCCTTGAAAAAATGCCTCGTTGGAAAGCTAAACCTTCGAACCGGTGAACCGGTTCCCCGATGAGATCAGCGGAGTGGGAACATGTGGGATTTGTGCCACACGGGTGCGGGGTAGGTGGAAAAATCATTGGCTTGTTCACTCAAGCGCCGGAAGCGGCCATCGGCCCGCCTGGCCTTCCTCGCCTAGGCCCGGACGTGCATTCGCGCTTCGGCCACGTCGCGCCCGAGGCTTTTGCCGGCTGGACAGTTTTGAGGGCGCAACGGGCCGCGCCCAGCGAACCGCAAGGGCGAAGGCCCGGCCACAGGTGCCGCGCTGTGTCGACCATGTCGGCGAAAATGAAGAATGAAATGGCAGGGGTGCACGGACTCGAACCGTGGGCCCTCGGTTTTGGAGACCGATGCTCTACCAACTGAGCTACACCCCTGCAGGAGATGGCGCCTCTATATCGAAGCCTGCGCGATGGCAAGACGCACAATCGCAAGCGACCTGTTGCCTTCGATTTGCTATGCTGCCGGGATGCACGCGCCCACGCCCAAGCTGATTCCACCCGAAGTGCTGTTGCTGGCCTATCGCAGCGGGGTTTTCCCCATGGCCGATTCGCGCGAAGACGACGAGGTGTTCTGGGTGGAGCCGCGGCGCCGGGCGATCCTTCCGCTGGATGGGTTCCATTGCTCTCGCTCGCTGGCCAAGCTGCTGAAGCAGGATCGCTACCGCGTGACGATGGATGCCGATTTTTCCGCGGTGGTGGATGCCTGCGCCAAGCCCCGACCGGATCCGGAGGAAGGGACTAGCGGCACCTGGATCAGCCACACGATCGCGGCCAGCTATCGCAATCTACACGCCCATGGCCACGCGCATTCGGTGGAATGCTGGCTGGGCGATTCGCTCGTCGGCGGCCTTTACGGCGTATCCTTCGAGCGGGTTTTCTGCGGCGAAAGCATGTTCAGCCGGGCGGACAACGCCAGCAAGGTGGCGCTGGCCTGGCTGGTGGCGATTATGCGCCGGGCGGGCTTCGTGCTGCTGGATTGCCAGTTCATGACGGGGCACCTCGCCTCGCTGGGCGCGGTGGAAATCACCCGCGACGATTATCAGGACAGGCTGGCAACTGCCTGCGATGCGCAGCCGCTATGCAGCCTGCCGCAGGCGCATCACTCGCTGCTCCGGGCCTCGGCATCGTCTTCCTCGCCGGGGAAGCTCATCGCGCAATCCTTTACCCAGACGTCGTAGATCGGGTGCTCCACCACGTTCAGGCTGGGCGAGTTCTTGAACAGCCAGCCCGAAAAGACCCGACCGAATTCGGCATCCGCGTCCGGATCGCGCACATCGTTCACAAACACCTGCACGAATGCGCCGGTCTCCGCCGGGCTTTCCCACGGCGCGGTGCGTTCGCACGCGGACAGGCGCACGATCACGTCATCCACGCGCCGCGATTCGCCCGGGCTGATCTCGATATCGCGTGAGATGTTGTTGCGCTTGTTGATGAGGCCCAGCGTCGCCACCCGCTCTTCCATCGGTGTGCCGATGGCCTCGATATCGCCGAGGTCGGGCATCGGCTCGCTCACCAGCTCTTCCGGCACTTCGGTTGCCTGCGCTTCGGGCTCGGGCGCGGAATTGTCGCAGCCCGTCAGCGCCCCCGCCAACACCAAAGCCGTCAGGGCGGCTACGGCCAGCCTCACGCGTCGGGCGTCCAGGCTTCGTAATCGCCGGTGGCCGCCGCGCGCTTCCCGCCGCGCTCCAGCGCACCTGCGGGCAGGTAACGCGTGGCACTGCCCGTGGCGTTGGGGGTGTAATCCACTTCCCAGATCTTGGACGGTGCCAGGTGGCTTTCGGGAAGCGCATCGTAGGAGTGGTGAAGCCAGCCATGCCATTCGCTGGGCACGCGGCTGGCGTCGTTTGCGCCTTCGTAGATGACCCAGCGGCGTTCGCGCTGGCCGTCTTTCACCTTCTTGGAGCGGAAATACGTGTTGCCCTGCGCATCGGTGCCCACGTGTTCGCCATTGCGCGCCGACCACAGCGAGGTGCCGATGGTGGCACCGTCCCACCAGGTGAAGATCTTGCCGAGAAAACTCATGTGCGCGCCATTAGCGCCTCCGGAGCGGATCGCCAATAGGTTTGCCGCCATTCCATTTCCTCACCATTCCACCAGGTCGCCAGCCGCGATGCCCAGTTCATCCGCCCTGCCCTGGTTCAGTTCCAGCACGGCGATGGCGGGTCCATCGGAAGTGACGCTGGTCTCGTTATAAGGCACGCCCTTGGCGATATTGAGGATGCGGTTATCGGCGCCGATGAAGATGATATCCAGCGGCAGCACGGTGTTGCGCATCCAGAAACCCAGATTGTCGGGCGAATCATAGGGAAAGATCATCCCCTCGTTCGCGCCCATTTCGGTGCGGAACATCAGGCCGCGGCGCTGCGCTTCGATGGTGTCGGCCACTTCGGACATGAAGGTGAAGGTCTCGTCTCCGCTGGCAATCGTCACCGGAACCACTTCCAGCCCCGATACAGGATGGGTGGAAGGTGCGGCGCTGGTCGGCTCGGGCACCTGCTCTGCGGCCTGGGGCGAACATGCCGCCAGCGCGCCTGCCGCGATTGTTGCCAATGCGCCCAACCATATGCGCGGATAAATCATGCGTCCCATTCTCCGGTTTCCTCGCGGGCCTCTTCGACCCATTGCGTTACACTGTCCTCGTCCGCGGCATCCAGCACGGCGCGGACATGATCGAAAGTGTGGCCTGCCCGCAGCATCGCGGCAATCTGTTTCTCGCGCTTTTCCCTGTCGGGCGGTGTCGCCGCGAAGGGGCCAAGCCGGCGCTTTCGGGCAAGGTGCGCTGCGGCTGCGCGCGCCGTATACTCGGCAGGGGCGACATCGTCTGCCACGCTTTCGCGGATTCCCGCCTCGCCCAGCGCCTGCCTCACGCGCCGGCCGCCATAGCCGCGCCGCAGCAGGTCGCCCGCCTTGGCGCGGGCATATACGGCATCGTCGACATAGCCGCGTTCCACATAGCTGGCGACCATCGCGGGGATATCGGGGCCCTCCGCGCCATCGTCCTCTCCTTCCCAGCCGCGCTCGCGCAATTTGCGGTGAAGGTAGCGCTCCAGCTTGGCCGCGCTGGTGGCGAAACGCGCGACATAGGCCAGCGCCATTTCCTCGAAGCGGGCTGCGTCGAGGGGCTTTTTCCGCCGTTCAGGGCGTTTTCGCACTTGTGAATTGCGCTCCATTGGCCATAATCGTGCCACACTTCCTGTCAAATGGGAAAGATTGACGCGGTGTCGATGGGATTGTCGGCGCCGCGATTGCTATTCGGGAGGCGCCACAAGCGCGCGCGATAAGGGGTAACCCAAAGCACTTATGACTGACCTCACACCTACGCCCAACGACTGTCCACTGCCCCGCCGCAGATCCGATTTCGCCACGTTCAACGAAGCGATCGATTATGCCGCGCGCAGCGAAAAGGGCCTGAATTTCCACGACATGCGCGGCAGTTTGCAGCGCGTCTATCCCTATTCCGAAATGCGTAAAGATGCGGTTGCCGATGCGCACCGGCTGATCGCGATGGGCATAGGCAAGGATGATCGCGTGGCACTGGTGGCCGAAACCGGCGCCGAATTCGCCGCGCTGTTCTGCGCCTGCATCTATGCCGGGGCCTGGCCAGTGCCCTTGCCCCTGCCCACCACCTTCGGCGGCAAGGAAAGCTATATCGAACAGCTATCGGTGCAGCTGCAAAGCTCCGATCCCAAGATCCTGCTCTACCCGGCAGAGATCGCCGAGATGGCGGCTGTTGCGGCACAGCGGCAGGGTTGCGAAGGCATGGACTGGACCACCTTCGGCCAGCAGGAGGCGCCCGAGGTTGACCTGCCGGAAGCCAGCCCCGACGATATCTGCTACCTGCAATATTCCAGCGGTTCCACGCGCTTCCCCACCGGGGTCGCGGTGACGCACAAGGCCTTGCTGCACAATCTGTTCGGCCATGCCGACAGCATGGATATCGGCTATAACGACCGCGTGGTCAGCTGGCTGCCGTGGTATCACGACATGGGCCTGGTCGGCTGCTTCCTGTCGCTGATCG
The DNA here is from genome assembly GCA_963783265.1 of uncultured Alphaproteobacteria bacterium. Taxonomy (GTDB): domain Bacteria; phylum Pseudomonadota; class Alphaproteobacteria; order Sphingomonadales; family Sphingomonadaceae; genus Alteraurantiacibacter. Next base: position 40,808 of record CAWAMU010000004.1, on the reverse strand, counting down.
CCAACCAGGTGAGCGTGGATTATCTGAAAACGGAGCATTTCGCCCGACGTCCGCTGGCCTGGCTCGATCTCATCAGCCGCAACAAGGGTGAAACGCTCAGCTACTCGCCCACGTTCGGCTATGACATTTGCGCGCGGCGCGTTTCCAGCCAGACCAATGTCGCCGAACGGTTCGACCTGTCGCGCTGGCGCCTTGCGGGCAATGGCGCGGACATGATCCGGCCCGACGTCATGCAGAACTTCGTCAACGCCTTTGCCGACGCCGGGTTCAAGGCCAGCGCCTTTACCCCCAGCTATGGCCTGGCAGAAGCCACGCTGGCCGTCACCGTGATGCCGCCGGGCGAAGGCATTCGCGTCGAACTGGTGGAGGAAGAGCGACTTTCTGGCAGCCGCCGCGACCTGAGCCGCCCCGCCCGCTATCGCGCCATCGTGAACTGCGGCAAGCCGTTGCAGGACATGGAAGTGGAAATCCGCGGCGAGAACGGCGCGGCCAAGGGCGATCACCAGATCGGCAAGGTCTGGTGCCGTGGTCCCAGCGTGATGCATTCCTACTTCCGCAACGAAGAGGCGACAAACGAATGCCTCGTGCCGAGTGAAGATGGCAAGGGGGACTGGCTGGACACAGGCGACATGGGCTACATGGCCGATGATTACCTGTTCATCGTCGGCCGCGCGAAGGACATGATCATCATCAACGGCAAGAACCACTGGCCGCAGGATATCGAATGGGCGGTGGAGCAGCTTGCAGGCTTCAACCACGGCGATATCGCCGCCTTCTCCATCGAGACCGAAAATGGCGAGGAAGCGCCCGCCGTGCTGGTGCATTGCCGCGTTTCCGACCCGGACGAGCGGGTGAAGCTGCGCGACCAGATCGCCGACAAGGTGCGCTCGGTTACAGGCATGAACTGCGTGGTCGAACTCGTGCCCCCGCGCACGCTGCCGCGCACGTCATCCGGCAAGCTGAGCCGGGCGAAGGCGAAGAAACTCTACCTGTCTGGCGAAATCGAACCGATCAATATTGCGGCCTAGGTCCTAGCCGAAGAGCAGCACACCCAGCGCAAACAGCAGCGCCAGCAGGCTGACGGCCCAGACATAGGTCCGCACCTTGGGCACGCCTGTCCAGTACAGCGGCAGGTAGACCAGCCTTGCGCCCAGCCAGATCCAGGCGGCGGTGGCGGTAAGATCGCTGGCCTTGCCTGCCACCACCACGCCGCCCAGCGCGATGATCGCCAGCGGCAGCGTCTCGAGGAAGTTGCCGCGGGCGCGGTCCAGCCTGCCGGCAATATCGTTGAGCGGCTGCTTGTCCTCGTCCCGCGCGCCCATGTTCCACTCAAGGCCATATTGCTTGGTCTTGTAATGGGTGGCGGAAAAGATATGCACCAGCAGCAGGATGCCGGACAGGGCGAGGACGGTAAGTTCGGCGGGCATGTCTGGCATTGCTTAATTGCTCCCTTGCGATGACCAGCTAACCGTTACCGGAGCATAGCCGTTCCCGCGTTCCTGCGCAGTGATCGCGATATTGTGGTGCGAGAAGGCATTGCGCACGGCGGCCACGGCCTCGGCAGAGCCGCTGACGACGATCGGCAGGCCAAGGCGGCCCTGCGCCCATGCGGCAAGCGCCACGGCCTGTGTGCCCTGACGGGACAGCACCCAGCTGGCTGGCTCGTCACCCTCGCCCGCAACCTGTTCGAAGGTTATTTCCGGCAGGGCGCGCAGCGGCGGGGTGAGGCGGATATCCCATTCCGGCTCGGTTGCGTCGATCCGCCGCTCCAGCTCGGCATAGGCCGCAAGGGATGCCCCATCCAGCGCCCGCGCGGTGACCAGTGCGCGGCGGCGATCACGATCCACCGTCACTTCCTCTGCCGGCACGCCGGCCAGCAGCGACAGGCGATCGGCGATGTTCTCCGCCTGCTCCAGCGCGGCGCGTTCCTGCGCGCGGGCCTGCGCCAGTTGCGCTTCCTCGGCAGCCTGCGCGCTGGTGCCCACGCGTAGCTGGGTGAGCGAGACTTCGACGGGGCGCTTCAACTCCCGGCTCATCAGGGCTTCGGCCCGGCTTTCGGCATCGCCGATGATTTCGGGCGTCAGCACGGTGGCGGTCACCTGCGATGGGATCGGTTTCGAAGCTGGGTTCCAGCTGCGAGACGGTAGCGCGGCCGCCGAACACCTCCACCACCACATTGTTGGCCTGCCGCGTGGCCTGCGTCTCCCACACGATCTGCCGCAGCGACAGGAACAGCGGGATCGCCAGCGCCACGAAAGCGGCGAAGATCAGGATCGCCTGCCACCGCGTCTGCTTCTCGGAAAGGCTGGTGGAGAAGCCATAGAGACGCGCCATCGCCGTTGCCGTCAGCGCGATGGCGGTAAGGTTGGTGACGAACAGGAACAGCGATCCCCAGAACACCGTGCCGTTCATCGTTGCGAGGCCAAAGCCCACCACCGCCAGCGGCGGCATCAAGGCGGTGGCGATGGCCACGCCCACGATCGTGCCCTCACGCCCGCGGATCATCGCATAGGCACCCGCCACGGCCGAGAAGAAGGCCACGGCAAGGTCGAACAGGTTCGGCCGCGTGCGCGCGGCGATCTCGCTGGTGACGGTTTGCAGCGGCGATATCATCACGATCAGCGCGCAGAACACGATGGCGGCCAGCGTGCCCACCGCCAGCGATTTGCCCGACTGGCGCAGCCATTTGAAATCGCCGGTCGCCAGCGCGAATCCCACGCCCATGATCGGGTCCATCAGCGGCGACAGCAGCATGGCGCCGATCACGACCGCCGGAGAGGACAACAGCAGGCCAAGGATGGCGATGCCTGCCGACATCGACACCATCAGCAGGTAGCGCGCGGAAAGCTGGCACTCGCTGCGCCGCTTCTCGATCACCGCAATCTGGTCCACCGTGCCGGTAACGTCATGGCCCCACCAGCCGCGGAAGGTGTTGAGAACCTCGCGAAAGCCCGGTGCCGGATTGTCCGAGGCGACAGAAGCATTCGCTGGCCGGGGGGTGCTGATGGCTGCGGCTTCGGCCGAAGTGGGTTCTGATTGCATTGCACACCAATATCGCGGAAACTCGCCAGAGCAAAACGACATGGCGGCAAAACTTGAAACGCGTGTCTTGTATGCCTAATACAGTTATACATGCCGAGACAGGCAAAGAGGGAATTGAAGGCGCATGGCCACCACGAACGAAACCACCACCAAGACAGCGACTGATTTCGACCTGACGCCCCCCGATCCGGTGCCCAGTGTCTCTCCCGCACAGGCGGCGGGTCTTGTTCCGGTCAGCGACGAAAAGAAAAGCGCGCTGCAGGAAAAGGTCGACGGCTTCGTCAACGAACTGGTGGCGCTGGACGCCAAGTCACCGGATTTCGGCAAGAAGGTGGACCAGATCACCAACATGGGGCGCAAGGAAATCATGGCTGCCAGCGGCATGTCCAACCGTTTCCTCGATCGCCCGGTGCGCGCGATGGACCAGGATAGCGGCGTGGGCGCTGACCTCGCAGAGCTGCGTCGCACGGTGGAAGAGCTGGATCCGGGTCGCAAGGGCAAGATGACCGGGCGCAAGTTCCTGGGCATCATCCCCCTGGGCAACAAGCTGAAGAACTATTTCGACAGCTACACCAGCTCGCAAGGGCACATCCAGTCGATCCTCGCCCGCCTTTCCAGCGGCAAGGACGAGCTGCTGATGGACAATGCCGCCATCGATGTGGAGCGGCAGAAGCTGTGGGAAGCGATGGGCAACCTGGAACAGATGATCCACATCGCCAAGACGCTGGACGGCGACCTGGAGGAGAAGGCGAACGAGCTGGATTCCAGCGATCCGGAGAAGGCCAAGGCCATCCGCGAAACCGCGCTGTTCTACGTTCGCCAGCGCACGCAGGACCTGCTGACGCAGATGGCGGTTTCGGTGCAGGGTTACCTGGCGCTGGACCTGGTGAAAAAGAACAACGTGGAGCTGGTGAAGGGCGTGGACCGCGCCAGCACCACGACCGTAGGCGCATTGCGCACCGCAGTTACAGTGGCGCAGGCGATGACCAACCAGAAGCTGGTGCTGGGCCAGATCACCGCGCTGAACCAGACGACCGCTGGTATCATCGATTCCACCGGCCAGATGCTGCGCGACAACACCGCGCAGATCCACGAGCAGGCGGCCAGCAGCACCATCCCGATGGAAACGCTGCAACGCGCCTTCCAGAACATCTACGACACGATGGACGAGGTCGACAGTTTCAAGCTGCGCGCGCTCGATTCCATGAAGCAGACCGTGAACACGCTTTCCACCGAGGTGGAAAAGTCACGCGGCTATATCGCCCGTGCCGAGGGGCAATCGCAGGCGTCGAAGCTAGGCAATGATTCCGGCCTCCTGAGCCTGGAGGGCTGATGGCGGAAGACCTGACCAGGCAAAGCGACCGTATCCTGTCCGATAGCCGCGCCGTGCTGCGCGACAATCAGAACGGCGGGCGGCATCGCATTTCCGGCCCTTCCATCGGGCGCGGATCGAAGCAGGCGAAGATGAAGAACCTGCTGAAGCGGGCAGGCTATTTCGGCGCTGCAGTCGTGGCGATCTTCATCGCCGCCAGCGTCGCCGGCATGATCCTCAACGGGATCGGATTTGCCGGGGTCATGGTGGCCTTCTTCGCCATTGTCGCTGCCGCCTTCATTTTCGCCAACTATCCCAAGGTGCGCATACCCGACCGTGCCGACCTTTCTCGCACGCAGGACGCAAAGCAACTGGTGCAGCGCACCGAGTTGTGGCTGGAAGGCCAGCGCCCCGCCCTGCCCCCGCCCGCCGTGCGGCTGGTGGATGACCTGGGTGTGCAGCTGGATGCACTGGGAAAGCAGCTGGAGCATGTCGATCCCGCGCATCCCGCAGCGGCGGAGACGCGCAAGCTGGTGGGCGAATATTTGCCCGAAACCATCGATTCCTATCGCCGGATACCCGAAAATCTTCGGCGGGAAGAACGCGCCGGGTCCACGCCCGATGCCCAGCTGGTCGACAGCCTGGGCAAGATCAGCAAGGAAATCGACCACGTAACCCGGCAACTGGCGGAAGGATCGCTGGACGACCTGGCGATCAAGAACCGCTATCTCGATTACAAATATGGCGGTGAGGATGCTTCGCTTCCCCCGCCGCCCAAGGATAATTGATGGATATCGAAATCCCGCACGATCTTGGCCGCGCTGAAGTGCGCCGCCGCCTTGCCGAAAACAGCGACAAGATCGGCGACAATATTCCCGGCGGCATGGCCCAGGTGGAGACAAGCTGGCCCAGCGAAGACCGCATGACCATGTCGATCAACGCGATGGGGCAGATGATAACCGGGCATATCGATGTGGAGGATCGCAAGGTTATCTTCCACATGGCGCTGCCCCCCGCGCTGGGCTTCCTGCAACCGATGATCGATGCCGCCATCCGCGATCAGGGGCAAAAGATGCTGGCGCCGCCGGAAGGCTAAAGCGGCGCTTTGCCTGGCTTAGATGTCCCTGTCGCGTTCCAGGTATTCCTCCGGGATGCGAAGCGCCGCGGTGGCTTCCCTCGTTTCGCGCAGGAAAATCAGCAGCGCTCCCATCAACAGGCCGATAGCCAGTATGAAACTGCCCGCCGCCACCGGATTAAGCCCAGCGTTGGCAAATTCTTCGACGAACAACAGCACCACCGTCAATCCGATCGATAGCGCCGCCATTACCAGCAGGCGCAGCGACTGGCCAATCAGCGTGATGCGATGATCGCTCATGCGTATTTCCCGCACGACGATATCGTGCTCCTTGCCCTCTGTTTTGCGATGCAGGCGCTGCAATTCCCGCGCCCTGTCGACCACGCGGCCCAGCCGCTGCGCCAGCGTGGCGATGATATTTCCAATCGCCACCAGCACGAAGACCGGTGCCAGCGCCAGCTGGATGGTTTGTGCAATCATGCCATCCATCGAACCTGCTCCTACTGCTTCGCCGCGCCGGTCAGCTTGCCCACCTTCTGTGCGCCTTCCATCGTTGTGACCAGCACATCGTCGCCATCGACAACGATGGCCACATCCTTCAGCCCGATGGCCCAGATGCGCGGTCCGTCGCTATCCGCCAGCACTCCCTCGCAATCCACCAGTTCCACATCGCCGCTTGTCGTGTTGCCTGCATCATCGCCCTCGCGCGCATCGCGCAGGGCGTGCCAGTTGCCGATATCGGACCAGCCCATCGAAACAGGCACCATCGCCGCCTGCGGCGTTTCCTCCATCACGGCATAGTCCACCGATTCAGACTGGATGGCAGAGAAGGCTTTGCGGTCAGGATAGAAACGCGCGCCATCGGCCTCGCCTTCGTTCACGGCACGCAAGACGGCATCCGCCAATGAAGGGCGATGCTGCGCCAGTTCGGCCATGAATGCGCCTGCGCGAAACGCGAATATTCCGCCGTTCCAGCTGTATTCGCCCGTCGCGAGGAATTGCATCGCGCGCTCCAGGTCGGGTTTCTCGACGAATTGCGCGACGGCAAAACCCCCCTCCAGCGCAGCGCCGCGCCTGATGTAGCCGAACCCGGTTTCGGGCGCGGTGGGAGTAATGCCGAATGCGACCATATAGCCTTGCCGCGCCAGCTTCGCGGCAGCTTGAATTGCCGCGTGGAAAGCCGGAACATCGGCAATAAAGTGGTCGCTGGGGCAAACGAGCATCACCGCATCTTCCGGCAGGCGCGCGGCGGCAAGAGCGATGGCGGCGGCAGTGTTCTTCGCCTCGGGCTCGACGATGATCGCGGCCTCCCCCGCCAGTTGCGCCTCCACGTGGGGCAGGTGCGCCGCGCCCGTTACCACGGTGGGCGCAGCGAACAGCGCGGGATCGGCGGCGCGCGCCAGGGTTGCCTCGAACAGCGTCTGCTCGCCCACCAGCGGCAGGAAGGGCTTGGGCTTCGATTTGCGGCTGCGGGGCCAGAGGCGCGTGCCGCTGCCGCCACACAGGATAACAGGATGGATGAGGCTCATCGGCCAGCAGTGTGAAATTCAGCCGCGCAGCGCAAGCCCCCAGATCGCAAATGCTAGTTGCGCGCGCGGAAATCGACGCGGTAGCCATAGCGCGCCTCTACCGGCGCACCCTCCCGCGTGGTGGCCGGATTGAAGCGGATACGCTCCACCACAAGCGGACATACGCGCGCAGTGGTGGCGGCATCCACGCCGGAACTGGCGACGGAGCAATTGCGCGCGCGGCCATCGGTGGTGACGGTGAAATGCACGGTGACTGACTTGCCGAACCGCGCCGCCCTGCCGCCATCGGGAACCGGGAAATCGCGCGCCTCGTTCAACTCGCCCGAACGCACGGTCGGGCCTGCCGCGACCGCGCCGCCCTGCCCTGATCCGCTGCGCCCGCTGCCTGTGCCATCGCCAGCGCCGCCTGCGCCCGTGCCTTCGCCGCTGTCGGTCGCGCCCGAAGCATTGGCCGTGCCGGTGGACGATGCGCGCGGTGCCGGGCTTGGCCGGGGCAAGGGCTGCGGCGGGGCCACCACCTCGCGCGCAACGGCCTCCCTGCCCGCTTCTGCCGCCGCGCCCTCGTCAGGCTGCGGTGGGGCCATGCTCGGCTCCACCTCCGGCGGCTCTTCCTCGTAAGTGGAGACCGTTACTGTCAGGATCGATGTCGCCTGTTCCACCACGCTGGCCGTGAATTCGGGCACCAGCAAGCGAGCCAGGCCATACAGCCCTGCAATATGCAGCAGGACAATTACCACGATCAGCTTCCAGTTCAGGCGCTTGCCTTTGTTACCGTATCCGGTCTCGGACATCGATCCTCTCTTTCATCGCCTTACTAGCGTGGGAAGCGAATTTCGCCAGTCCACCGTGACCCGTTGGCGAGCCACGACGAGGCGAGGAACGGGAGGGCCGCCTCACCCGTTATTTGGATGTAACCTGATAAAATGAAAGGAAATTTCATGTTCGAGAAGCTACGCATCAAGGAACATATGGAAGTCACCAATTTCGAAGGCCAGCATCTTGGCACCGTGGATGACGTGCAGGACGATCGCATCAAGCTGACGCGAACCGACAGCAAGGACAACATGCACCACTTCATGCCGCTGGATTCGGTTGACCGTATCGATGACAACCGCGTCTATCTGAAGCAGGACGCAACCATTCCCGTTGGTCTCGCCTCCTAAAGAGCCACCGGAATTCACGAAAAGGCCCCGCGAGCATATCTGGCTTACGGGGCCTTTCGTATGCGCTCAGCTATCCCAGCCGAAGTGATCGGCCAATTCCCTCGTTTGTCGGAGGTGAAGACGACCACCGTATCATGTTCCATGCCGAGCTGCGCCACGCGCGCCAGCACCCGGCCGATATTGGCGTCGAGGCTGGTCAGCATCTCGCCATAGGTTTCCAGGCTGCCACCGTCGAAATGGGTGATGTCGAGGTGATTGTCCTGCAGCGTGCTGCCTTCGCGGGCGATCCGCTCGCTCTCGGCGCGGCCTTGCGCATTTTGCCTTCCCAGGCCAGTGCGGCGCGGTGAAATGAGCGATAGCAGCCACGGCTTGTCCGGCTCTGTCGCGCGCGCATCGAGGAATTCGATCGAGCGATCGGCCAGCATGTCGGTGTAATAGCCAACCTCGTCGTCCGCACGTCACCGTCCCACAGCTGGGTGAGTAATCCACCCCGCCGCCGCGATTCCCCAGAACTCTCATAGCCGCTTTTCAGCGGACCATAATCGGGCAGCAGCCAAGGTGCCACTTGCCCACCAGCGCGGTGTGATAACCTTGCGCCTTCAGCAGGGATGGGAGCGTGGGTGTCGGCGGCAGACCGATGCCCGCGTCTCAAGGGCTCGTCCAGCCCCACGCGGACGCGATACTGGTAACGCCCGGTAATCAGGCCGACGCGGGTGGCGGAGCAGACGCGGAATTGGCGTAGCCATGGTTGAACTTCATCCCCTGCGCGGCCAGCCCGTCCAGCACCGGTGTCTGGTACTCGCGCCGGCCGTAGCACGACAGGTCTGCCCAGCCCATGTCGTCCGCCATGATGAACAGGAAATTGGGCCTGCGCCCCGGCGTGTGCGCCAGGCCCGGCACGGTAACAGCCAGCGTGGCCGCACCCGCCACGCCGATGGCGCCGCGGCGGGTGAAATTGCCCGAATTTCCCGTCTCGCTCATCCTCGCATCCCTTCCCGTCATTCCCTTTCGAGAGGATGCAGGGCCGGGCGTTCGGGGGCAAGCCCTGAAGCTTTGGCGGCTGCTGAGTTTGCTTAGCGGGCTCGCGCCCCTAGATAGGACCGCATGACCGGATCCTATCGCTTCGCCATCGATCGCGGCGGCACCTTTACCGATGTCGTGGCACAGACGCCTGCGGGTGAAATCGTCACCGAAAAGCTGCTCTCCAGCAATCCCGAACAATATCCCGATGCCGCGAGCGAGGCCGTGCGGCGGCTGATGGCGCAGTATGGCGAAGCGCCAATCGCGGAACTGCGCATCGGCACCACCATCGCCACCAACGCGCTGCTGGAACGGCAGGGGGAGCGCGTGGCGCTGGCTATCACGCAAGGCCATGCCGACGCGCTGAAGATCGGCAACCAGGCGCGTCCCGACATCTTCGCCCGGCATATCGTCAAACCCGAACGCCTGGAAAGCCGGACCGTCGAGATTACAGAGCGTGTTGGTGCCGATGGCACGGTCCTGATGCCGCTGAACGAGGACGCGGCGCGGAGCGATCTTCAGGCTCTGCGCGATGAAGGCTTCGACGCACTCGCCATCGTGCTGATGCACGGCTGGCAATATCCGGCCCACGAGGCGAGACTGGCGCAGATCGCCCGCGAGCTTGGTTTCACGCAAGTCAGCGCCAGTCACGAGGTTTCCCCGCTGATCAAGCTGGTGCCGCGCGGCGATACTTGCGTGGCGGATGCCTATCTTTCACCCGTTATCAGAAATTACGTCGAGCAACTCGCCGCGCGCCTGCCCGATCACGGCTCTCTTCGCTTCATGCAATCGAACGGCGGGCTGGCCGATGCCCGCGTTTTTCGCGGCAAGGATGCCGTGCTGTCCGGCCCGGCGGGCGGCGTTGTCGGCATGGTAGAGACTGCACAGGCGCTGGGGTACGACCGGCTGATCGGCTTCGACATGGGCGGCACCAGCACCGACGTGTGCCACTATGCGGGCGAATATGAGCGAACGGGCGACAGCGTGGTGGCGGGCATCCGCATCGCTGCACCCATGATGCAGGTGCATACGGTGGCGGCGGGCGGCGGCTCTGTCTGCCGGTTCGACGGACAGTCGCTGCGCGTTGGCCCGCAAAGCGCCGGTGCCGATCCCGGCCCTGCCTGCTATCGCAAGGGCGGGCCGCTGACGGTGACCGATTGCAACCTCGTGCTGGGGCGGATCGACCCGGCGCAGTTCCCGCATGTCTTCGGCCCCGATGGCGACCAGCCGCTGGACGCCTCGGCCTCCCGCACCCGCATCGAGGAGATCGCCGCCCAGCTGCCCGAGCCGATGGCGATCGAGACACTTGCCGAGGGCTTTCTTACCCTCGCCGTGGACGAGATGGCCAATGCCATCCGCACCATCTCCACCGCGCGCGGCCATGATGTGACGACCCACGCGCTGGCCTGTTTCGGCGGCGCGGGCGGGCAATTCGCCTGCCGCGTGGCTGACGAGCTGGGCATAGAGACGGTGCTGGTCCACCCGCTGGCCGGGATGCTCTCCGCCTACGGCATCGGCCTCGCGCCCGTTGTCTCGATGCGGGAAGCTGGCGTGGTACGTCCGCTGACGGAAGATTTTGCCGAGGCGCTCGCCAAGCTGGAGAGCGCGGTGACCGAAGACCTTACCGCGCAGGGTATCGCCGCAGACCGGATAGACCTGATCCCCCGCATGCGCCTGCGTTTCGAAGGCAGCGATACCACGCTCGACTTGCCGCTGGGCGACGATGCCGATGCGCTTTTCCGCGACGAACACCGCCGCCGCTTCGGCTGGTCGGACGATGATGCCCCCATCGTGCTCGAAGCCCTGAGCGTCGAGGGGCGCGGGACCAGCGGCGGGCTGGCGAAGCAAAGCGTGGTCGAGCAGCGCGGATCGCTGACGCCGGGCGACCAACTTGATGGTCCGGCGATGATCCCCGATCCCGGCTCCACCACCATTGTCGAGGCAGGCTGGCGCGCCACGTTGGCGAAGGACGGCTCGCTGATCCTCACCCGCACCGCGCCGCGCGAACATGCGCCTGCGTCCGGTACGCCGAAGAATGTGGGGGTAGACCCCATTCGCCTCGCCATCTTCAACAACATGTTCATGGCCATTGCCGAAGAAATGGGCGTGGTGCTGGAAAGCACGGCCAGCAGCGTGAACATCAAGGAACGGCTCGATTTCTCATGCGCACTGTTCGATGGCGCGGGATCGCTGATCGCCAATGCGCCGCATATCCCGGTGCACCTTGGCTCCATGTCGGCCAGCATCCGGCGGATCGTGGACAATCGCGCAGGCTCGCAGCGCGGCATCAGGCGCGGCGATGCCTATTGCCTGAACGATCCCTATGCCGGCGGCACCCACCTGCCCGATGTGACCGTGATCGTGCCGGTCTTCCTGTCGGACGACGCCGCGCAGCCCGACGCTTTCGTGGCGGCACGCGGACACCATGCCGATATCGGCGGCACCGCGCCCGGCTCCATGCCCCCCGACAGCACCAGTATCGATCAGGAAGGCATTCGCCTGGATGACGTGCTGCTGGTGGACGAGGGCCGGTTCTGCGAGGCGGACCTGCGCGCGCTCTTGACGACGGGCGAACACCCCGCGCGCAATCCTGGCCGCAACATCTCCGACCTCAAGGCCCAGCTTGCCGCCTGCGCGCGCGGGGCGGACCTGCTTGGCGATGCTGCGGACGAACACGGGCGCGAAGTTCTCAACGCCTATATGGGCCACGCGCTGGATCATGGCGAAGCGGCCGTGCGCGCGCTTGTGCAGCGGCTACAGCCGGGCAGCTTCACCTATGCGATGGACAATGGCGCGCAGGTCTCCGTATCTGTCGATATCGACGCGGGCGCGCAGACCGTTCGCTTCGACTTCACCGGCACCAGCGACCAGCTACCAAACAATTTCAACGCGCCTGCCGCCATAACGCGGGCGGCGGTGCTCTATTGCCTGCGCTGCCTGATCGACGACGATATCCCGCTTAACGATGGCTGTCTGCGACCGGTGGAGATTGTCGTGCCCGAAGGCTCGATGCTCTCTCCGCAGCCGCCCGCAGCCGTGGTGGCGGGCAATGTGGAAACGAGCCAGGTGGTGACCGATACGATCTTTGCAGCGCTTGGCGCACTGGCTCCGGCGCAGGGCACGATGAACAATTTCACCTTCGGCGACGAGACCCGGCAATATTACGAGACCATCGCCGGGGGCTCTGGCGCAGGTGATGGCCATGACGGCACCGATGCGGTGCAGACCAACATGACCAATTCGCGCCTCACCGATCCCGAAGTGCTGGAAACACGCCTGCCGGTGCGGGTGGAGCGCTTCGCCATCCGCAAAGGCTCGGGCGGCAAGGGCAAGTGGCATGGCGGCGAAGGGGTGGAGCGGGTGATCCGGTTCCTGGAACCCATGGCTGCGCAAATCCTCGCCAACCGCCGCAAGGTGGCCCCGCGCGGTATTGCCGGCGGCGGCGATGCGGCTGCGGGGGAGACGCTGGTGGAGCGCAAGGACGGTTCCACCCTCGATCTGGGCGCGACCGGCGCTGCCGCAATGGCACCGGGCGATGCCATCGTGATACGCACGCCCGGCGGCGGAGGATACGGAACAGCATGAGACAACTGGACGAACACCTTGCCCGCCGTTTTGCCCGCACCGCGCTGGGTCACGTGACGCAGGAATATCCCAATTCGCTGGGCCATGTGATGGGCGGACCGGGAGATGCGCAAACGCCGCGCGAATTGCATCCCGCATTTTACGGCAGTTTCGACTGGCACAGCTGCGTGCACAGCTGGTGGACCCTGCTGACAGTGCGCCGCCTGTTTCCCGACATCGAAGAAGCAGCACAGATCGACGCGCTGGCTGGCGAAACCTTCACCCACGACAAGCTGGCCGCAGAACTGGCCTATGCCCGGCGCCCGGAATCGCGCGGGTTCGAGCGGCCTTACGGGTGGGCCTGGCTGCTCTACCTGCACCTTGAAGCCAGCCGCCATGCAGACCGCAAATGGGCCGAGCTGCTGGAACCTCTGGCGCACCACTTTGCCGCAGGGTTCCGCGACTACCTGCCCATGCTCGCGCATCCGATCACCACCGGCACGCACGCCAACACCGCTTTCGCGCTGACGCTGGCGCACGGGTGGGCAGGCTCTTTCGACGCCGACCTGCGCGCGCTGATCGCGGATTACGCCGATGCCCAATTCGGCGGGCTGCCGGAATATCGCGGGTGGGACGTTGGCGGCGATTCCTTCCTCTCTCCCGTGCTTTCGGTAAGCCTGTTGATGCAGCGGGTGATGCCGCCAGAAGATTTTCGCCAATGGTTCGCCCGCGTGTTGCCAGAAGGCGGCTGGCTGGACAGCGCGTGCCACCCCGTTGCCGTGACCGATCCCACCGATGGCAAGATGGCGCATCTCGACGGGTTGAACCTCAGCCGCGCATGGGCTTTGCGGGAAATCGCCACGGGTCTCGACGACGATACGCGCGCGGCGAAATTGCGCGAGTGCGGCAAAGCGCATCTCGATGCCTCGATCGAGGCCGTGGATGGCGACTACATGGGCTCCCACTGGCTGGCCAGCTTTGCGTTGCTGGCCCTCGTACCAGAGGTATGAGGTGCGTTTGCGATCTTCAGGCCAGCTTCGGCTCATTCACCCCGGACTATCTGCTGTCTCGACAGGGGCGCACTACGGCGATAGTTTCCAACTTTTTCAAGCCCATGCGAGTCTCACTTCTTCACAAATGTTAGTGCCTGCGCGGGCGAGTTTGGCATGTGTTCCGTTCGCCTGCATCGCGATTGGCAGCGATTTCGGGGTATTATGAGCGAAGAAGATCAAGGCTAGGACCGGGGCATTCCCGTGGTCGGCATCGGCGCATCCGCCGGTGGGCTGGAGGCGTTGAACGAACTCGTCGGTGCAATTCCGCACAAGAGTGGCATGGCCAATGTGGTGGTGCAGCATCTTTCGCCCGATCACGTGTCGATAATGGACCAACTGCTGGCCAATCACACAGAACTTCCAATCAAGAAGATGATATTTTTGGCAAATCAATTTTTGTGGGATGGCTTATCCAAACAGACGCTTGAACAGCGATCTTTCCCCTTCCATAGCGGGCGCCGATCCAGAAATTTCGATCAGGTAATTCCCTATAAGAGACGCTTGTTGGGGTGTCATCATGAGAGAACTCATCTGGGCTCTCGCGATCCAACTTGTCATAAGATCGAAGACTCTGGATATTTAGTATGAAACGATCGCCTAGATTTTGGCCTGACCATCCAACGAGTGCACCGTGAGTTCGCATTTAGTTCCTCCTACCGCTTGAATGGCGGGGCAAAGGTGGCATGTACATCCCATTCTTTCCCAAGCTTTTGCCTAATCAATAACCCCCTCTCAAATCGGGCCGAACGCAAACCTCGCGATCACTGCTTCATTCCATGAAAATGGATATGCGCGATTCATCCATCGCACCTCAACCAGATAGTTTCTTCCAATAGAGCGACAAAAGCACTTCAACAATCCAGCGCGTCGATTGCGCAAACGCGTCCTTAGGGAGAATAGGCGAGGCATTTGGCATCGTAAGAAAGTCCTTTTGGCCGTCGCCGTGACTACCGCGCTCATAAAGTTCAGTAGGCACTAAATTGCCACCCTTCCCAACCACTTCCAATTGGCCTAAGCGGACGCCGGAAGGTAGCCAAGGGATATGGGGCGGATGCAGCGCAAAGGCATTATCCTTGCGGGAGGCTCGGGCACCCGACTTTATCCGCTCACTCGCGGTGTATCCAAACAGTTGATGCCCGTGTTCGACAAGCCGATGATCTATTACCCGCTGTCGACGCTAATGATGGCGGGAATTCGCGATATTCTGATCATCACCACGCCGGAAGATCAGGACCAGTTCCAGCGTGTATTAGGTGATGGGTCGGATTTTGGCGTGTCGCTCAGCTACGCCGTGCAGCCAAGTCCCGAAGGATTGGCGCAGGCATTCCACATTGGTGCGGATTTCATCGGCGGCGATGCCTGTGCGCTAGTGCTGGGCGACAACATCTTCTACGGCCACGGCCTGCCCGAACTGCTGACCAGCGCGACTAGCCGGAAGCAGGGCGCCAGCGTCTTTGCCTACAGGGTGAACAATCCAGAGGCTTATGGCGTAGTGGATTTCGACGAGCAGGGCGAAGCTTCCTCTTTGGAGGAAAAGCCAGCCAGCCGAAATCACACTTCGCCGTGACCGGCCTCTATTTCTACGATGATACCGTGGTTGACCGTGCGCGCAAACTTAAACCGTCGCGCGCGAGGCGAACTGGAAATCACCGATCTTAACCGTCTTTATCTCGACGAAAGAAAGCTTTCGGTCGAGATCATGGGCCGCGGCTTCGCCTGGCTGGATACGGGCACGCACGCTTCGCTCCTCGATGCCGCCAGCTATGTGCGCATCACCGAAGAACGTCAGGGTCTTAAGATCTGCTGCCCGGAGGAAATCGCCTGGCGCCAGGGATTCATCGATGACGAGCGGCTGGAAGCGATTGCCGCGCCGCTCAAGAAATCGGGCTATGGCGAGTATCTGATGTCGCTGCTGGCCGAAGGCGGCTGCTGATGCAGATCGTCGAATGCGAGATCGAAGGGCCGTGATCATCGAACCGCAGGTGTTCGGTGACGAGCGCGGCTTCTTCTTTGAAAGCTGGAATGCGGACAGGTTCGCGGAGGCGGGGCTGGATATCGCATTCGTGCAGGATAACCATTCGCGCTCGCAAAAAGGCGTATTGCGCGGCATGCATTTCCAGAATCCAGGTCCGCAAGGCAAGCTTGTGCGCGTGGTTAGCGGCGCCGTATTCGACGTCGCGGTGGACCTGCGTCGATCCTCGCCAACTTTCGGCAAATGGGTGGGAGTGGAACTGTCGGCGCAGAACAAACGGATGTTTTGGGTACCGCAGGGATTTGCCCATGGCTTCCTCACGCTGGAGGACGACACCGATTTTCTTTACAAATGCGATGCGCCATACGCACCGGCAGAACGAGCATTCGCTGGCATGGGACGATCCCGCTGTCGGCATCGAATGGCCGATCGAAGGGCTGGACATGCAACTTTCGGCAAAGGACCGCGAAGGCAAACCGCTTGAACAAAGTGGAAACTTTCGCGTGAAAGTCCTGATCACGGGTTCTACTGGCCAACTGGGCCGCGCCCTGATCGCCTCGGCTCCTGCAGATACTGCGCTGGTGCCTGTCGACAAGGACGACTGCGACCTGACTGATGGCGATTGCCTGCGCTCGCTGTTGCAGCGCGAGGCTCCCGATCTTGTCATCAATGCCGCTGGATATACTGCCGTAGACAAGGCAGAAGAGGAAGAGGACAAAGCCGCGCGCAATCAATGCAGACGCCGTCGCCATGCTGGTCGATGCGCACGAGGGCAAGATCGTACATGTCTCCACCGATTTCGTTTTTGACGGCTCGTCTTCGCGGGCTTACCGGCCGGACGACGCTCGCAACCCCCTTTCCGCCTATGGGCGCACAAAAGCCGAAGGCGAGGATCGCCTGCGCAAAAGCGATATCCTTGTTCGTACTGCATGGGTCTACACAGCGGGCGGCGCCAACTTCGTGAGCACCATGCTCCGGCTCATGGCCGAGAAGGACGAATTGCGCATCGTAACCGACCAGATCGGCGCGCCGACTTGGGCGCCCAGCCTGGCCGAGACGATCTGGGATCTCGTGGCCAAGCAAGCGAGCGGCACGTTCCACCATAGCGATGCAGGCGTCGCCAGTTGGTATGATTTCGCAGTCGCCATTCAGGAAGAGGCTTTGGCGCTGGGTGTTCTCAAGCGCGCCATTCCTATCATGCCGATACGCTACCTCTTCCTACCCGACGCCAGCGAAGCGTCCCGCATTCTCTCTGCTCGATAGCGTCAAAACGCGTGAACTGCTGGGCGACGGACACACCCACTGGCGCGTGAACCTGCGCAAAATGCTCGAAGAGGAACAGAATTTTGGCTAATCTGCTCGTCACCGGCGGTGCCGGTTTCATCGGCGGCAATTTCGTCCATTACTGGTCGCAAAAGCACCCCGGTGATGCGCTCGTCGTCCTGGATTGCCTGACCTATGCAGGTAACAGATCGACCATTGCAGGAGTGGAACAGGCGGATCTCGTCGTGGGCGACATTCGAGACACTGGCCTTGTTGAACGCCTGTTGCGCGAGCGTCACATCGACACCATCGTCCATTTCGCCGCCGAGAGCCATGTCGATCGATCAATCAGCGGGCCGGATGCCTTCATCGAGACCAACATCCTTGGAACCCACAGCCTGCTGAAGGCAGCGCGCACGGTCTGGCTGGACGAAGGCAGCGGGCAAGCCAGCATCGCTTCCACCACATCTCGACCGACGAGGTCTACGGCTCGCTCGGCCCCGAGGATCCCCCTTTCAGCGAAACGACGCGATACCAGCCGAACTCGCCCTATTCGGCATCCAAGGCCTCCTCCGACCATCTCGTGCGCGCCTACCACCACACCTTCGGGCTGGAGGTGACCACGAGCAATTGCTCGAACAATTACGGTCCGTACCAGTACCCGGAAAAGCTCATCCCGCTGTTCCTGCTCAACGCGCTGCACGGCCGTGAACTGCCGATTTACGGCGACGGAATGAACGTGCGCGACTGGCTGCACGTCGAGGATCATTGCCGCGGTATCGAGGCTTGCCTCGACAGGGGACAGCCCGGCGAGACCTACAACATCGGCGGCGGCGCGGAATTGCCGAACATGGCCGTCATCGACACGATCTGCGTCGAAGTGGATCGCGCCTTTAACGAAATCGGCGGGCTTGCCGAGCGCTACCCCGGCGCGCCTGCCGGCAAAGGGCAGGCCAACCAGCGAACTCAAGACCTTCGTCGCCGACCGTGCAGGGCCACGACCGGCGCTATGCGATTGATGACGCGAAGGCCCGGAGCATGCTCCATTATTCACCCCGGCACGAATTCGGCGAAGGCCTGCGACAAACGATGCGGTGGTATCTGGACAACGAACGATGGTGGCGGGATGTCGCGGCAAGGGAACCGCAGCGAATTAGCGGCAACTCCTTCGTTCTCACGGTCGCCAGATGCGCACAGGGGCCATCATCGCCTGCCGTGAAGCGCGTTGATTGAATGTAGTGTGCAATTGCAACATGTGTCGAGACGTGCGATGGACAATTGAAAGCAATGAATTTTCTGGAACCGTTTGCCAGCCTTTAACATTGCGATGCCATGTGAAGTCTAGTACATGGAAATTCAAATTTGCGGAGCTTAGATGATGAAACTGGTGAAAATTCTTTCGGCAGCCGGCCTCATGACGGCCGGTTTGGCTGGCCTCACGGCGGCCCAGGCGCAGCAGGATGCAGCGCCCCAGGGACCGATGTGCACGGTCACGGTCGAACGCACCCAGCCCGCGGGTGTTCTTGACGTCACTCGCCAGGTTTTCGAAGATGGCTCGTGCAATTGCTTTATCTATACTGGCCCGCAAACCCAGGCCAACCCCGTCGAAATCGAGGGTTGATAGTATCCTCCAGTCCCGGCGGTGTCCCGCTGCACGCCCGATGGCTGTACAAGGACGGGGGCCTGGCGCCGGCGCTAGCACAGGCGCCGGGGCAGCCGGTGTGAGAAATGCGGTTCCGGTTCTGCTTTTTGCAGGCGCTGCGGCCGGCACAGTTCTTTTGATCGAAGGTGAAGATGGGAATGATCCAATTGTGACCCCGGTCAGCCCCTGACCCCTTGGTCCATCTCGGTGGATAATTTCTGGATAGTGCCATTGCCTTGAGTCTGCCCAAGGCGATGGCATAGTCCAATTTTCTCAAGCCGGCGGTGCGCTTGTAGTTAGTTAACCTGGAAGCTTTGCTCGAACATGCAGTTTTATCGAGCGTTTGCGCCTAGTTGCGTGGCGTATCGCGATCTTTAGGGTTGCGGTAAGCGTCCACTTGGGCGATGGCCCGGCGAAGACCAACTGGAGCGCCCCCAATGATCATTTGCAACCGCATCATTTCAGCGAAACTGATTGCTCTATCACTCGTTGCTGCAGCGAGCACCGCCCTGTCCGGCTGTGCGGGCAAGCGAAGCGACTACGTATCCTATGACCGGGCAGGTTTCGGGGAACCGGATGCTCCCTCGGCGACCAGGATCGCGACGGACTATCGAATCGCGCCCCTCGACAAGCTGACAATAAATGTCTTCCAGGTTGAGCAGCTGTCGGGCGAATACCAGGTCGATCTCGCAGGCAAGATAGCCATGCCCTTGGTGGGTACGGTCGCTGCCGCTGACATGACGACCGTGCAGTTCGAGCGCCATCTGGCTGATGTGCTTTCCGAAAATTATCTCAGGGATCCCGACGTCACAGTTGGCATTGTGGAAGCTACCGGGAGTTCGATCACGCTCGAGGGATCGATCAACAATCCGGGTATTTATCCAACCTTCGGAAATGTAACGCTGATTCAGGCCGTAGCCATGGCCGGGGGACTTGACGAAAATGCAAATCCGCGCTCCGTGGTGGTTTTCAGGCAGATTGATGGTCAGAGGATGGCTGCCGGTTTTGATCTCACTTCGATCAGGCGCGGCGAAGAGCCCGATCCGGAAATCTACCGCGGCGACATCGTCGTCATCGATGGTTCACGCACCAGGGAAACCTGGCGCACGGTCCTTCAGTCTGTCCCAATCCTGAGCATCTTCCGCCCTTTCTGAGGAACATTTCTTGAACCAGCAATACGCACTCGGGGATGGCGGCGAATCCTACTATCCCGCACATCGGGACCCGCGCGAGCTTGGCGAGACCGCGGCCTCAGCGCGCGGACGAGTTCGAAGACGACCTTCCAGCCATCTCCCTCTCGGAAATTGTTTCGGTTTTGTGGGCGCGCAAGCTTTGGTTGATTGCGGCGGGGTTGCTCGGTCTTCTTGCCGCACTGGCTTATTCGCTGAGCCAGGCGCCGCTCTATCGCTCAAGTGCGACTATCGAGCTCAATCCGCCGACGGTTCCAATTATGAGTAATGGCTCCGGCTCCGCAGAAGAAATGGTTGTTCCTTCGACCGACTACGAATTTCGTGAAACCCAAATTGGCATACTGCGAAGTCGCGCCCTGGCCGAGCGTGTGGTCCAGGACCTTGATCTCGTGTCGGATTCTCGAGCTGAAAATTCCAGCGGGCCATCCAACGTTGAGGTGGCTGCGAGCGCGGTTGCTGGAGGACTTACAGTACAGCCGACCGCCAACAGTCGCCTGATCCAGCTATCCTACGTGTCTCCCGATCCGCAGGAAGCTGCACGGCTGGTGAACGCTTTTACAACTTCGTTTGTACAGCTGACACTCGACAGGAAATACGAAGCCACCATTGCTGCAAGAGATTTTCTCGAGGAGCGGATCGCGACGGTCAGGAGCGAAGTCAACGATGCCGAACGCGAGCTGGTTGATTACGCGAAGGCCAATGGCATCGTTCTTCTTGGCGGGGGAGAGGACGGAGAAGGCGGCGGTGGAAGTCTCACCGGTAACTCGCTCACTTCGCTGAACGCAGCACTATCCGCCGCACAGCAGAAGCGTATCACCGCCGAGCAGCGCTATCGCCAGGCTTCATCTATTGGCGAGGTCAATGCCAGCACCGCGCAATTGCGCCAGGAGCTGGCAAGCTTGCAGGCCGAGTATGAAGAGAAATCAACTTACCTGCAGGACAGCTTTCCCGACATGGTCCGGCTGAGGACCCGTATCAACGAACTCAGCAGCCAGATCAATCGCGAAACCTCCCGTTCTGTGGCCGCGCTTCGCGCCGAATACCAGGCAGCGCTTGCCGAAGAAAATGCGCTTCGGTCTCGCGTCGGGCAATTGAGCTCGGAAGCGCTCGGCGAGCAGGAAGATTCGATCCAGTATAATATCCTCCAGCGCGAACTCGATACCAACCGCGGATTGTATGATGCGCTCCTCGAACGCTATAATGAAGTGAGCGTAGCGGCGGGCATCGGATCGGCCCAGGCTGCCGTTGTCGACAGCGGTCAAATCCCGCAAACACCGTTCTCACCAAACACGGTTCGCAACGCCATCCTTGGTCTTATCCTCGGCTTGGGACTCGGGGCTGGACTGGCGATCCTCTATGATCGCGTGACAAACACGATCAAGACGAAGGAAGACGTCAGGGAAAAACTGAACCTGTCCTCGTTGGGCTAATTCCAGAAAAGGAGAAGAATGCGGTTCTCAGCGACGAGCTGGCGAACCCGCATTCGGAGATCTACGAGTCCTACGCAAATCTGCGCACCACCCTGCAGCTTTCAACAAACGGAGGTTTCCCCCGCACCTTGCTTGTGACAAGCTCCAATCCCGAAGAAGGGAAATCGACGACCAGCTACAGCATCGCTGTGCAACTCGCGACGATCGGCAAGCGTGTGCTGCTTATTGATGCCGACATGCGTAAACCGACATTTTCGGTCGACCAGCATTCCGAGCTTGGCCTGTCTAGCCTGCTGACGTCAGATGGCATGGCGTCGGAACACGTCCTGCGGACGTCGCAGGAGGGTATGATGCTCATGCCGAGCGGCCCGATCCCTCCGAATCCCGCGAATATCATCCGGCCTGGCCGCATGCGCCAGATCCTTCGAGGAACTGTCGAACCATTTCGATATGATAGTAATCGACGCACCGCCGACGCTGGGCTTCGCTGACGCATTGCTTCTGGGCTCTGCCTGCGAGGGAACCCTGTTCACGGTAGAAAGCGGGAAGACCAGGACAAGATCGGCGCTCGCGGCTCTGAACCAGTTGCAACTCTCGGGCGTGCGGCTTCTCGGAGCTGTGCTTACGAAAGCTCCCCATTGTCGGCCGAAGACTACAGCTACAGCTATCGCTATTACAGGCAGGCGATTAGCGAAGAACAATCCGAGGAAGGGGCTGATCGAGGCTTTGACCGAGAATGATGGATCAGGCCGCAAATGGCACAAGGCCGACTTGTAGGCTTCGGCGTCCTTGCGTTGGTAATGGCCTACGCAAGCGGTCTGTCCATGTTCTGGAATTCCGGAAGGCAGGTTCCCTCAAGCCTTGCGCCCGAAATTCTTCGCTCTCATCCGGACGCTTTCATGGAGCAAGCGGCGCGCTCGCTGATCGATAGCGAGGGACAGATCCAACAGATTGAACTCGCCGAAGTAAAGGCGGGTCTGAAATATGCGCCCCTCGGAGACGAACCGTTTGTCGTGGAAGCTGCACGGCAAATGGTGTCGGGCAGGACTGCCGAAGCAGAAACCCTTCTGCGCATAGCTCTTGCGACGCAATCCCCGCTCGCGTGAAGCGCGGGTCCTCTTGCTCGATCTCCTTGCCGCGCAAGGAGACGCGCGCGGAGCCGTCGCCCAGATCGAAGTGCTTTACAGGTTGATGCCGAACCGGCGCCCATTACTGCTTGATGCCCTTGTCTATCTCGCCAGTCTCCCTTCTACACGCCGCGATACGCTCGAGGCGATCTCGGAAGATACGCACAAGCGCGAGGTTCTCCGAGGGTCTTGCCCGCTCTGGCGCGAGCGCGTCAATGTTGCTCGATACTCTTGAGGCTTTCGAGCCGTTTGACTTTGGTGAGCAAGAAAAATTCGACTGCGTCTCTCGCCACTCCGCTGCTGCGTGCGGGAGACTGGCAAGGTGCAAGAAGGGTCTGGGGCGAATTCAATCCCGGGGCCTTCGTAAATGGCAACCTCCTGCTCGATCCGCAATTTACCGGGGAGTACGGACCTCCATTTGGCTGGGAAGTGCGCAGCGGCCGGCATGGTTATGCGCGTCTCGAACAGGCGGGACTTACCGGGGAATTCTATGGGCGCCGCGCCGGACCGCTTGCCGCACAGACCATCGTCCTGGATCCGGGGCGCTATCGCTTGACCACGGTAAGCGAAGAGATGGGCAGGGGTCTGGGTGTTGCCTTGAAATGCCCGGGACAGGAGGATCTTGCCGCGATGCGCCTCGCCCAGGGCGAGCAAACTCTCGAATTCGTCGTTGACGGCAATTGCCCGGCGCTGGAGTTGCTGGTCGAGGGAATCCCGAGCGACCCACCAACGGCAACATCATTCCGCATCCGCCAAGTCGGCCTCGAGCGCATTGCGCCATGATGTCGATGGCAATCCGGTCGTCCCTGCTCGTTCTTTTCGGGCTCTGCCTGCTTCTCGGCGGAGCCAGCAACGGCGGGTTCGAGGCAAATTTCCTGCTTCAGATCGCGGCAATCCTGGTCGCTTTGCTGACCATTTCTGCCTCCTAGGTCATCCGCGCGCAAGAACCTCGATCCCTGGTTTCGCTGGGTGGTCCTGTTCTGGATCGTCATCGTAATCATCCAGTTCGTTCCCCTGCCGCATTCACTGTGGATCGCGCTACCAGGCCGCACCGCGATAGCCGACGATATCGCGGTGCTAGGTGGGCCGATCACAGGGGGCTTTGTCACCTTGAGCCCTTACGACAGCCTGTCCTCGTTTGCCTGGGCTCTTCCGGCCCTTTGCCTCGGCCTGGCATTGTCGTTTCGAGGAAGGGATGATTCCCGGCCGCTTGCCACGGTGCTCGTGGGATGCACGAGCCTCGCGATCGCTCTGGGCCTCGTCCAGTTCCTTGGGTCCTCCGACTCTGGCTGCATACTTCTACGAAATGACCAATCGCGGTCTGATGGTGGGCTTCTTCGCCAATGCAAACCACATGGCGACAATGCTCCTCGTTGCCTCGCCCTTCCTGACGGCTCTGGTCCGTTCCGCCATCGATCGAAACCCGAACCAGCGCCGTGAGCTCCTCCTACTTTGGCTTGTTCTTGCTGGTTTCATCTTTCTGGCGATCCTGCTCGTCGGGTCGCTGACCGGATATGCCCTTGCCTTGCCGGTTTTTGCCTGGTGCTGCTTGATCATCTTCCCCTCGGCCGGGAAGGCGCTGCGTTACATGCTTCTACCCGCGGTTCTTGCTGGCATTGCCCTTATCGCCTTTACCGACGAAGGCGGGAACGTGTTCGAAGAGGACAGTGCCTCTTCGGATGGCGGTCGCGCGCAGATATTCAGCACCACGCGCGAGGCAATTGCCGACTTCATGCCCGTCGGCTCGGGCCTAGGGACATTCCGCGACATATATGACAACTACGAGCCGACAGATGCGGTCAGAAATGTCTATATCAATCACGCCCACAGCGATTACCTCGAGATCCTGCTCGAGCTCGGAGTCCTGGGGGCGATCGGAATGGCGGCTTTCCTTGGTTGGTGGGCGTGGAGAGCTGGTGGCGTCCTCCTCGGTTCGAGCAAGGACTACATGGCGCAGGCCGCGGCGATCGGAAGCGGGATCATCCTTGTCCACTCTGCCTGGGATTATCCTCTGCGAACTGCGGCTCTGAGCGCCATCTTTGCTTTTTGCTGCATAGTTCTTGCCCGCACCAGGCCGCGAGAAGAGCATGAAGCGGATCGGCGCGAAACGACGCTCCGATCGAGCTTGATGGAAGTTCTCTGCATGCAAGGATGCGACTTGCGACGCGTGGTTCTGCGGTGATTGCGAGACGCCTCCTCCGACTGCTCCGTGAGGGCAAGGCCCCGCTGCTCTTTCGCGGCGTCTACGAGCTCGGACTTGCAAGGCTCGCGCATGCACGGCTGTCTCCCCAGGACATCTCACAATTGAATTCGCGCAGATCGATTTCACCCGCCGGCCGACCGGCAGCCAGACCGCCCAAACTCGAATTCATTATCTGGGGGGTGCAGGCTTCAGCGCGGCTCGTTCCCTGGCGATCCGACTGCCTCGTGCAAGCGATGGCCGCCCAGCGATGGGGGGCCTCCTCGGGCATTCGCACCGAGATTTCCATTCAGGTGGGTCGGTCGGGGACGCAGGATTTCCTCGCCCATGCAGTACTCCTTTCACGAGGGGCGGTGCGTTCTTGGCGACACCCAAACGCCGCTGGAAACTATCTATACGCCGCCGATCCGTTAGCCGCTCATTCCTGTGATTGGGAAAAGTGCATAAAACAGTTGTGCTGCCAAAGCCCGCCCATTAGATCTTCGCACCTGCAACATACCTTATGGCCACTGGCCGTTAAAATGCTCGGCAAACCGGAAATACAGGCCCTCGCGGAGGGCCAGGGGAATAGCATGACCAAGAAAGCGCTCATTACCGGCGTCACGGGGCAGGATGGCGCCTATCTTGCCGAGTTGCTTCTCGACAAGGGCTATGAAGTCCACGGTTTGAAGCGGCGTTCGTCGTCGTTCAACACCGGCCGGATCGATAGCATATACGAGGATCCTCATACGCCGGACCAGCACATGTTCCTGCACTATGGCGATCTCACCGACTCGACCAACCTCGTCCGCTTGCTCAGCGAGATCCGTCCCGACGAGGTCTACAACCTGGCGGCGCAGAGCCATGTCGCGGTGAGTTTCGAGACGCCCGAATATACGGCCAACGCTGACGCGATCGGTACGCTCCGTTTGCTCGAAGCGATCCGCATCCTGAAGCTCGAGGAGACAGACCCGGTTCTATCAGGCTTCCACTTCCGAGCTTTATGGACTTGTCCAGGAAGTGCCGCAGAAGGAAACGACGCCCTTCTATCCGCGCTCACCCTATGCAGCGGCAAAACTTTACGCCTACTGGATCACCGTGAATTACAGGGAAGCATACGGCATGCATGCTTCCAACGGCATCCTCTTCAACCACGAGAGCCCTCTGCGCGGCGAGACCTTCGTTACCCGCAAGATCACGCGCGCTGTAGCCGCCATTTCTCTGGGACTGCAGGAGAAGCTTTTCCTCGGCAATCTCGATGCGAAGCGCGATTGGGGCCATGCGCGCGAATACGTCGAGGGCATGTGGATGATGGTCCAGCAGGATGAGCCTGACGATTATGTGCTTGCCACCGGCGAGACGACCAGCGTTCGCGACTTCGTCAAATGGTCTTTTGCCGAAGTAGGGATTGAGCTCGAGTTCCGAGGCGAAGGTGTCGAGGAAATTGCGGTCGATGCAACTTCGGGCAGGACGCTGGTAGTGGTCGATCCCGCCTATTTCCGGCCGACCGAGGTCGAACTTCTGCTGGGAGATCCGTCAAAGGCACACGAGAAGCTTGGCTGGCGGCACGAGACATCGGCCAAAGAGTTGGCCCGCGAAATGGTCGAGGCTGATCTGCGCCTGATGCAGCAAACCCCCTACGCCCGTCACGCGGTGGACGCAAATCCAGGAGGATAGGCCGGGCGGGAACGGTAACATCGGTGTCCTCTTGAGAAGCGAAAACCGGCTCGAGAGCCGCAAATGACTACTGCCCTGGCCGACAAGAGAGTCTACGTCGCCGGCCATCGCGGGATGGTCGGAGCTGCTCTCGTGCGAAGATTGCAAGCCGAGGATTGCAAGATCCTGACGGCCGCGAGGGAGGTTGATCTTCGTGAGCAGGCAGCGGTGCGGAAATGGTTTGCTTCGAACCGGCCCGACGTGGTGATCCTTGCCGCTGCCAAGGTCGGCGGCATCTGGGCAAACGACAACGCGCCGGCTGAATTTCTCTATGACAACCTCGCCATCGAGATGAATGTCATCGAGGCCGCGCGACAAGCAGGGGTCGACAAGCTCCTGTTTCTCGGATCCTCGTGCATTTACCCGCGCGATGCCGCGCAGCCGATGTCGGAAAATGCGCTTCTCACCGGCCCGCTAGAGAAAACCAACGAGTGGTATGCGATTGCCAAGATCGCCGGGATCAAGCTTTGCCAGGCCTATCGCCGCCAATACGGATGCGACTTCATCAGCGCCATGCCCACCAACCTCTACGGGCCTGGAGACAACTTCGACCTTGAAACCAGCCACGTCCTTCCGGCCCTTCTTCGCAAGGCCCACGAAGCCAAGGCGAGCGGCGATAGTCTCACCGTCTGGGGCAGTGGTTCGCCGCTGCGGGAATTTCTCCATGTCGATGACCTTGCCGATGCCTGCGTACATCTTCTGAAGACCTACCACGGGGATGTACCGGTGAATGTCGGATCTGGACAGGAGGTGAGCATCAAAGCTCTAGCCGAATTGATCGCCGGGGTCGTCGGCTACCAGGGCAAGGTGAAATTCGACTCGTCAAAACCCGATGGAACTCCTCGCAAGCTGCTCGACAGCGGTTTCCTGGCAAGTCTCGGGTGGACGCCGGGAATCCCGCTGCGTGAAGGCATCGAGAATGCCTACCGCGCTTATCTCACAACCCTGAGCGATCCGGCAGCGGCGTAGTCTTGAGCGGAGCGGGGAGGAAATAGGATGATGTACCAGTTTCGCCTCGACGAGCGCCACGTTCATCGCAGCCTCTATCATTCTCTGCGCTTCCAGTTGATCGCGGTCGTTGTCTCGGCCGTATGTATTCCTTTGGCGCCCCTTGCCGTGTTCAACGGTTTTGGGACTCTCGGCGCACCATCGACCTACAACAGTCTCGCTCTTTCGGTGGGAGCCTCTCTTGCAACGCTATTTGTCCTGCGCAGCGTCGCCGGTTTTTTCGGATTGGTGATCTGGCGCTGGATCCTTCCCGTGTTCGGGACATCCTTCGCCTCCCTGGCGTCGCTCCTGCTCTTCCTGCGACTGCCTTACAGCAGTTTCCTGCTGGCATTGTGCTTCGCCAGTTCGCTCATCTCGTTCTTCGTCATTTCGCTTCTTATTGCTCGAAATCGGCGAGCGGTCTGCTTCGTCGTACCGGTAGGTCGAGCTGCCCGGTTTGAGTTCGACAACCGCCTCGACGCGGTGATGATGCAGCACTCTCGCCTCCCCACGGAGCGCAATGCCATTGTTGTTGCTGACCTTCATGCTCATCTCGGGGAGGAATGGGAGACGGTTTATTACCGAGGCTGCTCTTCGGGGAAACCCCGTCTATCACATAACGCAGCTGCGCGAGGCAATGACGGGCAAGGTCGAATTCGACCATCTCTCAGAAAACAGCTTTGGCACTCTGCTTCCCACGCTCGCCTACCAGAAGATCAAAAGAGCAATTGACTTCGTGGCTGCTCTGGTCCTGCTGCCTTTGCTGGCACCAGTTCTGCTCATTATCGCGCTCGTGATCAAACTCGATTCCCCCGGACAGGCATTCTTCCGCCAAAGGAGGGTCGGCTATCGCGGCCACCTGTTTTCAATCATAAAGTTTCGCACGATGACCGTTGTCGAAGACGGCGAGAATGGGGCAGCAAGCGTTACGCTTGAGCAGGATGAACGCGTCACCCGCCTCGGCCGGTTTCTCAGGCGGACGCGTCTCGACGAGCTGCCACAGGTGTTCAATATTCTGCGCGGCGAGATGAGCTGGATCGGCCCGCGTCCGGAAGCCGTCAGTCTGTCGAATGAGTACTCTGTCCAGATCGCCAATTACCGCTACCGCCATCTCGTGAGGCCCGGTATTTCAGGCTGGGCCCAGGTTCATCAGGGACACGTCACGACGGTCGAAGACATCCGGGACAAACTTCGCTACGATTTCTATTACGTGAAGAACCTGTCGTTCTGGATTGATGTCGTGATCGCCCTTCGAACGGCTCGGGTCGTCCTCAACGGATTTGGCGCGAAGTGATCGATCTGCTCTCGATCGAGGTGCCCTTTTCGAACGCTTCCTTCCCTACTTCGTCCAAAAGCTCGCCCCATTCGGCAATCCGGGAAGCTTTGCGCAAGTGACGTTCACAATAGGCTGCGGCCGTTTGATCCGAGTTCAACTCGCATGGCTTCATTTCTTCCCAATGCGCGAAGGTAATCCGCCAATCCCTCGACATCGCCTTTCTTGAAGCTCGCGCCACATTTGGCCTCGCGGATGATCTCGGCGATCTCGCCATCGGTGTCTCCAATGAAGACTATGGGACGACCGACTGAAATCGCACCATAGAACTTGCTGGGAACGATGAGGCCCTCAAGTTCCGGTTCCAGCGAGAGCCAGTGAACGTCCACCACCGACAGGCTCGACCGCAGTTCATCTCTCGGACGGTACTTGCGAACCTTGAAGTGCGTTGCAAGCTCCGGCTCGTCCGCAGCGTTCGGCAACAAGCCGTGCTTCGCGCCGCCACCGACGAACAGGAATTGCAGGTGGGTTTCGCCCGAGTTGATCAGCCGCCGGCTTGCGTCGAGCATGGTTCCCAGATCGTGTGCACGGCCCAGGTTGCCCGAGTAGCCAATGACGACACTCGTCTCGGAAAAATTCCACTCGCTGCGCAATTCGTTGTCGCCGGCTGCTAGCGGGGTGAGCGAGCGCTCGTCAGCCCAATTGGGTATGACCTGTATCTTGTCGGGAGCAACTCCGATTGCTTGCACCTTTCGGGCCATGCGCTGCCCGATACAAACGTTAGCCCGGGCTTTTTTCCATGAGCTGTTCCGCAATCGTGTCATGATCCGAATGAATGGGTTGCCTTGCGAACCGTATCCAAGCTCGGTCGCCGTCTCGGGATATATGTCTTGCAGCCAGTTTATCACCTTGGCGCCCTTCACCTGCGCCACGGCGCGGACCGGGATACTGATCAGGGGCGGGTCGGTGAGGCAGACGATGACGTCCCCTCGTTTGAAGTGCCAGAGACCGGCCAGCACTATGCCAAAGTAGAAGATCACGAAGTCGAGCGCGCGTGCCATTAACGATCTGCTGCGCTGTTCTAATGCCGGAACCCGGACGACTTCGATGTCTTCCAGCTTTTCGCGCCTGATATCGTCTCCAGGCGTATGCGCGCCGGAACTTGCAATAACGAGGCAACGGGTTGGATCCACATCCAGACCCTCGAGCAGATCTCCCAACATGATTGCCGTGGCCGACTGGTCCGGATGGAAGAACCGATTGACAAAGATGTATTTCACGCGTGCCCTTCAAGTCAGTTTGTTGCAGCCCTGGCCCCTTGAAGCAGTCTGGTGCAATTCACAATGTGATTAGATTGCCATGCGCAAGCACTGCGCTGCCGCTTTTTTGATGCGAAACTCTTCGCCTGGTGAAAGCTCGCCGCGGCCATTGGCAGCGTCCGGTAGCGGCAAACCTCCACGGCTCGCCGCATTTTGCTGCATTGGGTGTCGACCCGGAGATCGCGAGCGCATAGAGAGCCATGCCATGCCTACAGCCGAAACATTGCATGCGTCACGACACCAGAAGTCCGGGGTCTGCATGGTATGTGGTCCAGACGCAGCCGCGCAAGGAACGCCTGGCACTGGAGCATCTGGAAAGGCAGCATTTCGCCTGCTTTCTGCCGGAAGTGAAGCGCCCACGGGGAAATTCCCGGAAGTCTCCTCTGGTCTGTTCCGCTTTTTTCCCGGGTTATCTCTTTGCCGCCTTCGATCGGGATCTGGATCGTTGGCGGTCGATTAATGGTACGCTTGGCGTCTTGCGGCTCGTGAGCTTTCGGGGATTTCCAGCTCCGCTTCCGCATGGGTTTGTCGAAGCACTCGTCGGCCAAGTGGGCGATGAGCCCGGTTATCTTGTGCCCAAAATTCTCCCTGCAGGCGCCCCAGTCCGCATCGTTGGTGGGATTTTTGATGATCTTACCGGGACACTTCTATCAGCAAAACCAAGAGAGCGTGTTTTCGTGTTGCTCGACCTGCTTTCCGGCCCGACGCGTATAAGCCTGCCGCGCAGCCAGCTGATCGAGGCCTGAGCGATCCGTTGGCTTGATTGCCCTGCGCCACTGAGGCGGAGGATAGGCTCGGTCTGCCAAGGCTACTCGGCAGCAAGTATGGAGACGCTTCTCGTCGACCTTGCTGATCTGACCATTTTGAAGCGTCAGTACCCGGTCTGCAAGCGCGAGGCTTGCTGGTCTGTGCGTGATGAGAATGACTGTCCTGCCCACAAGAGCGCGCTGGCAGGCTTCCACAAAAGCCGCTTCCCCTTCAAGATCATACATCGACGTAGCTTCATCGAGAATAATGATCGGCGGGTCGCCGAGAAGCGCACGAGCAAGAGCAAGCCGCTGGCGCTGCCCCCCCGACAACCTGACGCCGTGATCGCCGATCTGGGTCTGGTACCCTTCGGGCAATGCACAGATAAAATCATGGGCCTGTGCCAATCTCGCCGCGCCCGCGATTTCCGCCTCCGATAAGTGTTCGAGCCCTAGCGTGAGGTTTTCACGGACTGTCCCGTTCTGCAGGAGGGGGCGCTGAGGGACATAGCCGATCATTCGTCGCAGGTCCTGGATCCCGAGCGTTGCGATATCGACACCGTCCAGCAGAATCTGGCCCTGGCGCGGCTGGTAGAACCCCAGCAGCAGTTTTACTATCGTACTCTTGCCGGCACCATTTTCCCCGAGCAAGCGCGACGATTTCGCCGGCCTTGATGTCCAGATCGAGACCGTTGAGCGTATCATCCCGTTCGCGATAGGCAAACCACACGTTGCGAAAGGCGATCCAGCCAGCAAGCTGCTTGGGTCTGGATCCGTTCGCATAGCCAGGCTCCTGCGCTTCCTGAAGAACGTTATGCAGGCGCTCGAGAGTACCACGAGCCGAATTCAGCTGGCCATAGAGGTTGGCAAGTGAGCCAACGGGACCAGTCAGCAAAGCTGCATAAAGAAGGAAGCTGAACAGTTCGGTCGCGTCCATGCGGCCGTTGTCGACGTCTTGTCCTGCAAGGACCAGCAGGAGGACAGCCGCAATTGCAGTAACAAGGGCAAGCGAGGGCCCCAGAACGGCATAGATTTGCTGCTCTTCGTATTTCAGCCGACGGGCCTTGTTGATCACCTGGCTGTAGGCGCCGAGGCGAATGTCCTCGCGGGCAAAGGCCTTTATGGCCGGTAGCATTTCAAGATTTTCCTCGGCCGAAGCAAAAACGCCAGCCTCCGCCTGTTGGACATGCGTCGCGAGTTTTCGCAGCCGGCGGCCGATTATCTTCAGCGAAAGGTAGTATGCCGGCAGCAGTATCGGGACAAGGATGGCAAGCTGGGGGTTGATGGTGAACAGGATAACCAGCGCTCCTGCACCTGTCAGAAGTGCGGCCGGCACTGACGTTAAGGTCGCCGCCAGGAACGTGCTCAGCCGGGAAACTTCCCATGTCAGGAGCGCAAGCAGATCGCCCTGCCGGTTCTGATCGAAGAACCCGAGTGGTAGCCGCTGGACATGGGCATAAATGTCTCTTCGAAAGTCCGCTTCGATTCTCGTGCCGACCGAGCCCGCGATCACCGCGTTCGCGACGCGAAGCAGCGTGATCCCGGCTAGCACTAGCAGCAGGAGCAACGCCACAGAGAGGATACTCTCATTGTTGATAGCGATAATTCCGCCGAGAAGACGCGCGGCGAGCCAGGGAATGCTCAAGCTCGCAATTGAAGTCAGGACAGAAAGCAGGACAACGAGTGAGAGCCCGGTCCTGTACGTTCGCGCGTGAGCGAGGAGTGCACTGAGGCCCATCAGCAGCTAGTTCGGAGGAACTGGCGAGAGATCACGATTGTACGCATGGACTTGGCTTGCTCACGGTTTTCTGCACAGTTCTCTGGATGCGGGCCAGCATGGCCAATTCGGCAGCCGCCTGGCATGAAATCGGCCAGACAACATGGACGCCCTTAGTCCTCCTTGACATCGCCCGGCCTCCGGCGGCCCGGCGGCGCATTTGAGAACAAAGCAGATGGTTTGCCCATAATCAACCGAGTAAGCTTGGCTGACCTGCCAATGTCCCTGGATTGGTCACATTGACGTGCGGTTCTTCTGACCGCGTTTCGTATCGGGCACCGAAGTTTTTTGTCAGGCAGTGGCGTTGCATACCATCCTTTGCATGGCGCAAGCCTTGGGCGCGCCGCTTGGCAGATGGGCGATCAGGTGGTTAGGGCGATGGTAAGGATGTCAGTCTAAAGGTTTGGTAATCCGCAAGGCGGGAGGGCCTTTTGACCGTCGATATCACTCAGCCAAACCATCACAAGACAGACCATGCTTTGATTATCGCAAACCTCGTTGCTCTCGGAGCAACCGGGGCCTTCGCATTCGTAGCGGTAAAGGCCTTCCCTTCAGCCCTGGGATTTGGCGAGGCGGGCGCAGTGAGCGCGAGGGGCGATCTCCAGCTGCTATTTCTGTCGCTGGCATTGATAATGCTCGCCTGGCTAAGAGTATCCGAGCTTCGCAAGAGCAAACAGAAGCATCGAGACGCAGAGGCCGAGCAATATCGCCTCGCTTTTGTCGATGAAGCAAGCGGCCTCTATAATCGCCGCCATCTGACCAATGTGGTCTTTGATAAGCTGTTTGGCCAAGCCTATACAATTTTGCTGTTCGATCTCGATAAGTTCAAGAAAGTTAATGACCTCTACGGCCATATCCTGGGGGACAAGTTACTGCGCGAAGTGGGAGGAAGGATGCAGGACATTGCTCCTGAGGGCGCCGTATTGGCACGTCTTGGCGGCGACGAATTCGCGATATGTCTAACCGGGCAGGCAGCCTCCCATGGGGCAGCTACCAAGCTTGCAGCCAGACTGGTGGAAGCAATTGCTCAACCTTTCACGATCGGCAATGTTGTAACAAAAGTAAGCGGTTCGGTCGGTATCGCGACGGATACTGAAGGCAGCCGGAGCCCTGCTGATGTTCTGCACCATGCCGATATTGCCATGTACGAAGCCAAGCGTGCGGGGCGAAATCGCCATGTCTGGTTTGACATTGCCATGGAGCAGGATCTGCTCGAGCGCAATCAGCTCGAAGCGGACATTCGCAAAGGCATAGAGCGCGGCGAGTTCGTACCATATTTCCAGCCGCTGCTCGACCTGCAGACTTCTAACATCAAGGGTTTCGAGGTGTTGGCGCGCTGGAACCACCCGGCCAAGGGTCTCATACTGCCGGAAAAGTTCATTCCTCTGGCTGAGGCCAATGGCATCATTTCAGAGCTATCTTTGGGGGTAATGCGATCTGCTCTGATGCAGGCAAGGGCATGGGGCAATGAAGTGACAATTGCGGTCAATATCTCACCGGTACAATTTCGCGATCCGCTGCTGCCTGACCGAATAGAGGCACTGCTTGCCGATGTGGATTTTCCGCCAACGCAGCTTGAGCTTGAGATCACGGAAACCGCTATTCTGGAAGACAAGGAGGCGACGCTCAAGAGTGTCAATCGTTTGCGCAAGACGGGCATTCGGATTTCTCTGGATGATTTTGGTACCGGTTATGCGTCCCTTAGCCAGTTAAGACAGCTCCCGTTCGATCGGATCAAGATCGACAAGAGCTTTGTGGCAGCGCTCATAAAGGGCCAGCCAAGCGATGCGATCGTCGACGCCATAACCTCGATCGGAAGGAGTATGTCGCTGCCCATGACGGCCGAGGGTGTCGAAAATGAATTCACGCAAGAGATGCTGTTGGCCCTTGGCTGCACAGATGCGCAGGGTTGGCTCTACGGCAAGGCCATGACAGCACAAGATGTCGCAGAGACGTATTACGGAACAGCAATAAGCGAGGATGTGCTGCCCGCTGCGCTAAAAGTTGAGAAGCCGACGGCAGAACGCAGGAGCTACGCACGGCGAGGCCGTTAGCGCCTGCGATGCGGCCAGGCGAGCACACCACGAGGCGTAATTGCGCTACCGCTTGCGCTACGTGAGCGCCGCGGATTTTGATCGCGCTACCGCTTGCGCTATTTGAGCGCCAGGGATTATTGTCGCGCTACCGCTTGCGCTACATCAGCGCCATGGGGCCCTATTGCGCGAGGGGGCGTAGTCACAGAAATGCTATCGAGCCCTGTCCCGCTAACCCTAGTGCAGCCTGGAGGTCGGTGTGACGAACCTTGCGATGGTGGGCACGAAGCAATCGCAACAAGCGGAACCGGTGCAAAGCCTGGCTTGACATTAGTGCAAAGCATCACTATACACCAGTCATGGAAATCGAGAGCGTCCGGCACAAGCACCTTCGCAAGTTTCTCGAAACCGGAAAGGCGAAAGGCGTGCTGGAGCCGGAACGTATCGTGGACATGATCGCGTTTATCGACGCTGCCGAGAGCTTTGATGAACTCGGCATTCCGCCCAATTTCAATTTCCTCCCTCTTACGGGCGACCGCAAAGGGGGATTCGCGATGACCGTCACGAAGAGCTGGCGGCTAACTTTCACCGAGGTCGACAATGGTACAATCGGCGATCTGGATTTTGGAGGATTATCACTGATGGCTATCGAGCTGCACAATAGCTTTTCGGTCCATCCTGGCCCCTGGCTGCGCCGCAACTTCATCGAGCCTTACGGCTTGACCCAGAGCGACGCCGCTGCGCGCATGGGCGTTACGCGGGTGACCCTCAGCAACCTCTTGAATGGCAAGTCAGCCCTGTCTCCTGAAATGGCGATACGTTTCGAGAAGGCCTTCGGAACGTCTGCAAAGACGCTCTTGCGGATGCAGTCTGCCCATGATCTTGCTCGCGCCGAGTCCGCGGCAAAGGCAATCAAGGTGGAAAGGATCGCAGCGCCCGAGCGTGACATGCAAGCATTCGCCTGATGGTGACCATCACAACGATGATAGAGGATTCTTGTCGCGCTACCGCTTGCGCTACGTGAGCGCCATGAGGTGTTATCGCGCTAGGGTCCGGTGTAAAGCGTGACTTGGCGTAGGTGTAAGCCTTAGCGGCGGTGAGTTTAAATCAGTTCATCGAGAGTAATGCCCAAGGCTTCGGCCAACTTCTTGACCGTCTCGATTGAACCGCTCTTGCGTCTGGCTTCGATATCCGCAATCTGTACCCGATTGACGTTCGAAGCAGCGGCGAGGGCGCTCTGGGTGAGCCCCGAAACTCGCGCCAGACGCGCACAGGACTTTCACCGGAAAGCATACGCTTCACGAATTCGGCAGGAAGCAGCTCCTCATCGCCATTTGTCAATTGCGTGTGAGCACGGTCATAGGCTTGCAGATCGGCTAGATCTTCGGCGGCGGCCTGCAGGCTGCGGTACTCCTCAAGAGGGATCGAAATCATTTCACCCATATCTGTCTCCATCAACCGTAGATGCTGCCACGCGATCCAATATCGAGAACCGCCAGAACAACGCCGTCATCATTGATGATCACGCGCCAATCACCAACCCTTAAACGGACACCTTCCCGTCCCTTGAGTGCCGTGACATTGTTGGCCTGCGAGGCTGGGTCGGCGGCAAATTGTTCGATCTTCCCTATGATCCGTTCCGCTACGTCCACGGGCATCTTGCGAAGGGCCTTCAACGCAGCCCGCGTATAGGTGACCGGCTTCATGCCCTGCGGTGTAGCTTATGGCTTCTATGTAGTCAATGGCTACATTTGAGGAGAATGGAAAGGCGCGCCTCCCCAAGCTGGATCGCGCCATGCTCTCGTGAAATCGATTGTTCGCAATGATTTCGATTTTGCGGGGATTTGGAGCAAATCCGAGCAGGAAGCCGCCGGGCACTTCATCTCATGCTGGACACAGTCCCACGGCTCTCTGCATCAGCGCGAAGGCGTCTTATCGCGCTACCGCTTTGCTACTTGGGCGCCAAGGGGCGTTATCGCGCATGGCTATCGGGGCCGGGCCCGAAATGCCCCCCTCGAGCACCATGATGATCAAGCTTCAATGGTATCCTTCGCTGTGGCTCAGGTCCTTCTTCAATGCGCGCGCCTGCAGAAGCTGTTCGATCGCTAGAACCGGCGTCCAAGCGTCAGCCGCCCCTGGATATACTCGTAGCCGTCTGTCTGCACGGTGTTGCTTCCAGGCGTGTTCGCATAGATAATTTCGGCAGAGAGGTTCCATGGACCGCGCGCAGGGCTTTGCGCCTTCAACTCGGCGTAGTTTGCTTGTTCCCAGTCCGAACCGGTAAAGCGCTGAGCCCCGATGCCCCCAACCGCCAGCAGTTGCCAGCCTCCGACGAACCGGCGAAGCTGCACCACCGGCAAAACCTGTCCAAAGTCTCGCGGTGAAAAATAATCGAACTCGCCGGGTTGGGTACTGCGAAAATATCGCGTGCGAAGCTGAACACTCAGGCCCGCTTCCGGCTTGACGACATGGATGAAATTTGCGCGCAGGTGAATGCGTTCGTTGTCGCCTGAGAACTCCTGTAAACCGGCGAGGACCGTGACGATGTTTCGCTCATTCAAAGGAAGGTCGATCGCCGCACCACCAAAGGTTGTGTAAAGCTCGCGTTCGAGGCCAAGAGGAGTTTCGACGATGTCTCGCTCGATGAAGAACTCCTTGCGAAAGCGGGAATCGTCATGGATCGAAGCGGCGCCTATCAGGTTATCGCCATCGGTGCCCAGACGCGCCGCCCATGTCCAACCACCCGACCGGTCTCCGGCCTGCAAGAATACCCGCTGGCGTTGTTCGACTGAACCGCCAAGCGGCTCGTACCACGCATTCTCGATACGAATGCCAAGACGTCTTGCCTCGCCATCATTGCGCAAATCGAAATCAAGCGCAGCGCGGGCAATCGTCGTATCGTCGCTGTCCCCTGATACGAAAAATTCAGTACCCAGCGCCGGTCGGGACGTGTCAGCTTCCTGCGCATGGGCGGGCCCAGCGAGGAGGAACATTGCGGCAAACGTCGCCGTCATTGTGAGCTTGTTCAGCCCCATTTCTTGGTCCTTCCGATGAATTCCGACGCATAGCCCCAAACCGAAACGGGCTGCATAACGAGAGGGTAGCAGAAAGCGAACAGGACGAAGCCAAGCACGCTTTTCTCCATCGCGATACCTTCACGCTTCAGCATGCGGGTCTGGATGCGATAAATGATGATATTCCACAGTGCCGCCAACGGCAGCACGAGTAGTGTGACGGGCCCCGCAAGCCAGAAGACCCCGAGAAGCGCGAGCGCAATACCGGGCAGGAAAGCAAAGGTGAAGGCGAGGTCGATGGCGATGAACAGAAGGTTCCAGTAGATGAACATGGTTCCAAGCCTGGGCCTGAGGAGCATGCTCTTGTGCAGGTTCAGCGCCTCGATCATGCCGCGCGCCCAGCGCTTGCGTTGCCGGGCGAGCGCGGGAAATGTCTCAGGAGCATGCGTCCAGGCAACTGCATCTTCTGCGTGGCGCACGCGGTAACCACGGCGCAGCAGCGACCAGGTCAGGACGATGTCCTCGCCGACCGTGTCCGGCCAACCGCCCGCTTCGACCAACGCCGCCTTACGGTAGAGAGAGAACGCCCCTTGCGCCACGAGGGTCGAATTGAACATGCCCTGCATGCGCTTGACGGCCGCGATACCGTGAAAATAGTCCCACTGCTGGGCCGCGGTGACGAGGCTTTCCCTGGGATTGGAGACGAGCACTGATCCGGCGATAGCGGCAGTCTGGGGAGGCGCTGCGTAAAGATGCGCGACGATCGATTTTATGGCCCCTGCCTCAAGCCGGGTATCGGCGTCGATCGTGATGACAAGATCGTGAAATGCCTTGCCTAGGCCATGGTTCAGCGCGGCCGCTTTCCGCTGTTCCTTGGCATCCGCAAAGTCACGAGCGAAAAGGCGTCTCGCTGCGCGAACAGGTCTTGGGAGCGGGAAGCGACTTCAACGTCCTGTCTTGCGAACCGTCGTCGACCACGATCACCTCGACGGGGCCGCCATAATCAATCGTGCTGAGCGAGCGCAGCGTTTCCGCGATCATCTCTTCCTCTTGATACGCTGCAATGAGGATCGAAATGCCCGGCCATATCGGCGGGTCTTCGCGTAGCAACGTAGGCCGAGCACAAGAGGGATGACAGGAGAAATGCGTTCATGAAACCGGGAACATAAGCAATGAATGTCAGGACACAGATTGCGATTATCGGGTGGCTGAGCTCGCCAAGATCAGCAAGCCACGGCAGGGACAACCAGAGCGAAAAGATCATCCAGGCCAGCGCAAACACCAGGCTGGCCATATAGACCAGATGGCGTCGCATCGCACGTCTGGCCCAGTAGGCGCGGCCCCGCCGCAGGCCGAAGGCTCTGCGTTCCGGCAGGTCGTGATAGTTCGGACTAGTGGAGGATTGAACGAGCATGGTGGTCATCGCGAAACCTAAGGGCCAGGTCAGCAAAAGCTGACCGAGAATAGTGAATGTTACGTTAAGTCTAAACGACAATGCATTCTGAAAGGTTTACGTCCGAAGACCCTCTTCTCAACGGAGGAGGTTTTTCAGATGGGAAGAGAGATCGTGAACCGCGCCATCGACTTTTCGATGCTGATCGGTTTGTTTGCGGGCAAGGCCGCTGTCGCCCTCATTTTGGTCTAGACCGGCAATCCGTAGGTCTCTGGCCCAGGCGGAGGGGCGAGCCAACCCAATTCTATTGCCAGCGAGAGAAGATATTCGATAACAGCCAACCCGGAAACGGCAGCTGCGGCAGCGAACACGCCCATCAGGAGAACCCCCATCTGGTTGTTGGATTTGAAGCGATGGCCATCTATTACTTCGGAGGAAGGCGAAAACGTTACGACAATTTCCTCTGAATCGTTTGTCGCAGGCGCCTCTTCGAGCCGCACTTCACCTTCAATCGCACGTTCATTTGAAACGGCATGGTATGGTTTTCTCTTTATCATCGAAGATTTCAGCATTTAAGGTCCAGTAACTGAAAAAGGACTTATGTCGTTCAAATTGATATCCTGAGGCCGCATATCACGAAAACGTTAATGTAGCGCCAAATCAATCCCATACGAAGTGCTCTAACCCGAGCAGGAGGAGAGGGGGAAGCTCGGGGTTACGTCAGTTCGGCTCCAACAAGCATCGCACGGATCACCGGTTCAATGTGCCGCTGACTCTTCTGACCAAGGGGCGTCTCGAAGAAGGGTATCGCTGAAGAGCTCAACATTTCCCCTCACACCGTCGAGATTCACAGAGCTTCTGCATTCAAGAAACTCAAAGCCGAGTTGACTGCTGATGCCGTGCGGAACGGGGTTTATCCACAACACAGCTTTAGGTTGTATATCCTTAGAACAGAGCAGGACAACCAAGTTGCTCCGAGCAAGTCAACATGCATCAAGCAATCGTTTACAAATGCCTGTTTGCTGCGGCAGCGCCGCCTGAGCATCAGAGGGCGTTATCGCGCGTGCCTACTGGGACCCGGCCCCAAATGCCCAGGCGAACCAGCTGTTCGACGAGGCGCTATTCCCTAGCGCAACAAGGAGTTACCAAGGATCCTCCGGATCATGCTGACATGACCGCCAGCAGCAAACCGGCTCTCCTGTTCTATCCCGGAGATGCACAGTCCGAATGCTAGGTCCAAATGCTAGGTTGTCGATTTGTAGAACTTGGCGCAGAGTAGCGCTATGGATGGGTGTGGAACAGATTCCAAACGAGCGAATATACAATCATTGTCTCCGGACCTTTGGTTGGGTCGTCTCGGTTTCTTGCATGAACGCGTCTCTACTGGGACGATCGAAATCGAGCAGGCGCTTCGCCATGCCTTTCATTTGCGGCAATTAGCACCTGGTCCATTCGCAGACTTACTTGGTGCTTGTGACGAGGACAGTTTCGAGCATATGCTTGAAAACGAACAGTATGACGCAGCAGTTGAGAAGCTTACAGCATCAGACTTCTTCGACATGTCCGTCAACGTGCCGGATGGTCATGCCACCGTCGAGATCAAGAGCAAGATTTATGGCCTGAGCATCGAAGTTGTGGCACTACAAAAGGCGAATGCCATGCTGATTGCCTGGCTCGAGCTCATCTTGAGCACCGAAAAAGCAGCTCTCAATCCAAAACCTATTTCAACAGGTCCAACCCCGCGTAAACACCGATCCGCACGGCATCCGCAGTCGACTCGGCATTGAGTTTCCTGAAGGCAGAAGCCCTGTGAATTTCGACAGTGCGGGGAGAGATCTCGAGCTCTTCGGCGATGGCCTTGTTCGAGGCCCCCTTTGTGACAAGTGCCAAAGTCTCTCGCTCGCGTGGAGATAATCTGGAAACCAGCTGATTTGCCTCGAACCGGTTTTCCATTTCCCGACGTCGCAGTTTGGCACGTTCAACTATACCC
>CAWAMU010000003.1:0-118413 GCA_963783265.1 uncultured Alphaproteobacteria bacterium | reverse complement strand
TACCTCAGTGCTTTCTTCGGAAAGCGTAACGCCGCCTTTTCGATTGTCGATGTCGGCTTCAGGGATCGGCGACAAATGTTATCGTCAGGCTATCCGAATATCGTCCTGCGGCTAGCGCGGCTTGGGATGGAATAACGGCAATTTCCACCTCGGCCATGCTACTCCCGCCTGGTGCTGCCATGTCGAGGCGCTGCCGGGCCGAACCATCCAGCGACATCTGCATCCCGTTCAATCGCAGATCGTATGGAATTCCAGTCGCGTTGAATTCATGCGCCAGAACACCATTATTCTGAGAAGCAAAGCTGACCCCGACGGTGGCATTGCTCACCAGTTCGAAATTTATGGACCGGGTAGAAGGCACCGTCAGATCGCCGAGATCTATCGTCGTTTCCCGGGCACCGCCGGCAAATTCTTCCGAACGGACCTGGAGAATTGATGCCACTGGCGCAATGAGTGCGACAGGCAGTTCGGCGACGAACTCCGGCGCACCGCCGTCGTCGCGGAACAGCCTCAGCAACAATTGTCCGTCATAATATCCACCTCGCACGAATTGGCTCGGCGGTATGGTGAAGTACAACATGACAGGGTGCGCGCTCAATCCCGGTCCGAACTGTCCTCGGAACTGTGTATCCAGCGATCCGAAGAAATCCTGGCTCACGATTGACGGACCGCTAGTCTGACTGAGCAAATCCCAGTAAAGTTGGTCGCCAGCACCGCGGAGCACATTCTCGTCGCCCGCTGAATTGGGTGTCGCGACGATGAAATACTCACAGGCGGCACCTTGATGACGCACTGTGATGCCTAGCGTTTCAAAATCTTGCTGTTGCCCGGTCACTTCGTATCCGCGGCCATAAAGTCCGCGCCATTCGATGCTCGTATCGCCCGTCAGTTCCAGTTCGCACGGTCCGGTGGAGAAAGATTCATCCTGGGCTTGCGCATTGCTGACAAGGGCCAGCATCGATGCGGCAGCCACAAGGCTTGATGCCAATTGCCATCTCTTCATGATGCGTTTTCCTCATCCTCAGCAAGTTGGTTCACATCGACGTCGAGAGCGAGCGGCGCTTCCAAGGTGTAAATGCCGCTCAAATCTTCCGGGACGTCGATGGTCTGGGTGACAGAGATATCTCCTACGGTGAGGACGACGCGATAGCTTTCGCCTGCCTCGACGCCTTCGATAAAAAACCGGCCGGTTGCGTTGGTAAACACCTGAACCGGGTCGTCCTCGCCATCGCTGCCGATTTTCTCGACCAAGCCGACAGCATAGGCGATGGGCTCACCGCTGCGGTCTACCATATTCCCGACGATAGATACATTGCGATCGTCCCCGACCGGTATGTAATATCCCGAACGATATCCGGGGCGAACCGAATAGACCTGGCCGCCAATAGAAATGCCGGCCGGGGCATCGGGTGCATCCACCTGGAGCGAACGGTTGAAGTAAGCCATCAGGGACGGCACGACCGCGGGGCCAAGCGATCCGCTATATGCCGAATAGCGGGTTTCTGTTGATGCAAATCCGGTGCGCGGCTCGACGGCTATGTCGAACTCGTCGGCTCCGCCGCGCGGAGCGATCATTGCGAAGCTGTTTCGAACGGGCCTGCCTAGGCCGACATGTCCGTCTGCCATGACGATTGCCGTACCGACCCTGAATTCGGTTCTCATATCCTGCCGCGTGCGATCGCTGAAATAGTTTTCTGCGCGCTGAGCGATGGAGGCTTCGAACCGGTTGCTGTTGTAATTCAGCCGGGCAAACTGGCGATCCGATCCCGTGCGGCGTTCGATGCCGGCGCTGTAGCCCAGTCCCCCGACACCAGCCGGAGTTGGCACGCTGTAATCCAGCCTCATGGCATTGTCGGTGGTTACGGCACTCCCACTCAATCGCGCATTGCCCAGCGGTATGGAGAAGGCAACGCGGGCA
This sequence comes from uncultured Alphaproteobacteria bacterium, assembly GCA_963783265.1. Taxonomy (GTDB): domain Bacteria; phylum Pseudomonadota; class Alphaproteobacteria; order Sphingomonadales; family Sphingomonadaceae; genus Alteraurantiacibacter. The sequence continues at coordinate 116,495 of CAWAMU010000003.1, read as the reverse complement.
ACCAGGTTTTCGCGATCATCTTTCTGATATTCCAGCCCGAAGGACAACGAACCGAAGCGGAACTGGTGGCTGTAATTGGCCCCGGCATACCAGCGATCTGAAGGCCCCTCGCGATCGCGGTCGTATCCCGCGAAGATCTGCACACGGCCATCCTGACCAATGTTCTGCCCCGCGCGAACACGGACCTGCTGCGAGATCGTATTGCCGCCGAAAAGCTGGTTCAGAGTTCGATAGTCCTCGCCAGTAAGACTGAGCAGCGCGTCGACCGAGCGGTCCCGCTCCCGATCGTTGTCCCGCCAGCGATACTGCACAGTCACCTGGCTGCTGTCGGCCCCGGGCGCACGGATGTTGGTCGACGCGTTTATGCCGAAGGTTCCGACCGGAGAAGCCCAGACGACATCTGCTCCGACGGTATCGAAGTTCTTGTTGCCTTGCCAGTTCACCCCTGCACTCAGAGTGGGGCTGAAGCCATATCTGGCAAATCCGATGCCGTTGTAGTCGTTGTCGTCGTAGACGCGCGTCCCGTCGCTATCGCTGTAAGGCAGGCCGAGGTTGAGGGCAAAGTCGAACAGGCCTGGAGCGAGCAGATCCAGATCGAAGAATGCCGGGAAAGACAGGATCTCCGTCTCGCCGCTGGCATACGTAACACGCAGCTCGATGTCGTTTGCAGCCGATGGTACCAGCGCGAAATTGCGCAGGTTGTAATTGCCTGACGGGAGATCGAATGTACGAAGCGGCGCGCCATTGAGCAGCAATTCGACCCGGGCAGGCTGATCGAGCACGAAGGACTGGGATGGGACAGGACGGATATTGCGATAAGGATCGATGCCATAGTTTCGAAAGGCCGCGATGCCGCCGATCCGCGGCGTCCCCTGCGATGGTCTGCGTCCTATGGAAAGATCGCCCGCTTCGAAACGGATCAGGTTGTCCAGATCATCATATGTCAGTCTGACATCGCCGCGCTCCCAACCCTTGCCGCGCCCGTCATCATAGTCCAGCTCGGCTTCGAGAACGAAGCCCTTGACGTTCACGGCGAGGTCCATAACGGCCACAAGATCATCGAAGCCTGCTCCCATGACCCGTGAATCTTCAACCAGTGCGACGCCCGCCCTGACGGAAAGATAGGCCGAGAAATCGGCCTGCTCCACATACTCAAGCTCTGATCGCGTTCTCAAACTGCGCAAATCGAGATTGCGGACACCGCGTGCATCGAGCGGGATCTCGATGTGCAGGGACAGGGAATTGGCATCGAAGCGGGTAGAGATCCCGGCATCGGCAAGTTCGGCAAAGCTGACGGTTTCCCGCTCGTCGTGCCGCGCAAGTGCTGTGTTTGTGTCGCCGATCGTCAGGTCGGTCAGAATATCGGAAACAAACCGCCCCTCCACCGCGCCATCTCGGGTCGGTTCGTCCGGGCGTACGCGGAATTGCCCGACATTCACACCGTCCACGAAGACCGGATAGATGTCTTCCGCCGCCGGTGGGCGGTCGCGGCCGAAAATGTCGCGGTAGATTTCATCGATCGACCGGTTGTCGGCGGGTGCTTCGATGGGCGGCTGGGGCGCCTGGGTTGCGGTATCGGGCGAATCTGCTTCGTCTGGGTTAGCCGCGCCGTTGCCAATCAAGAGGTCCTGCTGCAACGCGAGAACAGACGTCGGCTTCATCAAGATCAGTACTAGAAGAACGGAAATCCGTTTTGAGGACCGAATTTCCACAATCCGCCGCCACTTTTACTGGAAAACGGTGTATCTGGTCTGCAATTCGGCCTCGACCGGGCCAACGGCAAGGCCGTCGGGCCATGGCAGCCTTACCGTGCGATATCCGCCCGAGAGGATATTGAGACCTACCAGCGGTTTGACCGATTCTCCTTCGAGAGTAACCGGCGATGAACTGCCCGCTACCGAAAGTGAAACGGACGGTTCCTCCAGAATGGCTCTGCGGGTCCCTTCGCTAGCGATATCAAGCTCGAGCCACCGCGTCCCTGTTTCATCCTGGACCGCTGCGGCGCGGGTAATACGTGCGGCGGGGCGCGATTCCGGCGGCACGATATAAAGCGCGGCTTCATAGCGGTAGGCGAAAGAAAGGTTTGCGGTGGTTTCTTCGTTGCTTTCGGTGGCCAGCCTGATGGGAAGCTGTTCGGTCACCAGGCGAAATGTCAATTCGCGTTCAGGATTGGCGTCGCCAACCCAGCGGACCCGCACCGCCTGGCTACTGCCCGGAGCGATAACCATTTGCGGAGGCGTTATGATGATGTCTTCGTCTTCCGGAATGCGCTCTTCCGTGCCGTCGGGATTCTGGATGCGAAGATAAGCCCGCGCCTCTATTGCGATCGGGACGTCATGGCTATTGGTAATGATTACCGTGCCACTCGATCCCGCTCCGCTGGGCGTGAGCTGGATAATGATGGGCCTGAGATCATAGGCGAGTACGCGCTCGGGAATTCCAAGGAAAAACGCGAATGCCGAAATGGCAAGTACAGATAGCAGCTTGTACATAACTCCCCCCAGGACAAGCATAATAACGACCGGGGACCAAAACGCCAGTCCCCGGTCGCCTTATTCTGCGATCGCCAGCTTAGAAGTCGGCGGCGAGAGTGATTGTCAGTGTGTCTTCATAGTCACCGGCAACCGCGTACTGGTTCCCAATGCCACTGAAGTTGAGATCGATATTGCCGGCGGCAGCACCGATGTTGTTCGCGATATTCACCCAGTCGGTGTCGGTGACGATATCGACAGGCGTGCCGTTCATGTCCGTCGAGCTCACGTTCACGGCAGCAAAGCCGGACGTGAATGCTTCAACGGCATAAGGAATGTTGACTACACCGCCGCTGGTGGTGTTTTCCATGCCGCCATTCGCTGATTCCAGCGAAACGGTATAGGGCGAGTTGCACGAATAGCCGATGGCGAGCAGACCCTGGTTGCCAACATTCAGCATGTCGACACCAAAAGTCGTCGAGCCGCTCGGCGCCAGTTCGCACTGGCTGTCGACAGAACCTTCGAGGTTCACCACGAAGGTATCCGAATCAGGCGTGACCTGCGCAGATGCCGGGGCTGCAAATGCCAGCGCCGGAACGGCTGCTGCGATGGCGAGCTTGGTAAGGGTTTTCATCAATATTCTCCAATTAAGTGACGTGAACGTTAACGAGAGAATTGGCATGCTCGCGTGCGACCGGATTTTGCCTGGAAGCTTATGCCCCCTGATGCGTCCTCCAATTTATATTATCGGGCCGTGCTGCATCCCTCGGCTTCCGAATATACATCCGGTTGGCCGCCGCCGAGCACGTGTAAAGGTATTGTTAACCAACAAATCTTCGCCCTGCGCAGTCGAATTTGCGTCTCTGGAACCGAATTTTCGATGCCGGATGATGTCAAACGAGTGGGGAATGACACTTTAGTGTCTTCGTGCGCTCCAAAGAGTGTCAGCGGGAAGTTGGAATAGACCTGGAGACATCCCTTGTTGGCGAATCGACGCGCGATTTTGCAGCGGTGATTCGAAAACGACGCGGCCCGATCGTGAGGATGGTGATAACGTGTGTGTGTTTGATATAGCCACGCTGACAGGAGAAACTGTGTTTGAACTCCCGTCCGGGGATTTCTTCAAAACATTGAATTGATTATAGTTTCACATTTCTAGCGACTTCTTGACCAGTCTGTCTGTCTCGAAAAGAAACGATGTTGTCGCGTTCTATTGAAAACCGCGAATGACTCGCTTAATTCATTGTTAACAATAAGTTGATTCGCGGCGAGCCGATTGCCGAAGTTGAAACATCGCGCGATACTCGAAAGTGTATCATCAAAACGAAATCAACAGGTCGCATCAGCATTGATCTCGCCAGGAGGTCAATCGGGGGGATGCCTAATGAAACTTGTTTCCAATGAACTCTTTGATGATATCGATCAGCAGGCATGGGCTGGCAAATCGGTGGGGATTTGCGTTGCGGTTGTCTGTCGCGAGAGCTTCATGCGCGAAGCGATCCGGGAGGCCTTGCTCGATTCAGGCCTCGAACTGGTTCATGGTGTGGCCACGCTCGAAGCGCTTGGCGAGCGTCGACATGGATGCAACGCCGTTTTGTATGTCGAGCCGTCCGAGGACGACGCTCAGGCAGATAACGATATCGAGTTCATGCGGTATATGCAGGACCAGAACTGGATCGTCATGGCCCGCGACCGGGACAGCAGGTTTTTTTGGAGGCTGGCCGAGCTGGGGGCGAACGTTTCCGTCATTCCTTTCGACGTTTCGCGCGGCGATCTCGCTCATCTTGCGCGTCTTGCAGCGAACCAACGTCGAGTCTTTGTCGATCAATTCTGCGAAACAAGCAGGTCGGCTGATGCTGGTTTCATCAAATCGGCTGACCTGACCAGCGGACAAATGCATCTGTTGCGACTTCTCTCGGAAGGTTTTTCAAACAAGGAAATTGCTCTTCGAGAAAAGAGTGCGGAAAACACCGTCAAAATGCGCGTTCGCGCGCTCCTCGCCAAATTGCAGGTATCCAACCGTACGCGCGCAGCGGTGATTGCAGCACGGGCAGGCTTCCGGCTGGATATGTCCTCGGAGCACGACGTGCCACAAGCCCAGCGTTGCCGTACGGAGCGCGGCGAACACGATGGTGGATTATCGCATGTTTAAGGAGCCTGGTCGTCCGGGTGCGAGCAATTGCCGATTGTAATTCTGAGTGACGGTTTGACCGGCAGCCTGGTGGCGCTTGCCATTCGCAGGCAGCACCCTGGGCGCGATCTTCTCCTGATCGAGGTGGGCGAGGGACCAGGAAAGGCCTGTTTTCTTCCATTTTGCGAGAGTGCTGTTCCCGAATGTCATCGCGGGCTCATCGAACCGCTTGTCGTTCGTCGGTGGAACAGTTTTTATCTCTCGATGCGCGAGGGGGCCCATCGGATTGCGGGAACAGTCTCGCTCCTGGCGCCAGAACAAATTCACGCCGAACTCCTGGATCGTCTCGAGCCAGGGCAGTATCTGCGCCCCGGGAAGATTGCCGAAGTTGGTCAGCGCCATGTAATATTGGAGAACGGTCGGAAAATAGATGCGGATCTTCTGATCGAGACACGCGAGCGAGAAAATCCTTGCCAGATGAAGGTCGGGGGGACCGACATTACCGTCCGAGATTACTGGCTTGATCAACACCACGGCCTCGATGTGCCGGTTTTGCTTGACGCTAGCATGGGGTCCCTCACCCACGCAGAGCGGTTCTTGCAGTATATCCCGTTGAGCAAGAATCTCCTGAGGGTATCATCGATCTCGCCTCGGCTGGATGGAGATGAGCAAGTGGGGGACAAGATGTCCCACGATACGACTGGCATCAGAATGCTTTCCGAGAAGCGCATCTGGACTTCGTCCCAGTATCTTATCGAGGAAGGTCTGGTAAATTCGGACGCAAATTCGCCATTACCGGCCTATCTGGATGGAAGAATTATCAGCGCTCTTCAAAATTCAGCTTGGGACGCTGTAAACTGCTTATGAGCGACCAAACGCATCGGCAGCAAATGACATTGAGAATTAGCGCAATCATTCTTCCGATCAGATTAGTACGTCATTTCCGGATGATTGTATGGGTGTAGGGCCGGATGAGGGCAATAAGCCGCTTCATCAAGTTGAATTACGGCAGTCCAATTTGCCGCCCACTCGCCACCTCATGAACCTGGTGATCGATGAAGGAACTGGCTTGGAACAGCCGCTGGCGGAGACGGAGGGATTCGAACCCTCGATACCCCGATAGAGGTATGGTTCCTTAGCAGGGAACTGGTTTCAGCCACTCACCCACGTCTCCGGACCCAAGCAGCAAGTCGCGGCCTATAACGAGGGCGGGCGGGCCCTTCAAGTGCGCATTCGCCTTCTTCGCGAAAGCTTTGTGCCCGGCGCGGCGAGGATTTAACTCATCGCGATTTCGATTCGATTCGCCGCCTATTCATTGCCGCTTCATGCCCGGACGACTCAAAGAGGAAGCTGACGAGGTCTGCCTGCCGCAGGGGTGGGCAAAACCCGGAGATAAAGCCATGCGAAAAATCCGTAACGCCCTTGCCGCAGCTGCCCTTTGCGCGCTGGCTGCGCTTTCGCTTCCTGCCGCCGCCCAGCAGATCGAGTCCGTCGACCCTGATGCCATGATCGACGGCGACCTGGTCGATCCGCCGTCCACCACCGCAGCCGATCGTTGGGACAATCCGAACCAGACGACGCAGGCCGCAGAACCCGGCTTTGAAGACACTTATGACACGGCCGATGCCAACTCGCGGTACAACCAAGCTCCTGTGCAGGATCTTCCGCGCGAAGAGCTGCCCCAGCAGGGCACCGGCGTGGAGATTGCCCAGGGAGCCCCGGTCGCCCAGTCCAACACCACCTATCGAGAGGACGACCTGATCGGCGCTGCCGAGGGCTTGTTCGGACGCGGTGCCGAAGGGCTTGCACGCGTCATCCAGGATGTCCTGGCGGACCAGGGTGAGCCCAACGGCTACATCGTCGGGCGCGAGGGTGGCGGTGCCTTCGTGCTGGGCGTGCGTTATGGCTCGGGCACATTGCACCACGCGGTAGAGGGCAATATGCCCGTTTACTGGACCGGCCCTTCCATCGGCTTCGACGCAGGGGCCAACGCCGGCAACACCTTCGTGCTGGTCTACAACCTTTACGACACCGATGAACTTTACGAGCGTTTCCCGGCGGGTGAGGGCCAGGCTTATTTCGTGGGCGGGTTTACCGCCAGCTATGTTCGCAAGGGCGATGTCGTGCTGATCCCCATCCGCGTGGGCGCGGGTCTGCGCCTCGGCGTAAATGCCGGATATATGCGCTTTTCGCGCAAGCAGCGCTGGCTGCCGTTCTGACAGGCGGCGCATAGCGCGCACAGCGGGCTTGCGAAGGGCGCTGCGTAGCGGCATTGAGCCGCCATGCTGGATAGACTCGACCAACAATCGCCCGACGCCCTCCTTGCCCTCATCAAGCTGTATGAGGCGGACCCGCGTGACACCAAGATCGACCTTGGCGTAGGCGTTTATCGCACCGCCGACGGCGCAACGCCGGTTTTCCGCGCCATCAAGGCGGCGGAGAAGCGGCTGGTGGATACGCAGCCGACGAAGGCCTATCTCGGCCCTGAAGGCGACATGGGCTTCGTGCGCGCGCTGGTGCCGCATGTGTTCGGCGACGCGGGCAATCGCGATGGCCGGATCGACGGGATGCAGACGCCGGGCGGCACGGGCGCGGTGCGGCTGGCCGTGGCGCTGGCGGGCAAGGCCGGTGTCGAGCAGATCTGGATGGGCACGCCCAGTTGGCCCAACCATGCGCAAATCCTGGCCGATTGCGGCATGAAGGTCGCAACTTTCAATCATGCCAATGCCGATGGCTCTGCCGATATGGATGCCCTGCGCGAAGTGATGGCCAAGGCGGGCAGGGATGATGCGGTGCTGCTGCACGGTGCCTGCCACAACCCCACCGGCGTGGATTACACCAACGAGGAATGGGACGAGATTGCAAAGCTGCTGGCCGACAAGGGCCTGCTGCCGATCATCGATCTTGCCTATCAAGGGCTGGGCGATGGCATGGACGCCGATGCCTATGGCCTGCGCACCGTTCTGGCCGCCGTGCCGGAGGCGCTGGTGGCCTATAGCTGCGACAAGAACTTCGGCCTCTACCGCGATCGCGTGGGCGCGCTCTATGTGATGGGCGCTAGCACGGACGATACCGCGCGCATCATGTCCAACGCGGCGTCGCTGGCGCGGGCCAACTGGTCCATGCCGCCCGATCACGGCGGCGCTGCGGTGCGGATGATCCTTGAAGATGAAGAACTGTCCGCAGACTGGCTGGCCGAGCTTGAAAGCATGCGCCTGCGCATCGGCCAGGTGCGCGCCAAGCTGGCCGAGGCGGGGACGGCGGGCGCTGTCGACCTGACGCCGCTGGGCGAGCAGAAAGGCATGTTCGCCATGCTGCCCGTTTCGAAGGAACAGGTGCAGGAACTGCGCGAGAAACACGGTGTCTACATGGCAGGCTCTGGCCGTATCAACGTGGCGGGCCTGACGATGGGCAATATCGACGCCTTCGTTGCCGCACTGGCCGATGTGACGGGCTGATCCAGCACGCAATTTGGAACGCCGACAGGGGTGTTTTGAAAAACCTTTGCGTCATCGTCAGCGCTCCGGGCCGCATCTGAGCGGTGCCCGCGTCCAGCCGCCTGAGCAGCCGCAAAAGCGCGGAATTGTCGGCTTTCCGGCGGATGCCGGTGACTTTGCCGCGATGGATCAGCGGGGCGACGAAGCCGGTTTCGACGCGCCGGAACAGGTCCTCATCTGTAACCTTTCGCCAATCCACCTCACTCGCGATCCGGCCAAGGCCGGGCGGCGTGAGCACCATGTCCCACGCAGACGCGAAACTCGCAGCCTCCTCGCGTTGCCGCAGGCGATAGGCGCTCATCCGGCTCATGCCCACGGCCCGTGCGGCAGTCGCAACGCAGCCCGTCAGATAGAGATGGCCGAGGAAGGCGCATTGCCGATCGACGGTCCACCCGTCGCGGCGGACACGCAGCGGCACGGGATGAAAGAACGGCGGACGGCGACGGCGCTTGTGGTTGGGTGTTCTTGGCATGGGCCGAGCCTGCGATGGCTGCGTCGATGTAGGAAACGCCTTGATCGGGGCGCGTTGGCTTCCGGGGTGCGCAAAAATAGCGCCGCCGGTTTTCCAACCAGCGGCGCTGCATGACTTCTGGGATCAGAAGGTGATGGCCCTCATGGAATCAGGCGCGTTGCGGGCTACCGACAGCGCTGACTCCGGGGCCAAGGTTCGTGAGAAGCTAGTCGCTCCAAACCATCCTTCTCAGCAGCATCTCGCTTCCAAGAGTGCGATATTGCGCACGGCCTGCGGACTCTTCCTGCATCTCGGAGATAGTCCGGCTCATTTGCTCTCGAAACTGCCGACCACGAGCCTCGCCTTCCTCCGGCGTCTCCATTTGTTCGAAGCGCGTCAGCAAATAGAGATCCGGCTCACCTTCGCGAGCATATGTGTTCGTCAGGATCTCGTATCCGATTATCCAGCCTTGCTCCAGCGCGTAATCTTGCGAGGCGCGCCAGATACTTGCCAGGTGATTGGCATAAGTCAGTGCGTAACCGTCATCGATATGAATTGCCGAGACTTCAACGTACTCGGCAGGCTCCAATGGCCATTCCTCTTGGGCAACAGCTGCCTGGGGTAATGCAATTGCCATCGTGACGGCTGTAAATGTCGAAAGAATAAGGCTTTTCATTTGATGGTCCCCTTGTTGCGCGACGAATTATTCGCCGCGATACTGTCCAGAGAGACGGGCGACCCATCTTTTAAACCACCTCCATGGCATAAGCATTAAGACTTACTTTGCGATTGGAGTCAAAATTCTACCCGGCAACCGTAGGGCCTCGATATTTTCTGACGGAGCGGATTGAACGTCGGAAGGGTCATCCGCGGCAGTTCGTGCCGCGCCCGATTTACCCCGCCCGCAACGCCTGCATCCGGTGCAAATAGCGCGCGATGGTATCCACCTCCAGGTTCACCTCGCTGCCCTGGCCCAGTTCGCCCAGCGTCGTCACATCGGCGGTGTGGGGGATGATGTTGAGGCCGAAATGCACCGTGCCATCGTCGCGGTCCTGCACCGAGTTCACGGTCAGCGACACGCCGTTGACGGTGATGGAGCCCTTGGGCGCGATGAAGGGGGCGAGGCTTGCCGGGGCGGCGATGGTGACGCGTTCGGAATCGCCTTCCGGCTGCCAATCCTCCACGCGGCCCACGGCATCGACATGGCCGGTGACGATATGGCCGCCCAGTTCATCGCCAATCCGCAGGGAGGGTTCCAGATTCAGCCGCGCGTCCTTGCGCCACATGCCGCGCGCGGTGCAGCTGGTCGTCTCGGCAGAGACATCGACCACGAAATGCGCATCGCCTTTCGTGCCGCCGCGATCCACCACCGTCAGGCACACGCCCGAACAGGCGATGGACGCGCCGATGTCGATTTCTGCCGGGTCGAGCGGGCAGGAAATGCGCACGCGCAAGTCGCCGCGTTTCTCGATGCTTTCGATCGTGCCGATCGCGGTGACAATGCCGGTGAACATGGTGGCCCCTTCTTCAATCAGCCGCGCTGATAGACTTCCAGCGTGTCGCTGCCAAGTTGTCGGCGGTCCTGCAATTGCAAGCCATCGGCAAAAGCCGCTTCCAGCGTGTCGTGCCCGATGGCACCGATGGCGGGCGTGCCGCCGCCCAGCAGCACGGGTGCCCGGTAGATCAGCAGTCGGTCCACCAGGTTGGCGGCAAGGAAGGCAGAGGCCGTTTGTGCGCCGCCTTCCACCATCAGGTAGCGCACGCCTTCCAGCCCGGAAATCTCTTCGGGAGAGCGAATGGCGAGCCAGCCCTCTGGCACTTCGCCCGAGGTGAGCGCGATACGGCGCGGAGAGCGCGTCTCGAGGCCCGGCAGGCGAACGTCGAGCCGCGGCGCATCGGCGCGCAGCGTGCCACCGCCAACAAGGATGGCATCGGCGCGGGCGCGTTCGCGGTGGGTGTGGGCGCGGGCGGCCGCTCCGGTAATCCACTGGCTTTCCCCGGTGGAAGTGGCGATGCAGCCGTCCAGCGACATGGCCAGTTTCAGCGTCACATGCGGGCGGGATCTGGCAAGGGCGGCAGCATGGCCCGAGAGGCCGAGCCTTGCCGCGTCCCAACCCAGCACCGTTACCGCGACACCGGCGCTTTCCAGCCGTGCGATGCCTTCGCCAGCCGTGCGGCTGTCGGGATCGCGCATGCCGATCACCACGCGGGCAAGGCCTGCCTGCGCAACAAGGTCGGCGCAGGCAGGGCCGCGCTCGGAGGGGTGGGCGCAAGGCTCCAGCGTGACGTAGAGCGTGGCGCCACGAGCAGTCCTTCCGGCAGCTTCCAGCGCCACCGCTTCGGCATGGGGTCGCCCGCCCGGCATGGTCCAGCCGCGCCCGATGACGCGGCCCTCGCGCACGATCAGCGCACCGACACCGGGATTGGGGCTGGCGAGGGGACGGGCGCGTTCTGCCAGCGCGGCGGCAGCGGCCAGCCAGCGCTCATCCTCAGCCCGCTGTGGCACGCGCGCAATATTCCTCGACCGAGAGGGCGATTTCCTCATCCGTCGGGCCGGTTTCGACCTCGGCAGCGCGTTCGGCCTCTGCTTCTGCCTCGACGGCATCCACATCGATGAAGGTGGCGCGGCCCAGCGCCTTGTACATCTCGCGCTTGCGCTCGGCGTTCTCTTCCAGGCGGGCCTGGAGGGCGTCCTTCAATTCCTGGTTGGCGCAATTGGTGGCGATGATTTCGCCTTGCGTGCGGTCGCCGTCGAAGGTGGAGATCAGCATCACTTCGGGCCGCGCGGGCGGGCCTTTTGCGCCAGCGGGGATCAGGAGCATGAACACGCAGAAAGTCGCCGCAATCGCAACGCCGAGGATCTGCCAGCGATGCGGGGTCGGCTTTTTCCACTCGTCGTGAAAGTCCGAGACCGCGCGGCGCGGTGAAATACGGCGGAAGAATCTCTTCATGGTAACCTGAATAGGGATGCGCAGGCGGTTTCGCCAGTGGTGAACTGTGCGCGTGGCCCTAGCCGAAGGCAGCGTAAAGCGAGCGGCCGTCGCGCTTCAGCCAGCCATCCGCCTCTGCCAGCGTGCCTTCGAACAATCGCGCCAGAAGGGCGTGGAAGGCGGGTGAATGGTCGAAATGGACAAGGTGCGCCACTTCATGCGCCACGACCGAGCGGCGCACATGATCGGGCGCCATCACCAGCCGCCAGTTGATGCGGATGCAGCGGCCTGTCCGCCTGTCGCCGGAGCATGAGCCCCAGCGCCGCTGCGCGCGCGACAGCCGCAGGTCGGGGCAGGGGAGGTCTGCCCGCTCGCAATAGAACGCCAGATCGTCACGGCACAGGCGCAAGGCTTCTGCTTCCAGCCAGCGGCGCACGCGGCCTTCCATCGCTTCGAGAGGACCGCCGACACCCAGCGCGCTGTCTTGCACGACAGGCGTGCGGCCAGCCTTTGCATCCCAGGCAATACGCAGGGACGCGCCGCGATAGGCGATGCGCTCCCCATCGATGATCGAAACGCGCCGGGGCACCTTGGCCAGCTGGTTTGCGATCCAGTCGGTGCGCGCCTTGGCAAAGGTCAGCGCGTCCACGGTGCGCCCCCAGGTCGGCAGGGTAACGCGCACTTCGCTGCCATCGGGCGCCAGCCGCATGGTCAGCCGCTTTGCGCGTGCATGGCGGCGGATAGCGATGGGGAGCGATGTTTCGCCCACGGCAATGGCGGGGTTCTGGTGATCGTCGCGCAGCCAGTCGATCATGCGCGCTCATCCTCCCAGTCTATGACGTGGTGTTCCAGCGGCCCGGCCAGCGTTTCGCTGATGCAGCGTCCGGCGACGCAGGCTCCGGCCTCGATCATGGCATCGCGGCTGCCGGTCAGCAGGTGGTGCCAGTCGGGCAGCGGCTTTCCCTCTGCCCGGCGGACGTAGGCGCAGGAGGCGGGCAGCCACGGCACATCCTTCACCAGCTTCGGCGTCAATCGCAGGCAATCGGGGACGAAGGCCTTGCGATGGCGGTAGTCGCGGCATTGCGCGGTGCCGGTGTCGAGCAGCTTGCACGCGACGTTGGTCTCGGCGATCTCGCCAGTGTCGTCGTCCTCCAGCTTGTGCAGGCAGCAGCGGCCGCAGCCATCGCACAGCGCCTCCCATTCGGGACGGCTCAACTCGTCCAGTTCGAGTTCCCAGAAACGATTGCGCAGGTCAGCCATCTGCCGGGCGCACCCATTTTTCCAGTTCCGCCGCCACGGCCTCTGCCGATTGTTCCACCGGGATCAGTGCCATCGGCTCTCCCTCGCGATTGACGAGGTAACCTGCGCGGGAATGATCCATCAGGTAATCCGCGTCAGCCGCTGCATCCAGTTTCTGGTAATGCGCGAAGAATGCCGAAGCCGCCGCCTCGATCTGCTCTGGCGAACCGGTGAGGCCGATCAGGTCGTCGGAAAAGGCCTTGGCGTATTCACCCACTTTTTCCGGGGTATCGCGCGCAGGATCGATGGTGATGAAAATCGGCTGCACATCCGCCGCCAGTTCAGGATTGTCCGCTGCAAAGCGATCATAGCCGCGCATCATGCGCGTCATGTCGAAGGGGCAGACGTCGGGGCAATAGGCATAGCCGAAGTAGATAAGCTGGTATTTGCCTGCGAAATCCCGATTGGTGACCTGCGCGCCGTCTGCATCGACAAGGTCGAACTCCCCGGTCAAAGAGCTGCCGTAAAGCGGTGCGTCCGTTATAGGTGGCTGGTCGGCGCTGCCATCGCAGGCAGGCAGGGCAAGGGCGAGAAGGATCGCGGATGCGACAGAAATACGTGCTGACATGACGCAGCGTTCATGCTCTGCTAACGCGCGACAGGCAAGCAGAGTCCCGCATAACCCCGGGGCTTTTGCGCAAAAATTCTGGACAGGAGAAAAGGCCGTGGCTCGCGCCTCCTTTCGACGTTTCACTCTAGCTGCGGCAGCACTTGCCGCGTTGAACCTGGCAGTTCCCGCCGGGGCCCAGCTCTATTCGGAAGGCTACAAGTTCCTCCAGGCGGTGAAAGACCGCGAGGGCGAGGACGCGACCGAGATGCTGAACGAACCCGGATCCACCATCGTCAATTCTCGCGACTTGTCTTCGGGAGAGACCGGACTGCATATCACCATTGACCGCCGCGACCTGACCTGGACCAAGTTCCTGCTGCAGGAAGGGGCCAATCCCAACATTGCGGACAATCGCGGGCGCACCCCGCTGATCGCCGCCGCGCAAATCGGCTTTGTCGAAGGTGTGCAGGCGCTGGTGGAGGCAGGCGCACGGCTGGATGTGGGTAACGAGACGGGCGAAACCCCGCTGATCGCTGCCGTCCATGCGCGCAATATCGAGCTTATCGAAGTGCTGGTTTCTGCCGGAGCCGATCCCGACCGGGCGGATAACGCCGGGCGCACCGCGCGCGACTATGCCACCATGCCCGGCGTATCCGGGCGCGTCATCAATGCGATCGAGGCAAACGAGTCTGACGCAGATGAGGGAGCGGACCGCACCTACGGGCCGGTGTTCTGATGGCGGCGACTGACCCTCAATCCGATCCGCGCCCGATCAGAACGCCGACCTGGCCGACGCCACCCTCGACGAACTGCGCGTCGCGCTGGCACCCGAAATTGCCGTGGCGGCGATGTTCGATGGCTGGACCGATGCGGCACTGGTTTCCGCTGCCGAAGTATCCGGCATCGATCCGGCAGTCGCAAGACTGGCCTTCAAGGGCGGTGCGATGGACATGATCGATGCCTGGGTGGCATCGGTGGATGCAAGGATGGAAGCCGAATTTGCCGACGGCCGGCTGGACAACATGCCGATTCGCGAGAAAATCCGCTCCCTGGTGTGGTTCCGGCTGGAGGCGATCATGGGGCTGGAGGAGTCGCTGCGCCGTGCCACCGCAGTGCAGGCCATGCCGCAAAATGTGCCCACCGCTCTCAAACAGGGATGGTCCAGCGCGGACAAGATGTGGCGGCTGGCGGGTGATACCGCCACCGATTACAACCATTACACCAAGCGCGCGATCCTCGGCTCCATCTACGGTGCCACCCTGGCGGTGTTTGTGGAGGACGAAAGCGAAGGCAAGGGCGAAACCGCGGCCTTCCTCGATCGCCGGATCGAAGGCGTGATGAAGTTCGAGAAGGCCAAGGCGCAATTCCTCGGCAAGGACCGCGAGCATTTCGATGTCGCGCGCTTCCTTGGCCGCCTGCGCTATCCGCAGAAGTAGGGACGTAATCCGCTCACTCTCTCTATTGATAATCAGTTGCAATTAGGCTGCCGCTCTGGCACCGGACCTTGCGTGGAACAGCATCTCACTCTCGATACGCTTGCCCCCATGACGCGGGCCGAAATCACTGCCGTCGACTGGAGCGTGCTTGCGCCCGACGAGGGCAAGCGCCTGCGCGCATTGGGCATCGATGAAGGCGCGCGCGTTGCCATTGCCCATCGCGGAATTTTCATCGGGCGCGATCCCATTGCCCTGATCGTGGGACGGATGACCGTGGCGATCCGCCGCGTCCACGCCCGCGCCATGACGGTGAAACTGGTATGAGCAGGCTTCGCACCGCAGCGCTGGTCGGCAATCCCAATGCGGGCAAGAGCGCATTGTTCAACGCGCTGACCGGCGCGCGCCAGAAGATCGCCAATTATCCCGGTGTCACTGTGGAGCGCAAGGCAGGCCGCATGTTCCTGCCTTCGGGCGAACCGGTCGAACTGATCGACCTGCCCGGTTCCTATTCGCTCGACGCCGCCAGCCCGGACGAGGAAGTGACGCGGCAGGTGGTGGAAGGCGAATTCCCCGGCGAGGCCACGCCCGATGTGCTGGTGGTGGTGCTGGATGCGGCCAACCTCGAACAGCACCTCGTCTTCGCGCAGGAGCTGATTGCGCTGGGCCGTCCTACGGTCATCGCGCTCAACATGGTGGACCTGGCGGAACGAGATGGGCTTGCGCTCGATCCCGATGCCCTGTCCGTTGCGCTGGGCGTGCCGGTCGTCTCCACCGTCGCCGTGCGCAAGCGCGGGCTGGATGCGCTGGTGGAAGCGATGAGCACTGCCGAGGAGCAGGACATGTCGATGCGGCACGAGGTTGCCGGGCAATCCCTGACCGAGCGGCGGCTGGCGGCGCGCAACATGGCCAAGGGCGCGATCCTTTCGCAAAGCAGCAAGCACCGCCTGCATGCCAGCCTCGACAAGGTGCTGTTGCACCCGTGGCTCGGCCCGCCGATCCTGTTCGCGCTGCTGTTCGTCATTTTCCAGGCGGTGTTCGCCTGGGCGACGCCTTTTGCCGATGCGCTGGATGGCGGCATCTCGGCTCTGATCGGGCTGGTGGAAGGCGTCATGCCGGAAGGGGTTTTGCGCGATTTCATCACGCAGGGCGTGCTGACCGGCGTTGGTTCGGTCGTCGTGTTCCTGCCGCAGATCATCATCCTGTTCGCCTTCATCCTGGCGATGGAGCAATCGGGCTACATGGCCAGAGCCGCCTTCATCATGGATCGGCTGATGGCCTATGTCGGACTGTCTGGCCGCAGCTTCATCCCGCTTCTGTCCAGCTTTGCCTGCGCCATTCCCGGCATCATGGCGACCCGTGCGATTGCCGATCCCAAGGACCGGCTGACCACCATCCTGGTCGCCCCGCTGATGACCTGTTCGGCGCGGCTGCCCGTCTATGCCGTGATCATCGCGGCGTTCATTCCGGCGACGCGTGTCGGGCCGGGTATCGGCTTGCAGGGCCTCGTGCTGTTTGCGCTGTATATCGCCGGCATTGTCGGCGCGATGGTGGTGGCGCTGGTGCTGCGCCGCACCGTGGCGAAGGGCGGGGCGAGCGGCTTCATCATGGAACTGCCGCGCTACCAGATGCCGCCGCTGCGCGATCTTGCGATCGGCCTGTGGCAGCGCGCATGGGTATTCTTGCGCCGCGCGGGCACCATCATCTTTGCCGCCACGATTGCGCTGTGGATCCTGCTCAGCTTCCCCAAGGCGGAGCCGGGCGAGAGCCAGATCGATGCCAGCATCGCGGGCCACGTGGCAGGCGGCCTGCATACCGTTCTGGCGCCCATCGGCTTCAACCGCGAGATCAGCCTGGCGCTGATTCCGGCGATGGCCGCGCGCGAAGTGGCGGTTTCGGCGCTGGCCACCACCTATGCGGTGGAGGCCGATAACGAGGAAGCCGAAGCGCAAGGCCTGATCCCGCGCCTGCAAGCGGGCTGGAGCCTGCCCACCGCGCTGGCCTTCCTCGCGTGGTTCGTGTTCGCGCCGCAGTGCATCTCCACCATCGCCGTGGCCAAGCGCGAGACGAACGGGTGGAAATGGCCGGCCTTCATGGTCGCGTACCTGTTCGGCCTCGCTTATGTTGGTGCCGGTATCACCTACTGGAGCGCGGTGGCGCTGGGGCTTTAGGATGCGATCTGGGGAATTCGCCGCCTTCGGGTAGCGACTTACCCGGCGCATCGCTAAGCCCCTTCATCAAGCAATCAGAGGAATCACGAAAAATGGCGGGTAGTCTCAACAAGGTCATGCTGATCGGAAACCTGGGCGCGGACCCGGAAGTCCGCAGCTTCCAGAACGGCGGCAAGGTGTGCAACCTGCGCATCGCCACCAGCGAGACGTGGAAGGACAAGGAAGGCCAGCGGCAGGAAAAGACCGAGTGGCACACCGTGGCGATCTTCTCCGAAGGGCTTGTCCGCGTTTGCGAGAATTACCTGAAGAAGGGTTCCAAGGTTTACATCGAAGGATCGCTCCAGACCCGCAAGTGGCAGGACCAGAACGGGCAGGATCGCTATTCCACCGAGGTTGTGCTGCGCGGCTTTGGCGGCACGCTGGTGATGCTGGATGGTCGCGGTGAAGGCGGCGGCGGCGGTGGTGGCGGCTTCGGCGGCGGCCAGCGCAGCGGCGGCGGGTCGGGCGGCGGCTTTGGTGGCGGCGCAAGCGGAGGCTACGGCGGCGGCAACCAGGGCGGCGGCGGCCAAGGTGGCGGCCAGTCTTCGGGCGGCGGCTCCAACTACGACGATCTGGACGACGATATCCCGTTCTGATCGCGACAGCTTGACGAAGTTGACACCGTGACGATGGCTTCTTCGGCATGATTTCCGAATTTAATCAAAGAGTTGAGCGGAGTTTGCGAAGTTGACACTTTGCAGAGGCAATCAACGCGTGTGGCAGACCGACGATGTGAAAGAGCATTTCGCGCTTCGGTGATAGGCTCGTGTGTAGGAAAGCCGAATGGCTGGTTTCGACCCTGTTGCGGACATTGCGTTCGCCTTTAGATAGGGTCTGGGTAATGAGTGCGGAATACGGGAAAAAGTTGCGAGCCGTCCGGTGGTCAATCGACGTCGCCGATAGGCGGGCCTTTTTCAATCGAACCCGAGTTGTCGGACTTACTAAGCATCGGTGATGGTCAACCGAGTTTAGCGGGGGACTTGCTTTTGTCCTTGTCCGACAAGCGCATAGCGGAGCAATGTATGCTCTTGTCCATGCTGCTGAAGCACTGCAGCCGAACACCTACATATCGACGGTGCTTTCCATTCTGCCTGAGTTGGCTGGACGCTCGCTTAATGGGGACGTGAACTGTTGAGGCGCATTATGAATGGCGATGCGACCTTTGAAGAGCTTATACAGCAAATGGACGCTGCGCCAGCGCTTATCAAAGAGTCGATGCGGCTTTTCGCCACTTTGAATGAGACGATTAACCCGGCTACATGCCAGTGGAGGCGAAAGCGCGGCTAGCTCTGGCGGCTCGTAACTCGCTGAGCTCAGGTCGCTAATGTCAGCTTCCCACCCCAGTTTCAGACGGTGAGCGATCCGGTCAGATCCCATTAGACACCTTTGCTCCGACGACATTCAAACGCCTTCCGCCAGCGCAAAACCTCAGAAAACAGCCCCCGCAAACCCTGCCCACGCCGCGCTTTCGCCCAGCGCCATCCGCAAGCCAAAGCAGACCACGAACAGCACCACGCCAAACACGCTGGCCCAATGCGGGCGGCCTCTGGTGCGCCAGTCGTAGATCGGGAAGGCGGCGAGGATCGCCAGCTCTATCACCAGCGCCAGAGGCGGGGCGCCCAGCAGCAGGATCGCCACGCGGGCCACCGCCGGGTCCATCATCATTACGCCCGCCAGCACCATCAGCCGCTTGTGCGCGGCGGTGTTCGTGCGGTTGGCGAAGCCCAGCGCATAGACGATGGCGAAGGTCACGATGTCGAAGAACGGGAAGATTGCAGAGCCGACATTGTCGAGTCCGGCGATGGACCAGTCGGGATTGGTGACGGCGGTGCGGGTGGTGAGATAGCCCAGTATCACGATTGCCGTAACCAGCCCCGCGCTCAGCCCGCCCAGCGCCTTGTGCAGCCCGAACCTCGCCTTGCGGATCAGCAAAGCCTGCACCAGCGTGAGGCCGAACCACGAAAGCGTAACCACGCCGTGCGCTATCAGCGCGGGCGGCGGCACATAGCCAGCGCCCCTGGCGACGATGGCAGAGCCGAAGCCGAGGATGATGAAGCCGACCACGATCATGGTCATGATCGGGAAAAACACTTCCGAACGCGCATATTTGAACACTGCTGTTCCCCCCGAACTGCCAGATGCCGCGACCTGCGCCTTGCAGCTAAGCGGCTCCTCCATCGCTTCGCAAGGCCTCGCGGGAAACCTTCGCCCTGCGCCGCGCATTGAGCGGACATGACCAAGGCCAAGGATTTCATCATCGGCACGCAGGTGCGAAAATCGCCCTTTTTCGACGCGACCATGCGCTGGGGCGTGCAATCCTTCTCGGTTTACAATCACATGTACCTGCCCCGCAGCTATGGCGACGAGGTGGCGAATTTCTGGAACCTCGTGAACGATGCCATCCTGTGTGACGTCGGGGCAGAGCGGCAGGTGGAAATTACCGGCCCCGATGCGGCGCGCTTCATGCAGATGCTGACCCCGCGAGATCTTTCAAAGATGGAGCCGGGGCAATGCAGATATGTGCTGATTACCGATGAACAGGGCGGGGTGCTGAACGATCCGATCCTGCTGAAACTGGCGGCAAACCGCTTCTGGATTTCGCTATCGGACAGCGACATCCTGCTGTGGGCGAAGGGGGTGGCCGTCAACTCCGGCATGGACGTGAGCGTTTCCGAGCCCGATGCATCGCCGCTGCAATTGCAGGGTCCGCAATCGAAACCGGTGATGCAGGCATTGTTCGGCGATGCGCTGGACGACCTGAAATATTTTCACCACCGCGAAATTGAACTGGACGGCATCCCGCTGATCGTGTCGCGCACGGGATGGTCGAAGGAATATGGCTATGAGCTGTTCCTGCTGGATCACACGCGGGGCGATGACCTGTGGGAAGCGATCATGGCTGCGGGTGAGCCGCTGGGACTGAAACCGGGCCACACCTCCACCATCCGGCGGATCGAAGGCGCGCTGCTATCCTACCGCGCCGATGCCGACCTGCGCACCAATCCCTACGAGTTGAACCTGGGGCGGCTGGTGGACCTGGATATGGATGCGGAATTCATCGGCAAGGCGGCTCTGCGGCGGATTGCCGATGAGGGCCCGCAACGAAAGCAGGTGGGCCTGGTGCTCGATTGCCCGCCGCTGGAAAGCGCCAACACCGATTACTGGGATGTGTTTGCAGATGAGGATCGGGTCGGCATGGTCACCTCCGCCATTCACTCGCCGCGATTGGAGAAGAACATCGCGCTTGCCCTGATCGGGGTGAAGCATACCGAAATCGGCAACACGCTGAAAGTGGCGGTTGGCGATATGCGCGTCATGGCCGAGGTGGTGGAACTGCCGTTCCACGATCCGGGGAACGAGACGTCCGGGTAACCACTGGGGACTAACCGCCCTTAAGCCCCCGCAAAGCCTGGGCCAGCGGGCCATCGGCCTCGCCTTCCTCCACCAGTCCGTGCCGACGCCGCGCCTCTTCGGCCTCCGGCCCCACGGCATAGGGGTCGATAGCCAGCGCCAGGCTTTGCGCCACCGCTTCGCCAAGGTCGAAACTGGTGCCTTCGTAGCCGATCTCGTCGAGCTCATCTTCCGCCAGCTCGATCTCCTCGTCCTCCTCGCTGGCCTCCAGCGTGGCGGCGGGAACGAAGCGAAGGGTGATCTGCTCCTCGATAGCCATCGGCAGGTCGTCGCCCGAAACCGCGCAGCTTTGCACGAAATCGGCTGTCATGGTGCCTTTGGCGGAAACCACTTCGCCCTCTGCTTCCAGCGATAGCGTGGCCGCCAGCCTGGCGATGGAAACAAGGCCGAACCGCTGCGCCAGCGCCGCCAGTTCCTGCGCGTCGGCCTCCACCGTTACCGGCTTGGCGGTGATGCCACGAAGGTCGAACCTCCGGGAAAATTCGTAGGCATTGCTCATGCGCGCAAGTCTCCTTGCAGCAGCGCGGCATCGTCCAGCGTAGCCAGCGCATTGTGCAGCGCGCGGGTGCGCACGGCGAGGGGGAAGGGTTTCTTCAGCTCATCCTCCAGCGAGACATTGCGCTGCAGGATCACCGCCAGCGCGGCGTCGCTTTCGGTCATGCTTTCGCGCAAGGCCCCGATCCGGCCGCCCAGCGCGCTCATCAGCTTGCCCATTTTCTTGCCCACCATCAGGTCTCCCACGCCGCTGTCGCGCAATTGCCGGTCCATGTCGGCCACGAACAATTCGGTCAGCAGGCCGGTTTTCGGGGCCAGCGCCTCGCTGTTTTCCATGCGCAGCAGGGTGAGCGAAAGGATCAGCGTGATCATGTCGAAACGGCCCTCCACCGAATCCTGCACGCCGCAATCCGCGTACCATTCCGGTTCTCGGCTGGTGGCCACGATACCGTGCCAAAGGCCGCGCAATTCCTCGCGGGGGTCGGTGCCGATGCCGAGGAAACGGGAGAGGAAGGACATGGAGCTGGCGCACCTTTCATTAAGCGGTTGTTCAAAGCCCGCGCAGCAATGCGGCTCTTGCGTTGCACAGGCGCGCGGGCTGCCCTAAGGCGTGCCCGATATATAGGAATGTGGCTGCGCCGCGCAAAGCGCACCTTGGTCCATGCGACGATTGCGAGAAGGATTACACCATGGGTTTGAATGTGCCCAACAAGCTGTTTGGCAATAAACTGGTCCTGGGCACGGCCTTTGCGGTGGTGAGCCTGGCGCTGGCGGGGTGTTCCTCGATCGCCAACCATCGCGGCTATATCAACGATGACGTGCTGATCGCTTCGGTGCAGCCGGGCCTGGACAACCAGCAATCGGTGCGGGGCACGCTGGGCCAGCCGACGCTGGTCAGCCAGTTTGGCGAGCCGGTGTGGTATTACATCTCCAGCCGGACGGAGCAGGCGCCCTTCAGCCAGCCGGAGATCGAGGAGCACTCGGTTCTGGCCGTCTATTTCGACGAGGCGGGCAATGTCGTCTCCACGAATCGCAGCGGAATGGAACAGGTCGCACAGATCGATCCCGATGGCGGCGAAACGCCGACGCTGGGCCGCGAACGTGGCTTCCTGGAAGACCTGTTCGGCAACATCGGCACGGTCGGCACCGGCGCACCGGGCGGCAGCGCCCTAGGCTTTCACTATCGCTGCACGATGTTGCACGGCTTTGCTTGAAGCCGCGCATCCCCCCGCCCATATGCACGGGCATGAGTGACAATAGCGCGAGCCACGGCCTGACCCAGTGGCACGGAACCACCATCATCGGCGTGAAGCGCGGAGATCAGACCGTGATCGCTGGCGATGGCCAGGTATCGATGGGCAACACCGTGATGAAGCCCAACGCCCGCAAGGTTCGCCGTCTCGGCGAAGGCGGCAAGGTGGTAGCCGGTTTCGCCGGCGCGACTGCCGACGCCTTCACCCTGTTCGAGCGGCTGGAGCGCAAGCTGGAACAGCATAGCGGCCAGTTGCTGCGCGCAGCGGTGGAGCTGGCCAAGGACTGGCGCACCGACAAATACCTGCGCAACCTGGAAGCCCTGATGATCGTGGCCGACAAGGACGTGCTGCTCGTCCTCACCGGCAATGGCGACGTGCTGGAGCCCGAGGGCGGCATCACCGCCATCGGATCAGGCGGCAACTACGCTCTCGCCGCCGCGCGCGCGATCGCGGATTACGAAGAGGATCCAGAGACCATCGCGACCAAGGCGATGCAGGTCGCTGCCGACATTTGCGTATTCACCAATGGCAATGTGACCCTCGAAAGGGTCTGAAAGACTTCATGGATAATCTTACTCCCAAAGCGATTGTCGCCGCTCTCGACGAGCATATCATCGGCCAGAAAGAGGCGAAGCGCGCCGTGGCCGTGGCCCTGCGCAATCGTTGGCGGCGCCAGCGACTGCATCCGGATCTGCGCGACGAGGTAACGCCCAAGAACATCCTGATGATCGGCCCCACCGGTTGCGGCAAGACGGAAATAAGCCGCCGCCTGGCCAAGCTGGCCGAAGCGCCTTTCGTGAAGGTGGAGGCGACCAAGTTCACCGAGGTCGGCTATGTTGGCCGCGACGTGGAACAGATCGCCCGCGACCTGGTGGAAGAAGCGATCCGGCTGGAGAAGGACCGCCGCCGCGAGGCCGTGCGCGAAGCCGCCAGCGATGCGGCGATGAACCGCCTGCTGGATGCCCTGGTGGGCACCGGCGCAAGCGAGGCGACGCGCGAG
The DNA here is from genome assembly GCA_963783265.1 of uncultured Alphaproteobacteria bacterium. Lineage (GTDB taxonomy): Bacteria > Pseudomonadota > Alphaproteobacteria > Sphingomonadales > Sphingomonadaceae > Alteraurantiacibacter. Next base: position 93,364 of record CAWAMU010000003.1, on the reverse strand, counting down.
AGTTTTCGCCAGCGTATCGTCGAGAACTCGATGAACGATACCGAAGTCGAGATCGAGGTTGAAGACGCGCATAACATGAACATGGACATCCCCGGCATGGGCGGGGGTGCTACCATGATCAACCTCTCCGACATGATGGGCAAGGCCTTCGGCGGCGCGCCCAAGAAGAAGCGCAAGCTGAAAGTGCCCGAGGCGTGGGACAAGCTGGTGGACGAGGAAGCCGAAAAGCGCATGGACCAGGACGACGTGGCCCGCGTCGCGCTGCAGAATGCAGAGACCAACGGCATCGTCTTCCTGGACGAGGTGGACAAGATCGCCGTGTCCGATGTGCGCGGCGGCTCCGTCAGTCGTGAAGGGGTGCAGCGCGACCTGCTGCCGCTGATCGAAGGCACCACCGTCGCCACCAAATACGGTCCGATGAAGACGGACCACGTGCTGTTCATCGCCAGCGGCGCGTTCCACGTGGCCAAGCCTTCGGACATGCTGCCCGAATTGCAGGGTCGCCTGCCGATCCGGGTGGAGCTGCGCAGCCTGACCGAAGAGGATTTCGTGCGCATCCTGTGCGAAACCCGCGCCAACCTGGTCAGCCAGTACAAGGCGCTGCTCGGCACCGAGAAGCTGACCGTCGAGATGACCGACGATGCCGTGGCCGAAGTTGCGCGCCTTGCCGCGCAGGTGAACGAGGGCGTCGAGAACATCGGCGCGCGGCGTTTGCAGACGGTGATGGAAAAGCTGTTCGAGGAACTGAGCTTCGAGGCCGAGGAAATGGCCGGCCAGTCGGTGACGGTGGACGCCAATTACGTGCGCGAGAAGCTGAGCGATCTGGCGGCCGATACGGACCTGTCGAAATACGTTCTGTGATCTGGCCAGGCGATCGGATTCGGGCGAATCACGTTACAGAACTCTTGATCGCTCGGCTTGCCAGAGGGAGGGCACCAGGCTCGGCATGCGCACTGCGCGAAGAAGCGCCGTGTTGGTCGATGAAGTGGCCTAGCGGTTAAACAGCCGAGCAAAGAATCCTTTTTTCTCCATCGGCTGGATCGGCCCGAAGCGGGCGAAGCGCGAACTGGGATCGCGGTATGGTCGTGGTTCTACCCAGCTATCCGCGCGCGAAGAACGAAAAGTGTATTTGCTCATCGAATACCCCTGTCAAAGTCATGCCCGCCTTGAGAATACTTCTTCCCGCTCCAAAGTCATGTTGGTTTTTTCCCTAGTTTTGCACAGGTTTTTCCCCACCCGCCAAGATGCCTGGCGGCCGGTCTTTGGTGTTTTTAGGCCGGGACTGAAATTGCTATTTGATACGCAGGGTTAGCGCGCATCTCATTCCAGAAACAATAGTTCGGCAGTATATCTATACCTGTCCGGCAGTGCTCATTCAGCCATCACGGATGCGGCGCCAGGCCGATTTCCACGCCGGTCTTGTCGGTCAGGGCGAACTTGTCGACAAGGTCGGCGCTGGCTTCGTTGAGGCCCACCACCTGCACGCTGCGACCATTGCGGCGCATCCGCTCCACCACCTTGTCCAGCGCGCCAACTCCCGAAATATCCCAGAAATGCGCCTTGGTCACGTCGACCACGACGTTGTCTGCCGGGTCGTCCATCCGGCTTTCGGGGCCGATGGCGAAGAAGAAGCGGTCCACGCTGGCGAAGAAGATCTGGCCGGTGATGTGATAAGTGGCGGTGTCGCCTTCGCGCACACGCTGCACGGTGAACATCGCTGGACCTTGCCGGTGAAGAAGATGCCCGACAAGCAGCACGCCCGCCAGCACGCCGAGCGCGAGGTTATGCGTCCATACCACGATTACCACGGTCGCCAGCATAACCACGGATGAGGGCCACGGGTGGTAGCGAATATTGGGGATCGAGTTCCAGCTGAACGTGCCGATGCTGACCATGATCATTACCGCCACCAGCGCCGCCATGGGGATCTGCCCGACGATGGGGCCAAGCGCCGCCAGCAGAACCAGCAGGGTGACACCGGCGACAAAGCTGGACAATCGTCCGCGCCCGCCGCTGGTCACGTTGATGACGGACTGGCCGATCATCGCGCAGCCGCCCATGCCGCCGAAGAAAGCCGCCACGATATTGGCCGCGCCCTGGCCGCCGCATTCGCGCTGCTTGTTGGATTCGGTGTGCGTCATGTCGTCCACGATCTGCGCGGTCAGCAGGCTTTCCAGCAGGCCGACGGCCGCCATCGTCAGCGCATAGGGGGCGATGATCTGGAAGGTTTCCACCGTCAGCGGCACATCGGGAATGATGAAATAGGGCAGGCCTTCGGGAAGCTCGCCCATGTCCGCCACCGTGTTCACATCCCAGTTCAGCCCGATCGACAGCGCGCCCAGCACGATGATCGCCACCAGCGGGGAGGGGACGGCGGTGGTCAGCTTCGGCAGCAGGTAGATGATCGCCAGGCCCCCTGCGACCATCGCATAGGTCAGCAGGCTGACGCCTTCGTTCGCGAGGTTCAGCTGCGGCACCTGTGCCATGAATATGAGGATCGCCAGCGCGTTCACGAAACCGGTAATCACGCTGCGCGAGACGAATTGCATCAGCAGGTCCAGCCGCAGGAAAGCGGCGATCGCCTGGAAAATGCCCATCAGGATAGTGGCGGCGAACAGGTATTCCACCCCGTGATCGCGCACCAGCGGCACCACCACCACGGCCACGGCGGCGGTGGCGGCAGAGATCATGCCCGGACGTCCGCCGGTGAAGGCAATCACCATCGCAATCGTTATGGACGCGTACAGGCCCACGCGCGGATCGACGCCCGCGATGATGGAAAAGCCGATGGCTTCGGGAATGAGGGCCAGCGCCACCACGATACCGGCAAGGATGTCGGCACGCGGTTGGGCGAGCCAGTCGCGCTTCAGCGCGGCTGTGTCGATCATGCTAAGTGTCCGCTTGTTGTAGGCACGCAGCAGGTGCGCGCGCTCGATATATCGCCGCAGGCGTATATATGTTGCAGCGCACAATGCAAGGGCGGCGTGCCCTTAACGGTATTCTTCGGGATACCAGAACACGTCGTGGCACGCCTTGCAGACTGGCTGCATGTCGTTGACCTGCCGGGTGATCCATTCGGCATCGCGGGCTTCGACCGCATCGGCAAGCTGCTGCGTGTGGTTCGCCAGGCTCACGGCAAATGCGTTGTAGCTTTGCGGGTTCGCCTCCAGCCGGGCCTGGATTGCGGCGAGGTCGGTGCCCTCCGGCGCATCGCCAAGTTCACCTGCCGGATTGTGCGAGGCGTAGCTGCTGGCGGTCGCCATATCCCGGGCAGCGGCGAGCAATTGTTCGCTTTGCGCGTTGAGCAGGGCCCAATGCGCATCTGTCATCAAGGCAGGATCGAAATTGCCGTAATCGTCCATCACCTCCACCTGCAGGTTCCAGATCGCTTCGGTCGGCGGATTGATCGCGTGCACCATGCCTTCGCGCACGTAATAGGGGTCGGTCACAGGGGTGGGCGCGCTGTCTGGCACAGGGGCGCAGGCTGCAATCGCGATCAAGGCGGTGCCGATGGCAGCAATTGGTATCCAGCGCATTTCCCGTCTCCCTATTCCGCCGCGTCCCTTTCGTCTTCGGGGCGCGTATCGGCGTCTTCGCTTTGCTGCCGGTTCCACATTTCGGCGTAAAGGCCATCGCGGCGCAGCAGTTCGGCATGATTGCCCTGCTCCACGATCCGCCCGCTTTCCATGACATTGATCAAATCGGCATCGGCAATCGTGGAGAGCCGGTGCGCGATGGCAATGGTGGTGCGATTGGCGCTGACGCGTTTGAGCGTCGCCAGGATATCCTGCTCGGTACGGCTGTCCAGCGCGCTGGTCGCCTCGTCCAGCAGCAGGATCGGGGGATCTTTCAGCAAGGTGCGGGCAATCGCCACGCGCTGCTTTTCGCCGCCCGAAAGTTTCAGCCCGCGCTCTCCCACCTCGGTATCGAAGCCCTTCGGCAATTCCTGGATGAACGGCAGGATGGAAGCGTCTTCGGCAGCCTGTCGTACCTGCTCCTCCGAAGGATCGTCCCGGCCATAGGCAATATTGTAGCGGATGGTATCGTTGAACAGGACGGTATCCTGCGGAACGATGCCGATCTGGCGGCGCAGGCTTTCCTGCGTCACCTGCGCGATATCCTGCCCGTCCACGCAGATGCGGCCGTCCCACGGATCGTAGAAGCGGAACAATAACCGCCCGATGGTGGATTTGCCCGCACCCGATGGCCCGACCAGCGCCACGGTGCTGCCCGCCGGTGCCTCGAAGCTGAGGCCGTGCAGGATCTGCCGCTCCCTGTCATAGCCGAAACCGACGTTTTCGAATGTCACGCCGGGGCGCTTCACGATCAGCGCGGGCGCGCCGGGCTTGTCCTCCACCTCCACCGGCTTGTCGAGCAGGCCGAACATGTCGGCCATGTCGATCAGGCCCTGGCGGATGGTGCGATAGACCCAGCCCAGCATGTCCAGCGGGCGGAAAAGCTGCATCAGATAAGTGTTCACCAGCACCAGGTCGCCGGGGGAAAGCCGCCCTTGCGACCATCCCCACACGGTCCACGCCATCGCGCCGCCCATCATCAGGTTGAGGATGACGGCCTGCACGATGTTGAGCAGGCCCAGCGAATTCTCGGTCTTGATCGCGGCCTCGGCATAGGCACCGGCGCTGCTGGAATACCGGTTCAGTTCGCGCGCTTCGGCACTGAAATACTTCACCGTCTCGTAATTCAGCAGGCTGTCCACCGCGCGGGCCATCGCCTGCCCGTCAAGATCGTTCATTTCCTTGCGCAGCTTTACCCGCCATTCGGTAATGGCCTGCGTCACCCAGATGAAGCTGACTACTGTGACAGCGGTGGCGGCCACCAGTTCCCAGCCGAAGATCGTCCAGAAGATCACGCTGACCACCACCAGTTCGATCGCGGTGGGGGCAATGTTGAACAGCAGGAAATACAGCATCGAGCTGATCGATTTCGTGCCACGCTCCACCACGCGCGTCACCTCGCCCGTGCGGCGCGAGAGGTGGAACCGCAGTGAAAGCTGGTGCAGCCGTGCGAACACGTCCTCCGTCAGGCCGAAAACGGCATCCTGGCCTACGCGGTTGAAGGTGATGTTGCGCAACTGGTCGAACAACACGGTGCCGAAACGTCCGGCGGCGTAGGCGATCACCAGCGCCATCGCGACCCAGACGGCGGGATCGCCATCGGCGGCCATCGTGTCCACCGCGCGGGCATAGGCGAAGGGCAGGGTGAGGACGACGATCTTGGCCAGCACCACCAGTACGCCAGCGACAATGATACGGCGCTTGAGTTCGGGGCGGCCCTCGGGCCAGAGGTATGGCAGGAAGCGACGCATGGTCGCCCAATCGGCGCTATCGCCACTGGCCGTCTTGTTGCCCGTTTGGTCTCCGAAATCTCTCACGTCCCGCGCAAGGTGGGGTTTTACGCCCGCTGCGGCAAGTGTTGAACGGGCTTCGGGCTGTGGAGTGCGGCGTGTTGTGCGACGAGGTCAGGTCAATCGCGCAGGCGCGATGCACGCTCGTTGAAGTTCCAGCTCTGGTCGGTCGGAACGTCACCCGGCAAGTCGAACAGCACGCGCTGGGAGCGGAAATCTATGGCCACCCGCTTGAACAATCGCAGTTCGCTCATGCCCAGTATCAGGGCAGGACGATCCACCAGGTCCAGAGCATGGAAGGTGGGCGAATCGGCAAAGGAAATCACCACATGGTTGAGCTGGGCCGATCCGAGCTTCAGCCTCCGGGCGATCCGCGTGACGCCGCTGATCGTCACGCCGTTGACGTCGGTCATCACCGCGTCGCTCAGTTGTTCACGCCGGCGCAGGCGTTCGCCAAGGGCAAAATTGCCGATGGAACCTTGCGCGCCGGTATCCACGATCACGTCCACGCTGACGCCATCGATCTCGGCCCGGTGGATAATCAGCTGGCCCAGACGTGCGCGCGCGCGCACGACAATATCGTAACTGCCCGATCCGCCGGCTCCGAAGGAATCGGAGATGTGCATCTCGCCGCCCGCGAAATCCAGCAGCACGCGCTGGTCCTGCAAGGTGTCGAGGCCGAGGATGCCGTCGGCCCCGCCGATATGGGCTTGTTCTACCAGCGGTGCAGTGCGGATCGTGATGCTGCGTTCGCCAAGGATGAATTCCGGCACCATCGTCGTTTCCACCGCGCGCCGGCTGGCCATGCCCACCAGCGTGGCAGGCTGGCGGTCCGTCAGTTGCAACTGCTCGGCAAGGGCATGGGAAAGGACGGTGGCCTGCGCCCCTGTGTCGACCATGAAATTGAACGGACCTTGCCCCTTGATGGTGACCGGCACCGTCATTCGGCGATAGCGTTCGTTCTCCATGGCCAGCGTGTCGATGAAGACCTGGCTCTCGGCTATCTCGGCCGAAGAAGCGGTTCGCAAAGGCGCGGAAGCGGGACGTTGCTGCTGCGGCTCCGAAGGTTGCGCAGCCACAGCCGTTGAAAGCAGGGCCAGCGCAAGTGCTGTGGCAATCCTTTGCATGGTTTCTCTCCCACCCGCCGGACGTGTCCCATCGGCGGCGGGCTTCACACCATGATACCACGTGCGGGCCGGTGGCCCTAATCGCGCTATTGCGGTGATGGACGGGGTGCGGGGACGAGGGCGCTCCAGCCAAAGCGATCCAGCGCCTGGGTCGCGAAATGGTGAATCTCCGAATAGGCCGGGTGGCGAATTTGTCGCAAGGCTACCAGCCACAAGGCAACGCCCGTCATCGCCGCGCCGAACACCTGGGCAAACCCGGCTTCCACGGCAGGGGCTATCCAGATGTAGGATAGCCAGACCGGCAGGATCGCCACGCCCGTTACCAGTGCCGATTGCAGCCAGATGCGGAACAGCCCGCGCCAGCTGAAGCCAACTACGCTTTGCAGGAACGGCGCATGGATCAGCAGCCATGCCAGGCCATAGGCCACCCGGCTTGCCGCCGCAGCCTCCAGAGAGAACCACGCCCCGATTGCCAGCAGCACGACGGAAACCGCGGTATCGAGGCCGAAGCGCCACAACAATGGCCGCATCCGGTTCAGCAGGATGGGCAGTTCCACATGCAGGGGCAGGGCGATCATCAGGATTTGCGACATCGCGATCCACTCCAGCGGCCGCGCCGCGCCCAGCCAGCGCTCGCCATACAGGATGCCGATCACCGGCACTGCGCAGGCGGCAAGGCCTGCCATCGCGGGCCAGGTCAGCGCGGTGAAGCTGGCGGTCACGCGCTCGTAATGCGGGCCCAGAGCATCGCCCCGATCGCGGAATCGGGCAAAGGCGGGATAGAACACCGTGGTCATCCCGCCTGACACCAGCCAGCGCAATTGCCACGCGAGGCCATAGGCGCGGGCGAAAAGGCCCACCGCCACGGTATCGAGCAGGCGTCCGATCAACAGTTCGGGCAGGCGCGACCCCAGTTGCGAGAGGCCGTTGAGCACGGTGGAGAAGCCGCCGAACCGCAAGACGGGCATTGCGCCTTCAAGGCGGGGCGGTATCGGCAGGCGGCCACCCACGCGCCACTGTGCAATGGCGGCGCGCGCCACCTGCTGGGCGAATGCGCCCCAGGCCAATGCAATCGCGCCATAACCATGCCAGGCCAGAGAGATGGCAACTGCGGCATTCGTCAGCACCACGCCGATCTCGATCATGGAGTTGGATTTGAAATCCATCTCCCGATGCAACAACGCCATGGGCACGGTGGCCAGCGGCACGAAGAAATAGCTGGCCGCCACCACCAGCAGCAGCGGCAGCAATCCGGGAAGGTCGTAGAAGGCGGCGGCAGGCCAGCTCAGCAACACGCACGCCGCCGCGATCGCCCAGCTGATTGCCAGCGAAACGGTGAAAGCGGTGCGAATGCCGTCCTCGTCCAGATTGGCCTCGCCCGCGACGTAGCGATTGATGCCGAATTCCTGCAGCACCGCCAGCAGCGACACGAAGGAAAAGGCGATGGTGAACAGGCCAAGCTCGTCCGGATCGATAAACCAGCGCGCCAGGATGACGCTGGCGGCGAACTGGATGGCGAAGGCACCCATCTGGCTGGCCATCGCCAGCAAGGCCGCTCCGCGCACGCTCATGTCGAAATAGCCTGGCGCGAAGTCTGTGCCTCCAGCTCGGGCGAACCGGCACCGCGCGCATTGCGGCGACGGCGCAACTCCAGCATCGGCGCTGCCAGCAAGGGGACCGCGCTCCACAAGGCAAAGTAGAACCGCCATACCGCGCCAAGCTCTGGCCCGGCACTGGCTTTCAGATCCGACAGGGCAGCTTTTTCCCCGTCGATGATCCGGTCGGCCGCCAGCGCGAATCGCAGCTGGCGGCGATTCTCTGTAATCATGGTGCGGGCAACGCCGGCTTCGGGCGTATCGTCGCCCAACAGGTCCAATGCCTTTTCGAAAGTCTGGATATTGCCCTTCAGCATCTTCATTTCGGACGCCGAGGCAGATTGCCCGCGCACGCGGTAATCGGCCAGCACCTTGTCTATATAGAGGGCGTGCCCGCCCAGCAGCATCAACCGTACCCAGAGGTCGAAATCCTCGGCGTGTGTCATCGCCGGATCGAATCCGCCGGTTGCGTCAAAATCGGCGCGGCGGAAGGTGGAGCCTATGTACACGCCGAAACTGCGATCCAGCACATCGGCCAGCGATCCGCGAATCCCGTCGCCGCTTCCCTGGGGCCCGGTGAAGCAATGGCGCTCCTGCGGGACGGCGCCGAAAATTCGCGCATTGACGGTAACGAGTTCGAGCTGCCGGGTCGTCCTCCAGTGCCGCACAGGTGCGCGCCAGGTATTCCGGCCGCAGGATATCGTCACCATCCAAGAGGGTGATGAACGGCGCGGTTGTTTCGGCAATGGCGCGATTGCGAGCGGTCGATACGCCGCGGTTGTCGGTTTGCAGGAAGGCAATGCGCGGGTCGGCCAGGAAAGGGGCGACGGCGCTGGCCACATCATCGGGCGCGCCATCGTCCACCACCACGCATTCCCATTGCGTCATGGTTTGCGCCTGCAGCGATCCCAGCGCCTCTCCGACAAGGTGCGCTACACCATAGGCAGGCACGATCACCGCCACGCGCGCGTGCGTACGCGTGGAAAGTGAGTGGGTATCGGAGGGGGCGGGGCTGCTCATTACCTGTGCGCATTAACCGCGCGGACGTAAAGATTGCCTCAATGCTCACCGGATTCGCGATTCGAGCGTTAAGGCAAAGCGCGAAACGGTGAATCAGCCTGATCGACAGCCCCGCAAAGGTCTGAAACGCCCGATTCACTCGGCTGAGTCGCTTCAAATCGCAGGACCGCCCCTTCGCAGCCGCTGGAAGCTCGCGCCAATGCGTCTCTAGCCACCTGCAAAAAAGGTATGTTTTTCAATGGCTCAGAGCGAAAAATGCAAAATTTGAAAGAAAATTGCAAAAACCCCGTTGACCGAATCCCGATGCCCGCCTAGATGGGCTCCACCGACGCAGAGCAGACGGCCTCGCCGCTCTACACTGCAACGGTCGCCAACACTAACGGATAGCCGGATCCCCCGGTGCAAATCGGGGAACCCTTAGCTGTCCGCTTTGATATTGTTGAGTGGCTCTTTGACATTGTTAGTTTTTGATGAAGGGACATGTGGGCGACGGCGCCAGGTCCGGGGGTTTTAAGGCTCCGGATACCTGTTAAATAAGCCGACGCCACATCCTGATCGAACTCCACGTTCGGTCTGTGATGATGCATGTTCATTCGTATCCATTACGTTTGACAGTGCAGGTATCGGCTCCTTGAAGCTTATGCCTTGCCGGTTTGCGGTTTACCGTGCCGGCTTGGTGTATGACACAAACTTGAGAGTTTGATCCTGGCTCAGAACGAACGCTGGCGGCATGCCTAACACATGCAAGTCGAACGAACCCTTCGGGGTGAGTGGCGCACGGGTGCGTAACGCGTGGGAACCTGCCTTTAGGTTTGGAATAACAGTGAGAAATCGCTGCTAATACCAAATAATGTCTTCGGACCAAAGATTTATCGCCTTTAGATGGGCCCGCGTTGGATTAGCTAGTTGGTGGGGTAAAGGCTCACCAAGGCGACGATCCATAGCTGGTCTTAGAGGATGATCAGCCACACTGGGACTGAGACACGGCCCAGACTCCTACGGGAGGCAGCAGTGGGGAATATTGGACAATGGGCGAAAGCCTGATCCAGCAATGCCGCGTGAGTGATGAAGGCCTTAGGGTTGTAAAGCTCTTTTACCAGGGATGATAATGACAGTACCTGGAGAATAAGCTCCGGCTAACTCCGTGCCAGCAGCCGCGGTAATACGGAGGGAGCTAGCGTTGTTCGGAAATACTGGGCGTAAAGCGAACGTAGGCGGTCTATTAAGTCAGGGGTGAAATCCCGGAGCTCAACTCCGGAACTGCCCTTGAAACTGCTAGACTAGAATCCTGGAGAGGTCAGTGGAATTCCGAGTGTAGAGGTGAAATTCGTAGATATTCGGAAGAACACCAGTGGCGAAGGCGACTGACTGGACAGGTATTGACGCTGAGGTTCGAAAGCGTGGGGAGCAAACAGGATTAGATACCCTGGTAGTCCACGCCGTAAACGATGATAACTAGCTGTCCGGGCTCATAGAGCTTGGGTGGCGCAGCTAACGCATTAAGTTATCCGCCTGGGGAGTACGGTCGCAAGATTAAAACTCAAAGGAATTGACGGGGGCCTGCACAAGCGGTGGAGCATGTGGTTTAATTCGAAGCAACGCGCAGAACCTTACCAGCCTTTGACATCCTTCGACGGTTTCTGGAGACAGATTCCTTCCTTCGGGACGAAGTGACAGGTGCTGCATGGCTGTCGTCAGCTCGTGTCGTGAGATGTTGGGTTAAGTCCCGCAACGAGCGCAACCCTCATCCTTAGTTGCCATCATTTAGTTGGGCACTTTAAGGAAACTGCCGGTGATAAGCCGGAGGAAGGTGGGGATGACGTCAAGTCCTCATGGCCCTTACAGGCTGGGCTACACACGTGCTACAATGGCATCTACAGTGAGCAGCGATCCCGCGAGGGTTAGCTAATCTCCAAAAGATGTCTCAGTTCGGATTGTTCTCTGCAACTCGAGAGCATGAAGGCGGAATCGCTAGTAATCGCGGATCAGCATGCCGCGGTGAATACGTTCCCAGGCCTTGTACACACCGCCCGTCACGCCATGGGAGTTGGTTTCACCCGAAGGTGGTGCGCTAACCGGTTTACCGGAGGCAGCCAACCACGGTGGGATCAGCGACTGGGGTGAAGTCGTAACAAGGTAGCCGTAGGGGAACCTGCGGCTGGATCACCTCCTTTCTAAGGATATTGGCGGAAAGCGCCGGGACTAGTTCCCGGAAGTGCTTCCTCCGTTTCCAAAGAACATTGCCGTCGTCCTCATGTCCTTTCATCACTGGAGAAACACACAGGTGCAAATCTGTGCTGTTTATGCCTGAGCTGGCTCACGCCCCTCGCGGCCGCCTTCCTTCTAGGAATGTTGTGCCAGCGTAAGGCAATGTGGGCCTGTAGCTCAGTTGGTTAGAGCGCACCCCTGATAAGGGTGAGGTCGGTGGTTCGAATCCACCCAGGCCCACCACTTTTTGCGCATGGCTACGGGGCCTTAGCTCAGCTGGGAGAGCACCTGCTTTGCAAGCAGGGGGTCATCGGTTCGATCCCGATAGGCTCCACCAGCCATCAGCATTCTCCAGGATGAAAAGAAAACGGATCCCGCGTTTGGCGGGTAGGCGGTTTCGACCGCTGTCTTTGACATTGTGAATGGGTTTTTAAATCGATGCCGTGGCGGTATCGTCGTAGAGGTTCTGACCTTCGGGTTGGAGATCTGTGCGAACGATATCATCACAAATCAATCAATTTTGATTATCTGGCTGAGATAATATCCTCCGCGCCGTCGCAAGACGACAGCTTTTATGCAGGCTTGTCGTTGATGGTGTGGATTCTCAAGCGTGAGGTAAGAGCATTTGGTGGATGCCTTGGCATGTACAGGCGAAGAAGGACGTGGCACGCTGCGATAAGCGTCGGGGAGATGTGAGCAATCTTTGATCCGGCGATTTCCGAATGGGGAAACCCACCTTCACCATTTCTTCTCTGTTACCTTCGGGTAATGGTGGAGAGGTGGATAAGGTATCACCGAGCTGAATATATAGGCTTGGTGAAGCAAACCCGGGGAACTGAAACATCTCAGTACCTGGAGGAAAAGACATCAACCGAGATTCCGTTAGTAGTGGCGAGCGAACGCGGACCAGGCCAGTGCCTTCATTTCAACTAGCAGAACACTTTGGAAAGAGTGGCCGCAGCGGGTGACAGCCCCGTATGCAAAAGTGATAATGAAGGACTTGAGTAGGGCGGGACACGTGAAATCCTGTCTGAACATGGGGGGACCACCCTCCAAGCCTAAATACTCGTACATGACCGATAGCGAACAAGTACCGTGAGGGAAAGGTGAAAAGCACCCCGATTAGGGGAGTGAAACAGTACCTGAAACCGAATGCTTACAATCAGTTGGAGCCCCTTTGGGGGGTGACAGCGTACCTCTTGCATAATGGGTCAGTGACTTAATCTAACATGCGAGCTTAAGCCGTTAGGTGTAGGCGCAGCGAAAGCGAGTCTGAATAGGGCGAATGAGTATGTTGGATTAGACCCGAACCCCGGCGATCTAGGCATGACCAGGCTGAAGGTGCGGTAAAACGCATTGGAGGGCCGAACCGTTTAATGTTGAAAAATTATCGGATGAGTTGTGTTTAGGGGTGAAAGGCCAATCAAGCCGGGAAATAGCTGGTTCTCCGCGAAATCTATTGAGGTAGAGCGTCAGATGTATGCCGATGGGGGTAGAGCACTGGATGGGTGCGGGCAGCGCGAGCTGTACCAAGCCTAACCAAACTCCGAATACCATCGAGTCTTGTCTGGCAGACAGACGGCGGGTGCTAAGGTCCGTCGTCAAAAGGGAAACAGCCCTAACCTACAGCTAAGGTCCCCAAGTCATATCTAAGTGGGAAAGCATGTGGGAATCCCAAAACAACCAGGAGGTTGGCTTAGAAGCAGCCATCCTTTAAAGAAAGCGTAACAGCTCACTGGTCTAAATAAGGGTTCCTGCGGCGAAGATGTAACGGGGCTAAAGATATGCACCGAAGCTTAGGGTTCAGAATTTATTCTGAGCGGTAGCGGAGCGTTCCGTAAGCGAGTGAAGCCGAAGGGTAACCGACGGTGGACGTATCGGAAGTGCGAATGCTGACATGAGTAGCGATAAAGAGGGTGAGATGCCCTCTCGCCGAAAGACCAAGGGTTCCTGCGCAACGCTAATCGGCGCAGGGTGAGCCGGCCCCTAAGACGAGCCCGAAGGGGGTAGTCGATGGGAACCACGTTAATATTCGTGGGCCTGAAGATGTGTGACGGATGGCGGAAGTAGTGTGGCCTTATTGGATTGGTCATGCTGCCAAGTTGTCCCGGGAAATAGCCTCTTCATATAGACCGTACCCGAAACCGACACAGGTGGTCAGGTAGAGTATACCAAGGCGCTTGAGTGAAGTATCCTGAAGGAACTCGGCAAATTGCCTCCGTACCTTCGGAAGAAGGAGGCCCTGATTCGAGGCAACTCTTATCAGGGGGCACAGGCCAGGGGGTAGCGACTGTTTATCAAAAACACAGGACTCTGCTAAGTCGGCTTCAAGACGACGTATAGGGTCTGACGCCTGCCCGGTGCTGGAAGGTTAAGAGGAGGAGTGCAAGCTCCGAATTGAAGCCCCAGTAAACGGCGGCCGTAACTATAACGGTCCTAAGGTAGCGAAATTCCTTGTCGGGTAAGTTCCGACCTGCACGAATGGCGTAACGACTTCCCCACTGTCTCCAGGATATGCTCAGCGAAATTGAAGTTCCCGTGAAGATGCGGGATACCCGCGGTTAGACGGAAAGACCCCGTGCACCTTTACTGCAGTTTCAGAGTGGCATTAGGAAAGAGCTGTGTAGCATAGGTGGGAGGCTTTGAATCTTGGGCGCCAGTCCAAGGGGAGCCATAGGTGAAATACCACCCTGCTGTTTTCTGATGTCTAACCTCGTACCGTTATCCGGTACAGGGACCCTCTGTGACGGGTAGTTTGACTGGGGCGGTCGCCTCCTAAAGAGTAACGGAGGCGCGCGATGGTAGGCTCAGGCTGGTTGGAAACCAGCTGCGAGAGTGCAATGGCATAAGCCTGCCTGACTGCGAGACTGACGAGTTGAGCAGAGACGAAAGTCGGTCATAGTGATCCGGTGGTCCCTCGTGGAAGGGCCATCGCTCAACGGATAAAAGGTACGCCGGGGATAACAGGCTGATACTGCCCAAGAGCTCATATCGACGGCAGTGTTTGGCACCTCGATGTCGGCTCATCACATCCTGGGGCTGGAGCAGGTCCCAAGGGTTTGGCTGTTCGCCAATTAAAGTGGTACGTGAGCTGGGTTCAGAACGTCGCGAGACAGTTTGGTCCCTATCTGCCGTGGGCGTCGATTGTTGAGAGGAGTTGCCCCTAGTACGAGAGGACCGGGGTGAACATACCTCTGGTGTACCTGTCATCGCGCCAGCGGTGCAGCAGGGTAGCTATGTATGGACGGGATAACCGCTGAAAGCATCTAAGCGGGAAGCCTCCCTCAAGATAAACAATCATCGAACCGTGATAGACCATCACGTTGATAGGCTGGGTGTGGAAGTGCAGTAATGCATGGAGCTAACCAGTCCTAATAGTTCTGTTCGCGCTTGGTGAATCTGCACCATCAACGTCAGGCCTGAATTGGCCTTGCGTTGTGGAGGATTTGTCCAGCCGGATAATGACGCCTTTAAAAGCAACACAACCCTGATTGGTACATCGATTTAAAACCCTGCACCGCACGCCGGCTTCATTGCTTGGTGATCATAGCGCCTGTGACCCACCCGATCCCATCTCGAACTCGGCCGTGAAACCAGGCAGCGCCGATGGTACTAGTGCCTAAGCACTGGGAGAGTAGGTCGTCGCCAGGCATTGTAGCCGGCGGGCAGCGCAAGGAAATAACCCATTCACAAGTCAAAGGGCTGACCCGCCAGGGCAGCCCTTTTGGCGTCTTTAAACCACGCCATGAAACGGTGCCGCGGGATGGAGCAGTCCGGTAGCTCGTCAGGCTCATAACCTGAAGGTCGTTGGTTCAAATCCAACTCCCGCAACCACCGCCATAGAACCAACCGGCCGCCTCGTTGAGGAGGCCGGTTTGTCGTATGCGAGATCGATAACTTTTTGGTGTGGGTTGACGATTTCCGCCTAGGCCGGAGTGCCTTCCACGTGGATGGCGATGGCATCGAACAATGACATCAACTTTGCCAATGCTTCTGCTCGCACCGAAGGATCGGACAGGGCTTAACTCGTGACACGCGTGCCGGGCATGTTCGGCATCCAAGCATGGAGACGGTGCGCCTCTTCAGAGTCCTACTTCCACCGCCTGCTTTATCTCGACTGCAAAGCTTTGGTTTCCACTATTTAGGGCGACTCCGCCGTGGCGCTTTTCGAGTCCGTCGAACCCTTGCCAGCGCGCTGAGCCTTGCCCCTCGCGTGAAGAATCCGGCTCGACCTGTGCCCTGTTGGCGGCCTAGGACATGGGTGATGGTTTAGTGAGCTAAGCCGGTAAGGCCAACTGCGACGACACGCGGTCGGACCAGGGAAACGGATGCATTCTATGGAAATCACGCTTCGACAATTGAACTACTACGTCAAACTGTACGAACTGAAATCCTACACGGCCGCCGCACACGCGCTCGGGATCACCCAACCAGCCTTGAGCATCTCGGTGTCGCAAATGGAAAACGCGCTGCGTGTTCCGCTGGTGGAGCGGGCGACACAGCCGATCGGCTTCACCGAGTTCGGCGAAATTCTTTTCCGCTATGCAGTGCAAGTGCTGCGCGACATCGATCACGCACGTCACGATATCGCGGCCCTCTCCAGCGGTCGCCTTGGGAAGCTGGACCTCGCCATCGGACCCAGCGCCGCCGGGTTCAGGGTCGGTCGAGTTCTGGCGCAGATGTGCGAGGATTATCCGCAACTTGAAATCTGCGTGCAGACTGGCGTCATGCAGAAGATTGCCCCGGGATTGCAGAGCGGCGAATTCAGTCTGTTTCTTGGCACCATAGGGCGCGAGGGAGTTCCCGAAACGCTGTCTAGCGAGTCACTTTCGCAAATCACGCTTGTCCCGGTGTGCGGAAGCGAACATCCGCTTGCAAGTTTCGATGAGGTCCGCATTGCCGACCTGGTTGAATATCCGTGGATCGCCATCGGGAAGATCGATGACAACGTGCCGGGCTGGCGCGACGCCTTCTCGCGCGCGGGCGTACGAGCGCCGCGTCTGGCACTGGAGGTCCGCAACCTGTCCCTGCTTCGCGACTTGCTGATCGAGGGAGATTTCATCACCATTCTGCCCGAAGCGATGGTAGCCGCCGAAGTGAAGGGCGGGATCCTGTCGATCCTGTGCCCCAACCTGCTTGCCTGGAACCTGCCACTGGAACTGGTCAGCCGGGCGGACACGACATTACCTTCCGCCGCAAAGATTTTTGCAGAACGTCTCCGCGCGTCCTTCCAGGCGAGCGATGATAAAGATTACTGATGGTTCGGTAAAATATATAAACTGGACGCATGTCCGCCCCCTCGGCAAATATGTCCGGACAACTTTTCGGAGGGATCGGCATGGGGTGGAAATTGATGGCGCTGGCGGGAGTGCTTGCTGGTGCAACAGTACCCGCAGTTGCAGAGACACTGGATCAGAATGAGCCAGAAGATGCCCTGCAGATCATGCGCAAGGCGATCTGCTCGCTGAACGATGGCGAAACAGTGATCTATTGGTGGCAGGGGTCCATGTTCAGCCGCGTCGAGGGCGAGCGCGACCGGCGCCTTTTCGGCTTGCAGGGCATGAATATCCGGCAGTGTGCTACGGTGGAGGATGCTGAGCGCGGCCCCGGATTCCGCAGCGTAAGCCGCGAGATCATGCTCCACCTCGATCCCGAAACGGGCGAGGTGCAGGACGAGTGGACGAACCCCTGGACGGGTGAGCAATTGGAGGTCATCCATGTCGCCAACGATCCGGTCAACATGCGCAACCCGATACATGCCTACAGCTCTGACGGGGCACCCCTGACAACCGACTACCTGATCCTGAATGGTCGCGCGATCAGCACCGGGAACACACCGTTATTCTACGAAAACCCACTGGGCGGACCGTACCAGGAATGGGTCGGAGGTACCTACCATGCAATGGAGATGGGTAACGAGTTCTTCTACAGCGAGGACCTGTTCGATGGAGACGATCCTACGGTAGACCATCATTCGATCAGTTGGTCGCGGGTGTCCAACTGGCTTCCCTGGATGAAAATGGGCGACCGCAATGGCATGGTATACACTGCTACAGTCGGGGGACGGGCGGCCTCGATAGACGAGCTGCCCGAGCCGCTGCGCTCCACCCTGCTGGACCGCTATCCCGAATACACTGCACCACCGCCGCTGGACGATACCAGGCCGAACCAGACGAGCTGGGAAGTCTTTCGGCTGATGAAAGACCGTGAAGAGGAGGCTGGAGAATGAGCCGCATCGCACTGATACTGTCCGCAGCCGGCCTGATCGTCGCTTCCCCTGTCGCGGCGCAACTCGACCCGGCAAACCCCGACGACGCCTTTCGCATGTCGACCAAGATGTTCTGTTCGATCGAAACGGAGGACCCGACCGTCTACTACTGGGAAGGGACGGTCTACAGCCGCATCCGTGGGGAGCGAGATCGCCACCTTTTCAACGTGATCGCCATGAACACGCGCCAGTGTGAGGCTTTCGAGGACCCGGTTCGCGGCGTAGGATCGCGTTCGGTAAGTCGCGAGGTCATGTTCTACCTCGATCCCGAGACCGACGAAATCCTGCGAACTTGGGAAAATCCCTTCACCGGAGAAACCGTGGACGTGATCCACGTACAGAACGACCCCGTAAACTCTCGCCAGCCAAGCTGGTCGCGCGATGAGGAAGGCAATCCCACCGCCACCTTCGAACCTACGATCGTCGGCGACTACGCCTATCAGGGTGGCGGGGCTGCGCTCTTGTTCTACGACAATCCCATGGCCGGGGATTACCAGGAGTATGTCGGTAACAATTACCAGGCTTCGGAATTCCTGACATGGACAGCACCCGTCGCCGACATTCGCGACGAAGCGACCCCGCACGTGATGGACAACGTCATTTCTTGGGGGCGTATTTCGCGCTGGCTGCCATGGATGAAGATGCGCAGCCGCGACGGCGTGCTGGTGTTTTACACCGGCGGGGCAAGGCTGGACAGCTGGGACGACATGCCCGAACAAATGAAGGCCGAAATCCGCGCCAACTACCCTGACTACGTCGCCCCCCCACCAGTAGATGACGACCGGCCCAACGACACCAGCTGGACGGTGACACAGCGCTTCATCGATGCGCAACGGAGATCCGAGACAGCCGAGGGGGACGAGTGAGGGCAATTGTCGCCGCAGTCGCCCTTGCGAGCCTCGGCGGGCTGGCAGCTTGTGCTGCATCGCCGGTCGGGACGCCGGGATCTCGGCTATCAGGCGGGGCCAGCGATGGAACCGTACTGCGCCGGGCCACGATCCTGACGCATGATCTGGATGCCTCCATCGCGTTTTACGAGGCGATCGGTTTCGAACAATGGTATATCGGCGAGGCTGGCACGGTAAGCTCTCATGGGCTCCCTGTCGGCGGCGTCGCCGAGGGCGACCCCAGCCGGTTGGTGATAATGCGCGGCAAGGATCCCTATCTGGGCATGATTGGCCTGTTGCAATACGGCGAGCCGCGAGAAGCCCCGCAGCCTGGCACCCTGCACCACGGGGATGCAATCATGATGATTGAAACCACCGACCTGGCGGCCCGCGCTGCGGCGCTTTCGGCCGCAGGATACATCGTCCATCAGCAGATCGAAACGTCGCACATCGAGAGTGTGGGCGACGAGTGGGACGCGAGTTTCTTCTTCGTGTTCGATCCCGACGGAAATCTGGTGGAGTTGAACGAGAGGCACAATTGATCGGACGGCGCGCCCTGATCGGCATGATAAGCAGCACTCTTGCATTCGCGAGCGCGCCGGTGCTGGCGACGGGCGAACCATCCCACCCGCGCATTCGCAGGCATTACGTCACGGCGCGCTTCGGCCAGATTCACTTGCGGATCGCCGAACCGGCGGCTGAGGCAAGTGCTCCGCCCCTGCTGTTGTTCCATCAGTCCCCCTTGTCCGGACGGATGTTCGAGCGCTTCCTGCCGTTCATGTCCGATCGCCGACGCGTCCTTGCTCTCGATACACCTGGCTATGGGGAAAGCGACCGGCCCGGCCAAAGACCCGACCTGGGGCAATATGCCGATGCCATGCTCGATGCCGTGCTATCCTTGACGGGGCCTCAGGTGGATATCCTTGGCTACCATACCGGAGCCGCGATCGCGGCTTCTCTGGCGGCGCGGCGGAACGAGGTGCGGCGAGCGGTGCTTGTGGCCTTTCCCCTTCTCGGCGACGAGCAACGCGCCAGCCTGCTGGCGTCGCTGGAAGAACCGAACAACTACGACGAGGAAGGCAGCCATCTGGATGCCCAATGGGTTGGATCTCTGGCCGCTCGGGCCGAAGGACAATCGCTGATTGATATCGCACGCACCGTTGCGGAAAAGGAACGGGCCGGTCTCTATGGCGAGTGGGCGCTGCAATCGGCCCTCGAGGCGGACCTGTCCGCCATCCTTCGCGCCATTGAAGTGCCGACGCTCGTGGCCGCTCCGCACGACGGTCTGGTGGAAGAAACCCGCACGGCTGCCCATCTGGTCCCGAGGTCTCGGCTCGTCGAGTGGCCGGACCTGGCCTACGGGCTGTTCGATGTGGCAGGGGAAGCGATCGCGCGGGATATTGCCCAGTTCCTGGACGCCTGACCGCGCTTCAGATCCACTTGCGTTTAAGCCACATGAAGGGCCCGCTCAGGGCGAGGATCAGCGCGAGACCGGCGAACAGGTCGTTCGCCCATTTGAATTCGCTGTGGAGAACCAGCCCCACATGGATGTCCACGATGTAGAGGAATAGCGGGGTTCCGGGGGCCGCAGCCAGATAGTCAATACCGGTGTCCGCAAAGTTACTGTCGATGCCGCTTCCCGAATAGATCGCGCGGCTGTTCTTGAGGAACAAGGTATCCCCGTCGCGCGCGCCCGTAGTGAGGGCGAAGCCCGTTCCTTCCAGTTGCGTCCATTCCGCACTGCCGGGACGCTGCGCGAAATTCTCCTCCGCGCCATAGCCGGCAAAGACGACATCGCCGACGCGGAAGAGATTTGCGCCGCCGCTACCGCGCTCTACCGGCAACGTTTCCTCTACGTGCCAGCTGCGTCCTTCGTTGCGGGTTTCAAGAACGCCATACCGTGTCGCAACAAGCATTCGCTCTTCGCCGGGAATGGCGACGATCGACTCTATCTCGTGATCGAGGCTGGCGGCGCGATAGGCAGGAGGAAGGCTGGCGCGATCGAGCGTTCGCCCTTCTGCCCATTCGATGAACCCGTAGATATGGTTCAGGGGAAAGGCGGTGAGGGACAGGTAGAGGATCGGGATCAGCCCGACTAAGCCGATGACGGGCGCGTGAAATCGGAACAGCCACCGCATCGAATTTCGCTGCGTCCTCATGCTCATTCCCTTGCGTCGACCCGGCCGCGTGACGAGCCAGTAAAGAATGCCGGTCAACGAGAGGACCGCCATCGCTATCCCCCCGATATCGTTCAGCAGGATTCCCCAGTCACCCGGCAACAGGGCGCGGCCGAAGTGCATGTCCATCACGAAGCGGTGCAGCGCGACCGTATCACTCAGCCCCGAAACCCTCGGCTCAAGGTCCAGAATTCGCGCGGTCTGCTCGGACCGATCCCAGATGACGATATCGCTCTTGTCGGCGATCGTGACCAGTTCGTTGTCGTCCGAACCCGCACTCAGCGCGGTGAGATGTTGGCCCTGGAGCCCGGCCCGGAAGGCACTGGCTCCATCCAGTGACAGACGCCATAGCCCCTCGTCGGTCGCCAGCCACGTCTGCGCAAAACCGCCATCTGCAAGGGTGGCGATACCATTCGTTTGCGGTTGGCCGGGCATCCCCACAAAGTCGATGGCAGTCCATACCTGTCCGTCGTCGGTATACCATGCACCGCGCTCGCTCGCCCCGACCATGCGGCCGTTGTCCGCCGCAATGTGGCGGATCGGCGTGCCGGGCACGAGAAAGGCGACCCGCTCGGAAGACCAGGATTGTGGCACGCTGATCTGGTTCAGCCAGCGCCACTCGTGATGGTCCAGAAGCACCCCGGTGATGCCGAGCACGAAGAGCCACAGGGCAGCGACGATGCCCGCCCATTTGTGGACCGTACGCAGCTTGCGATAGGTGGTTGGAGTCATGCCCTTGCCTTTCCTCGCCTGACCCTCCGACCGCTTTGCCAAATGACAACCCCGGACACGAAGAAACCGATCAGGGAAAGGCCGGTGAGGGCAAAGAGGAAACCGCCCAGGGGACCGAGGATATAGCCGCTGTGCACAGGAAACAGCCAGCTGCGCAATCCGCTGCTTCGTTCCATCAGTCCGGCTGGCTTGACCCCTGCGACACTGCCATCGAGAGGATCGATCAGGATGTCGACCCGGCGCATGCGCGGGCTGTTGAAGGCGAACCAGTGATAGCGGGCGTGGGCACCGGCGGGTGCGAAGGCGGCAAGGTTGCTGCCTTTTGCCACCTCGCCCAGAGCCGTGCCATAGGCCGTATCAAGATCGACGTTGATCGCTACCGGCTCGTCCCGCACCATCGCCGATCGCATATTGTAAGAGGTTACCAGAGTGCCGTTCGAGCTCTCCGCCCAGGTATACAGGTTGAGTGCGGTTCCGGTCGTCGCAATGCAAAGCAGGATCGCACCGGCAACGATCCCGCACGACCGGTGCAGCCGTGCGAGCGCACCGCGCGGTCGGGCTTTTCGCGTTCGCCAGTAGAGCCCCAATCCCAGTGCGGCCACGGCAATCGTGCAAAGGCCAAGCAGGGTCAGGAAGATCCGTCCGCTGGTGCCCAGCACGGTCCATCGGTGCAGGCTGTTCGCCAGCCCAATCCAGCCCGCTGCTCCTGCTATCGGCATGTCAGATATAACCTGGCCGCCGTACTGGTCGAGGGTGATCATCCGTGACATCGGAGTTGCGGGATCGAAGGTGCCCATCGCCATCACCGCGGTGTCGGGCGCACTGGCGGCGGGATACATGACGTGGGCAGGGGCAAAGTCCGGCAGGTCATTGGCGAGGATTTTCAACACTTCACCCGGCGTGGCCGCTGGCTGCACCGCCCGCGCCGAATATCCCGCCTGCAACTGCCCCAGCAGCCAGAACCTATATTGGGAAACAGCTCCCGTCAGTCCCTGGAAAGCAAGGAAAAGGCCAAGCGCCAGCGCAATTCGGCGGTGCCAGGTCCTGATCGCTTTCAGGCTGGCAGGGGCAGGTGGGCCACCCGGCTTTCGCGCTGCCGCCATGCCCCGTCAGTAGCGATAATTTACCGTCAGGCCGAACTGGCGCTTGCGCGGTGCCCCGACAATGAAGTCGCGATAGAAAGTGAAACGGCGGTTTTGCAGGAAAATGAAACTGCGCACGGGGTCGGGCACCAGCAGGCCGCGATTGAAATCGAACAGACGCGTGATGACCAGCGGTGTCTCGTCTTCCAGCACGTTCTCGACGAAGGCGGTAACCCGGATGTCTCCGAAATCCAGGCCGGTCCGGATGTTCCAGTTCAGGCTATCGCCGGTTTCCGCGAGGTTGTGGACCTGCGCGTAGCGCGTGCTTTCGTAGAGGAAATCGTTTCGAAAGAAGAATTCGGTGCCATTGTCGTTGATTGGGAAATGGACCGACCCGGAAAAGTTGATCTGGTGTTCCGGCGTCTGCGGCAACCTGTTGCCCGCGACTTGCCCGTTCGGCCCGTCCACATCGTCGGGATTGGGAACGGTAAAGTCGCTGTCGAGAAAACTGGGCTCGCCATCGGTATCCAGCAATTCCTCGGTATTCTCGTCGTAGAAATTGACGAACGTTGCATCGTTGTAGGAATAACCGAAGCGGAAATCGAACCAGTCGGTCAACGGTCCGAACAGTTCCACTTCGAGGCCCTTGATCTCGGAAGAACCGGCGTTGACGATGAACGGTGTGGTGGTGAAACTGCCGTTCGTCTGTTCGTAGGGCTGTGATTGGGTCAACTGCTGCTGCGACCAGTCCAGATAGAAGGCGGCGACGTTGAAAAACACGCCGCCCGTGCCGAGTTCGCCTTTCACGCCCACTTCGTAGGACCAGACTTCCTCTTCCTCGTAGGTGTCGATCCCGTCGGCGAGAAAATCGTCGAGGTAGGACTGAACGATGTTGGAGGGCAGATCGTTGAAGCCGCCAGGCTTGTTGCCCTTGGCGATCGAGCCATAGAGATTGAGGTCGGGAGTGATTTCGTAGCGTGCGGTGAAGCGAGGCAGGAAGGCCTCGTAGGTCACTTGGCGCTGGCCGGTGGCAGGGGTGACGGCGGTGGTGCCGCCATCGCTTTCCAGCGAGGCGAAGATCGTGTCCTCCTGGTAGCGGGCCTCGGCGCTCAGCGTCAGCCGGTCCGTCGCGTCGAACTCGATCAGGCCGTAGACGGCCCAATTCTCCACCCCGTCGTCGGAATCGAAGCGATTGACCTGGCCGAGAGTGGCCGCGTCCCAATCCGTATCGAGGCCGAAGCCTTCGCCGTCGTTCTGCTCGTAATAATACGCGCCGACCAGTCCGCGCAGGCGTGCCTCCTGGGGGGAAAGCAAACGCAGGTTCTGGCTGAAGTCCCTGGTGGAAGAGCCTTCGATGGTGAGATTGGGGGTGTCCGTGGGGAAAAGGTCGTTATCGAATCCATTGATATTGTCGGAGCCATTGTAGGCTGTGATGGAGTTGATCTCCCAGCCGCCGCCGAGGCCAAGATTTATCATGAGATCGGTGCGGAAATAGTCTCGCGTCAGGCCGCGATAGCCCAGCTCCTCCAGTTCATCGTTGTTGTAGGCGAAGCTGTCGGGCTGCTCGATCTCGCCGCAGAAATACCCGCGGCTGCGATTGGAATTCAGGTCGATACCGAAGAACTGGCCGGTAACGTCAGGCAGGAAACAGTTGAGGTTGTCGGACCCGAATTTGTAGGTGGAATAACCCTTGTCGCGGTCCTCGCCATAGGCACCGCCCAGCACGATCTCCAGATCCTGTGTCGGCGTAAAGCGAAGACGACCACCCAGGTTCCAGCTTTGCTGCGCATTGATGTCGCGCTCGCCATTGTCGGCGTTCACATAGTCGCCGCCGAAGGTGTAGAAACGGCCGTTGACCTCGGCGAAGACGTTCTGCGCCAGCGGACCCGAAACGTAGCTCGACAATTCATAATTGTCGTACTGACCTACGGTCGCCTCGACCCCTACCCGCAATTCGTCGTCCGGCTTTCGGGTTACGAAGTTGATCGCGCCGGAAAAGGTCTGGCGACCGAACAATGCTGCTTGCGGACCGCGAATGACCTCGACCCGTTCCAGGTTTTCGAGATTGTAGCTGGTGATATTGCCGGACACGAAGATGCCATCGACGAAAAAACCGGCGTTGGGAGCACCCAGGATATTGGACATGCCACGGATCGCCGGGCGCACGCTGGCACCACCGTCCCCTCCGCCCGTTCGGCCAAAACCCTGTCGGAACGAAAAACCGGGCGTCTGTTGGGCGACGTCGGCGATATTCGCGATGCCGGCCTCGTCGATATCCTCTGCCGTGAGCGCAGTTATGCTGAGGGGAACTTCGAGGAGAGTTTCCTCGCGCTTTCTCGCCGTGACGATGATGGGCGGGCGGTCTTCGTTGGTCTGCCTTTCGGTATCTGGCGAGACCGGATTTTCCTGAGCGTGGCTGGCTACGGGCACCAGAATTGCGACCGCAGCGGCCGAGCAGAAGTACAATTTCGCACGATGCATCGGTCTTCCCCCAAAGTTGTCCGGACAACTGTGTGAAACGGGGGTTGTCCTAAGTCTAGTTTATAATTTTTACAAAACCATAAAATTGACAAATGGCGCTGAATTCGGGCGCTGTACCTTGTGCCTCCACCCGGTATATGCTGAGTGTAGTTGTCCGGACAACTTTGAGGCAGATAGTATGAGCGAATACCGGCAAGTGGTTCTTTCGCGTGCAATAACGGGCGTTCCCGAAGCGCAGGATTTTGCGGTCGAGACGATGACGTGCCCCAGGCCAGGCGACGGCGAAGTGCTGGTCCGCAACGCATGCCTCTCGCTCGATCCCTACATCGGCTCACGACTTCGTGGGCGGCACATGTCCGGTCCTGCGCCGCAAATCGGAGAGCACATCCCCTCGCTCAGCGTGGGCGAAGTCCTGGAATCGCGCGCCGATGGCATCGCGGTCGGCGATTTCGTCCGGGGTGAGGGTGGCTGGCGCAGCCACGCCGTGATGAAGGGCGTACAGGTGCAGAAGATCGATCCCGCGATCCGGCCACTTTCGCTCCACCTGGGAGTGTGCGGGATGCCGGGCCTTACCGCCTGGGCCAGTGCCCACAATCTCGCAAAGGTGAGCGAGGGGGACCGGGTGCTGGTGTCTTCTGCCACGGGGCCAGTAGGCGGCACGGTAGGGCAGTTGGCGCGTATCAAAGGCGCGTCCAAGGTCGTCGGCCTTGCCGGATCGGATGCGAAATGCCGTACCGTGGAACGCGAATACGGCTTCGATCTGTGCATCAATTATAAGGACGACGACTGGACCGAACAACTGGCACAGGCATTTCCGAATGGCATCACCGTCTACCATGACAATGTCGGTGGATCGGTACTGGATGCAGCGCTTGCCAACCTAGCCGATTATGGCCGCGTGGTGCTGTGCGGTTTGATTTCGCAATACAGCCTGCCGGCAGGAGAGGCGCCCAAGGGCCCCAATCCCGGCGTCTACATACTCAAGCGCGCACAACTCTCGGGGCTGGTCGTCTATGATTACATGAATGAAATGGCAGACTATGCGGCGCAGGCATTTCGCTGGATCGGCGAAGGCAAGCTGGCCTATGTCGAGGATCGTGTCGTGGGGATCGAGCAAACCCCTGCGCAATTCGAGAAGCTGATGGGCGGTGACAATATCGGCAAGTCATTGGTCGCGCTCGGCGATTGATCACACTTGTCTCGATCGCCTGCGGCTATCTGACATTGCGCCGGATCAATTGCGCCGCCGACCTGGCAGCCTAAAGCGAACTTGTGCGAAATGGCATTGACAATGACGTGCCGACTTGCAAATTTGTCCGGACAACTTTTGAGGTGCTGCGATGGCTTCCGATCTTCCTCCCCCGTATACGGCGCTCACCCGGCATCCGATGATGCCGCGAGCCGCTCATGACGAGGCTGCGCGCTTCAACTTTCTCACCCATTTCAACCGTTATCTTTCCGGTCCGCTGGGTGCCGGCAACAAGCTTGCCTACGAGAAGCGCGTGCTTCCGGCATTCGAGCAGGAGCATGGACGCGAGCCGGAGCATCGATATGAAATTCGCGATGCGATGAACCGCGATCCATGGCACCGCATGTGGTCGGCCATGAAGCGCAATTCGATGGAAATGCGCCAGCACAACGGACGCCAGATCGTGCTGCGGCAGCTTGATGAGCTCGACGCCAGGGCCCGCCAGTATAACGAGCAATCGGGCCAGCTCGAACTCGATCCCGCGATCGAGCAACCCGATTACCAGACTGCCGTGGACATTCACTGCCAGCCCGGCGGCTACCACGGCGGCGAGCGCGAAGGCGATGTCACCGTGGGCGCAAATTACGATGTCGGCCTGTTTGCAACCACTGGCGGCGCTTTGGGAGGACTCAATGACGGCGGTGGCCAGGCCGTGGTCGAATGGATCCGGAAGCATCGCCCCGATTGGCGACCCGAGCGGATCCTCGATATTGGCGCGACCGTGGGCCACAATGCCCTTCCGATCGCACAGGCTTTTCCCGAAGCTGAAGTGACCGCCATCGACACCGCAGCGGCTTCGCTGCGTTACGGTGCCGCGCGTGCGGCGGCGCTCGGCGTCGGTAACATCCGCTTCGTTCAGGCATCGGGAGAAGATCTTTCGCGCTGGCAGGATGGCACGTTCGATTGGGTCCAGACGACAATGTTCCTGCACGAATTGTCGGCCAAGGCCTTGCCGCGCATTCTTGCCGAAAGCTACCGCGTGCTGAAACCCGGTGGCCTGATCCTCCATGTGGAGCAGCCGCAGTATTCGGAAGGAATGCCGCTGTTCGAGCAGTTCATGCGCGATTGGGATGCCTTCAATAACAACGAGCCGTTCTGGAGCGCGATGCACCAGCTTGACCTCAAGGACGCGATGGCCAGAGCCGGGTTTGCCAGGGAAGACCAGTTCAGCTCCGGTGTTCGCGCCGTGGTCGATCCCGAGATTTTCCCTCCGTCTCCCGACGAAGGGGAAGAGGATTACGGACGCGCCGCGATCTGGAACACCTATGGTGCATGGAAGCGCGACGCGAAGGACGCTGCATGAGCGATGATATCGACTGGGTCGCGGCTTCCGGCAAGCGCGCCAAGGGCAAGAGGCCCGAATTCTTCGATGTGGAGGCGCTCGATCGGCTCTATTCGGTGGTCTTCGCGCTGGCGGGAGAGGTTTCCGCCCTGCGCGAGCGCCAGGATACCATAGAGCGGCTGCTCGATGCCAAGGGCGCCCTGCGCCGCGAAGATATCGAAGCCTACGAGCCCGATCGCGAGGCGGGCGAGGAACGATCGCTGGCAACGCGTGCCTATGTTTCGCGGATCATGCGCGGATTCCAGCAGGCAGTGGAGGCAATGGAAGCCGACGACCCTCCGATTACAGAATGGGTCGAGAGGCTATCAAGGGAATAGCTTTTCCTCGGGGAGGGGGGATCGATGATCGAATTTCTGACAATGTACGAGTTGCCGATCCTGCGGTGGATTCATATCCTCGCCATGGTCTACTGGCTTGGCGGCGAATGGGGCGTGTTCCAGACCAGCTATCACGTCGTCAATCGCAACCTTTCGCTGGAAGAGCGGCGGCGGCACATGGAAACCGCCTATCGCATTGACATCCTTGCCCGCACCGGCATCGTGCTGCTGCTGCCGCTTGGACTGCACATGGGCAAGTTGTACGGCTTCGTTCCGTTGCTGGATGGCGCGGGCATCTGGATCATGTGGCTTGTTTTCGCAGGCTGGCTGGCGATGACCTGGACCGCTTTCATCATGCGCGAAACCGACCTCGGCGTGAAGGTCACCCGAGCCGAGGAATTGCTGCGCTACCCGCTGATCGTGCTCATCGCAGTGGTTGCCGTCCTGGCCTTCTACGGCAGTGGGCCAGTAGAATCGGGGCCGGGTCGCTACTGGTATCCCAGCAAGATGGGACTCTACGCCTTCGCCCTGTGCATCGGCCTGTTTCTGCGACTGGTCATGCGGCGCTGGACCATGCGTTTCCGCGTGCTGGCCCAAGGTCCGGATGCGCAGCAGGAGGCGGCGCTCGAACGGGAAATCGCCCAGGCACGCATTTCTGCCTACATTTACTGGATCACCATCGCTTCTGTCTGCTTCCTTGGCGCCGTGAAGCCTTTCTAGCGCCAATTTGCACTTGCCAGTGCATGGCAGTCAGGTAAGTTGTCCGGACAAATTATCGAGGGAGCCGTGTCCGATGCCTGCCTACATGATCGTGACCGCCAGGATCGACGACCGCGACGCATTCATACAGGGTTACGGCGCGGCGGCCGGCAAACTCGTCGAGCAGTTTGGCGGACGCTACATCCTGCGTGGTCCGGGCGCTGAACTGCTGGAAGGGGATTTCGGGGAAGGCGCATCGATGGTCATTTCGGAATGGCCAGACAGGCAGACTGCGAAGGCCTTCTGGAACAGCCCCGAATATGCCGAGGCAAAGAAGCTTCGCGAGGGTATTGCCGAGTGTCAGGTCCTGCTGATCGAGGCGCCCAGCCTTGGCGAAGCCTACCCATGACCGACGTCATCAAACGCACGACGCTCATGGTACGCGATGCGGAACGGGCGGCAATCTGGTATGAAGAAGTGCTCGGCATGACGCGGTGGATGGATGTTCCCTTCGAGCTTACCGGCACGCAACTTGCCGCCGGGAAGAAGGGCGACCGGACGCGCCTTGTCATCATGCAGGCAAAACACGACGAGATCGGAATGATCGGCCTGCTGCAATGGGTCGATCCACCGCGCACCGACGCGCCCGCAACCCTGCCTGAAACGATTCCGTTCGGCGCGCCCATCTTTGTTGTCGCCGCGAAAGATACCCGCGCTACGCTGGAGCGAGCCCGCGCCGCCGGATCGGGCGTGCATTGCGAGCCCCGTGAATGGTCTGTCACGGGGGCCGACGGCCGGGTGAAGGACATGATCGGAGCCAGCTTCTGGGATCTCGACGGCTATTTCTTCGAGGTGAACCAGGTGGTGCAGGTCCGCGAGGGATGAGGCGGGAGGACGCTCTCCCAGGTTTCGGCGCACTTGCTGCTCACGAGCCCGACGACAAGGTAAACTGCCAGTGGCGGATAGCCTGTCGACCGCAAGGCAACGTGCGGCCCGATGATTTCGCCTGGCACGAGGAACCGATCCCCGAGCCGGGCGAGGGCGAGGTCCTGCTGCGCACGCTCTACCTCAATCTGGCACCGGTCATGCGCATGTACATGGCAGGAACCGCCCGCACCGACGATCCGCCGATCGGGCCGGGCGATGTAATCCATGGGCGCGGTGTGGCGCAGGTTGCCAAATCGCGCCATCCCGACTGGCGCGAAGGCCAGATCGTCCAGGGGCAGATTGGCTGGCAGACCTGGAAAGCCAGTGCGATGACGGCGCGCGAAAAGTTCTTCCGGATGCCGCGCAATGGCTTGCCCGCCTCCTATGGTATGGGCCCGCTCGGCATGACCGGCCTTTCCGCCTACGCCGGCTTTTTCGCCTGCGGCCAGCCGCGGGAGGGCGACCGGATGGTGCTGTCAGGGGCTGCAGGCGGAGTTGGTTCGCTTGTCAGCCAGTTGGCGGCAAACGTGGCCGGTTGTCACGTTGTGGGCATCGCCGGCGGGCCCGACAAATGCGCTTTCGTACTCGGGAATGGATGTTCGGCAGCTATCGATTACAAGGCCGATAACCTGCGAGCAAAGCTGGCCGAGCTGCGGCCCGAGGGGATCGACCTCTATTTCGACAATGTGGGCGGGGAAACGTTATCCGCGGTGCTCGACAACTTGCGCCTTCATGCCCGCATCGTGCTGTGCGGTTCGATCAGCGAATACACTCGTGACGAACCCTTCGCTCTCGACAATTACACGCGGCTGCGCGGCGTGGATGCGAGGATGCAGGGATTTTTTGTCTACAACCACCTGGCCAGCTGGAGCCGCGCGATGGACGAGATGGCGGGGTGGATCGGCGATGGCAAGGTCAAGCCCGTGCTCGATATCGAACAGGGATTTGCCGCCATGCCGCGCGCCCTGGCCCAACTCTACACCGGTGGCAACGTCGGCGTGAAATGCTGCCGGGTGCGCGGCGAACCTGAGGAATGGCTATGACAGACAACACCCCCGTGCGCTTCCAGCGCGCCAATTTCGTGGTTTCGGACCTGGACCGTGCACTGACGTTCTATGAGGGCGTACTTGGGTTTGAAGTGACCTATCGCCTTGGCCACAATCCCGACAGCTATTCGATACCGGTCTTTGACATTCCCGAGGGTGCCGAACTGGGATTTGCCATCCTTTCGCTCCCGGGGCAGCCGCGCGTCATGGCGTTGAGCGAGATCGGCGGCATAGCGATGGAACCGGTGCCGCACCCACGAAGGGGGGCCATCGTGCTCGAGACGCAGCAACCCGACGAGGTCATGCGGGCCTCGCGCGAACTCGGGTTGAAGGTATATGAAGAAGGCGTGCTCAAAACGCACGACGGGCGCATCGGGCGCGAGATCGGTATCGTCGATTACGACGACAACCTGATCGTCATATACCTCATTCCGAATGAGGAGCGCCCGTGATGGCAACCAAGGCACCCGAGCAACCGATCACTCCACCGGGCACCGCATCGCTCCCCTGGCCTTCGGGCAAAGCGGGCTGGTTCCTCGTGGTGATGCTCACGCTGGCCTATATCTTCAGCTTCCTCGACCGCTATATCCTTGGCCTGCTTATCGAGCCGATCAAGGCCGACCTCGACCTGACCGACGAACAGATCGGCTGGGTGCTCGGCTGGGCCTTTGCCATTTTCTATGCGACGATGGGCATCCCGCTCGGCTGGCTGGTCGACCGCAAGCGCAGGACGTGGCTGGTGGCCATCGGGATCACCGTGTGGTCTCTGGCAACCGCGACATCGGGCCTCGCTAGCAAGTTCTGGCACCTGTTCGCGACGCGCATGATGGTCGGAGCCGGCGAAGCGACACTTAGCCCGGCGGCATTTTCCATGATCGGGGACAGCTTCCCTCCGGAACGCCGCGGCAAGCCGATCAGCTTTTACAGTACCGCACTGGTCATCGGTTCGGGCCTTGCATCGCTTATCGGCGGTGGGGTGCTGTTATGGGCAAAATCGCATGAGTTCGTCGACCTGCCGATCCTCGGTCCGGTGGCCCCCTGGCAGGCTACCTTCATCGCCGTCGGCCTGCCTGGCTTGCTGCTTGCCACCGTGTTCGTGTTCATGAAGGAACCGGCGCGGCGGGTTGCAAAGTCCACCGACGCCAGCCTGAAGGGCAATTCGCTGGGCGATGCTTTTGGCTACGTGCGCCAGCATCTGGGCACCTACCTTGGTTTCGTCTCGCTCATCTGCGTGATGACGATCATCGCCTACAGCCAGTCATTCCTGCCCTCCACGTTCGCCCGGACGTGGGGATGGGAGGTCGAGAATTACGCTTTCGTCAACGGCATAGCCATCCTGGCCATCGGGCCCGCCAATATCATGTTCGCCGGCTGGCTGTCCGACAAGTGGAGCCAGGCGGGCAAGCGCGATGCCCCGTTCCGCCTGCTGGTGATGGGCTTTCTCATAATGGTGCCGACCGCCGCGCTGCCGTATTTCATTCCCGATGGCAGGCTGGCTTTCGCGATACTTTGCCTCAACACCGTTGGTATCGGGTTTGTCAGTGCCGTCGGTGTCACCGCGCTGCTCCTGATCACCCCAGCCCAGATCAGGGGGCAGATCGTGGCGCTCTATTACATGGCAATCAGCCTTGCCGGCCTGGTGCTGGGGCCAACGACGGTCGGCTGGCTTTCCACCAATATCTATGGCGAGGAAAACATTCGCTATGCGATGGCGACGGTCCCTTTGATCTTCGGGATAATCCCGATGCTGTTCATCCCGATTACCGCGCGCAAGTTTCGCGAGCAGATGGAACGCGTGGGCGAGGGTGCCGAATAGCACGCGAGTCCGGGGACGTGCCGGATTGGGAGTCCCACGCCTTGCGTGCCACGGTGGCCAAGTACGGCAAGTTGGCGCAATCACCCGAAATCGGTCTAGCCTACGGCCCCGCCTTCGCGCAGCCGAGCTATGCGATCGGAGTCGTACCCAAGCGCCGACAGCACCTTTTCGCTGTCGGCCCCTGGCGCTGGCAATTGCTGCGCGCTGCCGATACGCTTGCCGCTCATTTCCAGCGGGATGGTGGGCAGCCGCACCTGCTCGCCGCTGTCGAGTGTAACGTCCTCCAGCCCGCCGGCCGCCAACTGGGGATTGTCGAACAGTTCCTCCGGCTTGCCGATGGGGGCGAACGGCATGCCGGTGCCTTCCAGCTTTGCGATCACCTCGTCTCGCGTCATCGAGCCGACGATGTCACGGATGACAGGCAGGATGCGGTCCCGCTCGAGCACGCGGGCGTTGTTCTCGCGCAGGCGCTCGTCGGCCCATAATTCGTCCAGCCCGAACAACTTGCAGAACTTCTCCCACAAGGTGTCGGTAACGACGCCGATGAACACTGGATGGTCCTTCGTCTGAAAAACGTCGTAGATGGCCCATGCCGACACGCGCGCCGGCATGGGTGCGGCGGGTGTTCCGGTCACGGCATATTGTGCCATGTGCTGCCCGACGAGGTAGGCGGTGGTCTCGAACAGGCTGGCGACCACCTTCTGGCCCCTGCCGGTGCGATGGCGTTCCTCCAGTGCCGCGAGCACGCCGATCACACCGAACATGCCGCCGGTCACGTCAATTACGCTGGCCCCGGCACGCATCGGTTTTCCGGGAGGGCCCGTCATATAGGCGAGCCCCCCCATCATCTGCGCCACTTCGTCCAGTGCGGTGCGTTGTTCGTAGGGGCCTGAAAGGAAACCTTTTTCCGAGCAATAGATCAGCCGCGCGTTGGCAGCGGCGCAGCTTTCATAGTCCAGCCCCAGCCGGTCGAGCGCGCCGGGACGGAAATTCTCCACCAGCACGTCGGCATCGGCGATCAGGTCCTTTGCCACAGCAAGACCTTCCGGGTCTTTGAGATCGAGGCAGATGGATTTCTTGCCGCGATTGTACATCGGGAAATAGCCCGCCCCCGATCCCAGCAGGCGGCGCGTGCGATCGCCGCCAACGGGTTCCACGCGCACGATCTCGGCCCCAAGACCGGCGAGGATGTGCCCCGCCGTCGGCCCCATCACCATGTGCGTGAATTCGACAACCTTGATCCCTGCCAAGGGAGTGGGCGCGCTCATCGGGCGATCCTTTCAGCGTAGTCCAGCATGGGCCCTGCATCGGGGGTGAAGCCGTAGAGCGGCTCGCCGGGCAGAGCTTCTTCGAGAATGGCGCGCACGCCCAGGAGCGCGTCGAGATCGATGCCGGTGTCACAGCCCATGGCGTTCAGCATCAGCACGAGATCCTCGGTCACGATATTGCCGCTGGCGCCGGGCGCGAACGGGCACCCCCCCAGTCCGCCCAGCGAGGCATCGAACGTGGTGATACCTTCCTCCAGTCCCGCCACGACATTGGCGAGGCCCAGCCCGCGCGTGTTGTGCAGGTGCAAGGTGTTGAGCCTGTCCTCGCCCACGGCGGCCTTCACCTTGCGCACGAGCCGCTTCACCTGCGCGGGATCGGCATAACCGGTGGTGTCGGACAGGCCGACTTCCATCGCGCCTGCTGTCATCGCCGCTTCGGCAAGCCGCACCACCTGGTCCTCGCTCACTGCGCCTTCGATGGTACAGCCGAAAGCAGTGGCCAGGCCCACCTCGAAATGGATGGAATGCGCGCGCGCGATATCTGAACAGGCGCGGATTTCCTCGATCATCTGTGGATGATCCTTGCGCAGGTTCTTGCGGCTGTGCGTCTCGCTCATGGAGAACGGCAGGCTGAACGCGTGAACTCCGGCCTCCGCTGCGCGCTGCGCGCCCTTGGCGTTGGGGACAAGGACAACGACACGCAAACCCTCGATGCTCTTGGCGAAGGCGACCAGTTCGGCGGTGTCGGCCATTTGGGGAAGGAGCTTGGGCGGGACAAAACTGCCCACCTCGATCTCCTTGACCCCGGCCGCCGCCTCGGCGGCGATCCAGCGCTTCTTTGCTTCGAGAGGCATGACCCGGTCGATGGACTGGAGGCCATCGCGCGGGCCGACTTCGGAAACCAGAATACGGTTCATGCTGCACTATCCCAACACGCGTGACGCGCAGATTGAAGAATTTGCAAAGCCCGCCGGGCACCGTCCTCGGAAAGAGGAAATGGTAGTCTTGCCGGTTTGATCTGCAACCACACGGGATTGCTCCGCGGATATGCAACGAAGCGCGTTATGCCGGTCAGACCGCCGCACGTTGGAGTGTGCCAGTCATTCATGTCGCGCTTCCCGGATAGACCCATGGCCGGGCGGATCGGTCCGCGGCTGTCCAGGCAGCAATATCCTCCCGCTGGGTGAGCGTGAGATCGATGGCATCCAGCCCTTCCAGCAGCATCTGCCGCGCTTCGGAGTCAATGGCAAAGCGATGACCGCCAACCTCACATGCTTCGAGGTCGACGGTGATCCGGCGTCCTGCCAACTCTTTCAGCACGGCGCGTGGCTGGAGCACGGGCAGGATGCCGTTGCGTATGCAATTGCCGCGAAAGATCGGCGCAAGGCTTTCCGCCACGATGCAGCGGATGCCCCATTCGGCCAGCGCCCATACGGCATGTTCGCGGCTCGATCCGCAGCCGAAATTGGCTCCTCCCAGCAAGATCTGCGCGTCGCGGAACTCGGGCCGGTTTAGCACGAAATCGGGGTTTTCTGTCCGGCTGTCTGCATCGACATAGCGCCACGGTGCGAACAGCCCGTCGGACAGCCCGGTGCGCCCGGTGCTGCGCATCTCCCGGCTGGGAATGATCGTATCGGTATCGACATTGTCGGCAAGCAGCGGCGCAGCGCGAGAGACGAGTGGGCGCGGGAAAGGGATCATGCCACTCCCTCCGCTCGGGCATAGTCTCGCGGGTCCGCGATTGCACCAGCGATCGCACTGGCGGCCACCGTTTCCGGTGAAGCGATGTGGGTGCGGATGCCTGGCCCTTGCCGCCCTTCGAAATTGCGGTTGGTGCTGCTGATCGTGCGACTACCTTTTGGAAAACCCTCTCCCCCGGCGTAGAAGCACAGCGAACACCCCGACATACGCCATTCGAACCCGGCGTCGGTGAATATCTGGTCGAGCCCTTCTTCCTCGGCCTGGCGCTTTACCGAAAGCGAGCCGGGCACCACCATGGCAACCTTGATCGACGGTGCAATCCTGCGACCCCGGAGTATCGCGGCGGCTCTGCGCAGGTCCGAGATCCGGGCGTTCGTGCAACTGCCGATGAAGGCAACATCGACCGGCGTTCCTGCCAGCTTTTCGCCTTCGGCAAGTCCGATATAATCGTGGACCCTCGCGGCTGCCCGGGGCACTGTGCCATCGACAGGGATCGCCTCTTCGGGACTGGTGCCCCAACTGACCATCGGGGCGATCTGGCCGGCGTCGATGGCGATCTCTGCATCGAACACCGCGTTTGCGTCGCTGTGCAGCGTCCTCCACGAGGGGTCGTCGAAGTTTCGTGGCGCAAAGCGGCGGCCTGCAAGATAGCGGTAAGTCTCTGCATCGGGCGCGACAAAGCCGCTCATGGCGCCGAATTCGGTGGCCATGTTGCACAGCGTCATGCGCCCCTCCATGTCGAGCGCGCTGACCGCATCGCCGGCAAATTCCACTGCATGGCTGGCGCCGCCCGCCGCGCCGTGCGCAGCAATCAGGTGCAACGCCATGTCTTTCGCCGTGACGCCTGCCGCCAGTTTGCCCGAGAAGGTCACGCGCATCGTCTTTGGTCGGGAAAGACGCAACGTGCCGGTAGCCATCGCATGCTCGGCCTCGGACGATCCGATGCCCCATGCCAACGCTCCGAAGGCCCCTTGCGTGCAGGTATGGCTGTCGGGCGCGACTAGGGTGAGGCCAGGCAGCACAACCCCCAGCTCCGGCGATATGACGTGGACGATGCCCTGCTCGCGATCATTGACGTCGAAGAGGGTGATACCCGCCTCCCGGCAGGCTTGCCGCGTTTCGGTAATGAAGCCCTCGCCGCCCTGCATCAGCGTTCCGTCGCCGCGGCCCGGTCGGGTATCGACGATATGATCCATGACTGCGAAGACACGGGATGGATCGTACAACGCCCGGCCCATTTCGCCCATGCGGTTCAAGGCAGAAGCGCCCGTGCGTTCGTGCAGGAAAACGCGGTCTATGGCGATCAGAGCCGGTCCGGTGGGCGTTTGCGCCACCAGGTGCGTGTTCCAGATCTTGTCGAACAGCGTCAGGGGCATCGCGGCAGGTTAATCCCTAAATCCGCCAAATTCGATCGTGCGACCTTCTTCGGTCGCAGCCGACATCTCGGCATCCATTGCTTTCCAGTCGCGCGTCACCAGTCGTTCCTGGATCGCGGTGCGCGTTTCGAGCAGGCCGTTCCTGATCCAGTGCCAGGTGCGGCAGCGGCTCTGGCCATCATCGGAAATCTGGATCTGTTCGTAGAGGTAGAGCGACGGGTCGCCCGTTCGTTGCCAATAAAGCATCATCGTACGGTTGTGTTCATCCAGCGGCACCTCTGCGGCCCAGCCCTGGATCAGGTCATTATCCCACCAGATGCGTCCATCCCGGAATTCGGCCGGGAAATCGCGGATTTCGGTTTTCCCATCCGGCCAGCGGTAGTGATTGGTCTGGTGATAAGGGACAGCATCATTGCCGGTGATCCGACACAGCAGGCGGCTGGCATGCTCGTCCACCTTCTCGTTGCGGGCATTGAAGTAGGAATAGACACCGTCCCATACGCCTTCGTGGCGGGCGAGCAGCGGCATCTCTTTTGCAAGATCGGTCATTGGTTCTCCAGCGATTGAAGCAGGTAGTGATAAGTTCTGGCAGCGTCGCCTGCGCGCAGACGTGCGCGGGCACGGGCCCCGATGGCCTCGGGTCGGAGCACTGCGGGGTCCACCGTGATGGCGGCCTGGGCGGACGTATCGTACCAGGGGCGAAAGATCGCCTCGGCGCGCGCGGCGCTCCAGGCACGGGCGAGGTAATTACCGAAACGGTCCGGTGTCAGGTCGGGATAGAGCCGTTCCGGGTCGCCTTCGCGTGCGGCAGGCCAACCGATTGCCGATGCCCCGAGCAGGTCGGCAGCGTCCTCTACGACCTTGCGAATATCGCGCGCGGGATCGGACAAGCCGTGGCCGGGAACGTCGATTGCAAGCTCGCCTTCAAC
Source organism: uncultured Alphaproteobacteria bacterium (assembly GCA_963783265.1). Lineage (GTDB taxonomy): Bacteria > Pseudomonadota > Alphaproteobacteria > Sphingomonadales > Sphingomonadaceae > Alteraurantiacibacter. The sequence goes on along the minus strand of CAWAMU010000003.1, from coordinate 55,752 downwards.
CATTTCGCCCGCCGGTTCGTGCAGGGCGATCGTATCGGCTCCGCGCTGCCCACGCCAGTGCAGCAAGCCGTGGTCCATAGCCAGCCAGCCTTCATCCCCGTCCTCGGCAAGATCGGGGCAAGGCAGCGGCCCGCGACTGGCCTTCAGGAAAGCAAGGCTCTGCTCCTCGTGCTCCTGCGGGGTAGCAACTCCGTGTGCGGTCCAATTGTCCGGCATCTCGCCCAGCCGCGCAAGATGGGCATGTAGCGGATCGTTCCGATAGGCGGTGATGAGGACAGGCGGCGTGGCACTCTCTCCGCCGGGAATATCCCGCGGGGCGCGCAGCACCGCCCCATAACCCGCGCGATAGGCATTTCCCGCGTCGAGCATTTCCATGATCACCCGATGCACCTTTGCCAGGTCGGCATGAGCCCCTTGCAGGCGGGTTGCGTCGCGCACATCGAACCAGGGGAAGAACCAGCTCTGCTCCAGTATGCGGTTCCATAGCCAGGTAAGGTGTTCGCCGTAGGGCGCAGGATGCCATTCGGGAAGGTAGCTTTCTCCGAAAAGGCGCATCTCTTCAGGAGTCCACACGGCATAGCCGCCCACAGCCAGGCAGGAGAACAGCTCTGGCCGTCGCTTCATCGCCGCGACGAGGATCACGCCGCCAGAATGGAAACCGTATGCTGCGCAGCGAGCAATTCCCGACACCTCGCAGAATTCGGCCAGTGCATCGGCAAAGTCGCCAATGTCCGGCTCTCCTGACAGAGGTTCGGACTGGCCGAAGCCGGGCGTGTCGGGCGCGATGCAGGTGAAATGCTCGCCCCATTCGGACAGGAGTTCGGCGTATTCGGCACTGGAGCGCGGGCTCTGGTGGACCATCAGCAACACCGGGCCTTCGCCGCAGCGCCTGTAATGCACCTTTCGCGAGGGCTTTCCGTTGGAACCCGGAATTGTCAGAATATGGCGGGTAACCATGCGCATAAAGTTGTCCGGACAAATTATTCTCGACATTTCCTTAGGCGCAGTTATTCTCCGCTGTCAAAGGCAAAGCCGAAGACGAGGATAGCAATGGCCGAAATGATTGGGACGACGATGGTCCGCGACGGGAAGACCGCCCGCCAGATCTTCGAGGAAGTGATGGCCAACCCCGCGCGCAGGAAGTTCGGCTTTGGCGAGAAGCTGGCGATCGTGAACGTCGATGTCCAGCAGGCCTATACCCGCACGGACATGTTCAAGACCGCCTACGAAACCGATCCGCGCCAGATCGAGTACATCAACACCATCAGCCGGATGGCGCGAGAGCGAGGCATGCCCGTCGTGTGGAGCCGTGTTGCCTATAAGGAAGATGCGGGCGATGCCGGCGTGTGGGGGACGCGCACGGATACAGAGGATTCGCCTGCAGAACATCAAACATGATTCAGAGCGCCATCAGTTCGACCCGCGTTGCGAAATCGCGCCCGACGACCTCACCTACACCAAGCGCATGCCCAGCGCTTTTTTCGAAACCCCGCTGGCCAGCTATCTGACCTGGCACAAGGTGGATACCGTGGTCGTCACCGGCGGCTCCACCTCGGGCTGCGTGCGTGCGACGGCGGTGGATGCACTCAGTCACGGCTATCGCACCATCGTTCCGATCGAAGCCTGCGCCGACAAGCACGAAAGCTATCATTTCGCCAATCTCACCGACCTCCAGCTGAAATATGCCGATGTCGAACCCGTGCAGGCGGTGATCGAATGGCTGGAGGCGCGCTGATGCAGGATGGCGCAGCCGATCCCGGCCTTTACGATTACGATCCCTATAAGGATCGCGCCCCTGTCCGTTGGCCCGGGGGCAAGACTTGCGCTGTCTGGGTTGCGCCCAATCTCGAATATTACGAGATCGACCCCCCGTCGAATCCTTACCGAAAGCCATGGCCAAAGCCGCATCCCGACGTGGTGGGCTATTCCTACCGGGACCATTCCAACCGCGTCAGCCACTGGCGCATGGCAGATGTGATGACCAGGCATGGCTTTCCCGGCTCGGTCAGCCTTTCGGTCGCGCTGTGCCAGCATCATCCAGAGGTCGTCGCAGACGGCAATCAGCGCGGGTGGGAATTCTTCAGCCACGGGATTTACAACACCCGCTATTCCTACGGCATGGACGAGGCACAGGAACGCACGATCATCGAGGATTCGATAAGCACGGTTCAGGATGCCACCGGCCAGCGGATCCGAGGCTATCTTGCCCCTGCGCTGACCCATACGCCGCGCACGCTGGACCTTCTGGCGGAATACAAGTTCGACCTATACCTGCGATCTCTACCACGATGACCAGGTGCAGGAGGTGAAGGTGGCCAAGGGGCAACTCGCCTCGATCCCCTACAGCCTGGAAGTGAACGACCACTATGGCTTCAACGTCTACGGCATGTCGGGCCGCGAATATGCCGACTGCCTGATCCGGCAATATGAACGACTGGCGACGGAGGGCGAGCAATCGGGCACTGTCATGTGCATACCTCTCCACGCATACCTGATCGGCCAGCCGCACCGCATCGGTCCCTTCGAAGAGGCTTTGCGTCACATCGCCGAAGACGGCCGCGCGTGGAAGGCGCGCGCGGGCGACATCGTCGATTGCTGGAGAGCGCAGCAATGAGCCTCGAACAGAGCTATCTCGAATATCCTCATCGCCGCGAGGGATACGATCATGACTATTACGCATGGTCGAACATTCATGCCCGCGAGCCGGTACTATGGCCGGATGGCAAGCGCGTGGCGGTGTTTCTATGCGTTAGTCTGGAGTGGTTTCCGATAACGCCATCGGACGAACCTTTCCGCGCGCCCGGACACATGGTGACGCCTTATCCCGACTATCGACACTACACCGTGCGCGACTATGGCAACCGGGTAGGCGTGTGGCGCATGCTCGATGCGTTTGCAGCCGCGGGCGTTACCGCCAGCTTCGCCACCAACGCCGCCGTCGCCGAACGCTATCCGCAACTCATCGAGGCGGTGCAGTCGAGGCGGACACGAGATCATTGCCCATTCCACCGATATGAACGGCACCATCGCATCCTCCATGCCAAAGGAAGAAGAACGCGCGCTGGTGACCGACACCATCGCCCGGCTCGAAGCGGCGACAGGCGCGAAGCCGCGTGGATGGCTCTCCATTGCCCGCTCGCAGAGCTGGCACACTCTTGACCTGCTGGCGGAGCACGGCATCGCCTATTGCTGCGACTGGGTGAACGACGAACTGCCCTATCGTTTCAACGAAGACAGGTTCGGTGATCTGATCAGCCTACCTCTCAATCACCGAACTTTCCGACCGGCATGATCGTGGAAAGCCCAGCAACATTCTGCCGAAGACTGGGGGCAGATGATGCGCGATGCCTTCGACTGGCTGGCCGCCGAGGCGACCGAACAGAAAAGCGCACGGCTGCTGCCGATACAGCTGACGCCCTATATCATGGGCCAGCCTTACCGGATCGAAGCGCTGGAGAAGCTGCTTGCCGATCTTGCCAGCCGTGACGAGGCGTTGTTCGCCACCGGTAGCGAAATCGTCGAAAGCTGGGCGAGGCAGCAGTGAAGGCCGTCAACCCGCGCACGGGTGCGACGGACTGCGAGTTTGCCGCCGCTTCCGCAGAGCAGATCGCTGGCGCTGCGGCGCGGCTGCGCGATATTCAGCCCGGTTGGGAGGCACTTGGTCCTAAGGGGCGCGCTCTGGTGTTCGAGCGGCTGGCGGAACGGCTCGAACGGGAAGGGGAAGCCGTCACCGAGGCCCTTGCTATCGATACCGGACGCATGGGGATCGCGGCCAGAGAAGTGGCGGGCGTTATCGGCATGCTACGCAAATGGGCGGTGCGAGGTCCGCAACTGTTCGCCGATCTGCCATGCGAACCGGTCCCCTCGGCCACGCCTGGCATCGATATCGTGCCGCGCTATTCGGCCTATCCGCTGTTCGGCGCCATAGCGCCATGGAACTTCCCCATGCTGCTGGCGCATATCGACGCAATCCCGGCACTGATGGCGGGCTGCGCGGCGCTGGTGAAGCCGTCTGAAATCACGCCGCGCTTTGTCGCGCCGCTTGCCGAAATGCTGATGGATTTCCCGGAACTGCCACTGGCCCATGTGCTGGGCGGACCTGATGCAGGTCAGGCCTTGATCGAGAATGTCGATTATGTCTGCTTTACTGGTTCGACTGCGACGGGGCGCAAGGTCGCCGAGGCGGCCGCACGCGCGCTGATCCCGTCAAACCTCGAACTGGGCGGCAAGGACCCGATGATCGTGACGGCGAATGCGGACCCGGTGCGGGCGGCGCGCATTGCCCTGCGCGCAAGTGTGGTCGCCAGCGGGCAGGCATGCCAGTCGATCGAACGACTCTATATCGCCCGCGCCATCGCCGCGCCTTTCATGGACGAATTGCTGCGCGCCGCCGGGGAGGTCGGACCAACCGAACTCGGGCCGTTCATTTATCCAGCACAGGCACAGAAGGTTGCCGAGCAGATTTCGGCCGCTCGCCAGGCGGGCGCAAAGGTGCTTATCGGTGGCGAAGTGCAGGTGATCGATGGCGGCCATTATCTCGCCCCCACCGTCCTCACCGATGTCACTCCGGATATGGCGGTGATGCGCGAGGAAACCTTCGGCCCCGTAATCCCTGTTACAGTGTTCGACGATGTGGACGAGGCCGTGGCGCTCGCCAACGACACCGGTTACGGCCTCTCCGCCGCTGTTTATGCCGGCAGCCTGGATGAGGCCGCCGCCATCGGCTCTCGGCTGGATGTGGGCGCGGTAAGCCTGCAGGACGGGGCGCTTACCTCGATGGTGGGAGATGCTACGAACCACTCCCGCAAGGGCAGCGGCCTTGGGCCCAGCCGCATGGGCGACGAGGGCCTGCTGCGCTTCCTGCGCCGCCAGGCACTTATCCGCCGTCACGGCGATGCGCCGACACTAGAAGCCTACCGCGATGGGATGGAATGATGGGAAACCGTGCACAATTGCGATCCGTGATGCCCGCCATGCTGCTGCACGAGGGCTGGTGGGACGGCTGGTATCGGCATGTCGATGTCGCGGGTCAGCTTGTCGATGCACACATGGTGAAAACGCATTGCGAGTTTCCGGAAAGCGGCGAGTGGCATTATCTGCAGCATAACTGGCTGAGCTGGGAAGATGGGCGTGAGGAGCTGTACGAATTCGGAGGCCGGCTCGACGGTGATCGCCTGGTATGGGCGACAGATCGCTTCGCCGGTTATGGCTGGCAGACGCTTGAAAATACGCTGATGTTGAAACTGGACCGGCGGGACCTGCCCGGTGCCTACTACGTCGAGATGATCAACATCGCTCCCGACAACCAGAGCCGTGCGCGGACGTGGCAATGGTTCCGCGATGGCAAGCCGTGGAAGCGCACGGTGTGCGACGAAAGAAGGATCGAGGGCCCTTCAGCCTAGCGGTCGAGTTCCACGAGTTCGTAACGGTTCATCATGTAACCGTCGATCGCGCCATACACCAGGATCGAGTCCGGGTCTGCCGTTACCCACATGTCAAAATCAGGATGACGTTCCCCGCCCATACCCTCTTCGCTTTCGTCGACATAGCGATAATGACGACAGGCAAACGTCCCTGCGGCCACGGTCTTTTCTTCTTCACCGACATATTCCATCACCATTTCGACCTCGGCAATCTGCGGCGGAGTGGCGCCCCGATGGTCCGGGGAAGGAAGAAAGAAGCGCAGCTTGCGACGGTGCGGGCCCCGGCTTGCATCCATCAGTCGCGTGGTAAAGCCGTCGCCTGCAATCGGATGGGTTCCGAAGGCATCGAAGTCGCCCGCCTTCCTCTTTTCCGAATGACGGCCGATGGACGGGCCGTGGCTCTCGCATTCGATCGCGTTGTCCAGTGCGTCGTAATGCATCCAGCCCGAACCGAGGAACTGGTCACCCAGCGTAATGTGTACAAGCAGGTTGCGGGGCTTGCGATCGGGTCCGACATGCAGCGTGATGTCGCGCAATACTGCAGGCTCCGGCTCCTCTATTTCGCAGCGCGCACGCATGATGACACTGCCATCCTGGTGATGCGTGAAGGCGAACCACTCGCGGCCGCGCTCGGCACCTTCCATCCCGGCTTTCTGCGAGGTGTAGAGGATTTTACCTGTTACCGTACGATGTTGCATCAGATCAGTCCTGCCCTGTCGAGACGCGCGATCACCTCTTGCTGCGCACGCTTGAAATAATCGCGGTCGGGCACCTGCGGCCTGCCGTTCTCCATCATCCCGTTGGCCCGGTGGAAGGCCTGCGCGCTGGCGGCATAGGCCTCGGCAAACAGTCCCGGCCTCTGGCGGGCGAGCGAATTCAACATCGCCGGCGTGCGCCGCGTCCGACGCAGCGCGGCCAGATCGATGCTGGCAAATGCGGTGAAAGTTTCCCCGCTCAGCGATTGCGCCACCAGCTTGCCCCGAAAATCGACCACGCGGCTCCCCCCGTCGGCGCTGGCAGATGGCAGGCCGCCACCGGCGATCCCTGCGGTATTGGCGGAGACTACGTAAGCGCAGTTCTCGAATGCGCGGGCCTGTTTGGCTATATCCTTCGGGGTGGCCAGCGGCGATCCGATCTCGGACGAGCAATGGGTGAAGATCTCCGCTCCGCGCATAGCGAGGATGCGAGCGATTTCGGGATAGAGGATTTCTTCGGACGCGATTGCCGCGATCCTCCCGATTGCGGTGTCGGCGACCGGGAAGACCGCCTCGCTCCCGTAAGTGTCGAGATACTTCTCCCAAACATCGTGTGGGCTGGGAGCGAACATCGAAAGCAGGCGCCGATAGCGCAGCACCGTGTCGCCCGATGGGGCGATCAGAAAGCTGGTCTGGAAATAGAAATCGGCAAAGGCAGTATCCCGCTCGTAGGCGTTTCCGGCGATGAAGATACCCAAGCGCTGCGCTACCGCGCCAAGCGCGTCGTATTCCGGGCCGTCGGAGTCCCAGCCCGCTTTGGCGGCAAAATCCGGAATCGAAATCCGGCCCGGGTAGGAAGTGAACAGGTATTCCGGAAGCACGGCCAGCTTTACCGGGTCTCCACCATATTGGGCAATGAAGATCGAGGCGCTGCGGATGAGCGGTTCGATATGCTCGATATGTGCCAGCATGGCGGTGCGCGCCTCGGCGTCGCCAAGGTGGTCCACGCCGCGCGCCATCAGTTGCATCGCAACAGCGGCATAGGGTTCGGCCAAGCGGTCGGACAGTTCGGTCATAGGCCCAGCGAACCCGGGTTCATCAGCCCGCGCGGATCGACCTGCGCCTTTATCGCCATCAGCAAGGCGTCGGCTGCGGGATCAAGGCTGTCGCGATAGCGATAGGTGCGGCCAATCTGGAAGTGGATGGCACCATGATCGTGCAACAGGTCGATTATCGCCTTCTTCAGCTCCACAGCCAGCGCACGCGCGGCTTCGTTTGCCGGTAGTATCGGCAGCCGGGCGAGATGGGCGTCCTCGACCGTGTCCTCGATCAGTGGATTGCGCTCGTCCGGCCAGTAAAGGCACGGCTCGACCACGAGGCCAGCGCCGCCTACAATGGCAAGCAGGATGCCGCAGGAAATGCCGTGCTCCTCCATTTCGTCGCGGCGGTTCTCGAACATCGCCTCCAGCGCGGAATAGAATTTCGGCGCCTCGTCATGACTCAGCAAACCGTGCACAGGTGCCCAGCGCTGGCCTTCAGGGCCGAGGATGGAATTGAGCGGTCCGAAGGGGTTGGCGCGAACGATCTTGGGGATCGTGTTCTCCACCTCGCTGCCGCCGTGTTGCGTGGCGATGTCCCGCGCCCGGGCAATGTCGGCATCCGCTGCTGCCTGTAGGCGACCCTCCGCCAGCACATGAAGGGAGAATTTCGCACTCTCCATGAAATCGCGACCAGCCAGGGCCACTCTTGCGCCTTCCCTCAGCGCCTTGAGCACGCTGCCCTGCTTTTTCATCATGCCGACCAGTTGCCGTGCATCCGCTCCCATGCTTTCGCGCTTCATGCGCACCGCGTTCAACGTGGGATCGAAGCCGAAGCACTCGGTCGCCAGCCCTTCGCGTTCTATGGCAGAGGCGGTTGCCAGCGTATCGTGGTAGCTGTCGAAAATGAAGCTGCAACAGGCGTTGGCCTTGGCCTCCTGCACCAGTTTGAGTGTTATCTCAGCCTTGATGCCCAACGCGCCGGTATCGGCGAGGAACAGCCCCACCATGTCCGGGCCGAAAGGCCGCGCGTGCTTCGCGCCTATTGGCATGAGGGTGCCGTCGGCCAGGACCACTTCCAATGCGGTGCAGCTCTCCACCGCAGTGCCGTAGCGGCCGGTTCCCCAGAATATACCGTTCTGGCTCATCCCGCCGCCGATGGTGGCTTTCAGGCCCGATAGCGTGCCCCACATGGGCGTGCGCAGGCTCATGGCCGCCAGCTTTTCGTGCAATGTCGCCCAGGTACAGCCCGGTTCCACGGTGACGGTCATGCTGGCCTCATCCACTTCCAGCACACGGTCCATTCGGACAAGGTCGAACAACACCGCGCCAGGCGAATCGGCAGTATAACCTCCGGTATAACTCATGCCCCCGCCACGCGGGATCACGGCATGCCCGGCCTCTGTGGCAATGCGCACGGCATCGGCCAGTTCACGTTTGTTCGCAGGGCGCACCAGCGCGGCAAGATCGGCGCCGCGCGCGTAGATATCGTGGGCGTAGAAATCGAGGGTATCGCGATCTGTAAGCACTTCTGCACCAGTGTGACGCAGAGCTTCCGGCAAGGCGGATTGAGCCAGCGTGGCCATCAGACGGCCTCCTTTCCGACAACGCCCGGAGCCTCCTCCGGCGCATCGAGATCGGGATAGGGGCCAAGGAGCAATAGCAAAGCACCACCGATAACGAAGGCGGGGATGGCCAGCATCAGCGCCGGATCGAAACTGCCCGTGCGGTCGTAGACCTGCGCGTAGATCAGTGGCGATATCGCACTCCCCAGGCCGAAAGGCATGTAGAGCGATCCATAGATCTTGCCGTAATTCGCCATCCCGAAATACCGGCCGGTAATGTAGGCGATAAGATCGCTTTCCGCCCCGGCGGCAAATCCCAGCAGGAAGCCGGCCGTGGCCGCGACGATGAAACTGAGTTCGTCACCCAATAGCAGGTACATGGAAATGGCGGGTAGGCACAGCAGCGGGAAGGCGACGATGCCCTGCCAGTACCGGTCCAGCAGCGTCCCGGTGGCGATGCGGCCCACGAAAATGCCGATGCCGAGCAGGCCCATTACCGTCGCCGCTTCCTGCGCCGAAACGCCGCGCAGGTTCAGCATGGTGGGCAGGTTTGTAAAGGCCCCACCGAACGCCAGCGCGATCAGGACGATGGAAAGCCAGGCAAGCCAGAAGCGATAATCGCGCAGGGCTGTACCAAGTTGGACGCCGGTCAGCATGCCGGTGCGATTCATGATACCGCGTGGGCGTTCCTCCGGGTTCGGCTCGCGGAACAGGAAATAGCCCACCACCAGCGCACCGAGGGGGAACAGCGCGATGATGCCGAACATCGCTCGCCATCCGTGGGTTTCGATCGCCCAGACAGCCACCTGCGGCACCACCATGGCGGCAAGGCTGGTGCCCAGCAGCAATATGCCCAAAGCCAGCCCGCGCTGCTTGTAAAACCACAGGTTGATCGCCCGGCTCCAGCTGACGGGTGTGGAGCCGATGCCCACCAGGCCCACCAATAGCCACAGGCCGTAGTAGATATAGAGCGTGGAGGATGCCTGCGATCGCGGCGTGAGGCCGATCGCGGCAAAGGTGATGGCAAAGGCCAGCAGCGACAGCAAGGCAACCTTGCGCACGCCATAGCGGTCCGCCATCCAGCCGAAGGCCGGGGCCAGGAACGAAGCGATCACGCCGAAAATGGTGATCGGCAGGAGGATTTGCGTCTGGCTCCAGCCGAATTCGGCGGCAAGCGGTGCAGGGGTGAAGCCGATAATGTTAAACGGGATCGGCGAAGCACCGCACATCACGCCGATCACGCCGGCCAGCAGGACCTTCCAGCCCAGCGCAAATTCGTTGCGTTTCGGTTGGTCCGCGTTCACCGCTGTTGCCATCAGGTCAGTTCCTCGAGTTCGAAATAGCTATCGTATTCACCGGACACTTCTCCGCGAACATAGAGGTGGTCGCCCCCAGCCGTGATCCAGAAGGTATAGGGCGGATGACCATTGTCCATCCCGATCACCTGCATCCGTTTACAATCGAAAGTCCCGGCAGGCACGGTCACTTTCTCGGTGCCGTCATAGGCAAGGCTGCTGGTCGAAAATTCAATATGCGGCCCGGTGGCACCGAAATGGTGCAGCGAATGCATCGGGTTGCGCCCGAAGCTGTGCGTCGTGCAGGGCCCTTTTTCGAAAGGATAGGGCGCACCGAGCCAGCCATCCCCGATCAGGGCATGAACGCCAAAGCCGCGCAAGGGGCGCGCAATGGGTTCGCAAAGCGATTGTCGCCCGCCCGTCCGTGTCCAATTCTCGCAAAGAACATGGTCGTCGGTCAGGCGATACCAGCCCGAGCCGGTGTGATACCCACCGTTGAGGATGCGAACATAGGCCTCGGTCGGCTGGAAGGCGGCATCAACGACAAGGATGGTCTCTCGCACCACATCATCGTCGCCGAGCTGCATCTCGCAGTGAGCCGTAAGCGTGCGATTGGCTTCGGCATCGCGGGTCACGGTGAAATCCTCCTGGCCCCACCTCTCGCCGGAGGTGCGGTGGCGGTAGGCGATCCGGCCGCTGGAACGGGGAAGCGCTGCAAATGCCATTACCCGCGCTCCTTGCGATTTGCTGCTGCGGCAACACCAGGTGCAACAAGATGGCCGGCTCCCGATATCAGGAGCCGGCCCAGGGAGGAAGAATGTGCCTGCACGTCAGTCGAAACGGAAGCCGACATCAACGCCAAAGGTCAGCGGCGGTGCGGCAAAGACATTGTTGGCACCCGTCGACGCGCGGAAGTATTCGCGATCGGTCAGATTCTTGCCCCACAGGGTAAAGCGCCAACGTTCGTTCTCGGTCTCGAAGCCGATGCGTGCATCGATGCGAAGGCCCGGTTCGATGAGTGAGCCGGGCGTGTTGGAAACAAGCCCGAAGCTATCGTCCTCGTAGGCGAAATCGGCGCCGAAGAAGACATCGCCTGCCTCGGTGAAGACATTGTAGTTGAAGCCCAGCAGACCTTTCCATTCCGGTGCATTCTTCAGGCTCAGGGAAAGACCACATTCGATGACGTCCTGTTGATAGTTGGGCGATGCCGGGTTGGCGCCCGAACACGTCGGGCCGGGGCTGGTATTGGTGCTGCCCGTTATCAGGCCGGCCTGGTTGAAGTTGAGTTCATCGTATTCGGCGTCAAGCCAGCTGGCATTGGCGTAGATCGTCAACCCGTCAGAGGGGATGAAGCTCGCTTCGATTTCGGCACCCATGATCCTCGCCGCTCCCGCGTTGATGCGGGTGAAGGCCCCGTTGGGCAGCGTACCGCTGAGCTGCAGGTCCTGGTAATCGTTGTAGAAATAGGTGGCGTTGAACGTGCCGGCGCCCTGTGCGAACTTCGAGCGCAGGCCAAACTCCAGGGAATCGAGGCTTTCCTCGTCCACCCGTGCAAAGCACGCGAGCGGGCTGAAGCAATCAGGTGAGCCGCCCGGTGTCTTGAAGCCGGTGGCATAGGAAGCATAGACCAACAGGTCGTCGGTAAAGCTGTAGTCTACCTTGGCGGTATAGGTGATGTTCTCGGTGTCGAACTGATTGACGATGTTGGTGCCGAAACCCGCCAGCGGGCCGCCTGCATTGCTGATCACGCTGCGATCTTCCGTGGTCCAGCGCAGGCCCCCCGTCAGGTTCAGATCTCCCAGCGAAAGCGTGCCCTGTCCGAAGACGGCGAAGCTCTCCGTGTCGATGGTTATATCGAACGGGAATATGAAGGTGAAGGCGTTCAGAGCGTCTTCGGAATAATAGTAGACGCCGGAGACAAAGTTGAACGGTCCCTCGAAATCGGTGTTCAGAAGCAGTTCCTGGCTGAACTGTTCCTGGTCCGTTATCTGCGAATAGGGGAAAGAGATGTGCGAAGAGAGACTATCGTCCAACGTGCGGTAGGCGGTGATGGAGGAAATGGTGAACTTGTCGTATTCGCCTGTTACCTGCACTGAGGCGCCGAAGGTTTTCACGTCGCTGAAGTAATCGGTGAAGCAGCCGACAGCCGATGCATTGGTGCATGTTACCCCGGGCGCGGGTTCGATGGTGAAGAGATTGCCATCCCGGTCGGTGACGACGGCGGGACTGTCGCTTTCGGCGATGATCGAACTGGGCACGGGATCGGAGTTGTCGTCGGTGTAGTCGATGATGCCCAGTACGCTCCAGGTATCGCTCAACCTGGAAAAGATGCTTCCGCGCAAGGCGGTCACTTCCTCATCGCCGCTTGTGGTGCCGGCAAATTGGGACTGGGTGCCATTGGGATTGAGCGTGAAATAGCCGTCGCGTCGGCGATGCATCGCGCTTAAGCGGAGGGCCGATTGTTCGCCCAGCGCCACGTTCGCGGAGAAGCGGCCCTGCATGCGATCGTAATTGCCGTAACCGATTTCTCCGGCGAAGGAGTTTTCTCCCAGCTGCGGCCGTACCGAGCTAACCTTGATCGCGCCACCGGTGGTGTTGCGGCCGTAAAGCGTGCCTTGCGGCCCGCGCAGTACCTCGACCTGCTCGATATCTACAAGGTCGACCAGCGAGCCAACCGTGCGGCCCAGATAGACATTGTCGATATAGACGCCGACGGCCGGGTCGATGGCGCCACGCGATTCATCTTCGCCGATGCCGCGGAAGAAGATACGTGCCGAGTTGGCCGTGCCGGTGCCGGTGGATATCACCACGTTCGGAATCTGGTTCTGCAGGTCGTTGGTATCGGAAATCTGCCGTGCTTCCAGTGCCGCGCCAGACAGCGCCGTCACGGCAGCGGGAACGTCCTGAAGATCCTGCGCCCGGCGCTGTGCCGTAACAACGATGGTATTGTCGCGCGCGTTTTCGCTTTCGATCTGTTCGTCCGTGGCGCTCTGATCCGCTTCCTGCGCGTTCACCGCGACAGGCAGAAGGATAAGCGATGCAGCGAGAATGGATCGCGACGCAGTCGAATTATGCAGGACGGTCCTCATCGGTATTTCCCCTAATCGTGTGGCGCTATTATTTGTCCGGACAAATTATGCACAACACGACGAGCATGCCAACAACTCGAAAGAGAAAAAATCCAACGTATGGTTGTGGGAGGCGTTTGAAATTAGAAGCGATGCGCGGTGCGCGGTACATGCTCGCGCCAGCTTTGTCCGAACAGCTCCAGCATTCTCCGGGCCAGCGGCTGCAATTCGCCGCCTTCGCGAACGGCAGTATAAGCGGTGCGTTCTACCGTGAAATTGGTGTCCGGGATCATCGCGTAGCGGGGTCGCTCCAGCGTCGGCTCGAACAGGGTTTCCGGCAACAGGCCAACACCATCGCTTGCGAGTAGCAGTGATTTGACCAGTAGTATGGAATCGAGATCGATGAAATTCCTCGGCGGCTCGATCCCGGACGCCATGAACGTATCGCAAATGCGCTGCCATTGGGCTTCCAGCTGCATGGACAGACACCAGGTCTGGTCCGCCAGCGCGTGCAGGTCCAGCTCTGCCGATCCGGCCAGCGGGTGATCGGCGCGCATGATGAGCATGTCCCGTTCGACGAAAAGGGCCTTTCGCTCTATCGATGGAGGGATATGCAGGCCGTCGAGCGGCGCACTGGCTACCCACTCGACGTCGCCTGTCAGCAAGCGCTGGTAGAGTTCTCGCGACTTGCCTGTCACGATCGAAAGCGTCACCTCCGGATGGCGCGCCTTGAAGCGCCGGATCATGTCCGGTGCGACGCGGGCGAGGAAAGACCAGCCAAGTCCAATTCGCACATATCCGCGGCCCGATCCGCGCATGGCGGCAAGTTCTGCGGCGGCAAGACGGCCTTCCGCGATGATGGTCTGCGCCCGCTGTGCCAGCCGTTCGGCAAACCGTGTGGGTCGCGCGCCCAGATAGCTGCGCTCGAACAGCGTGACCCCGAGAAGCTCTTCGAGGCGGGCGACGCTCTTCGAAACCGCCTGCTGGCTGACCCGGTTCTCGCTGGCGGCGGCGGAAAAACTCCCGCTGGTATAGACAGCAAGGAAGTGGCTCAACTTCTGCGGATCGAGCGAGGGCGAGATGAAGGGCGTACGGATATCGGGCTTGGCCATGGAAGGACAAATCTCACAATCTCGAGTTGTTGCCAATTGCCCCCGGGTTGTTGTCCGGGGGCTTCCCATACGGACTTTTCTATGATTTGTCCGGACAACTCAAGAGCGAGGTTTCGGTGATGACATTCTATCAGCTTCTCGTATTCGCCCATTTGCTGCTTTTCGTTCTCTGGCTCGGCGCTGATGTCGGCGTATTCCTTCTGGGCCAGCATTTCCGCAAGCGTGCGGTCTATACCCTGGACCAGCGCCTGGCTTTGCTGAAGATGCTGGTGCTTGTGGACATGACACCGCGCAGTGCCTGGGCGCTCATGGTGCCGCTCTCCCTCAGCTTGGTGGCTGCAGGGGGCTGGTGGGACGCCCCGGCATGGCTGGTCTGGGGTGCGTGGCTGGTGGGCGGGTTCTGGTTATTCCTCGTGTGGGACTCGCATTTCCACGACCGGACTCCGCGCGCCGTGCGCAATCGCGCCATCGAAGGCTCGCTTCGTTGGCTGGTGGGCGCATTCTACCTTTGGCTGGGCGGACAGAGCCTGCTCGAAAATGCCCCGTTGGCACCCGACTGGCTGGCCTGGAAGGCGCTATTGTTCGGCTTCATCTTCGTAGCGGCAATCATGATCGACGTCTCGTTCAAGCCGGTAGGCACGCAATTGGGAGCGGTGCTGGAACAGGGATCCAGCGACGAGACCGAGCTACCCCTGCTGCGCACGATGAACCGCACCCGGATCTGGGTGTGGACGGTTTACCTGCTGCTGCTGGGGACGGCCTTCATGGGGAATGTGAAGCCGTTGCATTGAAGCCACAGAAACGCGTTCTCGAACATCGTGAGGATGAAGAATCCGAAATTTGTCTGGACAAATTTTCAGCGCCGGTCAGTATTTGGGCGGGAACCACCGGCTGCGCCCGATCGCGTCGTGAAATGGAGGGAGTAATAATGGGAAAATCACTCAAGACGATTCTGCTGGCGGCCACAATTCTGACGCCTGGTATGGCGTTCGCGCAGGATACCGGAAGTCGCGAAGCGCAGAATGTGCCTGTCGGCAACCAGATCATCGTTACGGCGCGCAAGCGCGAGGAAACGTTGCAGGAAGTCCCCACCACCGTGGCCGTGACCACGGCGGAAACCATCGAGCAACTCGGCCTCGATAACCTGCAGGATATTGCCAAAACCACACCTGGCCTGATTTTCGACGAGTCCCTTGGCCGAGACGGCAACCGTCCGGTCATCCGTGGACAGGCCAACATCCTCGGCCAGTCCGGCGTCGCCTACTTTATCGATGGTATCTATTACACTGGTAGCCTTGCCGATTACGATATCGATACGATCGAGCGCATCGAGGTGGTCAAAGGTCCGCAAAGCGCGCTTTACGGACGCAATACCTATTCCGGCGCGATCAATATCATTTCGAAAACCCCCGGCGATTTCTGGGAAGGAAGCGTCACAGCCGACTTCGCGGAACACGACCGCTACGAACTGACCGCCGGTATTCGCGGACCTATCAGCAATGGTCTTTCGGCTGGCATCAACGGTCGGTTCTACGACTATGGTGGCGAATTCGTGAACCAGTTTGATGGTGAGACGGTGGGCCAGCAATCCTCGTGGTCTGTCTCGGGGGTCTTGCGCTGGGACGATGGTGGCCCCTTCCGCGCACAACTGCGCGGCTATTACAACCGCACCGACGATGGGCAGCCGGCGATTTTCCGCCAGGGCGCGACCGAGAACAACTGCATTTTCGATCAGGGAAGTCTCTACGGCGGCGGCGGGCGCTACTATTGCGGCGTCATCGAACCGAGGCCGATCAACACCGACTACAGCCGGCAGTTCAGCAATGTCGAGGACGTCGGCATCGAGGCCGACACCTACAATGTCAGCTTGCGGATGGAATACGACCTGTCTGACCAGCTGCAGCTGGTTTCGCTGACGGGCTATAACGACCGCGCGCAGACCACGCGAACTGATGGCGATTATGGCGCGAACAGTTTCCAGACTGCGGTCTTCGCTCGCTTTCCATATGCGGGCTTCCCGGTGCCGCCTTTCGACTACGCCTTCGTCGGCACGACGATCGACTTCTCCTTCGCCAATTTGAACGAGACCACCGACTGGTCACAGGAACTGCGCCTGCAGTACCAGGGCGACGTGTTCGATTTCGTGTTGGGCGGCTATTATTTCGACCAGAGTGACGACAGCTTCTCCATCCGCGATGTGCCCGCCAATGCAGCAGCACGGGCGGGGGCGAGTTTTGGTGCGGCCTTTGCCAACGAGCTTGCGTTGTGCGCGGCCAACCCGATCTGCGGATCGGTGGTGCCGTTCTTCGGACCTTCCACTCCCAATGCGCGCGACGAGAACCTTCTCGATATCGAGAATGTGGCCGCGTTCGGGGCTCTTACCTGGCACATCACGCCCTCGTTCAACCTGGGTATCGAGGGCCGTTACTCCGAAGAGACGATTTCCCAGGTCGCTTATAACTTCAACGAAGGCGACCCGCGTCCAACTCCCGTTGTTGCAGAGCGCACGTTCAAGGAATTCACCCCGCGCGTAACGCTGGATTACGCGGTTTCGCCCGAACACTTGCTTTACGCCATCTATGCCGAGGGGCAGAAGCCCGGCGGCTTCAACGGGGCGACCGCTATTGCAGCAGGCGTGCCGAGCTACGAGGCGGAAAACAACACGTCGTTCGAAGTCGGCAGCAAGAACCTGCTGTTTGGCGATGCCATAGTGTTCAACGCCGCAGCCTTCTATACCGAAATAGATGGCTACCAACTTACCCAGAACGTATCGGTACCGCCCAACCAGATTAGCGTCGTGACAAACGCTGGCAGCGCGGAGATATTCGGTGCCGAGCTGGAATTGATCGCCCGGCCTGCAAACGGGCTCACGCTGACTGCCAATTACGCACTTGCCGATACCGAGTTCACACGCGGTTTCGACGAAAACGAAGGCGTGCTCAACGACGTGCGTGACAATGGTCTGGTCGACTGCTCGATCGGGGATCAGTTCCCCGCCGTGGCCGATTGCCAGAGCCTGTTCGGTTCAATCAAGGGGCGCAGGATTCCGCGTGCTCCGCTGCACCGTGTCTTTGCAGATGTCGACTGGCGCGGTCCCGTCGGTATGGGCGATTGGGACATCTTTATTGGCGGTAATGTCACCTACACCTCGTCCAGCTACGCCCAGGTGCACAACCTGGCCGAAACAGGCGATAGTACGGTGGTGGACCTGCGCGCCGGGTTCGAGAACGATCGCTATCGGATCCATTTCTATGTCAAGAACGTGACCGACGAGGATTCGGTGGCACAGATCCTGCGCTATGCCGATGCGGACAATTCGCTACGCCGCAACTTCGTGGCGGGCCTGCGTCCGGGGCGGCGTTTCGGCGTCATTCTCTCCGCAGGCTTCTGACCTTTAACTGTCGGGGCCAAGAGCCCCCTCGCAGACCGAGAACCCCGGCGCGGTTTCAGGACCGCGCGGGGGTTTTTCCAGTCGACGTTCCGGACATGAAAAGGCCGCGGCACCATTCAGCGCCGCGGCCCAAATGCAAGACCGGAAGTGCTAGCGGGCCTAGTGTCCCGTTTCTCCAGTATCGTGTTCCTTGTCTGCTCCCCATCCGGCATTCACCAGGTCGCGAAACTTGGTCCAGGTCGTCTCATTCGGACGAGCGTCGTCGAGCGGCGGAGCCGTGTTGTAGATCGGGTAGTTTTCCGCAATCTCGTCACGCAGCACGGCGGGCAGATCGTCGTAGCTGCGCACCTTCTGGCCCATCGCGTTGAACACGATCTGTCCCTCGCGTCCACGCATCCGCATCCACGGCATCCAATCCGAAATTCGCACCCAGGACACGATGGGATAGGCCGTGCCGTTGTCGGGATCGAGAATCTCTTCTTCGCGCACGGCAAAGTCGAAGATCTCCATCGCGTGATACATGTTGCCCACATATTCCTGGAAATCGCCGGCCAAAGGGTTGGTATAGAACAAGGGCACTTCGAACGGCATCATCATCCAGCCGCCGTGACGGATGATATCCGGCAACCTGTAGGGTTCTCCGCTGGCAGTGCGCTCGTAGGATGGACGCTGATTGACCGGGTCGTTGTGGATCTGCATCACCGGCACGGTCTCGCCCGTGTAGGGGTTCTCCCAACTATCGACGACTTCGCCGGTTTCGGGATCGAGGTAGAGCATGATCTCGCGGCTCACCATCGCGATAGCCGGTTCCGCGTTCCGGATCTGTCACGGTGGTGCACTGGCGGATGTTCATCCCTTCGCCATCGAATAGATGACGGTCGGGTTCTCCCGCCACGCGTCCGTATATCCGGCCCGTCCAATGATAGACGGCGGGTACCCCATCAGCTTCGCCGCAATGCACGCGCTTCATGATTTCCAGGGCTTGTGCTGGCTGGTCGGGGTCGAGCATCTGGGCAGACGCGGGTTGGGCAAACACGGCCGCCATGCCGGTTGCAAGTCCGGCGGTAATGCTGAATTTCATCGTCAAGTTCCTCTCCCATTTGGCAGAAACGGGTGTTTCTCCCTGCAATCGTGTGAATTGCACTTGACTTTAAAGTTGTCCGGACAAATTGTGAAGCAGAATTTGAAAATGATGCCGATCGGAGATTTTGCTAACCATGTTCACCGCGACCAGCCTGTTGTTCGTGCCCGGTTCGCGGCCGGAGCGATTTGCCAAGGCGCGCGGGGCCGGTGCGGGACTGACGGTAATCGACCTTGAGGACGCGGTCGCCGCAGGGGACAAGGACGAGGCACGCAAGGCAGCGCTCGAGGCGATTGCCGATGATCACGGCCTGGCCTTGCGCATCAATGCCGTGACCACGCGCGAAGGTATTGCCGATCTCCACCACCTCGCGCAGGCTGCCGTGCTGCCGGCTTTCCTGCTGGTCCCGATGATCGAGAGCGCGAGTGAACTGGCGGTATTGCGCGGCGCGCTGGGCGAGGCATGTCCCGGACTTGTGCCGTTGATCGAAACACCGCGCGGGCTGCGCCTCGCGCTCGATATCGCCGGTGCGCAAGGCGTTGCCGCGGTCATGTTCGGGGGCGGCGATTTTTCCGGAGAGCTGGGGGTCGAAATGGCGTGGGAGCCGTTGCTCGCGGCGCGGCACGCCATCGTCCTGGCCTGTGCCGAAGCGCGCGTGCCAGCCATTGATGTGCCCCATATTTCTCTTGACGATGAAAAAGGTCTGCAGGACGAATGCCGCAGGGTCAGCGCATTGGGTTTCTCCGGCAAGGCCGCGATCCATCCTCGACAGGTCGCTGCGATCAACCGCGCCTTCGCGCCCACGCCTGCGGAGGTCGATCGGGCAAAGGACGCCCTCAAGGCCTTCGAAGAAGCAGGCGGCAAGGCCATCCGGCACAACGGCGCAATGCTGGAAGCGCCTTTGATCAAACATTACCGCGCGGTGATTGCGCGCAGCGAAAGGAATGCAGATGCGTGATGGCGTCATCGAAGTCTCGCCGGGTCGTTTCCGGGAAGTGCAGGGCCGCTATTTCGAAGATTTCGAGGTGGGTCATATCTACGAGCACCGCCCCGGTCGCACGATCACCGATGCCGACAACGTGTGGTTCACACTGCTGACGATGAACACGCACCCGGCGCACTTCGACTACGAGCTGGCGAAGAATACCGAGTTCAAGAAACCTCTGGTCGTCAGCCCTTTCACCATCGCGCTGATGACGGGAATGAGTGTTTCCGACACCAGCGGCAAGGCGGTGGCCAACCTCGGCTGGGACGAGGTGCGCATGACGCATCCGCTGTTCGTTGGCGATACGCTGTATTGCGAAAGCGAAGTGCTGGAAAAACGGGAGAGCAAGAGCCGTCCCGAACAGGGCATCGTGACGTTCAAAACCACCGCAAAGAACCAGAAAGGCGATGTTTGCGCGCACTACAAACGCACCGTGCTGGTGTGGAAGCGCGGACATGGCACTCTGGACGACTGAGGAATTTACAAGAAATGGCAGCCGTCCCCCAATCCCAAGAGCCTGTGCGCACCATCGATGCCGATGAGGAACAGGCGTTCATGGACGCGATCGATCGCTGGCTGGAGCGCGAGGTCATCCCCGTGATCCAGTACCATGATCACAACGATATCTGGCCGGAAAAGCTGGTCGACCAGATGGCCGAGATGGGGCTGTTCGGAGCAACCATCGGGCAGGAGTACGGCGGACTGGGCCTGCCCGCGACGACCTATGCCAAGATCGTGATGCGCATTTCCAGCTATTGGATGGCGATTACCGGTATCTTCAATTCGCATCTCATCATGGCTGCGGCCGTAGAGCGCTTCGGCACGGCGGAGCAGAAGGAGACATGGCTGCCGCGTCTTGCCTCGGGTGAATTGCGCGGTGGGCTGGCTCTGACCGAACCGAATGCCGGAACCGATCTGCAGGCTATCCGTACCGTGGCCCGACGCGATGGCGACGATTACGTGCTCAACGGCACCAAGACCTGGATATCCAACGCCATAAACGGACATGTTTTCGCGTTGATCGCCAAGACCGATCCCAAGGCCGATCCGCGCTACAAGGGGATGAGTCTTTTCATTGCCGACAAACGTGACGGCCTGGTGGCGGGCAAGAAGTTCGACAAGCTGGGTTACAAGGCCATCGACAGCGCCGAGCTCGTGATGGAGGACTATCGCATTCCGGCAGACCAGCTGATCGGCGGCATGGAGGGCGAGGGCTTCTTCCAGGCCACCGGCGGATTGGAGCTAGGTCGCATCAACGTGGCCGCGCGCGGGGTTGGCCTGGCCGAAGGTTCACTGCGGCTGGCGACCGAATATGCCCAGCAGCGCGAATCCATGGGCAAACCCATTGCGCAGCACCAGGCGATCCAGTTGAAGATCGGCGAAATGGCCACTCGCGCTCATGCCGCGCGTCTGCTGACGCTGGACGCTGCGCAGGCGTACGACAAGGGCGAGCGGTGTGATATGGAGGCGGGCATGGCCAAGTATTTCGCTTCCGAGGCGGCTGCAACCAATAGCCAGGAGGCCATGCGCGTGTTCGGCGGCTATTCCTATTCCAAGGAATACGACATCGAGCGTTTCTATCGCGACAGCCTGCTGATGTGCATCGGAGAAGGGACCAACGAAATGCAGCGGATCATCATCGCCAAACAACACTTCAAGAAAAACGCGATCTGATCGGGGCGGTTGGGATGCACCTGCCCCTTGCCGGGTTCCGGATTATCAGCGCCGAGCAATATGGCGCCGGCCCCTATGGCACGATGCACCTGGCGCAGCTGGGGGCGGAGGTCATCAAGATCGAGCCGCCGCGCAAGAATGGGGAAGGCGGCGGCGACACCGCGCGCGCGGTCGGGCCGCACTTCCTGCGTGAAGGAGAGAGCCTGTATTTCCAGACCTTCAACCTCAACAAGCGCTCGCTGACGCTGGACCTGCGTTCTCCCGAAGGTCAGCAGGCTTTCCGCAAGTTGGTTGCCACCAGCCACGCAGTCGCCAACAACATGCGCGGCGATCTGCCTGAAAAGCTGGGTCTGAATTACGATGCGCTGAAAGATGTGAACCCCGCCATCGTCTGCGCCCACCTGTCTGCCTATGGCCGCGACAACGAACGGGCCAAGTGGCCGGGGTATGACTACCTGATGCAGGCCGAGGCGGGCTATTGCCAGTTGACCGGCGAGCCAGGCGGCACGCCGCAGCGCATGGGCCTGTCGATGGTCGATTTCATGACCGGGACGATTTTCGCCATTGGGCTGCTGGCCGCGTTGCTTGATGCCCAGCGCACTGGCCGGGGCCGCGATGTCGACACAGACCTGCTTTCCGCCGCGCTGCACCAGACCAGCTACCCGGCGCTGTGGTACATGAATCACGGCGACCAGAACCGAGCGGGAGCCGCGCTCTGCCCATCCAACCGCCACCCCCAGCCAGATGTTCAGGGCGCAGGACGGCTGGATGTTTGTCATGTGCCAGCTGCCCAAGTTCTGGGACGTTCTGGTAGAACGGATCGGACGACCCGATTTGCGCGACGATCCGCGCTTTGCCACGAACGATACTCGACTGGAGCATCGCGCGGAACTTACCGCCTTGTTGGACGAGGAATTCGGCAAGCAACCCATGGCCCATTGGCAGCAATTGCTGGCAGGCCATATGCCGGTTGCACCTGTGCATGATCTGGCGCAGGCGCTCGACAATCCCTGGCTCGAAACGATCGCCATGCGCGCCCGTGTGGACCATCCCGATTGCGGCGACATGGAAGTCCTCGCCAGTCCGCTGAAGCTGGATGGCCAGCGCCCGCCCATCCGGGCGGCACCGCTGCTGGGTGCGGATACCGACGAAATCCTCCGCGAGCTTGGTTATGACGCGGACGCTATCGCCGAACTGCGCGGGCAGGGGCTGGTCTGAGACGATGGGTAAACTGGAAGGCCTGACTGTACTGGACCTCACGCAGTTCCTGCCGGGGCCGATCCTCACGCTGATGATGGCGGACCATGGGGCGCGGGTCATCAAGATCGAGCCGCCGACGGGTGATCCGGCACGCGCGATGCAGCCGGAAGTGGCAGGCCAGTCGGTCTGGTTTGCCAATTGCAATCGCGGTAAGGAAAGCTTGGCGCTGGATTTGAAAAGCGAGGCGGGAGCTGCGCGCCTGCGTGACCTGGTGGCCGAGGCAGACGTCTTCGTCGAAGGGTTCAGGCCGGGCGTGATGGCGCGGCTCGGCTTCGATTATGACAGCGTGAAAGCTATCCGACCCGATATCGTCTATTGCTCGATTTCCGCCTTTGGTCAGGACGGCGCGATGGCTCACCATCCTGCGCACGACCTGGTGGTGCAGGCTTTGACCGGGCATCTTTCGGTAAACGACGGGAGCGATGGCAAGCCTGCTGTACCCGGCGTTCCCGCCGCTGACATGGCCGTCTCGCTTACCGGGCTTTCCGCCGTCCTCATGGCGCTGCTGGGTCGTGAACGCACGGGCGAGGGCGCCTATATCGATTGCGCCATGTTCGACAGCTTGCTGCCGTGGTGTGTGCATATCGCCGGCGCCGCGCTGGTGGGCGGAAATGCTCCCACCTCCAAAACGCAGCGGTCGCTCGGCGGCGCGGCATTCTATCAGGTTTATGAAACCAAAGACGGTCGCCATATCGTGCTGGGTGGGCGGGAACCGAAATTCGTGGCGCATCTGCTGTCTGCGCTCGAACGCGAGGACCTGGCCCCTCTGGCTGGCCGCGAGGCGGGCGAACAGGACGAGCTGATAGAATTCCTCGCGCAAGTGTTTGCAACCAGGACGCGGGACAAGTGGATCCGCTGGTTCGCTGACAAGGACGTGGCCTTTGCACCGGTGCTCGACCTGCGAGAAGCGCTGGCCGCGCCCCACCTGGCTGAGCGGGGACTGCTCGTGGAAAGCGCAGAAGGTATTCCCCACATCGCTCCGCCCATTCGCTTTGCCGGACAGGAATGGACGCCGGGCAAGGTTCCGGAGCTTGGCCGGGATGACTGACGCGCTACTGATCGAGATCGATGTGCATGGCGTAGGCGAAGCGATCGCCGGGATGATGGCTGGCCGAAATCTCGAAGATCGAACCGTCCATGTCGCAATAGCAGCGCAGGATGCGCAACACGGGATCGCCTTCCTCCATGCCAAGGGCGCTCGCCGTCGCCTCGTCGGCGGCGACGGCCTGGATGTCCTGCGTCACTTTGCCCACCTGCACGCCCGCCGTGCGTTGGAGCTGCGCAAACAGCGTGCTCGCGCTAAGCTCCAGCCGATCGACGGCATCGCCGAGGCGTTCGTGAAAGTATGCATCGGTGACAGCTATCGGACGGTCGTCGGATCGCATCCGCCGAATGCCACGGAAACAACGCCACACGCCGGTGGTGTCCGCGCCGATCTGCTCGGCCACTTCTGGCGGCAGGCCACCGCATTCGGTTTCCCCGTAAACAACCTTGCTATCGCGCGCATATTGCAGGATCTCGCCAACGTTCGACAGCGGCTGGTGCAGCGCCCCGCCGCGCGCCGAGGCAGGCTGCACCGTGGTGCCAGAGCCGCGCTTGCGGGCAATCAGTCCTTCGGCCTGCAGGCGCTTCAGCGCTTCGCGGACGGTAAACCGACTGACATCGTATTTGTCGCAAAGCATTGTTTCGGTGGGAAACGGGCGGCCCAGTGCAAAGGTGCCATCCATGATCGCTTCGCGCAATTCGTCAGCCACCTGCATGTAGCGCGGCGTGCGCGGCGTATTACCCTTGGCAGCTTCGGGCTTGGACAAGCAGTTCTCTCCCACTCTCTTGTTGCGACACGAGGCGCTTTATGAGCGTCCCTCTCCTTTCGCAACTGGCTGAAAGGCTAGCGAGGCCGGTCGGTGAAAGCGAGCGAAAGCGCGCGCGCATGCATCTGCTGGACTGGCTTGCGTGCGTAGCGGGCGCTCGTGGATCGGAGGCAGCTGAACTCGGCGGCGTGATCTCGCGAAGCCCCTGGGAGCGGACGACCTATTTCGGCAACGTGCTGGAAATGGACGATGTCCACCGCACTGCGCGGCTGCATCCGGGGCCGGTGATATGGCCGGCGGCCATGAGCATGTCGAGTGCCGACATGACAGCGCGGCTGGATGCCGCCGTCCGCGGCTACGAAGCGATGATCGCAATCGGATCGGCACTGGATGCCCATCACTATGCGCATTGGCATCCAACCACTACCGCAGGCATGTGCGGCGCGGCGGTGAGTTTTGGTTCTCTGATGGGGTTCGCCTCGGTGGAATATGCCCATTCGATGGCCACGGCAGGTTCGGTGGCGGGCGGCTTCTGGCACATGCGACACGATGACGTGTTGACCAAGCAGTGGCACGTTTATCACGCGGTACGCACGGGCCGCGATGCTGCGCTTCACGTGAATTACGGCCTTACCGGTCCGCTGCGCTTGTTAGAAGGCGAACAGGGCCTGTTCGCTGCCATGACGCGCGATCCCGGCCCGCTGGCCGAAACGGATGGCTGGCTGATCGATCAGACCAGCTTCAAGCCCTGGGCTGCGTGTCGCCACGCTCACCCGGCTATCGATTGCGCGCTTGAATTGCGGCAGGCCGGGAAGCTGGCGCCGCCTTTCCTTGTAGAAACCTACGCCGATGCACTGATCTTCTGCGACCGTCCCGCGCCCGTGACCGAGCTGGAAGCGAAGTTCTCGTTGCAACACGCGCTGGCGGTGGTGGCAGATGGACGCGATGCACAGCCGCAGGATTTCACCCTTTCTGCAATCAGCGAGTTGGCAGATTTGCGGGCCCAGGTTTCGGTGGCGGAAGACACTTCGATCACCGCGCGATATCCCGCCCACTTCGGCGCGCGCGTGAACGGGCTGGAACTGGTGGATACACTGCGGCGACCCCGAGCGGCCGCTGGACCGGGCGGGGCTGGTGGCAAAGCTGGAAAGCCTCGCCCGATGGGGAAAGTCGATCCCGCTCATGCCGCGCGTATCGTGCTGGAGGGGGACGATGTGCAGGAACTGGACGACTTGCTGGAGGGGTGGACCTCGTGAGCCGCGACTCGCCAGATTCTCGACTTCGCAGCAGCCGACCATGTCTTGCCTGAAGGCGTGCGCGATAATGCGATCCGCTTGCTCGGGGACACGCTGGCAGTGGGTGCGGCTGGTGTAGGTGCGCCGGGCGAAAGATCGATATGGCAGGTGGCGCAAGGTTTCGGCAGCGGTACGCAGGCGCGGCTGCTGGGCGGGGGCGAGAGGCTGCCTGCGGCTGCGGCGGCATTCGTCAACGGCTACCGCATCCATTGCCTTGAATGGGACGCCGTCCACGAACCTGCCGTGGTTCATGCCATGAGCGTAGTGGTAGCGGCCCTTGGTGCGGCGATAGACAGGCGCGGTGGTTGCGATCCGGGCGAAGCCCTGCAATCGCTGGCAGTCGGTGTCGATGTCGCGGCCGGATTGGGACTGGCGGCTACCAGCGGCCTTTCCTTCTTTCGCCCCGCCACCAGCGGCGTAATTGGTGCGGCGCTGGCCGTGGCGCGGATCGACGGCGCGCCGCTGGACGATGCGCTGGGCCTCGCCTATTCCTCCGCGGCAGGCACGATGCAGGCGCATGTCGAGGGGCTGGAGACGCTGCCCTTCCAGATCGCCAATGCTGCGCGCGCCGCAATCCTTGCCAGCGACCTGGCCGGCGCGTCCTTCGCCGGGCCGAAAGACGCGCTGGAGGGACAATTCGGCTATTTCACCCTGTTCGATCAGGGTGATCTTGCTCGCTATACCGAAACGCTGGGCGCACGCTGGCTGCTGCCTGAAGTGAGCGTGAAGCCTTTCCCCAGTGGCCGGGCCAGCCATGCCGCGCTTGGAGCGCTGCATGACATGGCGTTGCGACCCGATGAGGTTGCCTCCGCTGAACTGATCTGTCCGCCACTGATCCGAAGATTGGTAGCGCGGCCCTACAAGCCGGATATGACACCCGCCTATGCTCGGCTGTGCTTGCAATGGCTGGGAGCGTTGATGCTGGTGGACGGACGCATAGACCCGCGTCGTTTCACCGCCGGATCACATGGCCGACCCGAAGCTTGGCGCCATAGCGCGTCGGATCGCGCTGGTGGCAGATCGCAATGATGATCCCAACGCGCTTTTCCCGCAGCACCTGCGCGTAACGCTGCTGGATGGCTCGGTGCGTGAAGCAGCCATCGCCCACACGCTAGGCAGTCCGGAAAATTCGCTTTCGCCGCAGCAGATGGCGGACAAATACGCGCTCTGGCCTGCGAACTGGCGCCGGAAAGTACCGATCCCCGCATCTTCGATAATCCGCTCACCTATTTCACGGATCCTGCATGACCTACCCGACCTATTTCGAAGCGCTCGACCACAAGCAGATGCTGGCGGATTATCCGATCGGCGATGCCTTCATCGCGCGTTATGCAGGAATGAGCCGTGACGAACTGTTCGCGCTGCAGGACACGCAATTCCGCAAGCTGATGAAGCGTGGCTGGGAAATTCCCTTCTATCGCCGATTGTGGGGCGAGCAGGGGATCGAGCCGGGCGATATCGAGGGCTTGCGCGACATCACGAGGTTGCCGGTTTACGACAAGGGCGACCTGATGGCCTCGATCGCGGAGCATCCCCCCTACGGCGATTTTCATGGCATGGGCGATGCAGCCACGCGTCCGCCGACAGTGTTCCACACGACAAGTGGCACCACGGGCAAGCCGCAGGTTCTGATGTTCGGGCCGAAGGGGCGCGAAGTCGGCAACCTGCTGGTGGGGCGCATGTATCGCTGGATGGGCCTTTCGCCCGATGACGTTGTGCATTCCGTCTACGGTCACGGCATGATCAATGGCGGTCACTACATCCGCGAGGCGGTGACGAAATTCACCAATTCGGTATTCCTCTCGGCCGGCACGGGTATCGAGACGCGCAGCGCGAACCAAGTGCGACTGATGGCTGATTTTGGTGTCACCTGCATTGTGGGCTTCGTGGATTACGTCCGTAAACTGGCCGCCACCGCGGAGGCCGAGGGGTTGTTCGACCGGATCGATATCCGCATGATCATCGGACACCTGGGCACCGAGGACCGTTCCGCTACCGAAGCAGGCCTGGCATGGCGCGAAGGCGTATGACTGGTATGGCGTGGGCGACACCGGATCCATCGCGGGCGAGGGTCCGGAGCGCGACGGGCTGTACGTGTGGGAAGACGCGCAATACCTCGAATTGCTCGATGTCGACAACGGCGCGGCGGTCAAGAAGGGAGGTACAGGCAACATGGTCGTGACTTGCCTGTACAAGGACGATATCGCTCCCTGCATCCGCTTCAATACGCACGACATCACAAATGAGCTGGAGGGCCGCGGCGAGGTTGTCTTCAAGCGCATCGCCGGCTTCAAGGGTCGCAGCGACAATATGGTGAAGTTGCGGGGAATCAATGTGTATCCCCATGCCATCGGCGCAATCATCGAGAACCGGCCCGAATTGACCGGCGAGTACGTCTGCCACCTGCGCCGCGACGATGGCGGCCGGGACGCGATGACCGTGACGCTGGAAAGCAAGGGCGGCTGCAATGCCGCAGAGCTTGCCGAAATGCTGAAGCGCGGGCTGGGCGTGGAAGTGGACGTACGATTGGTCGCAACCTGGCGGCACCGCGTCCGAGACAGAGATCGACAAGCGCCAGAAGCCCTTGCGCCTGTTCGACGAGCGCGGCGTTTGATAGATCTTGCAGCCCTGAAGCAGCGCAACGCAACGTTGAATGCATTCGCCGATCTCGACGATGATGCGCGGAGCGGAGATGGGGCCGCTTGCAGGGGTCACCATAGGCGTGAAAGCCAATATTGCGGTTAAGGGCTTGCCGTGGACAGCCGGTCTTGACGCTTATCGCAACAGGATCGCCCAAGAAGATGCCAAGACCGTCGCACGTCTGCGCGACGAGGGCGCGATGATCGTGGGCACGCTGAACATGGAGGAGGGCGCTCTGGGCGCCAAGACCGACAATCCCTTTTTCGGTGCCGTGCAAAATCCGCACCGCATCGGCTATTCGCCTGGGGGATCTTCCGGGGGCAGCGGCGCGGCAGTGGCGGCGGGGCTGTGCGATGCGGCGCTCGGCACGGATACCATGGGATCCGTGCGTATCCCGGCCAGCCATTGCGGCGTCTACGGTTTCAAACCCGCAACCGCGGCTGTCAGCCAGCACGGGCTCGAACCGGCGGACCTCACGCTCGACGCAATCGGACCGATGGCGCGCAGCCTCGAAATGCTTCAGCGCGTCACCCTTGCAATCTCCGAAATTGGAGGGCGGATCGAGGATAAAGCTGGCGCCGTGCTGGTGGATCACGGCGTCGATGTGCACTCCGATGTGGTCCAGGCGTTCAACCGGGCCGTCTCTGTCCTCCCGCGACGGGTGACGGAAGTGCAGCTGGATCATTCCAACTCGCGCATCCGCTTCGCCGGTTTCATTCATGTCTCCCGGGCCATGGGCCGGCACCTCTCAGGACAGGAAGGTCTGTCCGATCACCTGCGCAAGCTGTTGACCTACGGCTCGAACCGCAGCGAAGCGGATTTCGAGTACCGACCGGCAGGTCCTCGATACAACCTGTCGGCAGGTCCGTGCCATTGTGGAAGAGCATGGTTTTCTCATCATGCCCACCGTGCCGAATCCGCCATTCCCCCATGAAGATCCGGAGCCGCCTGCGCAGGCCGATTTCACCTGCCTCGCAAATATCGCCGGCCTGCCCGCCCTCACGCTACCTGCCGGATGGACCGGCGACGGCCTGCCAGTGGGCGTGCAGGTCGTGGGCCGCATCGGCTACGAAGGAGGCCTGTTTGCGCTGGCCCGTCAACTCGACAAGCGGCTTTCAGCATACCGCCCGCCCGTGACCAACTGAAGGAGAGACCCCATGCGTATCATTTGCCTGTTCAACCTGAAGGATGGCGTTGACGTTGCCGAGTACGAGGAGTGGGCAAAGACGCGCGACATTCCCGGCGTGAATGACCTCTCGTCCGTGACAAGCTTTACGGTGCACAAGTCTACTGGCGTCTTTGGTGACGAAAAAGCCAAGCCGCATTTCCAATATGTCGAGATCATCGATATCACCGGGATCGACGCATTCGTGGCGGATATCTCGACCGACACCTTCCAGGCCTCTGCCGCGCCGTTCCAGGGCTACGCCGATGCGCCGCAGTTCATCCTGACCGAGGACCTCTGAGCCATGGGCCGGTTCAGCGGGAAAACGATCGTCGTCACGGGCTCAGGCAAGCAGAAAGGCCTGGGGCAAGGCATATTGCAGGCGTTCGCCGATGAGGGCGCGAACTGCGTCGTCTCCGACGTTGCGCTGGATGACGAGGCGAAGGCCGTTGCCGAAGACCTTCGCCAGCGTGGGACCTCGGTGGCGTCGTTCGCATGCGACGTCTCCGACGTTGCGCAATGCCGCGCACTCGTGGAGAGCGCCATCGGGCAATTCGGCCGCGTGGATGTGTTCGTCAACAATGCGGGCATCGGCTTCAAGATGAAGCCGCTTCTGGAGGTGGACACGGCGCAGGAATGGGACAACGTGCTGGCGGTAAATCTCTCGGGTGCGTTCTACTGCACGCAGGCTGCCGCGCGCGCGATGGTGGAACAGGGGAACGGCGGGCGTATCATCAATATTGCCAGCCAGGCCGCGAAATCGGGCTTTCCGCATCTTCCCGCCTACGTCTCATCCAAACACGGGATGGTCGGGCTGACGCGGGCCAGCGCCGTGGAACTGGGTGTCCATGGCATCACCGTTAATGCGATCTGCCCCAACCATGTCACAACCGGGCTCGGGGCAAAGCAGAATGAGTATTTCAGCAAGCTGCTCGGTTTTGACACGGTAGAGGACTACCTGAAGAACATGGCCAGCAAGAACCCGATGGGCCGCCCAGGTCTGCCCTCCGATACTGCGGCCGCTTGCCTATGGCTGGCGAGCGAGGAAGCCGTCTATGTCACGGGCGAGGCCCTGAATGTGAGCGGCGGGGAGGAAATGCACTGATGATGCTCGCAGAAGAACGAATGGACTGGCCCGGCGGAGCCAAGCTGGCGTTGAGCGTGGTCGTCAATGTCGAGGAAGGGAGCGAGATGACCATCGCCCGCGGCGACCGGGGGATGGAGCCCGTGGACGAACTGGGCGTCTTCGTGAAATCGAAGATGCGCAACTACTCCAACGAATCCAACTATCTGTACGGCATCAAGGCGGGCGCCCCGCGCATCGTGAAGCTGTTGAAACAATACGACATCACGGCCAGCTGGACGGTCGCTGCGCTGGCGCTCGAGAACCATTCCGAAATTGCCGCAGCGATCGTCGATCTGGGTCATGAGCCGGTAAGCCATGGCTGGCGCTGGGTCCATCAGTTCAGGATGGACGAGGACGAGGAGCGCGCGTTTATCCGCAAGGCCGTTTCCAGCATCGAGAAGTCCTGCGGCGTGCGGCCCTACGGTTGGCTCAGTCGCTACCTGCTGACCGACAACACGCGGCGGCTGCTGTCGGAGGAAGGCTTCACCTATCATATGGACGATTACAGCGGCGATGTGCCTTTCTGGGATCGCGATACGGTTCCAGGCAGACCCATGTGCATCGTGCCCTACCAGCTCGATTCCAATGACATGAAGATGTGGACCGACCCCGCGTATACGCCGCAGCATTGGCTGGATTACGCGAAGGCCAATTTCGACCAGCTTTACCGGGAAGGGGAGGCGGGCCATCCCAAGATGATGAGTCTTGGCCTGCACCTGCGCATCATCGGCAGGCCGGCCCGTATCTGGGCGCTGGAGGAATTCTTTCGCCATGTGCGCGCTCATCGAGATGTCTGGGTGACGACACGCAAGGCGATTGCCGATCATTTTGCTCAGGCGCATCCCGCATGAGTTTGCGGTTGGAAATAGAGGGTGCGACGGCCCACCTGCTGATCGACCGCGCCGACAGGCGCAACGCCTTTGACATGGCCATGTGGCAGGCACTGCCGGTTCTCCTGGAGGAGGCGAATGCCCATCCGATGGTGCGGTTGCTGATCCTGCGCGCGGCCGGTGGTGGCACCTTTTGTGCAGGTGCGGATATTCGTGAACTTATCGCCAACAAGGACAATGGTGACTGGCGCGCGGCGAACCAGGCGGCGATCTCCCGCGCGCAGTACGAACTAGCGCGCATTGACCTTCCGACCATCGCCTTTGTCGAGGGCGACTGTGTCGGGGGCGGCTGCGGCCTTGCACTCGCCTGTGACCTGCGCGTGGCGACACGAGAAGCGCGCTTCGCCATCACCCCTGCGAAACTGGGCCTCGTCTATCCACTACACGACGTGAAGCTGCTGTGCGACCTTGTGGGGCCGGGGCAGGCCAAGCGCATGCTCTACACCGGCGCACTTCTTCCGGCTGAGGAGGCACTGCGGATCGGCCTGATCGAGCACATGGGTGAAAGCTACAGTGAATTTGCCGGTGCCATCCTCGATGCCAGCCCCAGCTCGGTGCGGGAAATCAAGCGCATTGTCCGCCGCGTGCTGGACGGACAGACGGACGACGACGCGGAAACGCGCGCGATTTTTGCAGCAGCGTTTGATGGCGATGATTTCACCGAGGGCACTGCCAGCTTCCTGGAGAAACGCAAACCGGAGTTCGGCAAGTGAGCGTGGCGCACGGTGCGATACTTGGCGCGCTTTCGACCGTTCCCGATCTCGCCGCAGCGCTGAAGGCCTATGTTGATGTCCTGGGGCTGGAACTGGTCGAAAAGGGAGAACTGCCAGAGGATCTCGCCAGGAGCTGGGGCTGCCCCGCCAGCGCCGGATCGCCCATCGCGGTGTTGCGCCCTGCCAGCGGGGAGCCGTGCTGGTTCCGGCTCGTCGAACAACCCCCGCATCCCGATTTCCGGCCCACCCGATCCTATGGCTGGGCTGCGTTTGAGTGCACGGTGGAAGATGTGTGGCGGTGGCCAAAGGAGTTGCCCACCGACCTGTTCACGATTGTCGGCATGCCCAGGAGAATCGAGAATATCGAGCCGACCTTCATCCCCATGCAGGTGCTCGGTCCAGGGCGCGAAATGATCTATCTCAACGAGGTGCTGGTGGCCGAAGCGGAACTGCGCCTGCCACCCGCTAAATCGCCGGTAGACCGCATATTCATCTGCGTGCTCGCCGCCAGCGACCGCGATGCGAGTGTCGAGTGGTATCGCAAACGGCTGGAGCTGGAGCGGGGAACCGATTTCACCATCCCATATTCAATGATCAACAAGGCGTTTGACCTCCCTGCGAGTACGCAGACCACGATCACGATGGTGCAGAACGGGCGCATGCCGATCATCGAGGTTGACGATTATCCGTCGGGGGCCAGCGCGCGGCGGCGGCACGACGGAATGCTCCCGCCAGGCAACGCACTGGTCACACTGGCGGTGCGCGATCTGAATGCCTGCGATGTTGACTGGATCACCGCCCCGGCCGTTCGAAAAGACGCACCTTACCGGAATCGCCGCGTCGCCTCGACAGTGGGCGCGGCGGGTGAGTTGGTTGAACTGGTGGAGATTGGAACATGAAATTGCTTGCGTTAGCTGCGGCTTGCGCCGCCTTCCTCGCTATGCCGCTGATGGCGCAGACTGCACCCGATCCGCGTGCAGTCGTAGAGCGGGGCATTGCCGCGCATGGGGGCGAGGGGTGGCTCGATCCGCGCACATTGGTCCTGTCTGGGGAAGCGGTATTCTTCGATCCGTCCACAGGCGAGGTGCGCTCGCGCGCCAGCGACTATCGCATGTGGCGGGAGTTCGATCGCGGTCGCCAAGTCGCGCACGGCGCGGAAGGCAAGGTGCGCATCATCGCGCGCTCCGACGAAGGCGAGACCATTTTTGAAGTTGGCTATGACGGCGAGACCACCTGGACGCAGGATGGCATAATGCCACGCGAGACCGCCGATGCCTATTGGGCCAGCAATTTCGGCTTCGGCATCATCCGCTCCGCTCTCGACGAGGGCTTTACAATCGAGCGTGCGCCTCCGCGCAATATCGACGGGCACGCTATAGAACTGATCCGGCTCGTCGATCCGCATGGTGCAGCGACGCTGTTCGGCTTTGATCAGGAAAGCGGCTTCATCCGCTACATGGCATTTGCCAGCCCACGCGGGTTCCATGAACGTTACTACGACGATTTCATTCGATTGCCCGGCAGTGGCTGGGTGCAGGCGCGTGAAGTCACCCTGTTCTATGATGGGGTAAAGAACAACACGGTGTTCTGGCGCGATGTCGCCGTGGGCGAGCCCATCGAGGACAGCGTATTTACCGTACCTGCTGGCGGGGAAGAGAACTGATGAAGCTGTTTGCCTGCTATTGCCGCGATACTTCCGAGGCGGCGGCGCTGAGGGAACGTGAGATGCAGTCGCACCTGGCGCATGTCGAAACGAATATTGAAAGCTATGCCGTGGCTGGTCCGCTGAAGGATGGGGATGCAACCTGCGGATCGCTGCTGGTGGTGACAGCGCAGGATGCACGGGCCGCGCGCGCCTTTATCGAGTCCGACCCCTATTTTCGCGCCGGGGTATGGTCTTCCATCGAAGTCCTGGAGTTTCACGCAGTGGCCGGAGACTGGGTAGGCGGGGCTGCCTGGAAGCGCTGAGTCGCACCTTTCGCCGTGCGAGCTACTGGAACGCAACTGCTCTGGACCCAGCGCAGGTTGACGTCGATCAAGCTACCATCGGGGGCGTCCAGCATGGATCTCAGCGAAAACGGGATCATCGCGCACCGGCTTTTCAACTGATGCGGCGAGACAACCCAATGGTGACACGTCGATATCAGAAACTCGCTGGCTGACTACGAGGCTACCCGCCGGGAGGCGCGCCCGAAGCTGCTCCCCCATCTTGGTCGATCTTCTTTCGTGACAGATAGTGCTGGGCGGAGCCGCGTTCGATCCACCGACGTTTCCGGACTGAGCTAACTTCTCCTTAAAAGGCTGCGCTCGATCTGGATCAGCAACAAGCTGGCACGGCCTGGGGAGTGCCGCAGGGATACACGCAGAGCAAAGAGAGAGTTCCAGGATTGCGAACAGTGGAGGACTGTTTTGCAACGACCCAAGCGCGGCATTGCGCAAGATTTGCGTTGCTTTGGACGCGCTTCGTCTCAAGAACTGTGCGTTCCTGCTTCGCGACACATGGGCCCAGTTGCCGCTCGGAGACCGAAATGCGCCGATATTTCAGCTTTATCCTCCTCTTGTTTGTGATGACCCCGGCCATGGCTGAGGACACATCGCGCCCGACCTATGAGGATCTTCTGGTTCTGCATGAAGAACTCGAGGAATACATGGTGCCGGGATTCACGGGAAGCGTGGTGCTCGACTCCGGCGCGCGCGTCGGCGAAGTTTATGCTGACGATCTGATGGCGGACAAGCTGCGCGGTCTCGACAGTTTCGATGCGCGGCTTGCGGCCATGGATGTTGAGAACTGGGCGCGATCCGAGCAGGTCGAGTACCTCGCGGTAAAATCCCTTCTCAACGGATATCGCTTCAATCTGCACGTCCTGCGACCGTGGAAGCGCGATCCCGGGTTCTATCTCGATCCGCTCATGCGGGTGGCATTTTCTGAAGTGGAAGGGAGTGGTGATCGGCTTGCCGAATTGAGAGCAGAGCTTTCGGCCGTGGCACCCATGCTGGCAGGTGCGCGCGCCAATTTGACTGAAGTCGCTGGCGATTACGCCGATCTCGCACTCTTCAATCTTGAGAACAGCGACGGCGTGAACCATTACCACCCTTATCGGGAGGTGCCGCCCGCCGGCATAATCGGTTGGTATGACGACCTGCTGGCGCGCAGCCAGGAGCAAAGCCCGAACTTGCCGATGATGTCGCCGCGGCCCGATCGGCGGTGATCGACTTTCGTGACTGGCTGAGAGCCGAGCGACCAGCGATGCATGATCCCGCCGGCGTGGGGGCAGAGCGGTACCAATGGTACATCAACCACGTTCGCATGATCCCGATGACATCGCAGGAAATGCTCACCCTTGCCGAGCGCGAACACGAACGGATGACAGCGGCGCTCGCACTTCTGCGCCATCGCAATCGCGACGAACCCCAAATAGAAATTTCCGGCAGCTTCGAAGAGCAAGAGCAGAAAATCTCGGAGACCGATCGCATTGTTCGCAGCTTTCTGGTGAACGAAGATATTATCACGATACCGGACTTTGTCGGCGACTTGGGTGCCAACACACCATGGATTGAGAGACCCAATGGCCCGAATTTCTGGGAACAGATCCAGTTTCGCGACCCCATTCCTGACCATCTCCACGCGGTCATCCCCGGCCATCGCTTCGACGCGGTGATTGCAGAGCGCGACACGCGGCCGATACGGGGCAGCTACAGCGATGGCGCGCGCGCCGAGGGCTGGGCAACCTATCTAGAAGAAGCGTTGATGATCGCCGGGGCAACTGCGCATTCCCCGCGGGCGGACGAATACATGCAGTTGTTCGGTATTTTTCGCGCGGCCCGGGTGCCGGCCGATATCTACATGCAGCACAATGTCTGGAGCGTTCGGCAAGCTGTCGATTTCATGCGCGCGAAGACGCCCTGGCTCGATGAGGATGTCGCCAGAGTTGACGCGGAAATCTATCTTCGCCGCCCCCCGGGATACGGTGTGGCGTACACGATCGGCAAACTGCAGATGGATGCTCTGCTGGCCGATCGCGCCAGCCAGCTTGGCGTTGATTTCTCACTCAGGGAATTTCATGACGATTTCCTTGCAAAAGGACGCCTCCCGATCGCCCTGATCCGGTACGAGATGACAGGTGCGGACGAGGAGGTCGCGCAGTTCTGGGAAACTCCGCCAATTCCGCCGCTTTGACCGCACTTTCCGGGTTCCGCGCATGAGAAATGGGCAAGGGGAAGCGCGCGTACCGGCCAATGCGACCACCAGCGAACGTCTGCTTGCAGCAGCGGAAGCTATCGCGGCGCTGGCAGAAAATACGATGGCGCGCTGCCTGCCTCTCTTAAGGATCGCAGAGACCTCTCGGCCCCTGTCATCATCCTCTTCGTGCGCCACGGATCGGGAGCGATGCCGTTTTTCCGCGCGGCAGGGTTCTGCGATACAGACATCGAGGCGATTGCCGCCTATCCTGCCCAGACTTCTGCACAATAGGCCCGCGACTGTCATAAGGCTGGCGCATTCGGCGCTATGATGCAGGCTCTCGAATCGAACACCCGCAAAGGGCACGCACTTCTTATGATGACGCCAGATCGCCGCAAATTCCTCGCCGCAACGGGCACCGCCTTTGCCGGGCTTTACCTCAATTCCTGCACTTCGATGGGGCCGCGCGTTTCCAGCAGTGCCGCGCTTTCCGGCGCGGCCAGCCCTGTCGGGCCGCTGGTGCCCGATCCGGCGGGCGTCCTGGACCTACCCGAAGGCTTCTCCTACCGCGTGATATCGCGCCATGACACGGCGATGAGCGATGGCGGCACCGTGCCCGACCGTGCCGATGGCATGGGCTGTTTCGACCTTGGCAATGGCAAGCTGGCGCTGGTGCGCAACCATGAACTGCAGCCGCAGCACGATGGCGGCAACATTCCGGCTGGCCCGGCGTTCGACACCGTCGCCAGATCACTGCGCCCGCTGCCGGGCGGCACCACCACGCTGGTGCTGGATGCTGCCACGCTGGAAGTGGAGCGCGAATATCGCAGCCTTGCTGGCACGATCCGAAATTGCGCTGGCGGCATCACGCCCTGGGGCAGCTGGCTGACGTGTGAGGAAAACACCTCGCGCGCCGATGGCCGGATCAACAAGGATCACGGCTGGGTGTTCGAAGTGCCCGCCGCTGCGCCGGGTCTTGTCGATCCTGTACCGCTTACGGCAATGGGCCGCTTCAACCACGAGGCTGCCTGCGTCGATCCAGCCACCGGCATTGTCTACCTGACCGAAGACCGGGAGGAATCAGCGTTCTACCGCTTCCTCCCGCTACGACCCGGTCAGTTGGCCGAAGGCGGCACGTTGCAAGCGCTGGTGCTGGAGGGTGTCTCCGACACGCGCAACTGGGGCGGCCGCAACGTCGCCGTAGGCGATACTCTACGCGGTACCTGGATCACGCTCGATGATGTCGAGGCACCCGATGACGATCTGCGCCAGCGAGCCGCAGCACAGGGCGCGGCCCTGTTCGCCCGCGGCGAGGGTATCTGGATGGGCGACGGTGAAATGTACTTCACCTGCACCAGCGGCGGCGTTGCCCGGCAGGGACAGATATTCCGCCTTGCGCCTGCCATTCACGAGGCGGACATGCTGGAACTTTTCTACGAGAGCCCCGAAGAAAGCGAATACAGCTTTGGCGATAACATCACCGTTGCGCCATCCGGCCATCTTGTGGTGTGCGAGGATTCCTACAGCGACGTCGTGCACAACCATCTTCGCGGCATAACGCCCGAAGGCGCGGCATATCCACTGGCGCTGCTCAACATGCAGACGGAACTTGCGGGCGCTTGTTTCTCGCCCGATGGTCGCACGATGTTCGTCAACGCCTACAGCCCGACGATGACCCTTGCCATCACTGGCCCGTGGCCCGCTGCGTGAGTTCCACGCCCGCCATCCTGTTCGTCTGCCTCGGCAATATCTGCCGCTCTCCGCTGGCCGAGGGTGCGATGCGCTCTGCTGTGGAGCG
The DNA here is from genome assembly GCA_963783265.1 of uncultured Alphaproteobacteria bacterium. Classification (GTDB taxonomy): domain Bacteria; phylum Pseudomonadota; class Alphaproteobacteria; order Sphingomonadales; family Sphingomonadaceae; genus Alteraurantiacibacter. Next base: position 17,548 of record CAWAMU010000003.1, on the reverse strand, counting down.
CGCCGGGCTGGACGCCGAAATCGACAGCGCAGGTACGGGCGACTGGCATGTCGGCAATCCGCCCGATTCCCGGGCCATCGCCACGGCGCGGGATAACGGCATCGACATATCGGCCCAGCGCGCACGACAGGTGTCGATCGGGGACTTCACGCGCTTCACCCATATTTTCGCGCTGGATGCGGAGAACTTGCACAACCTTCACGCATTGGCGCCGGATGACACAACCGCCGAAATCGCCTTGCTGCTGGATGTCGTTCCGGGCTGCGAGGGACAGGCGGTGGCCGATCCCTATTATGGCGGGGACGAGGGCTTTGCTCGGACCTGGCGCGATGTCTCGGCTGCGGCGGAGGCGCTGGTCGCGCGCTTCACGTGACACTGGAAGCTCGCATCCAAGCTGCGCTTGGGCTGGCGGTGCACGAAATCCGCCAATTGCCCGGCGGTGATCTGGGTGGCGCATCTCTGGTTACGCTGGCCGATGGAAACCGCGTGGTCGCCAAGGTGGGCGAGCTTGTGTCGACGGAAGGCGAAATGCTGCGCGCCATTGGTGCGACCGGAGCGGCCTCTCCGCAGGTCCTGCATTGCGAGCCTGGCCTGCTTGTCATGACATTTGTCGAGGCCGATGGCCGCGCCGGCTGGCCGTCTCTGGCGGAGAATTTGCACAAGCTGCACAGCCCGCGCGATCGACCGTTTGGCTGGAGCGGCGACTATGCTTTCGGCAAGGTCGCCATCCTCAACACGCCGCTCGATAATTGGCCGCAGTTCTGGGTGCAGCGTCGGTTGCTGCCTTTCTGTAACCACGTGGATGCTGCGCTGGCCCAGCGGATCGAAGCTTTGGCGGATCGCGTCCCGGACATGCTTCCTGCAAAGCCGCCCGCCGCCCTGCTGCATGGTGACTTGTGGAGCGGGAATGTGCTTTTCCACGGCGGGCAACTGGCAGCCCTGATCGACCCGGCTTGTTATCATGGCCACCGCGAGGTGGATTTCGCCATGCTGCAGGTGTTCGGCAATCCGCCCGATGCATTCTTTGCGGCCAGCGAGCTTGATCCCGGTTGGCAGGAGCGTGTGCCTGCCTACCAGTTATGGCCGATGCTGGTGCACCTGCGCCTGTTCGGCAACGCCTATCGCAGCCGGGTAGAGAGCCTGCTTTCAGCCTGCGGCGTTTGAGGTTGTTTCAAGCAGCTGCGGGAAAGGCGTCCATTCCTCGCCTGCGGGCATCGGGTCGAAGATTTCGTCGACCTTCGCGTCGCTGATCTCCTCCGGCGTGGACGGTTGCCATTGCGGGGCATTGTCCTTGTCGATCAGAACGGCGCGCACACCTTCGGCGAAATCGGGCCGCATGATCATGCGGCTGGCGACGCGATATTCCATCGCCATGTTGGCGGCGAAATCACGGCAATCCGCGTTCTCTGCAAACTGACACAGGGCAACCTTGCTGGTCATCGGGCACCTGGCCTTGACGGCGGCGAGTTCCTTAGCCGCCCAGTCGCTGTCATCATTCTCCAGCGCGGCAATAACGCCTTCCAGCGTGCCGGGCGCGAACAGGGTGTCGATCTTGCGCTTGTTGCCGGCGATGCGTGCCGTGGGTGGTTCGCCCGAAAATTCGTCGAGGATATCCTTCAACCGTTCGGGCTCGGCAATGATGCGCGCCTTCACCTCGGCCAGCTTGTCGCTCTCGATATAATGGGTCGCGAGGCCCGCCCACAGGCATTCCGCCCCGTCCAACCGTGCTCCGGTCAGGGCAAGGAACTTGCCCGTCTGGCCCGGCAGGCGTGGCAGGTAATGGCCAGCACCCACATCGGGGAACAGGCCGATGGCGCCTTCGGGCATGGCGAACCTGGTGTTCTCTGTCGCTACCCGGTATCTGGCCGGCTGGCTGATGCCGACGCCGCCCCCCATCGTCACCCCGTCCATGAAGGCCACCACGGGCTTGGGATAGGTGAACAACAGGTGGTTCAATCGGTATTCGGTATGGAAGAACTCGCGCCCGCGCGCGCCGCCATCCTCGATGGCGGAATTGCGCAACAGCGACACATCGCCACCTGCACAAAAGCCGCGCCCTTCGGCATGGTCGATAATCACCGCCTCGATGGCATCGTCGCCATGCCAGGCCAGCAGGGCCTCGCTCATGCCTGCGCACATTTCCAGTGTCAGCGCATGGATCGCCTTTGGGGCGATTGAGGGAGACATGGGCCACGCGGCCGTGGGTGTGCAGGTTCAGTTGTTCGGTCATGTTATCGGTCAGTCTTTCAGGAGGTCGCGGCCAATAATCATGCGCATCACCTGGTTTGTGCCTTCCAGGATCGAATGCACACGAAGATCGCGCCAGAAACGTTCGATGGGATAATCTTTCAGATAGCCATAGCCGCCGAACAGCTGCAGCGCGTTGTTCACCACATTGCTGCCGCTATCTGTGGCCAGCCGCTTGGCCATCGCGGAAAAGCGCGTCTTGTCGGGCGCATTCGCGGTCACCTTTGCGGCCGCGAGGTACAGCAGTGCGCGCGCTGCCTCCACTTCGGTGGCCATGTCGGCCAGCATGAACTGGGTGTTCTGGAAATCGGCGATGGCCTGGCCAAATTGCTGGCGATCCCTGGTGTACGCCACGGCCTCGTCCAGGCAGCGCTGCGCCCCGCCCAGCGAACAGGCGCCAATGTTCAGCCGTCCCCCGTCCAGCCCTGCCATCGCAAAGCGGAAACCATCGCCTTCCTCGCCAATGCGATTGGCCACGGGAACGCGCGCATCCTCGAAAATCAGTTGCGCGGTGGGGCTGGCATTCCAGCCCAGCTTCTTCTCCGGCGCGCCGAAGCTGAGGCCGGGGGTATCCTTGTCCACCACCACGCAGGAAATGCCGCGCGTCTTGTGCTCGCCCGTGCGCACCATCACCACGTAGACATCGTTCACCCCGCCGCCGGAAATGAACTGCTTGGTGCCGTTCAAAACGTAATGATCGCCATCCAGCTTCGCCGAGGTCTTCAGCGCCGCTGCATCGGAGCCCGAGCCCGGCTCTGTCAGCGCATAGCTGGCAAGCTTGTCCATCGTCACGAGATCGGGAAGGTAGCGGTCTTTCAGGTCCTGGCTGCCGAAGCTGTCGATCATCCATGCGGCCATGTTGTGGATGGAGATGAATGCGCTGGTGGTGGGGCAACCATAGGCCATCGCTTCCATGATCAGCGCCGCTTCCAGTCGGCCCAGCGCGATGCCGCCCGATTCTTCCGACACATAAATCGCGCCGAAGCCCAGTTCGCCGGTCCGCTTGATCACGTCACGGGGAAAATGGTGCGCTTCGTCCCACTCGCCTGCGTGGGGCGTGATATTGTCCGCCGTAAAACGCTGCGCCATCTCCTGAATGGCGCGCTGGTCTTCGGTAAGCTCGAATTGTCCGGTCATGCGTATCTCCTGCACAGGTCTTGTGCACGGGGTTGATGCCACGCCGCAATGTCAAAAGGTGCGTTGCGACACAACCGGTTACTTGAGAAACTTTACGCAATAACTGCCGTGTGCGACGTGCTGATGGTTACTCGTCGAAGGCCTCGGGTTCGATTGGCTCCGGCGCAAAGCCTTGCGGGCCATCGTTGGGCGACGGATCGAAACCGGATGTGTCGTCGATGGGGGCGGTGGAGAAACCCTGCGCGTCGTCGATCAGCGCCTCGGGCGTCGCCTCGACAACCGCGCCTTCGTCCTCATCGTTTATCTCGCCATCGTCGGCAAAGCCCTCCGCGGTAGCTGCGGGTGCCGGTGTGATGGAAAGGCGGGTCTCTTGCGGCTGGGACTGCGTCCCGCTCATGTCCCGGTCGGGCATCCGTTCCTGCACCGCTGCCTGGCGGCTTTCGAGATCGTCCCCGCAGCCTGCCAGCAGTGCCAGCGCAGAAATACCGATGAGCAGGCGGGCGGTCATTGCAGGCTTCCGATCACGGCTTCGGCCTCGATCTCGCATTTCCATTCCGCATTGTAGAGGGCCGAGATGGCGACCAGCGTGCCGGTGGGCCGGGCATGGCCCACGGCGCGGGTGAAGGCTGCGGTGACGGCGTCGGCGTCGGCAATATCGGTCACGAACATGCGCACGCGCACCACATCGCCGGAATGGCCGCCAAGCTGACTTATGTAATCCAGAATCTGTTCGAAACAGCGATCCGCCTGCCGCCCGGCATCGGGACTGACGCTGCCGTCTTCCTCAACGCCGACATTGCCGGACACGATGATCCGCTCTCCCACGCGAATGGCGCGGGTGAAACCGGCTGCTTCCTCGAACGGGCCGAGCGGCGGGATCCGCTGGCGACCATCATCGGGGTCAGCCACAGGCGATCCGTTCGATGATCATGTCGTCATCATAAGTGACCGTCAGCCGGTCGGGCCGAAAATCCATGGTGACGGCGGTGCGTGGCGGCACCCAGCGCAAGGTGCGTGCTCCTGAAAGGTCCAGCAAGGTGGCCCCCGCTTCGGCGCTGGCGCGATGGCCAATGTGATCCTGCAGCGAACCGGCATCGCATTCACCGACGGGTTCCCGCACATTGGGATTACCGTTTTCATCGAACGGCGGAACCGCTGTGGTGGCACAGGCGGCCAGGGCCATTGTGGCGAAGGGAAGGATGGTTCTCGTCATAATTCGCCTCTCTATCGCCAAGCCGGGTGTGACGCCAGACGGCTTGGATCATTTGGGCATAGTCAATTTCGGTAAATGGAGCTATAACGCCAGCACATCCGGGACTCTGCGTAGGCAGCCTTCCGGCCAAACCATTACTTTGCCGAACAGAGCAAAACGGAGAGCGAGACATGGCCCTGAAATGCGAACCTATCCTGCCCAATTTCGGTGCGGTCTGTTCCGGGCTGGACCTGACGCGCGAACTGGGCGCGGACGAGGTGAAGCAGATCACCGATGCGATGGACAAGTATGGCGTCACCGTGTGGCGCAATACCGGCATGAGCAACGAGGATCACGTCAATTTCAGCCGCAATTTCGGCTATCTCGAAAGAGTGCCCAAGCGCGCCGACGGGGCACGCACGCGCCTGCCCTATCGCGAGCTTTTCGATGCCTCCAACCTGAACCTGGAAGGGGAGATCACCAGCGATCCCGCAGCAGTGGAATACCGTAAGGGCGACCGCCTCTGGCACACGGACAGCGCGTTTATGGACAAGCGCACCAGCTATTCCATCCTGTTGGCGCATATCACGCCGCCTACCGAGGCAGGCGGCGAGACATGGTTCGCCGATGCGCGCACGGCCTATGAAGACTTGCCGCAGGAGACGAAGGACCTGATCGAGGACAAGGTCGGCGTGAATTCACTCTGGTGGAGCCGCAAGAAAGCCGGGGCCGAGATCGACGAGAAGGAAATCTACGAACGTCCGCTGGCCTACCACCCGCTGGTTCACACGCATCGCGGATCGGGCCGCAAGAGCCTGTTTATCGCCGCGCACACGATGGATGTTAAAGGCATGGACAAGGCCGAGGCCCGCCAGCTGATCGAAGACCTGATTGCCCACACCACGCAGGATAAATACACCTTCAAATGGCAGTGGCAGCCCGGCGACATGGTGATCTGGGACAATCTTTGTTCCATGCACCGCGGCGGCGAATACGACTACACCGCCCACAAGCGCGACATGCGTCGCACCACGGTGCGCGAGGGCACCGAACCGCACACGATGGAATCCGGCGACGATCCCTACACGGCGCTTTTTGCAAAGAGCCCCAAGTCGGTGGATATCAATTCGGCGCGGGATGCGGGGCGCTAAACAGTTGAGCGCTTTGCCTTTTGGCAAGACTTGGGCGATAACCCCGGCAGGCTGATAGCCGGCGAAGGGGGCATATGCGTTTATACCGGACTGCTACACTTGTGGCGAGCTGCATGCTTGCCACGCCAGCCCATGCGGGCGAGGAACTGGAATTCGGTCCGGCGCCCGACTGGATCGTCGCCTCTGCTGATGCCGAGGGGCAGGACCTGGATTTCGAATTGCCGGTGCACGTCTTGCGCAGCGATTTCCAGACCCGGTTCGAAGAAGACAGCGTGACCCATTACATCGCGCTGGACCTGGAGTTTCGCGCGTCGCAGGGACTTTCCGCCGGTGACCTTTCTATCTCGTGGCAGCCCGATTTCGACCAGGTCACCGTGCACCACGTACTGATCGAGCGCGAGGGGGAAACCGTGGATGTGCTTGCCGACGGGCAGGAATTCAACATCCTGCGGCGCGAGCAAAATCTCGATCTGGCGACACTCACCGGCGTGCTTACGGCGAACATGTTTCCGGCCGGTCTCCAGGTTGGCGACACTTTGCGCGTGGCCTATACGATCGAGACATCGAACCCGGTGCTGGACGGCTACCCCGAAGCGATTTTCGGGCCGATCAACGGCCTTGTCGAACAGACGCACATCCGGCTCAGCTGGCCGCGCGATGTGGATTTGCGCGTAGTGGCGAGCGACGACCTGCCGGCCATGGAGCTGGGTCGCGACGACGGCTATAGCTTTGCCGGGCTGACGATGGGCCTGCAAGAGCCGGTGACACCGCCGGAAGGCGCGCCCTCGCGCTACCAGCTCGTGCGCATCATCGAGGCCACAAGCTATGCCGACTGGGCCGAGCTTTCCGCCCATTTCCTACCCTTCTACGAAGAAGCCTCGCGAATTCCGGATGAAGGTGCGCTGCGCAATGCGCTGGAGGAAATTCGCGCCTCGACGCAAGATCCCGCCCGGCGCACGGAGCAGGCGCTGGCGCTGGTGCAGGATCGCGTCCGCTATGTGGCGCTGGCGATGGGCACGGGCGGGCTGATACCCGCAGACACCCAGACCACGTGGGCGCGCCGCTTTGGCGACTGCAAGGCCAAGACCGCTCTGCTGATAGGCTTGCTGCGCGAACTGGGGATCGAGGCGGAACCGGTGCTGGTGCATTCGGCGCTTGGCAATGCGCTGCCCTATCGAGAGCCGATGGTCAGTGCTTTCGATCACGTGATCGTTCGTGCGACAGTAAACGGGCAGGACCTTTTCCTCGACGGCACGCGCACGGGCGACACCTCGCTGGCGCGGCTGGAGACGCCGTATTTCAGCTGGGGTCTGCCGTTGCAGGCCGAAGATGCGCAACTGGTGGAAATCGTGCCCCCCGCATTGCGAGAGCCGAGCGAGGATACCATCGTGCGCATCGATGCGACGCAAGGCATCCGCGCCCCGGCGCCGACCGACATCGAAGTGTTGTTCCGTGGCCAGATGGCGGTGGCTTACAATTCCGGCCTGCTGCAACTGGTGGGGCAGCAGCGGCAGCAGGCGCTGGAGAGCTATTTCGAAGAGCGTTTCAGCTTCATCGATCCCGACAACGTCGACATGCGCTTCGACGAGGATAGCAGCGAACTGCGCTTCACCCTCAGCGGCACATCGGAGCTGGACTGGGATTACAACTCTTTCGAACCATCCGGCATGCGGGTTGGCTATGAAGCTGATTTCGAGCGGCCCGATGGGCCCGATCAGGATGCGCCCTATGCCGTGCCATATCCATTTTTCGAACGGCTGATTTACGAGGTGTCCTTGCCCGATGCCTTCGGGCCGGATCAGATCGATGGCGACGAGGTTTCGCAAACCCTGGCCGGGCTGGAATACCACCGCGAATTGCGAATGGAGAACAATGTCTTCACGGCCAGCCGTTCCACCCGCAGCGTGGCGACAGAAGTGTCTGCCGCCGACGCACAGGCGGACGAAGACGGGCTGAACCTGCTGCGTGAAAAGCGCGTTTTCCTGCGTATCCCCGCTGGCTACAGGCTGACCGAGGCCGAGGTGGATGCGATGTCGCGTGCAGCGGGCACCGATGTCGATGAACTTGTCGACCAGGGCGTGGCGCTGTTGGATGCGTCTGAATGGGTAGCAGCCAAGAGCGTCTTCGACAGGGTCGTATCGATCGATGCCGACAATGTCTGGGGCTTTGCCAACCGGGCGATTGCATCGGCCAATCTGGGAGAGCTTGCCGCCGCCGAAGCGGATATAGCCAGCGCGCGCGAGATAAAGCCCGACAATTACGTCGCCACCCATGCAGAAGGCCTGGTGGCGTCGCAGCGACGCGATTTCGCGGCTGCAGAACGCGCATTCACCCGCGCGATCGAGGCGAAGGACGACAATCTCTACGCCATTGGCCAACGGGCCATAGCGCGTATGAACCTGCGCGATTTCGACGGTGCGGTAGCGGATACCGATGTGCTGATCGAAATGCAGCCGGACAATGCATTTGCTTACAATATCAAGGGCTACGCCTTGTCGCAGGACGAACGCCAGGATGCGCTCGTGACCCATATCGAGGCTATGAGAGAGAGGTTCGGCGACGACGCCGATGCGTTGGCGATGACCGGAACCTGGCTTGCGGATGTGGGTCTGGACGAAGAGGCCGATGCGGTTTTCAACCGGGCCGTGGAATCGGGCAATCCGATGGCCGCGGTCGCCCGCGCCAAGCAGCGCGAGAAAGATGATTTCGAAGGCCGCCTTGGCGATCTCAACACCGCGCTGGAACTTACCCCGGATTTCGCTCCGGCCTTGTACGAGCGTGGCATGCTCTATTGGGAAGAATATGAACTGGAGAAGGCGCTGGCCGACGCCGACCGGATGCTCGAAATGCATCCACGAGATGGCTCAGCCTATTATCTGCGGATGATCGTCCTTCTCGATATGGAACGTGAGGACGAAGCTCTCGCCATGGTAAACCGGATCGTCGAGGAATTCCCGGCAGACGGGATGATGCTGCGCATGGCCGCCAACCAGTACCGCGAGTTGGACGAATATGACCTTTACGAAGCCACTATTGCGCGGGCGCGGGAGATAATCCCGGACAGCGAATTGCAGATGATGGTGACTGAAGAGCGGTAGCGCGTCCGGTCTGGCACGCAGCTCAGGTGATTAACAGCGCCAGGTTCACCCGACCTGTGCCGGAGCGGATCAGGCCGATTTCCTGCGCTGCGGCATAGCTGAGGTCGATCACGCGGTTGCCGTGGTAGGGGCCACGATCATTGATGCGGACTACGACGCTTTCATCATTGCGGGGATTGGTAACGCGCACTTCGCTGCCCAGTGGCAGGGTGCGATGCGCGGCGGTCAGCTGGTTCGGGTCAAAAATCTCCCCGTTGGCGGTGCGGTTGCCCGCAAGTTCGTTGCCGTAAAAGCTCGCGTCACCCGCACCGATCGCGCTTTCGCGGGGCGAGGGTGTTTGCACGACCGGCTCTATCTGGGCGACCGGCATGGTCTCCACGCTGGCCATGCCCTTGCCAAGCGTCACCACTTCGGGCGTGGTACGATCCTGCACCAGCATCGTGCCCAGCGCGAGGGCGACCGCGGCAAACAAACCAGTGCCTGCAAAGGCCATCTGACGCTGCGATTTCAACCGCATGAACATGCGCAACCGCTCCCGACGGCTGGGCAGGGTGTGATCTTCTGAAGCGGCAGGGTCGGCGGTAAGATTGTTATTCCTCATACCAAACCAAGGGATGGCGTGAGGCAATGTTCCGAAAAGGTTCCTAGCGAAACAAAACGCCCGGCTCCCACCGGGAACCGGGCGCTTGTTGCGTCAAAGTGCGGGCTTTGATCAGAAAATACGGGTGGCCGTATGTGCCGGAGCGTCGAGATATTTCTCCAGTTCTTCATCCAGCTTCAGCATTGTGATGCTGGCTCCGGCCATTTCCAGCGAGGTGCAATACTCGCCCACATAGTTGCGCGCGACGGTCAGCCCGCGCTCTTCGCAAAGCTGGGCGGCCTTGTTGTAGAGCACATAGAGTTCGGCTGGCGGGGTGCCGCCAAGGCCGTTCACCATCAGCGCCACGCGGTCGCCATTGTTGAAGGGCAGGTCGTCGGCCACCGCATCGAACAGCGTCTTGGTGATCTCGTCCGCGCTGGTGATCTTGGCGCGCTCGCGGCCCGGCTCTCCGTGGATGCCGACGCCGACTTCCATCTCGTCATCGGCGATCTCGAAAATCGGCGAACCCTTGGCAGGCGGGATGCAACTGGTGAGCGCGACACCCATGGTGCGCACGTTGTTGTTCACCTTCTCGGCCACGGCCATCACGTCTTCCAGCGACTTGCCTTCCTCGGCAGCGGCACCGCATGCCTTCATCACGAAGAAGTTGCCCGCCACGCCGCGGCGGCCCACGGTGTATAGCGAATCCTTCACCGCCACATCGTCGTTGATCCAGAACTGCTCGACCTTGATGTCCTCAGCCTGGGCCAGTTCCACCGCGGTATCCCACGCCATGCGGTCGCCCTGGTAGTTGTTCACCAGCACAAGCACACCGGCAGGGGTCGCCAGCGCCTTGATCGTTTCATAGCAGGCATCCACCGGAGGAGCCGCGAAGACGGGGCCCTGGCAGGCGCCATCCAGCATGCCCGGGCCAACGGCCATGACATGCGCAGGTTCGTGACCGGAGCCGGAGCCCTGCACGATTGAAACCTTGTTATCGACCGGGCGATCCTTGCGCTTCACCATCTGGAATTCCAGATCGCCTTCCAGCAGGTCGGGATTGGCGGCCAGCACACCGGCCATGAATTCGGGCACGAAATCTTCGGCTTTGTTGACGAACTTTTTCATGAATTTCCTCTCCATATATGAATTCTTGTAAATCAGGCCGTGGCCTTGGTAACTTCCGCTGCCTTAGGCGTGTAATTCACGCCGTTTGCCGTGCACCAGTCTGCCAGGATCGTGGCGATGGCGACGATGCCGGGATCGGGCGTGTCGGCGCTGCGCGCTCCCACCTGGCTGGCGCGGCCGCGATGGGCCACCAGCTTGCGGGTCTCGTCCACGGCATTGTCGGCGATTTCGGCGCAATCGCGCAGCACCGCGGAAAAATCCTCGGTGCCGCTGGCGGCGTGTTCGTTCAGCTTTTCAGAGACCGGGATCAGCGCATCCAGCAAGGTCTTGTCGCCCAGTTGTGCGCCGCCGCGTGCCATTATGCCATCCACCGCATTGCCGATCATCGCGGCAAATTCGGTCAGGGAAACCTCCGTCTTGCCCTTGGAGGGCAGGGCGGCCTTCATGAAGCCCGTGCCCCAGATCGGTCCGGACGAGCCGCCGATATGCTTCGATACAATCATGGAGATTTTCAGCAGCATCGCGCCGATATCGGGCTTGTCGAGATCGGGCAGGTCCTTCTTGATCACCTTGAAGCCGGTCGCCAGCGAGGTGCCGAAATCACCGTCTCCGGCAAGGCCATCGAGATCCGAGAAATAATGTTCATTGCGGATCACCGTATCGGCGGTGGTGTCGATACCCTTTTCGATGGTGTCTAGCGATATGGTCGCCATTGTCGTTGTGTCTCCCGTAAATTGGCAAGTTTAGTTGTTCGAACCCGCGTCGGTCAGGGCAGAAAGATCCGCCAGCGTGACCTGCGGGTTCGGCGCATCGCCCAGTTCGGGTACGACGCGCGCTGCTTCGCTGAAATCCTCGTCCACCGTATAGGTGCTGGTGGTGATTAGCGTGGGGTAGCCTGCACCGGTGGCGGCAAGCAATCCGTTTCGGCTGTCCTCGATCACCACGCATTCCGACTGCGGCAGGCCCAGCGATTGCTGTGCCAGCATGTAGATTTCCGGATCGGGCTTTTTCTTGCTGACGACATCACCCGCGTGGACGAATTCGAACTTCGCCTTGCGGTCCGGCCCCATCAGATCGAGCACGGCGTCGATGAACCTGGGGTTGGACGTGGTGCAAACGCCAAGGCGGACGTCATTGGCAATGGCTTCGTCCACGATGCGCAGCACGCCGGGGCGCAGCGGCAGGTCGGTCACGATCTGGCTCACCTGGTCGGTCTTGTACTTGTGCAGCGCCTTGATCAGCGCATCCTTGCCTGCGTCGCCGCCGCCGTGCTTTTCGACATGCGTTTCGGGCCAGCCGTCTTCATCGAAAAAGGCGCGCATCCGCTCCTTGCCGCCAGCCACCAGCAGCAGCCTGGCATAGCGTTCAACGCTCCATTCGGCATCGATGCCGAATTCGGCGAAAGCACGGTTGAAGCCGACGCGGTGAGCATCGCGCTCTGTATCCACCAGCACGCCGTCGCAATCGAAAATCAACGCCTTGAGCATCAGGCGGTCTCTTTTTGCGTCGCGAGAAACTTGCTGCCCTGGCCCTTGCCGCCGAACTTCTCGATGAAGCCGGAAAACAGGTCCTTGCAGGCCTGATATTGCGCATCGATCACGCGCAGCGGCTCGTAATCGTCGGGGTTGGCCTTGCGATAGGCTTCGAAGCTTTCGACGAAAACGTGTTTCAGATTGGTGGAGATGTTCACCTTGGCACTGCCACGCGCGATAGCCTTGGCAAATGTCTCGTCCGAAAGCCCGGTGCCGCCGTGCAGCGCCATCGGCGTGTTCGTGGCTTCGTTAATGGCCTTGATGCGTTCGAAATCGACCTTGGGCTCACCCTTGTAGAAGCCGTGCGCGGTGCCCACGGCACAGGCAAAGGCGGACAGGTCCAGCGCGTCGCAGAACTTGCGCGCATCTTCGGGATCGGTGAGGACGCTGTCTTCCTCTGCCACCACCATGTCGTCTTCCACGCCCATGATCTGGCCGAGTTCAGCCTCCATGCCCACGCCGTATTTCTCGGCAATGTCGCGCACCCGCTTCGACATCTCGAGGTTTTCCTCGAACGGAAACTCGGATGCGTCGATCATGATCGAGGTCCAGCCGGTTGCGGCGCATTTCTCGATCATGGCAATATCCTTGCAGTGATCGAGATGCAGCACGACAGGCACGGTCGAATCCGCCGCAGCCGTGCGCACCCAGGCAACGATTTCCTCGTGACTGTAATAGTCGATGGTCTTGGACGAGGTCTGGCAGATTACCGGAGCGTCCAGCTCCTGCGCTGCCTGCACCATTCCCTTGGTGGTGTTGTAATCGACAAGATTGAAGGCGGCCACGGCATAGCCATTGTCCATGGCGTGCCGCAGCAACGGTTTCATATTTACAAGTGGCATGTCGTGCTCCCTACGATTAGCCGCTTCAGAACGGTTGCTCCGGTGATTGTGTCCAAAGCGTTCGAATCAGGTCCATAGCGAGAGAACAGGCGGTAAACCACCCGTGATTGCGTCTTCCGGAAGGGTCGAGATTGAATATGTCCGGAAATTCGATGAAGAATGAGACAATACTGCGCGGAGCCTGTTGGTGTCCGGGATAACGCGATCGTTACCTTACCGTGTCGCCTGGCGATTGGCGAAAGGGCGAGGGCGCACCTGCCGACACGATTCAATTCTCCTTCAAAGCACTCCGGCGATGCTTTACGCCATGCGGATGGACGTTGCTGCTGTCTATCGTAACGGGCGAGCCGACCTGCAAACCGGGGTTGCTGAAGTCACATCTGGCGAAACGCGCGCCATGGCAATGACGGTCGTTCGAGCGATGGAGCATGTCCGTGGCTTGCTGGAGCGAAAAAAGTGATCGCTGCTGTGCTGATCCTCCAGGTTCTGTTGCCGTTGGCTCTGCTTGGCTGGGTTGCCCTGCCAGCGAACAGCGTTGGAGGCTTTCTTCTGAAAGCCAGCGGGGTCGGCGCCGTCTTGCTGGCGCTCGCTCTGGTCGCGCAATGGGCGGTGCTGCCATGGTGGCTGCCATGGATTTACGGATTGATGTGGGTGGCTTTTATCATTCATCACCTCGTGCGGGGGCGGATTGGGCAAGCGCGAGCCCTTCCGACGGGCTGGCGCTGGGCGGAAGCAGCCGTGGGCGCCGTAATGCTGGCGGTCGGCATCTGGTTCACGGGCGCCGCTATCGCGGGACGCTCGCCGCCGTCGCAAGCCGCAGTGGTCGACATCGCCAATCCGTTCGGGCCCGGCAGCTATCTGGTCGGAAGCGGCGGCGGGCGGGAGATAGTGAACGCGCATTTGCGAACGCTCGATCCATCGGTGTCCCGCTACGTTGCGTGGCGTGGTCAATCCTATGCGCTCGATTTCTTCGGGTTGAACGGACTGGGCACCAGGGCCCGCGGCATCAGTCCGAAAGATCCTGCGGCCTACGCGATTTTCGGTGCTGCATTGCACGCACCGTGCAGCGGGAGGGTGGTGGCCACAGAGAGCAACCAGCCTGATTTTCAAGTTCCCCGACAGGACACGGTGAACCGTCTGGGCAATCACGTGATACTCGATTGCGGAGATGCTCAAATCGTCTTTGCGCACATGCAACAAGACAGCATCGTGGTCGAAACCGGCAAGCCTGTTGCGCTGGGCGAGCGGCTGGGATCGGTTGGCAATTCGGGCGCCAGCACCGAACCTCACCTGCATGTTCACGCGCAGTTGGCCCCTGCGCCCGGCGAGCCGCCGATTTCAGGAAAGCCATTGCCTCTCACGATCGATGGCGAGTTCCTGGTTCGCGGAGATCGACTGGAAGGACGCAACTGGGCGCGGGCAGAGCCTTGACTGGTGCGCGCAGGGGGGGTCGTCTGCCGGTATCTGACACATCCCCGCAAACCCGTGTCATCGCATCACCAAGCGGCCCTGCCGCCACGGGAAAATTCTAGACCATGTTGCGCGGCCGTACGAGACGGTCGAAGGTTTCGGAATCGACCAGACCGAGTTCAAGTCCGGCTTCTTTCAAGGTCTGCCCTTCCTTCAGCGCGTGCTTCGCGATTTTCGCGGCGTTGTCATAGCCGATTTCGGGGGCGAGGGCGGTGACCAGCATCAGGGAGCGTTCGACCAGTTCGGCGATCCGCTCCTCGTTTGCCTCGATCCCCTCGACGCAGCGATGCGCGAAACTATCCATGCCGACGGCCAGCAGCTCGATCGAATGCAACACGTTCGACCCGATCAGCGGCATGAAGGTATTCAGCTCGAACTGCCCCTGCATCCCGCCGACGGTCGTGGCCTGGTGATTGCCGATCACCTGCGCGGCGACCATCGTCATCATCTCCACCTGCGTCGGATTGACCTTGCCCGGCATGATCGAACTGCCCGGCTCGTTCGCCGGCAGCGACAATTCGCCAAGGCCCGAGCGCGGGCCGGAAGCGAGCAAGCGGATGTCGTTGGCGATCTTGTTCAATGCGACGGCGAGCGTGTTGAGCGCTCCCGAGAAGGAGACCAGTCCGTCCTTCGCGGCGAGCTGTTCGAACGAGTTGCCAGCCGCCCGGAATTGCTCGCCGGTGATGTCGCTAAGCGCCGCGACCATATCGCCCCGCCAGCCTTCGGGCGCGTTAAGCCCGGTGCCGACGGCGGTCCCGCCGATTGCCAGGACTCCGAGATCTCGTTCGAGCGAGGCCTCAAGCCGCTCCCTGCAGCTGGCGATCTGCGCTGCGTAGCCGGAAAATTCCTGCCCCAGCGTCAGCGGCGTCGCGTCCTGTGTATGCGTGCGTCCGATCTTGACGATGTCGGCAAATGCGCGCGCCTTGCCGTCCAGCGCCGAATGCAACCGATCAACCGCGGGCAGCAGCGTCTGGCGCGCGGTCAGCACCGCCGCAATGTGGAGCGCTGTTGGAAAACTGTCGTTCGAGCTTTGCGACTTGTTCACGTGGTCGTTGGGATGGACCGGATCCTTGCCCCCGCGAGTTCCTGCAAGATTCTCGTTGGCGATCCCGGCGATCACCTCGTTCACGTTCATGTTGGTCTGCGTGCCGCTCCCGGTCTGGAAGATGGTGAGCGGGAACTGGTCGTCATAATCGCCGGCCCGCACCGCCTTTGCGGCGGTATCGATTGCGTCGGCCAGTTTCGCATCGAGACCATGCTTGCGATTAACCCTTGCTGCAGCCTGCTTCACCGAAGCCTGGGCGTGAACAATCGGGATTGGCATTCGCTGATGTGCGGGGAAGGGAAAATTCTGGAGGCTGCGCTGGGTCTGAGCGCCCCAATAGGCCGCAGCCGGAACTTCGATCGGTCCGATTGAATCGGTTTCGGTGCGCGTGTCGCTCATGGGTCTGCCTTAAATGATTCTCGGTGCTTGATGCGGTAATTGCCATTTAGGAGTTGCGAGAGAAGCTTGCCACCTGTGTCAGCAGCGGGGGCAGGGCAGCAGCTTGCCAATCGCCTGCGGAAAGCAGGCTGACGGCATCGGTCCGCATGGAGGCAGTTGAAAGCCGCGTTGAAAATGTCTTGGGAGTTGCTGCAAACCTACGCTTCGGCGCCAAGGAACAGCTTGCTGAAATCACCGCTGCTCTGCGTCAGATCCTCCAGCGTGTATGTGTCGAGCACTGCGAGAAATGCATCGACCGCACTGGCAAGCGCGCCCGTGAGCCCGCAGGCCGGGGCAATCACGCAGTTGGCGCAATCGGCCAGGTCGAAATCTTCTTCCGTATGCCGAATGACCTGGCCGACATTGATCTCGCTGGCGGGGCGCGCAAGCCGGACACCTCCGTTCGGCCTCGCACCGTCTCCAGGTATCCGGCGCTGGCCAGATCGTTCACCACCTTCATCAGGTTGTTCTTGGAGATGCGGTAGGCATCCGCGACTTCCGCGATCGAGCACAGCCGTTCGGGTCGCGCAGCGATGAATAGCAGCGTCCGCATCGCATAATCGGTGTAGCGTGTGAGGCGCATTTGCATCTCCGTGGCGGGTTCCGAAAATATATATGCATTCCTCTTGCATCTTTCCAGTCACCTTAATACATGCGTCTTATATGCATGATTGGAGTTGCAAGGAATGGCCCGCTACACTCTCGACGAACCCGGCATCGGGGCAGTTGTTCACCTTTTCTATGAGCGCGTTCGCGCCGACGAGGTACTCGGGCCGGTGTTCAACGACGCGATCGGAGACTGGCCTGCGCACCTCGACAAGCTGTGCGCCTTCTGGTCGTCGGTGATGTTGACTTCCGGTCGCTACAAGGGGCAGCCCGTGCCCGCCCATCGCAAGCACGTCGACCGCATCGATCCCGCCATGTTCGATCGCTGGCTGGCCCTTTGGGCAGAAACAACATCCGAGTTGATGGAGCCTGAGGCGGCCCGAGGGCTGCAAGACAGGGCAAACCGCATCGCGGAAAGCCTCAAGCTCGCGCTCTTCTTCAAACTTCCCCCGGTCAATACCGAGCCCGCACGCCGGCTCGCAAGCCAAGGAGCCTGACAATGGCCAATATTCCCCTCGTTGATTGCGAAGTCCACCACCGTCCGAAGGATTTCTCCGACCGGATCGCACTCGGCTTTACCAAGGCCCTGCGCTTCTGCGCCGACACGTTCTTCGCCAGGCGCTACGGCCACCGGGCGATCGTGCTGGAAACTGTGGCGGCTGTGCCGGGCATGGTGGGTGCCACGATCACTCACCTCAAATGCCTTCGGCGCATGTGCGACGATCAGAACTGGATACGCACGCTCATGGAGGAAGCCGAGAACGAACGGATGCATCTGATGACCTTCATCAAGGTCGCGCAGCCCAACCTGTTCGAACGGCTCGTCATTCTTGGCGTGCAATGGGTCTTCTATATCGCCTTCTTTGCGCTGTACCTTCTCAGCGCAAAAACCGCCCACCGCGTGGTCGGCTATTTCGAGGAAGAGGCGGTCATCAGCTACACGATGTATCTGAAGGAACTGGACGAGGGGCGCAGTCCCAACGTTCCGGCGCCCGAGATCGCCAAACACTACTGGAAGCTGCCAGAGGACGCGACCTTGCGGGACGTGGTGCTGGTCGTCCGTGCGGATGAGGCGCATCACC
>CAWAMU010000002.1:0-46984 GCA_963783265.1 uncultured Alphaproteobacteria bacterium | reverse complement strand
TTCCAGGAGCGAAAAGCGTACTCCAGAAAGCTAATAATGACGTCGCCAGCGTGACCTGGGCGGCGTCAACGGGCGGCAATCGGAGATTCTCATAACATTCGCCACCGTTTTTCCGGCTCGGGATCGGGTATTGGCTGAGCGTAATTTCCGGTAATCTTTGTTTTCACCGTGTGAACGTCGATCAGATGATCAAACTCCAGGCCGAAATCGTCTTGGTTCGACCAGACAACCTTCGATCGAACCAAGCCGATGTTTGGAAGTTCGACAGTGGCTTGAGATCCAGCAGGGAGTAAACCTATCCCGGATCCCTTGAGACCCCCCTTCGAGATATCGCGAACCCTTATACGCGCTGGATTGCCGAAAGCAGCCAGTCGAAGATTTGCCAGCAGCATGACGCGGCTCCGCTCGCGATCTTCCACTGGAAAGCTGTGGCTGTCTTCCACACGCTCATTCGTGACAACGATCAAGGCAGGGGAGGAGGACATTCGATCAAGTTTCCATGGTTTAAAAGCAGCACATGACAGTCTTAACCAAACGTCACGAAGAACGTCTTTCTGAGCTACTGCGTAAAAACGCTTAGTCTAGGGCATGCAATATTCGGGTTCTCACGTCATAGACGCTGGCAAAGGTCACCTTACCTTTCCTGATCCATCAGTTGGCGGATTTTCGTTAGAGCTTGTGCCTTCAACTGGTGGACGCGCGGCACGCTGACTTCCAGCACCTGGGCGATTTCGGTGAGGTTCAATTCCTCCACGAAATACAGTTGCAGCACCAGTTTCAGCCGGTCTGGAAGGGCCACCATCGCTTCCCCCAGCCGCGCATTGTCCTGCATCTCGCACACCAGCGCGAAGGAATCGGGCAGGTCGGAGGCAAAAATATCGCTGGCATCGTCATAGGTTGTATCCATCGAGACGATCTGCACATCGTCGCCCAAGTGCTGCGCCAGTTCGGCAGCGGTTATATCCAGCAGCGCAGCAAGTTCATCATGCGTTGGTTCTCGCCCGCTCAACTGCGAAAATTCGCGACGAGCGTTCTCGATCTCGCGGCGGCGCTTCACCGCGCCCCGGCTTACGGGCATCTGCTTGCGGATCAGGTCGAACATGGCCCCGCGCACGCGCAGCTTGGCATAGGCGGCAAAACCATCCTCGCCTGGTCCTTCATGGTTTCGCGCCGCTTCTGTCAGGGCGATGAAGCCGGCCTGCATCAGATCCTCGGTCTCGATGCCTTCACGGCCCGCACCGTAGATATGCCAGGCGGCCTTGCGAACCATCGGCACGAACCGCTTTACACGGTCGCTGACTATGTCGGCGCTTCGATAGGCGGCAGCAGCGAAGGCGGATGGGTCATGTTTCATGCGGCAAGCACCTCTTTATCCAATGCATAAGGCAACAGTGGCGGGGCGGCGGCTTCCTGCCCGCCGCCGATCACGCCGATTACCTCTACGGATTGGCTGGGCGGCAGCTCGGTGATCGAAAGCACAAGACAGGTGGGGGCGCGCTGGCGCAGCAGGGCGGCCAGGGCACGGCGCGCGGGCGGCTGGACGATCAGCGCCAGCCCGCGATCGGAATGCTGCGCCTGATGGGCCGTTACCGCATCGCCGATCATGCGCGCGCAATCGGGCTCGATTACCGGCTGGCCCGTGGCAGGGTCCCTGATCCCGCCAAGGATCGCGCCTTCCAGTTCGGCATCCAGCGTCAGCACGCCCAGCGCCCGCGTGGGTGGACATACCTGCCCCACCAGCCACCCGCCGAGATCGGCGCGGATGTGATCCACCAGCGCATTGAAATCCTTGGTGATCTGCAATCCCAGCGCAAGGCTGGAAAGGATCGGTACCGGGTGCGCCAGGCTGATCCCGTCGGCCAGCAAGGCGCGCAACAAGCGGGTGATTGCGGCGAGGGACAACGGATCGGGATGGATAGCCTCCACAAGGCCGGGTGCGCGTTCCTTCACCGCATCCAGCAAACCGCGCACCTCCTCAGGCCCCAGCAACTGCTGCGCCCGTTCTTGCAACAGCTGGTTGAGGTGGGTTGCGATCACGGTGTCTGCCGACACGGTGAGGAAACCCTCCGCCACGGCATGGTCTTTTTCGGCAGGGGCAATCCAGATGGCGGGGCAGCCAAAGCTGGGATCGGTGGTGGGCTGGCCTTGCAGACCGTGCTCGCGACTTACCTCCCCGGTATCGATAGCCAACACGGCATCGGGCCGCGCCTCTGCGCGCGCCAGTTCCACCCCGCCCAGCATGATGCGATATTCATTGGCGGGCAGTTCAAGCGAGTCGCGGATGCGGAATTGCGGTACAACGAAGCCGAAGGTCTGGCTCAATTGCTTGCGCACGCCGGTAACGCGGCTGACAAGCGGTGCGCCTTTGACCTCGTCCACCAAGTGCACCAGGCCATAACCCATTTCCAGCGTGACCAGCGTATGGTCGCTGACATCGGCGATGGCGATTTTCTGCGGCTCATCCGACACTTCTTCCACCGGCTCGACGATCGGCGCATCCAGCTTCTTCTTCAGCGTCCGGTAAAGCCAGAAGGCTAGCCCCGCAGCAGGGAGAAAAACCATCTGCGGCATGGCGGGGATCATTCCCATCGCGCCCAGCACCAGCGCCACGGGCAGCCAGCTGGAAGGGTTTGAAAACTGTCGACCGATCTGGCCGACAAGGTCGCTGGCATCGGCCACACGGGTCACGATGGCGGCAGCGGCGATGGACAGCAGCAAGGCTGGCACCTGCGCCACCAGCGCATCGCCAACGGCAAGCGTGATGAAGGTTTCAGCCGCCTGGCCTGCGCTCATGTCATAGCTGATCATGCCCAGGCCGATGCCAGCAATGATATTCACTGCCAGGATCAGCATGGCAGCGATGGCATCGCCCTTCACGAACTTGCTGGCACCATCCATCGCGCCGTAAAAATCCGCCTCCGTCGAAACTTCGACGCGGCGTGCCTTGGCCTCCTGCGCCGTCATCAGCCCGGCAGCAATATCGGCATCGATCGCCATTTGTTTGCCCGGCAAGGCGTCCAGCGTAAAGCGGGCGGAGACTTCGGACACGCGGCCTGCGCCCTTGGTAATCACCACCAGGTTGATAATCAGCAGGATGATAAAGACGAACAATCCGACAGCAAAATTGCCGCCGACAAGAAAGGCCCCGAAGCTTTCGATCACCTGCCCGGCGGCCCCTTCGCCTTCATGCCCGTTCACGAGCACGATGCGGGTGGACGCAACGTTGAGCGAGAGACGCAGCAAGGTTGCGAACAGCAGCACCGTGGGGAAGGCAGAGAAGTCGAGCGGTTTCGTGGCATTGAGCGCTGCCATCAGCACGCCGATGGAAAGCGCGATATTGAACACGAAGAATATGTCCAGCATCACCGTGGGGATTGGCAGCACCATCATGGCGATCAGCGCCAGGATCCCCGCTGGCAATGCAAATGCGGAAAGGTTGAAGGGCAATTTCAGGCTCACAGTCCAAAGGCCTCCAACCGAGAGTAGGCATTGCGGATATGGCTCGGCGGTTCAGCCCCTCCACCCGCCAGCGCGAATGTGTCACGCAAGGTCTCGGACATGGAGGCATAACGCAGCGGAGCGGGCGAACGGGTGGGCGCGGCCGGGTAGAACGGATCACCAGGGACTGGCCGTGCAGGATGCGGCGCGGCCGAAAGAGCCGGGGGCGGGGATGAGCCTGATCGAGCCAAGGCCGTGGGCAGGGCGCCTTCGACACGCGCCCGGATCACGCCCATCACATCACCTACGGAACGCGCGGCACCCGATGGCTCACGAAAGATCGCGCGGTTTGCAGCGGCGGCTCGCGGCAATAGCGCGGTGGCGGAACTATCCGGATCGGTTGTCAGGACAGACAGGAAGCGTGCAGCATCGCCGGCGCCAAGGAAATGCGCCAGATACAATTCACTCGCATCGGGATCGCGGCCCAGCACGCCTTGCAAGGCTGCCCCGTTATCGGTCGCCAGAGCGCCCGCCATCAGCGACGACGCCTGTGGATCGAAGCGCAGGTTCATGATCTCATCGCGCATGGCAGGATCGGTAACGCTGGCACGCCCGCCACGCGTTTCGATTGCACGGGCCATGTTGCCATAGCCCAATGCCTCACCATGCCGATCCATCGTTGCAAGCCAGGTCTGGTCGATAAACTGGTACAGCCCGCTGGCGCTGGATGTGCGCGCCTCGGCCCGCGGGTTCATGCCGCTTTCAATCTGGGCCTGCGCCATCAGATAGCCAAAATCAACTCCCGTTCGGCGCGCTGCCTGCGCGATGGCATCGCGCGGGTGGGGCGACGCCTGGGGCGATGATCCGGACGGCCTTGCGGTGGCTGCTGCCGATGTAAAAATGCGGTCTGTCATCCGCTGCGGTATCCTTGCCGGTTTCTCTCTGAGAGGAGTTCAGCAAGGGGCGTGCCACTTCGCGGCTTTGAGTATTCTTACGTATTCAGATGCGCTGCGCCTGCGGGGCGGCATAGGTGCCTGGAGAGGAGGTCAGCGCATCCAGCCTGGCTGCGACATTCGCGGCCAACAGGTTGCGCACCTTGCGGTTTACCTCGTTCTTTTGCCGCGCGGCTGCCACCAACGTGCGGCATTCGGGATCGAGCCCCTCTGCGCCGGCTGACCCAAGCGCGATGCACAGCGCGTTCTTGTCGCGTGTCGACAAGGTCAGCGCATCCACATCGAGTGCGGCAAGCGCTTGCCGCTCTGTCTCAAGCACGGCAAGCATCTGCCGCAAGCTGTCGGCCAGAGTATCACTTCTGCTCATTGCACATCACTCAACATATGGCGCGCCGCGATAATGGCGTCGGTGATCCTGGAGGGGACGAGGGGGTAGTTTCCTTCGCGCAATGCCTGGCGGATTTCCCTCACGCGCTCGGCGTCAACAGGAGCTGCTCCTGCGCTGACTTTCGCGCCGGTATTTACCGTCACGCCCTTATCCGCTGCGCCCACTGCGCCCGATGCGCGCTCCGCCTTCACGGAGGGCTTTTCGCCCGACAGTTCGCGGGCAGCGCTGCGAAGCGGTCCGATACTGCTCAGTCTTGATACGTCATAGAGGGACATTTTCGTCGCTCCTTTTCATGTGTCTGACCTGTAGAACGGCGGGCGGGACGAGGGTTTAAGGCTTCCTTGAGGATTTTTCTCAGCTAAGCGGTATCACTGCGCGCTGCGGAGTACGCACCTGTGCGCGTATGACTTCGCGATTGCCTTCGGGCCGGATGCGGATCCAGCTGCCGATCGCGCCATCCTCCAGCGCCTCCCCCTGTTGGCTGACGGCAAAGCCGCGCCCCTCGACGGTAATTGTCATGACCTGCCCGCGCTCCACCACGATCTGCGGCTCTGCCTGCACGGCAGCTGCGGGCGCGGTGGTGCTGCCGCGGTTGACAGGCACGAACACCCGCCAGCCAGCGCCGGACGGGCATTCCACCCGCACCATGTCCGCGCCGCGCCCATGCCAGGCCAATGCCAGTGGCTGCGGGCACTGTGCCAGCCGCAATCGGCGATCCACCGGGTGGCGTGCGCCACCCGGCGCACCAAGAACCGCGCCGGTAAAGGCTGCGACTTCGGCATCGATGGAAGCTGGATCGGCAAACTGTCCCTGCTGTGCCGCGGCAGGCACAGTCAAAAGGGTTGCGGCAAAAGCGAATGTAACAAGGCGATGCGTTTTGGAAATGGACATGGGACCTCGGCTTCAATGAAGACTATTGTTCCTCACTTGACTGCAAGCCGCGTGCCAATCCGGGATCGGCGTCATGCGCGAAGCGCGCAAGCACCAACGTTTCGGCTGCGGGCTGGATGATAACGCGCGGTTCCACGCCTGCTGCAATCGCTTCTTCCGCCAGCCGCTCTGCCCGCCGGGCGACGTCCTTGCGATCGCCCTGCGCATAATAGCCCATCACCGTCAGCTGCTCGCCCGTCGAAGCGGTGTGATCCGCCAGCATTTCCTCCAGCAGCGGTGCGCCCGGCACATCGACATGGATCGCGGCTGCAACGCCTTCGGCAGGGGCGGAACCTTCGGGGCGACCAAGGCTGGCGTTCAGCGCACCGCCCGTGACGATGAACAGGATGAGCGACAAATCCGCCAGCGGAACAAGCCAGCTACCGCCTGTCTGGGAGTTCACCCGGCCTTCTCCCGCAGCATCGGCGAAGGCGGGCAGCTTTCGCACAATTGCATCGCCAGCCAGTCGATCAGTCTTTGCCGGTCTGCCTCTTCTGCCAGCATCCGCCTTTCGAGCAGCCGCGCCAGCGGGTTGAAGACCAGATGGGCCAGCAACAGTCCGTAAAGCGTGGTAAGGATGGCCATGGCGATACTGGCAAGCAATTGCGTGTCCGCCGCCTCGCCCAGCTGCATTTGCGAAAGCGAGAACAAGGTGCCCGCCATGCCGAATACCGGCGCCATCTCGGCTGCCTGGCGAATGGGGGAAAGCGCAGTTTCCCGGCTGCGGGCGCGCTGCTGCTGAAAGCTTTCGTGGGTTGCGATCAGCGAACGTAGCGAGCGATCGTGGATCAGCGCATCGGTAACCAGCGCGATCTCGCTGTCGGATGTATGGACCGCGCGGCCGCGAAGCACGCCGTCCTGTCGCATGTTCTCCACGTCCCGGGCGATTTCGGCGCGGGTCTTCTCGTAATCGAAGCGCTTTTGACCAAGCTGTGCGAGGCCGCCTAGCGCGGCCGTGATCTCCCGCTTGCCGCTGGCAAGAACGGTGGCCAGCAGCGTGCCGCCCAGCACGATGGCCGCGCCGCCCGCATCCCAAAGCTGAGTGAAATCCATACCCGTTCCTTCCTGCAACCATCAGGACGACCGGCAAGCGGCAGGATTTAGGGCGGCACAGGTTTGCCGCAACCGGCAAGAGGTTGCCGCCGGCCCAGCGGTTCCCCTTGAGAGCCCGCGAAAATCGGTCCGCCACTTCGAATTGGCA
Organism: uncultured Alphaproteobacteria bacterium; assembly: GCA_963783265.1. Taxonomy (GTDB): domain Bacteria; phylum Pseudomonadota; class Alphaproteobacteria; order Sphingomonadales; family Sphingomonadaceae; genus Alteraurantiacibacter. The sequence goes on along the minus strand of CAWAMU010000002.1, from coordinate 40,074 downwards.
CGCCCCTTGCTGAACCCCTTGCTGAACGTAGCGCGTGAGGACGGCATGACCGTTCGCGAAGAAGGACAGGAATGATGAGCGACAGGCTATTCGGCATTCACGGCGCAGCGCTGGAATTGCGATCGCACCGCATGGGTCTGCTGACCTCGAACATCGCCAATGCGGCGACACCTGGATACCAGGCCCGCGATATCGATTTCGCATCCGCGCTGGAGGCCCGCCTTGGCGGTGCCTCGCGCCGTGACACGATAGAGGGTGCCACCCGTTTCCGCGTGCCCACGATGGCATCAATGGATGGAAATACCGTCGAACTGGCCAATGAACAGATGGAATTCGCCGAGAATGCCGTCGCTTATTCCGCCACTCTCACGTTCCTGACCGGACGGGTGGAGACGGTGAAGCGCGCGCTGAAGGGGGAATAGGCATGTCCTCAGGTAGCGAAGCGAAAGGGCAGACACGATGAGCGGTCCCACAAGCCTGTTCGACGTCGTGCAGCGCGGCATGTCCGCGCAGATGGTTCGAATGAATGCGGCGGCCTCCAACATTGCCAATTCCGGCACGATCGCGGGCAGCGAAGACACAGCCTATCGGCCCGTGCGCGCTGTCTTCCAGCAAGAACTGGACGCAGCCAGCGGCCTTTCCAGCGTAAGCGTGTCTGAAGTGCGCCAGGCCGATACGGCAGCCACTCGCCGCCATGAACCCGATCACCCGCTTGCCGACGAGAATGGCGATGTGTGGGAAGCGGGCGTCGATGAAAGCGCCGAGATGGTCGAGATCATGGAAAGCGCCCGCCAGTACCAGAACCTCGTCGAAGCCATGCAGACTGCCAAGCAGCTGATGCTCGACACCATCAGGAGCAAGTGATGACGACCATTTCCAACGCCGCGCTGCCCGCGAATATCAAGGGCATCAATAGCGGCAGTTCGCCGATTTCCGCTGCCGCCAATGCCAAGGCGTCGGGCATTTCTGCGCTCGACCAAGGCGATTTCCTCCGCCTGCTGACTACGCAATTGCAGCAGCAGGACCCGCTGGAGCCGGTCGATAACAAGGATATGCTGGCGCAGATGGCGCAGTTTTCCGCTCTCGCCGGATCTGCCGAAGGAAACGCCACGCTGGCAGACATTTCCGCCAAGCTCGACGCGCTGATCGAAGCGCAGCGCACCAGCACTTCCGCAACCCCACTTGTCCCCGTGCCGGCCCCTGTTCCGGCAAAAATCTGAGGAGTACCCAGACGATGACATCTTTCTACACTTCGCTGAACGGCCTGAAGAATTCGCAGACCGATCTCAGCACCATCGCCCATAACATCGCCAATGCCGAAACCACCGGCTTCAAGAAAAGCAGTGTGGAGTTTGCCGATCTCGTCGCCAATGGCTCGGCCTCCAATCCGCGCATGACGCAGGGGCTTGGTGCGACTGTTGCCGGGATCAACCAGAACTTCGGGCTCGGCGCGATAGAGCAGACCGGGCGCAGCCTCGACGTAGCCATCGATGGCGACGGCTTCTTCGCGACGCGCAATCCTGAAAACGGGCAGGTGCTATTCACTCGCAATGGCAATTTCCAGATCGATGCCACCGGCGCTCTCACAGATTTTTCGGGCAAGAACCTGCAAATGTTCGATGTGGACGCCGCTGGCGCGGTGGTGAACCCCGGAACTATCGTGGATGCCATTGTCCCCGTCACCAACGCGGCAGGGTCTGACCTTGCCAGCCTGGTGATCGAGGGCAACGGGATTATCAGCGCCACCTATACCGATGGCACGACCGAGCCGGTTGGCCGGGTGGCGCTGGCATCCTTTGCCGCCCCCACCGGCCTGCGCGCGGTCGGCTCCACCAATTGGGAAGCCAACGGCTTCTCCGGCAATGCCATCTACGAAGCGCCCGGCAGCGGCCGCACCGGCGGTTTGCGTGCCGGGTCGCTGGAGAAATCCAATGTCGACCTGGCAGAGGAAATGGTGGGACTGATTACCGCCCAACGCAATTTCCAGGCGAACGCCAAGGCCATCGATACCGCCACGCAATTCTCGCAGACCATCATCAACCTGCGCAGCTGATCGGCTGGGCTGAGGAGCTCTCGCTATGGACCGCATGATCTACACCGCCCTTACCGGCATGGATGCAAGCATGACGCGGCAGCGCGCCGTCGCCAGCAATCTTGCCAATGCCAACACGCCGGGTTTTCGCGCCGAGACCTTTGCCACGATGCCGTGGCATTTGCAGACCGATGCATTCGATGTGCGCGGCTATGCGCAGGGCGCAGTGCGGGGGGCGGACCTGTCGCAAGGCACCGTCAACCGGACCGGACGCGGCTTGGATATCGCGGTCAGCGGGGACGCGTTGATCGCGTTCCAGTCGCCAGAGGGTGTCGAGGTTTATTCCCGCCGCGGCGATATGAGCGTGGATACCACCGGTCGCCTGATCAACGGCGAGGGGTTGCAGGCGATGGGGCAGAATGGCCCCATCACACGTGCCACCGGGCTGGCGGGTCACCTTTGGCAGCGATGGCACCATCTTCGCCGCCGATCCCGCTGCGCCCGATGCCCAGGCCGAGGAAGTGGCCCGCATCAAGCTTGTCAGTCCGGCAGGCAGCGCGGTCGTGAAGGATCTGGAAAACCAGCTGCGGGTGGATGGTGGCGGCGTTCTGCCCGGCGATCCGACGGCGGAAATCGTTACCGGTGCACTGGAGCAAAGCAATGTCGATAGCGCCGGAACGCTTGTCCAGATGATTGAAGCGCAGCGCAGTTTTGAACGCCGCGTGCAAATCATTTCCACCGCAGAACAGCTCGACCAGTCCAGCGCCAGCCTGATGTCGCTGCGTTGAACCTGACCCCCATCCAAAGGACCTAGATCATGCCCACTTCCGCACTTCATGTCGCCCGCACCGGGCTTGAGGCACAGGACACCCGCATGCGGGTGATCGCCAATAACCTCGCCAATATCGGCACCACCGGTTTCAAGCGCGACCGCGCCAATTTTGAAACGCTATCCTACGATGATGCCCGCGTGGCCGGACAGAGATCCAGCGGCGAGACGGCCTATGCCATCGGCCTGAACCTTGGCACCGGTGTCGGCGTGCAGGGCACCACCCGCATCGATACGCAAGGCACCATGGCCACCACCGGCAACTCGCTGGACCTGGCGCTGGATGGCGACGGGTTCTTCGTCGTGGAGATGCCCGGCGGGCAAACCGCTTATACCCGCGCTGGCAATTTCACCTTGTCGGCAGACGGACAGCTGGTCACCGCGCAAGGATACGCGCTGCAGCCCGCAATACAGGTTCCGCAGGGTGCGCAATCCATTTCGATCGGGCCGGACGGCACCGTTACCGCAATGGTGCCCGGCGATGCCGCACCTGCCGAACTGGGCCAGATCACCATTGCCAGTTTCGTCAATCCTGCGGGGCTTCAGGCCACCGGCGACAATCTGTTGCTGGAAACAGGTGCCAGCGGCGCTGCCGATACCGGCGTGCCTGGTCAGAACGGTCGCGGACAGATCCGCCAGGGGATGCTGGAAGCTTCCAACGTGAACGTGGTGGAGGAGCTGGTAGAGATGATCGAGGCGCAGCGTGCCTACGAGATCAATTCCAAGATGATCAGCGCGGTGGATGAAATGCTCCGCAACGCGAACCAGACGCTGTGATTATTGATCCTGTGAGAAAACGCATGACCCGTATCACCGCAACGGTCTTGCTGGCCCTGTCCCTTTCCGCCTGTGCGATGGAGGGGGGCAGCCCGCAGCCCGGCTTTGCAGCCTCGCTGCCGCAGCCGCCGGTTATCGCAACGCCGCACAATGGCGCGATCTATCAGGCCGCCAATGGCTATGCCGCGCTACACGAAGGCACACGTGCGCGAAGGGTGGGCGATCTGGTGACCGTGGTGCTGGTGGAAAGCCTCAGCACCAACAAGACCTCAAGCGCCACGACGGGCCGCGATGGACAGGCATCAATCCTGCCGCCAACCGCCGGTCCCTTGGCATTTCTCAACCCCGATGCCCTTAATGCTTCGTCCAGTTCGTCGTTCAATGGATCGGGCACGGCATCCCAGCGCAGCCAGCTTAACGGTGCCATCTCGGTAACGATTTCGGAAGTGCGCCCCAATGGCACCGCGCTGGTAGTTGGAGAACGGAACATGCGATTGAGCCAGGGCGATGAATGGGTGCAGTTCGCAGGAATATTGCGGCTGGCCGATATCGACGTCGACAATCGCATCCTATCCACCCGCATCGCCGATGCCCAGATCATCTACGGCGGCCAGGGTGCGATCCAGCAGGCCAGCCGTCCGGGATGGCTGGGTCGTTTCTTCAACATGGTCAGCCCCTTTTGAGGAGGAAACAGAACATGCGTATTCTCTCCTTCGCCCTGATGGCGCTGGCCTTGCTGCTTGCCGCAGTCGCGCCTGCTCCGGCACATGCCGAGCGTGTCCGCGACCTTGGCACTTTTGATGGCGTGCGGCCCAACCAGCTTACTGGTTATGGCATCGTGGTTGGGCTGGATGGCACGGGGGATGACAATTTCGAGTATGTGACGCAGGCCATGCGCGGTGTTTCGGGGCGGCTGGGTCTTTCCCTGCCGCCGGGCGTTTCGCCAGGCCTGAAGAATGCCGCCGCTGTCATCATCACTGCCGAACTGCCGGCCTTCGCCAAACCCGGACAGACCATAGACGTGACCGTTTCCACCATCGGTCGCGCGGATTCCCTGCGCGGCGGATCGCTGGTGCTGTCTCCGCTGTATGGCGCGGACGGACAGGTTTATGCCATGTCACAGGGCAATCTCGCCGTCGGCGGACTTGGCGTATCGGGCCGTGATGGCTCGCAAGTCACCGTCAACGTGCCCACAGTTGGGCGCATTGCCGATGGTGCCACCGTCGAACGCAGCGTGGCCACCGGCTTCGACAGCCAGGGGGAACTGCGCTTCAACCTTCACAACGCTGATTTCCAGACCGCCAGCCGCATGCGAGACGCCATCAACGATCGTTTCCCCGGTTCGGCGCGGGTGGTGGACGGGGTAACCCTGGCCATCGTCATGCCACTGGGCGCGGATGCCCGCAGCGAAATGATCGCCGCCATCGAGATGATCGCCGTGACCCCGGCGGAAACGCCCGCGCGCGTCATCGTAAACAGCCGTACCGGCACCGTGGTCATCAATTCCGCCGTCCGCCTTGCCCCTGCCGCGATCAGTCACGGTCGGCTGGTGGTACGGATAGAGGAAGATCCGCGCGTGGTGCAGCCCGCCCCCTTTGCCAACGGGGTAACCGCCGTCGAACAGGCCACGGACATCTCTCTCGATGTCGAGGAAACACGGCTTGCGATGCTGCGCAGCGGGGCGAACCTTTCAGAGGTTGTCGACGCGCTCAACATGCTGGGCGTGGGTGCGGCTGATCTTGTCGTGATCCTGGAGGCGCTGAAGCAGGCGGGCGCCCTGCAAGCTGAAATGGTGATATTATGACGAGCATCCTTCCTACCTCTCCCATGCAGGGAGGGGTACTTTCTGCGCCAGCCGCCCCGCGCGAGGACTTGCGCGAGGCAGCGCAGGCCTTCGAGGCGATTTTCATTCGCCAATTGCTATCCTCCGCGCGCGCCAGCGATTTTGGCGGCAGCGACTTGTTCGGCGGCCCCGGCCTCGAGCAGTTCGAAGCCATGCGCGACGAACAGTTCGCCGATATCGCCTCGCAGCAGGGCACCTTTGGCCTGGCCGCAGCAATCGAACGGCAATTGAATGCCTTTGTCGATCAGGGAGGAGCCTAGGCCATGGCATCCAGCCTCCTGAATATCGGCAAGAGCGGCGCAATGGCGGCACGTCGCGCCCTGGACCTGACCGCGCAGAACATCGCCAATGCCAGCAACCCCGATTACGCCCGGCGCACGCTGAGCATGGCCGAGGTCGCCTCGACACGTGGTATCGGGCTGGAGCCGGGCAACATGATGTCGGGTGTGCGGCCCGATCGCGTCATGCGCTCCAATTCCACCTTCCTGCAGAACGAGGCGCGCCGCACCGGCAGCGACCTCTCCCGCGCCGAGGCAGAACTATCGGGCCTTTCCAATGCAGAAAACGCCGTCGAGCAGGCGGGTATATACGGCTCCATCGTCGATTTCGAAGCAAGCCTGGCGCGGCTCGCCGCCGATCCGCTGGGTGGCGCGTTGCGTGCGGCCGTGCTGGAAGACGGGCGGCAACTGGCGCAGAGTTTTCAAGTGGCCACAGGCGGCCTCGATGCCGCCGAACAATCCGCGCGGCTTACAGCTGACGCTGGCGTCGAGCGGGTAAATTCACTTGCCGCCGAACTGGCGCGTACCAACACCGGCATCGCCCGCGCTCAGGGCGGATCGAGCGACATGGCTGCGCTGCATGACAGGCGTGATGCGTTACTGCGCGAACTGACGCAGATGACTGGCGGCACTACCAGCTTTGACGAGGCGGGCCGTGCCACGATCGCCCTGGGGGGGGAAACTCTTGTCACCGGGGGGCAGGCGAACACCTTTGGCAGCAGCGCCAATGCCGATGGCAGCCTTGCCTTTACCTTGGACGGCAGTGCAGCAGCGCTTTCATCGGGCAGCCTGCTGGGCAATTCCCAGGCTTTGCAGGCCGTCGCCACATTGCGCACGCAGTTGGACAATCTGGCAACGCAGGTCATTACTATTGCCAACACGGCGCAGGCCAGTGGAGCGGCGCAGGATGGGACAGCCGGACAGCCCTTTTTCTCCGGCAGCGGTGCCAGCGATATTGCGCTTGCCCTGACCGATGGCGCTCAAATCGCCACCGCACCTGCGGGTGCACCCGCCAATAGCCGTGACACATCCAACCTTCAGGCCCTGCGCGATGTGTTCGCCAATGGTGGCCCTGCCAAGAGCGCGGACAGCCTGTTGTTTGGCCTCTCCAGCGCCATCGATGCGCGTTCGGTCACGCGCGATGCCCTGTCCACCATTGCCGACAGTGCGCAGGCCGCGCTGCAGGTCGAAACCGGCGTCGACCTCGATCAGGAGGCGACGAACCTGCTGCGCTACCAGCAGGCCTTTCAGGCCAACGGCAAGGTGATCCAGACAGCGGCGGATATCTTCGACACCATTCTGGGTCTGGGCTGATGAGCGTCGTTTCCAACTCCACCCTTGCGTTCTATCGCCGTTCACAGGCGCAGATGAGCAGCCTTCGCGGCGATGCAGAAAGCCTTCAGGGTCAACTTGCCAGTGGCGAGCGGCTTGCGCGGTCATCCGACGATCCGGTAGCCGCATCGCGCCTGCGCAGCCTCCGGCGCGTAGAACAATTGGGATCGATAAACGCCGACAACGCGGCACGCGCGGCCCAGGATTTGCAAGCCACCGATGGCGCGCTGGAAGGCATCGCAGACAGCCTGATCCGCGTACGCGAACTGGCCGTCTATGCCGGCAGCGACACGCTGGGCCAGAGCCAGCGCGAAGCCATCGCCATCGAGATCGAGGAGTTGCGCCTGCGCATCTTTTCGATCTCGAATGCCACTGACAGCAGTGGCAATGCCCTGTTCGGCGGAGAAGGAAATGGCGCAGCTTACACACTCGATGCCAGCGGAACGATTGCATACGCGGGCACCGCTAGCAGCGGCACGATAGACCTTGGTGAGGGGCAAAGCGTGGCGCGCGGATTGACCGGGCCGGAAGTGTTGAACTTCACCAGCGCCGGCGGCCCAACCGATGTTTTCACCGAGCTGGCAGCTCTATCCGTGGCTTTGCGCGGCGGAGCAGCCGATCCGGCCGCTGCCGCGCGCGATGCGCTGGGCACACTGGACGATGCACTGGGTACTGTCACCCGCGGGCAGACCGTAGTCGGTGCGCGCGCAGACTGGCTGGATATCGTACAGAACAGGCAGGTGGACCAGTCCTTCGCCCGTTCCGGCGAAATCGCTGATACCGGCGGCGTCGAATTCTCTTCCACCATCGCCGAACTTCAGCAACTTCTTACCGTGCTGGAGGCCAGTCAGGCCAGCTTCTCGCGCCTGTCCAACCTCAGTCTTTTCAACCAGATCTAGTCGCCTTCGGGCACCCAACGGGGACCGTCAATGTTTGCAGCCATCGGGATCGTCATCCTGCTTGTCCTCGTGTTCGGCGGTTTTGCCCTTACCGGCGGCGCGCTGGGCCCTGTCATGCACGCCCTGCCACACGAAATGCTGATTATCGGCGGAGCTGCCATCGGGGCAACCGTGGCTGGCAATTCCATGCATGAACTGAAACTGCTGGGCGGCGGTTTTGCGAAGGTTTTCAAAGGGCCACGCTATTCCGACCAGGATCATATCGATGTCATCGCGCTCACCAGCAAGCTGATGAAGATGATGAAAACCGAGGGCCCGGTAGCGCTGGAAAGCCATGTCACGAACCCGAAGGAATCGACGATCTTCGCCGAATATCCTGCATTGCTGGCCGATAATGCGCTTACCAATCTGATTTGCGACACGCTGACGCTAATTGTCGTTTCATCCGGCTCGCTGCACACCCACGCGGTGGAAGACGTGATGGACAATGCCATCAGAAGCCAGCTGCACGAAATGGAAGAACCCCAACACGCCTTGCAATCCCTGGCCGATGCCCTGCCGGCGCTGGGCATTGTCGCGGCCGTTCTGGGCGTGGTGAAGACTATGGGCTCCATCGACGAACCGCCGGAGGTTCTGGGCGGCATGATCGGTTCGGCGCTGGTGGGAACCTTCCTTGGCGTGTTGCTTGCCTATGGGATAGTCGGCCCGCTTGCCGGTCGGCTGAAGCAGGTCAATGCGCACGACGCGCAGATTTTCCAGTCGATCAAGCAGGTGATGATCGCCAGCCTGCACGGTTATCCGCAGCCTTTGGTGGTGGAAAGCGCACGGTCCGGCCTGCCGCCAGCGCACCGCCCGACATTGACGGATCTGCTCGACACCCTGCGGGGCAAGTGACGTGGCAAGTGCAGCACTGAAACCTGTCGAACAGGTGCCCGTAACCGAGGCTCCGCTGGCCCCGATCATCGTCAAGAAAGTAATCGTATCGGGCGGCGACGGCCATCACGGCGGCGCCTGGAAAGTGGCCTACGCCGATTTTGTAACCGCCATGATGGCATTCTTCCTGCTGCTCTGGCTGCTGGGTTCCACCACGGACGACCAGCGCAAGGGGCTGGCCGACTACTTTACCCCGACGCTGGTGAAGATGCGCGAGCAATCGGCGGGCTCCGACGGTATGCTGGGTGGTTCTTCGCTGGTCGATGCAGATAACTACCCACACGCTGCGGGCCAGACAGGAACGCAGGCGATCACGCTCCCGCGCGATACGGAAGGCGGACCTACGGAGGGCGGCGCGCCCGATGCCGAAAGGCGTCGCGCGGAAATTGCCAGGCAGATCGAGGAAGCCTTGCAAGAACACGTCCGCCTGCGCCGCCTGGTGCGGCAGGTGCGCGTGCTTCGTACACCCGAAGGCATCCGTATTGACCTGTTGGATGATGCTGATTTTTCCATGTTCCATCTTTCCTCCACCGTATTGACGCCCGAGGCACGGCAATTGCTGGCCATCATCGCCGATGCGGTTGGCGAACAAAGCGGACAGATAATCGTGCGCGGCCACACCAACTCCCTGCCGTGGCGCTCAGGTGTGGGGGCAAACAACTGGTCGCTTTCCAGCGGCAGGGCAGAGGCCACGCGGCAGGAAATGCTGCGCGCCGCAGTGCCGGAGGCGCGGTTCGACCGGATCGAAGGCGTGGCAGACCGCGAATTGCTGATCCGCGACGATCCCACCGATCCGCGCAACCGGAGGATCTCGATCCTGCTTCTGGATCGCTGATCTTTCTCCAGTGCGAACCCCTCGGCTGGACCGACTGGGGCATGACCCAGACCTGGCGCTCGACTTTTGTCGATACGCTGGTGGGGCGCGATTGCCATGCCGAGGCAGACCTGCTCGCCCCGTTACCGGATATTACCAAGGGCCAGCGCGCTGACCCCGAGCTCCGTGCGCGAAAGGCGCAAGGGTTGTCAGGCAAAGGCTCCTAAGTCGGCATCGGCTCAGCTTGAGCATTACCTTGGTGCCCAATGCCAGTGACGCTGGGCTCGCTGCAGTCATCGCGGCGGAACTTGGCGCAGAAGCGCACCATCATACCGGGCGAGGGGAGATGTGCCCGCCACAGCCTGCTTGCGCACCGCTGTTTCAACTTGCCCTTCACCTTTGCCGATTTTGACGGCACGCCAATGCAGCTGGCGGTATTGTGAGCGACGGGAAGAATGTCTCGCACCGCATGGTAGAAGCACCCCGATGCATGAAGGCTTTCTTGCCGCCGCCATTCCCGTGGGTGAGGCGCGCTTCACCGTGGCCCCGCAATCAGTCGGGGCAGGTGAACCTGTATACCAATGCCGATTGGGCAGAGGATGTGGCAGGCCTTTTGCCGTTGCATGATATTGAACTGCTGGCTTCGCGGGACCTGGCCGCTGAGCAACTACCTTGCCGTAATCGACTGGCAGGATCGCAAAACCGGCCGCGCAGGGTGCCAGGTTCTTTCACTGGAAACGCACAAAAACGTCCCGGAGCGTGGGTGCTCCGGGACGTTCTTCCTGCGATCCCCTGCCGGGGTAATTGGGTATGTTAACGCAGCAGCGAGAGTACGTTCTGCTGGCTCTGGTTTGCCTGCGCCAGCATCGCGGTGGAAGCCTGGCTCAGGATCTGCGCCTTGGCGAGAGCGGTTGTTTCAGCCGAATAGTCGGTATCCACGATACGCGAACGCGCGTCGGACAGGTTGGTGGAGTTGGTGTTGAGGTTGTTGATCGCCGATTCCAGGCGGCTCTGGCCGGCACCCAGCGTGGCGCGGGTGGCACTGATATCCTTTAGTGCGTCGTCGACATTGGTGATCGTGGTATTGGCTAGAGCGGCGGTCGACACGTCGAGAGCGGTCGCGTCGATCTTGGTCCCGTCGATGGTCTTGCTGGTGAGGTCGACCGTGTTTGACGCGTCGGTGGCGATCGTCAACGTGACATCAGTCGTGTTATCCGTGCTGAACAGCGTCACGCCGTTGAACTGCGTGTTGGCCATGATGTCGCTTATCTGCGACTGCAATTCTTCAACTTCGGAGTCCATGTAGGCCCTGTCGTCGTCGGAATAGGTTTCCGTCTTGGACTGCACGGCCAGCTCGCGAACGCGCTGCAGCATGTTGGTCACCTCGTCCAGCGCGCCTTCGGCGGTCTGCGCCAGGGCGATGCCATCGTTGGCGTTGCGGACGCCCTGCTTCATGGCGCGGATATCGGCGGTCATGGTGGTGGAAATGGCGAGACCGGCGGCATCGTCCTTCGCACCGTTGATACGCTTGCCGGTGGACAGGCGCTCCATCGCCACACCCTGCATACGATCGGCCTGGCTAGAGGCATTGGCGGCGCGCAGTGCGCTGATATTCGTATTGATAACACCCATTGGAAATCTCCTGATCTACGTTGTTGAAACTCATTCAGCCGCAGCCAGCATTTGTGAAATGGCGCGGCTGCCAGCACCAAGAGCGGCCATTCGAGCAAATGTTTAAGCGCCCGCCGTCCCGCGCAGGCCATTGCGACATAGGTATTTGCGCGGGGGATTAAGTTCAGGGTTCCTTGGCCGTTGGGGGGGCATTTGCGCCCTGCAAACAATGTTAACGGGGGTAATGACATGGCACGGGCAATCTGCGCTGAAGGGCTTGAGAAAAATCATCCCGAACTGGCGATATATGCCGCCGCATCGCTTTGCGGACTGCCGGGGTCGGGCGAATTGCAGCTGTGCGAGGCGGGCGCCGACGTGCCATCACGCCGTCGCACGGACCGCGTTCTGGTGCTGGGAAAGAGCGACACCCCCTCTCTTGCCCGGATGGGCGCAAACATGCTGCGCCTGGATTATGATGATGCAAATTGCTGCATGGCCCGCGCGGCGCTGGTGGCAGCTGCGGCCGCACCGGGCGATCCGATCATGGCCGATGCCGGATCGCTTGCCCTGCTGACTTTGGCAGAGCGCGTTGCCGCCAGCACGATTCCTGTCCTGATCGAAGGGCCTACCGGCACCGGCAAGGAAGTCCTGTCGCGTTTCATCCACAACAGCAGCACCCGCGCCGATGGCCCTTTCATCGCCGTGAATTGCGCCGCCATGCCGGAGGCGATGCTGGAAGCCCTGCTGTTCGGCCATCGCAAGGGTGCCTTCACCGGTGCGACCGAGGCGACCGAGGGTTTCTTTCGCGCGGCGGACGGCGGCACATTGTTGTTGGACGAACTGGGTGAAATGCCGCTGGGCCTGCAGGCCAAGTTGCTGCGCGCCTTGCAGGAAGGCGAGGTCGTTCCCCTGGGCGCGACCCAGCCTGTAAAAGTGGATGTGCGCATTATCGCCTGTACCAACCGTGATTTGCCGCAAGAGATTGCCGAAGGCCGCTTTCGCGAAGACCTCTACTACCGGCTCAACGTGTTTCCCCTGCGGCTGACTGCCCTGCGAGAGCGGATCGAGGATATCGCCCCGTTGGCCGTGGCCATGTTGCTGCGCCATGCGCCCGATCCCGAAACCGGCAGGTGGATTTGCGATGAGGCGCTGGCGAAACTGGAAGCCCACAAGTGGCCAGGCAATGTCCGCGAGCTGGAGAACGTCATCCGCCGCGCGCTGCTGCTGGCCGGCGAAGATGGAACGATTACCGCCGCGCACATCATGTTCGACAATGCTGTTATGCCGGTGGTTCGTGCCAGCGTCTCTCCCGCCAAATTGCCGCTGGAAAACGCAGGCGGCCGCAAGCTTTCGGCCATCGTACGCCAGTCCGAAGCCCAGTTCATCCTGGATACGCTGGATGGCAACAACGGTAACCGGGTGGCCACGGCAAATGCGTTGGGGATATCCGAACGCACTCTTCGCTATCGCCTCGCATCCATGCGTGAAGCCGGGCTGATGGCAGCGGGTGGCGCGCGATGAGCACGATTGGCCCCAACAACCCGGCGGGCGCGCTGCAACAGGTGATGGCGATCCGCAGCCAGGTGATGCAGCAGTCCGACGCGCTACGCACCCTGCGCGAAGCGGGCTCCGTTGCAGGCGCTACCACGCCTGCCGGCACATCTGCGGCGCAAGGCGGCGGCTTTGCCGAGACGCTTCGTTCCACCCTCGACCAGGTGAACGAGACACAGGCGCGTTCCGGCGCGATAACGGCAGCATACGAGCGCGGTGAAGTTACCGATGTCGCGCAAGTCATGATGGCCCGCCAGGAATCATCCGTCGCATTCGAGGCAACCCTGCAGGTGCGCAACAAGCTGTTGACCGCCTACCAGGAAATCATGCGGATGGGAGTGTAACCTATGGCTGACGCTGCTCTGCCGGTCGATCCCGGTCTGACAATGTCGATGCAGCCTGGCGGTGATCTGGGCGCAAGGGCCAAGGGCTTTCTGGCCCAGCCCGCCGTGCGCCGTGTACTGCCCGCGCTTGGCGGGCTTGCCGCCCTGGCCGCTGTCGGCGCGCTTTATCTTGCGTTGGCCGAAGGGCCGCAGCGCGTTCTTTATTCCACTCTCTCGGATGGCGAACGCGCCAGCGTAGTGGAAACGCTGGATACGGCCGGCATTGCCTACGATATCGACCCATCCACAGGGATGCTCTCGGTGGCGGAGGACGATGTCTATCGCGCGAGGATGCTGGTCGCCTCCGATGGATCATTAGCCAGCCCCGACAACACCATCGAACTGCTCGATTCCATCCCGCTCGGCTCCAGCCGAACGCTGGAAGGTGAACGGCTACGCAACGTACGCGAGCGCGAACTGGTGCGCACGATCGAGGAGATCGACGGCGTGGAAGTCGCCCGCGTGCACCTGGCCTCTCCCGAACGCAGCGTGTTCGTGCGCGACAATGTGGCACCCAGTGCTTCTGTCATGCTGCGCCTCACGCGTGGCCGCAGCCTGAGCGAGACCCAGGTGCAGGCCATCGTCAACCTTGTGGCAGGCTCCGTCTCGGCGCTCACGCCGGAGGCCGTGCGTGTGGTGGACCAGTCGGGCCGTCTACTTTCCTCCACTGGTGCCGGCCCCACCGACACCCTCGATCTGCAACGTGAATTCGAGGAAAAGCTGCAATTGCAGGTTGGTCAGTTGCTGACACCGTTGATCGGTGAAGGCAACTTTTCCAGCCAGGTGCAGGTGGAACTGGATCTTTCCGAAGAAACCCGTGCCCGCGAAAGCTATGACGATGACGGAGTGGTTCGCTCCATGAGCGAGACCACTTCCACGCGCGGTGCTGGAGCGATGGCGGGCGGTGTCCCCGGTGTCACCGCCAACACGCCGCCCGATCCGGCGCAGCTGGAAGAAGGCGCACCGCAAGGTGGTCAAGCCGCCAATTTCGCCACCACGCCGCAAAACGCTCAGACCAGCGCAGAGCGGGTGTTCGAGGTGGGTCGCGAAGTTGCCGTCACCTCCACCCAGCCGGGCACGGTGCGGCGCATATCGGTGGCTGTCGCGCTGAGCGAAGAGGCCCTTAAGGCGATCCAGCCCGCAACTGCCGAGCAGGTCCAGCAGCTGGTTTCCGCTGCCGTCGGCGCAGATGCGCAGCGCGGCGACCAGGTCACCGTGATTGCAGGGGTCTTTGAACCGGTCGAGCAATTCGAGCCGCCTTTCTACGAAGCCAGCTGGTTCGCAATGGCGCTGCGATATGGCACCGCGCTGCTGGCCGTGATCCTTGGGCTGCTGCTGGGCGTGCGCCCGATATTGAAGGCGCTGCGCGGACCGCAGGCCGATACCGAGGACACGATCGAAGGCGATGTCGAGGTGCTGGAAGTGACATCCTCCTCCCCTCAGCACGTCCTGCCGGAATCTTCAGGTCACGACGATCTGCGTGAACAGGTGGAGCTTGCCCGCCGTCTTGCCAATGAACAGCCCGAGCGGGCGGTAGTGGCATTGCGCCGCATGCTTGCAGTGCCAGTCACGGGAACCGGCCAATGACCGATCTGAATACCTTGGGCGACGCGGAACGCGCCGCTGTAATTCTGATGCTGATGGAAGATGCCGAAGCGGCCAGGTTGCTCGGATCCTTCGAACCGGATGAATTGCGGCGATTGGGTGAGCAGATGATTGCGTTGGGCGATGTTGATCCCGGTCGCATCGCCGGGGCTATCGAAGGGTTCGTCAGGCTTGCCGACGACCACACGATGACCGCGCACGACAGGCCCGCGCAGGTGCGAGAGCGCATGACGCAGGCGCTGGGCGAGGTGAAAGCCGATTCCATCATGCAGCGCATTGCCCCTGTGGCTCATCCCCCCTCGCTGGAGCTGGCGCGCTGGCTGGCCCCATCGGTGCTGTTGCCATTGGTTGAAGGCGAGCATCCCCAGGCCATTGCCGTGCTGTTGTTGCTGCTGGACGCAGAGCCGGCGGCAGAGCTGCTTTCGCTGTTGCCGCAATCGATCCAGCCCGACCTGATAGAACGCATCGCGCGAATGCAGCAGGCTTCGGGCCATGCAATGGACATTCTCGACGAATTGTTGTCGCAACGCATAGCGCAACGCTTCGGCAAGAGTGCGCTCGCAATGGGCGGCGCGCGGGAGGCGGCAGAACTGATCAACATGGCCACACGCTCGGTCAGCGGAACGGTAATGCCGGCCATAACCCAAAAGGATGCGGAACTCGCCCGCGCGATCGAAGCTGAAATGTTCACATTCGAAATGCTGTTCGACCTTGAGCCGATGGCGATGGGTAAATTGCTGCGCGAAGTGGAGAACGAAGTTCTGATAGACGCACTCAAGGGCCTGCCGGAACACGAGCGCGAGCCGTTCTTTGCTGCCATGTCCAGCCGCGCCGCCGATGGCGTGAAGGACGAGATCGAGGAGCGCGGTCGCCTGAAGAAGTCGGAAGTCTTCGCAGCGCAGGATGCCGTGATCAAGATTGCCCGCAAACTGGCCGACGATGGCGAGATCAGCCTGGGGGCCGACGATGGCGAATTCGTTTGAACCACTGGCGAATTTCGCCCCCGCCGGATCCTCTACGGGCGATACTCTGGCGCCGGCAAAACCCTGGTTCGCCGCGCTTTGCGAAGGCGGCGGCTTCCAGCCCGATCCGCGTTTCGCCGCACCTGTCGCGCCGCCCCCTGACGATAGTGCCCAGGCACAGGCCGACGCCGTGCTGGCCGATGCAATTGCCGATGCAGAACGGCGCGGGCGCGAGGCGGCGCTGGAAGAAATGGCCAGCGAGGGTGCAGCGCGCGCGGCGCTGAAATTGTCCTTCCAGCGGCTCGACGAGAACTTGCACGAACAACTAGCCCAGCACATGGCCGAGACCGTCGCGGCGCTGTGCGAGGCAACGCTGGCTCCCCTGGCACTCGACCCCAATGCCTTGCAGCGCCGCTGCCTCTCCGCCGCCGCGCTGGTTGGCGGAGAAGTGAGCGTTGTCACTCTTCGCCTGAACCCCGACGATCTCGCCCTGCTAGATGTCGATTTCGCCGCCCGATGGCCCATTACCTGCGATCCTGAACTAGAGCGTGGCTCGGTGGTGTTCGATACGTCCGAAGGCGTGGTTCGGGACGGTCCTGAGGAATGGCGTCTTGCCCTGAGAGAGGCGCTGGGGCTGTGCTGAATGCGGCAGAACAGGCACTGGCGCAGATTGCCCGGACGGCGCCAGGCTTTTCGCCCGTGCGCCTTGGCCGGATCGTGAATTGTGACGGCGGGCTGATCGAGGTTTCAGGCATCAATGCCCCCATCGGCTCGCTTTGCCGAGTACAGACACGCGGAGACGAACCCGCGCCAGCGGCCGAAGTCGTCGGCTTTCGTGGAGGGCGCAGTCTGATGATGCTGCTGGGCGATACGATCCGCCTGCAACCCGGCGCGCTGGTGCGTACCGAAGGCCACCCCGGAGTGGTGCGAGTTGGCGAGGAGTTTCTGGGCCGGGCGGTGGATGGCCAAGGCCAGCCGATAGACGGCGGCCCGCCGGTGAAGGCGCAGAACAATTGGCTGCTGGGGGGCAAGCGTGAAAGTGCGCTTGAACGATCAAGCGTAATTGAGCCCTTCGATTGCGGGGTGCGCGCAATCAACGCGCTTGCCACCATGGGAGTTGGCCAGCGGCTGGGCGTGATTGCCGGGTCCGGCGTGGGCAAATCCGTCCTGCTGGATACCATGGTGCGCGGCGCGGATTGCGACATTGCCATCGTCGGCCTGATCGGGGAGCGCGCACGCGAGGTTTCCGACTTTGTCGGGCGGCATATGCACGGTCCAGAGCGGCGGCGTACGATCGTTGTTGCCGTTCCGTCCGATCACGCCGCCAACCTGCGCTTGCGCGGCGCGCAACTGGCCACCTCTCTGGCCGAATACTTCCGCGCCCAGGGAAAGCGCGTGTTGCTGGTTCTCGACAGCCTGACGCGCGTTGCCCATGCCGCGCGCGAGATTGCGCTTTCACTTGGCGAAGCTGGCGCAGCGCGCGGCTATCCGCCCTCTGCCCTTGCCACCATCACCAAGCTGATCGAGCGGGCAGGCAATTCCGCCAGCAGTGGCGGGGCGATCACCGGGCTGTATTCGGTGCTCGCCGACGGCGACGACCAGTCCGATCCCGTAGTCGATACCGCGCGAGCAATTCTGGACGGACATATCGTGTTGAGTCGCGAGATCGCCCAGCGCGGGCACTATCCTGCAATAGACATTCCCGCCTCGCTCAGTCGTGTCATGACAGATGTAACTGCGCCCGATCACCGCCGAAACGCCCAAGCCTTGCGCGGACTGATCGCTGCGCACGAGGCCAATCGCGATTTCGTGCTGATGGGTGCCTACCAGGCCGGGACGGATCCGCAGCTTGACCGGGCGATGGCCTTGCAGCAGCCGATCCAGAGCTTTCTCGCGCAAGATGCCGGGGAAACCGTCTCCCTGGCGGATTCCTTCGCTGCACTTGCCGGGCTGATGGATAATGCAGGCGGGTAATCGCAGAATAAGGCTGCTGCAGCGTGTCACCCGCATGCGCGAGGTGGAAAAGCATCAGGCCGCAGTAAAGGCCGCACAGGCGCAAGGCGTGCACGTCAAGTTGCTGGCACTTGAAAGCCGCAGTTCGGATATCGCCGCCAGCTATTCCGCGCGCAAGGATGCCAGCGACGGGGACGCGCTTCGCCGCCAGTTACAGTTCACCGCAGGGCTGGAGAGCATCAGGGGTGAAACGGCGGGCGAAACCCGGAAAGCCGAGCATTCCTCGAAAGCCGCCATGTCGCAATTGCGCGTGGCAGAAAGACGGCTGGAACTGACCGGAGAAAGCCTCTCCAGCAAGCAGAGCGAGGAAAGAATGCGATTGGAATCGCGTGAAGCAGCGAGTTTGGCACGGAAATTGAAAAGACCTTCGTGAACCTGAATTCTTGCCGGGACACGACTGTTGAACGCGATCGAAAATCTTTTCTCGACAATGCCTGTCGTCAATGCGGGGGGCACTATCACGTCGGCCAAAACCGGCCCAAGCCCTCTGGAAACGGGGGTTTGCGACAGTTTCGCAGCGACTTTCTCGCTATCCCTGCAGCTCACCGCGGCATCTGAGGACGCAAGCGATGCGCGGGTGCTGCCCTTGCCGGGCGGCAATAACTTGCCGGTCGAAGGCGGCGAGCAATTGCCGGATGTTGCAGGCGAGGTGCCGGATCTCACGCCAGGCGATCGGTTGGTCGAGCTTCTGTCTGCAATCTCGCCTTTGCCCGATGAATTGGAGGTGAGGCATTCCGCCGTCCTTGTTCCCACTGTTCGCAACGCTGAGGGCGGAGCATTACTACCCCCTCTCGCGCCGCCTTCTCCCTCTGCCCGATCCCAGCCGCCCTCTTCCCATTCTGCCACTGCCCAGCCAGGAAGCGGCCTGCGCCAGCCGATCACCGCGCCTGTCGAACCCGCGCCGCGCCCGCAATCCGGCGCACAGGTACAATCCGACACCCCCCTCCCGGCGGGCCTGGTGGCAAATGCATCCGAGCCTGCGCCTGGAGCGGCTCGGTTCGTCGCTTCGGAATGGCAGCCTTCGGTAAAAGAAGAACCTTCGAAGCACTACGCAGACCAAGGCCGCGCGTGGAAAACCGACACTATTCGACCTGCCCCCAGCCACCGCGAACAATGCAGAGATCTTGCGGAATTTCGACAGGAGCCGGGCGCTGAACGCGGCGGTTCCCGTCGCAGCGGTGACAGGCGAAGCAACCGTTGAAAGCCAATCGCCGCGAGGATCGCAAGGTTCTGCTTCCAATTTGGTGCAGACGACGACCGCAACACCGGCCGCGCTGATGCCTCAAGTGGCGGAAGCGCCGCGATCGGTAACGTTGGCATCCAGCATTGACGCCCCGTCCGGCTCCACACCAGCCCCGTCACGCTACGATTTTGGTCAGGTGGTCGAACGTCTGGCAGAGGCGCGGGAATTGGCGCGGCCAGGCCGTGCGGAAATGCAGGTGATGCACCGCGACTTCGGGCAGGTTTCCGTGCAGTTCGATATCACTGGCGGCGCGCTCAAGGTGGCGTTGGCCAATGCCCACGCAAGCTTTGCCCCCGCCGTGCAGGCAGCGCTGGCGGAACGTCCGGGACATGCGCCTGCAGAGGCTATCCGCGCCGATATGCAGCAATCGCAATCGCAGGCGTAATCAGTCTTCGGCATCTCAGCAGCACAATTCCGCATCCACCGGTTCCTTCGGTGGCCAGTCGCAAGCCGATGGCCAGCAGCGCCAGCACGATGCCCAGCGCGGCACCGCCGTGCAGCCGCAACCGCGTGAACAGACGGCAAGCCGCGAGGGCGACACCGTCACCAACCACAAAACCAAACGCGACAACGCCCTGTTCGCCTGACCGACCACCGGAGTTAAGTAGATGAGTAAGACAAGAGCCGCTGAGGACGCCCCCGAGGGCAAACTCAAGTCTGGCAAGATGAAGCTGGTGATCGGCGCAGTACTGTTGCTGTGCCTGGGCGCCGGCGGTGCCTATGGCGCCGTTGCGTCGGGATTGGTGGGCGCCAGCGAAGTCGATCACGGCCCGGACGTGCCGCGGTTGGTGGGCAAGGGCGAGGCCGATCCCTATGCGCCCGAGGATGATGCCCCCACCGTTGCCATGCATGGCGAAGGCGGCAGCGAGTATCGAACAGTCTACTTCAGCTTCGAGGAAGGCTTCACGTCCAACCTGAAGGATTCGCCGGGCTTGTTCAGATGAGCTTGGCGGCGTCCACGCGCCATGATGGCCGCGTGATCCAGTGGCTGGAGATGCACGAACTGGCGATCCGTTCGGCGATACTCGTGGAGCTGGCCGATACGGTGGAAGACGATGTCTTCACCGTGGAGGGCAAGGACCGGCTGAAGCAGCGCCTCACCGCCGCCATCAACCGCGTGCTGGAAGAACAGGAAGGGTTCGGCGGCGTGGATTCAGTCTATTTCCGCACGTTCCTCGTCCAGTGAAACACGAAGGAACATTGATGGCCGAGCGTCCGCTTGCCCGGCACAGCGAACTGCTGGGCACGCGTCCGCCTGAGGCGGGTGAACTGGCCAAGGCGCTGGGCGATTGCACGGTGCGGCTGGCATCTGCGCTGGCGGACGAGCTTGCCGAGTTGATCGGGAGCGCGCGCCCGCAAGTCTTCATCGACAAGGTGGAAAAGGCACCTGCGGCAAAGCTCCACAAGATCATCGCTCCGGTGGCAGCCAATTTCCAGCTTGCGGACGCCGGCGGTGCGCAGGTTCTGGCTTCGCTGGATTACCACGCTGCGCTGGTGCTGGCCGACCAGGTGTTCGGTGGGAAGGGCGACTGGTCCGCCGTCAGCCCCGAAAAGCTGCCATCATCGGTGAACATGACCCTGAGCCGTGCCGCGATTGGCATCGGCAGGGCGCTGGCCAGCGCTTTCGAGCTTTCGGATCCGATGACGACACTGGCGCGCAGCGAAGTGCTGGGCAAGTTCATTCCTGTGCGGGATACTGACACGTTCTTCGTGTTGCGCGCCCAGGTTACCGTAAACGATGCCAAGCCCTGGCACCTGCTGCTGGTGCTGCGACAGAGCCACGCCGCGCTGCTGCTGAATGCCAACGAAAGTGTGTGTCCCGTGACCGGTGCAGGCGACAGGCGGCGCCCCGATGCCAAGCCTTTCGCCGATATTCCGCTGTCGCTCATCGCGGTGCTGGCGAAGATGGAATTGCCGGTCTCGCGCATTTCCTCGCTGCAGCCCGGTGACACCATTCCTCTCGCCATTGGCCGCAATATCGCGCTGCGACTGGACGAAACCGAAATCGCGCGTGGCGAGATCGGCGCGTCGGATGGCGCGCTGGCGCTACGGCTCACCTCGATTGCCTGGAATTTGAAAGGACAAGACCAATGACCGATAATTTGCGCGGGCTCGACCTGATCCGAGATGTCGACGTGTCGCTGACCGTGGAGCTGGGCCGTGCCCGGCTGGCGCTGAAGGATGTGCTGGAACTGGTGGAAAATTCCATCGTCCCGCTGGATAGGCAAGTGGACGAGATGCTCGATATCTATGTGAACGGCAAGCCCATCGCCAAGGGCGAGGTCGTGACCGAAGGCGGACGCTTCGCGTTGCGCATCGTCGAGATGATCTCGGAGCGTCGTTCGGGCGAAGATCGCCGCGCCGAAGCGGCCCGGGCCGCATCGACGGAGAACGCCTGATGCTTTGGTATATCGCCAAGTTGCTTCTGCTCTTGCCGCTCCTGGCAGGGTTGATCTGGGGCAGCCTTTGGCTAGCCAAAAAGACCCAGGGCGGAATGACGGCGCGAAATGCGTCCAAAAGTGCGCGGCTGGTGGAAACCACCATGCTGGCACCCGGCATGAGGCTGGCGGTGATCGAATTTCACGGGCGCGAAATCCTTGTCGGCGCAAGCAAGCAGGGGCTGGTCCGGCTGGCCGAGGCCGCCCGCCCCGCGGTGGAGCCGAACCCGTGAAGCGTGTATGGATGCTTGCGATAGCGCTGGCCATGCTGGCGCTGCTTGTGCCCGGATCTTGCCCACGCCGCACCGGCAGCAGGCATTGGCGGCGCGCTGGAACGCGCGATGGATGGCGCGGCTGGCGGAGAGGATACGCCGCTATCGCTGTCGTTGCAGGTCCTGCTGGTCATGGGCCTGCTCACCATCCTGCCCGCGCTGGTGCTGATGATGACGAGCTTTACCCGCATCATCATCGTGCTGGCCATTCTGCGCCAGGCGCTGGGGTTGCAGCAATCGCCGCCGAACCAGGTGCTGATCGGGCTGTCGCTGTTCCTCTCGCTGTTCGTGATGGCCCCCACGCTGGAGCAGGTGAACACGCAGGCAATCGAACCCTATGCCGCCGAGACTATCGAGGCCGACGAAGCCATCGCCAATGCCGGCGACGCCTTTCGCAATTTCATGATCCGCCAGACGCGCGAGACCGATCTGGGCATGTTCGCCGATATGGCCGGACAGCAGAAGTTCGAAAACGTCGACGATATCCCATATTCCATCCTTCTGCCCGCATTCGTCACCAGCGAATTGAAAACCGCGTTCCAGATCGGCTTCATGCTGTTCCTGCCGTTTCTCGTGATCGACCTGGTCGTGGCCAGCGTGCTGATGAGCCTCGGGATGATGATGCTCTCACCCACCATCATATCGTTGCCGTTCAAGCTGCTCCTGTTCGTCCTCGTCGATGGCTGGGCGCTGCTGATGGGCTCGCTCGCCATGAGTTTTGGTTAGGAGGAGACAAGCGATGGATGAAAGCTCTGCACTTTTCGCGCTGACCGACCGCATGCTGTGGACCACCGCGCTGGTCGCCGCACCTATCCTGATCGCCGCCCTTGCAGTGGGCCTGCTGGTGGGAGTGATCCAGGCCGCGACTTCGGTCAACGAACAGACGCTAACCTTCGTACCAAAACTGGCGATGGTGGCCGTGGTGCTGGTGCTGATGGGGGCCAGCATGTTCGGCCTGATCGGCGATTTCACCGAGGAAATCTTCGCCCGTATCGCCTCCATGAGTCTGCAATGAATCTTCCCGATTTCGGCCTTGGGGCGATCGAGGCGGACCTGTGGGCACTGATCTTCGTGATGGTGCGCGTTGGGGCCGCTATCCTTGCTGCGCCCATTTTCGGCGCACGGCTGGTGCCGCCGCAGGTGCGCACCGTGCTGGCAGGCGCGATGGCAGTGTTCATCCTGAACTGGGTGCCGGTGCAGATCCCTGCCGACATGCTGGCCCTGCCGACCTTCGTTTCGCTGATGGTGGAGGCAGTGATCGGCTTCACGCTGGGCATGGTCCTGCAGATTGCCTTCACCGCCCCGATGATCGCGGGCGAACAGATTGCAGGTGGCATGGGCATGGCGATAGCCACCGCCGTCGATCCTTCCAGCGGAAGCCAGTCGGGCGTGGTGGGGCAGTTGTTCAGCGTGACCCTGACGCTGCTGTTCCTGGCTATCGGCGGACACCTGCTCTGGCTGCGGCTGGTGGTGGAAAGCTATGTGATGTTTCCGCCCGGTTCCGACTGGGACCTGGCGCAGCGCGGCTGGCTGGTTGCCAGCTTCTTTACCCAGGCTCTGGCCACGGCTGTTGCCATCGCCCTGCCAGTCACCCTGGTGCTGCTGTTGGTGCAACTGGTGACCGGCGTGATCGGTCGTTCCGCCCCTTCGCTCAACCTGTTCGCGCTTGGCCTGCCCGCCAGCGTGCTGGCAGGTATCGCTGCGCTCATCGCCTCTACCTCCTTGCTGCATGACCATTTTGTTGAGCTGGCGCAGACAGCCATCGAACAGGCCGGTATGGCGGTGACACCGGATGGGGCCGCGACATGAGCGACCAACCCTCAGGCGAAAAGACATTCGAGCCAACCCAGAAACGCAAGAACGACGCCGTCAAGAAGGGCAATGTCCTGCGCTCGAAGGAAGTCGCGACGGCGGCCAGCGTGCTGGTCGGCGCCCTGTGGCTGAAGCTGGCAGGCCCCGGTCTACTGAGCACGATCGAGACTTCGGCAGAGGGCAGCTGGACGTTCGACCGGGCCACCATTGCCGATTTCCAGCCAGGGCAGATGATGCAGGACCTGGTTCTGGCGATCATCCCACCGATACTGACGCTGGGGCTGGTGGTGATTATTGCCACGATGGCCGCGCAATTGCTGCTGGGCGGCGGCGTGTGGGTGATTGGCAATATAAAGCCAAAACCATCGAAGCTCGATCCGCTCGCCGGGCTTCAGCGCATGTTCGGTCCGCAAGGCTGGATTGAGCTCGGCAAGGGTTTGGCGAAGCTTGTCCTGCTCGGTTCCATCGCATGGTTCTGGGGCAGCGCAAACCTGCTGGCGATCTTGCAACTGGGTCGCGGCGAACTGACCGGGCAGCTTTCCGCCGCATGGGATGCAATTGCCAACCTGCTGTTGCTGCTGTCGGCTGGCCTGGTGCTGATCGCGCTGGTGGACTGGCCCATCCAGTATGTGCGCCGCCTGTCCAAGCTGAAGATGACCAACCAAGAAGTGCGCGACGAGCACAAGGAGCAAGATGGCTCGCCTGAAAAGAAGGCCGCAATTCGCCAGCGACAGCGGGACCTGGCGAGGGGCGGCATCGCCCCGGCCATGAAGGAAGCGCAGTTCGTTCTCACCAACCCCACCCACTTCTCCGTCGCGATGGCATATGATCCCGCGGTTGCCTCCGCACCTTATGTGATCGCCAAGGGGCGCGGCGAAAAGGCGCTTGCCATGCGCGAACTGGCGGCAGAGATGACGCTGCCTGTGCTGGAATATCCCACGTTGGCGCGCGCGATTTATTTCACCACGCGCGAGCAGCAGATGATCCGTGCGGAACTCTACGCCGCCATCGCCAGCGTGCTGGCTTTCGTATTGTCGCTGAAACGCGGCGAGCATCCGCAGCGCCCGCATGTAGGCGTTCCGCTGGAACTGCATTTCGACGCTGACGGCCGTCCCGCGATCACTTAAAGGAGAGGGCGCGCGCCCGTTCTACAGAGCATGGAAACCAGCAGCACCTCATCCATCGTGTCCGCCCTTGGTGGTGGAAGCGGCGTCGACATGGTCAAACTGGCGCAGGATCTGGCCGAGGCCCGCTTCTTGCCGCAAGTTGCGCAGATCGACAGTCGCAGCGGGGCGCTGGAAGCAAGAATATCCGGCGCGTCGGAGCTGAAAAACCTCCTTAGCCAATTGTCCAGCGCGCTGGGCGACCGTATTCGCAATGGTGACCTTGCCCCCACTGCAACCATCGGCGATGATGGCGTTGCCTCTGTCTCGGTACTTTCGGGCAGCAACGCACGCGGCAGCTATTCGCTGGAAGTTACACACCTGGCGAACGCACAGACGGTGGCCAGCAAGGCCTATTCCGCCAGCACCGATCTTGTGGGTGAAGGACGGCTTACTCTCCGCTTCGGAAGCATTTCGGGTGCAACATTCACCGTTGGCAATGGCGATCCCTTGGCCATCGACGTTTCGGGCACCGACACGCTGGCCGATGTCGCGGCCAAGATCCGCAGTTCTGGCAGTGGCCTCAACGCCTATGTCGCTGAGACCGCTTCCGGCGCCAAACTGGTGGTGAAAGGCGCGGAAGGTGCGGAGCGCGCATTCACGATCGAGGCGAGCGGGCCCTCCGTATCCGGCCTGCCGGCGTCGCCTTCCGCAGGAAATATCGATTATCTCGCTTGGACGCCCGGCACCGATTCGGGACAGTTGAAGGCCAGCGCATCCGACGCCACTTTCCTGTTTGATGGCGTGGAGATGACGTCTGCCAGCAACAAGGTTACCGGCTTGCCCAGCGGGCTGGTGCTGAACCTTACAGATACCAACACGGGCGAGCCTACGCAGATTTCCTTTGCCGACAAGACCAAGCAAATCACCTCCATGATGGGCGATTTCGTCGGCGCGCTGAACGATATTTCCACTTCCCTGGCAAAACTTGCCGCACCGCTGGGCGGCGAATTGGGCAATGATCCCGGCGCGCGGGGGCTGAAGCGCGCACTCGCCACCCTTACCTCGCAAGTGGTGATGCCGAACGCTGCCGCTGGAGAACCCTCGACCTTGGCGGACCTTGGACTCAAGCGCGGTCGCGATGGCACTTTCACGCTCGACAATGGCCGGCTGACCCAGACGCTCGACAACAATCTTGCCGCTGCCCGTTCTATGTTCACCACCGGGCCATTCGGCGTTTTCGCCACGATCTACAATCTCTCCCGCGACATGGGCAGCCCCTCCGATCCCGGCACGCTGGGCGGATCGATCGCGCGATATACGGACCAGCTTGAACGGCTGGCGGATCGGCGGACACGTATTGCAGAGCAGCAGGACAGTCTGCGCGAGCGGATGGTGAAGAACTTTGCCGCCGCCGATGCTCGCGTTGCTGCGTCGCAATCGACACTGGATTTCCTCAAGAACCAGATCACTATCTGGAATGGCAGCAATAACTGACATGCTGAAACGAATTGATCCCGCCGCCGCCTATAAACGAGTGGATTTCGAAGCCCTGGTGTCTGGCTGCGATGCTGATGGTCTGGTGCGAGTTTGCTTCGCGGAAGCGGGAAACGCACTGGTTCGGGCGCTCTGGGCCGATGCGAACAGCCGCCCGGACATCCGCCGCAGCGCGCTCGAACGCGCGCAGATGGGTCTGTTGACCTTGCTTGCAGGCCTTGATCCATCGCAGCCGGTGTCCAAGCCCCTCGAGGTATTCTACCGATCATTGATGGCGCGTGTCACAAATGCGCAAAAACATTTCAATCGCACAGCCGTGGAAATGACCAAGGACGATTTGAAGGATATAGCCGACTCGATCCTCGCTGAAGGAGAACAGGCTGCTTAGGCTCAGGACCTGTTACGTTGCTTGCCTTGGCAGCCATAGATTGATTTATTGGCCTTGCTGAAGAGGTGTTGGCATGAGTGACCTGATCCGGTTGTGGGAAGCGCAGGTGTAAGATCGAGCCGTATTTCCCATTCTCTCACGGTTTTGAAAAGGGTCGATGATTTCCGGTTTGCGGGATTAGGCGGCGCTAGCAGCCCTTCAGCTGCCGCCCCTTGGACAACTCTCCGTTGGCAAGGGTTATTCTGTTTTGCGCTGGCTGGTCGTGGTGCCCATGTGTCCGGCCTATCTGTGCGGCTTTGCATGGCCGTTGGCCCTGATTCCATTCGCGCGGTGCCGGTTCCTCCCAATTGCACGCACTCGAAGTGCTGGGGTCGGTCGGGTTCTCCTGCTCCGGCGGTTTCAACCGGCTTGTTGCGTCAGTTCAGTTCGCCCTTACCAACTCGTGCAGCGCCGTGGGGCGCGATCTCTCAGGCGGCTGCCAACTCCGTTTCCCGGTAAGGTTCGCCTGTGGCCATCATCGCCCAGATGATCCGGGCGTTCTTGTTCGCCAGCGCAACAGCGGCAACCTTGGGCTTCTTGCGCTCCAGCAGTTGCGCCACCCATGGGCGCTTAGTGCTGCCCTGTTTCGCTCGCCGAACCACTGCCATGCCGCCGACCACGAGCAGCTCGCGCAGGTAAGTGTTGCCAGCCTTGGTGATACTGCCAACCCGCTCTTTGCCACCGCTGGAGTTCTGACGCGGGGTCAGGCTGATCCATGCTGACAGACTTCGCCCGCTGGAGAAGGTAGAAGGATCAGTAACGCAGACCACGATCGCGCTGGTCAGCAAGGCCCGCTTGCGACCACCACGACGGCGCACCTGTAGCCGTTCTGCACGATACAGCCGCCGGAACTTCTTGTGGTTCATCGTCCATCCTTCCCGGCACAGCAGCCAGTGCAATCGCCGATAACCAAACCGGCGGCGCTGGCTGGCCAGTTCCCTGATACGTGCGCGCGCCTTCGCATCGTCAGGCCGACGACTGACGTAGCGCACCATGGTCCGGTCCACGCCCAGCACCGCGCAGGCACGACGCTGGCTCACCTCGAATGCTTCCTGGAGATGAGCCACCGCCTGCCGTCTGGCACCGGGCGTTAGAACTTTTTTGCGTTGATCTCTTTGAGCATCGTGTTGTCGAGTATAGAGTCCGCCAACAGCTTCTTCAGCCGCCCGTTCTCCTGCTCCAGCTGGCGCAGCCGCCGGGCGTCCGACACCTCCAGCCCGCCAAACTTGGACTTCCACTTGTAGAAGGTCGCCGAGCCGATCCGTGGCGGTGGAATACATCCGCCGTCATCATCCCCGCCTCCTGCTCCTTCAAAACAGCGATGATCTGTTCCTCGCTGAACCTGCTCCGCTTCATACGTCAGTCTCCTTGCTAGGGCCGGACTCTGCTTATCGCTGGAGGAAATCTAGCGGCTCAGACCACTTGATGGACACGGAACCTGCTCCAAGGCTCTTTTATTACGACTAAAACCTAGACCTCAGAATTGCGAATCATCTGCCGCGTCGGCGGCTGCTTCGGATAGTTGACTCCTCGTGCAAACAACCGCAGGGAATTGCGAAAAAGACCCGCCTTTGACCTGCTGATATCTACACCCTTATAGAGACAATTTACCTTATGGAATGATGAAAATCGCTCAGCTAAATCAATAGCGAACACCAAGAGTTGTCGGCAGTCGGACCAGATAATTAGCAAGTGCCAATCGATTGATAGACACTGTCAAGAAGTGGCAAGTCACACCAGCCGCTTTGATGTTTGTCTTGAATTGGCCAAGTCGAGAATCAATAGGAAGTAATCTGCTTAAAAGAGGCGTGAGGCTAAACTGTCGCAAAGTCTTCCCAATGTCTCATTTCCTGGCAATTAGGTGGCGATGAGAACCTGCCAGCCTGTTCAACATCTCCGTCGGCCGTGTAGTGGCAAACGCACAACGAATGAACTTCACAAGTCAGACAAATGCGGTAGGGGCGAATGCTTTAGTTGAGAGGATGCTGTTTCTTTTTGTGCCAAGTAGATCGGCAATAATACGCAGGCATGGCTGTCTGCTAAGCGCCTTAATGCAAACGTCGGGATTTGATTATATCCCAACTAGAACGGGAGTGATAGAGTGATGTCAAAATTCAATCGGGAGCGAATTCTTGTAACAGGTGGTGCCGGCTTTCTGGGCTCTCATCTGATCGATCGTCTGCTCGAGAGGGGTGATGAAGTCCTTTGCGTCGACAACCTGTTTACTGGGGACAAAAGCAATATCGATCATCTGACTGATCATCCGCGCTTCGAATTCATGCGCCATGACGTTACCTTCCCTCTTTATGTCGAAGTCGATCAGATTTATAACCTTGCCTGCCCTGCCAGCCCAATTCACTACCAGTTCGACCCAGTGCAAACGACTAAGACGAGTGTTGCGGGTGCTATTAACATGCTGGGGCTCGCCAAGCGGCTCAAGGCTCGGGTGTTCCAGGCCTCGACTTCCGAAATTTATGGCGATCCCACGGTTCATCCGCAGCCCGAGAGTTACTGGGGCAATGTTAACACCATCGGTCCGCGGGCATGCTACGATGAAGGGAAGCGTTGCGCCGAGACGCTTTTCTTCGACTACCATCGCCAGCACAATCTCGACATCAAGGTCGTTCGCATCTTTAACACCTACGGTCCGCGAATGCATCCCAATGACGGGCGCGTGGTATCCAACTTCATTGTCCAGGCACTGTTGGGCGAGCCGATCACCATCTTCGGCGACGGGCAACAGACGCGTTCGTTCTGCTACGTAGATGACCTTATCGAAGGTTTTATGCGCATGATGGATACAGACAGCGATTTTCCTGGGCCGGTCAACCTCGGCAATCCCAACGAGTTCACTATCCGCGAGCTTGCTGAGGCTGTCCTCATGATCACCAATTCCAAATCCGAACTGGTGGAGAAATCTTTGCCACGGGACGATCCGCGTCAGAGGCAGCCGGATATTTCGATAGCTCGGAGGAAGCTCGACTGGGAACCCACCATGCAGCTTCGCGAGGGCCTTACGAAGACCATTGAATATTTTGACGCGATGCTCCGGAGAGATGCGGAGCATAACAAGACACCTGGCTAGGCTGTTCTTCCGCCTGAAACCTGGATATGTGTGGCTAGAGTTTTCTGTTGTAGCTATCCTTTGTTGGGCGAGGAGTTAAGGCATTAAAGTTGACAGGCGAGCAGAAAGCATTTGTCCACAACGCGGTTCGGTCCTAACCCCAGCTGGGGAAAGCTGGGGCCAAGTCAAAAGCTCGCAATGAAGTCCGTGCGACCACTATGGGGTGATGGGGTGGACGCCCCCCGACGGCATCGATGTGTCATAATGGAGGTTTTTGAACACCATTAGTGAGGAGGCGTCCATGTCGGAAGTTAGCATCATCGGGTTGGATATCGCAAAGTCTGTTTTCCTGGTTCACGGGGCCGGTGCGTCGGGTCGTGCGGCGCTTCGCAGGAAGGTCAGCAGGGCGAAGCTCTTGCAGTTCTTTGGCTCGCAGCCCTCCTGCCAGGTGGTCCTGGAAGCTTGCGGGGGCGCGCATCACTGGGCGCGTGAACTGGCGAAGCTGGGCCATGATGTCCGGTTGATCGCGCCAGCTTACGTAAAGCCGTTCGTGAAGCGCCAGAAGAACGATGCGGCGGATGCCGAAGCCATCTGCGAGGCGGCGCAGCGATCGAGCATGCGGTTCGTGCCAGTGAAAACTGAAGCACGGCAATCAGTCACGCATGCTGGTGACGGTGGCGCTCGCGAACAAGACCGCGCGCATCGGCTGGGCAGTGATGACGAAGAACTATTATTACAATGCGCCGGAAGGAGGTAGGCGGACGAAGGAGAGTATGGCAAAACAGTCGGCGCGAAGGGACGGGAAGAACCAAGGCTTTCCACCGTGCTTCATCAGCACGCTGCGGGTGATGTGGTTCCGGTCCGCGAACTCCCTATACGGGCCCGCAGCACAAAACGCTGCATCAGGAGGCCGGACAGATGGCAGTATCCGACTACGTGCTGACGTGCTCCCCTGAAATGTGACCGCTTTTTGGTAGAGTCTGACGCCAAGGAGTCGGACGATGATGAAGCGAAGCAGGTTCAACGAAGAGCAGATCATCGCGATCTTGAAGGAGCAGGAAGGCTGGGATGCCGACGGCGGAGGTTTGCCGCCGTCACGGGATCAGCTCGGCGACGTTCTACAAGTGGAAGTCGAAGTTCGGCGGGCTGGAGGTATCCGAGGCCCGGCGGCTGCGGATCGCTCGAGGAGGAGAACTCCCGGCTGAAGAAGCTGCTGGCCGAGGCGATGCTCGACAATGCCGTGCTGAAGGATCTGGCATCAAAAAAATGGTAACGCCCGGCGCTAAGCGGGAAGCCGTCGCCCATGCCCGAGAGCATCACGGGCTGAGCGAGCGTCGGGCGTGTATCTGGTTGGTGTGAGCCGCAGGGTGATCCGTTACGAGCCGACAAGGCCGGATGACGGGGCGTTGCGGCAACGGCTGCGCGAGCTGGCGGCGGAACGCCGCCGGTTCGGCTATCGCCGTCTGGGCTACCTGCTGGCGCGGGAGGGCATCGACGCCCAACCACAAGAAGCTGCTGCGCATCTATCGCGAGGAAGGGCTGCGCGTGCGTCGCCGCGGCGGCCGCAAGCGGGCGCTGGGCACGCGCAGGCCGATGGTGCTGCCGGATGGTCCGAACCAGCGCTGGTCGCTCGACTTCGTCTCCGACAGCCTGATCTGCGGTCGGCGCTTCCGCATCCTGTGCGTGGTCGACGACTACACGCGGGAGTGCCTGGCGCTGGTGGCCGATACGTCGCTGTCGGGCGCACGGGTGGCCCGGGAACTGACCAGCCTGATCGGGATGCGCGGCAAGCCGCACACGGTGGTCAGCGACAATGGCACCGAACTGACCTCGTCGGCCATCCTGCGCTGGTCGCAGGAG
This sequence comes from uncultured Alphaproteobacteria bacterium, assembly GCA_963783265.1. Taxonomy (GTDB): domain Bacteria; phylum Pseudomonadota; class Alphaproteobacteria; order Sphingomonadales; family Sphingomonadaceae; genus Alteraurantiacibacter. The sequence continues at coordinate 8,496 of CAWAMU010000002.1, read as the reverse complement.
CGGCGGGTCGAGTGGCACTACATCGCACCGGGCAAGCCGATGCAGAACGGCTTCGTCGAGAGCTTCAATGGCCGCCTGCGGGACGAATGCCTCAACGAGACGCTGTTCACCTCGCTGGCACATGCCCGGTTCGTGCTGGCTGCCTGGCATCCCATCAAACAACCATCACGAAGGAGCCAGACTTTACCTCTGACTGGTAACAATCAGGGGAGTACGTCAGTGTCAAACCTCTCAAAATACCGCTTGCATCCTGCGGGGCATCCACAGATGGCAAGCGGACCTGCACCTTCGAAACCAAGCGGATTAACTCGGAGAGGGCTAAATGACGGAACGGGCTGGCGGGCTGCGCAGTGAAGGTACGGCGAACATCTATGCCGACGCGCTCAAATTGCCAGCTTTGTACTCGCTCTGACAGCCCCCGTGCAACCGATTACGATCGACTACTGACAAGGTGAAGGAGAAATCTTAGCATGAGCGCAGCCTCGCACGTTATCTCACCACAGGGGATAGCTAATCGGACTTTCCCGTTTCAGTCAATCCCCCCAGAGGACCGAATTGAAAAATTGCCCTCGATGCGGGCGTCTGCTGAGCCTTTTGTTCCAACTCATGTAAGTATGCCTTTACAATCTCTAAATCTTTTGGATCACTGAGGGAGTTTGACGCCGCCTTCAATCGATCCGCTGCAGCACTGAACTCTGAGAAATTGGTCATCTGTAACCTCGTATAAGACTAGGCCATGTATTATACATTATCAGATTATTGGTTGCGGCACCACCTGGGAAATATAGTAGGCGCCGCGCCTTCATCTCAACTCTACAATTGGCGTATGATCCACAAGTTCACTTGGCAGCCATCTTTCGACGCTTGGCAGCTGGCTTCCGCATTGGCGGATCAAGCTGTGGCATGGGCCGCGCAAGGAGAAATCTTCGGCTTCCGCTTATCTCCGGCGCCGCCGGTTTCATCGCTCGAAATCCGTCCACAAATGAGCGAGAAAGCAGTTTCGGAATGCTTGCGATGCTCGATTGTCTGACCTACGCTGAGAATAAATTTACGAGCACTTGAGTGGGACAGGCCGAACTGATGAGGAAAGATATTCGCGACACGTAGCTCGTCGAAAAGCCGCTCCGCTAGCGGACCATCTCGGAGGTCGCGCACTTTGCCGCTGAAAGCCATGCGGATCGTTCCATCAGCGGCCCGGAGGCATTTTCGAGACCAATGTTCTTGGCACTAACAGTTTTTTGGAAGCGGCCGCCCGGTCTGGTTTAATGAAGGCAGCGGCAGGCCGCATTGCTTCCGCCAAATCTCGGCCGACGAAATCTCCGGATCTTCAGGTCAGGGAGACCGGCTTACCGCGAAACCAGGTAATACCGGCCGAACTCTCACTACTCGGCTCCGACAGCGACTTCGGATCACCACCATGTCATCGAAATGCCAGACGCAATCTGGTCTTCCGCGCCTGCCGCGAATGTTCGTGGTAATGGCCGGGCCGAACTTGTTGGCCCAGCAGGGGACAGTCTTATTTGGCAGATCGATGCCGCGTTTCGCAAACAGATTCTCGGCATTGCGCAAGCTCAGTGTGAACCGGAAATCAAGCCAGATTGTCTAGACAATAATCTCTGGCGGTTAGTGGTGCCACTTAAGGAAACGGGCTTTATGCAAGTGTGCGTAGCGGGGACAACCGTGAATTGAGGGCGAGTTTGTGGTTAGACTGCCAACACTCTTCAACCTGCCGCGCTCGGAGCGCAGGTAAGAACGTTGGGACGAAGCGTCCGCTGAGCCCGAAGCCAATCTGAACGATCCGTTTGCATCTCGATCGAGAGGGGCGGCTGCGAAACAAGCGCTGTCCGATCTCAAAATCGAAAGCAAGCTGCGTACTTGGTCAGTTTCAAGCCATCGCGTGAACCTCGAATGTTTCGCATCTCATTCCTGTTCCAGTTGCGAGGGGACGAACTCTTCCCGAACGGCTTCGGCAATCAGGTCGAGCGGGATTATGCCCTGGCTGAGCAGGAAATCGTTGAACGCCAGTTCGTCGAACCGCTCCCCCAGCGCCAGCTCGGTTTCGATCCGCAGATCGATCAATTTGCGATACCCGTAATAATATGACCCGGCCTGCCCCGGCATCCGGAACTCGTAACGGTCAAGTTCCTGCTTCGTCATTCCGGGCGAGAAAAGCGCGTCCTCGCGAAGCACGCGCTCGGCCTCGTCGCGGCTCATCAGGCCGAGGTTGAGGCTCGGATCAAGGAAGGCGCGGGCCGTGCGCAAAAGTCGGAACTGCAGCGCGATGAACTGGCCTTCGATCGGCTCATGCGGCAGCATTTCGGCCTCCGCATACAGCGCCCAGCCTTCCACGTTCACGCTGTTGAAGGCGTAGAGCATGCGGGCAAGGCTGACGCCCTGTTCGACCAGAGCCGCGAACTGCATTTCATGGCCGGGACGCGCCTCGTGCGCGCTCAAGGTCCAGCTGGCGGCGGGGAAATTGAAATCGTCGTAACGATCCTCCGGCCCGGCCGTGGGGTTGCCGACCGTCAGCACGAAGGTACCCTGTTCGCCGGTGTTTCCGACCAGGCGCGGCGGGCGCATGTGCGGGGCAGGCTGGGCGGCGCTTTCCGCCTGGGAAGCAACGCGCATCTGCAATTCGGTATCTGGCAGTGACACGATATCGTTGCGCCGGATTTCCGCCTCCAGCTGGCGGTTCACGTCGCGGTAGAAATCCTCGATCTCGTCATTGGGCACTGTCATCTGCTTGAGCCCAGCCATGACCGAAGCCATGTCGGTGTCTTCCCAGCCGTACTTCTCGGCGATCTGCGGGGCCAGCGCTTCCATCTGCGCGCGCAGTTCGTAGAAGCCGCGCCGGGCTTCGCTCATCAACGTGCGCGGATCCTGGTCGATTCCGACCTGTTCGAGATTGAGGGCATAGAGCTCCTCGGGAAGGCGTGCCGTTTCCCTGCTGGCAGGCAGGACTGTTTCCTGCGTCCATTCGCCATATTCGGTCAGCTGCGCTTCCATCGCGTCCAGCGCTTCGTCCGCGCCCTCGATCTCGTACTTGTCAAACAGGTCGCGAATGCCGGCAACGAAGGTCGGTATATTCCTGACAACTCCGCAACCTCGACCCGGTAGGGACCGATCTTGCCGTCCCCGCGACTAGCCTCGAACCGCTTCTTCGCCAGTTCGGTCATCGGCTCGGTCTCGGGCCACATGCCCGTGTAGCGTTGCAGCAGTTCGAGCGCCTTGGGGCGACGGCTTTCGGCGGTCTGGTCGGAAAGAAGCTGGCCGATGGAGCCGAACGTGCTCTGCGGTACCTGCGCGAATTCAAGCGTGAGACGATTGCCCAGCTCGATCCCTTCGATATCGCGCTGGAGCAAGTCGATCAGGATTTGCAGGTCCTGCCGCACAAATGGATTGGTCTCGTTCGCCCTGGCAGCTTCGAAGTCGGCGATCAGTGCGCGCGCCGCAGCGATATAGCGTGCATCACGGTCGAGCGACATGTCATCGACCAGTCCGTCGTATTGATCGTAGCCCAATGAAGACGCGTTGGTCGGAAAAAACTCGGCCTGCGTTTCAATGACTTGTTGCGTGTAGGCATTGCTGGTTTCCACCCAAGCGGGGGTCGCCGTCGCTGGGGGGACGTCCTGCGCGTAGGCCGCAGGTGCTGCGGACAATGCGATGGCGGACGCAGTGGCCATCGCGATTGCGGCGGCAAAGGTCTTCATGTATCTCTCCGTTTCGTTTCAGGAAAACCGGTGCGCGCATCTCGCGAAAATTGCAATCGCGCGGTCGCGAAAGTCCATCGCGGGGATCAAAGGACATTGCACCATTAGCCCGCGGGCCGATCACAGATACGACGAGCCATCGTGGAATCGTCCGGGCCATCCTAAACGCCGGATTATCGTAGCAATGCCACGTAAAGATCGCCGTTGCCCCGCGGTGCGGGCGCCAAGGTTCGGCCAGAGTGCGCGTGGCCTTTTCGTCGGGTCGTTCTTCCAGTCCCAGGATCTTGCCGATGCCCGCCATCACGGCCAGGTCTCCGGCGGGCCAGATATCCGGGCGGCCTTCTGCGAACAGCAGGTAAATCTCGGCTGACCAGCGGCCAATGCCCTTGACCCTGGTCAGTTCGGCAATCGCTTCCTCGTCATCGGCAGGCAAGCTTTCGAAATCCATCTTGCTCGCCACCATCAGTTCACACAGGCTTCGGGCATAGCCTTGCTTCTGGCGCGACAGGCCGCAGGCGCGCAAAGTATCGAAATTGCGCTCCAGCAGGTCGGCGGGAGTGAAATTCGCGCCCAGTTCCGCCTCCAGCTTGTTCCACATCGAACTGGCCGCCGCTACCGAGACTTGCTGGCCCACGATCGTGCGCAGCATTGTCTGTAGCCGGTCGCACGAATGCGCGGGTCGGGATAACCGGCAATTTCCAGCGCACGCGCGATTCTGGATTCGCGGCTGGCGACTTCGTTCAGCCCCGTCCTGATCTGATCTGCTGTCAGCCCCATCGCCTGTTCCCAACTCCACTTCCTTGCCAATTGCGCGCGGATTGCCTAGCAGCGCCGCGTTCGATCACCAGAGGAAATGCACGCATGCCCACGCTCAATGTCACCAACCGCTCCGGCGAGGAAACCACAGTCGAAGTCGGCGAAGGCCTGACCGTGATGGAAGCCATCCGCGACAATGGCTTCGACGAATTGCTGGCGCTGTGCGGGGGTTGCTGTTCCTGCGCCACCTGCCACGTGCATGTGGACCCTGCCTTCAAGGACAAGCTGCCGCAAATGAGCGAGGACGAGGACGACCTGCTCGATTCCAGCGATCACCGCAACGAGAATTCGCGCCTGTCGTGCCAGATCCCCTTCACCGCCGAACTCGACGGATTGAAAGTGCAGATCGCCGAGGAAGATTGAGTTTTGCGCGATCATTTGCGCGGTCGCGGGGCTTCTCGCGTTGCGCTGAGGCTCGCCGCGTCCTAACTCTGTAGGCATGAAAAACCTGCTGTTCGTAACTCGACGCTCGATCTTATCGGTAACACGCCGCTCGTATTGCTCGATGGTCCCAGCAAGGCTGCGGGATGCGAGATCTGGGGCAAGTGCGAATTCGCCAATCCCGGCGCCAGCGTGAAGGATCGCGCCGCCTTGTGGATCGTGCGCGATGCGGAAGCGCGAGGCGAATTGAAACCGGGCGGCACCGTGGTGGAGGGCACTGCGGGCAACACCGGCATCGGCATGGCGCTGGTGGCCAATGCGCTGGGCTACAAGACCGTGATCGTCATGCCGGATAACCAGTCCAAGGAAAAGATGGACACCCTGCGTGCACTGGGGGCGGAGCTTGTCACCGTTCCGCCCACGAAGTTCTCCGACCCCAACCACTTCGTCCACACCAGCCGCCGCATTGCGGAGGAGACGCCAAACGCGCTGTGGGCCAACCAGTTCGACAATATCGCCAACCGGCGCGCCCATATCGAAGGGACCGCGCCTGAAATCTGGGAGCAGATGGAGGGCCGTGTGCACGGGTTCACCTGTGCTGTTGGCACGGGCGGCACGCTGGCAGGTGTCGGCATGGGGTTGAAGGAAAAGGACGAAAATGTCCGCATCGCCCTGACCGATCCGCATGGCGCGGCCTTGTATAACTATTACAAAAATGGAGAACTTTCGTCCGAAGGTTCCTCCGTTGCAGAGGGTATCGGGCAGGGACGCATCACTGCCAATCTGGAAGGCGCGCCGGTCGATACGCAATTCCGCATCTCTGATGAGGAAGGGCTGACCTGGGTCGCACGGCTGTTGCGCGACGAGGGGCTGTGCCTCGGCCTTTCCAGCGGTATCAACGTGGCCGGTGCCATTGCGCTGGGCAAGCAATTGGTAGCCGATGGGGTAGACAATCCACGCGTCGTCACGATCCTGTGCGATACGGGCTTTCGCTATCTCTCCACGCTCTACAACGCTGCGTGGCTGCACGAGAAGGGCCTCCCTGTTTTCGACTGGCTAGGTTCAGCTTCGGAGGAGTAGGGCGGACGCATGGCACTCGATCCCAGAGACCTGTTGCGGCCCCGTGGCCCGGTGCATGAACCGGGCCCGCTCGCCGGTACGCGTTCCGAACGTCTTCAGCGCTTGCAGATCGGTCTGTTCGGGATCGGCGCGATGGTGCTGCTGGTGGGACTGGCGGACGTGGTGATCAGCCGCGCGCAGATGACCGAGGCGGAAGCCGTACCGGAGGCGGTACCCACGGTGGAGCCTACGGAAACCGCCGCACCTCGCGATCCGCTGGCCGATGCCGGCGTGGTGCCCGAATTGCCGCCGGAGACTACTCCGACGCCCACACCAAGCGCGGCACAACCAACGCAGGATGTTCCGCCTCCTGCGCCCCAAGTCAATGCCCCGAACAAGTAGGCTTTTCGCGGCGCTCGCGCTGGGCCTGTGCGCGCCCTGCGTCCATGCGGAGGAGGTCCGGCCGGACATTGCCGTGATGGGCACGGTCCCCATTTACTGGGGCGAGGCCGCCGGTCTCGACGAGCTGCTGTCGGGCGACGCCCCGCAACACTGGGCGCGTGATGTGCTGGAGGAACGTTTCTCCCTCGCGCCACTCGATTACCTTTCGGCAGAAGCACTGGCGGGTCAGCGCTACCTTCTCATGGCGCAGCCGCGTGGCCTGTCGGCAGAAGAAAATGTCGCGCTGGATGCCTGGGTTCGTGATGGCGGATCGCTGCTGTTGTTTGCCGATCCCCGGATGACCGGCGAAAGTCGCTTTCATATCGGAGATCGTCGCCGCCCGCAGGATGTGGCGCTGCTGTCTCCGATTCTCTCCCACTGGGGGCTTGAACTGGTATTCGATCCCGCGCAGCCGGAGGGGCCGCAGACGGTCGATCATTTCGGTGATGCGCTGCCTGTGAACCTGCGCGGCGAACTGCGACCCGTTGGCGATGCCCGGTATTGTGCCATTCCGGGTGACGGACTGCTGGCGCACTGCGTGATAGGGGCGGGGCAGGCGATGATCGTGGCAGATGCTGCGATGCTGGATATTGCGGACCGTTCGGATGCAGACGAAAGCGCGTTCCGCTGGCTGGTTTCGCACATTTTCGAAGAATTCGGGGACGACGCGGGAAATGACCGGGCAAATGCGTCCCCACCCGCCGAGAATCGCCGGGATTGGCGGGTTCTCGAGAATCGATCATGTCTCACCATGAAATGAACAGTGGGAAATCGATTTAATAAAAACAACGATTTAGCGGGTTCTCCCACAATTTCCCGCAATTTCCCCTTCCATCCCGCGCGCTCCCGCGTTATTCGGTGATTCCATCGGACATAAAGCCCGTGCTGCGTCCCTTATTGGGGCGACCGGGTCGTGCTGACGCGCGGCCTGCGGCGGAGGAGATGTGTCTGCGTGTGGGGATAGTAGTTTAGGGGTAGGCGCTCTTGGCGCAGCGGCCAGCAGGATACAGGGGGCAGGGCTTTTCGCTTCGCGGCGAAAAGGATCGCTTCGTCCTGCCACCCCTGTTCCGCAAGGTATTTGCCGAACTGGGCGACGAAGGCGTGCTGTGCGTTGCCAAGCACCACTCGTACCCTTGCCTGACCGCATTCGGACCCTCCCGCACCGACACGTTTGAAGACATTCTCGACAAGGAAGAGGAAAACGCGGTGCGCCGCGACCTCGATTTCGATCGCGATCTGCGGTCCACCCAGATGTGGACCTTCACCGAGGTGCCATTCGACAAGAGTGGCCGCTTCATCCTGCCCGCCAGGTTCTGCAAGGTTGGCGGAATCGGCGACAATATCTGCTTCCTGGGCGGTGGCCAGTTTCTCACCATGTGGGACCTGGACCAGTTGGGGCAGATGGGTGGCGGCTGGCAGGACCAGCACGAACTGTGCATGGCAGAGGCCGAAGATGCCCGCGCCAAGGCGGAAGGGCGCAGGAAGTGACCGCCACCGCTCCCCATATCCCTGTCTTGCTGAATGAAGTGATCGACGCACTCGATCCGCAACCCGGTGACGTTATTATCGACGCCACCTTTGGCGCGGGTGGCTACACGCGCGCCATCCTTGATCGCGGCGCAACGGTGCACGCATTCGATCGCGATCCCGATGCGATTGCAGCGGGCGGCGCATGGGCCAAACGAAAGACAGCCCGCCGCGCCTTGTTCTGCATCAGCGTCGCTTCTCCGAAATGGCGGAGTTCATGGCGGAGGTCGGCATCGCCCAGGTGGACGGCATCGCGATGGATATCGGCGTGTCCTCGATGCAACTTGACCAAGCGGAGCGCGGCTTCGCCTTTTCCAGCAACGGCCCGCTCGACATGACGATGAGCCAATCCGGACCGAACGCTGCCGATTTCGTCAACGAGGCGGATGAGAAAGATATCGCCGACGTTCTCTACCAATACGGGGAAGAGCGCCAGTCGCGCCGCGTGGCGCGTGCCATTGTCGCGGCACGCCCGCTTACCACTACCGGAGAACTGGCTGCGGTCGTGCGCAAGGCGCTGGGCCATCGTCCGGGCGACAAGAAGGATCCCGCCACCCGTTCA
>CAWAMU010000001.1:0-76059 GCA_963783265.1 uncultured Alphaproteobacteria bacterium | reverse complement strand
AACCAATTGTAGTCTTTTTCATTTCACCCCTCCTAATGCTCATGCCCCCTTCTTGGAGATCATTCGTCCTTTTTCGGACTGAGCTTTTTGTGAGAACAAATTTCAGCGCGCACAATGTTTCGTCCCTTCGCGCTTTGCAATGCAAACACGTGGCGTGGGACTTTCTATCGCCGCGGCGATTGCAGTCATGCGCAGATCGCAAATCACTTGCGGTGGGCGAAAGATGCCACACGATGGAATTTCGGGCGCGCTGGCGGAGCGCCTTCGACATGAATTCACTAAAGTTCACATTTGCAGGAACACGCATGACTGATCTCACCGACCGCATAGCCCTCATCACGGGAGCATCAACCGGGCTAGGCGAAGGCTTCGCCCGCCTGCTGCACGAAGCAGGTGCGCGGGTCGTACTGGCAGCCCGCTCTATGCAAAAGCTGCGGGCGCTGGCTGAGGAACTGGGAGATCGCGCATTTCCCGTAGCTCTGGATATTGCGGACGAAGCTTCCGTGATTGCGGCATTCGACGCTGCGGAAAGCCAATTTGGCACCGTGGATACTCTGATATGCAATGCGGGGCTTGGTCATGGAGGGCGCTCCACCGATGCGCCGAGGGATGCGCTGGCGCAGACGCTGGAGACCAACCTGCTCGGCACTTACCTAACTGCACGCGAAGGGGCGAAGCGGATGATCGCGGCGGACTTCCGCGCGAGCGAGCGCGGTCGCATTGTATTGATCGGCTCCATCACAGCGCAGCAGCATCACACTGGCGACTCCATGTATGCTGCAACCAAGGCAGGGATTGATCATCTGGGCCGCAACTTTGCCAAAGAGTGGGTGCGCCAAGGCATCAATGTGAATACAATCCAGCCAGGCTGGATGGAGACCGCGGCCAATGCCGAATGGTTCGGCAGCGATGGAAGTGCGAAGATCATCGCCGCCCTGCCCCGCCGCCGTGTGGTCCCACAGGCCGCGCTAGCAGAGCCGCTACTGTTCTTCTGCTCAGACGCCTCGAAACACGTTACCGGCGCCACACTGACCGTGGATGACGGCATTTCACTTTGAGAGCTACGATGGCTTGCGAAGTGGTTCCTGCCACGCCACAACGCGCGCCATGAGTGAAGCACAGTTCCATTCCGCCGTCGCCTTGAACGATATTGCCGAAGGTACGATGGTGAAAGTTGAGATCGAAGGGCAGGCGATCTTGCTTTGCAATTCCGGGACGCAGATTTTCGCCGTGTCCAATAGATGCAGTCATGCCGACGAACTTCTCGACTGCGGCGTGATGCGAAATGGCTGGATTGCCTGTCCCGCCCATGGTGCGCGCTTCGACCTTGCCAGCGGAGAGCCGCTGAACCCCCCCGCTTCAGAGCCGATTGCCACGTTCGAGGTGCGCGCGCGAGACGGGATGATTCAGGTGAGGGTCTAGGCTGACCAGAATTAGGCGAGCAGTTCGGTGATGGTCTTATCGGTTTCCATCGACATGACGCCCCAGCGCTCCACGTTCACGCCCATTGCCTGCTGCATGGTCAGGCCGATGCGGGCGATCGAAATCACCCTTGCCCGCCAAGTGGAACCCAGTGCGAATCTTGCCGCCAGCATTGCCCGCAACCATGGCCGGTATGCCCTCCACCGCGTGCGCCTTGGCAATCGAGCAATCGGAGTGAGCGAGGATCAGGCTGTTATCCAGCAGCGTGCCATCGCCTTCAGGAATAGCATCGACGGCATCGAGAAACTCACGCCAGGCGACCATGCTCTGCGTGGCGAACCAAGCGGATTCCTTCTGGTAGCCGAGTTGGGGATCGTCCGGCTCTTCATGCGTCAGCGTGTGATGCGTGGTGGTTGAACCTTCGCGCCGCAAGTTCGAAGCCGTATCCGACAACAGCATGTTGAACACGCGCGTCTGGTTCACCTGCAACGCGCGGGCGAGGATGTTCGACATCAGGCGGTGCGTTTCCATCACCGTGCCCACTTCGGAATTGGGCGAAAGCTCGGGCGGCGCATCGGGCGCCACGAAGTTCTCGACCTTGGCCGGCGGCTCAAGCTGCAAGGCCAGCTGGTTCTCGATCTGGCGGATAGAGGTAAAGTATTCGTCCAGCCTGTGCCGGTCGTCCGCGCCCACGGTGGCCATGAGGCTGCGACGGTCCTCGGTCACGGCGGAGAGCACGCTCTGCTTCGTCATGATACGGGTATCGGGCTCGAAATTCGCGGCATTGGGATCCTGGAACCCCTCGCCGAAAAGGCGGCGATAGAGCGCGGTGGGCGAGGTTTCGCTGGGGTTGGGAGAACTTGCTGCGCGATAGGAGTACGGACTCCTCCACGCCAGACGTGCTCAGCTCCAGCGAGCGGAAGCGCGTGTTCTTGCCTATCTCGTCGGCGATCAAAACGTCAAAGGTGGGCGCGGCCACTTCCTTGGTCGGTACCGGGATGCCGGTGCGCAGGCCCAGACACCCGGTAACGTGCGGCTTGTTGGCAACGCCATCCAGCTTCACGTCAAAGCCGCTCAGGATGGCCAGCCGATCGCGATAGGCCTCAAGCGGGGCAAGGTCGGCCGGCATGGCGAAATCGCTGCCTTCGCTGGTGGGCACCCACTTCTCGGGCACAAAACCGCAACCCCAGATCCAGGTGCCGAAACGCACCGGAATTCGGCCCCCGCCAGCGGCCATCGCGGTGCCATTGCCATCGAGGAAGACGTTAAGCAGCGGCAAGGCAATGCCGACAGCAGCCCCGCCAAGGGTGCCGCGAAGAAGTGTTCGACGGTTCAGTTTGTTCATCAGCTATCCCCGTTCGGGTAAGAGTTGGATACCATGCGCCGCGGCTGGGGCCTGACGGCGAAGAAATTGTCGCTCGTCGCGATGGCGCGCATCAGGTCGGGCACGCGATAATCCTCTTCCTCGAAGGTGGCGATCAGCCAGTCGAGATAGGGTCGCTCATCCCAAGTGATGTCCCGCCCCACGGCAGACTTGTACATCTTTTCCGCCAGGCAGCGGGGCACTTCGCGGTGATCGTGCAAGGCGTTGGCAAGGCTGCCTGGATCAGCGAATTCGCTGCCATCCAGCGATCCGCTGGTGTCGATAGGAAGGCCGCCTTCGTGCGTTCGCCAGGTGCCGATACCGTCGAAATTCTCCAGCGAGAATCCCAGCGGGTCCATCACCTTGTGGCACCCGGCGCAGGCTGGCTGTGTGTTGTGTAGCACCAGCCTGTCGCGCGCCGTTGTCGGCCCTTCATGCGCCGATTCCTCTACAGCGGTGAAATTCACGTTTGCCGGAGGGTCAGGCACTTCCTGGCAAAGAAAGACCTCACGCATGGCATAACCGCGCAGCGTGGGCGAGGAGCGACCTGGATGCGAGTGAAGGGCAAGGAATGAGATGTGACTTTGGATACCCGCGCGCCTGCTGGATTGCGGGAAGGTGGAAACCTCCCATGCACCGCGATGCGTAACCGGGACGCGGTAGATCGCGCCTAACGCCCGGGTGAGGAAAGCCTCGCGCGTGGTGAACAGGTCGCGATAGTCACCGCCTTCATCCAGCAACACGTGCACGATGGTGCGCAACGTCTGCTCGCGCGCGTCGTCTGTCACGTCGGACGTGAATGCGGGATAGATCGCTGGATCCTTTGAAACCGCGTCCAGCTCCTCGAAATGCAGCATATCGGAGAAGAAGGCCCTTATCGCCCCCTCGAACCGCGGCGAATCCATCAACCGGTTCACTTCGCGATTAACGCCCCACCAGCGATCAAGGTCGCCATTCTCGGCAGCATCCAGCAACTGCGCATCGGGCGCGGAATTGGTCAGGAAGAAAGACAGGCGGCTGGCTTTGGAATAGGCGTCCAGCTCCGCAATCTGGCCTGAAGCGCCGGGTTCCACGCGTTCGAGGCGGAACAGGAAATCGGGCGCCATCAACATCGCATAAAGCGACATCTGCAGGCCCGCGTAAAAGTCCCCGCCTTGCTGATACCCCTGGCTCGCCGCATCGACATAAAGCGCCACTTCGTCCTCAGTCAGCGGGCGGCGGAACAGCAGCCTACCTGTCTGGCTAACGAAAGTCTCAGCACAAGAACGATCGAATTCCGCTTGCGTCGCAGGCACGCAGGGGACGAATTCCTCGCGCGCGCCTACGGCCAGCACGGCAGCTGCGATGCCTTCTGCCGCAGCATCGTATTGCTCCATGGAAAATGGCGACATGCCCGATTGCCCGGTGCCGACGGCAATCAGTCCCTCGGCGCGCAAGGGCACTTCAAAACGGGCGTTGACCGGGATTTCGGGGCCGAAGATATCCTCGATGGAAGCGCGGTATTGCTCTTCGGTAAGGCGACGCAGCATTTCCGGTCCGCCAACAGGCTCGGGCTCTCGCGGCCCCGCAAACATCGCGCCCAGCACCACGGCCGCCGCGATGAGGGCAAGGAAGATCGCCACGATGGCCTTGTGCGGCACACGGCCCAGTGCGGAAAGATTGACCGGCATCAGCCCGGCTCCCCATCGACAAGGCTATCGTTCTTACCGCCGCTTTCCACATCGACGAGGAAGGCGTTCACCGCCTCGATCCGGTATTGCGTGGAAATCGAAGTGAATCGGTTCGTTTCGGGATCGCGATGACCGTCGGCCAATTGATGCAGGGCCTGCCACACGCCGGGGCACGTGTGGCCCAGCACGCGCGCCGCGCCGTTGGACGATCCAAGGCGCAGGCCTTCGCTCGCGAGCTCCCCTGCGGCATCCTTGCCGTTGCGATAGCCGAACTGGAAATCGTACATCCCTTCCACCGGGGTGAAACCGGCAAGTATGCCGCTCAGCGTGCCATCGGGCATCAGGCGCGCTTCGATCCGCGCATCCCGCAGCGGACGTTCCAACAGCATGGAGTTCACAGTCTGGTGGAAACGCACATCGACAGGATCGGTGGTCAGCACGCCGTCGCGGATCCGCCCCCTTGTGATGGCGCGGAAGCGCGGGTCCTGGTCCATGGCATAAGTGGCAAATCCCAGTGCTTCGCGCGTCGGGCTGAGCGCTATCGGATCGGCATTGGCGAAGAAGCCGACTTCGACATCGTTATCGTTCTCCAGATCGTCCAGATCTCGCAGGCGGATCAGGATGCCCCATTCGCCGGAAATCATGCTGATGGCATAGGCGTTTGACTGGCCTCCCGGTTGATAAGAGGCGTTGCAGCCCACCGCGCGGTAGAAATTGTTATCCACGCCCTGCCTGCCCGCGGGGTGGGCAAAGTCGCCCTCCCCGTTCTCGCCATCAAGATCCAGCCCCGCGACTTTCACGGAGTTCGCCTCCATCACGCGGTAGTGAGTTTCGGGCGGAGAGAGTTCGGGGAATGCGCAGTAGTTCCGGCCATCGGGGGCCGAGGCTAGCGCGGCACCGCCTGCGTCAAGCCGCTCCGAATAGGTCTGGTCATCCTCGCCGGGCCGCTGCTTGCCATCGGGCGAATCCTCGAAGATCGCCACGTAGCTTTTGGACAACCCATTGGGGCAGGCGGCGGGATCAGCAGGATCCGGGCCCAGCACGTAAGAGATATCCGACAGGACGAAGCCTGCCTCTCCCTGCTGGACGAAGCCTTCGGGGTCGTAAGCGCCGCTCTGGCCCGAGATCAGCAAAAGCCCGCCGCCCACCGCGCCGACACCGACGACGGCCAGCACGAAAGGCTTCCTGATCAAGGTGGCGATAGGTTCGCGCAAGCAATGCCTCTCCCGGCGGGTCTGTCCGACATTGCCGCACCCTTTCAAGGGGATTTGGTTGTAAAGCCGGATTGCAATTAGTAACTGGGGTGTTAGTAACTCCGTTATCAGTACAGGTCAAGGCACCGCCGATCACGGTATTTTTTGAGGGTTTGTTGTTATTTATTCGTTTTTTCAGGAAGTTAGATGGCCCGGCCTGTTCAGGTAAGCGACGAGGCAATACTGCAGGCAGCAGAGCGCATTTTTGCGCAGAAGGGTCTGCAGGGATTCTCGCTTGCAGCTGTTGCGCGGGAAGTCGGAATCACTCGCGCAGCCATCACCTTTCGCTTCGAGAATTCTCGCGCTTTGAAGATCAGGACGGTCGAACGCGGGATCACGCGTTTCGCCGATGAAATGGCTGCACTTGAGATCGAGCGCGGTGGCGATGGGCTGATGGCCATCGCCGGCTACATCGCTGGCAGGATCAAGAGTCGCGCCAACCTCGCCAATTTCATGTTGCACAGCCAGGCCCGCACTCTCGATAATGACCTGGAACAACTGGAGCGGCAGCGTGGCGAAATCATGCGGGGCGCGATCGACCGGGCCATGCCGCTCGAGATGCCAAACCGGACGAACGCGATGAAGGTTTTCGCGGCGCACCTCACCGGGACCCTGATCGCCTGGACGGCATCGGACGACGCCGAAGCACGAACGTTCACGATGGGCCGCACGGCCATGCTGCTGGATATCATGGGCATCACCCATTCCTTTGACGATGCGGGGCAAGACCTTGCGCAAACCACGGCGGCGGGGTGAAGCTAATATGGTGAGCACGATGTCGCGGCGGCGCAAAATTACAGGGCTTGTCCTGCTCATCCTGCTGCTTGCAGGTGGCGGGGCCGCATATGCCTTTCGCCCTACGCCGATTGATCCGGCGCCCCGGCTGGAAACGCTCGGCGCATCGGCAGAGCGCGGCGCTTACCTGGCGACAGCGGGCAATTGCCGCGCGTGTCATACCACAAAGAACGGAGATGCCTATGCCGGCGGTGTGCCCTTCCACACCGATTTCGGCACGATCTATTCCACCAATATCACCTCCAGCAGCCAGCAGGGCATTGGCCGATGGAGCTTTGCCGACTTCTATAATGCGATGAAGCACGGTCTGCGCCCGAACGGCAGCAACCTCTACCCCGCCTTCCCCTACACCCATTTTGCCCGGCTGAAGGACGAGGACATTGGCTCGCTCTACCTCTATTTCGCCAATGTCGCGCCAAGCTTCACGGTGCCGCCTGAAAACCGCATGGATTTCCCTTTCGGCGAACGGCGCCTGATGCTTTTCTGGAACCGCATGTTTCACGATCCCGTGCCATTTGCTGAAGACCCGGCGCAAAGTGCGGAATGGAACCGCGGCGCATACCTTGTGGAATCCATCGCCCACTGCGGCGCGTGCCATTCGCCGCGTAATATGCTCGGCGGGCAAAACGAGGCGTCCGACCTTAGCGGCGGTATCTACGTCTCTCATGTGTTCGATAGCCGTCATCGTACCTGGGCAGCGGTGGACCTTACCCCGTCAGCAGACGGTCTTGCCCGCTGGAGCGCGCAGGATATTGCCGACTATCTGCGCAACGGCTTCAACGATCACACCGTAGTACATGGACCGATGAACGAAGTCGTCATTGATTCCACCAGCAAGCTGTCATCCGAAGATACCGCCGCCATGGCGAGTTACCTGACTTCGCTCGAACCCGATGAGGCCGGATTCTCGTGGCCTTTCGTCGGCGGGGACTACGATCTTGGAGATACAGTCTACACCGTGCACTGCGGCACCTGCCACCTGCCGGACGGAGATGGCGATCCCACGCTTGGCGTTTCACTGGCAGGCAACGCCATCGTGCAGGCAGAGAATCCGGCATCGCTGATCAACGTGATCCTTTATGGGCCGGACTTGCCGCCTCCGCCGTTCTCGGTCTCGCGCACCCGGATGAAGCCGTTCGGCAAACGCTTGTCGGACGAGGATATTGCCGCCGTCGCAACCTATGTGCGCAACAGCTTCGGCAATTCGGCAAGTTCCGTTTCTGAGGACGAGGTTACAGCGCAGCGCTAGAGCGCGACGGTTGCTCTGCTGGCGTTGCTACGCAATCCTGCATCCAGCACTTCCATCACCTCCAACGCCTGCGAAGCGGGCACCGGGTTCTCGCCTTCACCGACCAAGGCCGATGCCAGAGCCCGCCAGAACTGCGTGTAACAACCACGCTCGTTGGCAACCTCTACCGCCTTGTCAGTTGCGGACGCCCTGATCAGCGTGCCGGGGGCCGGATCGATGCCCAGCCCTTCGTCCGCAATGCCCATGCCTGCGATGATCGCCGGCTCCTGCGTATCGATGCCGTGCTTGGTCCAGCTGCCGCCGGTGCCGTGGACGGCAAAGCGAAGCGCATTGCTGGCCGCCAGCTTGGTGGAATGAAGCACCGCGCGCATGGCTGGATAGTGTAGGATCACGTGGAACCAGTCGGGCGCGAAGGCACCGACGCGCATGGTCGCGATATCGGCGGTGACGGCATCGGGCTTGCCGAACAGGCTGATGGCCTGGTCAATCAGGTGCGGGCCAAGGTCCTGCCACGATCCGCCTTCGCGCCGTTCCTTCCAGACGCCGGCAACATCGGGGCGCCAGCGGTCGAAATGACTCTCGAAATGCACCACCTTGCCCAGTTCGCCTGCATCCAGCAGGCGGCGCAGGGTGAGGAAATCGGCATCCCAGCGGCGGTTCTGGAAAACGGTGAGCATTCGTCCCGTACTCTCCGCAGTGGCGGCGATACGGCGCGCATCCTCCAGCGTGGTGGCAAAGGGTTTGTCCACCAGCACATGCCTGTGCGCTTTCAGCGCCGCGATGGCGTGTTCGGCATGAAGGTTGTCCGGGCTGGATACCACCACCAGCCCGATCCCTTCGTCTTGCAACATTGCGTCCACCGAAGGCACCACGCGCATATCGGGATAGTGCGCCTGCACTTTGGCCGTATCGCGCGACACGACAGCACGAAGATCAAGGCCCGGTGTATGCTGGACGAAAGGTGCATGGAAGACCCGGCCGCCAAGGCCGAAGCCGATGAGCCCGACACCAATATTGCTCATCGACGGCCTTCCTTCAGAACCTGCATGATGATCTCCCGGTTTGACCGCGTCGCCTCGAACCTTGCCAGCGCGGCGTCGCGGGCCGCAATGGCATCGATGATCCGCAGCCTTCCCGACTGCCATGCGGCAGGCGACACCAGCCCGCCCGCGCGCCTTCCATGCGCATCCTCAGCCGCGAAATGCAATGTGACGCGCGTCAGCAGTTCGAACAGCGGACGGTCGACCATGCGAAACAGCAATGCCTGGAATTCCTCTTCCAGCGCGGACAGTTCGGTTTCCGGAGAACATCGCGCAATACGTCCGCCCAACTCGGTCAGCCGGGTGCGAGCCCGATCGTCTTGCTCCTGCGATACGGCGGCGGCGGCGCACAGCTCGATGAACAGCAACGAGGTAAGGTCCAGCGCATCCTCCCACGAGGCAGGATGGCTGCGCATATAGGCGGTCAGCACGCTCTCCAGCGTACCAAGATCAGGCCTGCGCGAAAAATAGCCGCCCCCCGGCCCGCGCCGCACTTCGAGCAGCCCTTCGTGCTCCAATATGCGGGCGACCTGCTGGATCGTGACAATCCCGACACCGAACTTCTCGGCGATTTCATTGAGCGAACCAATGCGCTCTCCCGGCTCCGTGGCGAAGATCCGGTCGCGCAGTGTCTCGGCAGTTGTTCGCACCAGTTGGCGCGGCTTGGCATCCATATCGCCCCCGCGCGATTTCTGATGAACGGCTTTCCGTATATATAGACATATAATATAGCCCCCAGGAATTGCAAATGCGATCTTGCTGCGTAGATCGGTTAATAATAGCCATATTATTGGAGAGGGTATGGGATACACCGTTGAGATGGACGGCAAGGTGGCCATCGTTACCGGCGCAGCATCTGGTCTTGGGCGCGCCGTCGCGCTGAAGCTGGCCGCAGGCGGCGCCAGCCTGTGCCTGGTAGACCGGGACGAGGAAGGCCTCTCCGCAACGAAAGAGCAGATCGGTGAGAGCAGCGGCGATATCGTACTGCACCAGGCAGACCTTTCCGATGCCAGCGCCTGCCGCGCCCCGGTGGAGCAGGCGGTGAAGCACTTCGGCAGGCTGGATGCGCTGTGCAACATCGCGGGCGTCATCTCCATGCACGATACGCCTGCCATGCCGCTGGAAAAGTGGCAGCTGACCCTGGCCATCAACCTGACTGCGCCCTTCGTCCTTTCGCAAGCCGCGATCCCGCACTTGCTGGAGACTGACGGTGCCATCGTAAATGTCGCCTCTTCGGCAGCTTTCATCGGAGAGGCCTATGCCGCTGCCTACTGCGCCAGCAAGGCGGGTCTTGTGAACATGACCAAGGCGATGGCGATGGAGTTTTCAAAAAAGCCGGTCCGCATCAATGCCGTCGCGCCCGGCGGCATGATGACCAATATCGCTGCCAGCATGAAATTTCCCGAGGACGCCGATGTCGAGCTTATCCGGCGGTACACCGGCCTGCGGGGCCTGGTTGAAGTGGATGATGTGGCGGACATGATCTGCGTGCTCTCAGGCCCAGATGGTCGCGGCTACCACGGTGCCTGTATCAATCTGGACGCCGGAATTACCGCTGGATGACCCGGCACAACCCCTACGCATTTTCAGGAGCGTTATTGCATGGCTTTCAATCTCGATCAGTTCCGCCTCGACGGCAAGGTGGCGATCGTCACCGGCGCGGGCGGGCGCGGTAACTCCATCGGCCGGGCCTACGCCCTTGGCCTGGCAGGTGCCGGGGCCAAAGTGGTCGTCGCTGACCTCAACAAGGAAGGCGCGCAGGCCGTCGCACAGGAAATTGCCGACGCTGGTGCCGAAGCCGTGGGCGTGAAGGTGGACGTGTCGGACGAACAATCCACGCTCGCGATGGCCGCAGCTGCAAGGGACGCATTTGGCGGGATCGACATCCTCGTCAACAACGCCGCGCTTATGGTGGATGTCAGCTACGACAATTGCGAGACGATGACGATGGAGGCCTGGCACAAGGCCTTCGCCGTCAATCTCGACGGCGCGCTGCTGTGCGCGCGGGCCTGCATCCCTGCGATGCGCGAACGCGGCGGCGGGCGCATCGTCAACCAGACGAGCGGCGGCGCTTTCCCCGCGTCGGGTATCTACGGCATCACCAAGTTGGCGCTGGTCGGGCTCACCACCACGCTGGCCAAGCAGTTCGGCAAGGAAGGCATCACCTGCAACGCCATCGCTCCGGGCAACGTGAAGTCTGACGCGGGCAAGATGCTGGTGCCCGACGATTCCCCTTTCATCCAGTTTCTGAAGGCCACCGTGGCCACCAGGCCGCGCGGCGAGCCTGACGAGCTGGTGGGTGCACTGATGCTGCTGTGCTCGCCCGCTGGCGAATGGATCACCGGCCAGACCATTCATGTCGATGGCGGCTGGATCATGCGCAGCTAACCCCCCTGATCAGCCAAGGACACAGTGATGAAATTCGAAGACTATCGCGACGCCTACCCCTCGATCACGTTCAAGCGTGAGAACGGCGTGCTGGAAATGGCGCTGCACACCAGCGGCGGCCCGCCCAAGTGGGGCACCACTACCAAGAGCCTGCACGCGCAGTTGCCGAACGCTTTCCTCGATGTCGCCCGCGACACCGACAACAAGGTGGTCATCATCACCGGTACGGGCGACAGCTGGATCTGCAATTTCGACATGGATGACATGACGCGGGAGAGCCAGGCCGAGCTGTGGCCGCGCATCTACGAAGAAGGGGTCGGGCTGCTCAACAACTTGCTGGCGATACCCGTGCCGGTGATCGGCGCGATCAATGGCCCGGCATATATCCATGCAGAGATTCTGTGCATGTCGGATATCGTGCTGGCCGCAGACACTGCGGAAATCGCCGACTTCGCCCACGTGCCGGGGCGCACCGTGCCGGGCGATGGCGTCCACGTTTTCTGGCCGATGGTGCTTGGCCCCAATCGCGGCCGATACTTCCTGCTAACAGGCGAGCGCATTGGCGTGGAAGAAGCGAAACAGCTTGGTGTCGTTGCCGAAATCCTCAAGCCAGACGAGCTGTTGCCGCGCGCCCGCGAACTGGGCGAGAAGCTGGCGCAACTGCCCGGCCCCATCCTGCGCAACACCCGACAGGTGCTGGTGCACGACTTGCGGGTGCGAATGATGAACGGGCTCGCCGGTGGTCTGGCGCACGAAGCTGTCGGTTCAATGGCCGCTGCTGGCCTGACGCAAGGGTAGGTAGCAAGGCCCAGCGGCACCCAGGCGGCAGCGCCTAGAGCAAAGAGCCCCCGTCGACGGCATAGACCTGGCCGGTGATAAAGCTCGCCCGGTCGGATGCAAGAAAGGCGACCAGCCCGGCAATCTCCTCCGGCCTGGCAAAGGGACGGCCCACCAGGGTGCGGCGCTGGCGAAGATCCTTGTCCTCATCGCTCAATCGGGCCGCGTTCGCCGAGAAGAAGTCATTGTCCGGATGGAAGCGGCTGCCCTTGCTGAACGCCTCTCGCTCCGTCGCGAAAGTGGCATAGGGCGCCACGGCGTTGACGCGGATGCCGTGCTGGCCGACTTCCTTGGCCAGCGCGATGCTGAAGCTGTGCACCGCGCCCTTCATGGCGGAATAGACCGGCAGCATGTAATCGCCAACCAGCCCAGCCGTGGATCCGATGTTGACGATGGCTCCGCTCTTGCGTTTGATCATGCCGGGCAGAACCACATGGGTCATGCGCAGCACCGTGCCAAAGTTCAGGTCGATATCGCCCACCCATTTCTGCGGATCGGAATCGGCGAAAAAGCCCTGGTCCACATTGCCACCAAGGCAGTTCACCAGCATTTCAACCGGCCCCAGCTTCTCCGCTTCGGCAAGGATGCGCGCGGGCGATCCCTTGTCGGTGAGATCAGCCTGAACGAAGGCAAATCCGCCAGCGCCCTTCTCCCTGGCAAGTTCACCCAGCTTTGAGCCAGCCTCCTCGTCCCGTCCGACAGCGACGAGTTGCACGCCCTCTGCAGCAAGTTCCAGCGCAATACCGCGCCCGATGTTGGCCGTGGCCGCCGTGACGACAGCCACCTTCCCGGCAAGTTTCAGGTCCATCGCGTTTTCTCCTGTCCCGTTCGGACTTCAGCCGGCTGCAGCAGCCAGCGATTGTTGCAGCAGCCCACGCGCATCGC
The DNA here is from genome assembly GCA_963783265.1 of uncultured Alphaproteobacteria bacterium. Taxonomy (GTDB): domain Bacteria; phylum Pseudomonadota; class Alphaproteobacteria; order Sphingomonadales; family Sphingomonadaceae; genus Alteraurantiacibacter. Next base: position 63,157 of record CAWAMU010000001.1, on the reverse strand, counting down.
GCATGGGGTCGGAGCCGTCCCAGCTATCTGCCGCTTCCTTCATGGCGGCGAACCAGTCATCGAAGATTCCAGGCAGCATCAGCTGGATGTGCACCGGGTTTTCGATACCGTCTGGCTCGCAATAGACTTCCACCGTCTTGCCGGTGCTGGGATCTTTCAGATCCTGCACGATGTTGAACGGCGTTCCTGCGGCTTTCAGCATGGCCAGCGTCTTGTCGAAATCACTCGACCAGTAGGCGATGTGATGCAGGCCGCCGTCCGGATTGCGGCGGATGAACTCGCCATACGTCGATTGCTGGTCATGGCCGGTTGGGGCGATGATCTCGATCAGGTTGTCCCCGTCATAAACAAAGGCGACCTTGATGCGCATGGGATGGACTTCGCCGCGATAGATGCTGTCACCGCCTGCCTCGGCCAGTACATAGAATGGCCCGATCCCGGCGGCAGCGAACTTCGCGATGGCTGCATCGAAATCGGGATAGACGAAACACTGGTGGATCGGTTTTCCAAGCAAGCGGGACATGATTTTCTCCGGATATCTACTCGTTCTCAACAGCGTCAGGGGTCCCCTGCGTCAATCCGGCCATGGCCATCAGCGCATCCTCGCGAGGCAAGGATAGAAGCCGGTCAAAGCGCTGTTTGTAGGCAGCATTCGGGAAGCAGACAGCCTGGCTTCCCAAGCAATCGAGCGTCATCCGGGCCAGTTCACGCGGTTGCTGAACATCGGGTAGGGCGCTCATATCGATACCCGCACGCTGTCCAGCCTCGGTATCGGTCGCGCCAGGGCAGCAGGTCAGGACAGCGACGCCGCTTCCCCCTGCCTCTGCGTATAACGCCTCTCCGAGATGCAGGACCAGCGCCTTCATCGATGAATAGGCAGCCGACATTGGGCAGCCTATCAGCGCCTCAATGGAACTCACCATGATGAAACCGCCCATCCCTCGTGCTTTGAGGGATGGGAGGAAAAGACGTGAAAGATGCAAGGGAGCCTGACAGTTTACTGCCAGCATGTTGTCCAGATCTTCACCGGAAATTTCTTCGTGCAACCCCCGCGCGCTGAAGCCCGCGTTGCTGACGACAAGTCCGATCTTGTGTCCGCTAGCGGCTTCATACAGCCGCCTTGCGCTGCCCGGATTTGCAAGGTCTGCCTCCACGCACATGACCTTGACGGAGTTGGCTGCACGCAGACGGGCGGCGAGGTCTTCCAGTCGGTCAGTCCGCCGAGCTGATACGATCAGGTCAAGCCCGCGTGCAGCAATCTCTTCAGCAAACGCAAGACCAATGCCGGAGCTGGCTCCTGTCACGAGCGCCACCTGGCCGAATTTCGCCGCGAATTCCTGGTCGGCCATGGTTTCCCTGTGATGCTTGCGCGCTACCTGAAAGCACGCTGGTAATATCGGCCGAGGGCGCAGATGGCCAGTTGCCTCGCATCGCAGCGGTGATGGATGCGATGCAACGAAAAGGTGTCAGATGAAATCGATCGAGCGGGTGCATCAGAGATTCCCGATCAACACTCTTCGCGAGATTGTGTGTGGGGGTGAAGGCAAGTTGTGGTGCAGGCAAAAATGCTTTGTTATTCGCAAATCACCCCTCTTCTTCCCGGTCCAGATCAGGACGCGTTTCGAAGGTCCAGTCCGCAGAGACGATTGCAACCCCGCACAGGGCGGTGAAGGTCACCGGCTCACCCACCGCAACTCTAGTCTGCAAACCGCCACTGGCGGCGAGGTGGACGACAGGAGGGAACCCCCTCCTGCCGCTAGCATCAGGCGCAAAGACCACTGAGGGCCGAAATCTGGCAGGGGCACATGTCCACCATTCGGCAGAAACCCAGCAATTTCGCGCTTTGGAGGCTGCTACGATGCGATGCCGCGGCGGTGGACAAGAGGCGCGAGGAAGGCGCGGGGTGGTGACCGGGGAGTTCTTCAAAACCCCCCGGTCCGTGTTCCGCATTCCGCGCATGCCGATGCTCGACGGCACCGGTGCGAGCCGCGTCAGAAGCTGACGCCCACTTCCACGCCGTAGGTGACGGGCGCGCTCCAAACACTGCCGATTCCCAGCGTGTTGAACAGCACCTGCGTCAGGTACCGCTCTCCGGTCACGTTGTCGGCGTATGCGGCTACCGAGAAAGTCTCGCTGGGGTCGAGCCATTCCGCTCGCAGCGATACAAGCTGATAGCTGCCTTGGCGGAACTGCTCGCTGGGATCGAAGAACACTTCGGAGGTGTGATAGACGTTGCCCGACAGCGTCAGCCTGCCCGCGGCAACATCCACGCCGTAGCTAGCCCCAAGGTTCGCGGTGAACTCCGGCGCGCGCTGCATGGTGAAGCCCGAGGCATCGACGATCGTCTGCGTCAGCGAGCCGGCGCCGATAGCGCCGCAAGCCATCGTACCGCTGGTCGCAACGGGATCGCAATAGCTATAAAAGGGCGCATTCTCGAAAGACTTGTACTGCGCCTTCGTCCACGCAGCGCCGCCATAAATAGTGAAATTGGACGTGGGCCGGAAGCGCGTCTGCGCCTCAATGCCGTAAATCTCGGCAGAGGCGGCGTTGCGGATCTGCGCGGCCCCGTTCTGGAAGCTGGAGACCTGCAGGTTGGCGTAGTCATAGTAGAAGCCTGCAGTATCGAAGGATATCGTGCCGTTGTCGAACTTGAAGCCCACTTCGAACGCGTCGATCTCCTCGGGTTCAACCGGCTGCTGCGATAATCCTCCCACGTTGAGGATCCCGGCCTTGTAGCCGCGCGTGTACGAAGCATAGACGCTGGAATCATCGGTAGTCTCGTAGCGGATCACGAAGCGCGGCGTGAGGCTGTTGTTCTCGAGATCGTCCACCGGTACCTGGTCGCCCGGCACGAAGTTGCCCAGCGGCACGGGGTTGCCGTCCGGCCCGGTATAGGAGGTAATGGCTGGGTTGATCGTGAAATAGGCGTCGGAAACATTGTCGCTGGAATATCGCGCGCCCGCCGTCAGGAAGAGGTGGTCGATCACTTCATAAGTCGCATCGACAAACGCGGCATAGGACGTTGTCGTTGTGCTGGATCCGCCGAAATCGAAGAACGGCGTGCCAAAGGAAGCGTTGACGTCCCAGGTGTCGCGGATGCGGAAGTAGTTGATGCCAGCGGTCCATTGCAGCCTGCCGCCGGGCTTGGAATTCAGCAACAACTCCTGCGACACGGTCTCGTCATCGACCGGCACGTTAATCTGGAAGAAGGGCAGGGTCGTTACGTCGAGGTCGCCGAAATACGGCGTCTTGTCCGCGCGATACTGGCTGTAGGACGTCAGTTCGGCAAATCCCAGGTCGGCCTGAACCGTCATCTGGACAATGTCGGACTCGGTCTGGAAGCTAAGCGGATCGTTAAGCGCGATCTGGCCGGGCGCGGTGGTAAAGGTGCCATCCGGCGCGTAAAAATAGACCAGCGGCAGGCCCTGCGAACTGGACTGGCCATAGATCGCCTGCCCGGCTGCGGAAACCTGGCCGAAGAAGTCGGCATCGCCTCTCTCGTCGACATAGGCGTTGACAAGTTGGCTCATCGGATCGCTGGATTTAGAGTGGATGTAGCGGAAGAGAATGGACCAGTCGGAAGAAGGTTCGACCAAGATGCCGGCCCGAACAGTCCAGCTGTCGCTCTTGCCGATCTTGGCGTTTCCGGTCAGCGTGTCTGTCTGGAATCCATCGCTTTGCTCGTAGATACCCTCCAGATCGAAGGCGACTACATCGGCGATCGGCGCAGTGACATACGCTTGCCCCCGGACGGTGTTGAACCGGCTGTAGCCGAGCGAGAATTCTGCGCCGGGCGTAAAGCTGGGTTCGGCTGTGCTGACCAGGATGGCGCCGCCGGTGGTATTGCGCCCGAACAGCGTGCCCTGTGGGCCTTTCAGTACCTGAATGCTTTCCACATTGGTGAGCTGGAAATCGTTCACATAGGTGTTCGCTTGGAAGAACCCGTCGACATAGATGCCCACATTGGGTCCGCCGCCCGAGGTGGTGATGGCGGTTCCCACGCCGCGGATCGTGGGCTGCACGGCGGGGCCCTGGCTGTCGAAACGCAGCGCCGGAGTCAGCTTCACTGTATCAGAAAGACTGACGACATTCGCCGTTGCCAGTGCCTCGCTATCCAGAGTGGTGATGGTAATCGGCACGTCGACCGACTGCTCCGAACGGCGCTGCGCCGTCACGGTAATGATATTGGTATCTGGCTCCACGGCGCCCTGATCGGAAGCGCCGGCTTCGGGAACCTCCTGCGCCATTGCAGGGCCGGCCAGCGCGAAGGTGGCAAGGATCGGGACGACAGACGCGTGTAAGTAAAGGTTATGGCAACGCATTGGGACGGCATCCTCCAATTGCTCCCTGGCGGCCGTTACCGCTCCTGAAGGGAGGCTGGCTTCATCTGGGGTCGAAAAGGAACCGCTCGGAACGACGCATCTTGACCCCCCACATCGTCTTAGACCGATTGCTCGGGAAAAGCGCTTCGCCGCCGCGATATGCGATTGCATATGCGAAAGTGCGGGTGAGAATGGTTTCTTCGCAACACCTTTATTTAACCGCCTCGAAAACCGCGAGCGGTGTGATGTCGCGTACAAGAACTGGCCGCTGGCGTGCTCTCCGACGTCGCAACGCAATTGGCGGAGGACGGAACCTAGGAGGATCGGATGCGGCGCGTTGTCCAGACCGAGATGCGCAACAAAGCCCAGCTCATGGCATCTGGTTTTGGGACACAGGCATGAGGGTTCGCAAGACTACGATCAGTTTGGACACGTCGGGACCTCCGCGAGATTTCGCGGGACGATCAAGCCGTATTTCCTCATGTCGCATGGAGTGCGCTGGCGAGCGAGTATGGTCCGCACAGGACGATCTACAATCGGTCTATCCGCTGGAGACGCTGGGCGTGTTCAACAAGATCTTTACCAACCTGACTACGAGAAGCGGCACGCCGGATCAGCCGATGAGCGGTGCTACGCATCTCAAGGACCACCGAACAGCTGCGGGCCTCTTAAAAGAAAGGGGCTCTTCCAGACGTATCGGACACACCAAAGGCGGTCTGAACTCCAAGCTTCATGCGGTCTGCGATGGCAAGAATCTGGAAAAGTCTGCGAGGTGCGCATTCGCATTGGCCGTGCTTATCACCTCGATATCACCCCCGCTCTCGCGCAAGTTCCGAGGCCGCTGGAAAACTCAATTCTGGGAAACGTTTGACCGCGTTCCGAGGCAGTTTTGGCGGAGACCCTCCAAAAAAGTCTCTGCAAAGGGCTCGTGAGATAGCTCGAGTTCAGCAGCCCGTTGATCGAAATCGGCGCACTGAAACACGTTAGAACGATTAATAATCTCAAGCCACTCAAAGGCATCTGGTCCAGCGACGGTTAGCAGTTCCGCCAAAGCTGGAGTTGGAAGTAGTATTTCCTCACCATGCTTTTGCAGATCGGAAGCAAGATTTTGAATGCGCTCACGCGCCAATTCGGGAACTTCGCCAGAATCCGGATTCGGGGGAATCTTGCCGTGCTTGTTGAACAGCACAGAGGCGATAGTGTTATCGAATACGATTGGCATTAGATACCGTTTCTCAGCTCCTCAAGCCTCTCGTACGTGTCCTCCGGCCAATCGACTGGCACATTTTGTATTTCGCGCAAAACGTCCCTGAGTGTTCGATCTTCCAGCTTCTCAAAGTGCTGAACAGACATGCGGTCCAACGCCCAGCTTCCTTCGGCGTCGCGAGTTCAAGTCCCAATGCCTGCGACACGTACCTGCTCGAAAATGTGAGCCGCCACAGCTTTTGCGATGCCCTTGCTTGCATAGATGCCAGACAACGTACTGCCATCTGGCTGCCTTAGGAGAAGTGTTATCTTGTTTTGCGTGCCGCCCACGCGCACAAGTTCGCCTTGAAGCGTAGTAGGTTGCCTGACGTGTATAGTGCCCTTGGGGCGCTCGATTGGTTCAAACGTGAGGAGAATATCCCCTTCGCTCGCGGTCAGAGTGGCGGGTTCGGAACCATCCTCGGCCAACATCGCCTGCACCCTAGCAAATGCCTGCCTGCGCTTTAGGTCAGCTCCGCCACGGCGAACCGTCGCTATGTGCTCCCGGCTCTTCTTCGCAATATGAGCAGGAATTTTGAGCACCGGCACGGTGCTGCTTTTCTCTATTCCAACGAGATGAATTTCATTCGGGTCGCCGAGGATTTCGACCAAATTTTCAAGATACTCTTTGAGACGCCCAAACGGCATCGTCTCCGGAGTATAGGCCGGAATCTTGAATTTGAACTCTTCCAGCCGTGCCATGATTTGAGATTTTTGACCTACGCGACTCTTACCGCAAGCGATGATGAATCCCTGTATATCAGTGTTTTAACGACAAATCTGTCCGTCAGGGGGTATAACAGTCCGCACCAAGGGAGCCTGGCTTGTCCCGGCCGCATCAGCGAACTGACTTTTCCGGATAGCGATGCAGATAACTGCGATCTTGTCGTGATTGCTATCTGATTGCTAGCAACCCAAAATTGAAACAAGACAGCTTGGAAATTCCCTTAAGGCATTGATTTTATGGTGAGCCCTGCTGGGTTCGAACCAGCGACCTACTGATTAAAAGTCAGTTGCTCTACCGACTGAGCTAAGGGCCCCCGAGGGGTCGCAGCGCGAAGGGCTGCGGGCGCTCACCTAGGGGCGGGGCGGTTGCGGGTCAAGCGGGCATGAAGCTGTTTCAGCGTCAGGCCCGTCAGCGGATCGCGCCATGACGGGGCGATGGCGGCGGCGGGGCCGAGGACGAAATCCCTTTCCCGGAACAGCGGATGGGGGATTTGCAGGTCGGGTGACACGAAAATCCCACCACTCCACAGCACGATGTCGAGGTCCAGCGGGCGGGCGCGCCAGCGCTGTCCGCGTCGCTTACGTCCGCACTCGCGCTCGATCTGTTGCAGCACCGCCAGCGTCTGTGCAGGAGCGAGGTCGGTATTTGCCGTCAGCGCGGCATTGGCATAGGTTCTTTGCGAGGGGCCGACGGGACGGCTGGCAATGATCGGGGACATTGCCTCGATAGAAAATCCCGCCATTTCCATGATCCGCATCGCCCGGCGCAGCACTGCGCGTGGCCCGCCGATGTTCGGCACGCGCTGGTTGCTGCCCAGCGCAACCAGGTAGTGATGGGCTTCGCTCAAATGTCTTCCGCAATCCGGCCGTAAAGCTGCGGACGGCGATCGCGGAAGAAGCCCCAGCTGGCGCGGTGGCGACGCGCGGCCTCCAGGTCCAGTTCGGCCACCAGCACACCTGTCTCCTCGCGCCCGTATTCGGCCAGCATGTCGCCCCATTCGTCGGCGATGAAGCTGTGGCCGTAGAAGGTGTTGCCCGCTTCCTGGCTGCCCTCGTGACCGATACGGTTGGCGGCGACCACGGGCATGCAGTTGGACACCGCATGGCCGATCATCGCGCGGCGCCACATGCGGCTGGTGTCCATTTCGGCATCCTTGGGTTCGGAGCCGATGGCAGTGGGGTAGAACAGGACCTGCGCGCCCTTCAACGCCAGGCAGCGGGCGGTTTCGGGATACCACTGGTCCCAGCACACGCCGATGCCGATGCGCGCGCCAAAAACGTCCCACACCTTGAACCCGTCATTGCCGGGGCGGAAATAGAACTTCTCTTCGTAGCCCGGTCCATCGGGAATGTGGCTTTTGCGATAGGTGCCCATGATCTCGCCATCCGCACCGATCATGGCGAGGGTGTTGTAATAATGGTGTCCGTCGCGCTCGAAAAAACTGGTGGGAATGGCGACGCCCAGCTTTCTTGCCAGCGCCTGCATGGCGATCACCGACGGGTGCTCTGCAGTCGGCCTGGCGAGGGCGAAGAATTCGTCCTTCTCCTCGCGGCAGAAATAGGGGCCCGAGAACAGTTCGGGCGGCAGGATCACCTGCGCGCCCTTCCCCGCAGCCTCCGCCACAAGATCCGAAACGGCGGCGATATTGGCGGCCTCGTCCTCATCGAAGAGGGCGAGTTGCAGAGCGGCGACTTTGAGCGTGGTCATGCAACTGCGATTACTGTGGCGCCTATTGCTCCACAAGGGCGAAGTCGACCTGCACGTTTACGCTGTTCTCCAAGGGGCATTCCCGCCAGACGCGGCGGACCGCAGGCTTACGAACTGTGGTCGGCGATGATTTTCCAGCTGTCCACGCTTGTGCCATCGCGGGCGAACACCAGCGAGGTGAGGCCATCCGCCGGTTCGCGATCATCCGGGTAGGTTAGGGTGTAGCGCCCGATATACAGCGCGTGGTTTTCTCCCAGCGGGCGGAAGTCGACCGTCTCGAAAGACAGCGTGCCGCGTTCGGATGGGTCGGGCTGCGACCAGTCGTAAGCCTCGCGATAGCGCTCTTCCATCGCCGCCCGGCCGCGCACCAGCCCGCCGGAACCGACGAAGCTGGTGTCTTTGGCATTCGAATAGATGGCAAGGAAGCGATCCATGTCGCCCTCGTTCCAGCCTGCGGCGCTCTCCTCCATCGCCGCTTCAATTTCCGCAACCTGCGGCATGGCAGAGCCCTGCGTCGTCGCCGCATCGACGGGCGTCGGCTCCGGCGTGCAGGCGGCGAGTGCCAGGCCAAGGCAAAGAAGGGTCGCCCGCATCAGTTCACCTTGCGGAACAGCAACGTCATCCGGTCGCTTTCGCCGATTTCGGCCCGGCGCGTGCGTTCCGCGCTGCCTTCTGCGGCGCCGCGATAGCTGGGGGGCAGGCTCCACACGCCGCCTTCCCAGTTGGCAGGATCGGACGGATTGGCGTTGATCTCGGCTGCGGAAACCAGTTCGAAGCCATAGGCGGCGAACAGGCGGATCACGTCTTCCTGCCGCTGGTAGCCATTGTCGCCCAGGACATAATCGACCGGCGCATCTTCGCTGGCGCGGTGCTGCACCACGCCCAGCATGCCGTCATCCTTCAGCAAGCTGCGGATCGCCATCATCGTATCGTGAAACCAGCCGAAGCGGCGCATGTTGTGCACTTCGCGGAAGATCAGCACGCGGTCTGCGGTGCCGGCCAGTGCTGCAAGATCGTCATCGGTGTTGAGGCCGATGACCTCGGCACCGTCATCGCCAACCCATTCCTGTGCGTCAGCCGGGATCTTCGTCGCGGCATCGCGATACATGTCCCAATAGCCGGTCAGTTCGGGATGCAGTTCGGGGTTGAGGCCGATGTAGGTGCCGTCCTCGCCCAGGTAGGGGATGAGCACGCGCGAGTACCAGCCGCCCGCCGGCATGTAATCGACCACGGTCATGCCCGGCTCCACCTGGAAGAAGGCGAGCGTTTCGGCAGGGTGGCGATAGGCATCACGCGCGCGGTCGTCGGCGCGGCGGGGATGGGTCAGCACCGTATCCAGGCTGGCGGCGTATTCCTGCGCTCCGTCAGACTGGTGATGGTCCGCAAATGCGGGCGTGGATACCGCGATTGCAGCGGCGGCAAGGCAATGAAGAATGCGCATCAGTCGGCCTTTCTGAACAACAGTGTCATCCGGTCGCTTTCGCCGATGGCTTCGTAGCGCGCCCGGTCCTCGTCACCATAACGCAGCACCGGGGGCAGCGTCCACACGCCGCCTTCCCAGTTGGCGGGGTCATCGGGATTGGCGTTCACCTCGGAGCTGTCGACCAGCTCGAAACCGTTCAATGCGAACAGGGCGACGACATCGTCCTGTTTCAGATAGCCGTTGGAGCCGTTGGCATAGGACCACGGGGCATCCGCAGCGGCGCGGTGCTGCACCACGCCCACCATGCCATCTTCGGCCAGCAGGCTGCGCATGTTGCGCAATTCGCTGTCGGCGCGCGCGCTGTTCAGCAGCCCGTGCATGGCGCGAAAGACAAGAATGCGATCCACCGTCCCCGCAACGCCTTCTGGCGCTTCGTCGCTTTCGAAAGCGACGATGTTCGCCGCGTCGATCCCGGTCCATTCGGCGGCAGTTGCAGGGAAGGTTTCGGGCCAGCTCTTGGTGCGGCCTTCCTGTGCACGGGTTCCAAAACTGCGCTGGTCGCTGTCGCCATCCACCGCGTAATAAGTGCCTTGCGGGGCGATCCACGGTGCCAGCACGCGGGTGTACCAGCCGCCGCCGGGGCCATATTCCACCACCGTCATATCCGGCTCCACCTGGAAGAAGGCCAGCGTTTCGGCAGGATTGCGAAAACTGTCGCGCGGCGCATCGTCGCTGCGCATGTCCATCGCCAGCACTTCATCCAGCGAAGGGCCGGTGTGATCGTCGGCCATGGCGGGCGTGGAGACGGCGAAAGCTGCAACGGCGAAAAGGGGGGCAAAGCGCACGGATAATTCTCCCGGATTGATATTGCGTCGCACTTTAGGATGCGCAGGCGGGATGACAAGCGGACTTAGGGCCCCCATGTCTACTGGCGCAAAAGGAGTTTGAGTATGAGCGAGACGGTAATTGTCGCAGGCGGGTGCTTCTGGTGCACCGAAGCGGTTTTCAAGGATGTGATCGGCGTGGAAAGCGTCGAGAGCGGATATATCGGCGGCGAGGTGGAGAACCCCACCTACAAGGAAGTATGCACCGGCAGCACGGGCCATGCCGAAGGGGTGAAGGTCACGTTCGATCCCGAAACGGTGTCCCTGCCCGAAATCTACGACATGTTCATGGGCACGCATGATCCCAGCCAGCTGAACCGGCAGGGCAACGACGTGGGCACGCAATACCGCAGCGCGATCTTCCCGCTATCGGACGCGCAAAAGGCCGAGGCAGAAGCCGCCATCGCCCGCTGGAACGAGGGCCACGATGCCGATGCCGTGACCACGATCGAAAGCGGCACCTGGTATCCGGCGGAGGATTACCACCAGGAATACTGGGACGGCGAAGGCCAGCGGAACCCCTATTGCATGGCCGTGATCCCGCCCAAGCTGATGAAGCTCAGAAAGAGCTTTGCGGACAAGGTGAAGTCTTAGGCAAAGCTGCCTGCGGGAAGCTGGACGTTCTGCCGCACATGAAAGGGATGGTTGGCGATAATGCCAGCTCTCCCGTTCTTGTGGCTGCTTGTGGGCGGGAAGCTGTGTTTCAGCTTCTCGATGCGATCTCGAAAGAGTAGAACTCTCGCTGCAATCATTCGGGACGACGAGCGAATGGCGAGTAGAGAAGTCCTGACGAGAGCTTTTCTCTGGTTGGCCGTATTGGTCGGCGGTCCGCTTGTCGGCGCAAAGCTGTTCGATCTTGTCGTTCTGGCCGGTGCGTGGAGTGCCGATCCGCCCGCTTCTCTTGCGATGATGCCTTACGGAGCGGCTTGGCCTGTCGACACCGGCGTGTTCTTCATACCGTTCTCGGTTCTCCTGCTCATTGCCGGGTTTGGCGCGCTTGCCGCTGGCTGGAAGACGCCCTGGCAGTATCGTTGGTTGCTCTGCCTCCCCTCATTGGGAATTCTTTCGCTACTTGTCCTGACCGTGCTCGCATTTTGGCCGATGAACGCCGCGCTGTATTATCACGGTGTGCACTCGCCCCACGACACGATAACCGACGCCCAGGCGATCACCATGACCCGGCAATGGATAGTGCTCGATTGGTTCCGTTTAGCAGGAGGCGCAATAGCATTCGTCGGCTCGCTGCGTGCTTTGACACTGCCGTTTCCGATTGAAGTAACCGCAAGAGACAAACCCGTAGTCCGGGCCATTCTTGCGCTCGCGATGGCCAGCGTTGTTGGGTTTGCGGCCTGGTTTATTTCCAACATTTAGGCGCTTCCGATCCTGCACGGCTTTGCCAGACCGCTGTTGAACGGACCTGGGACGATGCTGATCAGACCGCTAGGATAACCGCTGAAGATCATTAGAGACCGCGCTGTGGTCACAAGAGGTCAGCAGGCCAATCTGCTCCCCCACGCGGATCGACACCCCCTTGCGGCAACAATCGTTAACTTGCTCAAGCGCGCTTGAGGTAACCGGCCTTTCCTACAGGCGCCGCGGGATTGCAGGGTGCGCGCGCCATGAACTGCCCGCCCCCGTTAACCATCGATTTTCGCTGTTTTCAGCACAGAAGTGTCAACTTCGTGTTGGACGCCGTGATGCCCGGAAATGCTGGGTTCTGGATGTTTTTCCCCATCGTCACGATGTCAACTTCGTCAACCGCTCAGGCGGTGAAGCGGGCGATGAAGAACCCGTCCAGCCCGCCCTCGTCCGGCAGCATCCCGGGATCGGTGCGCAGCCAGCCATCGGCAGTGGGCTGCAATCCGGCAGGCAATTCCGCAGGCCGGATCGGGTCGGGCGTCAGGGTGCAGGTGGCGGCGATTTCCTCACCCTCCTCCCGCTCCATCGAGCAGGTGGCATACACCAGCGTGCCGCCGGGTTTCAGCCACCCGCTGGCGCGTTGCAGCAGGGCCGTTTGCAACTCGGCCATCTCGGCAATCTGGCGCGGGCCGATGCGGTGGATCACCTCGGGATGGCGGCGCGCCGTGCCCGTGGCGGTGCAGGGCGCATCCAGCAGCACGGCGTCGAATTTTTCCTCCGGCTCCCACTCCAGCGCATCGGCAATCACCGTGTGCGCTTCCAGCCCCACGCGCGCCAGGTTTTCGCGCAGGCGCATCATGCGCTTGGGATGCATATCCAGCGCGGTGACATCCCACCCCGCGGAGGCAAGCTGCATGGTCTTGCCTCCCGGCGCGGCGGCCAGATCGAGCACGCGCTTTTGTCCATCGGGCCCATCGCCCGCACCCAGCAAGGTGGCGGGCAAGGTGGCGGCCAGATCCTGCACCCACCAGCTGCCCTCGTCATATCCGGGAAGATCGGCAACAGAAGCACCGCGCGGCAGGCGCAGATGGCCGGGCGCAAGGCTGGTGGCCTGCAGGCGGGCGGCAATTTCCTCGGTCAATTCGGGTGCCTTCAGCCGCAGGTCGAGCGGCGGCGGCGCGGCGATACCGGCGGCGATGGCGGGCAGATCGTATGCCTCCCGTTCGCCCCAGCGTTGGGCAACCGCTTCGGGCAAGGTCGGCATATCGGGCAGCGTGGCCTCCGCCCGCGTCAGCGTGGCGAACACGCCGTGGGCCAACCGCTTTGGCCCGCCCACCAGCAGCGGCAGCGCGGTGGCGACAACGGCATGCGGCGGAGTTTCCAGCCGCAGCCAGCCTGCCAGCATGATGCGCAGAACCATGCGCGCCTTGGCATCTTCGGGCAGCACCTGCTTCGTGGCGCTGTCGATCAGCGCGTCCAGATCGACCAGCCAGCGCAGCACCTCGCCCGCCAGCGCCTTTGCCAAAGCACGGTCGGAGAAGCTGGACAGGCCATTGGCCGCCCCGCCTGCCTGTTCCAGCGTCTCGCCACGGCGCAGCACGGCATCGAGCATTTTGAGCGCAGCGCGGCGCGGGAGCAATCCGGGGGTCTTGGCCATGGCCATGCCCCTAGGGCCAGTTGCGTCCCAGCGCCAGAGCGCCCATGTTGCGGGCATTATGAAAAGAGCGACCAAGCGACCCGAAGGGTTCGAAAAGCCCGCCCACTGGAGCAACGATCCGCCGCCCAAGCCCGAGGCGAACGAGGTGGACGAGAAGCTCAGCCCGACGCGCTACGGCGACTGGGTGAAGGACGGGATCGCCATCGACTTCTAGCCCTGGGTCCGGTCTTGCCCCTCATATTCGGGCGCGGGCCCGAAGTGCTTTTCCCAGTCGATCCGCAGCAGCAGGACCAGCCCGATCAGCAGGATCACCTGCATGGCGATGCCCACCGGGCTGGACAACGAATTGCGAAAGACATCGCCAATACTGCTCTGCGCGATCAGCTGGGCTGAAGCGGCATAGATCGAGTAGGATACCAGACGCCCGGCGAAGAATGCGGCGGTAAATGCGGCTATCGGTATTCCCGCCAGGCCCACGGCAGCGAACAGCTGCGCCGAAGGCACGGGTGAAACCGCGAACAGCGCCAAAGCTGCCAGGCCATGGCGCCTTCTGCGCTCGAAGGCGGCGCGCGCTGCGGCGAGGCTGCGTCTGGTTTTCTGCGGCACGTATTTCGCCAGCAACCGGAACCCATGCGCCAGGGTAAATCGCCCCGAGGCTGCCGCCAGCGCGCCGACCAGTACGACGCCGGGAACAGGCATTTGCGTGTTGAGGCCGAACAGGACGATGATGGACCACGTAGGTGGCCCGAAAGCAGGCATCAGGTTCAGCGTGTAGACCAGCGCGAACAGGAAGAGATATTCGGTGACGCCTCCGGAGCCTGCGCCGAAGGTCAGATCCACCCGGCCAGCTCGCGCCGGATAATCGTCTCCAGCATTGCCATGCCGGCGTCGCTGGTGTTGAGGCAGGAAAGCGTGGCAAATTGCTCGCCGCCTGCTTCCACGAACTGTTCCTTGCCGCGGATCGCCAGCTCTTCCAGCGTCTCCAGGCAATCGGCGGAAAAACCGGGTGCGGCGATGGCGAGTCGCTTGGTGCCCTTCGCGGCCTCCTCCTCCAGGATGGTGTCGGTGGCCGGCGTCAGCCACTTGGCAGGGCCGAAGCGGCTCTGGAATGTGGTGACCATGCGAAGATCGCTGCGGCCCATCCTGTCTTCCAGCAGCCGCGCGGTCTTGCGGCAATGGCAATGGTACGGATCGCCCAGCTCCAGCGTGCGCTGCGGCATGCCGTGGAAAGAAAGGAGCAGCACCTCGGGGGTGAAATCCAGTGCGTCCAGCTGGCGACCAAGATCGCTGGCAAGGGCATCGATATAGGCGGTATCGTCGTGGTAGGGCGGCAGCGTGCGAAGGCTGGACTGCCAGCGTTTCTGGCGCAGCCAGTCCGCTGCCACGTCCACCACGGTGGCCGTGGTCGCCGCGCAATATTGCGGGTAGAGCGGGGCCAGCAGGATGCGGTCGCACCCGGCATCCATCAGCTTTTCCAGCTGGCGCGGGATCGATGGCTCGCCATAGCGCATGGCCCATTCCACCATGACCGCATCACCCAGTCGTGCCTGCAAGCCCTCGGCCTGGTCGGCGGTAATGGCAGCGAGTGGAGAGCCCTTGTCGGTCCACACCTCGCGATAGGCCGCCGCGCTCTTTTTCGGACTGGTGTTGAGGATGATGCCGCGCAGGATAGGCTGCCAGGCAATCGGCGGAATTTCGATCACGCGCCGGTCTGACAGGAATTCGCCAAGGTAGCGCCGCACCGCGCCCGTCTCGGGCGCATCGGGCGTGCCCAGGTTGACGACACAAACGCCGATCCTCCCGCTCTTGACGGGTGGATGGTCGGCGGGAAGCTGCTGGGTCTGCCAGGTCATGGCCAATTCCTTGTCATGGGAGGGCCGATAGCAGGGGAAGGCGGCGCAGGCGAACCCCTGTTGCACTGGCAAAGGCATTGGCCACCGCCGGTGCCACCGGAGGCACACCGATTTCCCCGGGATCGAAGGGTTCGGCAGTGCTTTCGACCAGTTCGATGGTGATCTCGGGGCAATCGTCCATCGTCGGCATTGCCAGCGCGGAAAGGCGCTGGTGCGTCGGAAGGCCTTCTGCATATTCGGTGGAACAGCCCAGCGCCATGCCGAGGCCGAAAATCAGCCCGCCCTCGATCTGTTGCAGGGCGAGATCCCGGTTCACGACGCGGCCAATATCGACGCAGGCAAACAGCCGCCTTGCGCGAAGGCCGCCCTCGCCCGCGCTGGCCTGGGCCACCACGGCAATGCGACCCGTCGCCTCGCCCAGGTCCATGCGGTGGCACGCCATGCCCTGCCCGCTGCCGGGCCTGCCCCCATCCCACGAGGCCAGCCGTGCCGCGCGTTGCAGGCAGTCGGCCATGCCGGGATCCTGTCCCAGCATGGCGATGCGATAGGTCATCGGTTCGCGGTCATGTTCGTGTGCAAGCTCTTCGATAAAGCTTTCGCGCATGAAACAATTGTAGCCGTCTGCCTGCCCCCGCATGGGCGCGGTTGGCAGCATCAGGGTGACGGGCACATGTTCGACAGAGAGATTGGCCACGCCATAGGGTCCGGCCAGACCCGAAACCGCGAACCGATCCGCATCGCCTTCCAGCGCGTCGATCGCTGCCCAGCTCACTTCGTTCTCGAACAGGCGGCGTCCGAATTCCCGCATTGTCGGCGGACTGGCGACGCGGGCACGCAAGGCTCGGATGTTGCCATCGTCATCGGTCTGGGCAGCCATCAGACCCGCTGCGGGAGGGCGTGGGAAGCTGGCGACATGCTCCTGCCAGCGCGACCATGTCAGCTGCACCGGGCGCCCCGCCTCCCGCGCCAGCAGGGCAACCTCGATGGCGATCTCGCTTTCCAGCCGCCGATCGAAACTGCCGCCAGCCGAAACCGGGTACAGAACCACCTTGCTTGCGCTTAACCCCAGGGCTTTTGCCGCCGCCTTGCGGGCAAATTCGGGAGCTTGCGTCGGTAGCCAGAGTTCCAGTGTTCCATCCAGCAGCCTGGCAGTGGCGCTGGCCGTTTCGATGGTGGCATGAAGACCGGGAGATACATCGTATTTTCGGGCCATGGTCGGCGTGTAGCCGTCGATCCCGTCACCACGTTTTTCAAACACCGTGCCTGGCCCGTCGGCCAGATTGCGCTCCAGCGCCTCGGCAATCGAAGCGCTGTTCACTGGCCGCTCTACACCAAAGCGCGGCGCAATGGCTTGCAGCGCCTGTTCGGCAGCCCACCAGTTATCGGCAATCGCGGCGAGCCAGCGCTTGCCGCGCACCAGCTGGATCAAACCGCGCTGTCCGCGTGCAAGCGCGGCATTGATTTCAAGCAGCTCGGCCTTGTCGTGCGGGCCGTGGCGAATAGCGGCGAAAACCATGTTGGGCAGTCGCACGTCGCCTGCAAAGACATGGCTGCCATCCACCTTCGATGGCAGGTCCAACCGCGGGAAAGCGGGCGCAAGGTCGCCGGTATCGATGCCCGAAAGCGGCGCAGGTTCGAAAGGGGCGGCGGTTTTAAGCGGCGGCGGGTCGGGCGGATCGAAACGCGCCGCCTCCATCGCCAGCTCTGCAAAGCTGGCGGCCCGTTCGTCGTGATAGATGACGCCGTTCTCGGCACGGCACTGGTCCCACGGCACATCCCACCGCTCGGCCGCGGCCATGGCCAGCATGGCGCGCGCGGCGGCCCCGGCATCGCGGCACGACTGCTCATAGGCGGCCAGCGTGGTGCCGCCCGCCGTTACCGTAAAACGCTCATCCTGCGCCCAGTTGCGCAACAGCAGGTCGTCTGCATCGTCGGCCAGGGCCGGAATCAGCGGACCCCACAGCGGTGCCCATTTGGCGGCGAGCGGGGCGTTGGCATAGGCGCCGCTTACGGGCGCAGGCTCCACCGCCACCTGCCGCCAGTCGGCACCCATTTCCATCGCCACGATCTGCGGCAGCAGGGTGGTGACGCCCTGCCCCATTTCCAGCTGCGGTACAGCGACGGTGATCACGCCATCGCTGGCGATCTTCAGCCATGCATCGACGACGATCTCTCCCTCGCCAGCCTCCAGCGGGTTGCCGAAGCTGCGCGGCAACAGGTTCCAGGCGACCAGCAACCCGCCGCCAATCGCGGCTCCTGCCAGCAATCCACGCCGCGAAACCTGCACGCGGGTCAGCCCTTTACCGGGCCAAGGAATTCGGCAAGCTGGGCAGCGATCCCCGCAAAATGCGGGCCGTGCTGCGTATCATTGGCAGCGGGCGGCTGCCCGGTATCGCTGGCAATTCGGATTTCCATCGCCAGCGGCACGCGGCCCAGGAAAGGCACGCCCAGCGCTTGCGCCGCGGCTTCCGTACCGCCCTGGCCGAAAGGATTGCTCACCGCGCCGCATTCCGGGCACAAGTATCCCGCCATGTTCTCCACCAGCCCGACGATCGGCACCTCCGCCTGCTTGAACAGGTCCATGGCACGGGTCGCGTCGATCAATGCCAGATCCTGAGGGGTGGAGACGACCACAGCGCCATCGGGCTTGAATTTCTGCAACATGGTCAACTGCACGTCGCCGGTGCCCGGCGGCAGGTCCACGATCAGCAGCTCGGTATCGCCCCAGTCGGCTTCCATAAGCTGGGTCAGCGCCTGCCCCACCATCGGACCGCGCCAGGCGATGGCCTTGCCCGGTTCGATCAACTGGCCCATCGACAGCACCTTCACCCCAAACTCGCTTTGCGTGGGGATGAGGACATTGTCTTCTGCCCGGATTTTCTCGTTTGCGGTGCCCAGCAACAATGGCTGCGAGGGGCCGTAGATGTCCGCATCCACGACGCCGACCTTCATTCCCTGATTCGCCAGCGCGACAGCGATATTGGTGGTGAGGGTGGACTTGCCGACACCCCCCTTGCCAGAGCCGACCACGATGATCTTGCGCGACACCTTGTCCGCCATCAGGGCGACGCGCACCTCTCTCACGCCTTCCACCGCGCCCACGGCCTTCTCCAGCTCGCCCTGCAATTGCGCAGCCGCACTGCGGCCGAGGCCACTGGCATCGGCGACAATCGTGGCGATCCCGTCCACGAACTTGACGGAGCGGACCATGCCTGAAAGCTCGGGCGGGATGGCGGATTTGATTGCTGCTTCACTGCTCATGGAAGCGACTGCTAGCGCCTCTTGTGCGCAAGGTCAGCAATATTGGCCCTAAGACCCCCTGTTTTTTGCGCAAAGGCCTCCTATAGATAATGGCATGACATTTATGGGTGGGTTTTTCGAAAGGTTCGGCCTGGCAATGGCTGGTAAGCGCAATCCCTGGGGCAAGACCCCGGGCGGCTCCGGTGGCGGAGATGATGGCGGCCCGGATGCAGGCGGCGATGCTCCCGGCAATGCCGGTGACGGTGATGGCAGTGATGCGCCGCCACCGCGCGGTCCGCGCAATCCGTGGCTGCCGGGTGGCGGATCGGGGGGATCGAATCGCCCGCGCCGCAGCGCCAACATCGAAGACATTTTCAGGAACCGCGGGCCCGAAGGACCGCGTCGGCGCGGCGGCCCCGGTGGTCCCGGCGGCCCCAACTTCCGTTTCCCGGAACGCCCTGGCGGGGGAAGCTGGTTCCCGGTTGCGCTGGTCGCGATCGTGGCTGTGTGGTTGTTCGCAACCTCGATCCATTTCGTGCAACCGCGCGAACAGGGCGTGGTCACCTGGTTGGGCGGCAAATATTCGCGCACTCTCAACCCCGGCACGGAGTGGACAGCACCGTGGCCGCTGCAAACGGTGGATATCGAGAACGTCAGCCAGATTCGTCGCGAGACAATTGGTGACGGCGCGGAAAACCTGATTCTGACCGGGGACCAGAGCCTGGTCGACCTGTCCTACCTCGTGCGCTGGAACATCAAGGACCTGGTGCAGTACAAATACGAGCTGGAAGACCCCAACGAAACCCTTCGCGAAGTTGCCGAGGCGGCGATGCGTGCCGCAGTTGCCGAAAACGGCCTCGACACGGTGCTGTCCGGTGCCGGACGCGAGCAGGTGCAAACGCGTGTACGCGCCCGGATGCAGACGATCCTCGATGCGTATCAGGCCGGCATCAATGTGCAGGGCGTGGACATCGCCCGTACAGAGGCGCCGCAGCAGGTTATCGATGCCTTCAACGATGTGCTTGCCGCGCGCCAGGACCGGGAGCGCAGCCTCAACGAAGCACGTCGTTACGAGCAGCAATTGCTGGCCTCGGCCCAGGGTAGTGCTGCCGAGTTCAACGAAATCTATTCGCAATATCGCCTCGCGCCCGAAGTGACGCGGCGCAGGCTGTATTACGAGACCATGGAGGGCGTCCTGCGCGACACCGACAAGACCATCATCGAAACCGATGGCGTAACGCCGTACCTGCCGCTGCCCGAAGTGCAGCGCCGTTCTCGCGCAAGCCAGGGACCGACCCTGACTGTCGGCCCCAACCAGCAGGAGGGCCAGTAACATGTGGGAACGCTACAAGGCCGCGATCATCGCGGTGATCGTGTTGCTGATCGTGATCGTCAGCTCGGTCGTCATCGTCCCCGAAACCCAGCAGGCCGTCGTCGTACGCACGGGTGAGCCGGTTCGCGTGATCAACCGTTTCGATCCGGCCGCCGATTTCGAAGACACCGGGGCTGGCGTAAGCTGGCGCATTCCGATCATCGAACGGGTGCAGATGGTGGATCGCCGGATCCTGTCGCTGGATATGGAAGACGAAACCGTGCTTTCCAACGACCAGCAGCGTCTGCAGGTGAACGCCTATGCGCGCTATCGCATTTTCGACCCCGTGCTGTTTGTGCAGCGTGCCGGGAGCGAGGATCAGCTGCGCAATCAGCTGGAGCCGATCCTGACTTCGGAACTGCGGCAGGAACTGGGTCGCCGGACATTCGCCAGCCTGCTGACGCCGGAACGCGGCAATGCGATGACGAATATCCGCGATACGCTGGATGACGAAGCGCGCAATTACGGCGCGCAGGTGCTGGACGTGCGGATCAAGCAGGCCGACCTTCCCGTCGGCACGCCGCTGCAAGCCGCGTTCAACCGCATGCGTTCTGACCGCGAGGAAGAAGCCGAAACGATCCGCGCGGGCGGCCGCCGCGATGCGCAGATCATCCGTGCCGAATCCGAAGCCGAAGCCGCGCAGATCTATGCCGAGGCCTATAACCAGGATCCCGGTTTCTACGATTTCTTCCGGGCCATGCAGTCCTATCGCACGACGTTCTCGTCAGGCGACGGCGAGAGCGCGATCATCATGAGCCCCGACAACGAGTACCTGCGGCAGTTCCGCGGTGGTGGTAATTGATCCGCTCGAAAGCGATCGACTACAGTTGTCGTTAAACGCGTGTTCAGCCTCGATGCGCTGGATATCGCGCATTCGGAACGGAACCAATTGCGCCCCCATGCGAAGAGCATGAGAGGGACGCAAGAATACAGAGGATAAAAGGACGTGAAGCCAGTGCGCTATTCCTACGGTATCACTTCGGCCCTGCTAGTTGGCGGGGCAGCCATCTCGTTGATGACCGGCTATCCCGCCGGGGCGCAGGTTGCGCAGAACGATCGCATTCACATGCAGAACACCGTGCCGGTTGCGGGAGCGCCTGCCAGCTTTGCCGATCTCACCGCGGCGCTGCAGCCGGCGGTGGTGAACATCTCCACCCGCCAATCGATCACTATCCCGCAAGCGCAGAACCCGTTCGAAGGCACCCCCTTCTCCCAGTTCTTCAACCGCCCTGGCGGCAACGGTGGCCCGCAAACGCGCGAGGCGACGTCGCTGGGTTCGGGCTTCATCGTTTCTGCCGATGGCTATGTGGTCACCAACAACCACGTCGTCTCCCCCGATCAGCGCGCCCAGCTGGAAGAGGTGACCGTCACCCTTCCCAACGGCACCGAGTATCAGGCCGAGGTTGTCGGCACCGATCCCAGTTCGGACCTTGCCGTGCTGAAGATCCAGCGCGCAGAGCCGTTCCCCTTCGTAAATTTCGGAGATAGTGCCCAGGCACGCGTGGGCGACTGGGTGATCGCCATCGGCAATCCCTTCGGCCTGGGTGGCACGGTGACGAGTGGCATCGTATCCGCCGTTTCTCGCTCCACGGGACAGGGCGGCGCGTTCGACCGCTTCATCCAGACCGACGCCGCCATCAACCGCGGCAATTCGGGCGGCCCGCTGTTCGACATGCAGGGTAACGTCATCGGCATCAACAACGCCATTCTCTCCCCCTCGGGCGGCAGCGTGGGTATCGGGCTTGCCATTCCGGCAGAGGACGCCGCTCCGATCGTACGGGCGCTGATTTCCGGCGAGGAAATCCTGCGCGGCTATCTGGGCGTGCAGATCCAGCCGGTGGACGAGGATATCGCCGAAGCCTTGGGCATTGCCGAAGGTATCGGCGAACTCGTGCAGGGTGTGCAGCCCGGCGAAGCTGCCGAGGACGCTGGCTTGCAGGCAGGCGACGTCGTTGTTTCGGTGAATGGCCAGGAGGTAACGCCCGACAACACCTTGTCGCGCATCGTCGCCAATATCGCCCCGGACACGACTGTCCCGCTGACCTATATTCGCAATGGCGAACGCAATCGCGTGAACCTTGTCGTGGGACGCCGACCCAGCGACGAGGAACTGTTGCAGCAGAACATATTCCAGAACGATGACGAGGATACGCCTGCCCCGCCTGTGCCCGAGAAAGGCAGCGGGCTGATGGAGGAACTGCTCGGCATCCAGGCAGTCGAGATCACGCCGCAGATCGCCCGCCAGCTTGGCCAGTCAGCCGATACCACCGGCCTCGCCATTCTGGCCGTTGCGCCGACATCGGACGCAGCGCGACGCGGCCTTGCCCGCGGAGTGATGATCCTGTCCGCCAATGGCCGCGCTGTCAGCAGCGTGGAAGAGCTGGAAACCGTGCTGCGGGATGTGCAGGAGGATGGGCGTGAAGCCGTCTTGCTGCGGGTCCGCTCGCGTCAGGGCGTAACCCAGTCGGTCCCGGTGCGCTTCACAGACAACTAACAGCCGTGGCTGGCCTCCTCATCCGGGTGATGGAGAGGCCAGCACGGACTGGTTGCACAAGGCATGGTGCATTGCCTGCCTTGGGCCGAACTTCAGCGCATTTGTAATGGCTAGAAGCGCGGCAAGCTTCGACTGTACTGGCCTGAAAGCGATTATTTCCTAGAAACGCTGCTCGTTCAGCACCCCGGGTGCCGGCCGATTGTTCTGTCGGCGATCGTCGCGGGGCAAGTCTCGCCCGGTCGCCTCCTCCAGGAAATCGTCACTCGCAGCCTGCGGCGGCTCGTTCCTGCGGGGATTCGGCGCAGAGGGCGGGCGCGCAGCCGGCTGCTGCTGCATTCCGCGCGGATCCAGCGGGTCGCGGACCACGTTCTCGCCCTCGCCTTCCACATCGAAACCTTCGCCATAGCGGCCCTGGTCGCCGCTTGGATCGACCAGATTGCCCTGTTCGTCGATGTAGAAATAGTAATCCTCGTTATCGCCGTAATAGAATTCGTCATCCGGCTCCAGCTGCCACTCGGGCAGTTGCAGATCGGTATCGAATTCCTCCACCGGCCTGTCACGCACGGCATAGCGCATATAGGCGGCGAAAGCCTGCGCCGGGGCGCGCCCGCCCTGCAAGGCGGCGATACGACCGTTATCGTCGCGGCCCATCCATACACCGGTGGTAATCCCGCTGGAAAAGCCCACGAAATAGCCATCCCGGTTGGAACTGGTGGTGCCGGTCTTGCCCGCCACGGGCCGCCCGATCTGCGCCGCGCGCCCGGTGCCGGTGGCAACTGCGGTCTGCAAGAGATCGGTAATACCGGCGGCCACATAATCCGGGACGAGAGTGTAGGCGCGCGCTTCCTTGTGGCGGTAAAGCTCTTCACCATCGGCGGTTGTCACGCGCAGGATGCCGTAGGGCTCGACCGATTGCCCACCGGCAGAAACCGCGGCAAAGGCGCGGACCATGTCTATCAGCCGCACTTCGGAGGAGCCCAGCACCATTGCCGGATAGGTGCTGATCGGTGTCGTTATCCCGAAGCGTCGCGCCATGCTGGCAACATTGGAAAAGCCCACCTCGTTACCCAGCTGCGCGGCAACGGTGTTCTTCGAATAGGCGAAGGCCGTGCGCACGTCGATTTCACCGGCATAGGTGCCGCCGGAATTGCGCGGGCTCCAGTCATTGATGGTAACGGGCACATCCTGCACGCGGTCATCCGGCGTATAGCCCGCCTCCAGCGCGGCAAGATAGACGAACAGCTTCCACGATGAACCCGGTTGCCGCATCGCGTCGGTCGCGCGGTTGTAGTTGGAGGTTACGTAATCGGTGCCGCCGACCAGCGCCAGGATCGCCCCGTCACGGTCCAGGCTGACCAGTGCGCCTTGCGCTTCGTCCGGCACATTGGCCTGAATTGCCGTGGTGGCAGCACGCTGCATCCCGACATCCAGCGTGGTCCACACCTCGATCGGCTCGAACGTGCCACTGGGCAGCAACAGGTCCAGCTGCGGCAGCGCCCAGTCGGTGAAATAGCGAATGGAGTTCTGGCCCTCGGTCGTGGAGAGCTTTACCGCATCCACATTCACCTGACGCGCCACTGCCGGGTCGAGCCCGCCATAGCGCACCATTTGCCCAACCACCACGTTCGCGCGGCTCACGGCAGCGTCCACATCGGCGGTGGGCGAATAACGGCTGGGTGCCTTTACAAGCCCGGCGATAATCGCCGCCTCTTCGAGGCTGAGCTCGCGCGCAGAGTGGCTGAAGAATTTGCGACTGGCGGAATCGATGCCATAGGCGCCGCCACCGAAATACACCTTGTTCAGGTACAGCTCGAGGATCTGCTCCTTCGAGAAGCGCCATTCCAGGGCCATCGCCAAGACTGCTTCGCGCAGCTTCCTGTCCAGCGTGCGGTTGGAGTTAAGGAAGACATTGCGGGCAAGCTGCTGCGTGATGGTGGAGGTGGCGCTGACCTGCCGGTCCTCGGAAAGCGCGTTGAACACCGCGCGGGCAAGACCCATCGGATCGACGCCGAAATGCGAATTGAAGCGGTGGTCCTCTACGGAAACCATCGCCTGCTTCATCACATCGGGTATTTCGTCAGCCGCCAGCCACTGCCCGTAACTGGGGCCGAGTTCGACGATCTGCGTGCCGTCGCGGGCGCGAACCAGAATGGTCTGGCCGGTCTGGCTTTCGCGCAGGCTGGCGTAAGAAGGGAGAGAGCGCGAGGCGAAGAAAACCGCAGTCGCCAGCCCGATCACGGCCAGCAGAGCGACCAGCGTGCCGGTGATGGCCAACCTTTTGGTCCATCTCCACACGCCTGCCTTGAAGCCGCGCGATGCCGCGTCCCGCTCACGCGCTTTGGACGCGGCGCGAGCCGATCGGGAACCTCTCTTGTTGGAGCCGTTGCTCCCGCGTCTGGCCATGAACCGTCAGAATCCTGCGTTTGCGCGCAAGCTGATGCGCGTCATTGCGTTCGTGACCGACATGCATAGGGCATTCATAATCCAGCGTGAACGGGCAGCGCGCTCAATCGCCCGCTTTATCCTCCGGTTCGAACTGAAGCGCGGCGGAATTGATGCAATAACGCAATCCTTCCGGACCGGGTCCATCGGGGAATACATGACCCAGGTGTCCCGAACATTTGCTGCACACCACTTCGGTGCGCACCATGCCGTGCGTCTGGTCCTGATTCACCTCCACCGCCTGCTGGTCTGCCGGGGCGGTGAAGCTGGGCCAGCCTGAACCGCTGTCGTATTTGTCGTCGCTTTCGAACAGCGGCTGGCCACACCCTGCGCATTTATATTCGCCCTCGGCCTTGTTCTTGTCGTACTTGCCGGTGAAAGCGCGCTCCGTCCCCGCCTCGCGCAGAACGCGGTATTGTTCGGGCGTCAGCTTCTCGCGCCATTCGGCTTCGGTGAGGTTGGTCTTTTCTGGCATTGTTTTCCTTTCGCTCACGCCTCCGCGCGAGCGTCCTCGGTGCTATTCGCTCCGCTTCGCTGCGCGGCACCTGCGGGCGGGCGATTGCCCTTGCGGTCACTGCGTGACCGGTTTTCCCGCAGGATTGGCTTTCTGAAGCTATATCGGTTCGCGACCAGCGAACCGCAAGGCCGAACGGCCGCCCGCAGCGGGCGCAGCTTGCTGCGCGTCTAGCGAGGACGCTCCGGCGGAGGCCGGAGCGAAAAACAAATCAGGCATTCACGTCCGAATAATGCCGCGGCGCAGGCAGGCCTTCCATCTTCAGGCTGAGCAGCGGCGCGAAGCTGGGGCGGCTTTTCATCACGCGATACCAGCCGTGCGATTGCTCATGCCCCGACCAGTCTATCCCGCCCAGGTAATCGATTACCGAAAGCTGCGCGGCGGCGGTGAAATCGGCGAGACTCAACTGCGCGCCCGCCACCCAGCGGCGGTTATCGATGAGCCAGTCGAGATAATCGAGATGTTCGTGCATCAGCCGCATGGCCGCGCGCAATATGCCGCTGTCGGGCGATTGCCGCAGAATCAGGCGCTTCTTCATCTTCTCGTAAATCAGCGGTTCGGTAACATCACCGTAAAGGCCATCGTCGAAAAGAGCGGTGAGCCGGCGGATCTCGGCGCGGGCGGCGGCAGAGCCGGGCATCATCGGGCTCTTGCTTTCGGTTTCCTCGAAATATTCGCAGATTGCCTGGCTGTCCATCAGCACCAACCGCTTTTCGGAATGGTGCAGCACCGGCGTCTTGCCCGCCGGGTTCAAAGCATGAAATTGATCGTCATCTTCCCACGGATAGGCAAGCTGTAAAGTGAAGGGCACTTTCTTTTCGGAAAGCACCAGCTGCACCTTGCGGCTGAAGGGGCACAGGGGAAAGTGATAGAGTTGCCACATGCTTGCCTGTTGCTAATGCCGCAACATGCCGTCCGGGTCCAGCATCCGTAGTATTGGTCGCGAATTATTCTGCGGGCAAAAGACTGAGGCATACAGGCATGACCTCGTCGATCGTGCCATTGTCCCGCAGATCCTGCGCCTCGGCGGAAAGCGCCGCCTCGATCTGGGAGCGGTCCAGCCCGGCTTCATCCATCACCTGCGCCGACGCGCGCACGAAAAATTCGCGCCCGTGTTCGCCCATGTCCGGATAGCGCATGGCCTCGGAATTGCCGTTGCCCTGCCCCGTGGCGACAATCGCGAAGGCGGCCGAACAGCGGACCAGCATACGGTGGTCCAGGCTGAGTTGCGGGACTGGCGTTTGCGCGGCGGCCAAAGTGGGCGCGGCCAGCAGGGCGAAAGCGATTGCTATGCGGATCATGTGTGCATCCGTAGCGGTTCTTTCCTTAACCTGCGCCTTCTGCCTTGCGATCCATCACCGTGACCGGATTCTCAGGTGACGATTCCCGGCCTGACAGGAATTCATTGCGGATGTTGCGGCGCGCGAATTTCCAGTTTCCATCCACGCGCACAAGCTCGTCCTCATAGGTGCCGAACGTACCAACGGTGGGCGTGAACCGCCCGCCGTCGTCCGTTCGCGGGCCGTCATTTGCCATTTCGAACCACATGCCGGTGTGCCAGGCCCGGTCGCCCTCCACCCGGATCACGCTTTGCGTCAACAGGTGCCGCAGCACTGCCGGATTGCCGTCCACATCGGTATAGATCGCGCCAACCTGCTCCTTGAAACGCTTCGCTTCGGCGCGGATATTCTCGCGCCCCTCGGTCGTGCCCCTGGCATAATCCAGCGCGCCATCTTCGGTGAAGCAATCGGCGTAGGAATCGAAATCGTTCCAGTCCATTGCGAACAGGTAGCGCGCCATCAGGTCTTCGATCTCGGCCCGATCCTGCGCATAACTTGCGTCGTAATTTGGCAAAATCCTCTCCCCTTTTCTCAATCTCGTTGACTTTATCTGTCCGGCTCCGCAATTGTAAGCACAACATACGAATTGGGAGAGTTGTGATGTCTGAAGACCGTATAGCCGCCCTGGAGGCGAAGCTGGAGGATATGGAGCACCGCCTGACCGTCCGCGAGGACGAGCTGGACGTCAAGAAGCTGCAATATCTCTACGGCTACCTGATAGACAAATGCATGTACGACCAGGTGGTGGACCTGTTCACCGAAGATAGCGAAGTGCGCTTCTTCGGCGGTATCTACAAAGGCAAGGCTGGCGTCGCGCGTCTCTATATCGACCGCTTCCGCAAGAGTTTCACCCACAACAACAACGGCCCGATCGACGGGTTCCTGCTGGACCATCCGCAGATCCAGACGATTATCGATATCGATCCCGACGGCAAGACCGCCAGGCTGCGCGGCCGCAGCACCATGCAGGCCGGGCGTCACGTCGATTACACAGATCCTTCCAACCCGATGACGGCAAACCCGCGGCAGTGGTGGGAAGGCGGTCTCTACGAGAACACCTACAAGAAGGGCGAGGACGGCAAGTGGCGCATCCACGTGCTGAACTATTTCCCGCACTGGCATGCCGATTTCGAAACCGGCTGGGCCTACACGAAAGAACAATACGTCCCCTTCCCCAAGGTCTGCTTCCCCGAAGATCCGATCGGCCCCGACGAACTGATGGAAGAGCACTGGCTGTGGCCGGTTCACAAGCTGCTGCCGTTCCATATGAAACATCCGATCACGGGCGAGGAAATGGTGGCCGAGCGCTGGGAAGGCGATGTTGCGCGCGAGAAGGCGAAGACCTAACACCCATGCATCGGCCCGGCGAAAGTCGGGACTCCAATTTCCACACGAACCAACCCCCGGCCCG
The DNA here is from genome assembly GCA_963783265.1 of uncultured Alphaproteobacteria bacterium. Lineage (GTDB taxonomy): Bacteria > Pseudomonadota > Alphaproteobacteria > Sphingomonadales > Sphingomonadaceae > Alteraurantiacibacter. Next base: position 35,167 of record CAWAMU010000001.1, on the reverse strand, counting down.
CGCCGGGGTGACGGAGCGATAGCATGACCCAATATCCCGCCCTCCACATGGTTATCGATGGCGAAGAGGTGTCCGGCGGTGGCCGACGCACCTTCGATGTCGTCAATCCCGTGACCGGCGAAACGCTGGCAGAGCTTCCGCTGGCCGACCCCAGCGATCTCGATCGCGCGCTGGAAGCGGCGCAGCGGGGCTACAAGATGTGGCGCTACACGCCGGCCACCCAACGCGCCGCAGTGCTGCACAAGGCTGCCGCGCTGATCCGGGACCGCGCAGACGATCTTGCCCGCATCGCCACGATGGAAGAAGGCAAGCCGGTCGGTGAAACCAGGATCGAATGCATGGCTTCGGCGGGCTGGTTCGATTTTGCCGCGGGTGAGTGCCAGCGCCTGTATGGCCGCGAACTGGTGCGCCCGGTGGGCCAGCGCAGCGTGGTGCGGTGGGAGCCTGTCGGCCCCGTCGCCGGTTTCGCGCCGTGGAACTTCCCGCTGGGCAACCCCAGCCGCAAGCTGGCGGCCGCCGTGGCCGCAGGCTGTTCCATCATCCTGAAAAGCGCCGAGGAAACGCCCGCTTCGGCGCTCGGCATCCTGCAATGCCTGTATGACGCCGGGCTCCCCAAGGAAGTGGCACAAGCGGTGTTCGGCGTGCCGGACGAGGTGAGCCGCCACCTGCTGGCCAGCCCGATCATCCGGAAACTCTCTTTCACCGGCTCCACCGTCGTCGGCAAGCACCTGGCCAAGCTGGCGGCGGACAACATGATCCGCACCACGATGGAACTGGGCGGACACGGTCCGGTGCTGGTGTTCGACGACGCCGACATGGAAAAGGCGCTGGCCACGGCGGCATCGGGCAAGACCCGCAATGCCGGGCAGGTCTGCGTCTCCCCCACCCGCTTTATCGTGCAGGAAAACGTGTTCGAGAAATTCCGCGATGGCATGGCCGAGAGGCTGGCCGCCACCGTGGTGGGCGATGGCCTGAAGGACGGCACGCAGATGGGCCCGATGGCCAATGCGCGCCGTCCCGATGCGATGGAGAAATTCGTCGCCAACGCCAGGGCGAAGGGGGCCACGGTGAACACCGGCGGCGAGCGCATCGGCAACCAGGGCTATTTCTTCCAGCCCACCGTGCTGTCCGAAATCCCGCTGGATGCAGACGTGATGAACGAGGAGCCGTTCGGCCCGCTGGCACTGATCAACCCCTACAAGTCCGAGGCTGACATGATCGCGGAGGCCAACCGCCTGCCATATGGCCTGGCGGGTTACGCCTGGACCAATGATGTGCAACGCCAGCGCCGCCTTGCCGACGAGGTGGAAGTGGGGATGATGGGAATCAACAGTCACATGATCGCCGGGCCGGATGCGCCGTTCCAGGGTGTGCAATGGTCGGGCCACGGCAGTGAAGACGGGCCGGAAGGCGTAAAAGCATGCATGGTGGTGAAGACCGTCCACGAAGGATGATCGATCCGCGCTTGATGGGAGAGGGAAGCGCATGACAACAGAACTGAAGACCGGCGGCCAGCATGGCTATTTGCGGATCGCCACCGAGGAAGCCTTCGCCACGCAGGAACAGATGGACGCGATCCTGCGGCTGGTGAAGGAAGGCCGCGCCGACAAGGGCACGGTTTCACTCTGGGGGTTCTACGGCACCTCGCCCAGCGAGCGCACGACCTATATCCGGGAGCGACTGCTGGACCTTGGCGACCTGCGCCTTGCCGCGATGGACGAGGCCGGGATCGACAAGGCCGTGCTGGCGCTGACCAGTCCTGGCGTGCAATCGCTGCATGATGTCGAGGAAGCGCGCGGGATCGCCAGCCGCGCGAACGACCGTCTCGCCACCGCGTGCGAGAAGCATCCCGATCGCTTCATCGGCATGACCGCGATCTGCCCGCAGGATGCCGCATGGTCTGCGGAAGAACTGAAGCGCGGCAAGGAAGAGCTTGGCTTCGTGGGCGTGCAGGTGAACAGCCACACCCACGGTCATTACCTCGACGAGGAGCAGTTCGACCCCATCCTGCGCGCCTGTGCCGATATGGACATCCCGCTCTACATCCATCCCCAGGGTCCGCCCGATGAGATGATCGGAAGCATGGTGGATGCCGGGCTTGAAGGTGCGATCTTCGGGTTCGCGATGGAAACCAGCTTTCATGCTCTGCGACTTTTGACGACGGGCGTTTTCGATCGCTACCCCTCGCTCCAGCTGGTTCTGGGACACGGTTGTGAAGGACTGCCCTTCTGGATCGACAGGTTCGATTACATGTTCAATGCCGGTGTCCGCTCGCAGCGGTATGAACGGCTGAAGCCCTTGCAGCACAGTCTGCACCATTACCTGCGCAACAATGTCTGGGGCACCAACAGCGGCCTGCCCTCACCTGCATCGATCAAGCTGATGATGGAAGTGATGGGTGAAGACCGCGTGCTGTATGCGATGGACTATCCCTATCAATATGTGCCCGACGAGGTGCGCCTGCTGGATGCAATGGACGTGAGCGCCGAGGCGAAGCGCAAGTTCTTCCAGACCAATGCGGAGGCCTTGTTCGGCCTGTGAGCAACACGCCCCATACAGTGCCACCAGCCGCAGGCAATGCCGCCGGCGCGCCGGTCGCTCCAGCGGCGCCGCCGTCTGGCGGCAGCGACAGCATCAGCAAATATGGCTGGCATGCCATTGTCCTGATGAGCAGTGCCCAGGCGATGAGCCTGCTCGACCGGCAGATCCTCTCAATCCTCGCCACCGACATCCGCAGCGATCTGGGCATCGGCGATGCGGAGATGGGCCTGCTGTATGGCACGGTCTTTGCGCTGTTCTATGCCCTCTTTTCGCTGCCGCTGGGGCGACTTGTGGATGGCTGGGTGCGCACGAAGCTGCTGGCTATCTGCCTTGCTGCATGGTCGTTTTTCGCCGGGCTGGCCGCCTTTGCGCAAGGCTTCACCTTGCTTGCCATTTCGCGCGTCGGCGTTGGAATTGGCGAAGGCGCGACGCAGCCTGCCGCCAACTCGATCCTGTTCGACAGCCTGCCAAAGAGCCGCCGCGGCATCGCCATGGGCGGACTGGGCGTGGGCCTTGCCCTGGGACTGGGCCTGTCGATGGCGCTGGGCGGGATCGTGGCCGAGTGGTGGGACTTGCGCTATCCAGATGGCACCGCCGCGCCATTGGGCTTTTCCGGATGGCAGTTTGCCTTCCTCGTCGCCTCGCTCCCCGGCTTCCCGCTGGCCTGGCTGATCTACAGGCTGCGTGAGCCGGAGCGCGGCACAATGGACGGGATCACCAGCAAGAAGGACCCGGCCCCCTTCAAGGCCAGCGCGGGCGTGCTGGGTGCCGTTACCCCCGGCAGCAACTGGTATTTCCTGTGGCGCCGTGATGCCGGGGGGCGGCAATGGCTGACCAATCTGGGCGGGCTCGCGGTGATCATCGCCTTCTGCACGGTCATGGTGCGGGTAACGGGAAATTTCTCTCCGCGCCCTCCGCTCGATTTCGGCAGTTTCACGCTGAACCCGCATGTCCTGCAATGGGGCGTGGTGGGCTTTGGCGCCTTTGTGGTGCTCAACCTGTTCCAGAGCTTCAAGCTGACGGACAAGCCCACGTTCAACGTCGCGCTCAATCCATCGCTCATCATGCTGATGGTGGTGGGCGGACTGCAGACCGCGATCAATTACGGCATCATGGGGTTCACACCTTCGCTGCTCATCCGCCATTTCGGCTTGTCCACGGCAGAGGCTGGCGTGCAATTCGGCCTGCTGTCCGCGCTGCTGGCAACCATTGGCGCACTGGTGGCGGGACCGCTGACCGATTTTCTCGGCAAGAAACTGGGCGGGCGCGGGATGATCGTGCTGGTGCTGCTGTCGCTGGGAATCTCGCCCTTCTTCGGCATCTGGACGTTCAGTGCAGAGACCACCAGCGACTTCTACATGCGCTACGTCGCCTACAGCCTGATCCTGACCTTATGGCTGCCACCGATCTACACGCTGATCCTGGGGCTGGTGCTGCCGCGAATGCGGGGCATCATCTTCTCCACCTATCTTATCATCATGACGCTGCTGGGCCAGGGCCTGGGGCCCTATGTCGTGGGCATCGTATCCGATCGGAATGGCGGAGACCTGGCCAGCGCCATCGTCACCATCAACTGGGTCGCTCCGGTAATCGTCTTGTTGCTGGTGATCGTGCTGCTGCGCTATCGCGGCGACGAGGACAGTGTGCTTGGCCGTGCCCGGCGCGGCGGAGAGGAGGTCTAGGACCATGGTAACTGTGCGCGACGCTGCTTTTGCAGTGTTCGAACATTTCGGCGTCGATCGGCTGTTCGGCAATCCCGGCTCTACCGAGTTGCCGATGCTGAAGGGCCTGCCTTTCCCCTATGTCATGGGCCTGAACGAGGCCGTGGTGGTCGGCATGGCCGATGGCTATGCCCGTGCGGCACGCAAGCCCGCGCTGGTGAACCTGCACAGCGCGGCTGGCACCGGCCACTCGCTGGGCAACTTGTTCACCGCGTGGAAGAACAATGCCCCCATCGTGGTGACGGCGGGCCAGCAGGCGCGATCCATCCTGCCTTACGATCCCTTCCTCTATGCCGAACGGCCCAGCGAATTTCCGCGACCATATGTGAAATATTCGGTGGAGCCCGCCCGCGCGCAGGACGTCCCCCTGGCGCTGATCCGCGCCTTCATCACCGCGCTCACCCCGCCAATGGGGCCGGTGTTCGTGTCCATTCCGGTGGATGACTGGGAGCGCGAATGCGAAATGCCGGGGCTTCCCGATATCGATGCGCTGACGGTCCCCTCCGCCACCGGGATCGAACGGCTTGCCACCATGCTCGACGGTGCCGAACGGCCTGCCCTGGTATTGGGAACGGGTGTTGCCAATTGTGAAGGCTGGCACTGCGCCATCGCGCTGGCAGAGAAGGCTGGCTGCGCGGTTTTTGCAGCTCCTTATGCTGCGCGCGAAACATTTCCCGAAGACCACCCGCAATTCGCCGGTTTCCTCAATGCCTGGCGAGACCAGATCCGCGATGCGCTGGATCCCTTCGACGCCATCCTTGTCGCCGGGGCGCCGGTGTTCACCTATCACGTGGAAGGCGAAGGCCCGCACTGGCCGGAACATGCGCAGCTCATGGCCTTGTCCAACGATCCGCAGCATCTGGCCAACCTGCCGGGCGGCGGCGGGGTGCTGGGCGATGTAAACGAAGGTCTGGCGCAACTGGCGGAGCGCACCAACAAACGCGATTACACCGGTCCCACTCACCAACTGGCCTCGCCCGAGCCGGAGATGACGGCGGCCTATGTGCTCAGCCGGATCGCTGCCCTTCGCCCCGAGAATGCGGTTATCGTGGAAGAGGCTCCCACTGCACGGGGTCCTGAGCATGCCAATTTGCCAATCACGCGTGAAGGCGGGTTCTATTCCTGCGCCAGCGGCGGACTGGGATACTCGCTGCCGGGCGCGCTGGGCGTAGCCATGGCCCAGGATGACAAGGTGATCGCCATCCTGGGTGACGGGGCATCCATGTACACCATCCAGGGCCTGTTCACCGCATTTCAGGAGAAGCTGCCAATCAGCTTCCTGATCATGAACAATTCTGCCTATGCGGCCCTGACCGGGTTTTCGGGCGAGTTTGGCATGAACCACGTGCCGGGTTGCGATCTCACCGGCCTCGATTTTCTCAAGCTGGCCGCAGGTCAGGGCGTCGATGGCCGCAAGATCGAATCAATCGATGATCTGGACAATGCGCTGCGCTGGAGTTTTGATTCGCCGCGAGCCGACGCTGCTTGACTTGCGTATCAATTGATATCGTTCACGCGAAATCAACCAATCTTGCACCTCCGTTAACCGGGTAAATTTCCTTTCGTATTCCCCCGTAGAGCACACTTTTTCTGTGATTTTTTTCATTTTTGGCATGCAAAATTCTCAGAATGCCCTAGCAATGCCCCTGCCCAGAATCGGGCAACCGCTGCGATCGGGGGATCGCGACGTGCAATTGGGGGCATTGTCTGCATGACAATTCATCTGTTTTCCTTCCTGCCGTCGCGACTTTCGATTTCGGCCCGGTTCTATCAAACAGGAGGAATTGATGCGTAATTCGCGAACCCAGGGTTCAAACCAACATACAATCGGCAAGGCAACCATGATGGCCGTAGGCGCCTCGGGCCTGGCCATCGCCGCCGTGGCACTGGTCGGCACCACGCCAAACACAGCCGCTGCAGAAGAGTGCTTGCTCGATGACGGCGGCCCGACCGCTGGCGGCGCCGTTGGCTCCGGCATCGATTCACTGGCTTGCGGTGAAAACGCCGTCGCCTCTGCCAACGGCTCCACAGCTGTTGGCAGCGATGCCGAGGCAACCGCCGAGAATGCGACCGCCGTAGGCTTTGGCGCTAATGCCGCCAACACCGCCACGATTGCCGTCGGTGAAAGTGCCAACGCGTTCGGCGTGTTCAGCTCTGCGCTGGGAAGCAACGCGCAGGCAATCGGCAACTTCTCCACCGCCGTGGGTCAGGATGCCAACGCTATCGGTTCCAACACCACCGCTGTCGGCCAGAACTCCAACGCCAACTTCGACGGTTCCACCGCCATCGGCGTAGACTTCGATCACGCTTGGCAATGACGCCGTTGCAGTCGGCATCAATGCCCAGGCACTCGACGAAGACGCCGTAGCCATCGGCCAGACGGCCATCGCTTCGGGCTTCCACTCCACCGCAGTGGGTGCAGAATCCGTGGCTTCCGGCGTGGGCGCACAGGCATTCGGCTGGCAGGCTTCTGCTACCGGTGACCAGTCGACCGCAACGGGTCGTCAGGCTTCTGCCAGCGGCTTCCAGTCCAGCGCATACGGCCAGTCGGCTAATGCCAGCGGCGCGCTCTCCACGGCTACGGGTTTTGCGTCCGTCGCTGCGGGCGCAGGATCGACGGCAACCGGCTCGCAAGCCACGGCTTCCGGCTTCATCAGCACGGCGACCGGCTTCCTCTCCAGCGCAAGCGGCACTCAGTCGACGGCAAATGGTTTCCAAGCCAATGCCTCGGGTGAATTCTCGACGGCGATTGGTGTAGCTGCTCAGGCAACCGATGAAGATGCAGTAGCAATCGGCCAGTTCGCGCAGTCGACCGGCTTCCACTCCACCGCAGTTGGTTCGGAATCGAACGCTTCGGGCATCGGTGCTCAGGCATTCGGCTGGCAGTCGGACGCTTCGGCTGACTTCTCGACCGCTCTGGGTCGTATCTCCGAAGCTTCGGGCACTGGCTCGGTCGCTGTCGGCGATGGCGCAATCGCCAACAACGAGTTCACCTCCGCTCTTGGCCGCAATGCGGAAGCCACAGCGGCTGCTGCAACCGCCATCGGTTACGAATCGAGTGCAACAGGTGCGCGTTCGACCGCTCTGGGCTACTTCGCAGTGGCTTCGGGCCTGCGTTCCACCGGCCTTGGTGAAAACGTCGATGCAACCGGCGAAGGTTCGCTGGCTGTCGGCAACGACGCGCAGTCGACCGGTCGTTTCTCCAGCTCGATTGGTGCAGGTTCGGAAGCCACAGCGGCTGCCGCAACCGCAATCGGTTATGAATTGAGTGCAACAGGTGCCCGTTCGACGGCCCTGGGCTACTTCGCGGTAGCTTCTGGCGAGCGTTCCACCGCACTCGGCGAAAACACCGATGCAACCGGCACGAATTCGGTCGCGATTGGTAACGATGCCCAGGCACTGGGTACGCGTTCCACCGCCCTGGGTTCACAGTCGATTGCTTCGGCAGCAGCCAGCTCGGCCTTCGGTTATGGTGCCTCCGCTTCGGATGCCCGCGCTTCGGCCTTCGGTCACTTCGCAGTGGCAACCGCAGCAGGCGCCACGGCTATCGGTGAAAACTCCGATGCAACCGGTGTAGCCTCGACCGCACTGGGTCAGGGCGCTGTTGCCTCGGGCGCAAACTCCGTCGCCATCGGCGCGGGTGCCGTCGCTGCGAATGACGGGCAGGTCGTCATTGCAAGTCTCGGTGCAAGCACCGCGTCGCAAGCGGGTGCGATCAGCGTTGTTACCGCTGACTCGAACGGCACTCTCGGCCTTGCCACCACCGGTGGCCTGACAGGTCTGGCCCTTAACTCCGATGTTTTGGCCAACACCGGCAACATCGCTGCCAACTCGGCAGCAATCGGTGCCCTTCAGGGCCAGACGGCTACGCTGTTTGACCTCGCATCCGCTAACGCCCAGGGCGTTCGTGAAGCGAACGAAGGTGTCGCCATGGCGCTGTCGATGGAATCGCCGGTGCTCATGCCCACGGATAGCTTCGGCATCTCCGGCGGCTTCGGTTACTACAACGACCGCGTTGCCGGTTCGGCCAGCTTTGCTGCCCGTATCAGCGACAACGCTGCCTTCACCGGCGGTGTTGGTATCGGCTTCGACGAAGGCGAAATCGGCGCACGCGCTGGCTTCCAGGTTACCTGGTAAGAAGCTCCGGCCTTGCGCCGGACTTCCCGATTGGGAAAGAAGGGGGCGGCTCGAAAGGGCCGCCCTTTTTCTTTGGGCAACAAAAGAAACGGCGCGGGAAAAGCATTCTGCCGCGCCGTTTTTTGTTTCGTTCTGGTCTGAGAAATCAGGTCACCCGCCAAACCCAAAGCTTGATCGAATTGGCATAGCGCGCGCCAGAGCAGATGAAGATCGACTTGTTCAGCCAGTCATAGTCGCCATTGGGCGCAATGAATTCCGGCACGGTGCGGAAATAGTACTCCGACGGATCGACATCCTCTCCTGCAGCGAGCCGCTTCATTACGGCAGGGGGACCGTGGCGCAGGCCCTTGTTGCGGATCTGGATCAGCACGCCATCATCGGTTTCAATCGCATAGATGGCATCCGCAACCGTTACCCCATCGGGCCGTGTGAGTTGCCAATCGGCCGAGTTGCCCATCAGTTTGCCGGAGATGTTCGGCCCTTCGACCCGCCCGCCCGCAATGATCGGGATGATGCGGCGGCTGCCGTCGTAGGTCTCGCCAATTTGCCGCGGCTGGTCCAGTTGGCCATGCGCTTCGTAAACAAATTCCAATCCGGGCTGGATCATCACATTTCTCCTCTCTCTCGGCGCAGACGAACGCCACACGGGCGACAGAACGTCAACCAGTTGGTGTGGCGGAACGAGTTGCGCCGGCGCGGCCAGGCAACTGTCCGGTCAGGTTTTAACGAGCCAGAGCCCCACGCTTACATTTCCGACAAGGGCAACCGGCTGGCTCGCCCGTCCAAGGCCACGCGCTGCAAGGTCGTCGGCGGAACTAGCGCGTGGAGGTATCCATCGCGGTATTGGCGACCATCGCAAAATAATCCGCGGCCACATCGTCCATCTCCGCGCCCGGTGGATAATGGCTTAGTTTCACGATCACCGTGCGGCTTTGCGGGTGAACATAGATATATTGCCCGGCAAGGCCGATGGCGGAGAAAGCTCCCGGCTCGCTGCCCAGCTGCCAGGTCTGGAAGCCGTAACCGGGGCGCGGGCTCGCGGGATCGAGTGGCCGCATCGTGGTCATCTGCGTAACCCAGCCCTCGGGCAGCACTTGCACACCGTTCGCCACGCCGTCGTCCAGCAACAACTGGCCCAGCAGGGCGAAATCGCGCAAGGTGGCATTGAACCCCATTCCGGCAAGTGCGCGCCCGGTGCCAGGTGGACCATCGGCCATCCAGAAGCCTTCCCGCTGCGCTCCGACGGGTTGCCACAGCCGCTCGCTGGTCAGCTCGCCCAACGGCATGTCGGTCGCCTCCTCCAGGATGCGACCGAGGATGGCGGTATCGAGAGTGGCGTAGTTGAATTCGCCGCCCGGCGCCTCGCGGCTGCCCACACCGATGCCGAAATCGGCAAAGCGTGCGCGATTGAGCACGATGGCAGTCTCATGGATGCAGGCTGCGAGGCTGGGGTTCTCTCCGAAATCGTACCGCTCGACAATATCTGCGCCAGATCGCATTTCCAGCAGGTTACGGATCGTTACCCCATCATAACCTCCGCCTTCCAGCGCGGGCCAATAGCGCGTTGCGGGATCGTCGAGCGATGCGATCTCGCCGCGTTCCAGCGCCTGTCCCACCAGCATGGCAATGATCGTTTTCGACATCGAGAAACCGATGTGCCGCTCATCGGCATCGAAGCGGTTGCGATAATCCTCGAACAGGATCTTGCCATCGCGCGCCACCAGCAGCGCATCTGTATGGGTCCGGTGTGCAAAGCCTTCATAATCGCCTGGCATCGTGAAGCCCTGGGCCACAGACCAAACCCTTGGCGTTTCGGCAGCGGGTACGGTGCGATTGGCAAACACCTCATCCACCTCGCGAAAGGTGAAGGAATTGACTTGCGGATTCAGCAATTGCCGCCGCATGGCGATGGTGGCTGGTGACGGCTCACGATAGGCCAGGGCCTCCCCGGCGGGCGCATCGTCAAGCGGCGCGAGGCCGCGGCATCCCTCTGCAACGTCCCATTGCTGCCAGGTTTCCTCCTGCGCAAATGCCGGAATAGCAATGCCCAACAGGGCCACTGCCGATATGCCTGCGCGGATCATGCTGCTTCTTGCTCCTTGGCCAGACCGATATCCTCGCTGCGGGCGAAATTGCCGTGGAGGCCGAAGCGCAGGCGGATGGGGACGTGGATCGTGGCGACGGGGCCTTTCTCGATCTCGAGCGCATCGAAAACCAGCAGGTCGCTGCGATGTTCGGCAAGGCGATTGCAGACCTGCACGATCCAGCCGTCGCCTTCTGCCGCATCCCTTGAGTGCGGAATGAAGCAGGGTTCCTGCAACGTGCTGGTGGGGCCTGCCCACCAGTGCTGTTCGTCCCCGGTTTCGATATCCTTGAGAAAGAGGCAATTCATCGGCGCCCCGCCCGCGCTGCCCCCGACGGCCTCCATCGGTCGCTTGAAATCCACCTCCAGCCCCCAGGTGTAGCGGTTCTTCCGGCCAGTGAAGCGATCATCGATACGGGGAAACTCGCTGAAGGTATCCGACAGCCGATTGATTGCGGCGAAGTCTTCGCCATTCGAAGCGAGGTCAATTACCCATTCCGTGAGGTGGGTGACCGATTCCTGCGGATTGAACGGCGCACCGTGGATATCCGGGAAGAAGGGGAAGAAGTTGTTCTTCGATTCCGGCGTCACGAAATGGATTTTCGTGCCATCCTGCCATGCGTTCATCGTATGGCTGGCAAAGCAGTTATCGCGCTTGAACCAGCGGATATCCTCGTTCTTCAGGCCTTCGCGGCGCGGGATAATGCCAAGGTATACAGGCTTCGTGGTGTCGAACATGAAGGCTGGCTTGCCTTCTTCCAGCTGGTCCCAGCTCCCGATGCTGGGCACGATATGCAGCACCAGGTAATCGGGCGTGATCGCGAAGTCGTGCATCATGCAATAGTATGGCACCTTGAACCATTCCTCGCGCACCAGATCGCCCTCGGGGCTGATCTCGTAATAGGTCACATCATCGGTGTGCATTCCGCTGGCGGCATAGCCGATGGCAATCATGTTGCCGGTGTCGGGATCGACCTTGGGATGGGCGGTGAACGTCTCGCCGGTCATTTTGCCGCCGAACTTTTCGTAGCCCTGCGTTTCCATCGTAGCCGGGTCCATCACCAGCGCGGGGCTGTCTTCCTTCAGCGCCCACAGCTTCCCGCCGTACAGCCAGGCATTGGTGTTGGCGGTGCCACGAACCTGCCCTTTCACGCTCTCGTCGTCGGTCAGGGGGTTGCGATAGGCCCCGAACAACGCCTTGCCCGCTTCGTTCTCCAGCTTCCACTTGTCCGTCTTTGCCCAGCGCTGGCGGAAGTCGCACTGGCCGTCATGGAAGTGAAAGCGCGTGATCATTCCGTCGCCATTGAAGGAAATATCGTCCTGCATGCGCGGCGGGAATTGCGGATCGGGCTGCACGCGAAAGAACGCGCCGTCCAGTTCGGGTGGTATCTCGCCCTCGTGCTGGAGATTCGCGATATCGGCCTCGATCCGGCTGGGTGTGTTGAAACCGGTGAAGCTGGGTGTATCGGGAAAATGCGCCATTGTTGTCCTCTCCTTGCGGATAATTGTATGCTCTACTAACAAAACCGCAAGCCAAACGAGAACAGGACATTGGGCCAGGCTGCATTGACCGACGACAAGAAAGACGACGAGACGCCGGGGTTCGGCCAGCTTGACGGGATTGTGGGCTTCCACATCCGCCTCGCGCATGGTGCAGTGTATCGCCATTTCACGGAGACCTTTGTCGGGCTGGACCTTACGCAAAAGCAGGTCAGCGTGTTGTGGTTGATTGGCGAAAACCCGGGCGTTGCGCAGATTGAACTGGGCAGCCGGCTGCGAATGGACCGTGCCACCACGATGACGATCATCAATCGCCTGCAATCGCGCGGCTATCTGCGGCGCGAGCGCTCCAGCAGCGACGGTCGCAAGCAGGCGCTGCACCTCACCCCCGACGGTGACGCGGCTCTGGAACAGGCGAAAAGCTGCATTGCAGAACACGAGGCATGGCTGAAAAGCCGCTTCACTTCGCAGGAAGTCGAGAAACTGGTGGAAATGCTCGAGAGAATCCACGAATAGGGACTTTCCAGGGAGAGGACAAAGTCAATATGGCCGGACCGACAGGCGGGGCTTCAAACCCCATCAATGTAATCAACGATGGCGCCATGAACTCGCGCCAATGGGTGGTCGTGCTGCTCATGGTGCTGCTCAATGCGCTCGACGGGTTCGATGTGCTGTCCAGCGCCTTTGCGGCGCCGGGCATCTCTGCCGAGTGGGGCATCGAGCGCGCTGCACTGGGCGTGGTTCTTTCTGCCGAACTGGTCGGCATGGGCTTTGGCTCGGTCCTGCTGGGCGGTGCTGCGGACAAGTTTGGCCGCAAGAACACCATGATCGCATGTCTGCTGTTCATGGCCGCGGGCATGTGGATGGCCGGACACGCCAATGCCGTGACACCCATGATCATCTACCGGTTCATCACCGGTATCGGCATCGGCGGCATGCTGGCTGCCACCAATGCGGTGACGGCGGAAAGCACCAACAGCAAGTGGCGCAAGGCCGCCATCGCAGTTTATGTCGCAGGCTATCCGCTGGGCGCGATCCTGGGTGGGATTGCAGCTTCGGAATGGCTGCTTGATACCTATGGCTGGCGCGGTGTTTTCGATTTTGGCGCCATCGTTACTGCGGCGCTTATCCCGGTTGTGATGCTGGTGGTGCCGGAAACGGCTGCCTACCATGCCGGCAAGGGCAATCTGGAAGGGACCAACAAGACCTTGGCAGCGTTCGGCAAGGAGCCGATTGCGGCACTGCCGCCAATCCATGCTGACGATATCAAGCCCAAGGTGACGGATATCCTGTCGAACCCGCAGCTTCGCCCTGTCACGCTGCTGCTGGCGTTCGGCTATATGTTCCACACCATCACCTTCTATTATATCCTGAAATTCGCGGTACAGATCGTGGCCGATTATCCGCCGGGCTATGAACCCAGCACGGCAGCCACGGTGTTGACCTGGGCCAATGTCGGCGGATTCCTGGGGAGCGCGCTTTTCGGCTTCGTGATGGCACGCCTTGGCATCAGATGGCCCACGGCGCTGATGCTGCTGATCGGTTCTGCTGCCGTGATTTCATTCGGTCTTGGTCGCGAGACGCTGGACGGCTGGCAATGGGCAACGGTTCTGACCGGGTTCTTCACGAATGCCGCGATCAGCGGATATTACGCCGCTTTCGCACGCGGATTCCCCGCCTATGCCCGTGCCACGGGCACCGGCTTCGTGCTGGGCATCGGCCGATTTGGTGCGGCTGGCAGCCCGCTGATTGCAGGCGCGCTGTTTGCGTGGCTGGGCAATGACGAGTTGCTGGTGGTCTCCACCATCATGGCAATGGGCTCGCTCGTGTCGCTGGTGCTTTTCCTGATGCTGCCGGAGCGCGAGGGCGACGATCTGGTCGCCGCACCTGTTACAACTGACAATATTCCAGCAAAGGACGTCGCCTGATGAAAACCCGTGCCGCCGTAGCATTCGAAGCCAAGAAGCCGCTCGAGATTGTCGAGCTTGACCTCGAAGGCCCGAAAGAGGGTGAAGTGCTGGTCGAGATCATGGCGACCGGCATCTGCCACACCGACGCCTACACGCTGGACGGTCTGGATTCGGAAGGGTTGTTCCCCTCGGTACTGGGTCATGAAGGCGCTGGGATCGTGCGCGAGGTTGGCCCCGGCGTCACCAGCGTGAAGCCGGACGATCACGTGATCCCGCTCTACACGCCCGAATGCCGACAGTGTAAGATGTGCCTGTCGGGCAAGACCAACCTGTGCAGCGCCATTCGCGAAACGCAGGGCAAGGGCGTGATGCCCGATGGCACGTCGCGCTTCAGCTACAAGGGCGAGACGATCTACCACTACATGGGCTGCTCCACCTTCTCCAACTTCACCGTTCTGCCTGAAATCGCGGTGGCCAAGATCCGCACCGATGCCCCGTTCGAAACCAGTTGCTACATCGGTTGCGGCGTCACGACTGGCGTTGGCGCTGTCACCAACACCGCCAAGGTACAGCCGGGCGACAATGTGGTGGTGTTCGGGCTTGGCGGCATCGGACTGAACGTGATCCAGGGCGCACGGATGGCGGGCGCGGACCGAATCGTGGGCGTCGACATCAACAATTCCAAGAAGGAATGGGGCGAGAAGTTCGGCATGACCGACTTCGTCAATCCGAAGGAAACCGGCGATGTCGTGGCGCATCTGGTCGAGATGCTGGACGGCGGCGCGGACTACACCTTCGATTGCACCGGCAACACCGATGTCATGCGCCAGGCGCTGGAATGCTGTCACAAGGGTTGGGGCACTTCCATCATCATCGGGGTGGCCGAGGCGGGCAAGGAAATTTCCACGCGTCCGTTCCAGCTGGTGACGGGCCGCAACTGGCGCGGCACGGCATTTGGCGGGGCCAAGGGCCGCACCGACGTGCCCAAGATCGTGGACTGGTACATGAACGGCAAGATCGCCATCGACCCGATGATCACGCACACGCTGTCCCTAGACGAGATCAACAAGGGCTTTGACCTGATGCACTCGGGCGAAAGCATCCGCTCGGTTGTGGTTTACTAAGGCACACGGTCCGGCGGCAGCCCAAAGGCCAGATTGGCAAAAAAGGGCCGGTTCGGACATTCACTCTTTCACAAGACCGAAATTTTCGGCTATGTGATGAAACAAGAGAATCGCGTAGGCGATCAGCAATCGCGCGCGCCTATGGAAGAGAGGACATTCACCATGCTCAATCACGTATTTCTCGGCACCAATGATGTCGAAAAGTCGCGCCAGTTCTACAACGCCACCATGGGTGCCATCGGCGCGCAGCCGGTAACCCAGCTCGATCACCTCACGGTCTATGCAAACGAAGGCGGCGCGGTTGCCGTGGGCAAGCCGGCCAATGGCGAGCCGGCCAGCGCATCCAACGGCGCGACGCTGGGCCTGAAGGCCAGGAACTATGACGAAGTGAATGCCTGGCACGCAGCCGGCATCGAAAACGGCGGCAGCGATGAAGGCGCCCCGGGCGTACGCGAGAACAGCCCCGGCCAGATGTATGGCGCATATCTTCGCGATCCCGATGGCAACAAGATCTGCGTGTTCTGTCCCAACGAAAACGCCTGATCCAGCCGATGAGCATGTTCACCCATATCGTGGTCGGCACAGACGATCCCAAGGCATCGGCCCGGTTCTACGATGCGACCTTCGCTGCATTGGGCATCGAAGGAAACAGGGCCGACGATGCATCCTATTACGGATCGTACGAGAAAGGCTTCTTCTCCGTGAACCGCCCGCGCAATGGCGAAGCGGCGACGTTTGCAAACGGCGGCACCATCGGCCTTTCCGCCGATACGCAGGCGCAAGTCGACGCATGGCACGAAGCGGGCCTTGCCAATGGCGGTAGCGATGAAGGCGCACCGGGCCGCCGCGACATGGGCGAGAACAGGCTTTACGGTGCCTACCTGCGCGATCCGGTCGGCAACAAGCTTTGTGCTTTCACCACGAATGTAGAGGATTGAACACGATGTACAGCCACATGATGGTCGGCTCGAACGATCTCGATAAATCGAAAACCTTTTACGATGCGCTGTTCGCTGCCCTCGGCGCGAAGGAAGGCGTGTTCGATAGCAAGGGACGCCTCGTCTATCTGCACAATGGCGCGGTCTTCCTGGTGACCAAGCCCATCGACGGCAATCCGGCAAGCTGCGCCAACGGTGCCACCATCGGTTTTGCCATGGCCGATACCGCACAGGCAAACGCCTGGCATGCCGCTGGCGAAGCTGCGGGAGGCACGGCCATTGAAGACCCGCCGGGCTGGCGTGAAAACGACTTCGGCCGCCTGTACCTCGCCTACCTGCGCGATCCCGACGGCAACAAGCTTTGCGGGATGCATCGCGAGGCATCCGAATGAGTATCGAAACCGTCAGCGAAAGCAAATGCTTCGGCGGCAACCAGGGCGTCTACAAGCACGACAGCGAGGCCACCGGCACGCCGATGACCTTTGCCGTCTATGTGCCCGAGCACCGCGAAGGCGAGAAATTGCCCGTGCTCTGGTGGCTGTCGGGCCTCACCTGCACGCATGAAAATGCGATGATCAAATGCCACTACCATCGGGCGTGTGCCGAAAATGGCGTGATCTTCGTATGTCCGGACACGTCACCCCGCGGACCCGACCTGAATGGCAACGCAGTGCCCGACGACGAGGCCTATGATTTTGGCCAGGGCGCAGGCTTCTATGTCAACGCCACGCAGGAACCGTGGGCAAAGCATTTCAACATGCGCAGCTATGTGGAAGAAGAACTGCCCGCACTGATCGCCAGCAATTTTCCCGTAGACATGGATCGCCAGTCGATTTCCGGCCATTCCATGGGCGGACACGGTGCGTTGACGGTAAGCTTGCGCAATCCCGGACGCTTCCGCTCCACCAGCGCGTTCTCCCCCATTGTCAGCCCGCTCAATTGCCCGTGGGGCGAGAAGGCGCTGTCCAACTATATCGGTGACGACCGGGCCGCATGGCGCGAATACGATGCCTGCGCCCTGATCGAAGACGGCGCGCGGATCGATCACCTGCTGGTGGAACAGGGCCGCGCCGACGATTTCCTCGACGAGCAGCTCAAGACCTGGCTGCTGGAAGATGCCGTGCGCGAGGCCGGCATGAATGCGAAGATCGTGATGCAGGAAGGGTATGACCATTCCTATTTCTTCGTCTCCACCTTCATTGCCGATCACGTGAAATGGCACGCGGAAAGGCTCAAGGCATGAGCGACAAGAGCGAACTGCTGGGCGAGATCATCGCCCGCCACCATCATCGCGAAGGGCCATTGCTGCCGATCCTGAACGATGTGCAGGCCGAACTGGGCTGCGTCGATTCCGCCAGCGAAGCGCTGATTGCCAAGGGGTTGAACCTCAGCCGTGCCGATGTGCACGGTGTGGTCAGCTTCTACCACGATTACCTGCCTGCGCCCGACGCTCGCCCGCACGTGCAAATCTGCCGGGCAGAGGCATGCAAGGCGCGCGGCGTGGAAAAACTGATCGACAGCGCCAGTGCCGCCGCCGGAGAGCGCGTGCGCATCTCCACCGTCTATTGCCTTGGCCTGTGCAGCGCTGGCCCTGCCGCCCGCACAGGTGACGATCTTCACATTCGCCTGGACGAACAGGCGATCACCAGTCTGGTTGAAAACGCATGACGCTGGTTCGTATTTCCGACGATGCCCTTGCCCGCGCCGGCGGCGCAGACAAACTGGCAGCGGCTTTCGAGAAAAAGGGCTGCGAGGTGCATCGTACCTCCAGTTGGGGCATGCACTGGCTGGAACCGCTGGTAGAGATCGATGGCGAAGGCTTCGGTCCCGCCACTCTGGATGACGTGGACGCCATTCTGGATGGCAGCAGCACCAAGTCTATCGGCGTGATCGAAGACCATCCCTTCATCGCCACGCAAACGCGCATCACGTTCAAGCGCGCAGGCAAGACCCGCCCTCTCAGTCTTGAGGATTACGAGGCGACCGGCGGATGGGCGGGCTTGAAGCGGGCCCGCCAGATCGGGCAGGAAGCCATCGTTGAGCAAGTCAAACTGTCCGGCCTGCGTGGCCGCGGCGGCGCAGGATTTCCCACCGGCATCAAGTGGGACACGGTGATGAAGGCCGAAGGGCCCAGGAAATACATCGTGTGCAATGCCGATGAAGGCGACAGCGGCACCTTTGCCGATCGCATGGCGATGGAAGGTGATCCCTTCGCGCTGATCGAAGGCATGGCGATTGCAGGCGAGGCCGTGGGCGCGGACCAGGGCTATATCTACCTGCGCAGCGAGTATCCCGATGCGATCCGAAAGCTGACCGCCGCGCTGGAACTGTGCGCCGACATCATCGCGCCATTCAAATGCGAAGTGCGCGTGGGTGCGGGCGCCTATGTCTGCGGCGAGGAAACCTCGCTGCTCAACAGCCTGGAAGGCAAGCGCGGCGAGGTGCGCGCCAAGCCGCCGCTGCCCGCTTTGCAGGGCTTTCTGGGCAAACCCACCGTGGTCAACAACGTCCTCAGCCTGCAAGCCGTGCCGCATATCCTCACAGAAGGTGGAGCGGACGAATACAGGGATGCAGGTTTTGGCCGTTCGCGCGGGACCATGCCGATCCAGCTCGCCGGCAATATCAAGCACGGCGGGCTATATGAAGTCGGCTTCGGTGTTTCCCTAGATGATCTCGTCAACACGATCGGCGGCGGCACCGCCTCGGGCCGCCCCGTAAAAGCGGTGCAGGTTGGCGGACCTCTTGGGGCCTACATTCACCCCGACCAGTTCGACATCAAGTTCGATTACGAGGAATACACCGCGTCGGAAGCCCTGATCGGTCATGGCGGCGTTACCGTGTTCGACGACACGGCAGACATGCTGGAAATGGCGCGCTTCGCGATGGAGTTCTGCTCCGTGGAGAGCTGTGGCAAGTGCACGCCCTGCCGCATCGGCGCGGTGCGCGGCGTGGAAATCCTCGACCGCATCCGCGACGGCGGACGCAAGCGTGATCGTATCGAACTGGCTCCGCAAATGCACAATGCGCCCAAGGACAAGGGCCGCGATGCAGGCGATGAAATCGGCCTTGCTGACCGACCTTTGCGAGACGATGAAATTCGGATCGCTCTGCGCGCTTGGCGGCTTCACCCCCTATCCGGTGATGAGCGCGCTGCGCCAGTGGCCGGAAGACTTCACCCGCAATCCCGAACTGGTCGAGCAGGCGTTGCCGGAAGCTGCGGGATGAAGGATCGTCCGGCATGATTCTGGGCGCGGTCCTGGCAGGCGGCAAGTCCTCGCGCTTCGGCAGCGACAAGGCGCTGGCCGAGCTGGACGGCCACACGCTGATCGCCCGCGCCGTGAATGCCCTCGCGGGGTTCTGCGAAGATGTGATCGTGGTGGGCCGCGAAACTGCCCCTGCCCCGACCATTCCCGATTGGCCCCGGCCGGACATGGGCCCGCTGGGCGGTATCGCCGCGGCCCTGCGTTACGCGGAAAGCGAGAATTACGACAGCGTGCTGACCTGCGGGGTCGATTCAGTCGCGCTGCCGCCAACACTCTTGGCGGATCTTTCGCCAGCACCGGCTTATCTTGAAACACAGCCCGTTATCGGGCATTGGAAAAGCAGCAACGCATCCGTCGTCTCGGCCATCCTCCAGAGTGAAGGACGCCATTCGATGCTCGCTTTCGCAAAGGCCGCCAGGGCGCGGGCCGTGAAAAGCCATGATGCGCCAGCAAACATCAACACACCCGCAGATCTTGCGGCGATGGAGCGATAGCAATGGGATATGAAGCCCCGAAGGATTTCGGCACTCCGGCAGCAAAGTCGGAGGAACTGGTCACGCTGACGATCGACGGGCGCAAAACCACGGTGCCCGCCGGCACGTCGGTAATGCGCGCCGCCAGCGAGACCGGCGGGCACATCCCCAAACTGTGCGCGACGGACAATGTCGAGGCCTTCGGCTCCTGCCGCTTGTGCCTGGTGGAAATCGAAGGCGCGCGCGGCACGCCTGCCAGCTGCACCACGCCGGTGAGCGAAGGCATGGTGGTGAAAACGCAGACTCCGCGGCTGGAAAAGCTGCGCAAGGGCGTGATGGAGCTGTATATCTCCGATCACCCGCTCGACTGCCTCACCTGCTCTGCCAACGGCGATTGCGAATTGCAGGACGAAGCCGCCGCCGTCGGCCTGCGCGATGTGCGCTATGGCTATGAGGGAGCAAACCACCTCGAAGTGCCGACGGACACCTCCAACCCATATTTCAGCTTTGATGCCAGCAAATGCATCGTCTGCTCGCGCTGCGTGCGTGCCTGTAACGAGGTGCAGGGCACTTTCGCGCTCACCATCGACGGGCGCGGCTTTGCCAGCATGGTTTCCGCGGGACAGGACGAGGACAATTTCCTCTCCAGCGAATGCGTAAGCTGCGGTGCCTGCGTGCAGGCCTGCCCGACCGCCACCCTGCAGGAAAAGAGCGTCAAGGAAATCGGCCTGCCCGAACGCAGCGTCGTCACCACCTGCGCCTATTGCGGCGTGGGTTGCACTTTCCGTGCGGAATTGCGCGGAGAGCAACTGGTGCGCATGGTGCCCTACAAGGATGGCAAGGCCAATCGCGGCCATAGCTGCGTGAAGGGCCGGTTTGCCTATGGCTATGCCAACCACCAGGATCGCATCACGTCGCCCATGGTGCGCGAGAGCATCGACCAGCCCTGGCGCGAGGTAAGCTGGGAAGAGGCGCTGGAATTCACCAGCAACAAGATCAAGGGTATCAAGGAAGAGCACGGCGCGGGCGCGCTGGGTGGCATTACTTCCAGCCGCTGCACGAACGAGGAAACCTTCCTTGTGCAAAAGCTGATCCGCAGCGTGTTCGGCGCCAACAACGTCGATACCTGTGCGCGGGTGTGCCACTCGCCCACCGGATACGGCCTGAAGACGACGTTCGGCACCAGCGCGGGCACACAGGATTTCGACAGCGTGCAGCACACCGATGTCGCACTGGTGATCGGCGCGAACCCGACAGACGGGCATCCCGTTTTCGCCAGCCGCCTGAAAAAGCGCCTGCGCGAAGGGGCCAAGCTGATCGTGATAGATCCGCGCCGCATCGACCTAGTCCGCATGCCGCATGTCGAGGCTGCGTATCACCTGCCCCTGCAGCCCGGCACGAACGTCGCCGTGCTTACCGCGATGGCGCATGTGATCGTCACCGAGGGTCTCACCAACGACAAGTTCATCCGGGAACGCTGCGAGATCGATGCCTATGAAGAATGGGCGCGCTTCGTTTCCGACGAGCGTCACAGCCCCGAAACGCTGGAGCCTGTAACGCGCGTTCCCGCAGAAGACCTGCGCGGTGCGGCGCGCCTCTATGCCACCGGCGGCAATTCGGCGATCTATTACGGGCTTGGTGTTACCGAGCATTCGCAAGGCTCTTCCACCGTGATGGCGATTGCCAACCTTGCCATGTGCACCGGCAACATCGGTCGCAAGGGCGTGGGCGTTAATCCGCTTCGGGGACAGAACAACGTGCAGGGCGCCTGCGACATGGGCAGCTTCCCGCACGAACTGCCCGGCTATCGCCACCTTTCCGACAGCGTGACGCGCGAATTGTTCGAAAAGGACTGGGGCGTCAGCCTCGATCCCAATCCGGGCCTGCGCATCAACAACATGCTGGATGCCGCCGTAGATGGCACGTTCAAGGCGATCTACATCCAGGGCGAGGATATTCTCCAGTCCGATCCCAACACGCAGCACGTGGCCGATGGCCTGTCTGCGATGGACTGCGTGATCGTGCACGATCTCTTCCTGAACGAGACCGCGAATTACGCCCACGTCTTCCTGCCCGGCTCCACCTTCCTCGAGAAGAACGGCACCTTCACCAATGCCGAACGCCGCATCCAGCCGGTACGCAAGGTGATGCAACCTGCCAATGGCTATGAAGACTGGGAAGTCACGCAGCTGCTCGCCAATGCCCTGGGTGCGGAGTGGAATTACGAGCATCCGAGCGAAATTCTCGACGAGATCGCGCGCCTCACCGGCAGTTTTGCCGGGGTAAGCTGGGACATGCTGCAGGAACGCGGCAGCGTGCAGTGGCCGGTGAACGAGACGCATCCGGACGGATCGCCGGTCATGCATATGGAAGGCTTCGTTCGCGGCAAGGGCCTGTTCGTGGTGACAGACTACGTCCCCACCGACGAGAAGACTGGCCCGCGCTTCCCGCTGTTGCTGACCACGGGCCGCATCCTCAGCCAGTACAACGTCGGAGCGCAGACCCGCCGTACGGCCAACACCGTGTGGCATCAGGAAGACCTGCTGGAAATGCATCCGGTCGATGCCGAAAACCGCGGTTTGAATGATGGCGACTGGACCAAGCTGGCCAGCCGCACGGGCGAAACTACCCTGCGTGTCAAGGTCACGGACCGGGTGGCACCCGGCGTGGTCTACACCACCTTCCATCACCCGGCGACGCAGGCCAATGTCGTCACCACCGATTTCTCCGACTGGGCCACCAATTGCCCCGAATACAAGGTAACGGCAGTGCAGGTCATGCCCAGTAACGGGCCAACCGACTGGCAGGAAGATTACCAGGAACTGACGGAGCGCAGCCGCCGCATTGCCGGTGAAGATTTAATGGAACCTGCGGAATGAGCAAGAACCAGCTCGAGACGCTGACGCGCTTTGCCAACCAGATCGCCAAGAACTTCGTGGCGATCGGGCATGACAAGGCGGTGCTGGCGACGGCGGACCATATCGAGAGCTTCTGGGATCCGCGGATGAAGCAATCCATCTTTACCGGCGACCGCAGCGGGCTTGATCCGATCGCCGCAGAGGCAATCGAGCATCTGGCAAAGGGGGCGCGTCCCGGTTCGCAGACCCGCGCCACCGATTTCTCCAAGGCAGGCGGGCTGCACAATTCGGATGCCGGGTAAGCCGGTCGAGTTCGGGGCTGACGGGACCACTCGCCGGCTGGTGCGCGCATGGGTTCCAGAAGTGCCCGTCGCGCTTGAATACAATGGCCTCTCCTACGCAGTGATGATGGCCACGCCATCGGACCTCGAAGATTTCGCCTGCGGTTTCGCGCTCACGGAAGGCCTGGCGAGGACAATCTCCGACATTACCGACCTGGCCGTGGCCGAAGTCGACCATGGCTGGATCGCTCGCGCCCAGCTTACCGGTCTTGGCATTGAGAAACTGACCGAGCGCGTCCGCACGCGCGTGGCGGAATCGAGCTGCGGCTTGTGTGGTATCGAGAACCTCGAGGCAGTCAGCAGACCCCTGCCGCCGGTCGACCCGCATGTTCCGCTCGACCCGCAGGCGATCTTCGCCGCGCTAGGCGCACTCCGCGATCACCAGCCGTTGACCAGGGAAACCGGCGCAGCCCATGCAGCCGCCTTCTGCACCATCGACGGAACGGTTCTCCACGCACGCGAGGATGTCGGTCGCCACAATGCGATGGACAAGCTGGTCGGGGCTTTGGCCGTGGCAAGACAACACGCGGGCGACGGTTTCATCCTCTCCAGCGCGCGCTGCTCCTACGAGATCGTCGAGAAGGCCGTGCGCGCGGGCGCGACGCGGCTTGTTACCATTTCGCTGCCCACCAGTATGGCGGTGGAACGCGCCCGCGCGGCGGGGCTCAGCCTGTGGTGTCTTGCGCGCAATGACAGCGTTTTGTGCGTCCACGACGGGTCCGCCCCGCGTTAATCGCTGTTGCAACGTTGCAACGTTTTTTCGCCACATCCCGCCGCGCCGGGAACCCGATAAGGCAAACTGCGTCAGTTCAATGTGGACGCGCTGATTTCCTCTCTCCTGCCAATCGCCATGCTGGACAGCCTGGCTGCCATGCCGGTCGGCCCCTATGCCCTTCCTGCCCTGCTTGCGGCGGTGACAGCATCGCTGGTGGCAATGTCCGTGCCCGGCGCGGTCAACACCATGTCGTTCCTCAGTGGACTGATCCTGGGCATTGCCGGAATATTGGTCGTAGCGCTGGGCGTGACGATCGGCACCCATCTCCTGTTCCTCGCGTCGCGCCGCTGGCTGGGAGAGCGTGTTCGCCGCCGCTTCGGCAAACGGATGGAAGGTATTCAGGATCATCTGGGCCGTCGCGGCCCGCTTTACGTGGTTGGCGCCCGGATCGGCGGCATTCCGAATGTGATTGTCACCGCCGGATGCGCCGCCACCCCGATCAGCGCCCGCGCGTTTCTTGCCGCCAGCCTGCTGGGGATGCTGCCCGCCATCTGCATCGCGGGGTTTGCAGGCTCTGCGATGATCGCGTTTTGAACTAGCGGCTTAACTGGAACACCGCGTGCTCCGCGCGCCAGTTCGCATTTCCACCGCCGATTTCCCGGCCATTTGCGAAGAACCAGCTTCCGCTTACGTTGACGCCGCGCTGCGCAGACGAACTCGCGGAAGTCGGTGATCGTCAGGTGATGGATGTTTGCCGTCTCGTACCAACTGCCTGGCAGGTGGCGCGAAATCGGCATACGCCCATTGCGCAATAGCGACAGCCGCATGCGCCAGTAGGCGAAATTGGGAAAGCTGACGAAAGCTTCGCGCCCCACGCGAAGTAGCTGTTCCAGCAGCCAGTCGGGCCGCTGCGCGGTCTGCAGGGTCTGGCTGAGGATGGCGACATCGAAGGCGCCGTCAGGGTAATCGGCGAGATCGCGATTGGCGTCGCCCTGCACCACGGAGAGTCCGCGCGAAACGGCCTTGGCGACCTGCTCGGGGTCGATCTCCATGCCGCGCGCATCGCAATCCTTCTGCGCCTGAAGGACCTCCATCAGATCGCCCTCCCCACAACCGACATCCAGCGCGCGCGAACCGGCGGGCACCATGAAGGCGATCTTGGCAAGATCGGGTCGCAGGCCGAAGGATGCAGGCGGCGTCACTGGCCCAGGAACCCTTCCACCACCCGGTCCAGCGCGGGCACGTCGAGGAGGAAACTGTCGTGGCCGTATGGCGCGCTGAGTTCGACGAAACTGACAGGTGCTGCCACTGCGTTCAGCGCATGCACCACTTCGCGCATGTCGGCGGTGGTGTAGAGCCAGTCCGTATCGAAGCTGACGAGGCAGAAGCGCGTTTCTTTTGCGCCTCGGAACGCATTGGCGAGCAGGCCCGCCATGCTCTTCCGCCAGGTCGAAGTAATCCATGGCGCGGGTGATATAGAGATAGCTGTTGGCATCGAAGCGGTCGGTAAAACTGAGGCCCTGGTGCCGCAGATAGCTCTCCACCTGGAAATCGGCATCGAAGCCAAAGCTCTTGGCCTCGCGATCCTGTAGCCGACGGCCGAATTTCTCGGTCAGCCCTTCTTCGGAAAGATAGGTGATATGCGCGGCCATGCGCGCCACGGCCAAGCCCTTGGCAGGCGCTTCGCCCCCATAGTAATCGCCGCCATGCCAGTTGGGGTCTGCCATGATGGCCTGCCGCCCCATCTCGTGGAAAGCGATGTTCTGCGCAGAGTGGCGCGCAGTCGTGGCAATCGCCAGCACGCGGTCTGTCCGATCCGGGAAGTTGGCCGCGCAGGACAGGGCCTGCATCCCGCCCATGGATCCGCCCACCACGGCATGCAGCCGATCGATGCCCAGCGCATCCAGCATGGCCATTTGCGCACGCACCATGTCGCGGATGGTGATGACCGGGAAGTCCATCGCATAGGCATCCGCCGCTTGGCCCGCTGCGTGGCAGGCCCGGTGGAGCCGAGGCAACTGCCGATCACATTGGCGCAAATCACGTGGAAACGATTGGTATCGATGGGCTTGCCGGGCCCGACCATCCGCTCCCACCAACCGGGCCTGCCGGTTACGGGGTTGGTCCCCGCCACGAACTGGTCGCCCGTCAGCGCGTGGAAGATCAGCACGGCATTGGACTTGTCCGCGGCAAGGTCGCCATAGGTCTCATACGCCATTTCCACGCCCGCCAGGGTGCGACCGCTATCCAGCAGGAGCGGAGCATCCAGCGTCAGGGTGGATAAGTCGGTTGCGGTTGTCGTGGCCATGATCTCGGGTTGCGGACTTGGGCGACGCCCGCGCGTGTGTCAATCGCGGGCTGTCAATCGCCGCAAATGGCGGCTATGCGCGCTTTCGAAACTGACGAGACCTTCGACAATGCCTTCAAGCACCCGCCCGCAGATGAAGCCCTATATCGAGGCCATCCACGCCTATGTTCCGGGCAAGAGCGCAGGGGACGATGGCAAACCGCTGGTAAAACTCTCGGCAAACGAGAACCCGCTGGGTTGCTCTCCTGCGGCGATGGACGCGCTGGCCGAGGTGGCTTCGCCCGCAAGCTATCCCGATCCTGGCTCCAATGCGCTGCGCAAGGCAATTGGCATCGTTCATGGTCTCACCCCCGAACGCATTGTCTGCGGCACGGGTTCGGACGAATTGCTGAACCTTGCAGCGCAAGGCTTTGCCGGACCGGGTGACGAAGTGATGTTCAGCCGCTTCAGCTTCTCGGTATATGATATCGCAGCGCGCCGCTGCGGGGCAACGCCGGTTGAAGTGGATGACAATGATTTTACCGCCGATGTCGATGCTATGCTGGCTGCGGTAACTGAGCGCACGCGGGTGGTATTCATCGCCAATCCCAACAACCCCACGGGCACTTTTCTTCCCCGCGAAGAGATCGCTCGGCTGCATGCTGGCCTGCCGGACAATGTGCTGCTGGTCATCGATCAGGCCTACGGCGAATACGTGCCTTCGCAGATGAATGATGGCGGGCTGGAGCTTGCCGCAAAGCATGAAAACGTGCTGGTCACGCGCACTTTTTCCAAGATCTATGGCCTGGCGGGCGAACGGATCGGCTGGGCGACAGGAGCACTGCACCTGATCGATGCGCTAAACCGCATACGCGGCCCTTTTAACGTCACCACAAGTGGCCAGCGCGCCGCCGTGTCAGCCATGGCCGATCAGGAATTCGTGGAGCAAAGCCGTAAGCACAACGCAGTCGTCCGGGCGCACTTTGCCGAAGCTATCGAAGCGCTGGGCAACCACGGCCTGCGCGCCGTGCCTAGCGAGGCGAATTTCCTGCTGGTATTGTTCGAAGGCGCGCTGACCGCCGAAACCGCGCTGCATGGCATTGCGGGGGCGGGCTACGCCGTGCGGCACCTGCCGGGACAGGGCCTGCCTCATGCGCTGCGCATCACCATCGGCACCGATGAGCAGATGGCCCGGATCGCCGAAAAGCTGCGGCAGATGTGCGAGGGCGCGCAATGAGTTTCCAGCACGTTGCCATCATCGGCCTTGGCCTGCTGGGCGGCTCTATCGGGCTGGCAGTGGAAGAGCACCTGCCCGATGTCAAAACCACGGGCTACGATGCCGATCCCGAGGTGCGTGATCGCGCACGGACACGCGGCTTGTGTGGGACGGTCGCCGATGATCCGGCTGATGCCGTGCGCGATGCCGATCTTGTTATCCTCTGCGTGCCGGTGGGCGCGATGGACACAGCGGCCAAGGCTATCGCTCCCGGCCTCCGGCCCGATGCGGTTATCAGCGACGTCGGCTCGTCCAAGCTCAGCGTTTCGAAAAGCCTTGCACAGGCGCTGCCCGATCACGCGATCATCCCCGCCCACCCCGTCGCAGGCACAGAGCAATCAGGACCGGACGCCGGCTTCTCCAGCCTGTTTCACCAGCGCTGGTGCATCGTCACCCCGCCAGATAACGCGCCCGAAGGCATGGTCGCTGCTCTCACGGCGTTCTGGAAGGGGCTGGGATCGACCGTGGAGATCATGGATGCCGAACATCACGATCTCGTGCTCGCCGTGACC
The DNA here is from genome assembly GCA_963783265.1 of uncultured Alphaproteobacteria bacterium. Lineage (GTDB taxonomy): Bacteria > Pseudomonadota > Alphaproteobacteria > Sphingomonadales > Sphingomonadaceae > Alteraurantiacibacter. The sequence goes on along the minus strand of CAWAMU010000001.1, from coordinate 7,488 downwards.
AGCCATATTCCCCACCTCATCGCCTACACCATCGTCGGCACGGCCAGCGACCTTGAGGAGGTGACGCGCGGCGAAGTCATCAAATACTCTGCCGGGGGCTTCCGCGATTTTACTCGCATCGCCGCCAGCGATCCGGTGATGTGGCGCGATGTCTTTCTCAACAACCGGGACGCGGTGCTCGACATGCTCGACCGCTTCCTTGGCGACCTTGCCCTGATGCGCGAGGCCATCAGGGCCGGCGATGGCGAAATGATGTTCGACCAGTTCTCCAAGACCCGCGCAATCCGGCGGCGGATCGTGGAACAGGGTCAGGACGATGCACGGCCCGATTTCGGCCGCCACGATCATGAATAGGAAAATCTGATGAGCGGCACGGTGGATATCACGAGGGACGGCGGTGTCGTGACACTGCTGATGAACCGCCCCGACAAGAAGAACGCCCTGACCGACGCGATGTATGGCGCAATGGCGGAAGCGATGGAGAGCGCACAAGAGGATGCCGCGGTACGCGTGGTGGTTATTCGCGGTGCGGGCGACCTGTTCTGTGCGGGCAACGACATCGGCGATTTCCTCAAATCATCGGGAAATGTGAGCGAAGCCAACGTTTTCCGCTTTATCCGCCTGCTGGGCACCTTTACCAAGCCGCTGGTTGCCGGGGTACAAGGCCACGCCGTGGGTATCGGCACCACAATGCTGCTGCATTGCGACTACGTGGTGCTGGCAGAAGATGCGAAGCTGAGTACGCCTTTTACCGGCCTTGGACTGGTGCCCGAAGCTGCCTCAAGCCTGCTACTGCCATCCGCAATAGGCCACCAGCGCGCCTTTGCCATGCTGGCGATGGGTGAACGAATGGGCGCGAGCGAGGCGCTGGCGTCCGGGCTGGCGAATACCGTCGTGCCCAATACCGATCTTGACGCCAGCGTGGCGGAGGCCGCCGCCCGTATTGCCGCCCTGCCGCCGGGCGCGGTGCAGGCATCGAAGGCGCTGATGCGCGAGCCCGCCCTGGTGGCGGAAAAGATGGAAGCCGAGATCGATATCTTCGCCCAGCGGCTGCAAAGCAATGAAGCGCGCGAGGCCTTCACCGCCTTCATGGAAAAGCGGAAGCCAGACTTTTCGCGTTTCTAGCCCTTACTCGGGCGTGACATCGCGATTCCAGGCAATCAGACGGGGTCGAAACTCCTGCCGGACTTCATCGCGCTGGTTGAGCGTCAGGCAATGCACGTTGACTGTCGCCCGCCCGGGACGGGAGCGGGACGGAATAATCTCTTCGATCCGCGTCTGAACCCGCAGGACATCGCCAGCGCGCGCGGGCGTGGGCCATTGGACCATGCCGCCACCTCCGATCACGCCATTTGCAATCGGCACCGATTCGACAACCAGCCTCATGGAAATGGCCGCCGTGTGCCAGCCGCTGGCGGCGAGATCGCGGAAAAAACTGTCCTTTGCCTTGTCCGGGTCGACATGGAATGGCTGCGGATCGTAATCCTGTGCGAAGGTTATGATCTGGTCTGCATCGAGAACGTGCTCACCGCTTTCGAAGGTCTGACCGACCCGCAAATCGTCTAGATAGAGCTTTTCCAAGGCGCGAATTATTCCGCCGCTTCCTTCTCGGCAAATTCCAGCGTGGCGAGGAAGCGCTCGGCATCCAGCGCCGCCATGCAGCCGGTGCCTGCCGCCGTCACTGCCTGACGATAGGTATGATCCATCACATCGCCGCAGGCAAAAACGCCGGGAATTGCCGTCTTCGGCGTGCCGGCTTCCACCAGCAGATATCCGCCATCGTCCATCGGCAGCTTGCCTTTGAACAATTCGGTGGATGGGGCATGGCCAATGGCCACGAAGGCGCCGTCCACTTCCAGTTCGCTCTTTTCGCCGGTCAAGGTGTCCACCAGTTCGAGCTTTGCCAGTGCGCCGTTTTCGCCTGCCACGAAGCGCTCCACCGTCTTGTTCCAGAGGGTGGAAATCTTGTCGGACTTGAACAGCCGATCCTGCAGGATTTTCTCGCTGCGCAATTCATCGCGGCGGTGGATCAACGTCACATCGTCGGAATGGTTGGTGAGGTAGAGCGCTTCTTCCACGGCTGTGTTGCCGCCGCCGATCACGGCCACTTTCCGGCCCCGATAGAAGAAACCGTCGCAGGTTGCGCAGGCAGACACGCCCTTGCCGCCCAGTTCCTTTTCGCCCGGCACGCCCAGCCATTTTGCCTGCGCACCCGTGGCGATGACCAGCACATCGCCGACGTATTCATCGCCGCTGTCGCCAATGGCCCTGAATGGCGATCCGCCGTCCATGTCGACTTCGACGATAGTGTCCCACATCATGCGCGTGCCGACATGCTCTGCCTGCTTCTGCATCTGTTCCATCAGCCACGGGCCCTGGATCACATCTTCAAAGCCGGGATAATTCTCCACATCGGTGGTGATGGTCAGCTGACCGCCGGGCTGCAGCCCCTGCACGACGATCGGTTCCATCCCGGCGCGCGCGCCATAGATGGCGGCAGAATAGCCTGCCGGGCCAGAGCCGATGATGAGCATGCGGGTGCGATGGGTGGTCATGTATTGTCTCGATTCGCTGGTTGAGGAACCGAGTTAGGAAGACGCGCCTTGTCGTGCAAGCGAACCCGCAGGCTTCTCAACGGGCGAATACGCCTGCCAGTATGGCCCACATGCCCAGCGTATAGACGATCAGCACCGCCCAGCTATCCAGCCCCATGCGCGCCACCACGGTCCCGCGCCGGGTGATGATTCCGGTGCAATAGATCGCCGTCAGCATCAACGCGAAGATTGCGGCGCTGGTGACGCGCGAGGTAATCGCCCGCCCCGCAAACGAGGTCGACCAAGGCAAGCGCCACGAGTTGCACCGCCACGCCTTCAACTCAGCTGCACATACGAAAAGGGCGGCCACTCGGGCCGCCCTTCGAAATTCAACCTGTCTGTATCAGGGCGCCGGAGTTGTCGGCGTCGCTGGCTTTTCGGCCTTGTCGGCCAGACGCTTTGCCAGATAACCGCCGCCCGCCAGGGCCAGCAGGGCCGGGATGCGAAGCCGGGTTACCAGAGGGATTGCAACCGCGCCCAGAACTGCGCCGGTGGTGCCGCCAATCTTGCGGCTTTCCTTGCCAAGTGCTGCGCCAACGCCGGCGCCAATAAGCTTACCAATCATGTGTATCTCCTTTGCGCGAATAACGGACAAGCCGGCACGTTGGTTCCGCGGCAGGTGGTCGCTATTTACCCTGAAAACCGAAACGAAAAGCCGCTACAAGCGCTGAGTGTGCGAACGGAGGTAACAAATGGCGGCGCGTGCATATTGGCAGGGGCAGATCAGACTTGCCCTCGTATCCATTCCAGTCGAGATTTACTCGGCGTCAAAAACCGGGGCGAAGATCAGGTTCAACCAGATCCACGAGCCCAGCGGAAAGCGGGTTTCGTACGAAAAAGTGGTGGAGGGCATTGGCCCCATCGATCGCGACGAGATCATCAAGGGCTACGAAATATCCAAAGGCGAATATGTCCTGCTGGATGACGAGGAGATCGAAGCCGTCAAGATCGAGAGCAAGAAGACGCTCGAACTGGTCCAGTTCGTCGATACCTGCGAGATCGACCCGCTTTACTTTGAAAAGCCCTATTACGTCGCGCCCAAGGACGATCTGGCCGAGGAGGCATTTGTCGTGCTGCGCGAAGCCTTGCGCAAGGCAAAGAAGGTCGCGCTGGGGCAATTGTCGATGCGAGGTAGCGAGAAGCTGGTGGCGATCCGACCTTGCGGCAAAGGCCTGCTGATGGAGACGCTGCGCTACGCCGACGAGGTTCGCAAGGGGCAGGAATTCTTCACGGACATTGACGATGGCAAGCCCAGGAAGGAGCTGCTCGATCTGGCGACCACGCTGATCGAGGATAGAAGCGCGCCCTTCGATGCCAGCGAATTCGAGGATCGCTATGCCGACGCGCTGCGCAAGCTGATCGACAAGAAATCCAAATCGAAAAGCAAGAAGGCGATCATCGAGGACGTCGATGATCCGGACGCGGCTTCCGGCGCCAATGTCATCGACCTGATGGCAGCGCTGAAGAAATCCGTTGGCGCGAAGAAACCGGCCGCGAAGACCTCTGCGAAACGCAAGAAGTCCGCCTGAAATGGCGCGTGCGCGCAAACCCGTCGATCCGCTGGCGACCTACAACGCCAAGCGCGATTTCGAAAAGACGCCCGAACCCTCGGGCAAGGCGCACAGCAGCAAGGGCGGCGACCTCTTCATCGTGCAGAAACACGATGCAACGCGCCTGCACTGGGACTTGCGCCTCGAGATCGACGGCGTGCTGAAAAGCTGGGCCGTCACCAAGGGCCCCTCCCCCGACCCCGATATCAAGCGGCTGGCCGTGCGCACCGAAGACCACCCGATGTCCTATGCCGAGTTCGAGGGCACCATCCCCAAGGGCGAATATGGCGGCGGCACGGTCATGCTGTGGGATCGCGGGCGCTGGGCACCGATCAAGGGCAAGAGCGCCAGCGACATCGACAGGGGCCACCTTCATTTCACCCTCGAAGGGGAGCGGATGAAGGGGGAATGGCTCCTGATCCGGCTGAAGAAAAAGCCCGGCGAAAAACGCGAAAACTGGCTGCTGCGCAAATTGCAGGACGAACATGCCGAAGAAGGTGACGCGCTTGTAGAGCGCGAATTGACGAGCGTACTGACCCGGCGCTCCATGGCCGAGATTGCCGCCGACAAACGTGGGGAATATCCCCTGGCTGGCAAGAAGGACGATGCTTTCCTCGCGCAGATGGAGAAGGCCTCTGCCCGCAATGCGAGCAAGGCGAAACCGCGCCGCAAACGCAAGGCGGCAACGCTGCCGAAATTCCGCAAGCCGCAACTGGCCACCCTGGTCGACGATGTGCCCAGCGGCAACGGCTGGATGCACGAGATAAAATTCGACGGCTATCGCGCCATTGTCGCGGCCAGCGGCGACAAGGTGCGCGTCTACACCCGCAGCGGCAAGGACTGGACGGACAAGTTCGCGCCGCTTGTCGAAGCAATCGCCGCGCTGGACCTGCCCGCCAGCCTCATCGATGGGGAGATCGTCGCGGTCGATGCGCAGGGCAATCCCGATTTCTCGACCCTGCAACAGGTGCTGAAACGCGGGCATGGCAGCCAATCCAAATCCGACAAGCTGGCGTTTTACGCGTTCGACCTGCTGGAACTGGCGGGCGAAGATCTCGCCAAGACGTCCAATATAGAGCGCAAGGAGCGGCTCGAAGCGTTGTTGGCGACCGCAGAGCCGCCGGTCCACATTGCCGACCACGTCATCGGCGCAGGCGAGAAACTGTTCACAGCGATGTGCAGCGCCGGGCAGGAAGGAATAATCGCCAAGAAAATGGACGCGCCCTATCGCCATTCGCGATCGAAGGCGTGGGTGAAGGTGAAGTGCACGCGGCGACAGGAATTCGTGATCGTCGGCTGGACAGAAAGCGCGGCCAAGGGTCGGCCCTTCTCCTCGCTCCTGATGGCGCAGCACGAGGATGGCGAACTCGTTTACAAAGGCAAGGTCGGCACCGGTTTCAGTGCCGACGAACTGGACTCGCTCACCGCACGGATGCGTCGCCTCGAACGCAAGACCGCCCCCGTCGAGGTGTCCAAGGCCGATGCACGCGGCGTCACCTGGCTCACGCCAAAGCTCGTGGCCGAGGTGGCGTTCGCCGAATTCACCGCCGACGGGAATATCCGTCACGGCAGTTATCTGGGTCTCCGAAACGACAAGGCTGCAAAATCAGTGAAACCGGAGAAGCCGGCCGCCGTCCCGCAGCCGGATGCAGGCGTGAAGATATCGAGCCGAGACCGGGTCGTCTTCCCCGACAGCGGGCAGACAAAGGGCCAGCTCGCGGATTATTATGAAGCGGTCGCGCCGATCATGCTGCCGTTTGCCGCGCGCCGTCCGGCCAGCCTGGTGCGCTGCCCGCAAGGCCGGGCAAGGAAATGCTTCTTCCAGAAGCATGACAGCGGCGCATTCGGCGATGCGGTGCACAGTGTTCCCATCCAGGAGAAGGACGGCGGCACCGAGGATTACCTATATATCGAGGATGCGCGCGGAATCCTGCAATGCGTGCAGATGGGCACGATCGAATTCCACGGCTGGGGATCGCGCACGGGAGACGTGGAATTGCCCGACAGGATGGTATTCGATCTCGATCCTGACGAGGGGCTGGATTTCGAAGACGTGAAGCAGGCGGCGCGCGACATCAGGGCGCGGCTATCGGATATCGGGCTGGTGAGTTTCGCCATGCTCTCCGGCGGCAAGGGGGTGCATGTCGTGGTTCCTCTGACTCCAGGGCATTCGTGGGACGCGCACAAGGATTTCTCCCGCCGGTTTGCCGAGGCGCTGAGCCTTGCCGAGCCGGACCGCTTCACTGCCACCATGAGCAAGGCGAAGCGCAAGGGGAAGATTTTCATCGACTGGTTGCGCAACCAGCGCGGCAGCACTGCCGTCCTGCCCTATTCCGCCCGCGCGCGGTCCGGGGCCCCGGTGGCGGTTCCGATCGGCTGGAACGAGCTAAAGTGGATAGACGACGCCAAGCCATATTCGATCGACGATGCAAAGCGGCTGCTTGGATCGTGCCAGTAGCAAGACCCTGGCTGGCTGGGGTTTTGCCGAGCAATCGCTGCCGGACTTGTAACGGGTCAGGGGCTCGCGGTACTCACCGCGATGCCTGCGACTGTGTGGATCCCGCCGCGATGTGAATCTGGCGCCGGGAAAATCCTTCATGCCGCCCACGCTGACTGGCCTGTTTGCGCTGCGTAACCGTCGGCATATCAAGGAAGACGCGTTTTCGGCGCAACCTCGAGGCCATCATGACCCGACACGCGGACTTGTCACCTCACTAAATCGGGTAATGCCCCGGCTCGGTCTCGAAGGTGATCCAGCGCAGTTCGGTGAAGGCGTCGATACCGGCCTTGCCGCCGAAGCGGCCGTAGCCCGATGCCTTCATGCCGCCGAACGGCATCTGCGGCTCGTCCGAAACCGTGCTGGCGTTGACGTGGCAAATGCCCGCCTTGATCTGCTTTGCCACTTTCAGGCCGCGAGCGGTGTCGCGGGTGAAGACGGCGGAGGAAAGGCCGTATTGCGTATCGTTCGCCAGCTCGATGGCATGGGCCTCGTCCCGCGCGCGGGTTATGCCCACTACCGGGCCAAAGCTCTCCTCGCGAAACAGCTTCATGTCGGGCGTCACCTTGTCCACCAGGTGTGCGGGCATCAGCACGTTCTGCGTCGTCTCCCCGCCCACCAGCAGTTCCGCGCCCTTCGACGTCGCATCCTCGATCAGCGAATAGCAGTGATCGACGGTTTTCCTGTCGACCACCGCGCCCAGCGGCGTCTTGCCTTCGGTCGGATCACCCACCGGCATGGACCGCGCCTTCTCGGCAAACCTGGTGGCGAACTCGTCCGCCACGGCATCCACCACGATGATCCGCTCGGTGCTCATGCAGATCTGGCCCTGGTTCATATAGGCGCC